>NZ_BMFW01000003.1 GCF_014639275.1 Arthrobacter liuii | reverse complement strand
TTCAACACCTTCAAACAGTGGCGGGCCCTGGCAACCCGCTACGACAAACTCGCCCTCACCTACCGCGGCGGAGCAGTCCTCCGAGCAATCAGCATCTGGCTGACAGCTTTAGGAGACACGCCCTAGGGCCGAAGGTCACGGCGCGCCGGCGGGCGGCACCCCTGCGGGGGGCTCTCCGGCCGCGTAAGTGACATCCCCCCGCCACTCCGGCTCGCCGGCGCCCTGGTCCAGCCGGAACGGTGGATACTCATCGCGCATCAATGCTGTGTAAACCAGCACACGGTAGATCCAGCGGTTGATGCCAAGAATGAGGTCGAACAGCGGCCGCTGGTAGCGGCCGCTGAACAGCAGGATCACTGCCGCGATCAGGACCAGCAGCCCGAGCAGGGATATGCCTGATCCCCGCTCGTAGGTGGTGAGTATGACGTTGTCCTCTGTCTGCAACCTCCATACGGTTGCTGTGGTTCCTGTGAAAGCGGCCACCAGGAGCAGGTGCGGGATGGTCAGGAGCCACCATTTCACCAGCACCAGCCCGCGGGAGAGCCGCTGCGGGTACTCCACCTCAAAGTCGGCCGGATAGTTCGCTGCCTTCAGCGTGAACGGCGGGTACAGGTCGGTGCCCACGGCGGCGTAGGCGTAGAACGCGACCCTCCAGTTCCACCGCAGGACGCCCACGTTGAAGTCGAACAGCGCCCGCGGGTAGCGGCCGGTGAACAGGATGGCGAAGCCCGCCACGATGGTGGTGATGGCGAACGCGAACCACAGGAAGAAGAGAAGGAAGAAATGTGGGATGGCAAGGAACCATTTGACCAGCCACATCCACCGTGAAAGGCCGGGATCGATTTCGCCAAAGAGCCGTGCCGGATAAGCCGGGCCCGCCGGAGGTGCCGGGGCCAAGGCCTGGGGCGGAAGTGTCGCCCCGGTTGCTGCAGGGACTGCTTGGGCTCCCGGCTGGCTCCATGACGCAGGTGACGCTCCCTGCCCTGCCGGGCCCTGCCCAGCTTGCCCCTGTCCGGTCTGTCCGGGGTAGCCCCCTCCCGGGTACCCCGTTCCCGGGTAGCCCGGCCCAGCCATGGCCGGCCCTCCCGTTGGCGGCCCACCCTGCGCCGGCCCCCGGTAGCCGGGACCTCCGGAGGGCGGGCCTGCATGCCGCCCCAGTCCCGCTGCCCCAAAGATGATGAGGGGGATCCCGACGACCAGGGCAATGATTCCGCCCACCAGGAGGCCGGTGGCTGCCGGCCGGAACAGGTCGGAGCGGAAGCCTGCCTGGGCGCGGACGTCCACTCCGGAAGATGCGTCCGCATTCATCACCACCACTTCCCATGTTCCGGGGGTGATGTTCCAGGTGAGCTCCTGCTCTCCGGAGCCTGACACGGAAGCGGTCCAGAAGCGCTGGTCCGCAGGTGGTGATGCCGGATTGCCTCCCGGGACATCGCGGTATTCGGCGCGGAACGGCCGTTGGCGGATGTTGAGCAGCTCCGAGTGGTGCACACCTGACAGGTACCGTTCGACGTCGGCCTGCGGGCCGATGCCAATGAACACCGGTTTGTCCGGCGTCACCGATTCGACCCGCAGCCGAAGGGTGCCGATATCAAAGGGAAGCCTGCCGGGTACATCCTCCCCAATGGCCTCGGCCCGCGGGGAGGTCAGGGCAAAGGAACTGACCGAAAAATGCGACGTGCCGGACGTCAGGTATCCATCCCCCTGGATGGACCCCACCGCCGAAGCCACGGCCCCGCCCGCCAAGGCTGCCAGGCCCGGGAGCGTTATCAGGATCCCGAGGATCAGCATGATGATGGCGGCGGGCTTCTTCATGGTGTTGCACCTTCCGCGTGAGGGATTCCCAGGGCTTGGAGGAAGATCCGCGGGCGCTGCGGCCTAGCTGGTCTTCTCGGTTTGGGTTCGCGTGATGATCGTGGGGCAGGGGAGGTGCTTGAGGACGCCGTGTGCAGTCGAACCGAGCAGGAGGCGCTTGAACGCACCCCTGCCACGGCTGCCCACCACCAGTAGCTTTGCTCCGGCGGCCGCGTCCACGAGGGCGTCCACGGCGCCCTTTTCGGTTTCGAGCCGCTGGTGCACGGTCAGGTCCGGGTAGTCTTCTTTGAGTCCGGCGACGGTTTCAGCGAGCACCGTGCGTTCCTCGTCCACGATGAGGTCTGCCAGGGCTGCCGGTGAAAGACCGGCGTCGACGATTGGGTCGGGAACATCCACTGCATAGACCACGGTGAGTTCCTCCCCCTCGCGGTCGGCCTCGGCGGCTGCGAAGGCGACGGCCTGGGTTGACTCGGGGGACCCGTCAACGCCGACCACCACCCCGGACCGGCCTTCGAGGTCCTGGGTTCCCACGACGGCGACGGGGACCTTGGCTGCGGTCGCCACCTGGAGTGCGCGGTCGGCAAGGGCCCCGCCGATGTGGCCGCTCCCGGAGCCGATGACCATCATCGATGTCCTTTTGGAGTACTTGGCCAGGGACGCGCCCACGCTTCCGGTGAGCAGTTCGGTGCTGGGGGTGATGGGTTCGGTTCCTTCGAGGCGGCCGGCCGCGGTCTTCAGGAGTTCCTCGCCGGCCTGCTGGAGTGTTCCGAACCACGGATAGGGCTCGGCGACCCACCGGTCGTCCACCACGTGGAGGACCACCAGCGGAAGATCGGCGCGGCGGGCGCGGCGGGCTGCCCACAGGACTGCGGACTGGCTTTGCGCTGAGTCGTTGGTGCCCACAGCGATGGGTTTTTGCGATGACATGGCCGCACTCCCTGCTTGACTTGACCTGGACGTCCTGCCTTTCAAGACTGGCCCTGGCGGCACCGGCACTGTAGGGCCGAAAGTCACAGACGCGCTGTTCAGGCCGCTTTACGCGCCGGGCGCTGCCGGCGCGATGGGTTCCGGGCCGGGGGTGTCCCTTTCGGCGAGCGTCTTGTAGATGGTCCAGCCGACGGCGGCCAGCGGCACCGCCAACAACGCACCGACTACGCCGGCCAGGGTCGCACCCGCGGCCAGGGCAAGGATGATCACCAGCCCGTGGATCCGCAGCACCCGGCCCATGAAAAGTGGCTGGAGTATGTGGTGTTCAAACTGGTTGGCGGCCACCAGGATCACCAGGACAATAAGCGCGGGAACCGGGCCGTTTTCCACCAGGGCCACCAGCACGGCGAGGCTGCCCGCGGCGGTTGCTCCGATGATGGGAATGAACCCGCCCAGGAAGACCACCGCGGCCAGGGGGACTGCCAACGGAACCCGCAGGATGAGGAGCCCCACCAGGACAATGACCGCGTCGATGGCAGCAATGATAAGTGTGCCGCGGACGTAGCCGCCCAGCACCACGATGCTGCGTTCGGCCGCCAGGCGTGCCTTGCCCTGGCGGGTTCCCGGGAGGAATCCAATCAGGAAGGACCGGATCTTTTCGCCGTCCTTGAGGAAGAAGAACAGGATCACTGCCGTCAGCACTGATCCTGCCGCAATCTCCCCGGCAGTCCTCAATCCGGTCAACGCGTCTGCCCCCAGGCTGCCACCGGCAAGGAACTTCTGGAACTCGCCCCGGGCGGCGTCGATCTGGTCGTTTGTCAACGCGACGGGGCCGGTGGTGACGAATTGCTGCAGCTGCCCTAAGCCTGCTTCTGCCCGGGCTGCCAGGACGGACGCCTGCTGGCGGACCAGCGCGATGATGCCGCCCACCACGCCGGCGGCCACCGCCACGATCACCAGGAAGGACGACAGGACTGCCACTGCGCGGGGCAAGCCCCGCGCAGCGAGCCAACGGACGGCGGGCGCCATCGCAGAGGCAAGGATCAACGCAACCAGAACAGGGATGGTGACCAGCGGAACCCGGGTGACGGCCAGCACCGCCACCCAGGTAAGCGCCAGCACGGAGAGCGTTTGGACCGCCCTGATGCTTGCCCGGCCCAGGCCGTCAGTCCACATGACCGTCATCCTGGCGGTGAAGGACTGGGGCCGGCCCGGCTCTGCCGGGTGCCCGTCCGGGGACACATTGCGTTCCATGCGGTTCTCCTTGCTGCCGTCAGGACACGGCCTGGATTTTGGTGCACTTTCCCTTATTTTCCGTTACCCCGAATCAGCCATGCTGAACTTCAATGTCCGGAACGGAACTATTACAGTTCACATGAAAGCCAGTTCGTCAGTATGCTTACTATTGTCCGTCCAAGGTCAACGAGAAAGGCATCATCGTGACTGAACCGAACGTCCCCGACGATGAGCTGGAAGTGGTACAGGAAGACGACGTACTTCTCGACGAAACTCCCGCCGCCGCGTCGTCCCTTGAACTGGACCCCGTATCGGGGGAGCCCGACAGCTACCCCGGAGCTGCCGAGAACAATCCCGACCGCTGGCAGGAGGACCCGTTGCTGCAGGACGAGGCGGTCTCGGGTGAAGAGGACGATTTCCTCAGCGACCAAACCCTCCGGGACGAGAGCGCCCAGGCACGGTACCGCGCCGGTGACGAGCAGGTATCCCCTGACACCCCCACCCTTGGCGAAGCCGCAGCGGACGTGGATTTTGGCGAAGCCCCCACAGGCCTCGAGGCGGACGCCAGTGACGACGAGGAAAACTTCGGTGGATCGCCGCTCAGCGAGTTCGAGCCGGACGACCTGGAACGCTAGGAACCGAGGGGGCCGGGCCCACCCCGGCCCGGCCGGCAGGAAAGGAGACTCATGCAATCCAAGGAACTGCTGCTGGAGGCCTTCGATCGCCTCCCGGTCCTGGTCCGGCAGGCACTCGACGGGCTCGATTCCGCCCAATTGCAGCACCGTCCCGGTGGGCACGGCAATTCCATCGCCTGGCTGATCTGGCACACGGGCCGGGTGGAAGATGCGCAGGTCGCCTCCGCTTCGGGGCTGGAACAGGTCTGGAAGGCTGAGGGCTTCGTATCGCGCTTCGGCCTCCCGCTGGCGGACGGCGATACGGGTTACGGCCACTCCAGCCGGCAGGTGGACGCTGTCAGGGCGCCCCGGGAACTCCTGCAGGAGTACTACGACGCCGTGCACCGGCAAACCGCCAGGGTCCTGGAAGGCATAGGCGATCCGGATCTGGACCGGGTGGTCGACAAGCACTGGAACCCGCCTGTGACCCTCGGAGTGCGGCTGGTCAGCATCCTGGGGGACTGCCTCCAACACGTCGGCCAGGCCGCATACGCCAAGGGGCTCCTCCCCGGGTCGGCAGACACCAGCGGTGCGTGAACTCGTGGTGCTGGGGACCGCTTCCCAGGTTCCCACCCGGACCCGGAACCACAACGGCTACTACCTACGCTGGGACGGTGAGGGGCTACTGTTCGATCCCGGCGAGGGCACGCAGCGCCAGATGATCCACGCCGGCGTCGCGGCAGGCCACATCACCAGGATCTGCCTCACCCACGTGCATGGAGACCATTGCTACGGGCTGCCCGGTGTCCTGTCGCGGATGGCCCTGGACGGCGTCGGGCATCCGGTCCACCTGCACTATCCGGCGACCGGTGACCCGGTGGTCCGCGCCCTTGTGGCTGTCAGTTCGCCGGGCGTCGACCTGCGGCTCCACCCGCATTCCGGCGCCGGACCCGTGGCAGACGGCCTGGAAATCCGGCCCCTGAAACACCGCATCGAGACCTACGGCTACCTGCTCACCGAGCCGGACGGCCGCACCTTCCTGCCGGAGCTGTTGCGGGCGGCAGGAATCGCAGGGCCGGACGTGGGCCGGCTGCAGCGCCTGGGCGCCCTGGGCGCAGTCAGGCTGGAGGCGGTGAGCATTCCCAGGGCCGGTCAGCGCTTTGCCTTCATCATGGACACCGCGCCGTGCCCCGGCGCCGAAGAGCTGGCGGAGGGGACAGACCTGTTGGTCGCCGAGTCAACGTTCAGTGACGACGACGGCGGCCTGGCCAGGCAATACCTGCACCTCACCGCCGGGCAGGCCGGGGAGTTGGCGGCGAACGGGAAGTCGCGGACGCTGGTGCTCACCCACTTCTCGTCGCGGTACGGCGACGACGCCACCCTGCTTGCGGAGCAGGCCCGGGCCCGCGCTCCCGGGACCGCGGTGATCGCCGCCCGCGACTTGGAGCGCATCGCAGTTCCGCCGCGGCGTCAACGGGCGCGGGAAGCAGCGGGCCACACTACGGCGATAGGGTTAAACCATGACGGCAGCAGCTGAATCCACAGTCACTTTTGACGGCCGTTTCGCCCGTGAACTGGCGGAACTCGCCGTTCCCTGGCAGGCCGAGGAAGCGCCCAGCCCCGTGCTTCTCGTCCTCAACGAAAAGCTCGCAAAAGACCTGGGCCTCGACCCGCACTACCTGCGCAGCCCCGAAGGTGTGCGGCTCCTGGTGGGAAACCATGTGCCAGCCGGGGCCACGCCCGTGGCGCAGGCGTACGCCGGCCATCAGTTCGGCGGGTACTCGCCACTGCTCGGCGACGGCCGCGCACTGCTGCTGGGTGAGGTGACGGACCAAAGCGGCCGCCTCCTCGACGTCCATCTCAAAGGTTCGGGGCGCACGCCTTTCGCCCGGGCCGGTGACGGCCGTGCCGTCGTCGGACCTATGCTGCGTGAGTACGTTGTCAGTGAGGCCATGCACGCCCTGCGGATTCCCACCACCCGCTCGCTCGCCGTCGTGGCAACCGGGCGGCAGGTCAGGCGCGATGACATGCTGCCCGGCGCCGTCCTGGCCCGGGTGGCAAGCAGCCACCTGCGCGTTGGCAGCTTCCAGTATGCGCGGGCTACGGAAAACATGGACCTGTTGAAGCGGTTGGCGGACCACGCCATCAGCAGGCACTACCCACACGCCGCCGACGCTGGAAACCCGTACCTGGCGCTGTTTGGCTCCGTCGTCTCAGCCCAGGCGGCCCTGGTGGCCCGGTGGATGCTGGTGGGATTCGTGCACGGGGTCATGAATACGGACAACATGACCATCTCGGGGGAAACCATCGACTACGGCCCTTGCGCATTCATGGACGCGTTCGATCCCGCAGCCGTTTACAGTTCCATCGACGTCAGTGGACGGTACGCCTACGCCAACCAGCCGGTGCTTGCCGAATGGAACCTTGCCCGTCTGGCCGAGGCGATGTTGCCCCTCATCGACGAGGACCAGGAGAAGGCGGTTGCCCCGGCGGTGGAGGTGCTGGGCGGGTTCCGGGGCCAGTACAGCAAGGCATGGTCAGGCGGCATGCAAACCAAGCTGGGCCTGGAAGGCGCCGCCGGAAGTGACCACGACGCCGCGTCCGGCCTGGTGGATGATGCCATCGCACTCCTGAAGGACGGCCCGGTGGACTACACCCTGTTCTTCCGGAACCTGGGCAAGGCAGCTCGGGGCGACCTTCGTCCCGTGCGCGGCATGGTTCTGGACCTGGCCGCTTTCGATGCTTGGGCGCAGCGGTGGCAGGCGCTCAAACCCGACCCGGAGCTGATGGACAGCGTGAACCCGGCATACATTCCCCGGAACCACCTCGTTGAGGAGGCGCTGTCCGCCGCCACTGACGGCAGCCTGGCACCGCTGGAGCTGCTGCTCGAGGCAGTCAGCGACCCCTTCACCGAACGGCCCGGGCTGGAACGCTACGCGGAAGGCGCTCCTGGAGACTTCGGCAGGTACATGACCTTCTGCGGAACCTGACCGCTCCCGTCGGGCCGGCAGGGAAACGGCACGAGGGCGGCAGCCGGGAATCCCCGGCTGCCGCCCTCGTGCTCATGACTAGCTTCGCCGATGGCGAAGCGTCGCGCAGGCTAGGCTACGCGGACAGCGGAGTAGCCGCTGAGCCAGCTGATCGGGTGCACCTGAGTGGTGTAACCGTTGACGCCGCCGCTGACTACCTGGCCGTTACCGGCGTAAACGCCCACGTGGCCGGAGGTGATGATCAGGTCACCAGGAGCAGGGCTGCCTACCACGGTGCCGTACTGGAAGAACTGGGTGGGGGCCAGGTCGCCGACGGTCTTGCCGACCGAACGCAGTGCCTTCTCGACCATTGCCGTGCAGTCCTGGTTCACGCCAACCTGGCCGTAGGCGGACGCCAGGATGGCAGCGCCGGTACCCGTGCTGGATGCCACCGGGGTGGCGGAGGCGTACGACATGTTCATGCCCGTGTTCGCCGGTGCGGTGGCGGCTGCAGCCTGGACGGGTGCTGCTGCGCGGGCGGGCGCCGGGGCCGGGGTGTGCCCTGCACCGGGGATCTGGATCTGGTTGCCGGGGTAGATGATCGAAGACAGTCCCAGGCCGTTGGCGGACAGGACGTCGTTGAGGCTGACGCCGTAGGCTGCGGCAATGGCGCCAAGGGTGTCGCCGGAAACGACGGTGTGCACGTTTGCTGCTGCTGCAGGAGCTGCAGCCGGGGCTGCCGGCGCAGAGGAGGCCTGGACGGTGGTCTTCTCAGTGGTGTCCGGGCCGGTTACACCGGCGTGGGCCGGCGCGCCGACACCGAACGCAATGCCGGACGCTGCAGCAACGGCGAGCGCCGGGCGGCCCAGCGAGCGGGCCTGGGACTTGGCTGTTACGGCGAGGCCCTCGAGCACTATGGAGCGGGCCGGAGTCGCGCGGTGACGGGCAGTGATGGAATTTTTTGACACGGTTGATCGCCTCTCCCATGCCTGCGGGGTGAGCTGTCGGGTTCGGGTTGGAGATACCCGGCCGGCAGCGGCTCCGCGACGGACGGAGGCGCTATCGACTTAACCCCAAGGCCACATGTGGCCGTGGAAACGTGGTTCCCCCGTCCCTGCCAGCTGGAAAGCGGTTGAATCCCATGATCAGCGGCAGGGCTCGGCATACTGACGGGAATGTCCCGTCTGGGAGGGACACCAAAAGACCATAACCCGCGCCCACCCTGATTGTCACATTTAGATAACATACGAGGTTCCTCTCTCGAATTTGGCAAACGTCTGGATATCCACCGGATGTCGGGATGACCTCGCGAGATAGGAATTGGGGCCTTTTGCGTAACAATTCTGGTGCGGCCTCGTATCCGCTTCGGTTTGCCGGCGGTAAGCTTCGGGACCATGCCCCTGTCCGTGACCATCTCCAGGTACGCCGTGATGGGTAGCCTCATTGCCACTGCCCTTGCCGCCACCATGGTGCTGCCGGCGGCGGCCGAGGCACCCGCACCGCCCGGCGGATACCCCTCCTGGACGGACGTGCAGGACGCGCAGGCCTCGGAGGCGGCAAAAGCCGCGGAAATCACCACGATCAACGGACTTCTGACCGGCCTGCAGGCGCAGTCGGAGAGGGCGGGAGAAGCGGCGGTGCGGTCGGCCGCCGGCTATGCTGCTGCCGATGCCGCACTCCAGGCGGCCACCTCCCGCCTGGATGCGCTGTCCGCGCAGGCGGCCCATGCAGCCGATGAGTTAGCCCGGCACCGGAAGGAGCTTGGCGCCCTGGCAGTCCGGTCATACAAGACCGGCGGGACCAACGCGGGATTCTTCGTGGCGCTCGATGTGCTGGAAACCAACAGTGTCCAGGGGCTCAACCTGGTCAAGGTCGTCGGGGACAAGACTGCCGCCCTTCTGAGCAATACTGCGGCCGCCGGTAAGGTTGCCGCTGCCCTCACCGAACAGGAAAAGGTTGCAAGGAGCGAGCGGGAGCGCCTGTCCGGGGAAGCGAAAGCAAAACAGGATGCTGCCCGTTCGGCCCAGGATGCGCTGGCCCGCCAGGTCTCCGAGGAACAGCGGCACGGCGGCGAATTGACTGCCCAGCTTGCCGCCCTGAAGGGTACGACGGCGGCCCTTGAGGGAGAGTACCGGCAGGGCCAGGCTGCGCTGGCTGCTTATGAGGCCGCCCAGGCGGCCAAGCGGGCGGCCGCGGAGGAGCAGGCCCGCGTGCAGGCGGAAACTGCTGCCAACGCGGCCGCCGCCGCGGGGGCGGCCCGGCAGCCCAAGCCCGCAGCACCCGCCGGCGCTGCCGCAAATGCGGCAAACCCCGCCCCGGCGGATCCTGCACTGTCCAATCCCGCACTGTCCAATCCGGCGCCCGTCAACAATCCAGCTCCTTCCGTCCCCGATGCGCCACAGGCGCCTTCCCTGCCAGCCCCGCCCGCCGTCGTCGTACCTTCCGTCCCAGGGGGAGCGGTGAACGATCCGGCCGGGGCGACTGGCTGCCTACGGCTGGGAGCAGGACCAGTTCCTGTGCCTGGCCCAGCTGTGGACCAAGGAGTCCAACTGGCTGACCACCGCCACAAACGCCTATTCCGGAGCGTACGGAATCGCCCAGGCCCTGCCGCCCGGCAAGTACGCAAGTGCCGGCAGTGACTGGCTGACCAGCTAGCGGACCCAGGTGGAGTGGGGCCTGAGCTATATCCGCGACCGCTACGGTTCCCCGTGCGGGGCGTGGAACCACTCCGTGTCCCTGAACTGGTACTGACTGACGCGTTAGGCTGTCTCCATGCCTGATTTCGAACGGTTCCGTGCGCTGCTCGAAGAGGAGCGGGCGCGGCGGGTGGCGCTCTTGCCGGCGCTGCGGGCTGACATCGACGCCGCAAATTTGGCCCGCCAGGACTCCAATGTCGATGACGAGCACGATCCGGAGGGCGCCACAATCGCCTTTGAACTTTCGCAGGCCGCGGCGCTGCTGAAACAGAGCTCGGCCGGCCTGGACCAGATCGAGGCGGCCCTGGCACGGCTTGCGGGGGGCACCTATGGAACCTGCGCCGTGTGCGGCGAGCCCATCGCCGAAGGCAGGCTGGAGGCCCGTCCCTGGACCCCGTTTTGTATCCGGCACGCCTCAGCGGGGCGTGCACGATGACGACGACGGATGTGGTGCCGGCGGCGGCCGATTTCGTTGACCGGACCCTCCGGAACGAGGGCGCCTGGTACCGGGCGGACGACGTCGGGCACCGGCTGGGCGGGGTGCTTGACTCCTATGGTTCGTCCGTGGGTGCGGTCCGCGGAACCGTCCGGGATGCCTTGCGCAAGTTCAAGGGCCTGGACCACGACGGCGTGGTGATGCTGGCCTCCGCCCTGTGGGGACAGCCGCGGCCCGGCGCCCGTCCCGTCTTCGAGCGCCGCCTGGCCGCCGTGGTGCTGCTGCAGTCAAACGTGCGGGTCCTCCGGCATTCGGACCTGACCCGCCTGGAAGGCTTCCTGCGCTCCGCCCAGGCTGCGGACCTGGCAGAGCCCCTGCTGGCCGACGTCCTGGTGCCCCTGCTGGCGCGGCTGGGGGAACGCGAACGGCAGCGGGCCGGCGTTGTCCTTGCAAGGTGGCGGGACGGCCCCGACCCCCAGTTGCGGGCGGCTGCCAACGCCCTTGAGAACGACTTATCCCTGTGAAATGTACCTAGGAGACCCAAATGAACGAACCGTTTGATCTTGACCGTTTCGTCGCCGCCCAGGACAGCGGCGGAACCTATGACCAGGCGTTGGGGGAACTGCAGGTCGGCAGGAAATCCGGCCACTGGATGTGGTTCATCTTTCCGCAGGTCGCCGGACTGGGGCAAAGCGCCACATCGCGCAAATACGCCATCTCCTCCCTGGCCGAAGCCCGCGCCTACCTGGATCACGAGGTGCTGGGCCCGCGCCTCCTGGAGTGCGCCCTGGTCCTGGCCAACCACGCCGACCAGTCCGCCGAGGACATTTTCGGCGGTATCGACGCCAGGAAACTGCGCTCCTCCATGACACTGTTTCTCCGGGCGGCACCCGGAGAAACAGTGTTCAAGACCGTCCTGGCCCAGTTCTTCGACGGCGAGCCGGACCCTGCCACCGACGAGCTCCTTGCCCGCCAGGATGCGGCCGGCTGAGCCCTGCCTCCAGTTCCAGGGGGCAGGGGGACGCTACGGCGTGGGGCTGCCGCCGTTGACGTTGAGGGTTTCACCCACCACATAGCTGGACTCGGGTGAGGCCAGGAAGACGTAGGCGGGGGCGAGCTCGGCAGGCTGGCCCGCCCGGCCCAGGGGAGTGGACTGGCCGAACTCCGGCAATTCCTCCTTGGGCTGGCCGCTGCTGACCTGAAGGGGGGTCCAGATGGGGCCGGGGGCCACGGCGTTCACCCGGATTCCCTTGGGCGCCAGCTGCTGGGCCAGGCCCTTCGTGAAGTTGTTGATGCTGGCCTTCGTGGTGGCGTAGTCCACCAGCGTGGGCGACGGGTTGTAGGCCTGGATGGACGTGGTGTTGACGATGGTCGAGCCGGCCGGCATATGCGGCACCGCTGCCTTGGTCACCCAGAACATGGCGTAGACGTTGGTCTTCAGCGTGTGGTCGAACTGCTCGTCGGTAATGTCCTGCAGGTCCTCCTGCGCAACCTGCTTGCCGGCATTGTTGACCAGGATGTCCACCCCTCCCAGCACGGCAACTGCCGTGTCCACCAGGTCCCGGCACGTTGCCGAGTCCTTGAGGTCACCGGGAACCTTGACGGCCTTGCGGCCGGCCGCCTCGATGATCCCGGCGATGCGGGAGGCGTCCTCCTCTTCCTGCGGCAGGTAGGAAAGCACGACGTCGGCGCCTTCCCTTGCGAAGGCGATCGCTGTTGCAGCGCCGATGCCTGAGTCCGCGCCGGTGACGATGGCGCGGCGGCCTTGCAGCCGTCCGGTTCCACGGTAGGTCTCTTCGCCCAGGTCGGCCTTGGGCTCCAGCCCGGCATCGAGGCCCGGCTCGGGCTGGTGCTGCTGTGGCGGCGAGATCTTTTCGTAGGCAGTCACGGGATTACGGAAGGTGTACTGGTCAGTCATGGTGGTCCTCCTGTTCGTGCGGACTCGGGCGGGTTCGTCGCCCCGGAAACTGAAGCAGGCTGCGATCACACAATCGCAACAGCCAAAAAGCTAAGCATGCTTACGGTTACCAGCCTAGGCAATGGATCCCCACCCTGCCAAGCGGAACGGCCGGTCAGCTGCGGTGGACCTCCACCAGCCTGACCGTGGCCAATCGTCCGGCGTCGACCACGGCTTCCATGAAGGTGCAGGCGCGCTGCCGGCGGCGGTCGGTGGGCGAACCAGGGTTCAGCAGCCTCAGGCCGTTTGGGGAGACCGTGTCCCACGGGATGTGGCTGTGCCCGAACACCAGGACATCGGCGTCGGGGTACAACGCGTCGCAGCGCAACTCGCGGCCCTTCGCCTGTCCGGTTTCGTGGACCATCGCAAAACGGACACCCTCCAGGGTGGCAGTGGTCGTTTCGGGCAGCCGCCGGCGAAGTTCCGGGCCGTCGTTGTTGCCGTAAACGCCCAGCAGCCGCTTGCTCCGGCGTTCGAACCCGTCCAGCAGCGCCGCCTCCACCCAGTCGCCGGCGTGGAACACCACATCAGCCTCTTCGACGGCCTGCCACACCTGCTCCGGCAGGCTCCTGGCCCGTTTTGGCACATGGGTATCGGCGATCAGGACAAGGTTCAACGGCATACCGGAATCCTGCCACGGCCCCCTGTTCCCGTGCGGCCGCGAGTCGTAATCTGGGGGCTGGGAGGTGATTGGCATGGAGGCAGCCCAAGGCGACCGCATCGTCGTGCACGGGAGGACCGTTGGCTCCTCGGACCGGCACGGGGTGATCCTGGAAGTCCGCGGCGAGGGCGGAAGCCCACCCTACGTTGTCCGCTTCGACGACGGCCACGAAACGGTCATGTATCCCGGCGGCGATTTCGCCGTCGACCACGGACGCAACCCCTGACAGCCAAGCGGGACTGCGCCCCGGCCGGTTCACCTGTCAGACTGGAGCGATGGATCACTTTCCGTCCTCCAGTACGTCCTCCACTCCGCCGCCGCGCACCGGTCCCCGCGACCCCGGCGACGCCTGGGTGGAAGGGGACCGCGGCCGGTATTGGGGCAGGTTCGGGGCGGCAGGCGTCCTGGCCTACGACCCCGGCAGGGGCGTGCTCCTGCAGCACCGCGCCGTCTGGAGCCATAACGGCGGAACTTGGGGCCTGCCCGGCGGGGCGCTGCACGAGGGCGAGGAGGCAGTGGACGGCGCCCTCCGCGAGGCCTATGAGGAAGCCGCCGTCCCATCGGAAAGCGTGGAAGTGCTGTTCACGTCGGTGCTGGACCACGGCTACTGGTCCTACACCACGGTGGTGGTGCGGGTGCGGGAGTCCTTCGAGCCCGTCATCAGCGACCCCGAAAGCATCGCCCTGCTCTGGATTCCGGTGGCAGAGGTGGATTCCCTTGAGCTGCACCCTGGTTTCGCTGCCGCCTGGCCGGAGCTGCTGGCGCGGCTGGACACCGACGAACCCTGGTGAGCCGGCGGCACCCCCGCGTTTTTCGCTAGTATCCTTCGCCGTATTCGGCGGTCACCAGGATGGGCAAGTGGTCTGAATTTCCGCGCGGCAGCGTCTCCACACTTGCGATGTCCAGCCCCAGTGACGTCGCGAAGTCGAAGTGGCCCTTGAACACCTTGTACCGGGTGTAGGTCCGCCTGTTGCTCAGCGACAGGGCATACCCCGAGTTCTTCATGTGAATGTCAAGGTTCTTGGTAAAGAACGGGTAGTTGAAGTCGCCCACCATCAAGGTCATCAGGCCCCTGCCCATGCTCAGCAGCTCGGCGTGGGCAGCGTGGATCTGCTTCCGCCGCAGTGAGTTCGATGCTGTCAGCGGGGCCGCATGGAACGAACCGATCACCAGTTCATGCTGGGTTTCGTTGTCCACCACCCTGGTGCCGATGAGCCGCTCATGCGCCGGAGCCAACACCCTGTCATGCATGGATTTCTTCAGGGCGAAGGACTGCGTGTCCAGTGCCGTAAACCGGCTGGTGCGGTAGTAGATGGCCAGGCCCAGCCGGTTGCCCTTGGTAACGTCCGCAAGGTGCAGGGGGCCCAAGGTCTCCGGGAGGTCGCTGGAATCCACCTCCTGGAGGCACAGCGCATCGATGTCATGGTTCCGGGCCAGCGCGAGAAGCTCGCCACTGGCCTTGTGCTTGCGGAGGTTGTAGCTGATGACGCGCATGAAACACCTCTTTTGAGGGTTGCTGACAGGATCAGTTCCTTACTCTAGCCCGATTGCCACCGGCACCATCCAACATTTCGTATGCCTGTCGGCGCGCGCCGCGGACCCAGGAGGATAGAGTTAGTGGCAATTCACTGAATTTCCGTAAGGGGCCAGCCTTGACCGCAGACCTGCCCGAACTTGCCGGGGGCAACTTCTACTACCAGGACCTGGGCGGGGGCCGGTTCCGGTCCACCATTCACGCCCAGGGTGCCTGGAACGCCCACGAACAGCACATGGCTCCGGCATCAGGACTCATGGCGGACGTCCTGGAACGGCACCAGCCGCGGGAGGACATGCGGATGGCGCGGATCAGCTACGAGATCCTTGGCCTGATCCCGGGCGGCGGGTTTCAGATCGACACCACCACGCTGCGGCCCGGGAGGACCATCGAGCTGGTGCAGGCCGAGCTGGTGGCCGGCGGCCGGACCGCGATCCGTGCCACAGGGTGGCGCATGCTGACCAGTGATACCGGTGAGGTGGCCGCCGTCGAGGACGCTGCAATACCCGGCCCCGACGAATGCAAGCCGTACGACGGCTCTGCCGTCTGGCCCGGCGGCTACATCCGGTCCCTGGAAATGAGGGTGGCCGAAGGGCACCGGCCGGGGGCCGGCAAAGTGTGGCTCCGCACCGACCACCCCCTGACCGACCGCGCCGACAGCGGGGACTTCGCCCGCCTCATGGGGCTGGTGGATACTGCCAACGGCATCGCCGCGCGGGTCCCTCCCGGCAAGGACAGCTACGCGTTTCCCAACCTTGACCTGCAGATCCACATGTACCGCAGGCCCCAGGGGGAATGGCTGGGACTCGACAACGCGGTGTCGTTCGGCCGGGATGGAATCGGGCTGACGTCCACGGTGCTGCATGACCGGCAGGGGCCGTTCGGCCGGGCCGAACAGATCCTGACACTGCGCAGGACCTGACCGGAACCGCAGTTTCCTGCCGGCCGGCAGCTGCCAGTGGCCGCCCCGGCGGGTATGGTGCCCGGATGTATCGCTGAGTATCGTTGTATATCGTTCGGGACTGATAAAGGAGTTCATCATGCGTGCTTCATACCCTGCAGGCGGATTCGGCGGGAACAATCTGGACGGCATGTGGCAGGCCGTCGAGGAGCTGCGCTCCCGGTTCGAGAAGCGGGTGGGAACCCGTGCCGGGAAAGGTGAGGTGCGGGAGGCGGTGCTGGCCCTGCTCGCTGAGCGGCCCATGCACGGCTACCAGATCATCCACGAGATCGAAGAGCGCAGCGGCGGCAGCTGGAAGCCCAGTGCGGGTTCTGTCTATCCCACGCTGCAGCTGTTGGCGGATGAAGGTTCGATCAGCGCCGAGGAATCCAATGGCCGCAAAATCTACACGCTGACCGAAGCCGGCCGCGAGGAGGTGGCGGCCCGCCACGGAGCTGCGCCATGGGATCCGGCCGGCCCCATGTCCGGGGGCGGCATTGCTTCCCTTCCCAAAGCGGGGATCGAACTGGCACAGGCCGCAGCCCAGGTGGGCCGCACAGGTACACCCGAACAGGTGCACCAGGCCGTGGCGGTGCTGGACGAGGCCCGCCGCCGGCTGTACGCCATCCTCGCCCAGGACTGACGGGGTGGCGTCGACGGTCCAGGACAGGTCCGGCCCGCCGCGCCCCAGGCGGGAGCACGGCGGGCGCTACCGGCGGATCCTGCGCTTCGCCGCCTGGAACCTTGCCAACACATGGTGGTTCGAGCTGTTCCTGCCGCGCGTAGGGCTCGGCCGGATCGCCGCCAGGACGCGTTCGCAGCGGATGGGGCGGTTTGCCCGTCGGTTCCATGACCTGGCCGTGGAACTCGGTGGCCTGATGATCAAGGTGGGCCAGTTCCTGTCCTCCCGGCTCGACATCCTTCCCCCGGAAATCACCAAGGAGCTCGAAGGGCTGCAGGACGAGGTCCCGCCGGTCCCCTTCCGGGGCATCTCCGCCCTGGCAGCGCAGGAACTGGGTGCGCCGCTGGAGCACGTGTTCGCCTCCGTGGACGAAACGCCCATCGCCGCTGCCTCCCTGGGCCAGGCCCACCGGGCCCGCCTGAATCCCCTGGACGCCGGGGACACCGGACTCGATGCCGTGGTCCTGAAAGTGCAGCGTCCCGGCATCGGCGCCATTGTCGACGTCGACCTCGCCGCCCTGCGCAAGGTGGCCGGCTGGCTCAGCCACATCCGCCTTGTTTCGCGCCGCGCCGACATGCCTGCCCTGGTGGAGGAGTTCGCGCAGACCAGCCTGGCGGAAATTGACTACCTGCACGAAGCCGTCAACGCCGAGCGGTTCGCCGCGGATTTTGCCGGCGACGGCAGGGTGGCGGTGCCGGGCGTGGTCTGGGAGCGGACCACCCGCCGTGCACTGACCCTGGAGGACGTCACCGCCATCAAGATCACGGACGTCCGGGCTCTCCGCGCCGCCGGCATCGATCCCGCCGCGGTTGCCCCGGTGTTTGCGTCGATCATGTTCGACCAGCTCTTCACCAATGGCTTCTTCCATGCCGACCCGCACCCGGGGAACATCTTCGTCACCCCTGTCCCTGCCGGGACAGGGGAGCTTCCCTGGAAGCTGACGTTCATCGACTTCGGCATGATGGGCGAGGTGACAGCCGCCACGCGCAGCGGCCTGCGGAAGCTGCTGATCGCAGCCGCCGCCCGGGATGGAAAGGGACTTGTAGCGGCCATCAACGATGTGGGCGTCCTGATGCCGTCAGCCGACAGCGCTGGCCTGGAGCGCGCCATGACGCAGCTCTTTGCCCGCTTCGGCGGCATGGGCTTCGCCGAGCTGCGCGAAGTGGACCCCCGGGAGTTCCGCGATTTTGCGGTCGAATTCGGCGATGTGGTCCGCTCGCTGCCGTTCCAGCTGCCGGAGAATTTCCTGCTGATCATCCGTGCCATGTCCCTGACATCCGGCGTGTGCAGCGCCCTGGACGAGCGCTTCAACCTCTGGGATTCGGTGGAGCCCTATGCGGCGCAGCTGCTGCGGAACGAGCGCGGCAACGTGGTGCAGGACGTCGCACGGCAAGCCCTCGATGCCGCCGGTGTTGCGCTCCGCCTGCCCGGCCGGCTTGACGCCTTGGCCGGCACGCTTGAGGAAGGGTCGCTGCAGGTCGCCGTCCCGCGCCTGGAGCGCCAGGCTGCCCGGCTGGACCGGGCAGTACGCCGCTCAGCCTCCGCCCTGGTCTTCGGTGCCCTGCTGCTCGCTGGCGCCGTTGTCCGCGCTGACGACCTGATGCTGGGCAATGTGCTGATGACCGCATCGGCAGTTCCGCTGCTGCACGCACTGTGGGCGGGGCGCCGGGGGCGTTGAGGCGGCTGCCGCCGTCGGGCGTAGCCTAAGGTTGGCCTGTCCGTCCGCAGCCTTTGAACCCGTCGCCATGGAATCCTGTCGACGCCTAATCCCAGGGAGCCCCGCAACAATGCACCACACCGGTACTGGACTCCGCACGCTGACCGTGGTGCGGCAGGACGTGTCGCTCGGCGCCGGCCGCGACCTCGAGTTCGGCCTGGAGCTGCTGGCGAGGGCAAGGACCGGCGCCCTCGGCCCCACCCTCCGGCTGTACCGGCCGGCTCCCACCGTGGCGTTCGGGCAGCGGGACACCCGGTTGCCGGGTTTCGAGGCGGCCGCCCAGGCCTGCCGGGACAATGGCTTCGAACCCCTGGTCCGGAGGGCAGGGGGACGCGCTGCTGCCTACCACCAGGGCACCCTGGTGGTGGACCATATCGAACCGGACACGGACGCAGTCGCAGGGTCCAAGAGCCGGTTCGGCTACTTCGGCGAGCTCTTTGCCGAGGCCCTGCGAACCGTCGGGGTGCAGGCCGCAGTGGGGGAAATCCCCGGGGAGTACTGTCCCGGCGAATACAGCGTGCACGGGACCGATCCGGCGGACAGCTCCCGGCAGGTGAAACTGGTGGGCACTGCCCAAAGGGTGGTCTCCGGCGGCTGGCTCTTCAGCTCCGTCATCGTGGTGGAGGATTCAGCCCCCATCCGCAAAGTCCTGACCGACAGTTATGCCGCGCTGGGCCTGGCGTGGGATCCTGCCACCGCCGGCGCCGCCAATGACCTGGTGCCCGGCCTGGACGTGCCAGCTGTGGAGCAGGCCCTCCTGGAAACGTATGCGGGCCATGCCGCGCTGGAATCTGCTTCCTTCAGCAGCCTGGGGGCATGACCCGCATCAGTGTTACGTCGCGTGGCCACATGCTTACGGTTCAATGCCGCGTGGCGGCCGGTCAGGCAGCCAGGCGGCTCTTGACCTCGGCAGCGGACGGGTTGGTGGCAGCGGTGCCGTCCGGGAAGAGGACGGTGGGAACGGTGCGGTTGCCGCCGTTCAGCTGCTCCACGAGGTCTGCGGTGCCTTCCACCTCTTCGATGTTGATTTCCGTGTAGCCGATGCCCTGCGCGTCCAGCTGCTTCTTGAGCCGGTTGCAGTAGCCGCACCAGGTGGTGGAAAACATGGTGATGGTGCCGGATTCGGGAGTGAAGTCCACAGGGATCTCCTAAACGTCGCTTGAAAGGTTTCCTTACTGTCAACCGTAGCGTGGCCGCGGGTATTCCCTGGAGTTGCGTGACCCCAGCGGTGCCTGGATGACAGTATGTGGCGGCGGTGGCAAGCTGTTGCCATGTGTGGACGCTACGTAATGGCACGCGCCGTGGGGGACCTCCTGGCTGAATTCGATGCCGAACTTGAAGACGAGGTCAGCATCCCGCCGTCGTGGAATGTAGCGCCCACCGATGCCGTGCCCATCGTGCTGGAACGCCTGGTTGATGACAATGCCGCGCCCCGGCAGGTACGCCAGCTGCATGTGGCACGCTGGGGCCTGGTCCCTTCCTGGGCAAAGGATCCCGGAATCGGCTCACGCATGATCAACGCCCGGAGCGAGTCCGTGCTCGAGAAGCCGGCATTCAGGAAGGCCGTGAAGTCCCGGCGGTGTGCTGTGCCGGCCGACGGCTACTACGAGTGGAAGCAGGGGCCTGGGAAGGCGAAGCAGCCCTATTACGTCCACCCTGGCGGGGAGCATGGGCTGGTTTTTGCCGGCCTCTACGAGTGGTGGAAGGACCCGTCCCTGCCGGAGGGGCAGCCAGGACACTGGCTGTTGTCCACGTCCATCCTTACGGCCGACACCCCGCCGCCAGGGACGGAGTCCACCATCTTCGGGAAGCTGACGGAACTGCACGACAGGGTGCCGCTCCCCATGGACAAGACCACCATGGAAGCCTGGCTGGACCCACAGGCGGATGATGCCGCCGCACTCGTGGACCTGGTGCGGTCAGGGGTCAAGGACGCCGCCGCCGACTGGCAGGTGGAATCGGTGGGCAAGGAAGTGGGCAATGTCCGCAACAACGGCCCGGAACTGATCCGGCCGGTGGAAGCCCTGTTCTAGCAGCCGCCGCCACTGCCGCGGCGGCCCATCAGACGGTGACCGTGCCGGCGTCGTCCACTGCCCATCCGGGGTTGTACGCCACTTCCCAGCGGAACCCGTCGGGGTCGGCGAAATAGCCTGTGTAACCGCCCCACGGCTGGGTTACCGGCTCGGCGATGATGGCAGCGCCAGCCGCCGCAGCCTCTTCCAAAACCCGGTCCACATCCTGCGGGCTTTTGACGTTGTGGCTGAGGGTGATGCAGGGGACGCCCGCGGGCTGGCTGGTGCCCGCCTCGGCCTGCATCTGGCGTGCGTCCCAGAGGGAGAGCACCAGGCCGTGGTTCACCTGGATAAAAAGCACCTCCCCGGCAACCTCCCGATGGACGGGCCAGCCAAGGCCGTCAACGTAGAGGGCGCGGGATTCCGCAACGTTGCGGACACCAAGCGAGATAAAGTCGACTCTGGGCTCCATGCTTCGATACTGTCAGATGATGGCGACAATTCAAGGAAACGATAGGGATGCCCGGGCCGACAAGGAACAGCTCGCTGCCGTCCGGATTGCCGTTGACGAGGTGGATGAACAGATCGTCACCCTCATCGCCCGCCGCGAACGGCTGATCAGGATTGCCGGGACCCTCAAGGGTGACGACGCCGAGGTGCGTGCCCCTGGCCGCGTGGAGCGCATCATCGAGCATGTGCGGTCCGCTGCGGAGAAAAAGGACATCGACCCGGACATCGTCGAGTCGACGTACCGCGCAATGATCTCCGCGTTCATTGAACTTGAACTGAGGATCCACAAAGAACAGGGCTGACCTGCGTTTGGGTGCTGGTGCGGGTTTTTCCGGCGCAGGATCCAGGAGGTGGTGGAGGAGCCCTACAGGGCTTCCTCTACCGGCACCCCGTGTTGGAACTCCCGTCCGTCCGCCTCGCTGAAGGCTGACAGGACATGCTCCCGCCCGAGCCCGTTCAACGCTGCCAGGGGAAAGTTCCCGGTAATGCTGTTTTCCGAGTGGGACACCCCGGACAGGTCGTAATCTTCCTCGATGCCTTGGTCCCGGTTGAATGAGTAGCAGGCTATGGCCTCACCATTCATGAATTCAATGCACAGCCGGCGTTGGAACGAATAGTCCGGCGAGGCTCCCATCAACCCCACCACATAGGCGCCGGAGCCCGGAATGGCGCCTTCGATATCGAATGTGGCAACGAGGGTGGAGTCCTGGGTCTTGATGCTTGCCTGCTTAAGGAGTGCGTCATCGGTACTCATGCCAACATCCTGCTCCCTGCCGCACGCCCAGTCCACCCCTGCCTATGTTTTGTTGCCTGCCCGGCGTAGACTGATTATATTCGAATACATATTCGAATATTTGAAAAGGAAGTACCGTCCGGGAGGCGCACATGGGCATGTTCAGCGAGTCCGTTGACGTGGTGTGCTCCGCTGCCGGGCAGCCGGAAGCAGTGACATGGGCAGGCAGGTCCTTCACCGTCTGTGCAGAACCCGTCCGATGGTATGAACGCAGGCAGTGGTGGGCTGAAGACAGCAGGGCTCCGCTGGGAAGCGGGCCCGGCGTGGTGGACCACGAAATTTGGCGCGTCCAGGTGCTGGCTGCCGGGGTGGGCCGTCCCGGAGGATCAGGAGAACCTGCCGGCGCTGAACCCCTCACCCTTGACCTGACCCGCCATATCCGCAGCGGCCGTTGGCGGCTGCTGCGGATCCATGACGCTCTCCGCCCCAAATCAGCATGAGCCCCTTCTCGGCATGAGCACAGAACAACCTGAACACAGAACAGCATGAGCTTCACCCATCTGCACGTTTCCACAGCATTCAGCGCCCACTACGGCGTCTCCTGGCCGGAGGAGCTGGCCATGGCTGCCGCCGCCGATGGTGCCACGGCCCTCGCCTGCACCGACCGGGATGGCCTTTACGGCACTATCAAGCACCTCAAGGCCTGCATGGCAGCGGGCATCGACCCCATTGTGGGGGTAGACCTTGCAGTATTTGACGACGACGGCGATCACCGCACGCAGGTAGCAGGCAGGGTGGTGGTGCTGGCCCGCGGCCACAACAACGGTGCCGGGTACCGGGCGTTGTGCCGGCTGGTTTCCGACGCCCACGCCAGGACCTCGGGGAAAGCCGGGGGAGCGGTGCCCGCGGCGGTCACCAGGGCCGAACTGGCTTCCCGCACCCTCGACCCCCAAACCCTCAAACCGGTGCTGACGGTCCTGCTCGGTCCTGATTCGGACGTCGGACGGGCCATGGGCGGACGGCGCTACCTCCGTCCCCGGACCCTGTTCAAGCAATGGCTGGATGCCATGCCCGCGGGAACGGTGGTGGCGGAAATCGTCTCCCAGCTCAGCGCCCCGGGGACCCCGTTCAGCACTGCGCATGCTGTCCGGCTGCTCCGGCTCGCCGAGGAACACCATGTGCCCGCCATCCTTACCAATGCAGTGAGGTACTGCGCTGCAGACGGAGCGCCAACCGCTGACGTCCTCGACTCTGCCAGGACCTTGAAGTCCCTGCCGGAACTGGCAGGGGAACCTCTCCTGCAGCCCACCGGACAAGGATGGCTGAAGACCCCGGAGCAGATGCTGGGGCTGGGCAGGGAAATCATTTCAGCTGCCGGTTATGGTGCCGCAGACCTCAAGCAGTTGATGGCGCAGACAGAGGCGCTCGCCGACCTCTGCCGGATTGATCCAACTACCGACATGGGGTGGAAGCAGCCTGTCGTTCCTGAGGCGTCCGTCATTGGCATCAGCCAGGATCCGCACGCCGAACTCATCCAGCGCTGCCATGCAGGAATCGGCAGGCGGTTCCCTGGCATCAGCGGCAAGGCAGGGCAGGAGATGCTGGCCAGGCTGGAGCACGAGCTCGGCATCATCCAAAACCTGGGCTTCTCCTCCTACTTCCTGACGGTGGCAGAGGTGTCCCGGATGATCCAGGACATGGGGGTCAGGGCGGCGGCCAGGGGGTCCGGGGCCTCCAGCCTGGTCAATTACCTGATCGACGTCAGCCACGTGAATCCCCTTCAGCACGACCTGATCTTCGAACGGTTCCTCTCCAATGACCGCGCCACCCTCCCTGACATCGACATCGACGTCGAAAGCGCGGAGCGCCATAACGTCTACCGACGGATCTTCGAACGTTTCGGCTCCGAACGGGTCACCCTGATGAGCATGCAGAACGGGTACCGCGCCCGGGGCGCAGTCCGCGACGCCGGACTGGCGCTTGGCATGGACGACGGCGAGGTGGGGGAAATTGCCAAGCAGTTGTGGCGGTTCTCGGCGCGGAAATTCCGTGAAGCACTCCAGGAAAAACCCGAGCTCCGGGAGTTTGCGGGACGGGTGGAGCAGCGGGACGCGGACGGTAACCAGCAGCTGGACCTGCTGGTGGACCTGACCGAGCGGCTCGACCGGCTGCCCCGCCACATTTCCATGCACCCTTGCGGTGTGATCCTGGGCGATGCAAGCCTCCTTGACCGCACACCGGTCCAGCCAAGCGGCCTTGGGCTGCCCATGAGCCAGTTTGATAAACATGACATGGACCCCATGGGCATGCTCAAACTCGATGTCCTGGGTGTGCGCATGCAAAGCGCCATGGCTTTCGCGGTCCGGGAGATCATCCGTATCCACCCCACCAAGAAGGACGTGGTGGCAGCAGGCAAGCACCCGCCAGGTCCTGATGGCACGGGGCCTGACTATATTGCCGGGGACGGACGGATTGACCTTAACGCCGTCCCGCTCGATGACGAAGCGACCTACGAGCTGATTCGCAGCACTCATACCCTTGGCTGTTTCCAGATTGAATCACCCGGGCAGCGCGAACTGATCGGGAAGATGGCACCGCGGGAGTTCAACGACCTCATCATCGATATTTCCCTGTTCCGCCCCGGTCCGATGAAATCGGACATGGTGCGGCCCTTCCTGGAACACCGGCACGGATTCGCACCTGAGGTCTACCCGCACCCGGACCTCAAGCCGGTACTTCAGGAAACCCACGGGGTCACGGTCTTCCACGAACAGATCCTGAAAACCCTTGACATCATGACCGGCTGCGGGCTGGCAAAAGCCGACGAGTTCCGCAGGGCGTTGAGCAACGAGGCCGGTGAAGCACAGGTGGAGGAGTACTTCCGGCGCAACGCCAAAACCAAGGGGTACGGCCCCGAGGTAGTGGACAAGGTTTGGGGGACATTGAAGTCATTCGCCAGTTTCGGCTTTTGCAAAGCCCACGGTGCTGCCTTCGCCGTCCCCACCTACCAGTCAGCATGGCTGAAGACCCACCACCCCGAAGCCTTCCTGGCCGGCTTATGGGAGCATGACCCCGGAATGTACCCCAAACGGCTGCTTGTTGCCGAAGCCCGCCGGCTGGGCATTCCCATCCTTCCCCTGGATATCAACCGGAGCAAAGCCGAATACCAGGTGGAAAGGATCGGGTCCGGCAATGACGCCGGCAGGCTGGGGATCAGGCTCAGCCTGAACGGGATTTACGGACTGTCTGCTGCAGAACTGAAGCGGATAGTTGCCGGCCAGCCGTACGACTCATTGGCGGACCTCAGGACGCGCTCGCGGCTCAGCAAGCCAAGCATCAGGCGCCTTGCACAGCTGGGAGCCTTTGATTCCCTACACCGTGAAGCCGGAGGCCCTGCCAACCGGGCGGACCTGGTGCACCACCTGCAGCAGCTCCAAACCGCCAATGGCGCCCGCAAAGGGGTGGAGGTGCTGGAAGGGCAGTTGTCCCTTCCCCTGGGCGACATCGAACTGCGCAACATCAAACCCGGACTTCCCGCCCCCACGCTGGTGGAAAACGTCAGGGCGGAACTCGACCTCATGGCCGTCGACGTCAGCACCCACCTCATGGAAAGCCACCGGCCATTGCTGGAAAAACTGGGCGTCACCACTGCCGATAAACTCCTCAGCCTGCGCAACGGGACAGAAGTGCTGGTGGCGGGAGTCCGGGTGGCAACCCAGACGCCGCCGATGCGCGGCGGCAGGAGAGTGGTGTTCATCAGCATCGACGACGGCACCGGCTGCGTGGATTCGGTCTTCTTCCACGAGGCCCAGGAAAGCGCCGGACCGCTCCTGTTCGGTACCCGGCTGCTGCTGATCCGCGGCACCACCCGGAGGACCGGTCCCCGGGGCATCAGCCTCAGTGCGAGCATGGCGTGGGACCTCAGCCGGGCGGAGAGTTTGCCCTTCCCGGCGTCCGTCCAGAGTGCCGCCGAGGACGGCCCGCATCCCCTCGACGGCATCAGCAGGACGCTGGCCATAACCGGGTTTAACGGGTGAGCGTGCCGTGTGCCGCGTTGGTCGGCCCCAGCCGGAACCGATAGCATTGACGATGGCTGGCTGTGGTCCCCGTATGCCACAAGCTATGAAGCCTGAACTTTGAATAGGAGACACCCGTGTCAGATGCCCAGCAGATCACCCTTCTCGTCGATGGCGAAGAGACCAAGGTGACTACCGGGACAACCGGTGCGGAACTCTTCTTTGAGCGCCGTGACGTTGTTGTAGCCCGGGTCAATGGCGAACTGAAGGACCTTGACCAGGAACTTCCCGAGGGAGCCGAGGTGGAGGGCGTCACCGTCGATTCCCCCGACGGCCTGAACGTCCTGCGCCACTCCACTGCCCACGTGATGGCGCAGGCAGTGCAGCAATTGCGTCCCGACGCCAAGCTTGGCATTGGACCCTACATCACCGACGGTTTCTACTTCGATTTCGACGTTGCCGAGCCTTTCACTCCCGAGGACCTCAAGACCCTCGAAAAGATGATGCTCAAGATCGTCAACCAGAACCAGAAATTCGTCCGCCGCGTTGTCAACGAGGACGAAGCCCGCGAAGCCATGAAAAACGAGCCGTACAAGCTCGAGCTGCTGGGCAAAAAGGACGGCGCTGCCGAGGCAGGCGAAGGCGTGAACGTTGAGGTCGGCGCCGGTGACATCACCATTTACGACAACGTGGAGCGCAAGGAAGGCACCACTGTCTGGTGCGACCTCTGCCGTGGCCCGCACCTGGCCAACACCAAGCTCATCTCCAACGCCTTCGCACTGACGCGTTCGTCGTCGGCCTATTGGCTGGGCAACCAGAAGAACCAGCAGCTGCAGCGCATCTATGGCACCGCCTGGCCCACCAAGGAAGCGCTGAAGGCCTACCAGGAGCGCATTGCCGAGGCCGAGCGCCGCGACCACCGCAAGCTGGGCTCCGAACTTGACCTGTTCTCCTTCCCGGACGAACTGGGCTCCGGGCTGCCCGTCTTCCACCCCAAGGGCGGCATCATCCGCAAGGAGATGGAGGATTACTCCCGCCAGCGCCATGTCGAGGCCGGCTACGAGTTCGTCTACACCCCGCACATCACCAAGGGCCACCTGTACGAGGTCTCCGGGCACCTGGACTGGTACAAAGACGGCATGTTCCCCGCCATGCACGTGGACGCCGAACTCAATGAGGACGGCACCGTGCGCAAGCCCGGCCAGGATTACTACCTGAAGCCGATGAACTGCCCCATGCACAACCTCATCTTCCGCGCCCGCGGCCGGTCCTACCGGGAACTGCCCCTGCGGCTGTTCGAGTTCGGTTCGGTCTACCGGTACGAGAAGTCCGGTGTGGTGCACGGCCTCACCCGCGTCCGCGGCATGACACAGGACGACGCCCACATCTACTGCACCCGCGAACAGATGAAGGACGAGCTAACCAAAACCCTGAACTTCGTCCTGGACCTGCTCAAGGACTACGGACTGAACGACTTCTACCTGGAGCTTTCCACCAAGGACCCAGAAAAGTATGTCGGCGACGACGCCGCCTGGGAGGAAGCCACCAGGACCCTCGCCGAGGTGGCCCAGGAATCCGGGCTGGAGCTCGTGCCGGATCCTGGTGGAGCAGCTTTCTACGGTCCCAAGATTTCCGTGCAGGCCAAGGACGCCCTGGGCCGCACCTGGCAGATGTCCACCATCCAGCTGGACTTCAACCTGCCCGAACGCTTCGAGCTGGAATTCCAGGCCGCCGACGGCAGCCGCCAGCGTCCCGTGATGATCCACCGTGCGCTCTTCGGCTCGGTGGAGCGGTTCATGGGCGTCCTCACGGAGCACTACGCCGGGGCGTTCCCCGCGTGGCTGGCTCCTGTGCAGGTGGTGGGCATCCCCGTGGCAGAGGCGTTCAACGAGTACATGTTCGACGTCGTCGACCAGCTTAAGGCGGCGGGCATCCGCGCCGAGGTGGACACTTCCTCGGACCGGTTTCCCAAGAAGATCCGCACCGCAAGCAAGGACAAGATCCCCTTCGTGCTGATCGCGGGCGGCGACGACGCGGAGGCGGGCGCGGTGTCCTTCCGCTTCCGCGACGGCAGCCAGGACAACGGCGTGCCGGTGTCGGAAGCAATTAAGCGGATCACCGAAGCCGTCCGTAACCGGACCAGCTAGCCGAACGGAAGCAGGACAGTGCAGGAGAACACAGGCGCAGGATATCCAAGCGACGCCGACGTTACCGACGAATTTGCCCTCGCCGGTGTCCCGGACGCCTTCCAGCGCCTGTGGACTCCCCACCGCATGGCCTACATCAAGGGCGGGCAGCACCAGTTCAAGAATGAAAACGACTGCCCGTTCTGCCTGGGTCCCGGCCGCACTGACGAGGACGCGCTCATCGTCTACCGCGGCAGGACCTGCTACGTGGTGTTGAACCTGTTCCCCTATAACCCGGGCCACCTGCTGGTCTGCCCCTACCGGCATATCCCTGACTACACGGACCTCACGCTTGAAGAAACAGCGGAGTTCGCCGACCTGACCCAGACCGCCATGCGGGTCCTGCGGAAGGTTTCCAACGCGGGGGGCTTCAACCTGGGGATGAACCAGGGGGTCGTGGGGGGAGCCGGCATTTCCGCCCACCTGCACCAGCACATTGTTCCGCGATGGGGCGGGGACGGTAACTTCTTCCCCATCATTGCCCAGACCAAGGCCATCACCCAGACTCTTGACGAGGTCCGGCAGCAGGTGGCCGACGCCTGGCCCGGGGAGTCGGATGCTGAATAGGCACGCTCGCGGCTTCTTCACCGCGCTGTTTACCCCGCTGGCCCGCTGGCTCCTCAAGATCGGTGTTTCCCCGGATGCGGTAACCATCCTCGGCACTGCCGGGGTAGCGGTGGGAGCCCTGGTCTTCTACCCCCTGGGCCAGCTCTTT
This sequence comes from Arthrobacter liuii, assembly GCF_014639275.1. Classification (GTDB taxonomy): domain Bacteria; phylum Actinomycetota; class Actinomycetes; order Actinomycetales; family Micrococcaceae; genus Arthrobacter; species Arthrobacter liuii. Next base: position 378,182 of record NZ_BMFW01000003.1, on the reverse strand, counting down.
TGGGGCACCCTGTTCATCACCGCGTTCATCTTTTCCGATGTCCTGGACGGCATCATGGCGCGGATGCAGGAGGTGAAGAGCCGCTGGGGGAACTTCCTCGACTCCACCCTGGACAGGGTCGCCGACGGCGCACTCTTCGCCGGCGTGTCCGTGTGGTTCTTCACCGGCGGCAACAACGCTGCTATCGCCGTATCCTCCCTGCTTTGCCTTGTCCTCGGCATGGTCGTCTCGTATGCCCGGGCCAAGGCGGAATCGCTCGGCTTCACCGCCAACGTCGGCATCGCAGAACGGGCTGAACGACTGGTCTCCGTCCTGGTCGTCACTGGGCTGACAGGCCTTGGGCTCCCGCCGGTGGTGCTCCTGGTAACGCTGGTTCTCCTGGCCGCCGCAAGCCTGGCCACCGTGGTGCAGCGCGTCATCGCCGTGCGCCGGCAGGCGCTGGCGGAACCCACCCCAGCTGATTAAGCATGATTAAGCCGGCCGGGCGGCGGGGGACTAGTATATAAGTGCCCGGTCAAGGGACCCGGCAATCCGTGCGTGCACCTCCGGCAGCCGCCGCCGCATGCCCGGCGAAGATCATCTGTCTACCCATAGGGGTTTTTGTGTCTACACCTGATGTAAGCAACGAGGCCGGTTCGTCCGCGAACAGCGTCACGGGCAGCAGCCGCGTGAAGCGTGGCATGGCCGAGATGCTCAAGGGCGGCGTCATCATGGACGTCGTCAACGTCGAACAGGCTCGCATCGCCGAAGACGCCGGTGCCGTGGCGGTCATGGCGCTGGAGCGTGTTCCGGCCGATATCCGCGCCCAGGGTGGCGTGTCCCGGATGTCCGATCCCGACATGATCGACCAGATCATCGACGCCGTCTCCATCCCGGTCATGGCCAAGGCCCGCATCGGCCACTTCGTCGAGGCCCAGGTCCTGCAGTCCCTCGGTGTCGACTATATCGACGAGTCCGAGGTCCTCACCCCGGCCGACTACGTCAACCACATCGACAAGTGGAACTTCAAGGTTCCCTTCGTCTGCGGTGCCACCAACCTCGGTGAGGCCCTGCGCCGCATCAACGAGGGCGCGGCCATGATCCGTTCCAAGGGTGAGGCCGGCACCGGCGACGTCTCCAACGCCACCGGGCACATGCGCAAGATCCGCTCCGAGATCGCCAAGCTCTCCTCCCTGCCCGAGGACGAGCTGTACGTCGCGGCCAAGGAGCTCCAGGCCCCTTACGAACTGGTCAAGGAAGTCGCCGCCGCCGGAAAGCTTCCCGTGGTGCTGTTCACCGCCGGCGGTATCGCCACGCCTGCTGACGCCGCCATGATGATGCAGCTCGGCGCCGACGGCGTCTTCGTCGGCTCCGGCATCTTCAAGTCCGGCAACCCCGCACAGCGCGCCGCCGCCGTCGTCAAGGCCACCACCTTCTTCGACGACCCCGACGTCATCGCCAAGGCCTCCCGCGGGCTGGGCGAAGCCATGGTGGGCATCAACGTCGACGAGATCCCGCAGCCGCACCGCCTCGCTGAGCGCGGCTGGTAATTCGTTTTTGGCGTCCGGTGGGCGGCGCACGGCGCCACCCTCTGCGCGCTATTCCCCGCGCTCCCTTGGCAGCTTTCGCGGCTGGCCGGGGCGCGGGGCCCCTTTTACGCGCGCTGCCGGGTAACGCCGTCCGTCGCCAGTGGTCGCCTGCTTTTGTTTGTAACTGACGACGCCGGTCCCTCACCTCTCTCGGTGGGGGTCCGGCGTCGTTCTTTTTAATTCGATTGCTCCGTAACTGCCCTTCTCGAGGCTCTAAACGGCGTCTACGGAGCAATCGATGGGGGGTTACTCCAGGCCGCGGCGCTTGAGCAGGGGTTCGAGCCGGGCGTCGCGGCCCCTCAGGATCCGGAAGGACTCCAGGGGGTCGCGGCTGTTGCCCCGGCTGAGGAGCTCTTGCCGGAAGCGTTCGCCGTTGGCGCGGGTCAGACCGCCGTTCTCCTTGAACCAGTCCACCGTCTCGGCGTCCAGCACCTCGCTCCAGATGTAGGAGTAGTAGCCCGCGGCGTAGCCGGCCCCGGCGAAAATGTGCTGGAAGTAGCCGGTCCGGTACCGCGGCGGGATCAGGGGATGGGTGATGCCGGCCGCAGCGAGGGCCTTGGCTTCAAATTCCAGTGCATCGTCCGGCACCCGGCCCGGCTCCAGCACGTGCCACGCCAGGTCGAGCAGGGCAGCACCCAAGTATTCGGTGGTGGCAAAACCTTCGCCCCAGAGCCGGGATTCCTCGAGCCGGTCCACGACGTCCTGCGGAAGCGGTTCGCCGGTAACGTGATGGCGTGCGTAGTTGGACAGTACCTCGGGCCAAGTGATCCACATTTCGTTCACCTGGGACGGGTACTCCACAAAATCCCGGGGAACCGACGTGCCGGAAAAGCGCGGATAGGTGACGTTGGAGAACAGGCCGTGCAGTGCGTGGCCGAACTCATGGAAGAGCGTGCGCAGTTCGTCCAGGGTGAGCAGCGTCGGCTCGCCCGCGGGCGGCTTTGAAATGTTGAGCGTATTGATCACCACGGGCTTGGTGCCAAGCAACGCCGACTGGTCCACCAGCGAGTTCATCCATGCTCCGCCGCGCTTGGATTCACGGGCGTAGTAGTCGCCCAGGAACAACCCCAGCCCCGTTCCGTCCTTATTGCGGACCTCCCAGATACGCACGTCCGGGTGATAGCCCTTGAGGTCGTTCCGCTCGTGGAAGGTGATCCCGTACAGCTCAGTGGCCGCGTGGAACACACCGTCGGCTATCGTCCGGTCCAACTCAAAGTAGGGACGAAGCGCCTGGTCGGACGGAAGCAGCATGGCCAGCAGCAGGACGGACCCTACGTAGAACACCACGATGCGGAGTACGACGGCGCGGATCGCCTTGGGCACTGCTCGTCGACGTCGTATTTTTCCCGCCGCACCTTTGCCGAATAGTAGGCCCAGTCCCATGCTTCCAGCGGGTGCCCGGCAGCCTCGGCCAGTGCTGCTGCCTCGGTGTCGGCGTTGCGGAGGGCAGCCGGTGCCATCCGGCTGAGCATGGTCTGCACTGTCTCGAAGTCCGGCGCTGTCTGGCGGTCGGCCACAAGTTCGGCGTAGTTGGTGAAACCCAGCAGCCGGGCCTTCTCCGCCCGAAGCCCGGCCATCTCCCGGGCCAAGTCCAGCACATCGAGGCTGCCGCCGTCACTGCCCCTGGCGACGGACGCTTCGAACAGACGACGGCGGACGTCCCGGTTCTCGAGCGCGGCCAGGGCAGGCTGGTTGCCGGGCTGGATCAGGGTGAGCAGGTATTTGCCGTCGTGTCCGGCGGCGCACGCTGCCTCCGCAGCAGTGGCGACGTCGTCCGCCGGCAGGCCCGCCAGGTCGCCGGCGTCTTCCAGCACCAGCGCCGCGGACTTCATCCCTTCCTTGACCCGCTGGCCGAACTCCGTGCCCAACCTGGCCAGACCCGCGTTGATGCCACGCAGCCGCTCCTGGCCCGGCGCGTCGAGCTGGATGCCGGACTGGCCGAACTCCTTGAGGTATTCCTCCACCAGGCGGGCTGACTCCGGATCAAAGCCGGCCGTGTCAATGGCGGCAAAGCGCTCGTACAGATCCCTGTTGAGGTAGACCTCGTCCTGGTGGGCGGAGAGGCGCGGCGACAACTCCGTTTCGAGTTCCCTGATCCCAGTGGACGCGTCCGCGGACACCAGGGTGAAAAATGCCGCGGCCGCCCGGTTCAGCAGTTGCCCGGAGCGTTCCATGGTGAGGGCCGTGTTTTCGAACGTTGCCGGCTCAGCGTTGCCCGTGATGGCCTGGATTTCGACCAGGTGCGAGGACAGGCCTTTGTCTATGGCTTCACGGTATTGCTCCGTTGTGACGCCCTCGAAAGGTGGAAGGCCGTGGGGCAGGGGACTGGGGGCAAGGAGGGGGTTGGTCATTGGGTAAACCTTTCACAGCCGGGCACGCTTCTCAATTAATTGAATTAGCGCCCGCTCCCAGCCGCCATCCCTACAATTGCCGCTATGGGGTCCGGACCGGGCCGCAACCTGGGCATCTTGCCAGGCACGCGCACGGCTTCGGCAATGACGGAGGGACCTTAGTCCATGACCAAACAGGGCACGACGCCGGGGTCCGCCATCCTGGGAATACCGTTCCGATGGGTGGGACCGGGCCTCATCATGGTGCTGGCAGGAGCGTACGGGATCTACTGGTACCTGGCGCGTCCGGCGGGCGAACCGCTCCTGGGGCACGTCGGCCAGCTCTTCGGCGGGGAATCCGTGCTGCTGTATTCGGTCGCGCTGGTCCTGGTCAGCACCCTCCCCCATGTTGAGCCGGTCTTCGGCGGCATCGACCACGCCGCCATCTGGCACCGCAGGGCGGCGGTCACCGCAACTGTCCTGTTGCTGCCGCACATCGAACTCGCGTCCAGCCCCGAAGCAACGAGCCTGGGAAAGACGCTGGCAGTGGTGGCCATTTGCGGCCTCGCCGCCCTGGTGGTGTGGGCCGTCCTGCCGCGATGGCGGACCATGCTTCCGTCACCAGTCCGCGGGCTGGTCATCCGGGCGCTCCAGACCAGGCCTGTCCGCCTGGCGGGCCGCGTGTTGGGCGGCTACGAGCGCTGGCGCGGTTTCCATCGGCTGACCGGCCTGTTCCTGGCCGCCGGGTTCCTGCACGGCCTGCTCGATGCCAGCGCGTTCGAGGCCGTGCCCGCACTCAGGTGGAGCTACGTGGCCATCGGCGGGACCGGGCTGGCGTTCTACGCGTACCGGGAGCTACTGGCGCGCCGTTTCCTGCCCCACCACGACTACCAGGTGGCAGGGGTCCGGCCGGTTGCGGCGGACCTGGTGGAGGTGGCACTGCGTCCCCTGGGCCGCCCGCTGGTGTTCAAGCCCGGCCAGTTCGCCATGGTCTACCTCGAAACAGCGGACGGCTGGCAGCGGCACCCCTTCTCCATCTCAGGCCCGGCCGAGGAAGGCGGGATCAGCATCACCGTCAAGGCGCTGGGGGACCACACCACAAGGCTTCCCGACGTGGTCCAGCCGGGGATGCCGGCCGTCGTCGGCGGGCCCTACGGCCGCTTTGACCGTCACAGAGGCACGGCCCAACAGGTCTGGATCGCCGGCGGGGTGGGAATCACGCCCTTCCTCAGCTGGCTGCGGTCACTGGACGGGGAACTGCACGAGGATGTCCACTTCTTCGTAACCTCGGCGGGGCCGTCACCCTTTGCCGACGAAATCACCGCCATCGCCAGGAACCACCCACGGCTTACGGTCCACCTTGTGGATACCGTGGTGGACGGGCGGCTGACTCCAGATGCGGTCATGGCGGCAGTGGGCACGGAACCACGGCAGCTGTCGGTGTTCATGGGTGGTCCTGACGCCATGCTGCGGCAGTTCCGGAAGGCTTTCCGGGCAGCGGGCGTGCGCCGTGCCAACATCCACCGCGAATACTTCCAGTGGCGCTGACCCCGGCAGCTGCGTTCAGCGGGGCCGGCGGGCGGCGTGGTCCCTCGCCAGGACCGCGTAGGTGTCGTCCGGGTCGCCGGGGGAGAAGCTGCCGAACTTGCGTTCAGCGGCGGTACGGATGAGGAAGTCGGCAATGGCGGGGTTCTTGGGCAGCAGCGAGCCGTGCAGGTAGCTGGCGACGATGTTGCGGTACCGCGCCCCTTCATGGCCGTCGTTGCTGTTGTTACCCGTTCCCTTGGCCACCGTTCCGAGCGGCCGCACACCGCTGCCCAAAGTGGTCTGGCCGCTGTGGTTTTCGTAGCCCAGGACTTCGCCGAACTCCGTGGTTGAGACCTTGACGTTGCCGATCAGGCGCTCATCGGTGCCGTGGGTTTCAACGTCCAGGACGCCGATGCCGGGAATGACGGCACCCGTGCGGGTTTTGAAGAATCGGCCAAAAAGCTGGTACAGGCCACAGATGACAAGCATGGGCGCACCATCCTCGGCCAGTTCCTTGAGTTCGCCGGCCCGTGCCTGCAGGTCGTCCTGGATGACCAGCTGCCCGCTGTCCTGCCCGCCGCCGCCGACAATGATGTCCACGCCGTCCGGGAATGGATCGCCCACGTTGTACTCGAGCAGTTCAGGCGTGTACCCGTGCCAGGCGATTCGGCGCTGCAGGACCAGGGCATTGCCCCAGTCGCCATAGATGTTCATGTCCCGCGGGTACAGCTGGACTACGCGGATGGTGCCCTTGGACTGGTTGCCAGCTGCCGTTGCTTCTGCCGGACTCACGAGACAACCTCCACGGTGGTGATTTTGGACAGCTCGCGGCGGATGGCGAGCATGGCGGTGTAGGTGCAGAAAATCCGCTTCGGTTTGCCCTGGCCTTCCCTGATGAAGGCTGCCAGGGCGGCTGGAATCTCGGGCTGCACCGCGCCGATCCGGACGTCGTCATACTGCAGCCGCAGAGCCATGTCGTAGGCCCGGGACCCGGTCAGCACCTCCACGCCGCCCGCACGGAGGGAATCGAACTCCACATCCCAAAGCCAGGACATGTCCCGGCCGTCCGCGTAGTTGTCGTTAATGGCGATCATGGTGGCGTAACCGCCGGCCGGGAAGGACTTCAGTCCCAGCCGGAAACCGCTGGGGTTCTTCACCAGCACAAGGTCCAGCGGCTGGCCATCAACGGTAAGGCTCTCGCCGCGGCCAAAGGCAGGCGCCACCCGGGACAGCGCCTCCAGCAAGGTGGCGTGGTTTGCCGTGGCGGCGCCGGCGCCGCAGATGCTTCGGGCCAGCGTCAGGGCGGCAGCGGCGTTGAAGATGTTGTAGACGCCGCGCAGCTTCATCGCCGTGGTGACCGTACCGCCGTCGTACTCAAACTCTGCGCTGTCCGCGCCCACTTTGCGGAGCACGACGTCGGCTGCGGGCTTTTCCGGGAGGCCCGCCGGAGCGGGGCTGCCTGGAGCGGCACGCATGTCGTCGTCGTTGGGAAAGGTTTCCAGCAGGGAATCATCAAGGCCAAAGTACTTGACCTCCTGTCCCGTCAGGGTCTCAGCGATCCTGGCCACCCGGGGATCCTCGCGGTTCAGGACAACCGTTCCGGTGGTCTTGGCAGCGATGTGCTGCAGGAGCTGCGCCGTCTTGTCGATCTCGCCAAAGCGGTCCAGCTGGTCGCGCAGCACGTTAAGCAGCAGGCAGTACCGGGGCGGAACACTGTTCACGAAATGGACCGCGTGGGCTTCGTCGAGTTCCAGGACGGCAACGTCCGCGTCCAGCCTGCCGCGCCAGTCCACCTCGCCCAGGAGGGCGGCCGCCACTCCCCGTGTGAAGTTGCTGCCGGTCCGGTTGGTGAAGACCTTCAGGCCCTGGCTTTCCAGGAGTTCAACAACCATCTTGGTGGTGGTGGTCTTGCCGTTGGTGCCGCTGACCACGGCCACACCGTGGGGCAGGGTGGTGAGCGTCCGCCGCATGAAGCCGGGATCGATTTTCTCGACCACCAGGCCTGGAAGTGCCGAGCCACCGCCCCGGAGCCGGGACACCCTGCGGACCAGTTTGCCGAGCGGAACACTGAAGAAGACCATGTTTTGAATATATCCCAGGAGCGGCATGCAACCTTTGCTGGCCCCTGCTTGCGGCGGCGGCCAGGGGCCGGGCCCGTATGCTGGAGGGATGACGAATCCCCCTTCTGCTGATCCCGCTCGCGTGGGCTCAGGCCTGCGGATCGGTGTCCTGGCCCTCCAGGGAGACTTCCGTGAGCACCTCCGCGCCGCGGAAGCAACCGGTGCCCAGGGCACGGCTGTCCGCCGCCCTGGGGAGCTGGACGGCCTGGACGGCCTGATCATTCCCGGCGGTGAGTCCACCACCATCGACAAACTGGCCAGGGCATTCGAGCTTGCCGACCCCCTGCGCAAGTACATCGCCGAGGGCATGCCCGTCTATGGCTCCTGCGCCGGCATGATCCTGCTGGCATCGGACATTGCCGATCCGGCCACCGACCTTTCCGGCGCCCCGCAGCAGACGTTCGGCGGCCTGGACATTACCGTCCGCCGCAACGCCTTCGGGCGTCAGCGCGAGTCCTTCGAAACCGACCTGGACTTCAAGGGGCTGGACTTCAGCGCCACCGCATCGGGCGTGGAACCGGTGCACGCAGTCTTCATCCGCGGCCCCTGGGTGGAACGGGTGGGTGCGGACGTGGAGGTCCTGGCGCAGGTGGAACCGGCGGACCCGGAGCATGCCTCCCACGCCGCCCCGCTGCCCGGGGCGGCTAGAATTGTGGCAGTGCGTTCCGGCCAGCTCCTGGCCACCTCCTTCCACCCGGAAGTGACCGGCGAAAAACGCGTACACGAACTTTTTATCCGCATGATCAGAGGAGAAGCGTAAAGCATGTCAGGCCACTCCAAATGGGCAACGACCAAGCACAAGAAGGCGATCATTGACAGCCGCCGCGCAAAGTCGTTCGCCAAGCTGATCAAGAACATCGAAGTTGCCGCCCGGATGGGCGGACCGGACCTCGCCGGCAACCCGGGCCTGGAACTGGCGGTGACCAAGGCCAAGAAGACCTCCGTTCCCAACGACAACATCGACCGCGCCATCAAGCGCGGCGCCGGCCTCACCGGCGAAGTGGTGGACTACACCGAGATCATGTACGAGGCCCGCGGTCCCCAGGGCTCAGCCCTCCTGGTCGAGTGCCTCACGGACAACAAGAACCGCGCAGCTTCCGAGGTCCGCCTGGCCATCTCCCGCAACGGTGGCACCATCGCCGATCCGGGATCCGTGAGCTACCTCTTCGCCCGCAAGGGTGTTGTCACCCTGCCTAAGAACGGCCTGGGCGAGGACGACGTCCTCATGGCGGTCCTCGACGCCGGCGCCGAGGAAGTCAAGGACAACGGCGAGACCTTCGAGATCCATTCGGAACCGGGTGACCTGCAGGCCATCCGCGAGGCGCTCAAGGAAGCCGGCATGGAGTACGACACCGACGAGGTGGAGTTCGTCCCCTCCATGCAGGTGGAACTTGACGTCGACGGCGCCCGCAAGTTCCTCAAGCTGGCCGATGCCCTCGAAGACCTCGACGACGTCCAGAACGTCTACAGCAACGCCGACCTCAGTGACGAAGTCCAGGCTGCCCTGGAATCCGAGTGACGTCCCGCGGTGCCTGCTGAGACAGCACGCACGTGACGCTGCGCGTACTCGGAGTTGACCCGGGACTGACCCGCTGCGGAATCGGTGTGGTGGATGTGGAACGGAACAGGCGGGCCACCATGGTGGCCGTGGGCGTCGTGGGCACCTCGCCCGAGGAAACGCTGGACCAGCGGCTCCTTGTGATTGCCCTGGCCATCGACGAATGGCTGGACCGCTACGAACCCCAGGTCCTCGCCGTCGAACGCGTCTTTTCCCAGCTGAACGTCAGCACGGTGATGGGCGTCGCGCAGGCGTCCGGCGTGGTGATCGCGGCGGCGGCCCGCCGGGGAATCCCGGTGGCGCTGCACACCCCGTCCGAGGTCAAGGCCGCGGTAACGGGAAGCGGGTCCTCGAACAAGGACGCCGTGACCAAGCTGGTCACCAAGATCCTCCGCCTGGACGCCCCGCCGCGTCCCGCCGATGCGGCCGACGCCCTGGCCCTGGCCATCACGCACGCGTGGCGGGCCGGGAGCGGCGCTGCGGTGGCGACAACCGGCCCCGGCAGCTCGTCCCTGACATCCGCCCAACGCGCGTGGGCGGAAGCCGAGGCGAAGGCGCGCCGGTCGCGTTGATTGTCCCTGCTGCTTGCTAGGGTATTCGTAGATATGTTCGGATAGCCGGGTTCTCACTGCGAGGCCGGCGGTATAACGGGAGCCCGGCCTTGATCAGTTTCCTCCGCGGAACCGTAGCGCACGTTGGCCTGTCCACGGCCGTGATCGACCTCAACGGTGCCGGGATGAGCGTCAATGCCACCCCGCAGACGCTCAGCCGGCTCAGGGTGGGTGAGCCGGGCCAAGTCTTTACATCACTCATTGTGCGGGAGGATTCCCTGACGCTCTTCGGCTTCGCGTCCGACGACGAGCGGGAGGTTTTCGACGTCCTGCTCAGTGTCAGCGGGGTTGGCCCCCGGCTGGCACTGGCTGTTCTTGCCGTTCATGAACCGGAGGCCATCCGGGTGGCGGCGCACACCGGCGACAGCAAGACCTTCACGAAAGTGCCCGGCATCGGGCCCAAGGTGGCCGGCCGGATCGTCCTGGAGCTCGCCGGAAAGCTGGTCCCGCACGGGACAGCCGGGTCAGCCGGTTCACCTACCGCCGCGGAAGCCGCCTGGAAGCCCCAGGTGGTGGCGGCCATGACCAGCCTGGGCTGGTCCGAAAAGGATGCCTCCGCCAGTATCGACAAAGCCTTGGCAGAGGATCCCGAAGTGTCCTTCCGCGGCAACGTGGCTGAAATCCTGCGGACCACCCTCCGGTGGCTTGGCCAGGACGGCGCGCGCGCCGGCAACCGTGTAGGCACCCGTGGCTGAACCGTCACTGGTTGCCGCGGGGGAGGAGCCGGAGGAGCGCGCCATTGAGGCGGCCCTGCGGCCCAAAAACCTGGACGACTTCGTTGGCCAGCACAGGGTACGGAAACAACTGTCGCTGGTGCTTCAGGCCTCCCGGATGCGTGGACGCACCGCAGACCACGTGCTGTTCTCCGGTCCGCCGGGACTCGGCAAGACCACGCTGGCGATGATCGTTGCCGCGGAGATGAACGCCCCGCTGCGCCTGAGCAGCGGGCCTGCCATCCAGCACGCCGGCGACCTCGCAGCCATCCTGTCCTCGCTGTCTGAAGGCGAGGTCCTGTTCCTCGACGAGATTCACCGCATGTCCCGGCCCGCCGAGGAGATGCTGTATATGGCCATGGAAGACTTCAGGGTGGACATCGTGGTGGGCAAGGGCGCCGGTGCCACCGCCATTCCGCTGGAGCTGCCGCCGTTCACCCTGGTTGGCGCCACCACCCGCGCCGGGTTGCTGCCCGGGCCGCTGCGCGACCGCTTCGGCTTCACCGGGCACCTCGAGTTCTATTCGGTTCCGGAGCTGGAGCTGGTCCTGCGCCGCTCCGCGGGGCTGCTGGACCTGAAGGTCAACTCGGCGGGGTTCGCTGAAATCGCCGGCCGTTCCCGCGGCACTCCCCGGATCGCCAACCGCCTGCTGCGCCGGGTCCGGGACTGGGCACTGGTGCACGGCATCGAACAAATCGATTCAAGGACCGCGTCCGCTGCCCTGGACATGTACGAAGTGGACAAGAAGGGACTGGACCGGCTGGACCGGGCCGTCCTCGACGCCCTCATCACCAAGTTCGGCGGCGGTCCCGTCGGTCTCTCCACCCTCGCCATCGCTGTCGGTGAGGAGACCGAAACGGTTGAAACAGTGGCCGAACCCTTCCTGGTCAGGGAGGGCCTGCTGGGCCGCACCCCCCGCGGCAGGATCGCCATGGCACCGGCGTGGACCCACCTTGGGTATGCAATCCCGTCCAATGTCTTTGCGCAGGAGCAGCTGGACCTTTTCGAACCCGGCGAGGACGCCTCCACGGAAGGGGACTGGGCCTCCGAGGGCCAATAGCAGGCTGCCTTCAGCTTTTCCCTTTAGACTGGTATGACGCCCCGCACGTTCGGGTCTTTGTTTCGCGGGTCGCCCTAACGCTCCCGTCGCTTGGGGAAGGGATTGTCAGGCGTTCTGCCTGCGTCACCAACCCGCCCCGGCCGAAGCGAAGCCGACGTCGCTGGAAAACCAGCTACACCACGCAAAAGAACGGAATTCCCCTTGGATCCAATGTCAATTCTCCTGTTCGTCATGCTCGGCGTGTTCATCTTCATGATGTTCCGCCGCAACAAGAAGACGCAGCAGCAGCAGGCAGAGCTCCAGTCGAAGTTTGGCCCCGGCGTGGAGGTCATGACCAGCTTCGGCCTTTTCGGCCGGATCGTGGACATCGACGAGGCCGAGAACAAGGTCACCCTTGAACTTTCCCCCGGCAACCTCGCCACAGTGCACCGCCAGGCCGTGACGAAGGTCGTCGAACCTGCCGCTGAGCCCGTCGCCGAGGAGGCCGCCGAACCGGCCGCCGCTTCCCCGGTTGTGCCTGACGATGCGTCCTCACTCACCACTCCGGGGACCGGGAGCACCGCCACGGCCGCCGAGACTCCTGAAGAAACCCTGAAGCGCCTCAACGACGAGGGCAAGAAGGACAGCTAGGCCCGCTGGACCCTTTCCTCCCTCTACCGCTGCGGATCACCGCCGGCGCACGCAAAGCCGTCGCCGGCGGTTCCTCCGTGAATAAGAGAAAGATCGAAAATGGCACGAACTGGCCGCAAGAAACCTGGGCTGCGCGTCCTGGTCTGGCTTGGTGTACTCCTGGCAGCGCTGACCGCCGTCCTGGCCGGCGGCACCGTCGCCGGACAGGCCAGCTGGGCACCCAAACTGGCATTGGACCTTGAGGGCGGCACCCAGATGATCCTGGCCCCGAAGGTGGAGGGCGGTTCGGACATTAATGAACAGCAGCTCAACCAGGCCGTGGCAATCATCCGCCAGCGCGTTGACGGTTCCGGTGTCTCCGAAGCGGAAATCAGCACCCAGTCAGGGCGCAATGTGGTGGTCAGCCTTCCCGGCACTCCCTCTGCCGAAACCCGGAACCTGATCCAGGCGTCCGCGGACATGAACTTCCGCCCTGTCCTCCTCAACGGTGGCGGCGCAGCCGTCCCGCCGGAGTCCCGGACCCCGGATGACCAGTTGCCCAAGCCCACAGCTGAACCGGCAAACAGCAGCGACACCAACTGGATCACTCCCGAGATCTACAAGCAGTTCGAGGCGCTGGACTGCAACAGTGCCGCAGCCGAGAAATCCGAACGGTCAGATCCCACCAAACCGCTGGTGACCTGCCAACCTGCCACCGACAAGTCCCCGGCCATCAAGTACATCCTGGGTCCCGTGGAGGTGAAGGGCAGCAACATCGTCACCTCGTCCTTCCAGCTGCAGCAGGGCGCACAGGGAGCTGTGACCAATGACTGGGCCGTCAACATCCAGTTCGACGGCGAGGGCACGACCAAGTTCAAGGAGGTCACCGAACGTCTCAACAAGTTCTACGTGGCTGCCGGCGGCGAGTCGGGCACCGACCCCAAGTCCCAGTTCGCCATCGTCCTGGACAACCAGGTCATTTCCGCCCCGCGTTCACTGGCTGTCATCACTGACGGACGCCCCCAGATCACCGGTGGCTTCACCGAGAAGACCGCCAAGGCACTCTCAGACCAGTTAAAGTTCGGCGCCCTTCCCATCAGCTTCGATATCCAGAGCGAACAGCAGATTTCCGCCACACTCGGTGGTGAACAGCTGCGCATGGGCATGCTGGCCGGCCTGATCGGGCTCCTGCTCGTGGTGGTCTACTCGCTGTTCCAGTACCGCGCCCTGGGTTTCGTCACCATTGCGTCGCTGGTGGTGGCCGGTGCCCTGACGTACCAGGCGATCGCGATCCTGGGCTGGACGGAGAACTACCGACTGTCCCTGGCCGGCGTCGCGGGCATCATTGTGGCTATCGGCCAGACTGCAGACTCCTTCATTGTCTACTTCGAGCGCATCCGCGACGAACTGCGCGAAGGGCGCGGCCTGGTCTCCGCCGTCGAAAACGGCTGGAAGCGGGCCAAACGCACCGTCCTGGCCTCCAAGGCCGTCAACCTCCTGGCAGCCCTCGTCCTCTTCTTCGTGGCCGTGGGCAACGTCCGCGGGTTCGCCTTCACCCTGGGCCTGACGGCCATCGCCGACCTCATCGTGGTGTTCATGTTCACCCACCCCACGCTGCAGCTCCTTGCCCGTACCCGGTTCTTCGGTGAAGGCCACAAGTTCTCCGGCCTGGACCCTGAACGGCTGGGTGCCGTGCCGCTGTACCGCGGCGCCGGCCGCCTCCGCACCCCGGAGGACAAGCCCGTAGTGGTCCGCAGCAAGAACACCGGTGCCGCCGCCGAGGCCGAGCGTCGCATGACCATCGCCGAACGGCGCCTGGCAGAGAAGCAGGAACAGTTGGCTGGCTCGTCCAAGACCTCCGCGAAGGAGAACAAGTAATGTCAGGCTTCGCCACTTTCGGCAACGAGCTCTACACCGGCAAGCGCTCCTACGACTTCGTCGGCAAAAGGAAACTCTGGTTCATCATTGCCGCGGTGGGAGTGGCCCTGTCCATCATCATCCCGGTGGCCAAGGGCGGCTTCAACCTCGGCATCGAGTTCCGCGGCGGTTCCGAATTCACGGTCTCGAACGTAAAAACCACGGATGCCACCATCGGCGAGAAGGCCGTGACGGATGTGGTCGCGGGCAGTATTCCGCGGGTGGCAAACGTTGCCGGCAATACCATGCGCATCCAGACTGACAAGCTGACCGACGACGAAACCCTGCGGATCAAGCAGGGCCTCACCGGCGCCTACGGCGTTACCGACAACGAGGTAACCTCCACGTTCGTCGGCCCCACCTGGGGTGCCGATGTAACCAAGCAGGCGTTGATCGGCCTGGTGGTATTCGTGCTGCTTGCGGCCCTGCTGATGGCCCTGTACTTCCGCACCTGGAAGATGTCCTTGTCGGCGCTTGCCGGCATGGCCGTGACCATGTTCATCACGGCCGGGGTGTACGCCCTCAGCGATTTCGAGGTCACGCCGTCAGCCATCATTGGATTCCTGACCGTCCTTAGCTACTCGCTGTACGACACGGTGGTGGTCTTCGACAAGATCCGGGAGAACACTTCGGGAATCGACGCCTCCACGCGCCGGACCTTCGGCGAGGAAGTGAACCTCGCGGTCAACCAGACACTGGTGAGGTCCATCAACACCATGATGGTGGCCATCCTCCCCGTGGGGGCCATCCTCTTCATCGGTGCCGGCCTCCTGGGCGCGGGAACCCTGCGTGACCTGTCCCTGGCCTTGTTCGTCGGGATTCTCATCGGCACCGCAGCGACCATCTTCGTGGCCGCTCCGTTGTATGCTGCGCTCCGGCAGGGAGAACCGGACCTGGTCAAGCAGGCAAGGCGTGTACAGCAGCGGCGGGCCGGGGCAGCAGAACGGGCAGTTCCGGCATCGCCGGCCAAAGCCTGACCGGCAACCGCAGGCAGTTGTAATTGCAGCTAAGGCCGGGCAACGCATTTTGCGTTGCCCGGCCTTAGCCTGTTGGGCCCGGTTATAAAAGTGGCTGCCCGGAGGAATAGACTGGGGTAATTAAATCGGTGGTGAGGGGTGCTTCATTGGAAGAACGTTCGGCGTCGGCGCCAACGGCACAGGAAGAGAAGAATCCTGCCGGTGTACAGGCCGGTGCGGCATCCCCTGCGCGGCCGGGGTCATTGGTTCCTGTTGACAACTCAGGATCACGTGCCACGTTTCCCGGCCGGAGGGAGCGCACCCGGTCCCGGCTTGCCCGCCTCACCGGACGCGGAGCCGCCACATACTCACCCATCCTTGAGCCGCTGCTCCGCACCGTCCGTGCCAACAATCCCAAAGAGGACTTCGACCTCATCCAGCGCGCCTTCGACGTAGCCGAGCGCAGCCACCGCGGACAGAAGCGCAAAAGCGGTGACCCGTACATCACCCATCCGGTGGCCGTGGCCACCATCCTCGCGGAACTGGGCCTCAGCGGCACCACCCTGGCGGCAGCCCTGCTGCACGACACGGTAGAGGACACTCCTTACACCCTTGCGGACCTGAAGCGGGACTTCGGGCCGGAAGTGGCCATGCTGGTGGACGGTGTGACCAAACTGGACAAGGTCAGCTTCGGCGAGGCCGCACAGTCGGAGACGGTCCGCAAAATGGTCGTGGCCATGGCCAAGGACATCCGCGTCCTGATGATCAAACTGGCGGACCGGCTGCACAATGCACGCACCTGGCGCTTCGTATCCGCTGAATCCTCTGCCCGCAAGGCCCGCGAGACCCTGGAAATCTTCGCCCCGCTGGCCCACCGCCTGGGCATGAACACCATCAAGTGGGAGCTGGAGGACCTGTCCTTCGCGGCGCTTTACCCCAAGGTGTACGAAGAGATCGTCCGGATGGTGGGGGACCGTACGCCGGAGCGGGAAAAGAGCCTGGGTGTTATCCGCGACCAGATCACTGAGGACCTGCGCGCCGCCAAGATCAAGGCCACCATCACCGGCCGGCCCAAGCACTACTACTCGATCTACCAGAAGATGATCGTCCGCGACAAGGACTTCGACGACATCAACGACCTCATGGGTGTCCGTGTCCTGGTGGACTCCGTCCGGGACTGCTATGCGGCCCTGGGCACCATGCACTCGCGCTGGAACCCCCTGCCTGGCAGGTTCAAGGATTACATCGCGATGCCTAAGTTCAACATGTACCAGTCCCTGCACACCACCGTCATCGGCCCGGGTGGCAAGCCGGTGGAAATCCAGATCCGCACGCACGAAATGCACCGGCGGGCCGAGTACGGCGTGGCGGCCCACTGGAAATACAAGGACCAGCCCAACCGCACTGCCGTGGGTCCGGGAAGCCCCCGCGACGGCGACATGGGCTGGCTGCGCTCCCTGGTGGACTGGCAGCAGGAAACCTCGGACCCCGGCGAGTTCCTGGACTCGTTGCGCTTCGAAATCAACGCCCGGGAAGTATTCGTCTTTACGCCCAAGGGCGAAGTCATGGCGCTGCCTGCCGGATCAACGCCGGTGGATTTTGCCTACGCCGTGCACACGGAGGTAGGCCACCGCACCATCGGTGCCCGGGTCAACGGCAAACTGGTCCCGCTCAACAGCGAACTCAACCATGGCGACTGGGTGGAAATATTCACTTCCAAAGCCGAGGGGGCCGGTCCCAGCCAGGACTGGCAGCACTTCGTCAAGAGCGCCAGGGCGCGCAACAAGATCCGCCAGTGGTTCAGCAAGGAACGCCGGGAAGAAGCCATCGACCGCGGCAAGGAGTTGCTGACCCGCGCCATGCGGAAACAGAACCTTCCGCTGCAGCGGCTGATGACGCATGAGGCACTGGCCGCAGTGGCGGAGGAGTTCAAGTACGCTGACATCTCCGGCCTGTACGCCGGCGTGGGCGACGGGCACACTTCCGCCCAATCGGTCATGGAGAAGCTCATCGAAAGCCTGGGCGGCAACGAGAGCGCCGATGATGACGTCGAAGAGGTCAGCATCCCCACCCAGGTCAGCAAGGCCCGCTTCTCCGACTCCGGTGTGGTGGTCCGCGGCGTGGGCGATGTCTGGGTGAAGCTGGCCCGGTGCTGCACGCCTGTTCCTCCGGACCCTATCCTGGGCTTCGTGACCAGGGGGTCCGGTGTCTCCGTGCACCGCACCGACTGCACCAACATCTCCGACCTGAAGGACCAGCCGGACCGGATCGTGGACGTGGACTGGGCGCCGACGCAGTCAAGCGTCTTCCTGGTGGAAATCCAGGTTGAAGCCCTGGACCGCAAATCCCTGCTCTCGGACGTGACGCGGGTCCTGTCGGACAACCACGTCAATATCCTCGCGGCCAGCGTCCACACCTCCACGGACCGGGTGGCCATCTCAAAGTTCGCTTTCGAGATGGGGGATCCCAAGTACCTCAGCCACGTCCTGAGCGCCGTCCGCAGGATCGACGGGGTTTTTGACGTCTACCGCACCACCGGGAACAAACGCCGGAGCTAGCAGGGCAAGTTTTTCCAGCGCGTTCCGCTTGTGCGGGATCCGTGGAGTTGCCTCAATGGCCCGCACCAGGAGGCGCAGTTTCACGTCCTGCTGCGGCCGGGCCAGCAATTCCGCGAGGGCGGGCACGGCGCGCTCCGGTTCAACGTGCAGTGCGATATCAAGTGCAGTCCGCAAGGGACTGGAAACCATCAGTCCGCCCAGGCTGATCACATCGAATGGCCCCAGCTTCACCTCGTGCAGCGTGCATCCGCGCGTGTTCCGGAGGCTGGACACCCGCCTCTTTGCATCCACCAGCAGGGCCAGCCTGTCCGGTTCCGCCGCGCAGCCGTAGATCCAGGCCGCCGTCATCCGGCCCGCTACCACGCGTTGCCGTATTGCTGCCGGTACATTTCCGGCGGCAGCCCGTGCCCGCAGCTGAGGGGACGCCGGTGTTCCGGGGAGGGTGTAGCCGTGTTGGTGGAAGCGGGCCAGCAGCCCGTCAGCTGCCAGGGACTGGAGTTCCGGACCGGCGAAGGGCTTGCCGGGCGAGTACAGTTCGGGAAAGCGTGGCGGGGTGGCAGCCTCCGCTCCGTTTGCTTCGCAGCCCGGCGGTGAAGAGGCTTTGCGCGGTGCCCAGCGCGGGCCGGCGGCGGAAGCAGTTGGAGGTGAGGCCATACGTGCAATCCTGCCCGCACTCTTTTAACAGGCAAAGGCCCGGTCCCGGTTATGTGGATAACCGGGACCGGGCCTGTGCCTGTCAGTTCAGGGCAGGAGCGTCAGGACAGCTCGCTGGCAGACCGCTGGATCTGGTCGAGCCAGGCCTGGCGTGCCTCAAGGGCTTCCTGGGCTGCCTTGATCTTGCGCTGATCGCCAGTCTTTTCGGCCGTGGCCAGGTCTTCCTGGAGTCCGGCGATGGCGGACTCCAGCTGCGACAACGCACTGTTGGTGCGAGCCTTGCGCTCCGGGTTGGACCGCTGCCACTGCTCTTCCTCGGCATGGCGGACGGCGTCTTCCACCTTCCGCAGCCCGGCCTCAATCCGGCCCATGTCTGCGCGGGGCACCTTGCCGGCTTCTTCCCAGCGGTCGCGGACTGACTGCAGGGCCTTCTTGGCGGCTGCCAGGTCTCTTACGGGCAGGATATCGTTGGCTTCGGCCAGCAGGGCCTCCTTCACCGTGAGGTTCGCGGCGTACTCCTGGTCGATCTCGTCGTTGGCGGCCTGGCGGGACGTGAAGAAGACGTCCTGGGCGGCGCGGAACCGTGCCCACAGTGCGTCGTCGTCCTTGCGGCTGGCCCGCGGCGATGCCTTCCACTGGTCCATCAGCCGTCGGTACTCGCCGGCGGCATAGCCCCAGTCCGTGGACGTGGAAAGTGCCTCGGCCTCGGCAATCAGCTTTTCCTTGGCAGCCTTTGCCGCGGAGTTGTTGCTGTCCAGCTGGGAGAAATAGGCCCGGCGATGACGGTCGAAGACCGTACGGGCGGCCCTGAACCGCTTCCACAGCGCGTCTTCGTTGCTGCGGCCCAGCCGCACGCCGCTCTTCTGCGCGGCCTTCCAGTTCTCGAAGAGCTCGTTCATCCTGGCGCTGGAGGTCTTCCACTGTGTCTGGGCGGGATCCTGGCCGGAAATCTCCTCTGCCTCGGCAACAATGGCTTCGCGTGCTGCGAGCTCAGAGGCGCGCACGGCATCGTGCTCGGCTTTTTCGGTCTTCTCCAGCTCAGTGATCTGCCCGGACAGCTTGTCCAGCCGGGCCTCGGCTGCCCGAAGATCGCCCACCATGTTGCGTTCGGCGAGCTGTTCACGCAGGTGCGTAACCGTCTTCTGCATGTCGGTGCTGGGGGCCTTGGAGCTGACCCGCTGCTCCAGGAGCACGATTTGGGCCAGGACGTCGTCGTATTTCCGCGCAAAGTAGATCAGCGCCTCATCGCCGCTGACACCCGGGTACTGTCCCACGGGGTGCTCACCGCCGTCGATGTTCAGGTAGACGTGGCCGTCCCCCTCCACCCGGCCCCATTTGGAGGCCTCGGCGACAGACGTGCTGGGCGCAGCCGGAACGGGTGCTGCGGCGGGAGCCGCAGCAGCGGGCTTGGGACGCGACGCGAACGCGGCAGGGGACGGTGCAGACGGGCGCGGCCCGGGGGCTGGAGCGGGTGCCTCGGCGGCAGCGGTTTCGCCGGCCTGCTCCCCAGCGTCCTGGGCAGTGCCCTCTTCCACGGCGCCCCCTTTCAAAGCGCTTACTTCGGCCGCCCCGTCTTCGGGAGCCGCGGTTTCCGGGGCCTCGGTCTCCGGGGTCACAGGTGACTGCTCGGCATGTGCATCAGTTCCGCTGCCTTCACCGTCGGCCGGAGCCGCCGATTCGGTCAGGTCTGTTGCTGTTTCGTCGGATTTCTGACTGTCTGTCACCGCTAAAAGTCTTTCGCTTGGAGGGAAATACTCACGTACTGCACCGTTGCCTGTCCGGCCCGGCTTCCTACTTCAGAGAAAACGAGTCTATCGTGACTGGTTGTTTCGGCGCGCCGTCCGTGTCGCTGGCCCCTGGCGTGATGCCGGTGGCAGCGATGTTGGTCACGACATCAAGTCCGGACGTGACCTTTCCCACCACCGTATAGCCGCCGGCGGCGTCTGCAGGAATGGCTGTGTCCTTGTAGACGATGAAGAACTGCGTTCCATTGCCGTACGCGTTGTTGCCGGTGCGGGCCACCGCGATGGTGCCGGCTGGGTACATGTTGTCAGCCGGGGTGTTTTCCAGCGGGCCCCATGTGTAGTTCGGGTCGCCCTGCCCGTCGCCCTTGGGTGAGCCGCACTGCAGGACGCCGAACTTGTCGGCGGTGGTCAGGCGGTGGCACGTTTTGCCGTTGAAGTATCCTTCGTCGCTGAGGGACTTGAAGACGGCGGCCGCCTGCGGGGCCTTCGTCCCGTCCACCTCCACGCCGAGCGGGCTGCCGTTCAGCATCAGCTGGCCGGTGAACGTCTTCCCGGCCGCTGTGTCCGCTGATGGAATGTTCGGCCCGTTGGTTGCCGCTGCGGACGGTGTGGCGGAGGCACTTGCGGAGGCCGATGGTTCCGTCAGGCCGGCCTGGGCGGCAGCGTATTCGGCTTCGGTGGGGTTTCCGGCGAAAGCGGTGAGTTGGAGGACGACGGCGAGCACCACGGCGGCGGTCCCGGCACCGGCGGCCACGAGGTTGTCGCGCTTCCGCCGTTTCTCCTGGTCGCGCCGGAGCTCACGCTTGGCTTCCATTTGCTGGATGCGCCGTTTTGTTTCGCGGGCACTGCGTGAACTGGCCGCCAAGGGTCCTCCTCATCGTCGGGCTGCTGGTGCCCGGCGGGTGGCCGCAGGGCGCAGGTATTAAGGGCCAGGCTACGCAGGTCCGCCGCATTAGAGATGCACACGGATGACGCATAAACTGGCTGCCGCACATAGTTTATGCATGGCTGGCTGTACTGCCGCCGTAAGCCGCCCTTGAGGGGTGGGGCCGGCAGCTTCGGCGCACCATCCACCCCCTAAGGAGAACCTTCCCCATGGCACGCACCGCCTCCCTGTCCGGATTCCCCGAGTGGCTTCCCGAGGAGCGGCTGGTGGAGCTGCATGTGCTCGATACCCTGCGCCGGGTCTTTGAACTGCATGGTTTTACCTCGATCGAAACGCGGGCCGTGGAGACTGTTGGCCAGCTGCTCCGCAAGGGGGAGATCGACAAGGAAGTGTATGGGCTCAGCCGGCTCCAGGAGGATGAGAGCGAAAACCCCGTCAAGGGGGGCAAGGCCGATCCCCACGCGCTTGCCCTGCATTTTGACCTGACGGTCCCCTTTGCCCGCTACGTCGTGGAAAACGCCGGTTACCTGGCCTTCCCGTTCCGCCGCTACCAGATCCAGAAGGTGTGGCGCGGCGAGCGGCCCCAGGAAGGCCGGGCGCGCGAGTTCACCCAGGCTGACATCGATGTGGTGGGCGACGGCGAGCTTCCGTTCCGTTACGACGTCGAGATTGCGCTGGTCATCGCAGAAGCGCTCAGCGCGCTGCCCATCCCCGACTTCCGGCTCCGGATCAACAACCGCAAGCTGGCTGAAGGCTTTTACCGCGGCATTGGCCTGGACGACACCGCAGGCGTGCTGCGCAGCATCGACAAGCTCGAAAAGATTGGGCCCGCCAAGGTGGCCGAACTGCTGAAGTCCGAGCTGGGCGCTTCCGATGAGCAGGCTGACAAAGCCCTGCAGCTGGCGGCCATCCGCACCGACGACACCTCCTTCGTCGCCCAGGTCCGGGCCTTGGGCGTCGGCAATGAACTTCTGGACGAAGGCCTGGACGAACTGGAACAGGTCATCGACGCCGCCGTGCAGCGGGCTCCCGGCAAGGTCCTCGCAGACCTCAGCATCGCCCGCGGCCTTGACTACTACACCGGCACCGTGGTCGAAACCGTCCTGGTGGGGCACGAACAGCTGGGGTCCATTTGCTCCGGCGGCCGTTACGATGCCCTTGCGTCGAAGGGCAACCGCAAGTTCCCTGGCGTCGGACTTTCCATCGGCGTCACCCGCCTGGTGTCCCGGATCCTGAGCCAGGATTTGGCCAAAGCTTCCCGGTCCGTTCCCACCACCGTGCTGGTGGCACTGAACCATGACGACAGCTGGGGCGCTGCCCAGGACGTTGCCGCCCTGCTGCGCAGCCGGGGGATTCCCACCGAGGTGGCGGCCAAGGCCGAAAAGTTCGGCAAGCAGATCAAGTTCGCTGACCGGCGGGGAATCCCCTTTGTCTGGTTCACTGACGAGGACGGCACCCACCAGGTCAAGGACATCCGCACCGGCGAACAGGTGCTGGCAGCCCCCGAAACGTGGATGCCGCCGCTGGAGGACCTGACAGTCCAGGTCGAAACGACGGCGCCCGCAGCGGCATCGGTGTAGTCCGGGCGCCTACGTCCGTGGCTGGTGCTGCCGGACACGCAGCACCAGCCACCGCCCTGCCACCCCCGCCGCCAGGACTGCCGCCATGGTCAGGACGGGCGCCGGCGGCAGGGTGAAGGCCAGGACCACGCACCCCAGGAAGCCCGCGGCGTTAAGCGAGCGGGGAGCGTAGCCGGGGTGCGCTGCGAGGGTGTAGGCGGACGCGTTCGCCATTGCGTAGTAAACCAGCACGCCGAAGCTTGAAAAACCCACCACCGTCATCACGTCGGCGGTCAGCAGGAGCAGGATTACGACGGCGGCCACGGCCAGTTCCGCTACGAACGGAACGGTGTGGGCTCCGCCCACCTTCGCCAGCGGCCCCGGAAGATCGCGTTCCCTTGCCATGGCCAGCGTGGTCCGTCCCACACCCGTGATAAGTGCCAGGAGGGCACCCAGGCACGCGGCCGCGGCTCCCGCCTGCACCAGCGGCGCAGCCGCGGCCAGCCGGGAGTACAGGACGGCGTCCAGCAGGGGAGTGGTGGTGGCGGCAAGCCGACTCCCGAGGTGTGCCAGCAGGAGCACTGCCAGCAGCAGGTAAATTGCGAACGCTGCCGCCAAGGCTGCCAGAATGGCCCGCGGGATGGCGCGGGCCGGGTCCCTGACCTCTTCGCCCAGCGTGGCGATCCGGGCATAACCGGCAAACGCGAAGAACATCAGCCCGGCGGCAGGGAGGACCCCGGCTGCGCCGCCGCCCGGCGTGGCCGCCAACCCGGTCGCCGGGTGCGGGCCCAGCACGGCGGCCATGGCAACGAATACCAGCGTTGCCATGGCCAGGCACAGCAGGATCCGCGTCAGCAGGGCAGTCCGGGTAATAGCCAGAAGGTTGACGCCGGTGAGGGCCACGACGGCGGCCACAGCCACCGGGACCGCATGCTCCCGCGCCACGTAACTGCCGAACGTCAAGGCCAAGGCCGCGCACGAGGCTGTCTTCCCCGTGACGAAACCCCAGCCGGCCAGGAAACCCGGCCATTCGCCGAGCTGGATCCGGCCATACACGTAGGTCCCGCCGCTGGTGGGGTATTTGGCGGCGAGGGCGGCAGAGGCCACGGCGTTGCAGTACGCCACTATGCCCGCCACCGCCACGGACAGGACCAGCAAATTTCCGGCCAGCGCCGCGGCCTGCGCGAAGACCACAAACACGCCTGCGCCCAGCATGGAACCCAATCCGATCGCCGTGGCATCAAAGGTCCACAGCCTTCGCCGCAGCTGCTGTGGTTCGCTCATGCGGCGGCAGTGCCTTTCCAGCGGGTAAACTCGGACGGGATCGTTCCCGGAACGATCATATTGAACTTCCCACTGTTTTCCCGCAGAAAGGCGTGCTGTGCTGCGCACACATGACCTCGGATCCCTTCGTTCCGAGCACATTGGACAAACCGTAACCCTGGCCGGCTGGGTGGGCCGCCGTCGTGATCACGGTGGCGTGGCATTCGTGGACCTGCGCGACGCTTCGGGTGTATCCCAGGTGGTGGTCCGTGAGGAAGAAGTGTTCCACGGGCTGCGCAATGAGTACGTCCTCCAGGTCAAGGGCACTGTGTCCAGGCGTCCGGAAGGCAACGAGAACCCCGCGCTGGCCACCGGCGAAATCGAGGTCATCGCCGAGGACGTCACCATCCTCAACACCTCTGACCCGCTGCCGTTCCAGATCGACGAGCACGTGGAAGTCGGTGAGGAAGCCCGCCTCAAGCACCGCTACCTGGACCTGCGCCGCCCCGGCCCCAGCCGCAACCTGCGCCTCCGTTCCGAAGCGAACCGGGTGGCGCGCGACCTGCTCCACCAGGAGGGCTTCGTGGAGATCGAGACCCCCACGCTGACCCGTTCGACGCCCGAAGGCGCCCGTGACTTCCTGGTCCCGGCACGCCTGGCACCGGGTTCCTGGTACGCGCTGCCGCAATCCCCGCAGCTGTTCAAGCAACTGCTGCAGGTGGGCGGCTTCGAGAAGTACTACCAGATTGCCCGCTGCTACCGGGACGAGGACTTCCGCGCTGACCGGCAGCCGGAATTCACCCAGTTGGACATCGAAGCAAGCTTCGTCGACCAGGACGACATCATCCGGCTCGGCGAAAACATCGTCAAAGCAGTGTGGCAGCTTATCGGGGCCGACATCCCCACCCCCATCCAGCGCATTACCTACGCCGATGCCATGGCACGGTTCGGGTCGGACAAGCCCGACCTTCGCTTTGGCCAGGAGTTGACGGAGCTGACGGAGTTCTTCAAGGACACCAACTTCGGTGTGTTCAAGGCTCCGTACGTGGGCGCCGTCGTGATGCCCGGCGGTGCCTCGCAGGCACGCCGCGCCCTGGATGCCTGGCAGGAATGGGCCAAGCAGCGCGGCGCCAAGGGCCTGGCATACGTCCTGTACAAGGAGGACGGCGAACTCGCCGGACCGGTCGCAAAGAACCTGACCGACACGGAACGCGCCGGCCTGGCCGACGCGGTCGGCGCCAAGCCCGGCGACTGCATCTTCTTCGCGGCGGGGGAGAAGACCCCCTCGCGTGCCCTGCTCGGCGCTGCCCGCGTGGAAATAGGCCACCGAACCGGCCTGATCGATCCCAACGACTGGGCCTTTTGCTGGGTCGTGGACGCGCCCATGTTCGAGCCCGCCGCCGCCGCAATTGCCTCGGGCGACGTTGCCGTCGGCGGAGGGCAGTGGACGGCAGTCCACCACGCCTTCACCTCGCCCAAGCCCGAATTCCTTGACACGTTCGACAAGGATCCGGAATCAGCGCTCTCCTACGCGTACGACATTGTCTGCAACGGTAACGAAATCGGCGGCGGCTCCATCCGTATCCACCAGCGCGACGTGCAGGAACGCGTCTTTGAACTGATGGGCCTGGACAAGGAAGACGCGCAGACCAAGTTCGGCTTCCTGCTGGAGGGCTTCAAGTACGGTGCGCCCCCGCACGGCGGCATCGCGTTCGGCTGGGACCGCGTGGTATCGCTGCTCGCAGGTGTGGAGTCCATCCGGGACGTCATCGCCTTCCCCAAGTCCGGCGGCGGCCACGACCCCCTCACGGAGGCCCCGGCCCCCATTACGCCGCAGCAGCGCAAAGAGGCCGGCGTGGACTTCAAGCCGGCGGCCAGGAAGCCCGAAGAGAAGAAGCCGGACAACAAGCAGTAGACAAGTTAGCGGCTCAGGCCGCGACCATTGGAGGTCCCCCGGTCACACCGCGGGGACCTCCCTTCGTTAAGGAAGGAGCAGCCGGTGCCGGCCTCGAACCACCGGGAACCCTCAACCGTGGCACTCGAAGCCGCCATGGACGCCGCGTGGCCCGCCCTGGACCGGCATGACGCCGGCCGGTGGGTGCTTCGGGCGGCGGCAGGCGTCACCCAGCGGGCCAACTCCATCTGGCCCCGCACCCATGCTTCCGGGCAATCCGCCGCGGACCTCGCCGGGCTGCTCACCGATGCCCGGTCCTGGTACCGCATCCGCCGCCTGCCGGTCATTTTCCAGCTTTTTGACAGCCCGGCAACGGCGGCGCTCCACGATCTGCTCGACGCAGAGGGCTTCACCCGCCAGTCCGAGACCCGGGTCATGGTGCGCAGTGCCACGGCGGACCCGGTTCCGGAAGCCGGCGTGCACGCACCGCCAATCGAGCTGTCAACGGAGCCGTCCCAGGACTGGCTGCGGACCTGGTGGCAGGTGGACGGCCGCGGTGGGCAGGATGCCCTGGCCACTGCCCGGGCCATCATTGAAGGCTGTCCCTCTGTGTATGCCCTGGTCCGGGACGGCGCTGGCCGGGCCGCCGCCGTCGGCCGTCTTGCCCTCCCCGCCGGCAGCGGCCTGGGCGGCCTGTACTGCATGGCCACCCTGCCCGCGGCGCGCCGCCAAGGCTTCGCTGCCGCCATTATGCAATCCTTGCTGCGGGCCGGCACGGAACGGGGTGTGGAGGGCTTCTGGCTGCTGGTCACAGCAGCGAACCACGGTGCGCAGGAACTCTACGCCAAAGGCGGGTTCCGTGATTCCGGCCGCTACCTGTACCGGCAGGAACGCCCCCGCCCCTCACTGACCGGCTGCTGACACAGGCGGCAGCGGGGAACTAGCCGGCCGGGTCGGTCACCGTGATGCGCACCGAGCAGGCATCCGCTGCAGCCTTCTTCAGGACGGCGGCCCGCGGCTCAGCGACGTCCAGGTAGGCAAGGCGCGGCAAGCGGGCGTATTCACGCAGCAAAGGTTCCTCGAGGACCAGATCAGCCAGGGCCCTGTCGCCGCCGGGCACCACGTACTCGAAGGCTGCTGCGCCGAACACCTCCGCCGCCTGCTGTGCCACCGCCGCAACCAGGGCATCGGCCTGGTTGGAACGGCGGCGCGCAAACCGCTGTTGGGACTGCCCGCCCGCCGCGGTACGCGACTGGACGTACCTGGTGCCCGCCTTGGACGCCAGGAGGGTTCCTTCGCTTGCTACCCCGACGCCGTAGCCGCCCCGCCGGACCAGGAGCAGTCCCAGCCTGCGCGGCTGGGAGGAAAGGGCGGCCAGCCGTTCCAGTGGCCCAGTGCCGCGTCCGGGACGTCCGTCCGCCGGCCACGGTGCTTGCAAGAGCGCCTCCGCGCCGTCAGAGCCCAACAGGCGGAGGCCGTCGTCGTCATCCTGAAACCGGTAACCCCCGTGGGACGCGCCGAACCGCTCCGCCCAGCCCGCCAGCCGGGCGCCGGGCACGAACGCCGTCCGGACGGAGGGCGGGACGCCGGCTGAAGCAGGGGCAGGCATGGAGGGTCCTTCGGGGTCAGGGTGCCGGCGGGAGGGCCGGCGGAAAAGCAGTGGTGGACTGGAAGTAGCCTATCTATGTGGATGATCTCTTCGGGCCCGGCCCAGACAACGACGACGACGAACGTCCCGTCGCCGGGGGCGCCGGCCCCCGGGGCCAGGGTTCGCGGGCACCGGGTTCACCGCGGAGTCCGCTGGCCGTTCGCATGCGGCCCCGCACCCTGGACGAAGTGGTGGGCCAGCAGCACCTGCTCGGGCAAGGCTCGCCGCTGCGGCAGCTGGCTGCAGGCGCCGGAGCAGACAGCACCGGCCCGGCCGGTCCCACCTCCCTGATCCTGTGGGGTCCTCCCGGCACCGGCAAGACCACGTTGGCGCACGTCATTGCACGCGGGCCGGGACGCAAGTTCGTGGAGCTCTCCGCCATCACCGCCGGGGTCAAGGATGTCCGCCGCGTCATGGATGACGCCCTGACCGCCCGGGACCTGTACAAGACCACCACTGTCCTGTTCCTGGACGAGATCCACCGCTTCAACAAAGCCCAGCAGGACGCGCTGCTTCCCGGCGTCGAAAACCGGTGGGTGGTCCTGGTGGCTGCCACCACCGAAAATCCATCCTTTTCCGTGGTCTCGCCCCTGCTGTCACGCTCCCTGCTCCTCACGCTCAGGCCGCTGACCGACGCAGACATCGAGGGCCTCCTGGTGCGGGCCGTGGAGGACCCGCGGGGGCTGGGCGGCAAGGTCCGGCTCAGCGACGAAGCGCTGGAACACCTGGTCCGGCTCTCCGGCGGCGACGCCCGCAGGGCACTGACCGCGCTGGAAGCTGCGGCGGGCGTCGCTTTCGGTGACGCGGACGACGTCGAACGTTCCGTGGGGGAGGACGGTGCAACTGGCGAGCCGGTCACCGAGGAACCGGTCATTGTCGAACTTCGCCACACTGAGCGCGCACTGGACGCGGCCGCCGTCCGTTACGACCGCGCGGGTGACCAGCACTACGACGTGGCCAGCGCGTTCATCAAGTCCATCAGGGGATCGGACGTGGACGCGGCACTCCATTACCTCGCAAGGATGCTTGAAGCGGGGGAGGACCCGCGGTTCGTGGCCCGGCGGATTGTCATCTCTGCCGCAGAGGACGTGGGCATGGCCGACCCCACAGCGCTCCAGACCGCTGTGGCCGCGGCGCAGGCCGTGCAGCTCATCGGCATGCCCGAGGGCCGGATCATCCTGGCCGAAGCCGTGGTCCACCTGGCTACCGCGCCCAAGTCCAATGCCGCCTACATGGGGATCAACAAAGCGATCGCCGACGTGCGGGCAGGGCTCGGCGTCGGGATTCCCGCGCACCTGCGCGATGCGCATTACCCGGGCTCCAAGCAGCTCGGCCACGGCGTGGGCTACAAATACGCCCATGACGCGCCGCACGCGGTGGCAACCCAGCAGTACCCGCCGGACGACCTGGTGGGCCGGGACTACTACCAGCCCACCGGCAACGGCGCCGAGAGGGATATTGCCCAGCGGCTGGAGCGGCTGCGGAAGATTATCCGGGGCAAGTGACGGCGTGGTAAGCTGAATCTTTGTCTGGCAAGGCGCGGACGCACAATCTCCCCGATTTCACGTTGGAGAGGTTATGCCCTGGGCCCAGTAGCAAAAGGCAGCGGTTGGCCGATGCTCTCCATCGTGGAGGCCAGTAACACTGACACACCGCAGATATTGGAAGGACACAAGTGGCTAACAACACTCGTGCTCGCCGTCAGGCCCGCCTCTCGCGGTCCCTCGGCATCGCTCTGACCCCCAAGGCCGCCAAGTACATGGAGCGCCGCCCGTACGGCCCCGGTGAGCATGGCCGTGCCCGCAAGAAGCAGGACTCCGACTACGCCGTACGTCTGCGCGAAAAGCAGCGCCTGCGCGCCCAGTACGGCATCCGCGAAGCACAGATGACCCGTGCCTTCGAAGAAGCCCGCCGCACCAAGGGCCTGACCGGTGAGAACCTCATCGAACTGCTCGAAATGCGCCTCGACGCCCTGGTCCTGCGTGCCGGCTTCGCCCGCACCATCGCCCAGGCCCGCCAGCTGGTTGTGCACCGCCACATCATGGTTGACGGCGTCCGCGTTGACCGCCCGTCGTTCCGCGTCGGCGAGGGCCAGCTGGTCCACGTCCACAGCCGCAGCGAGACCATGGTTCCGCTCCAGGTTGCAGCTGCAGGCGCCCACCGCGACGTCCTGCCCGCCGTTCCCGCTTACCTGGACGTCAAGCTGGAAGCCCTCCAGGCGCGCCTGGTGCGCCGCCCCAAGCGTTCGGAAATCCCGGTGACCTGCGAAGAGCAGCTCGTCGTCGAATTCTACGCACGCTAAATCCCAGCAGCGTATCCAAAGAAGCCCGTGGCAAGCGCCGCGGGCTTCTTTGTATGTAAGGTACTTGGGGGACATCTGTGCGAACGCCCCTTCCAGGCGCGTGCAGGATGGAACCCACCCACGGAATTTCGAGGAGATGAACGTCTATGTCTGGTGGCGATATTGCCGGCCTGATCGCTGCCGGGGTGTTCGCGCTCCTGGTCCTGCTGCTTGCGGTGCCCATCCTGAAACTGGGAAAGGTCTTCGATGAGGTGCGGACCACCATCAGGTCCCTCAGCGACGGCGCCACCCCCCTGATGGACGAGGTCACGGCCACCGTATCCACCACCAACCAGCAGCTGAAGAAGGTTGACGGCATCTCGACCAACGTCTCCGATGCGTCAGCCAACATTTCCGCCCTGTCCTCGCTGGTCGCCGCCACGGTGGGTTCCCCGCTGATCAAGGTGGCCGCATTCAGCTACGGTGTGCGCAGCGCCTTCGCCAACCGCCGGAAGCCCGCTGCCGGGCGCCGCAGCCGCTAGATTCGAAAAGAACGAATATGAAACGAATTGTCTGGATGGGAATCGGCGTGGCCATTGGTGTCATCGCCTACCGAAAAGTGAGCCAGGCCCAGTCGAGCCTTGGACCGGAGGGCCTCAACCGCGCCGTGGGCCGACTGGCCGACGGGGTCTACGACTTCGCCGACGCGGTCCGCGCAGGGATGCGTGAGCGGGAAACGGACCTGAGGACCGCCCTGGGTATCGACTCAGCGGAACTGGCCCGCCGCTAAGCCCCGTGCGGGCGTGTCACCGGCAGCCAGCCAACAACCGGCAGGACCCCACTTCGGGACCGGCCGCCTCAACGAAATTCCCGTGCCGCCCGGCGGCGCGGACCAAGAAGGGTAAGAAAACAGCTCATGAAGTCGCAGGAGATCACAAAGCGCTGGGTGGACTTTTTTGTCAGCAAGGGCCACACCGCGGTTCCCTCCGCATCGCTGGTCTCCAGCGACCCCTCGCTGCTGTTCACGGTGGCCGGCATGGTCCCGTTCATTCCCTACCTCACCGCCCGCGAGGAAGCGCCCTACTCCCGTGCAACCAGTGTCCAGAAGTGCATCCGCACCGGCGACATCGAGGAAGTGGGCAAGACCGCACGGCACGGCACCTTCTTCCAGATGTGCGGCAACTTCTCCTTCGGGGACTACTTCAAGGAAGACGCCATCAAGTTCGCCTGGGAACTGCTCACCACGGGCGTTGACGACGGCGGCTACGGCCTTCCGCCCGAGCGGCTGTGGGTGACGGTCTACGAGGAAGACGACGAGGCCGAGGAACTGTGGCTGAAGAACACCGGCGTTCCCGCTGAGCGCATTCAGCGCATGGGCAAGTCGGACAACTACTGGTCAACCGGCCAGCCCGGGCCGGCCGGCCCCTGCTCCGAGATCTATTACGACCGCGGACCCGCTTACGGCGTGGAGGGTGGGCCCATCGCGGACGAGACCCGCTACGTGGAGATCTGGAACCTGGTGTTCATGCAGTACCAGATCGAGAACGTGCGCTCCAAGGTCGACTTCGACATCGTGGGTGAACTGCCCAAGAAGAACATCGACACCGGCCTGGGCATGGAACGCCTCGCCATGATCCTGCAGGGCGTCGAGAACATGTACGAGACCGACCAGGTGCGGCCCGTCATCGACAAGGCCGCGGAACTGTCCGGCAAGGAATACACTTCCGCGGAGACCCCTGACGACCCCCATCACACGGACGACGTCCGGATGCGGGTTGTGGCCGACCACATCCGGTCAGCGCTGATGCTGATTTCCGACGGCGTGACGCCTTCCAACGAGGGACGCGGGTACGTCCTGCGGCGCCTCATCCGGCGTGCCGTCCGTTCCATGCGCCTCCTGGGCGTCGAACAGGCCTGCCTGCCCGACCTGCTGCCGGCTTCCAGGGACGCAATGAAGGGCGTGTACCCCGTGGTGGAGACGGACTTCGACCGGATCAGCCGCATCGCCTACGCCGAAGAGAAGGCGTTCCTGCGCACCATTGCGTCCGGCACTGCCCGGCTTGAAGACGCGGTCAAGGAATCCAAGGCAGCCAACAAGCCGCTTTCCGGCGAGGACGCCTTCACCCTGCACGACACCTACGGCTTCCCGATCGACCTCACCCTCGAGATGGCCGAAGAGGCCGGGCTGAGGGTGGACGAGGCGGCGTTCCGCAGCCTGATGCAGGAACAGCGCCAGCGCGCCCAGGCCGATGCCAAAGGCAAGAAGGGCGGCCACGCGGACGTCAGCGTCTTCCAGGAGATCCTGGGCCAGGGCGAAACCGTCTTCACCGGCTACACCGAGCTTGAAGGCGAGTCGCGCGTCCGCGGCCTGCTCAGCGCCGGCCGCCAGGTCCACCAGGCAGCCACGGGCGACGAGATCGAACTCGTGCTCGCCGAAACCCCGTTTTACGCCGAAGCCGGCGGCCAGGCCGCCGACACCGGCCTCATCACCGGTGACGGGTTCGTCGTCGAAGTCCTTGACGTCCAACGCCCCGTCAAGGGCCTGAGCGTGCACAAGGCGATTGTCCGCGAAGGTGAGATCGGGGCTGACTCGCTGGTGCGCGCCGCCGTCGACCGTGAACGCCGCCATGCCGCCGAGCAGGCGCACACGGGCACCCATATCGTGCACGCCGCCCTGCACCAGATCCTTGGCCCGGAGGCCACCCAGCGTGGATCCTTCAATAAGGCCGGCTACCTGCGCTTCGACTTTGCCTGGGGCGAAGGTCTCAGCACTGCCACCCGGTCCGAGATCGAAGAGGTCTCCAACCTGGCCATCCGCAACAACTACGCGGTGGAAACCAGGATCATGGGGCTGGCCGAGGCCAAAGCCATGGGCGCCATGGCCCTCTTCGGCGAGAACTACGGCAGTGAAGTGCGGGTGGTGGAGATCGACGGCGCGTGGTCACGCGAGCTGTGCGGCGGCACCCACGTTGCCAACACCTCGCTGATCGGTAGCCTGTCCCTCCTGGGCGAACAGTCCGTGGGTTCAGGCAACCGCCGCGTGGAAGCCTTTGTTGGCATGGAGGCGTTCCGCCACCTTGCAGCCGAGCGTGCCCTGGTGACCGAACTGACCGACCTCTTGAAGGTACCGTCCGGCCAGCTCGCGGACAGGATTTCCGCCACCCTGGCCAAGCTCAAGGCAACCGAGAAGGAACTGGACCGGCTCCGCAAGGAACAGCTTGCCGCTGCCGCCGCGCAGCTGGTCAACACCGCCACGGACGCCGCCGGCGTCCGGGTTGTGGCGCACGATGCCGGCGCCGTCAGCGGGGCCGACGACATCCGCGGCCTGGCCCTGGACCTGCGCAACCGGCTCGGTTCTGCAGCTGCCACTGTGGCTGTGGCCGGCGTCGCCAACGGCCGTCCCCTGATCCTGGTGGCCACCAACGAGGCAGCCAGGCAGGCAGGCGTCAAGGCCGGCGCCCTGGTCCGGGTTGCTGCCGGCGTGCTCGGCGGTGGCGGTGGCGGCAAGGATGACGTTGCGCAGGGCGGTGGAACCGACGCCGGTAAGGTCGGCGCTGCGCTGTCCGCGGTCGTCGACGCCATCGCAAGGCGCTAATCCAGCCATGACCGATGCTGTTGCTGCAGGCGGCTACCCCCAGGGCGTCAAACTGGGGGTGGACGTCGGCACCGTCCGGGTAGGGGTGGCCATCTGTGACCGGGATTCGATCCTGGCCACGCCGTACAAGACCCTTGACCGGAACGCCAGGAAGAACTCGGACGTGCGCGTCATCGCCAAACTGGCGGAGGAGCTGGGCGCCGTTCAGGTCATTGTCGGCCTGCCCAGGACGATGAAGGGCGAGGAACACGCGTCGGCCAGGATGGCCACGGACTACGCCCTCCTTCTGGCGGCCGAGCTTTCCAGCCGTGGCCTGGCCGTCCCGGTTAATCTGGTGGACGAGCGCCTCAGCAGTGTTTCGGCCCACCGCAACCTGCACGAAGCTGGCATGAGCAGCAGGGACCACCGTAAAGTAGTTGATCAGGTCGCGGCGGCGGGTATTCTTCAGCACGCCATCGACATGCAAAAAGCCAGGGGAGCGGATGTCGGCTCACGCGTGACAGCGCCATCCCCGTCCGTGGACCTGGGGGCCGGCGGGGTGGACGAACCAGTCCGCGCCGTCCCCGCAGACACGGCCCAATCTTCAGATAATGGAAGGCAACAGTGAGCCCTGCCAACATTGATGACACCTCCGGTCCGCTTGGCCCCGGGGCCAATAGGCCATTGACCCGCAAGGAACTGCGGGCACGGGAGAAGGTCCACAACACGGGAGGCCACGACGCCGTACCCGAGCAGGCCTACGAAACCGGCGACGTACCGCCGCCCCCGGCCGTGCCACCGGCAGCCGCCTCGCCCCGGGCTGAATCAACCTATGCTCCGCTTCCCGCCGCCAGTGACGTTCCGGCGGCACCCGAAACAGCGCCTTCCATCCAGGACGAACATCCTGTGGGCGCCTCCTACGCCGGCGATGCCAGCGCGGACGCCCCTTCTCCTCTTCAACACCACGAGGCCGACCTGCATCACGACGACGTCCCGCACCACGAGGCCGACCTGCATCACGACGACGTCCCGCACCGGGAAGACGACCTGCACCTCGACGCTGATGTGCACGACTACCAGGATGGCGTGGACGTCGACCACGATGACTCCCATGTGGACGCAGCGCACCAGGACTCGGTTCATGAGCTGCTCCCGGTCTCGTCGGCAGCCCAGGTAGTGCAGCGCCCGTCGAAGAAGGTCCGCCGCCGCCGCCGGTTGCTGGCCCTGTTCCTGACGCTGGCTGTCTTCGTGGCGGCAGTGGCGGTAGGTGCCCAGTTCCTCAAGCCCCTCCTCGGCAGCGGCAAGCCATCGGACTTCCCCGGTCCCGGAACAGGTGAGGTCCGGGTGACCGTTGCCAGTGGCGAAGGCACCCGGTCTGTGGCCACCGAGCTGGAGAACCAGCGCGTTGTCGCCAACGCCGATACCTTCATGCAGGCGTTCCACGCCTCGGGTGGAACGCTGTCGCCCGGGGACTACACCTTCAAGTCGGAGATGAAGAACGCCGACGCTGTCAACGTCCTGATCGGCAAGGATAAGACCAAGGTCATCTACTTCGCCTTGAGCGCGGGCCTGCGGGTCAGTGAGTCCCTCCAGGCCATTTCCGAGGGGTCCGGAGTGTCCATGCAGCAGCTGCAGGCGCTCAGCAACCAGCCCGCCCAGTTCGGCCTGCCCGCCAACGCCAAGAACCTGGAAGGGTATCTCGCGCCCGGCGAGTACCGCTTCCCCCTGGGCACCCCTCCCAAGGACATCCTGCAGGCGTTGGTGAAGTCCACCACCGATGAACTCGTCTCGCAGGGCATCACGGACCCTGCCAAGCAGTACCAGGCCGTCATCGTGGCGAGCATTGTCCAGGCGGAGGGCGGCCAGGCCGACTACGGCGATGTGGCCGGTGCCATCTACAACAGGCTCAAGCCGAACGACCAGACAGGCGGCTTCCTGCAGGTCGACTCCGCCGTCACCTACGGCCTCGGCACCCGGAGCTTTAACTTCACTGATGAGCAGCGCAAGGACAAGTCCAACCCGTACAACACCTACGCGAACCCCGGGCTGCCTCCGGGACCCATTGGATCTCCGGGCAAGACTGCAATCGACGCAGCAGCCAAGCCAAAGGCCAACGATTACCTGTACTGGGTGACGGTCAACCTGGACACCAAGGAAACCAAGTTCGCCAAGACCCTTGCTGAACACAACGCCTATGTGGAGCAGTACAACGCCTGGTGCCAAGCGAACGCCGGCCGCTGCACATGAGCCTGCGGGCCGCCGTCCTTGGCCACCCGGTCAGCCATTCAAAGTCCCCGGCGCTGCACCTCTCGGCCTATGGGCGGTTGGGCGCGGGCATCAGTTACACAGCCATCGACGTTACGGAGCAGTTGCTGCCGTCCTTCATGCGCCAGATCCGGAACCAGCCGGGCTGGCGCGGGCTCTCCGTGACCATGCCGCTGAAGACGGCCATGCTCGATGAGGTGGACGAGGTACGGGGGGTAGCCCGCACCTTGGGCGTGGTGAACACCGTCACTTTCGAGGAATCCGGCGGCACGCTGAAAACGGTGGGTTCCAACACGGATGTCACCGGGATCGTCAACGCCCTTTGCCACGCCGATACCCCGGCAGCGCCGTCGGCCGTCGTCCTCGGCGGCGGCGGAACCGCTGCATCGGCTGTCGCTGCCCTGAAGGAACTGGGCACCGGCACGGTGCAGGTCTTTGTCCGCGACGCGTCGCGGACAGCAGACGTACGCGCGGCCGCTGACAGCCTGGACGTGGCCCTGGAGGTCCGCCCCCTGGCCGGAGCCGCCCGCCCAACGTCGGAAGCCGACGTCGTGATTTCCACCCTGCCGCCGCGTGCGGCAGACGGACTCGCCGCGGAAATTGCCGCGCTGAAAACCGTGACTCCGGGTGTGCTGCTGGACGTGGCCTACGATCCCTGGCCAAGCCTTATCGCCTCGGTGTGGCAGGCCGGTGGCGGCCGCGTGGTACCCGGACTGGAGATGCTGCTGTACCAGGCAGTGGAGCAGGTGCGGCTTTTCACCGGGCGCGGGGAAGACGTTAATGCAGCTGTCATAGATGTGATGTGTGACGCAGTCGGCCTTGCCCGGCGGGCGTTGTGACCGCCCTACGTGGCAGGATGGAAAGTATGCGTTGGTTGACTGCCGGTGAATCCCATGGCCCGGCTCTGATGGGAATTATTGAGGGCGTCCCCGCCGGTGTGGAAATCACCAGCGGCAACATCGCAGACTCCCTGGCCCGCCGCCGGCTTGGCTACGGACGCGGCGCGA
Source organism: Arthrobacter liuii (assembly GCF_014639275.1). Classification (GTDB taxonomy): domain Bacteria; phylum Actinomycetota; class Actinomycetes; order Actinomycetales; family Micrococcaceae; genus Arthrobacter; species Arthrobacter liuii. Next base: position 341,879 of record NZ_BMFW01000003.1, on the reverse strand, counting down.
GGATGAAGTTCGAGCAGGACATGGTCACCATCCTTGGCGGCGTCCGGCATGGCCGCACCCAGGGCGGTCCCGTTGCCATCCAGGTGGGGAACACCGAATGGCCCAAGTGGGAGCAGATCATGTCCGCCGACCCCGTGGACCCCGAAGTCCTCGCAGACCAGGCCCGCAACGCGCCGCTGACGCGGCCCCGGCCGGGGCACGCCGACTTCACCGGCATGCAGAAATACGGCTTCGATGAAGCCCGTCCGGTGCTGGAGCGCGCCAGTGCCCGGGAAACCGCCACCCGCGTGGCGCTGGGCACCGTAGCCTCCCAGTTCCTGAGGCAGCTCGGCATCGAACTTGTCAGCCACACCGTATCCATCGCCAGCGTGACCGTACCGGAAGGCCGTCCGCTGCCCGTACCGGGCGACGTCATTGCCCTGGACACGGACCCCCTGCGCTGCTTCGACCGCGAGACCTCGAACGCCATGGTGGACGAAGTGGACGCCGCGCACAAGGAAGGCGAAACGCTGGGTGGTGTGGTGGAAGTCCTGGCTTACGGCCTCCCGCCCGGACTTGGCAGCTACGTGCACTGGGACCGCCGGCTCGATGCCAGGCTGGCTGCCGCACTCATGGGAATCCAGGCCATCAAGGGGGTGGAGGTCGGTGACGGCTTCCTGACCGCCGCCCGCCGTGGTTCTGCCGCCCACGACGAGATTGTCCGGGACGGCGAAGGCCGCATTGTCCGCGCCAGCAACCGCGCAGGCGGCATCGAAGGCGGCATGAGCATCGGGGACGTCCTCCGCGTCCGCGCAGCCATGAAGCCCATCGCCACGGTGCCGCGCGCCCTGCGGACCATCGACGTCAGCACCGGCGAACCGGCCAAGGCACACCACCAGCGCTCGGACGTCTGTGCGGTCCCCGCCGCCGGCGTGGTAGCCGAAGCCATGGTGGCCCTGGTCCTCGCCGAAGCCGTCATCGAGAAGTTCGGCGGTGACTCAGTGGCGGAAACCGCCCGCAACATCAAGGGCTACCTGGACAACATCCCGGCATCCCTGGACTCGATCGGCCAGTAGTGCTCCACCCCAGCAGTCCTGGTCCCGTCGGTGACCGGCCGATTGTCCTCATCGGTCCCATGGCCGTGGGTAAATCGGCCATTGGGCAGCAGCTCGCACAGCAGTTGGGTGCCCGGTTCGTTGACACGGATGCCGTCATCGTTGCCGGCCACGGATCCATCGCCGATATCTTCGCCGGCCGTGGCGAGCACGCGTTCCGTGAAATTGAGGCGCGGACCGTAGCCGACGCCGTCGAGGAAGCCGAAGGAACCCCCACCGTTATCTCGCTGGGCGGCGGCGCGGTGCTCGACTCGGGGACGCAGCAGCTGATCAGCCGCTGCATCGTTGTGTACCTGGAGTGCGACGCCGAAACCGTGGTTGACAGGATTGCCCGGAACTCCGGCCGGCCGCTCCTTGCCGGCGATGCCATGGGCCGCTGGACAGCAATGTTCGCCACCCGCAGGCCGGTCTACGAGAGGCTGGCCGACATCACCCTGGACGTCCGCCACGGTTCGGTACCCGAACTTGGCGGCCGCCTGGAAGCAGCACTGCGGAACCGCGCAGCTGCCAAACAGGAAGTTGAAAAGTGAACACGCAATCAACAGTCATCAACGTCACCGGCGAAGGCGCCGGCAACAACTACGGCGTCGTCGTCGGGCGGGGCCTGCTGGGTGACCTTCCAGCGCTGCTCGGAGAGCGCGTCCGCCGGGTCCTGGTGGTCCACCCCCGCGCCCTGCGCCTCACCGGTGACACGGTCCGCGATGAACTGGCAGCCGCCGGATTCACGTCCCTCACGGCGGAGATCCCGGACGCCGAAGAAGGCAAGCACATCCAGGTGGCCGCATTTTGCTGGCAGGTCCTGGGACAGAACGACTTTACCCGCTCGGACGCCATCGTTGCCGTGGGCGGGGGAGCAGTCACGGACCTTGCGGGGTTTGTTGCCGCCACCTGGCTGCGGGGGGTCAAGGTCATCCACATGCCCACCAGCCTGCTGGGCATGGTGGACGCGTCTGTGGGCGGAAAGACCGGCATCAACACCGCGGAAGGCAAGAACCTCGTGGGCTCCTTCCACCCGCCCGCTGCCGTCCTGGCGGACCTGGACACCCTGGACACACTGCCGAAGAACGAAATCATCTCCGGCCTGGCAGAGGTCATCAAGTGCGGCTTCATCGCTGATCCCGCCATCCTGGACCTGGTGGAAGAGGACCCTGCCGCCGTGGTGGACCCCCGCTCCGACGCGCTCCGCGAACTGATCGAGCGGGCCATTGCCGTGAAGGCAAAAGTGGTTTCCGAGGACCTCAAGGAGTCCGGGCTGCGGGAGATCCTGAACTACGGACACACCCTGGGCCACGCTATCGAACTGGTGGAACGCTACTCTTGGCGGCACGGCGCCGCGGTGTCCGTGGGCATGATGTTTGCCGCGGAACTCGCCCGCAGCGTCGGGCGGCTCAGCGATGCCGACGCCGACAGGCACCGAAGTATCCTGGACGGGCTTGGGCTCCCGGTCACCTACCGGCGGGACCGCTGGCAGGGCCTGCTGGACGGGATGCGGCGCGACAAGAAATCCCGCGGCGACCTGCTGCGCTTTGTGGTGTTGGACGGCATTGCCAAACCGGGCATCCTCGATGTCCCGGACACCTCGCTGCTGTTCGCGGCCTACCAGGAAATTGCTTCCTGATGCAGGGCGACATGAGCGGCACCGCCGACTGGCCCCAAGCCGGGTTCCCGGGAGTCCGGATCAACCCGGATACCCTGCGGCCGCAGATCGTCAACGACGATGCCGTCAGGGAGGCCCTGGCCGCCTCCACCGATCCGGCCGACCACATCTTTGTGCTGCTCGTTGAGGGACACGCATCCGAAGCTGCCGAACTGTTGGCTGAAGCACGTTTTAGGGACCCGGAGTCGTTCCGGCTGCGCGTGTTCGAAGCCGAGGTGCTCAGCGTCTCCCACCGGATGGACCGTGCCATTGAGCTGTTCCGCCAGCTCCTTTCCGAGGTGCACGGCACGCCGCGGGAGGCGCTGGCCCTGCAGTACCTCGGAAGGACGCAGTACGCTGCGGGACAAACCTCCGCCGCGGTTGAGTCCTTCTCCAAAGCGCTGGACCTGCGGGTGGCGCAGTCCGCCGACGCCGCGCAGATCTACTCTTCCACGGTGGCGCTGCAGCGGGCCAGGGACGTCCTGGACCTGGCCTGCTGAACCGGCAGGGGATGGGCGTGGAAAGGCTGTCCGGTATTTACCGGTAGAATGGTTGTGGAATTTTTGCACCCACGCGATTTTTGACAAACACGTGCAGGCGGGCCGTTGCGGCGTGCCCGCCCGGCATACAGCATCTGACCACGCGGCCAGACAAAGAAACCAGAGGAAACCAGTGGCAACCACTAACGACATTAAGAACGGCACGGTCCTGAAGCTCGAGGGCCAGCTCTGGAACGTCATCGAATTCCAGCACGTCAAGCCCGGCAAGGGCGGCGCCTTTGTGCGGACCAAGATGCGCAACGTGATGTCCGGCAAGGTTGTTGACAAGACGTTCAACGCCGGGCTCAAGATCGAGACGGCCACGGTGGACCGCCGCGACTACCAGTACCTGTACCAGGACGGTGCGGACTTCGTCTTCATGGACACTTCTGACTACGACCAGATCACCGTCTCCGGCGCCACGGTGGGCGATGCCACCAACTTCATGCTCGAGAACCAGATGGTCAACATTGCCATCCACGACGGCAATCCCCTCTACATCGAGCTGCCGCCGAGCGTCGTCCTCGAAATCACTTACACCGAGCCGGGCCTGCAGGGCGACCGCTCCTCCGCAGGCACCAAGCCTGCCACCCTGGAAACCGGCTACGAGATCCAGGTACCGCTGTTCATCGAGAACAACACCAAGGTCAAGGTGGACACCCGCGACGGCAGCTACCTGGGCCGGGTTTCTGAGTAGTGAGCGCCCGCGGTAAAGCCCGCAACAGGGCACTGGATGTTCTTTTCGAGGCGGAGCAGCGCTCTGTTTCAGCGTTCGACGTGCTTCGCGCACGCCGGGAAAAGACCGACCAGGTGGTCAACCCCTACACCCTGGAAATCGTCGAAGGCGTGGTGTCCCAGCAGGCAGCCATCGATGAGTTCCTGGAGACCTACTCGCAGGGCTGGAGCCTGGAGCGGATGCCGTCCGTGGACCGCATCATCCTGCGCATCGGCACCTGGGAGCTTCTATACAACGATGACGTCCCCGACGGCGTGGCGGTCAGCGAGGCCGTTGCACTGGCCAAGACGCTGTCCACGGATGAGTCTCCGCAGTTCATCAACGGACTCCTGGGCCGCCTGCAGCAGCTGAAGCCTTCGCTGCTCGCATAGCCAGCCTGCACGGACATCGCAGAAGAGCCCCGCCACATCGGCGGGGCTCTTCTGCGTTGCCACCCGGATGGGGGTTACCCGGCGATGGCCGCCCTCAAGGAGACGATCTGCTGCAGCTGTTGCCGTTCCTCGGCCTGGTGGAGCGGCACGTCGCGTCCGCCCAGGATCCGCTGGCGGGTATTGGCCAGCTGGGTGGTTGCCTTCAGGAACTGCTTCATCTGCCGCTTCCGTCCCGCGTTGGCAGCCCATGCCAGGGCGGTGCGGCGGCCGCCATGGGTAGCCAGGAGCTGGACCTCCGCCCGTGTGAACCAGCCCGCGGCGGAGTACTCCAGGAGGCGCTGGCGGGTCAGCCGTTTCTCGGCCACCCGCAGGAAGATGATGCCGCCCACGGCCAGCACGAAGATCGGCACCTGCACCACGATGTAGTCCAGCAGGAATCCCTGCCCCATGCTGTTCCACCTGTTGTGCAGGAACATTGCCGGCAGCAGCCCCACGAAGAAGGCACCAATTGAAGCAGCGGTGTTCCAGCGCCGGGCAGCGAAGCCCATGACAAGGCCGGTGGTGCCGGTGAAGATGGCGTGGGCGAATGGGGACATGACGCCGCGGAGGAAGAAGACCTGGGCGAAGTCGCTGGCGGGTGACGCCGATTCCGCAATGGCCCTGCCGAAATACAGGATGTTTTCGGTGAAGGCGAACCCCCCGGCGATGGTGAAGGCGAACACCACCCCGTCCACCGGTCCGTCGAATTGCCGGCGGGCCGCGAGGAGGAGGATGAGCAGGCCAAGCGATTTGGCGAATTCCTCGACGATGGGCGCCTGCACGGTGGCCATGTAGGTCTGCAGGTCGGGCAGGTCCGAAAACTGGAATGCGATCACAAAGAAAGGCTGGATGAGCAGGGTCACCGCCACGGATACCGCTGCGCCCCAGGTAAAGGCGAAGAACAGCAGCCGCTTAGGTTCCGGTTCCCACCTGTCGATGATGTGCACCGCCGCCAGGACCACCGAAAGCGGGATCAGGGATGCCAGGAAACCGATCAGGAAACCCGCGGCGCCGGTGTTTGACAACAGGAAAGGCACCACCAGGAACAGGCTCAGGAAAGCGAGCACGCCGCCGGCGACCGTCAGCCCCACCAGCCCGCTGCGGGTCCGCGATACACTCAGCGCGGCCCCCTGCGCCGGCGGCGGAACCACCACTGCCAGCGGCTGGCCCTGGTGACCCGGGGCCGCCTGGTAGTGTTCCGGCTGCACCTGTCCCATCCAGCTGGGGTTGGCCTGCCGGGGCAGGGGACCATCCGCCCCGCGATAGTGGTCGCCGGGGAGCCCGGAGGAAGGGTGCTGCGAAGACATCGGCATATCGGACAGCCTAAGCGGGCACTGCCGCGCCACAAAGAATCCGCGCCTCCCGGCAGCCGGATGTGACCATCGCCGCGTTGCCCGGGGACCCGCCCGGCAGGGACCGTATGGTAATTTTGAACAGCAAATGTTCCTTTTTTAATTCCGTCCTGTGAGGCGGGGAAAGGGGAGACGAGCGTTGACTTCTGTCACCAGCGCACCGGTTCCAGCCAGGGTTGTCCTCAGCCAGGCGGACATCGACCGGGCCCTCACTCGTATCGCCCATGAGATCCTCGAAGCCAATAAGGGTTCCCGGGACCTGGTCCTGTTGGGCATCCCCCGCCGCGGATACCCGTTGGCCGTGCGGTTGGCGGAAAAAATCGCCGCCGCTGACGACACCGTTGATGCCGCTGCCATTGTGGGCCAGCTTGACGTCACCATGTTCCGCGATGACCTCTCCCACCAGGGCACCCGGCCGCCGTACCCCACCAGGCTGCCCCGGACAGGCATCGACAACAAAGTGGTGGTGCTCATCGACGACGTCCTGTACTCCGGCCGCACCATCCGGGCGGCCCTGGATGCCCTCGTCGACCTGGGCCGCCCCCGCATCGTCCGGCTCGCCGTCCTGATCGACCGGGGCCACCGCGAACTTCCCATCCGGGCGGACCACGTGGGCAAGAACCTGCCCACCTCCTCCGCGGAAAAAGTCCGGGTCCGGCTTGAAGAGACAGACACGTCCGGCGCCGGAATTCCGGTCAACGAAGTCGTGATCGAAGGCGGCGCATGAAACACCTCCTGTCCACCGAGGACCTCAGCCTCGCCAACGCCATCCGTATCCTGGACACAGCCGAGGAAATGTCAGCCGTGGGGGAGCGGGAAGTCAAGAAGCTTCCGGCACTTCGCGGACGAACGGTGGTCAACCTCTTCTTCGAAGACTCCACCCGCACCCGCATCTCCTTCGAAGCCGCAGCCAAGCGGCTGTCGGCCGACGTGATCAACTTCGCCGCCAAGGGCTCTTCGGTATCCAAGGGGGAGTCGCTCAAGGACACGGCCCAGACGCTGTCCGCCATGGGGGCTGACGCCGTCGTGATCCGGCACTGGGCCTCCGGCGCACCCTACCGGCTCGCCGCAACCGACTGGATCGAGGCAGCTGTCATCAACGCCGGCGACGGCACCCACGAACACCCCACCCAGGCCCTGCTCGATGCCTTCACCATGCGCAGGCACTGGGCCCGTCTCTCCGGCACAGGCTCCGAAGGGACCGACCTCAAGGGTATGCGCGTGGCCATCGCCGGCGACGTCCTGCACTCCCGTGTTGCGCGCTCCAACGTCTGGCTGCTTCGGACCCTCGGGGCGGAAGTCACCCTGGTGGCACCGCCCACGCTGCTGCCCGTCGGCGTCGAAAAGTGGCCCTGCAGCGTCAGCTACGACCTGGACCAAACCCTGGCGAACGGCGTTGACGCCGTCATGATGCTCCGGGTGCAGGGCGAACGCATGAACGCCTCATTCTTTCCCAGTACCCGGGAATACTCGCGCCGCTGGGGCTTTGACAACAACCGTCTCAGGGCACTCGACGACCTTGGCCTCACGGACACCATCATCATGCACCCGGGTCCCATGAACCGGGGCCTGGAGATCAGCGCCGCCGCGGCGGACTCGCCCCGTTCCACCGTCCTGGCCCAGGTCCGAAACGGCGTGTCCGTGCGGATGGCCGCACTGTACCTGCTGCTCTCCGGGGATACCCGGGAACCAGCCACACACCGGGCACCGGCCTACGCTGCCGCCGCCCCCACCAAGGAGAGCAACTGATGGCAGGCAACACCGGAACATACCTCATCCAAGGCGCTGCCATCCTGGGCGGCGATCCTGCCGACCTGCTTGTCCGCGACGGCATCATCGCCGAGATCGGCAGCGGGCTTTCCGCTGACGGCGCCACCGTCATCGACGCAACCGGCCTGGTGGCACTGCCCGGCATGGTGGACGTCCACACCCACCTCCGCGAACCGGGCCGCGAGGACGCGGAGACAGTGGAGACCGGGACGCGGGCAGCAGCCCTCGGCGGCTACACCGCCGTGCACGCCATGGCCAACAGCACCCCCGTGGCCGACACCGCAGGCGTGGTGGAACAGGTCTACACGCTGGGCCGCGCAGCAGGCTGGGTGGATGTCCGCCCGGTAGGCGCCGTCACCGTCGGCCTCGCGGGGGAGCAGCTGGCCGAGCTCGGCGCCATGGCTGATTCCCGCGCCGCGGTGCGGATGTTCTCCGACGACGGCATCTGCGTCCACGACCCCGTGCTGATGCGCCGCGCCCTGGAGTACGTCAAGGCGTTCGACGGCGTGGTGGCCCAGCATGCGCAGGAACCGCGGCTCACGGCCGGGGCACAGATGAACGAGGGCGACGTCTCCGCCGTCCTGGGCCTGGCTGGCTGGCCCGCGGTCGCCGAGGAGAGCATCATTGCCCGTGACGTCCTGCTGGCCCAGCACGTCGGCTCCCGCCTGCACGTGTGCCACGTGTCCACGGCAGGTTCGGTGGACATCATCCGCTGGGCCAAGGAACGCGGGATCGACGTCACTGCCGAAGTCACCCCGCACCACCTGCTGCTGACCGACGACCTGGTGCGCAGCTACGACCCCGTCTTCAAGGTCAACCCACCGCTGCGCACCGACGCCGACGTCCAGGCATTGCGCGCCGGCCTGGCAGACGGCACGATCGACGTTGTGGGAACCGACCACGCACCGCACCCCAGCGAACACAAGGAATGCGAGTGGGCGCAGGCTGCCATGGGCATGACCGGACTGGAAACGGCCCTGTCCGTGGTCCAGCACGCCATGATCGAAACCGGACTGATGACCTGGGCTGACTTCGCCAGGGTCACGTCCACCGCCGCCGCCAGGATCGGCCGGTTGAACGACCAGGGCCGGCCCATCGAAGCCGGGGAGCCCGCCAACCTCATCCTGGTGGATCCGGCCGCACGCTGGACAGTGGACCCCTTCCAGATGGCCACCATGGGCCGCAACTCGCCGTTCAAGGGCAGGGAGCTCCCCGGCAAGGTAGTGGCCACCTTCTACAAGGGCCACGCCACGGTCCTCGATGGTGCACTGAACTCGCCGCACCCGGATGCCGCCGCGACTCCGGCAGGCGTTGCCTAATGGATACCAAGCTTCTGTCCGCGGTCGTCACGGGGGCGATCATCGCCGTCGTCCTGGTGATGATGTGGGCAGGCTGGCGGAGCCGGCTGAGGCGCCAGTCCGACGTCGAGCAGCTGCCGCAGGTGCCCGACGCGCCGGGCGAACCCACCGCCGCCGCACAGGGACAGTACGTGGCCACCACAACGGCCGGCGACTGGCTTGACCGGATCGCGGTGCACGGGCTGGGCATCCGCACCAATGCCACCCTCGCGCTCTACCCGCACGGCGTCCTCTACGAGCGGTCAGGGGCACCTGCCCTGTACATCCCCGCAGCCTCCCTTACCGGTGTCCGCCAGGACAGCGGCATGGCCGGCAAGTTCGTGGAAAAGGATGGCCTGCTGGTGCTGGCTTGGACGCTCGGCGCGCATGAACTGGACACCGGTTTCCGCACCCGCCGCGCCGCCGACAAGGACGTGCTGTACCAGGCCCTTCAGGATTTGATTTCGTCAGCCCCAGCGGCTGGTGCCACCAGTGGAAAGTAAGACAGTGAAAGCGAATACATTGACAGCAACCACCTCCGCTCCTGTATCGGCCCCGGCTGCGCTGGTTCTCGAAGACGGGCGCATTTTCCGCGGCACCAGCTACGGCGCCACCGGCACCGCCCTGGGCGAGGCCGTCTTCGCCACCGGCATGACCGGCTACCAGGAAACCATCACCGATCCGTCCTACGCCCGCCAGCTGGTGGTCCAGACGGCCCCGCACATCGGCAACACCGGCGTGAACAATGACGACGCCGAGTCCCGGCGCATTTGGGTGGCCGGCTATATCGTCCGCGACGCCGCGCGCCGGCCCTCCAACTGGCGCTCCGAGCGGTCGCTGGACGAAGAGCTGGTGGCCCAGGGCATCGTCGGCATCCAGGGCGTGGACACCCGGGCCATCACCCGGCACCTGCGCGAGCACAAAACCATGCGCGCCGGCATCTTCTCCGGTGAGGCAGCGCAAAGCACGGATAAGGAACTGCTCGACGCCGTCCTGGCGAGTGCGCCCATGGAAGGCGCCCGCCTGGCCGAGGAAGTCAGCGTTGACGAAGCGTATGTGGTGGAACCGAAGGACCACGGCTGGGACGGCGAACCCCGCTTCAGCATCGCGGCGATCGACCTTGGCATCAAGGCCATGACCCCGGTCCGGTTCGCCGAGCGCGGCGTCCGCGTCCACGTGCTTCCCGCCACCGCCACCCTCGAGGACGTCAAGGCAGTCAATCCGGACGGTTTCTTCATGTCCAACGGTCCCGGCGACCCCGCCACGGCCGACGCCCAGGTCAAGCTGCTCCGCTCAGTCCTGGACGAGAAGCTGCCCTACTTCGGCATCTGCTTCGGCAACCAGATCCTGGGCCGCGCCCTGGGCTTCGGCACCTACAAGCTGCGCTACGGCCACCGCGGCATCAACCAGCCGGTCATGGACCGGCGTACCGGCAAGGTGGAAATCACCTCCCAGAACCACGGCTTTGCCGTGGACGCACCGCTCGACGGCGCCACCCAGGCTCCGGAGGGACGCTACGGCCGGGTGGAGGTCAGCCACGTCAGCCTGAACGACGACGTCGTGGAAGGCCTCGCCTGCCTGGACATCCCGGCGTTCTCCGTGCAGTACCACCCGGAAGCAGCCGCCGGCCCGCACGATGCCGCCTACCTGTTCGACCGCTTCATCGACCTCATGGAAGGCACGCGGGAGGGCGGTAATGCCAACCTGTCCAAGGAGCCCGTGGACAGCGTGCATAACCCGGTTGAGGGCGCCGCAGCGCCGAAGAACTCCGACAACAAGACTGAGGACAAGAAGTAATGCCCAAGAGAACTGACCTTAAGAGCGTCCTGGTCATCGGTTCCGGCCCGATCGTCATCGGCCAGGCCGCCGAATTCGACTACTCCGGCACCCAGGCACTGCGTGTCCTCAAGGAGGAAGGCCTCCGCGTCATCCTCGTGAACTCCAACCCGGCCACCATCATGACCGACCCCGAGTTCGCAGACGCCACCTACGTTGAACCCATCACCCCCGAGGTGGTGGAGAAGATCATCGCCAAGGAACGCCCGGACGCCGTGCTGCCCACCCTGGGTGGCCAGACCGCGCTCAACACCGCCATCGCCCTGGACAAGAACGGCGTGCTGGAGAAGTACAACGTGGAACTGATCGGAGCGAACATCGCAGCGATCGAGCTTGGCGAGGACCGCGAGAAGTTCAAGGGCGTGGTGGAGCGCTGCGGCGCCGAGTCCGCCCGCAGCCACATCATCCACACCATGGATGAGGCGTTCACGGCAGCGGACGACCTGGGCTACCCCATGGTGGTCCGACCCTCCTTTACCATGGGCGGCCTGGGCTCCGGCCTGGCCTACAACGAGGAGGACCTGCGCCGCATCGTAGGCCAGGGCCTGCAGTACAGCCCCACCAGCGAGGTGCTGCTCGAAGAGAGCATCCTGGGCTGGAAGGAATACGAGCTCGAAATGATGCGGGACAAGAACGACAACGTGGTTGTGGTCTGCTCCATCGAGAACTTCGACCCCGTTGGCGTGCACACCGGCGACTCCATCACCGTGGCTCCCGCGCTCACCCTCACCGACCGCGAATACCAGAAGCTGCGCGACGTCGCCATCGCCGTCATCCGCGAGGTGGGCGTTGACACCGGCGGCTGCAACATCCAGTTCGCCATCGACCCCGCCACCGGCCGCGTGGTGGTCATCGAGATGAACCCCCGCGTCTCCCGTTCCTCCGCACTGGCGTCCAAGGCCACCGGCTTCGCCATCGCCAAAATCGCCACCAAGCTCTCCCTGGGCTACACCCTGGACGAGATCCCCAACGACATCACGCAGAAGACCCCCGCGTCCTTCGAACCCACGCTGGACTACGTGGTGGTCAAGGTCCCGAGGTTCGCCTTCGAGAAGTTCCCGGCGGCGGACAACACCCTGACCACCACCATGAAGTCGGTGGGCGAAGCGATGGCCATGGGCCGCAACTTCACCGAGGCCCTGCAGAAGGCCCTCCGCTCGCTGGAACAGAAGGGCTCGCAGCTGGACTTCAGCAGCGTTCCCGAATGGGAAGTCGCGGAACTGATCGAAAAGGCCAAGCGCCCGACGACGGACCGCCTGCACCAGGTCCAGCGCGCGCTCCTGGGCGGCGCCACCGTGGAACAGCTATTCGAAGCCACCAAGATCGACCCCTGGTTCCTCGACCAGCTGGAACTGCTCAACGAGATCTCCCGCGAGATCCGCCAGGCAGGTGCCCTGACCCAGGAGATGCTGCAGCGCGCCAAGCGGCACGGCTTCTCCGACGAGCAGATCGGCGCGCTGACGCACAACCCGGAGGCCGTCGTCCGCGGCGTCCGGCAGGCCCTGGGCATCCGGCCGGTCTACAAGACCGTGGACACCTGCGCCGCCGAGTTCGCCGCGTACACGCCGTACCACTACTCCTCCTACGACGAGGAGGACGAGGTTGCGCTGCACGCCAAACCGTCCATCCTGATCCTCGGCTCCGGTCCCAACCGCATCGGCCAGGGCATCGAGTTCGACTACTCCTGCGTCCATGCCTCCATGGCGCTGCGAAAGGCCGGCTACGAGACCGTCATGGTCAACTGCAACCCGGAAACCGTCTCCACCGACTACGACGTCTCAACCCGCCTGTACTTCGAGCCGCTCACGCTTGAAGACGTGCTCGAGGTCATCGCGGCCGAGGAACGCACCGGCGGCGTCATGGGCGTCTTCGTCCAGCTGGGCGGCCAGACCCCGCTGAAGCTTGCCCAGCAGCTGGCCGATGCCGGTGTGCCCATCCTGGGCACCTCCCCGGAGGCGATCGACCTGGCCGAGCATCGCGGCGCCTTCTCCCGCGTGCTGGACAAGGCCGGCCTGGTGTCGCCCAAGAACGGCACGGCCGTCTCCTTCGAGGACGCCAAGAAGATCGCTGACGAGATCGGCTACCCGGTCCTGGTCCGCCCGTCCTATGTGCTGGGCGGCCGCGGCATGGAAATCGTCTACGACGAGCCCAACCTCTCCCGCTACATCGCCAACGCCACCGAGATCACCCCGGACCACCCGGTGTTGATCGACCGCTTCCTGGAGGACGCCGTCGAAATCGACGTGGACGCCCTCTATGACGGCACCGACATATACCTGGGCGGAATCATGGAACACATCGAGGAAGCCGGCATCCACTCCGGTGACTCGGCCTGCGTCCTGCCGCCCATCACCCTGGGGAGCAACGTCGTCGAGCGCGTGCGCACCGCCACCCGCGCCATCGCTGAAGGCGTGGGCGTGCGCGGCCTCATCAACATCCAGTTCGCGCTGGCCTCCGACGTCCTGTACGTCCTGGAAGCCAACCCCCGCGCCTCCCGGACCGTGCCGTTCGTGTCAAAGGCCACCGGCGTCCAGATGGCCAAAGCCGCCGCCCTCATCGGCACCGGCGTGACCATCAACCAGCTCCGCAGCGCCTACAAAATGCTGCCGGAAGTCGGCGACGGCTCCAACCTGCCGCTGGATGCCCCCGTGGCCGTCAAGGAAGCGGTGCTGCCGTTCAGCCGGTTCCGCACCCTCGAGGGCAAGGTCGTGGACTCGCTGCTCGGGCCCGAGATGCGCTCCACCGGTGAGGTCATGGGCATCGACAAGCACTTCGACACCGCCTTCGCCAAGAGCCAGGCAGGTGCCAACAACGCACTGCCCACCGAGGGCAAGGTGTTCGTCTCCGTGGCCAACCGGGACAAGCGCTCCGTGATCATGGGGGTCAAGCGGCTCTCCGACCTCGGCTTCGAGATTGTGTCCACCGGCGGCACCGCCGACGTCCTGCGCCGCAACGGCATCCAGGCCACCCCGGTACGCAAGGTGGCCGAGGGCAGCAGCGCCGAAGGGGAAGGCACCATTGCCGACCTCATTGTGGCGGGCGAGATCGACATGGTCTTCAACACCCCCTCCGGCGGCGAAGCCCGCAGCGACGGCTACGAGCTCCGCGCCGCGGCAACGTCCATCGGCATTCCGTGCATCACCACGGTGGCCGAGTTCAATGCCGCAGTCCAGGCCATCGAAGCCATGCGTACCTACGAGTGGTCCGTCACCAGCCTGCAGGAGCACGCCGCAGCGCTTGCCGAGTCGCAGAAGGCGGCCCTGCAGCATGCCTGAGCAGGTACCCGGCTCGCGCCAGGAACCAGCCGCGCGCCGGGAGTCCTTTGGCTCCCGGCTGGGCGCCGCCATGGCCAGCCGCGGCCCGCTGTGCGTGGGCATCGACCCGCACCCGGCGCTGCTGGCGAGCTGGGGACTGGACGACGACGCCGAAGGGCTCAGGCGCTTTTCCCTGACAGTCCTCGAGGCGGTTGCCTCGCTCGCTGCCGCGGTCAAGCCCCAGGTGGCGCTTTACGAGCGCCACGGCTCGGCCGGCATGGCCGTGCTGGAGGAAGTCCTGGCCACCGCGAGGGATGAGGCAGTCCTCAGCATCGCCGACGCCAAGCGGGGCGATATCGGTTCCACCATGGCCGCCTATGCAGACGCCTGGCTCCGGGACGAGTCCCCGCTGGCCGCGGACTCCGTCACGCTGAGCCCCTACCTTGGCTTCGAGTCATTGCGCCCTGCACTTGACCTGGCGGCCGAAACCGGCCGCGGTGTCTTCGTGCTGGCACTGACTTCCAACCCGGAGGGCGCCTCAGTCCAGCACGTGGGCGGCAAAGACTCAGTGGCACGCAGGATTTCGGCTGCGGCAGCGGCGGAGAACTCCAGGTACGAAGGAAACCTGGGATCTGTAGGGCTGGTGGTTGGTGCCACCGTTGGCAGCGCCCTGAAGGACCTGGACCTGGACCTGGCTGCCGTGCGCGGCCCCATCCTGGCGCCAGGGCTCGGCGCCCAGGGGGCCACCCCTGCCGGGCTGCGGGCGACGTTCGGTGATGCCTACCCGCTGGTCCTGGGAACGTCCAGCCGCGAGATCCTGTCGGCGGGACCGCAGATCCGCGGCCTGCGCGAGGCTGCCCTCCGTACACTGGACGGACTGCGCGGGGAATAGGCTGCAATTGCCTGGATGCATTGATTCGGGCTGCACCAGAGGGTAGTTTCAGGACAGGTCCAAGGGCGGCCGCCCTTGGACGAAATCCGCCGACTCCGGGGGTGTCCGAGATGGTCCTGCGACCTTTATCTGCGTCGGAACGGGCCGACGCCCTGGGCAAGGCGGCAGCAGCCAGGGCCACCCGTGCCGCCGCCAAGGAAAGCCTGCGGCACGGCGACAGGTCAGCAGCGGACATCATCAGCGCCGCTCTGGAAGACGACGCGCTGGCCCGCATGAGGGTTTCGGAACTGCTCGAGGCCCTTCCCGGCATCGGTAAAGTGCGGGCCGCTGCGATCATGCAGCAACTGGGCATTGCTGCGTCGCGGAGGGTCCGGGGCCTGGGCGTGCACCAGCGCCGGGCGCTGGTAGATTTTATAGACGAGCATTGAGGCAGGCAGCGCCTGTCTTTCCCCCAACTGCGGCAAAAGGAATACGTGAGCAAGAAACCTGGACTGACAGTCCTCGCAGGTCCGACGGCTGTTGGCAAAGGCACCGTGTCCACATACATCCGTGACAACTACCCCGAGGTTTGGCTTTCCGTCTCAGCCACTACCCGGGCGCCCCGGCCGGGGGAGGTGGACGGCGTGCACTACTTCTTCAAAACCAAGGACGAGTTCGAACAGCTCGTCGCCGAGGGTGAACTCCTGGAATGGGCCGTTGTCCACGGAGAGAACACTTACGGCACCTTGAAGAGCACAGTGAACCGGGCCATCGAGGAGGGCCGTTCGGTGCTGCTGGAGATTGACCTGCAGGGTGCGCGCCAGGTCAAGGCGGCCGTTCCGGACGCCCAGTTCGTCTTCCTGGCCCCGCCCACCTGGGACGAAATGGTCCGCCGGCTGGTGGGCCGGGGCACCGAAACACCCGAGGAACAGCAGCGGCGCCTGGAAACCGCTAAACTGGAACTTGCTGCTGAACCGGAGTTCGACCACACCGTCATCAACGACGACGTCCGCCGGGCAGCGGACGAGCTTGTTTCACTCATGGGGCTGACACCGCATCCACACCTGCCGGAACCGTCAGCCCGCTAGGAATTTGGAGAATTCGTGTCCACGAACCTTGAAGGCATCATCAACCCGCCGATCGACTCGCTGCTCGAGGCAGCCGACTCCAAGTACGGCCTGGTGATCTTCGGTGCCAAGCGCGCTCGTCAGATCAATGCCTACTACGCCCAGCTGCACGAGGGCCTCTTCGAATACGTCGGACCCCTGGTTGACACCAAGCTGAACGAGAAGTCGCTCTCGATCGCACTGCGCGAGATCAACGAAGGCAAACTGGTTTCCACACCGATCGAAGCCGCAGAGTAGTCCTGCCGCTGAACTGACTTGCTGTTGACGGAGGTCACGTGCGCATAGTCCTCGGAGTCGGGGGAGGGATCGCCGCCTACAAGGTGGCATCGCTCCTCCGGCTTTTTACTGAAGCCGGCCATGACGTCACGGTAATTCCCACGGAGGCGTCCACCCGTTTCATTGGGACCGCCACCTGGGAGGCACTGTCCGGAAATCCGGTCAGCAACAGCGTCTTCGACGACGTCCACCTGGTCAACCATGTCCGCCTTGGACACGAGGCGGACCTGGTGGTCGTGGCCCCCGCCACGGCTGACCTCCTGGCGAAGGCCGCCACCGGCCAAGCCGGCGACCTGCTTACCAACACGCTGCTGATGGCCCACGGGCCAGTGCTGTTCGCCCCCGCCATGCACACGGAAATGTGGCAGCACGCCGCCACCCGCGCCAACGTTGAAACGCTCCGCAGCCGGGGTGCGGCCGTCCTGGAACCGGCTTCCGGCAGGTTGACGGGCGCAGACTCCGGGCCGGGCAGGCTCCCGGAACCGCAGGTGATCTTCGAGGCAGCCATGGCCCTGGTCCAGGGGCAGTCCGACTACCAGCTGCCGCTGGCGGGCAGGATCGTGACCATCAGTGCCGGCGGAACGCGCGAGCCGCTGGACCCCGTGCGCTTCCTTGGCAACCGGTCCTCAGGCAAGCAGGGCGTGGCACTGGCGGTCGCGGCCCGGAACGCGGGCGCTACAGTCCGCTTGCTGGCAGCCCATATGGACGTTCCACCGCCGGCGGGCGTTGAGGTGGTGCGCGTGGAGACCGCCTTGCAACTCCGGGCAGCCGCGCTGGACGCCGCTGCCCGCTCCGACGTCGTCATCATGTCCGCTGCCGTTGCCGACTTCCGCCCGGCAGAAGTGTCGGACACCAAGATCAAAAAGCGGGACGACACCGCAGATCCCGTCATCAGCCTGGTGCGCAACCCGGACATCCTGCAGGAGCTCGTGGAACAGCGCAACTCCGGTCCTGCCGGATCCGGGCAGCTCATCGTCGGCTTTGCCGCCGAGACCGGGGACAGCCAAGGCGACGTCCTGGCGTATGCGGAAGCAAAACTGCGCCGGAAGGGCTGCGATCTGCTGGTGGTTAACCACGTGGGGACGGACAAGGTCTTCGGGCAGGACTCCAACTCGGTGGTCATCCTCTCGCGCTCCGGCTCCGAACCACAGGAGGCCTCGGGAACCAAGACTGAGGTTTCTGAAGCGATCATCGGCCGCATCAGCTTTGAACTGAACCACGTTTCACCCCGCGCCTGACGTGTTCCTGGCCACGTTTGCCGGGCACGGTGACATCGGATGACACCTGCTGCGGGGTGTACGGATTCCAACCAGTAAGGTAGTTGAGTGACTTTACCGCTGCACGTTCCCCAGACCCATGGGGCCACGCCCTCCGCGCTCAGGCTTTTCACGTCCGAGTCGGTCACCGAAGGCCATCCGGACAAGATCTGCGACCAGATCAGCGACGCCATCCTGGATGCGCTCCTGGCCGCAGACCCGGAATCGCGTGTGGCAGTGGAGACCATGGCCACCACCGGTCTGGTCCACGTGGCCGGCGAGGTCACCACCGACGCCTACGTTGAAATCCCGCAGATCGTGCGCGAAACCATCCTGGGAATCGGTTATGACTCTTCGGCCAACGGGTTCGACGGCGCCCGCTGCGGCGTGTCTGTCTCCATCGGCCAGCAGTCCAACGACATCGCCGGCGGCGTCTTCAACTCCCTCGAAGCCCGCGAGGGCCGCCAGGAGGACGACTACGACCTCCAAGGTGCCGGCGACCAGGGCCTGATGTTTGGCTACGCCAGCGACGAGACACCTTCCTACATGCCGACGCCCATCTGGCTGGCCCACCGCCTCTCCGAGCGGCTCACCGATGTCCGCAAGACCGGCCAGCTGCCCTACCTCCGCCCGGACGGCAAGACCCAGGTGACCGTCGGCTACGACAAAGACGTCCCCGTATCGGTGGAAACCGTGGTGATCTCCAGCCAGCATGCCGAGGGGGCAAGCCTGGAGCAGCTGCGCGCGGACCTCGCCGCCGTCGTCATTGAACCCGTCCTGGCCGCCGCCAACCTGGACATCTCCCGCGCAGCGAACATCCTCAATCCTGCGGGTGAGTTCGTCATTGGCGGTCCTGTGGGCGACGCCGGCCTCACCGGCCGCAAAATCATCGTTGACACCTACGGCGGCATGGCACGCCACGGCGGCGGTGCCTTCTCCGGCAAGGATCCGTCCAAGGTGGACCGCTCCGCTGCGTACGCCATGCGCTGGGTTGCCAAGAACGTGGTGGCCGCGGGACTGGCCAAGCGTGCTGAGATCCAGATCGCCTACGCCATTGGCCAGGCCCGGCCCGTGGGAACCTACGTGGAGACGTTCGGCACCGAGACGGTGGATCCAGCCCGGATCAGCGAAGCCATCGCGGAAATCTTCGACCTTCGTCCGCGGGCCATCATCGACGCCCTGGACCTGAAGCGGCCCATCTACGCCAAGACGGCCGCCCATGGACACTTCGGCCGTGATGATCCCGACTTCACCTGGGAACGCCTGGACCGGGTGGACGACCTGAAGGCCTTCTTCAACGCCTAGTGGCGCTGCCGCCGGAGGCCGGAAGCCCAATGTCGGTGCCCGGTGCTTGGCTGTTCGTGTCCAACCCGGTAGCTGAACGGAGGTAACCGCCATGGTTGCTGACGGTTCCGTCCAGCCATCCCTGCTGCAGGGCTTCCCCGCACGTACGCTGCCCACCGGCATCGCCATCGCGGAGCGGTTCCCGGTGGCCCGGGTCCTCGTCGAGTCCTCGCTGCCGCACCTGGACCGCCCCTTTGACTACGCAGTGCCTGTTGCGCTGGACCAGGCAGCCCAGCCCGGCGTCAGGGTGAAGGTCAAGTTCAACGGCCAGGACCTCAGCGGATTCATCCTTGAACGGGTGGCGGAGTCCGACGCCGGACACACCCTGCTGCCCCTGGCGAAGGTTGTGTCCCCGGTTCCGGTCCTCACGCCCGCCGTCAGGGACCTTGCCACGGCCGTCGCTGCACGCTACGCGGGCACGGTCAGCGATGTCCTCCGCCTCGCAGTCCCACCCCGGGTGGCCGGGCTGGAAAAGGGTTATCCCGGATCGTTGGACCGCGCACTGGACACCGCGGAGGCGGCAGGCATGCCGAACACTTCCGGTACTCCCGGCGTTCAGCCCTGGACCGCGTACCGCACCGGAGCCGCGTTCCTCCGCCACCTGGCCAGCGGAGGATCCCCGCGTGCCGTCATCAACCCCCTGCAGGGATACGGGCCCGCCGGCTGGCCGGACCTGCTCGCCCAGGCCGCTGCTGCCACTTATTCCTCCGGCCGGGGTGCCCTGCTGGTGGTGCCCGACTACCGGGACCTCGACCGGCTCGAGGATGCGCTCAAGGACGTGGTTCCGGCGGAGGCCGTAGCCCGGCTCACTGCGGACGACGGCCCCACGCCCCGGTACCGGAATTTCCTCCGCCTGCTGGCGGGCAGGGCCAAAATCGCCATCGGCACACGCTCGGCCGCCTTCGCCCCGGTGCAGGACCTCGGGCTGGTTGCCTGTTGGGACGACGGCGACGACCTCCACATCGAGCAGCGCGCACCCTACGCCCACGCCAGGGAAGTCCTGCTCCTGAGGGCAGAGCAGGATAGTACGGCCTGCCTTCTGGCAGGGCACTCGCGCAGCACCGAGGTCCAGCGGCTGGTGGACGCCGGCTGGGCCGTCCCTGTTGAAACCGGCCGCTCCGCCGTCCGCAGCACTGTTCCCCGCGTGGTCAATACCGCCGACAGCTTCGAGCAGGGCCGCGACCCGCTGGCCACCATCGCCCGACTGCCGCACGCTGCGTGGCAGGCCGCCAAGGAAGGGCTGGAGCGCGGCCCCGTCCTGGTCCAGGTTGCCAGGGCAGGCTACGCGCCCTCACTCGTCTGCGAAACGTGCCGCGAACCCGCCCGCTGCGGGCACTGCCAGGGGCCCCTGGCGCTGGCCGGTACCTCCGCGTTGCCCCAGTGCCGCTGGTGTTCCACTCCGGCACCGGACTGGAAGTGCCCGCACTGCGGCGGGCGCCGGCTTCGAAAAGGGGCCACCGGAGTCCTGCGCACTGCCGAAGAGCTTGGCCGCGCGTTTCCCGGCAAAACGGTCATCACGTCCTCCGGGGACCAGGTGAAGGCAAAGGTGGGTGCGGGCAAGGCACTGGTGGTGGCAACCGTGGGGGCCGAACCCGTTGCGGACGGCGCGTATGCAGCCGCCCTGCTGCTGGACGGGGATTCCCTCCTGCGCCGCGAAACCCTCCGCGCCGGCGAAGACACCGTGCGCCGCTGGTTTAACGCAGCCGCACTCGTCCGTCCCGCTCACGACGGCGGATTGGTGGTGGTCACGGCCACGGACACGGCCGCCACAGGGGCGCTGCTGCGGTGGGATCCGGCCGGATACGCCCAGCGGGAGCTGTCCCTCCGGACGGAACTGCAGCTACCCCCGGCGGTGCGCATTGCATCGGTGACGGGGCCGCGCGCCGCCGTCGAACACTACACGGGTGCCGTGGAAGCAGACCTAGCCCACGCGGGCATAACGGTGCGCGCCGCCGGGCCCGCGCCGCTGCTGCTCACCGCAGCCCCCTCCGGCAGGCGCTCAGCCGAGGACGTACGGACCCTGCTGTTCTTCCCGTACAGCCAGGCGGCCGCCGTCGTCCGCGCCCTCCGGGTGACCCGCGCCGCCGTGGCTGCCAAGCGGGCCACGGAGCCCGTACAGCTGCGGCTGGACGGTGTCGACGTGCTGTAGGTCAACGGGCTTAGCGGCGTCGTTTCGCCATGATTTCCCGTGCCGCGTCCACCAGTTCACGAGCCGATTCGTCCCAGCTGAACCCTGCCGCCCGGTCAAGGGAGCGGCGGGAGATGTCCTGCCAGTGCGTGTCGTCCTGCAACTGCGCCACGGCGGCCGCGAACTGTTCCGGCGACTCCGGGTCCACGTAAATCGCTGCATCCCCGCCAACTTCCCGGAAGATGGGAATATCGCTGGCGATCACCGGGGTGCCTACCGCCATGGCCTCGACCAGGGGAAGGCCGTACCCCTCGGCCCGGGACAGGCTGACCAGTGCCGTTGCCCGCCGCAGGAGCCCGTCATATTCGGCATCCGTTACGCCGTCATGGAACACCACGGAGGCCCCCGGGGGCACCATGCCTTCCAGCTCCGCCCGCCGTCCTGGCGTGATCCGGCTGAGCAGGTGCAGGGTATAGCCGGGCAGCCCGGCCATGCCGGCCACCATGGTTTCCACGTTCTTGTAGGGCATGAACGAACCCATGTAGACGATCGCCTTGTCAGTACCGTCAGCGGGGTTGCGGTGCTCCTGCGCCGGTTGCGGGGCGTTTGCGATGATGCGCACAGGCCTGCGCGTCAGCCGGTATTTTGCCATCAGCGCTGCGGTGGTCCGGCTGATCGTGGCCACAGTGTCGGCCCGGTTGAGGAGCAGCCGCTGCGGCCAGAACGCCTTATGGTACAGGCGCCAGAGCAGCCTGACCGGGGCGGGCAGGAATCCCGGGGGAGTGGGGTGTTCGTAGTAGATGAGGTCGTGCAGGGTCAGGATCAGCCCGTACTTCCGGCCCCAGGTGCCCATGGTCTGCATGGGGCACACCACCACGTCCGCTCCGATGGCATTGACCTTCCGGGCGACGAACAGCTCCAGCGGCGAAAGCGGGCTGCTGATGAGCGTGTAGGGAACGTCCGGCAGGAGGGCGAGCTGCCGTACGTCGGAGACCAGCATGCTGACATCCGCGATCTTCGCTGTTGCCGCGATCAGGCTGGCTCCATAACGGCTGATGCCATCATGATGGTCGGTACGGGTGAAACGCGCATCTATGACAATTTTCACGCGGGGTGGTCCTTCAGGAAGCTGCGGATGTAGCGGGCGGCGGGCTCAGGCGTTTCGTAGTGGATCAGGTGTCCGACGCCGGGAATCACCTTCAGGTCCCCGTCCGGAAGCAGCGCCAGGAGGCGGTGCTGGTTGGGGAGGGTGGCGATCTCATCCTTTTCGCCGGCGATCAACAGCACGGGCAGCTCCAGCTGTCCCGCCACCTCGGCCACATGGCTGCTGACGGAGGCAGTGAATGACTCCAGGAGGCTGTCCCGGTCGGCGAAGGAACTGAAGTAGGCGTGGTGCTGGCCGTGGATGAAGACCCTCAGCTCCCGGTCGCGGGTCTTGGCCATGGTCTCGCTCATCACCCGCACAATCAGCGGATTGCGCAGCAGCGCCAGGCCCGGCCTGCGGGGCAGCCCTGCTGCGAGCCGGTAGTACAGAACGGCCAGCCGCGTCATGGCGCCCTTAGGCCCCTCCAGTGCGGGAGCGGCGATGGGGTTGATGAGGATCAGGGGACGCACGGCGTCCGGATTGTTGGCCACGAAGTGCGAGGCCACGATGGAGCCGAAGGAGTGTCCCAGCAGCACGGTATCCGGCCCCAGCTCCCGGGCAGCCATGAAGTCGGCGATGAACTGCCCGTAGCGCTCCACGGAATGCGGGCCCCGGGCGAAGGCCTCCGAACTGCCGAAGCCAGGCAGGTCCGGCATGATGATCCGCATGTCCGGAAGTTGGTCCGCCACGCGCAGGAGTCCATGGTGGTCTCCGCGGAACCCATGGACAACAAGGATGGTGCGGGTCTCCGGCGTCTCCAGCAAGGGCTCGTAGGTCCAGAAGGCCACCGTGCCGCCGTCGATTGTCACGGTGGAGGCTGAGGTGCGTGCGGACAGTTCGGCGCTCAGGTACGCCGGGGCAGGGGAGGTCCCGGGGTTTACGGTATCCATGGGCCGGCCTAGTTGACGTTGTCCGGATGGGACCCGGTGCGCTGCCCGCGGTCCAGCGCACTGATGGCTGCCAGATCGCGTTCGGAAAGCTCAAAGCCGAAGACGTCAAGGTTCTCCTTGATGCGTGCTTCAGAGCTGGCCTTGGGGATGGCGATATTCCCCAGTTGAATGTGCCAGCGAAGGAGCACCTGCGCTGGGGTCCTGCCGTGCTCGGCCGCGCAGGCCTGGATGGCGGGATCGGCCAGCACCTGGCCGCGGCCCAGCGGGCTCCACGCTTCCGTCCGGATGCCCAGTTCCGCATGCTTGGCGCGCAGTTCCTCCTGCTGCAGCCACGGATGCAGTTCGATCTGGTTGACGGCGGGGACCACCTCGGAGGTTTGAAGCAGGCGGTCAAGGTGGGCGGGTTGGAAGTTGCTCACGCCAATGGCACGGACCCTGCCTTCGCGGTAGAGCGTTTCCATGGCGCGGTAGGTTTCCGGGAACAGCCCCCGGCGGGGGCAGGGCCAGTGGATGAGGTACATGTCCACGTAGTCCAGTCCCAGGTTGACCATGGAATCATCGAAAGCACGCAGCGTCGCGTCGTAGCCGTGGTGGTCATTCCACACCTTCGTGGTGATGAACACGTCCTCCCGGCTCAGGGACGGGAACCGTTCACCCGAGCCGCCGCTGCCGGTCCCTGCAACCAGCTGCGAACTGATGCCCCGCGCCACGCCGGTTTCGTTCCCGTACATGGCGGCGGTGTCGAAATGGCGGTAACCGGCGGCGAGCGCGGTGGCCACCAGCCCTTCCGCGTCTGCTGCCGGCACCTTGTACAGCCCAAAGCCGAGCTGGTCTATCAGCACGCCGTTGTTCAGGCTGAGCCGGGGTGAGGTTCTCATGGCAACGACTCTACCCACTTCAGCTGGTCAGTCCCTCGTAATCGACCAGGCGGCGTGCGGTGGCTTCGTCGAGGATCAGGTCGGTGGCGAGCCTCGCGGCCAGCGCGCCACGCAGGCCGTTGATCTTGGACACCCCCGACACCACGCAGATCCTGCGGCGCACCTGCCGGAGCTGGGCAAGTGCCGGGCCGGTGGACCGTTCGTTCAGGACGATCCCGTCTGATGACCCGTCGCCGCGGAAGAACACGGTGGCAACGTCGCCCACCACGTCGGAGTTGGCCAGGGCGTTCAGGTCGTCCTCGTCCAGATATCCGCCGGCGTACACGTGGCTGGGATAGTCGGCGTGGACGGACCCGACACCGAAAATGGCGATGCTCATCTTGGCCTGCAGTTCCAGGACGCGCTGCACGCTGCGTTCATTCCACATGGCTGTCTTGGTGGCGGCGTGGTCGAAGAAGGCCGGAACAGGGAACTGCTCCACCCGGGCGCCGTACGCGCTGCCGAACCTGCGCATGATGTCGCTCGCGTAGGTAATGCCCGTGGTGTGCATGTTCCCGGCACCGTTGAGCTGGACGATGACGCTGTCGTGCGTGATCTTCCTGGTGAGGTGCCTGCTCACCGCGCTGAGCGTTGAACCCCAGGCCACACCGATGATCGCATTGGAGTCCACCACGGGTCCGATGGTCCGTGCCGCCTGCATGGCCACCCGGTCCAGGGTTTCGGCTTCATTGAGGGTCCCGAGGATGGGAACCACATGCACGTCCAGGTTGTAGCGGCGCCGGATCATGCCCTCCAGTTCGGGGCCGGTGTCCGAGGGGTTTCGAATCTGGATCTGCACCAGGCCCGATTCCCTTGCGGAGGACAGAAGGCGGGAGACCGTGGACCGGGAGGTGCGCAGCTCCCGTGCGATCGCGTCCATGGTGAGGTCCTGCAAGTAATACATTTGTGCAGCTCGGAGGGCATCTTGGTCCCGGGAAAGTGCCATCTCACTTCCGTTCTGCACGTTTGTGCATAGTGCTTGACTCCATTTTCCATTTCTCCAAACAATAGAGCAGAACGGCGGCGTCCACCCAGCGGCGGCCGCATCGCACAAAGCCCCAAGGGAGTCGTTTTGGGACCCAAGGATTCAACTGTTCAACCTTCTGTAACTGCGCCCCGGCCAGGGGCCCAGCGAAATGCAGTCCAGAACCTGCGGCGGCGTCCGCACGCCAAAGTGCTGGTGGTGGGTGGCGGCATCAACGGAGTGGGCACGTTCCGCGACCTGGCCCTGCAGGGCGTCGACGTCGCGCTGGTGGAGCGCGGTGACTACTGCCAGGGGGCAAGCGGTGCGTCCTCGCACATGATCCACGGCGGCATCCGGTACCTGGAGAACGGAGAGTTCCGCCTGGTCCGGGAGTCAGTGGTGGAACGCAACCGACTGCTGAAAATTGCCCCGCACTACGTCAAGCCGCTGCAGACAACCATCCCGATCTTCAGCACATTCTCCGGCATCCTGTCCGCACCGCTGCGCTTCCTGACGCACAAGCAGCAGGGCAAGCCCAAGGAGCGCGGCGCGTTCCTCATCAAGGCCGGACTCAGCCTTTACGATTCTTTTTCCAGGGACGGCGGGACTGTCCCGCGGCATCAGTTCCGCACGCACAAGGCCGCCCTCGAGGAACTGCCCGCCCTCCGGCCGGACGTCAAGTACACCGCCACGTACTTCGACGCGTCCGTCCACAACCCCGAGCGGCTCACCCTAGACGTCCTGCAGGACGGAGAAAAGGCGGGCCGCTCCCAAGGCGCCAGCTCCCAGGGTGACACGGCCCGGGCCAGCAACTACCTCTCGCTGCAGTCCATGTCTCCGGCTCCCAACCCGGGGACCGGCCGGGGCAGCACAGTCCGCCTCCGCGATGAACTCACCGGGGAAGAATTCGACTTCACGGCAGACATCATCGTGAACACCACGGGGGCGTGGGTGGACCTGACCAACCAGGCAATGGGCGCGGCGTCGTCCTTCATGGGCGGCACCAAGGGCTCCCACATTGTGCTGGACCACCCGGGCCTCCTGGCAGCCTGCCGGGGACGGGAGATCTTTTTCGAGCACACGGACGGCCGAATTGTCCTCATCTACCCTATGGGGGACCGTGTGCTGGTGGGCACCACGGACGTTGACGCGGACATGTCAGAGGACGCCGTCTGCACCGATGAAGAAATCCAGTACTTCTTCGACCTGATCGGCCACGTCTTCCCCTCGATCGACGTAACGCCGGACCATATCGTCTACACGTTTTCGGGCGTCCGCCCCCTGCCAAGCCATGACGCCACCCAGCCGGGCTTCGTTTCCCGCGACTACCGGATTGAACGGCGCGCTTCGGGAGCAGACGGAAGCGGCGCCGTCGTGCTGAGCCTGGTGGGCGGCAAGTGGACCACCTTCCGCGCCCTTGCCGAGCACCTGACCAACGATGTGCTCGCCGAACTCGGCGGGCAGCGCAAGGTTTCGACGGCGCAGCTCCCCATCGGCGGCGGCGCCGGCTTCCCGGCCGACGAAGCAGGCGTGCAGAAGTGGATCAAGGCGCACATGGCCGCCAACCGGGACGCAGACCGCACCGCCGGACTGCTGACCCGCTACGGGACCCGGGCCGAAGCAGTCATTGAATACCTCGGCTCCGGACCTGACCAGGCTTTGCGCTCCACCCGCGAGCTCAGCGTGCGCGAACTGGAGTTCATGGCGGCCAATGAGCAGGTTGGCCATTTGGTGGATGTCTTCATCCGGCGTACCTCCCTGGCCTTCCGGGGCCTCGTCACCGGAGAACTCCTCAACGAAGTGGCGGAGGTGCTGTCCGTCCCGCTCGGGTGGGACGCGTCGGCGCGAGCCGCTGAGATCAAGCACGCCCAGGACGTGCTGCAGCGTTCCCACCGCGTGGAAACGCACAGCCTGGTCTCCTAAAGGCCGGGCAGCCGGCCGGGGCGCGCCAGCGTCCCGGCCCAACGGTCCTTCACCGGCGGAGGACCGATAACTAAACAAAGAAGGAGTCAAAGATGTCTCTAGGAATAGTCTTCCTCTCCGAAGTCTTTGGCACGGGCATGCTGACCCTGTTGGGTTGCGGCGTCGTTGCCAACGTGGCTTTGCGGGGGACAAAAGGCAACAACGGTGGTTTCCTGATGGTCACGTGGGGGTGGGGAATCGCTGTTTTTTGCGGTGTCTTTGTCGCCGCCAAGTCCGGCGCACACCTGAATCCCGCCGTCACCCTCGGCCTGCTGCTCAATGGCAAGGCTGAGTATGCTCCGGGGGTCGCCGTGGACTTCGCCTCCACCCTGACTTACTTCGGCGGCGAAATGTTGGGCGCGTTCCTGGGCGCCGTGGCCTGCTGGCTGGCCTACAAGCAGCATTTCGACGACGAACCGGAACCTGCCGGCAAGCTCGGGACCTTTTCCACTGGCCCTGCCATCCGTTCCACCCCATGGAACCTGATAACCGAGATTATCGGTACTTTTGTCCTCGTCTTCGTCATCCTGACTTTGGGAGGCACCCCCTCGGGACTCGGCCCGCTCGCCGTAGCCCTGCTGGTTGTGGGCATTGGCGTGTCCCTCGGCGGGCCCACGGGTTACGCCATCAACCCTGCGCGCGACCTCGGACCCCGCATCGCCCACGCAGTGCTTCCCATCCGCGGCAAGGGTCCCAGCGACTGGGGCTACTCCTGGATCCCCGTGGTTGGTCCGCTTGTCGGCGGCGCCCTCGGGGGCCTCGTTGCAAGGATTGCCCCGATCATCATCACCGCAGCTTCCTAAACCCCCGGCAACCAGATCAACAGATAAGACAAGGACGTCATCATGAACCAGTACGTAATCGCCATTGACCAGGGCACCACCAGTACCCGAGCCATCATCTTCGACCACAGCGGCGCCATTGTCTCCTCCGGCCAGATGGAACACGAGCAAATCTTTCCGCAGGCCGGCTGGGTGGAACACGACGCTTCGGAAATCTGGAACAACACCCGTGAGGTCATCGGCTCCGCCCTCTCAAAGGCGAACCTGACACGGCACGATATTGCCGCCGTCGGTATCACCAACCAGCGCGAAACCGCCGTGGTGTGGGACAAGACCACGGGCAAGCCGGTGTACAACGCCATCGTCTGGCAGGACACCCGCACACAGGACATCGTGGACCAGCTGGCAAAGGACGGCGGCGCGGAACGCTTCAAGCAAAAGGTAGGCCTGCCGCTGGCCACCTATTTCTCCGGCACCAAGATCAAGTGGATCCTGGACAACGTGGACGGCGCCCGCGAAAAGGCGGAGGCCGGAGACCTGGTCTTTGGCAACACCGACGCCTGGGTCCTGTGGAACCTGACCGGCGGCGTGGACGGCGGCGTCCACGTCACCGATGTCACCAATGCCTCCAGGACCCTGTTCATGGACCTCGAAACGCTGCAGTGGGACGACGAAATCCTCGGGATCTTCGGCGTACCGCGCAGCATGATGCCGGAGATCAAGTCCTCCTCAGAGGTCTACGGCGAGGTCCACGGATCCCAACTGCTCCGCGAGACGCCGGTGGCGGGCATCCTGGGCGACCAGCAGGCCGCCACCTTTGGCCAGGCCGCCTTCGATGCCGGGGAAGCCAAGAACACCTACGGCACGGGCTGCTTCCTGATCTTCAACACGGGCGAGGAAATTGTCCACTCGAAGAACGGGCTCCTCACCACAGTTGGCTACAAGCTCGGCGACGCCAAGCCGCACTACGCCCTCGAAGGCTCCATTGCCGTCACCGGCTCCCTCGTCCAGTGGCTGCGGGATAACCTGGGCATGATCAGCAGCGCCCCGGAGGTGGAGGCACTTGCCGCGTCGGTCAGTGACAACGGCGGCGTGTACATCGTCCCGGCGTTCTCCGGACTCTTCGC
The DNA here is from genome assembly GCF_014639275.1 of Arthrobacter liuii. Lineage (GTDB taxonomy): Bacteria > Actinomycetota > Actinomycetes > Actinomycetales > Micrococcaceae > Arthrobacter > Arthrobacter liuii. The sequence continues at coordinate 313,127 of NZ_BMFW01000003.1, read as the reverse complement.
CCCGTATTGGCGCTCGGACGCCCGCGGAGCGATCGTGGGGCTGACCCGGTTCGTCAACAAGAACCACATTGCCCGGGCAGCGCTGGAGGCCACCGCGTTCCAGACCCGCGAGGTGCTGGACGCGGTCAACGCGGACTCCGGCGTGCCGCTGAGCGAGTTGAAGGTCGACGGCGGCATGGTGGCCAATGACGCCCTCATGCAGTTCCAGGCGGACATCCTGGGCGTCCCGGTCATCCGCCCGAAGGTCATCGAGACCACCGCGTTGGGGGCTGCCTACGCGGCAGGCCTGGCCGTCGGGTTCTGGAAGGATCTGGGTGAGTGCTCGGCCAACTGGTCAGAGGACAAGCGCTGGGAGCCGCAGATGGACAAAGCCGAGCAGGAGCGCCAGATGCGGCTCTGGAAGAAGGCCGTCACCAAGTCCATGGACTGGGTCGACGAGGACGTGCGGTAGGTCCAACCGTTACGGGGCCGCCTGCCGATTCCGGCGGGCGGCCCTGCCGTGTCATGCCAGCCCGTCAGGGTGCGGGGCGCGGCGGCAGATCCTCGGTGGCGGGCCCCTGGATGACCCTGCCCTCCACATCGAACCGGGAGCCATGGCAGGGGCAATCCCATGTACGCTCTCCCCGGTTGAAGCCCACAGTGCAGCCCAGATGGGTGCAGATCGCTGATAGCGTGTGAAGGTTTCCCCCGTCATCCCTGAAGCACGCCGTGCTGGTCCCGGCGGTCTCGAGCACCGTTCCGTCGCCAGGACCCAGGTCCGCTATCCGCCGGTCCTGGTCGGCCTGGGGAACGTTGGGCCCGGCCCCTGCTGCCGGGGCGCCTGCTGGGCCGGCCCCGCTTCCGGTCCGCGGCGTGCGGTTGCTGTCAAACAAGGGCGCCCAGTCGTTCGGAGTGCCATTGAGCAGGTCCGCCAGCATCAGGGCGGCGGCCGTTCCGTTCGTCAGGCCCCATTTGCGAAGCCCCGTGATGACGAAGGCGTGCCGGCTGTCCGGGTTGAGTGGCCCGGCGTAGGGCAGGCCGTCCTGCGGCATGGCGTCCTGGGTGGACCAGCGGTATGCCGCGCTCCCGGCCCCGAAGCGGCTGCGTGCATATGCGGCGAGGCTGGCGTGGCGCGGCGCCGGATCCAGCTGTTCGCCGGCCGGGTGCCCCTCACCGCCGACCAGCAGGTACGTCACCCCGTTCAGCCGCACGGTCAGTAATGAGCGCATGGGCTCATCGGCACTGATGAAGGTGGCATCCATGGGAGGGGTGTCCACCGGCGCGGCAACAATGTAGGAGCGGTGCGGCTGGCACAGTGCTGCGAACCGGCCACGGTCTCCGAAGGGAACATTCGTCGCCACAATGGCATCGCCTGCCAGCACTGTTCCGTTTCCTGCGGTCACCTTGACCGGCGTCCCCTCCTGCAATGCAATGGCACGCGTCCCTTCGAAGACGAAGCTGCCGCCGCCGTCCACTGCGGCGGCCAGTCCCTGGAGGTACTGGACGGCATGAATCTGGGCCTGGCCGTCAAACCGGACGGCGCCGGGCACCGCGAACGGCAGGGGTACGTCGGCGGTGAACGCGGCGGGGAGGCCGAGCCTGGCGGCAAGCGCGGCTTCTGACCGTAACAGCGGCAGCGTGTCCTCACTGCTTGCGAAGGTGTAATTCGCAACCCGGCGGAACCCGCAGTCGAGGTTTTCGTCCGCCACCACTTCGGCGATGTGTTCCACGGCAGCCTGGTTGGCGAGCCCATAGGTTTCGGCTGCGGACGTGCCATGGCTGTCTTCCAGGGCGGTGTAGGCCAGGCGGTGCAGGGACGTGACTTTGCCCGTGGTGTGGCCGGTGACACCCGTACCAATGCGGCCGGCGTCCAGCACAGCCACCGAGCGGCCCGAACGCTTGAGCGCCAGTGCTGCCGTCAGCCCGGCAATCCCACCCCCGATCACTGCCACGTCCACCTCCACGGTGCCGCGCAGTTCCGGGAAGTCCGTGGCGCCGGCGGTTGCCACCCAGAGGGAGAGCGGCGCCCCTTCGGGGAGGCCACCCGTTGCTTCATCCGACATTTCCGCCGCCTCCCAACGTTGTGCAACGATCATGCGCGTTTGTTTGGGGCGGCGCAACGGGCCGCGGGGCTGTGCTGACACGGGCGACGTGCGGGTGCGCTAAAGTAGATCCATGCGTGCGATCCTTCTGCTTAGTTAGCCGCCGGCTCCGAAAATCGGATAGCTGAGCGGCAGCCCCTCCATGGAGAGGGGCTTTTGTGTGTCCGGGGCATGGTGCCGGGCCGGAAGCAGGAGGATCAGGCCGTTATGGCAGCACAGATGCCGTAACAGAAAAGAAGAGGGCAGCAGTGGGCGTTCAGCCGGAGACAGAGACCGGAACAACAGCAGTATCGGCGGAGCCTGACGAGGGCGCATACAGTTTCACCGCCATGGAGGCCAAATGGCCCCAGGTGTGGGAAGACCTGAAGGTCTTCACCCCGGTGGACGACGGGTCCCGGGAACGCCGCTACGTACTTGACATGTTCCCGTATCCGTCAGGCGACCTGCACATGGGGCACGCCGAAGCATTCGCCATGGGCGATGTGGTGGCCCGCTACCTGCGCCAGCAGGGCTATGACGTCCTGCACCCGATCGGCTGGGACTCCTTTGGCTTGCCCGCCGAAAACGCGGCGATCAAACGCAACGCCCACCCCAGCGAGTGGACCTACGCCAACATTGACACCCAGGCGGCATCCTTCAAGCGGTACGCCATATCTGCCGACTGGTCGCGGCGCCTGCACACCTCCGATCCCGAGTACTACCGCTGGACCCAGTGGCTGTTCAAGCGCTTCTACGAACGCGGCCTGGCGTACCGGAAGAACTCGCCGGTCAACTGGTGCCCCAAGGACCAGACCGTCCTGGCCAACGAGCAGGTTGTCAACGGTGCGTGCGAGCGCTGCGGCACCACCGTCACCAAGAAGTCACTCAACCAGTGGTACTTCAAAATCACTGACTATGCGGACCGCCTGCTGAACGACATGGACGAGCTCCGTGGCCACTGGCCCGAGCGCGTCCTGGCCATGCAGAAGAACTGGATCGGCCGGTCCGAGGGTGCGCACGTCAACTTCGTCATCGAGGCCGACGGCGGGAAGCCCGCCAAGGACGTCACGGTCTTCACAACCCGCCCGGACACCCTGTACGGGGCAACCTTCTTCGTCGTTGCCGCTGACGCGCCGCTCGCCGTCGAACTTGTCACGGAGGAGCATGCCGCTGCCCTGGACGAGTACCGGGAACGGGTTAAGGCGCTCTCTGAGATCGAACGCCAATCCACTGAGCGCGAAAAGACCGGCGTCTTCACCGGACGCTACGCCATCAACCCGCTGAACGGAGAGAAGCTGCCTGTTTGGGCCGCCGACTACGTCCTGGCGGATTACGGCACGGGCGCCATCATGGCCGTTCCAGCCCACGACCAGCGCGACCTTGACTTTGCCCGCACGTTCGACCTGCCTGTGCGCGCTGTCCTGGACACCGGCGAAGAGGATCCCGCTGTTTCAGGAACGGCCACTGCGGGGGAGGGCACCCTGATCAACTCCGGGAGCCTCGATGGGCTCCCGAAGGCTGAGGCCATTCCGGCCGCAATCGCAATGCTGGAGCAGCAGGGCACCGGCGAGAAGTTTGTGAACTTCCGGCTCCGCGACTGGCTGCTGAGCCGCCAGCGGTTCTGGGGCACCCCCATCCCCATCATCCACTGCCCGTCCTGCGGCGAAGTCCCCGTTCCCGATGAGGAACTGCCGGTGACCTTGCCCGCTGACCTGCGCGGCGAGGACCTGTCCCCGAAAGGCACCTCACCGCTGGCTGCGGCCGAGTCCTGGGTCAACGTGGAATGCCCCTCCTGCCATGGCCCGGCCAAGCGGGACACCGACACCATGGACACCTTCGTCGACTCCTCCTGGTACTTCCTGCGCTTCGTCTCTCCGCACTACACCGAGGGACCCTTCGACCCGGAGAAGATCAACGACTGGATGCCGGTGGGCCAGTACGTCGGCGGTGTGGAGCACGCCATCCTCCACCTCCTCTACGCCCGCTTCTTCACCAAAGTCATCCACGACCTGGGCATGATCGATGCCGACGAACCGTTCAGCGCACTCCTGAACCAGGGGCAGGTCCTCAACGGCGGCAAAGCCATGAGCAAGTCGCTGGGCAACGGCGTGGACCTCGGCGAGCAGCTCGACAAGTACGGTGTGGACGCTGTACGCCTGACCATGATCTTTGCCTCTCCGCCCGAGGACGACGTCGACTGGGCTGACGTCTCGCCGTCGGGCTCCGCGAAGTTCCTTGCCCGTGCCTGGCGCCTGGCCCAGGACGTGGCCACCGAGCCCGGGGTGGACGCCACCACCGGCGACCGCGCACTGCGGTCGGTAACGCACCGCACCATCGCCGACGCTGCTGAGCTGCTGGACGCCAACAAGTTCAACGTGGTGGTGGCCAAGCTGATGGAGCTGGTCAACGCCACCCGTAAGGCGATCGACACCGGTGCGGGTGGGGCCGACCCCGCCGTCCGTGAAGCTTCAGAGGCTGTCGCCGTCATCCTCAGCCTTTTCGCGCCCTACACCGCCGAGGACATGTGGAACCTGCTGGGCCACCCGGCGTCGGTAGCGAATGCAGGCTGGCCGGCCCACGATCCCGCGCTCCTGGTCCAGGACACGGTGACCGCAGTCGTCCAGGTGCAGGGCAAAGTCCGCGACCGGCTGGAGGTATCCCCGGACGTCTCGGAGGACCAGTTGCGCGAGCTGGCCCTGGCATCGGAGAACGTCCAGCGTGCCCTGGACGGCCGGGGCATCCGCACCGTGATTGTCCGTGCCCCTAAGCTGGTCAACATCGTTCCGGCATAGCTGCTGCACCCGCAGTAACGTACCGGCCGCCGGGAAATTCCCGGCGGCCGGTGCTGCCTGAGCCGGACACCGTCTCCAGGAGGCCCCTTGCCCGACAGTAGCGCCGCCGCGTGGCCGTGGGTACGTGCACGCCTTTCGGGGCTCCGTCCCGCTGCCCGGCCGGGGACCAGGCGTGCAGGCGGAGGCGCTGCCGTGGTGCGCACCGCCGTCGTCACCGACTCAGCTGCCGCCCTGCCGGCGCACTATGTCAGCGGACTTCCGTGGGACGGGATCCTCACCGTGACGCCGATGCCCGTCATGGTGGGCGAGGAAATCTACGGCGAGGGCGAAGACGACATCCTGGAGACCATCGCCGTGGCACTTGCGGCGGGGACGCCGGTCAAAACGTCCAGGCCGTCACCGGGGCAGTTCGAGCAGGCCTACCGCGCTGCCGAGCTCCGGGGATTTGAAGGGATCGTTTCTGTCCACATTTCGGGCGAACTGTCCGGCACCGTCGATGCAGCGCGGCTGGCAGCGGCCAGGGTGGGAATTCCGGTGGAAGTGGTGGACACGGAAACCGTCGGCATGGCGCAGGGGATGGCGGTGCAGGCTGCGGTGGAGGCAGCGTCAGCCGGGGCCGACCGAGCCGCTGTCGCCGCCGCGGCGGCGGCCCAGGCGAAACGTACCAAGGTCTTCTTCTACGTGCCCAGCCTGGAACAATTGCGGCGCGGCGGACGGATCGGGGCGGCGGCGTCGCTCCTGGGCACCATGCTCGCCATCAAACCGATCCTGGCAGTCGACGGCGGCAGGATCGTCCCGCTGGAAAAAGTGCGTTCAGCTGCCAGGGCCGTGGCGCGGCTCGAGGAGATCGTGGTGGCGGCGGCCGCGCCGCGTCTGGATGATTCCGTGTGCCTGGCCGTACACCACTTTGGCAACCCGGAAGAGGCGGAGAGCCTGGCGGCCAGGCTGGAAGCGGCTCTTCCCGGGTGTCCTCCAGCCCAGATCAGCTCCCTTCCGGCGGTCCTGGCCGCCCACGCAGGGCTGGGCGTCCTTGCGGTCATCGTGGGCAGGTGGTCCAGCCGGCCGGATGGGGGAGCGCACCGTGACTGACCAATGCTTATCGGCTGACTCGGGTGAAGGGGGTATCCAGGGCAAGTCGGCGTTGGACCGGGACCATCGCCTGGGTCCTGCTCCTGCTTTCCTCGATTGTCCTGATAGGCATCGGCCTGGCGAGGACGCTGTTCTTCATCTGGTCACCGACACCAGCCATGCTCGAAGACGCCAGGATCGGTGGGCTCTTCATCGACGCCGGGTGTGCGCTGTCCCTCGCGGCCGCCGCATGGTCGCACCTCGCGGCAACACAGTGTGGGTTACGGTCTGCGTGGGGCTGCCTGGAATCCTGGTGGGTTGGGCGGCACTGGCGAGCCCGCAGAGCATGTTGCGACACCTCGCCGCCGTCGTGGCGTTTCCGCTGGCCCTGGGCGGTATAGCCGAGGTCATCTGGGCGCGCGGCTACCGCCAGAGGGGTTGAGTTGTCCATCTGCGTTGGCTTCAGCGGCAGGATACGGTGACGCCGGGTTGTGGCTGTGTTGTTCGTGGAGACCCGGCCGGTCGACGCCATCGCCTTCCACCATGACCTTCTGGGTACCGACGACCCGAAGAGTTTCTTTTCAGTTTCCGGGTAGTGCCTGGAACGCTGAACAAGGTGTTTTCAGCAGCCACGTCTGTGCCGCGAACCTTTCCACATAGGGCGTTTGGCGTCTGCCGGGCAGCAGGCAGCATTTCCTAGGGTGGAGCCATGTCACGCCGGGATGCTGGAGCAGCAGGTCAGGGGGCGCGCCATGCGAGGGCTCGGCTCCAGGCGACCTTGGGGGAGTCACGCCCCGGGCTTTTGGAGGACGGCCTTGACGGTTTTGAGTACGGCGGTGCCGGCGATGCCGCCGGAGCTGAAAGCGGGAGTAGTTCCGGTGGGGCCCCTTCGCTCCGGTGGCGGGTGGGGTCCCGCGTCGCCGCGCTGTTGGGTGCACTGGCGGTGGTGGCCGGGGTCTGGTTTTGGTGGCAGGCGGGTGCCGCCATCCCGGAGGTCCTGCCCCTTGGCGGGGCCAGTTCCGGTGGACACGCCGCGGCGCCAAGTGAAGGGCCCGCAGCGGACAGTACTCCGGGACCTCCCTCGGGTCCAGATCGTGGGCAAGGCGAGGCCACACCTACGGGGCTGCTGGTGGTCCACGTGGCCGGAGCCGTCGCCAAGCCGGGAGTCATCCGGCTGCAGCAGGGCAGTCGGGTTGATGACGCCATTGCTGCTGCAGGCGGTGCCATGCCGGACGCCGACGTTAATCGGTTGAACCTGGCACTCATGGTGGAGGACGGGCAGAAAATCTACGTTGCCCGGCACGGGGAGCCGATATCCGTACCGCCAGATGTCTCCGGTTCAGCTGGTACTGGTTTGAGCGGGACAGGCCAGCAGGGGGTACACGGCACTATCGGTGGAAAGATCAACCTCAATACCGCGGATGCTGCGGAGCTGGACACGCTGCCAAAAGTCGGGCCGGTGCTGGCCCAGCGGATCGTGGAATGGCGCAAGGAACACGGTGCGTTCAAGAGCGTCGAAGAGTTGGACGCGGTGGACGGCGTCGGCCCCAAGATGCTTGAGGCTTTGCTGCCCCTGGTGACGGTGTAGGCCGGGCCGATGGCAGCGAAACCAGTCACCAGAGGCGGGGGTGCGCGCACGACGGATCACAGCGGCGCACAAGGACGTCACAGTCCCTGGAACCGGTTCGTCGAATCTGCGGTGAGGGGTGCGGATCCAGAACCGAAGGGGCTGCCCTCTGCAGGAACCGGGGAAGCTCCGGGAGCAGCGACACCTTCCGGAACTTCGCGTCCCCGAACCGGGCCGCGCCTGCTAATTCCGGCGCGCCACCGGCGGGCCATTCACGCGTACTGGGCGGAGGTCGTGGGCCACGTTCGCCAGCGGTTAGCGGGTAGTGGCAGCGTCCAGGAAGAAGCTGATTCCAGTTGCGTCGGACCCCGGCGCCGCACTGACCTCCGCCTCGCGCTTCCGGCGGCGTTGGTGTGGACCGCCGCAGTATCCGGGCTCTGGCTTGCGCCCGCGGCCCTGGCCGCCCTGTGCTTCGCACTGGCGGCGCTCGGTGGCCTCTTCCTGGCCCGCGCGGCGAAGGGCGGACGGACGCGAAAAGCGCGTGCCGCCGCCGGCCGCCCGGCAGGGCCGGGGACATGCAAGGCCCCGGGACGGAGCTTTTCCGCCGCGCTGGGCGTGTCCCTGGTCCTGGCAGCTGCGGCCGCAGCCCATTCGGCAACAGCGTCCAGCCAGCGGTTCGATGGGCCCCTTGCCGGGGCCATCGCCGCCGGCAAGTCAGCGGTCGCCGTCGTTGAGGTGGCGGGAAACCCGCGCGCCATTGCCGGCGGTGGAGGACCCGCGGGGCGTTGGTCAGTGCCGGTATGGACGCAGGAAGTGACCACGGGCGGGGTCCTGGTGCGGACACGGGCCCGGATCGTGGTCATGGGTGGTCAGGGCTGGGGCAGTGTGGTGCCTGGCCAGACCCTGCGCGCAGCGGGCAAGCTGAGGCCGGCAGACCCCGGCGAGCAGGAGGCAGGAACGCTGGCTGCTTCGACGGCTCCGGGCAGGGCGACGGGCGGCTCCCTGTTGGAAGGCTCGGCGCGGGAACTCCGCGCGCGGTTCGTTTCGGCATCGGATTTCCTGGCCGCTGATGCGCGGGGACTTCTTCCGGGAATGGTGACCGGTGATACCAGTGCGCTCGACGAGGGACTGAACAACGCGATGAAGGCCGTGGGCATGACCCATCTGACAGCGGTCAGCGGGGCAAACTGCAGCTTGGTACTGGGGGCGTTGCTCCTGCTGTGCCGGCGGTTCCGGCTGCCCCGCGCCCCTGCAGCAGCCGCCGCCCTTGCCGGACTGGCCCTGTTCGTGGTCCTGGTGGGTCCCGACGCCAGCGTGCTGCGTGCCGCGCTGATGGGGGCCATTGGGGTGGCCGCCCTGGCCGGTGGACGTTCAGGACGCGGGTTGAGCTTCCTTTGCCTCGCTGTCATTGGGCTCCTGCTGGTGGAGCCGGCCCTTGGCACGAGCTTCGGATTCCTGCTGTCCGTACTGGCCACGCTGGGGATCATACTCCTCGGTCGACGCATCATTGACTGGATTCCGGTGGCAGTTCCGCGGTGGCTGGCTGCCGCGGTTGCAGTCCCGCTGGCCGCCCAGCTGTTGTGCGGACCGGTCATTGTCCTCCTGCAGCCCCAGTTCGCAACCTACTCGCTGGCGGCCAATGTTGTAGTGTCCCCGCTGGTTGCCCCCGTGACCTTGCTGGGAACGGCAGCCGTGCCACTGCTGGTCCTGCTGCCGTGGGCGGCCACGGCGCTCATAGCCGTGGCGGGAACGTTCAGCGCAGGCGTCGCCGCCACAGCCAGGTTCGCGGCGCAGCTGCCGGGATCTGCGCTTCCCTGGCCCGAAGGAATGCCCGGGCTGCTGTCCATGGTGCTGCTGTCGATGCTGACATTTGCCGGGGTATGGGCGGCTGCCCGGCCCCTGCAGCTCATCCGCAGGGTCCGGAAGGCGCACGCCTGCACGGTGGCGCTGATTGGGAAGCTGGAGCTGCGGCTCCAACGGTTCCACCGCGTCCTGGGCTTGGACCCCGGGCGCAGACGTGGCAGGCTGGGATATCGCAATAAAACCTCCGGAAGGGACCTTCGATGGCCGCTGCGCAAAAGCGAGCAACCCGCTCCCCGGCATCGAACACAGCCTCCTGGCGGGACATAGCCCCGGCCCAGATCGTGTTGGTGAGTGGTCCGGAGGAGTACCTGGGTATCAGGGCCATGGACAGGATCCGGTCCCAGGTCAGGGCCGCCGCGCCGGACGTGGAATTGAGCCGCATCAACGCGGCCGGGTACGAGGCCGGCACCCTGGCCATGCAGGTGAGCCCGTCACTGTTCGGTGAGAGCAAACTCATCGAAGTGGAAGCTGTGGAGGGGATGAATGACGCCTTCCTTGCGGACGCCCTCCGTTACCTGCAGCAGCCGGAACAGGACGCCGTCGTCGTGCTCCGCCACGCCGGCGGAGCACGCGGCAAGAAGCTCCTCGACGCGGTCAGGAAGGACGGCTGGCCGGTGGTCGACTGCCAGCCGCTGAAGAAGGACGCGGACAAGGTTTCGTTCGTCACGTCGGAGTTCAGGGCAGCCGGACGCCGCATCAACCAGGACGCCGTGCAGGCGCTGGTGAATGCCGTGGGAGCGGACTTGTCAGAACTCGCCGCCGCCTGCGCCCAACTGATCGCAGACGCGGGGAGCACCGTAACCACCGACACTGTGGACAAATACTACGGCGGCCGGATCGAAGCCACGGCGTTCAAGGTGGCCGATGCCGCAATGGCAGGAAACGCCCCGGTGGCGTTATCGACGCTGCGACACGCCCTTGCCACCGGTGCTGACCCGGTGCCCCTGGTTGCTGCCCTTGCATCGAAGCTGCGGACAGTGGCGCGGGTGGCAGGCGCGTCCGGATCGTCCGCGCAGATTGCCGCTGAACTCGGGATGCAGCCCTGGCTGGTGGAGCAGGCGCAGCGGGACGTCCGGCGCTGGACCCCTGAAGGCCTGGTGCGGTCCATCCAGGCCACGGCGGAGGCTGACGCGCAGGTGAAGGGGCTCTCCCGCGATCCTGTGTACGCCGTCGAGCACGCCGTGACAGTGATCGCCATGTCGGTCCAGGGCAGGTAGCCCCTTCAACCCACCATCAGTTCCTGCTGCATTTGCGCGCTGCTCCAGCACGCCCGGGCCAAGGATTTGGTTAAGTTCGACGGCGTGCTGCCGCGCGTCCCCGGCCAGGCTCGCTTAAAGGGGTGTGGCCGGTACCCGAGAGTACCGGCCACACCATCAGTTCGTGGGAACTGGAAACCTTAGAGTGCGTTGACCTTCTTGGAGATCGCCGACTTACGGTTCGCTGCGTTGTTCTTGTGCAGAACACCCTTGCTGACAGCCTTGTCCAGCTTACGGCTGGCAGAAACGAGCGCAGTAGTAGCAGCTTCCTTGTCAGCAGACCCAACGGCGGTGTTGACGGCGCGGATGGCCGTCTTCAGCTCGGACTTGACTGCGTTGTTGCGCAGGCGGGCCTTCTCGTTGGTCAGGATGCGCTTCTTCTGGGACTTGATATTCGCCACGTGTGAACTCTCTTTGTAATGCGGAAATGGTCTAGAGGGCTTTCAGGCTGGCCTTGACTGAGCGGCGTGGGGATACCTATGGCGGCCAGCCATCAGTGACCGTCGACCTGCACGGACACACAGCAATAAAGAATAGCAGGTCAGCGGCGGCACTGGCCATTTTGGGTGGTCAGGTCCAGTCGTGTCGCCGGCGCAGCCCGGAGGCCACTTTTTCAAAGCGGGCCTTGTCAAGCACTGCGCCTTCCCGCCGGATGCTGTCCGGACGGATTTGCAGGATGCGGTCCAGGCGTACCTCGCTTGGCCTGCCCTGTTTGTCCCAGTCCCCGGCCCCAAGGTCGACGTACCCTTCGGACGTGGAACCCGCAGGAACCCTGTCCTTGCTGGTCAGCATCAGCCCCAGGAGGAACGGGCCGTTATGCCCCACCAGCAGCACCGGCCTGTCCTTCCCCCGGCCATGGTCCTCCTCGTAGGGAACCCAGGCCCACACCACTTCGCCCGGATCGGGGTCGCCGTCGGGATGCGGTGCGTAGTGCACCCTGAAGCGGCCCCGGTAATCACCGGGGTACGCATCCGTCCCGGCGGGAACACCGGCGGCAGGCGAGGGACGCTTGCCGCCGCGGCGTCGCCCCGGGCTTCTGCCCGGCAACGGCGGCGCAGGGTCGCCTCTGCGCAGCAGGCGCAGACCACGGCGGACGGCGTTTTCCAGGGAGCGGAGGTCTATAGCCATCCAGACAGCCTATCGGCCAGGCTGTACAGCCGAAACGCCGTTTACAGGCCGGTCAGGATGCGGTGCGGGGGGCCCGGACGTGGGACACTGGATGTTCGATATGTGCAGCTGTTCCGCGGACGCCTTTGGTGTGCCTGCCTGGTGGCTGCAGAAATGCCAACAGTAAGGACCCTGCGTGTCTCCCATGGCCCGCACCGCACCGGTGCCCGCCGCGACAGATCCGGCCATCATTCGGAACTTTTGCATCATCGCGCACATTGACCACGGCAAGTCCACCCTGGCTGACCGGATGCTGCAGTCCACCGGGGTGGTCCAGGCGCGCGACATGAAGGCCCAGTACCTGGACCGGATGGACATAGAGCGCGAACGTGGCATCACCATCAAGTCCCAGGCCGTCCGCATGCCGTGGGAAGTGGACGGCGTCAGTTATGCACTGAACATGATCGACACCCCCGGCCACGTGGACTTCACTTACGAAGTGTCCCGGTCACTCGCTGCCTGCGAGGGCGCAATCCTGCTGGTGGACGCGGCTCAGGGCATTGAAGCCCAGACGCTCGCGAACCTGTACCTGGCCATGGAGAACAACCTCACCATCATCCCGGTATTGAACAAGATCGACCTTCCGGCGGCGCAGCCCGAAAAGTACGCGGCCGAGCTGGCCAGCCTCATTGGCGGCGATCCGGAGGACGTGCTGCGCGTGTCCGGCAAGACCGGCGTAGGCGTCGAAGCGCTCCTGGACAAGATTGTCCGCGACCTGCCCGCGCCGGAGGGCGACCCAAACGCGCCGGCCAGGGCCATGATCTTCGACTCGGTCTACGACACCTACCGCGGCGTGGTGACGTATGTACGCGTGGTGGACGGCATGCTCCACCCGCGTGAGCGCATCCAGATGATGTCCACCAGGGCCTCCCACGAGCTCCTGGAAATTGGTGTCAGCTCCCCGGAACCCACCCCCTCCAAGGGCCTGGGGGTCGGCGAAGTGGGCTACCTGATCACCGGCGTGAAGGACGTCCGCCAGTCCAAGGTGGGCGACACCGTCACCAACCTGGCCAAGCCGGCCGCCCAGTCGCTCCCCGGTTACGCTGACGCCAAGCCCATGGTGTTTTCCGGCCTGTACCCGCTCGATGGTGCCGATTACCCGGTACTCCGTGACGCCCTCGAAAAGCTCATGCTCAATGACGCCGCGCTGGTGTACGAACCCGAGACGTCGGCCGCGCTGGGCTTCGGTTTCCGGGTGGGCTTCCTGGGTCTGCTGCACCTTGAGATCACCCGCGAACGCCTGGAACGCGAATACAACCTCGACCTCATCTCCACCGCACCGAACGTGGAATACGAAGTGACGCTGGAGGACAAGAAGGTGGTCCGGGTGACCAACCCCAGCGAGTACCCCACCGGCAAGATCGCGGAGGTGCGCGAACCCATGGTCTCCGCCACCATCCTGGCCCCCAACGAATTCGTGGGCGCCATCATGGAACTGTGCCAGTCCCGCCGCGGCGTCATGGGCGGCATGGACTACCTGTCCGAGGACCGGGTGGAAATCCGCTACCGCCTGCCGCTGGCAGAGATCGTCTTCGACTTCTTCGACATCCTGAAGTCCAAGACCCGGGGCTACGGCTCCCTGGACTGGAAAGCCGACGGTGAGCAGGTTGCCGACCTGGTGAAGGTCGACATCATGCTCCAGGGCGAACAGGTGGATGCCTTCAGCGCCATCACGCACAGGGACAAGGCCTACTCCTATGGCGTGATGATGACCGGCAAGCTCCGCGAACTCATCCCGCGCCAGCAGTTCGAGGTGCCCATCCAGGCAGCCATCGGTTCCAGGATCATCGCCCGCGAAAGCATCCGGGCCATCCGCAAGGACGTACTGGCGAAGTGCTACGGCGGCGACATCTCGCGTAAGCGCAAGCTGCTGGAGAAGCAAAAAGAAGGCAAGAAGCGCATGAAGATGGTGGGCACGGTGGAGGTGCCGCAGGAGGCGTTCATCGCCGCCCTCACCACCGACGAATCAAAGGACAAGGCCAAGAAGAAGTGACCACCACGCAGTGGGGGACCCGCTGATGCCCAGCGTACTTCCCCTCGGCGACCCGGCGCCGTCGGACGGTCTGCTGCCTGCCCAGGCAGCAGACGGTGCGGCCGTCCGGGCATTCGGCCTGTACGTGCACATCCCGTTCTGCGCTGTACGCTGCGGCTACTGCGACTTCAACACCTATACCGCGACGGAACTGGGCGGCGGCGCGTCTCAGGACGCCTACGCCCGGACCGCGGTGTCGGAAGTGGCGCTGGCGGCCACGGTGCTGGCGCGTTCCGGAGTGCCGGACCGGAAGCTGGGCACCGTGTTCTTCGGCGGCGGTACCCCCACGCTGCTGCCCGCAGATGACCTCGCCATGATCCTTCGCGCCGCCATCGGGCAGTGGGGGATCGAGGACGGCGCCGAAGTGACCACCGAAGCCAATCCGGATTCGGTCACGCGCGAATCCCTTGCCGTCCTCAAGGACGCGGGCTTCACTCGGGTTTCGTTTGGCATGCAGTCCGCAGTTCCGCACGTTCTCAAGGTCCTGGACCGCACGCACACCCCGAGCAGGGTCCCGCAGGTGGTGCAGTGGGCACGCGAGGCGGGACTGGCCGTTAGCCTGGACCTGATCTACGGCACCCCCGGGGAGTCGCTGGCTGACTGGCGCCACTCCCTGGAGACGGCGCTGTCCTACCAGCCGGACCATATCAGCGCGTACGCCCTGATCGTGGAGGAAGGCACCAAGCTGGCCGCACAGATGCGCCGCGGCGAGGTCCCGGGAATTGACGACGACGACCACGCCGACAAGTACGAGCTCGCCGACGAGCTGATCACCGAAGCCGGCCTGGGCTGGTACGAGGTCAGCAACTGGGCGCGGACACCGGAGCAGGCGTGCCGCCACAACCTGGCGTACTGGCGCGGCGATGACTGGTGGGGGATTGGACCCGGTGCCCACTCGCACGTTGGCGGGGTGCGCTGGTGGAACGTCAAGCATCCGTCCGCCTACGCGAACCGGCTGTCGCAAGGGCTGTCGCCTGCCGCGGGCAGGGAAACCCTGGATGCCGAAACCAGGACCCTGGAGCGGGTGATGCTTGAGGCACGCCTGCAGTCAGGGCTCGAGGTTTCAACGCTCAGCCCCGGGGGACGCCACGAGGTGGCCGGGCTGATCGCGGATGGCCTGGTGGACCCTCCCGCAGCATTCCGGGGACGCCTGGTCCTCACGCTCAAAGGCAGGCTCCTGGCGGACGCAGTGGTACGCCGCATCCTGCCCGACTAAGGCAGGCCCGGCTACTTAATCCAGCGCAGGTTGTACTGGTAGCGGTGCGGCTGGCCCTTGTTGACATGGATTCCTGCCGCCACGGAGAAGCAGGTGAGAGCTACCCAGATCAAAGTGGCAATGACCGCGAAAATGTTTCCCACATAGGGGATGAACACCAGGATGTTGGCCAGGACGGCGGCGATGGTGGGCGGCAGGCTGAAGTTCAGCGCTTCCTTGGATTCCTGGGCGGTAAACGGCCCGCGGTCACGGAAGATCAGGTAGATCAGCAGCGAGGGAATGCACCCCAGGATGCCGCCAAAGTGCGCCAGCGTGGCCCACTGGCGGTCTTCGCCGGCCGTCAGCGGCAGGGCGTTGGCGGGGACGCCATGGTACTCGGAGCGGCCCTGGCCGTCCCTGTGATCACGTGCGTTTTCTGCCACAGTCTGTTCCTTCGGAGGTGCAAGTGGTGCTGGCTACAAATATTGGCGCGATGCGCAGCGCCTTTACTGAGCAGGGCGCTGCAGTACCAGAATACTGGCTCTTGGGCCCAAGTCCGCCCTTCAGGGCACGGTGAGGAAATCGATGACTTCCTCTACCCGGCCCAGCAACGACGCTTCCAGGTCCGCATACGTGCGCACGGCACCCAGCAGTTTTTGCCATCCCAGGCCGATATCCTCCTTGGTGGCGTGGGGCCAGCCGAAGGCTTTCAGGATCCCGGTTTTCCAGTCCTGGCCCCGGGGAACGGCGGGCCACCTCTCGATGCCAAGGACAGCTGGCCGGATTGCCTGCCAGACGTCCACGTAGGGGTGTCCCACGATCAGGACATTGCCGGCTGCACCGGGGGAAGCCATGACGGAATCGGCGATACGGGACTCCTTGGAATCCGGAACCAGGTGGTCCACCAGGACGCCAAGCCGACGGCCCGGACCGGGTTTGAAGGCGGCAACTGCCGCCGTGAGGTCGTCGATGCCGTGCAGGGGTTCGACGACGATGCCCTCCACCCGCAGGTCGTCTCCCCAGACCTTTTCCACCAGTTCGGCGTCGTGCTTGCCTTCCACCCAGATCCGGCTTGCCTTGGCGACCTGGGCGCGCTGGCCGGCGACCTTTACGGAGCCGGAGGCCGTCCTGCCGGCGGCGGCACCAGAGGGGGCAGCCCGGGGCGCCGGGGGCATCAGCCGGATGGGCTGGCCCTCAAGGAGGAAACCAAAGCCCAGCTTGAAGGACCGGGACTTTCCCCGCCGGTCCTCCAACGCCACAACGTGCATGCCGCCGGACTTTTCCACCCGGGTGACGGCGCCAACCCAGCCTGACTGGACATCCTCGAGCACCATTCCACGTTCCACAGCGACCTGGGGCAATTCCGCCTTGGCAGGGGCGGATATGCCGCGGGGCCCCCAGTTTTGGTAATCCATGGATTCGATCCGCCTAGCGCTAGGTCCTCAGCACCGGAATTTCGCCCGGAGCGGTACCAATGCTAACAACGGGCCGAGGCATAATAGACTGTTAGCACTTAGGCATGTCGAGTGCTAACCCTGGTGGCACCTGGCGGGCGTTTGCCCCGGACCATGATGGAGGTGGAGAGTGAGCGAGCCACGCAAACTGGAAGTCCTGCGGGCCATCGTGGAGGACTACGTCCATTCCCGCGAACCGGTCGGGTCGAAGGCCCTGGTCGAACGGCATCACCTTGGCGTCTCCAGCGCCACCATCCGCAATGACATGGCCGCGCTGGAGGACGAGGGGTTGATCACGGCTCCGCACACCAGCGCGGGTCGGATTCCCACGGACAAGGGCTACCGGCTTTTCGTCGACCAGATCTCAGCCGTTAAGCCCCTGTCCGCAGCCGAGCGCCGGGCCATCCAGTCACTGCTGGAGGGCGCAGACGACCTCGATGACGTCCTGGACCGCACCGTACGGCTCCTGTCACAGCTGACCAACCAGGTAGCCGTGGTCCAGTACCCGCACCTCAGCAGGGCACTGGTCCGCCACATCGAATTCGTCCTGCTGGCCCCCCGCAAGGTGCTGGTGGTGCTGATTGCCAACAGCGGCAAGGTTGAGCAACGGGTGATCGACGTCGGGCAGGACCTGGGGGACGACGCACTGGCAGCGCTCCGCACGCGCTTCCTTGCCGCGCTGGGGGGAACACCGCTGAGCCAGCTGGCCCGGGCACTTCCCGCCGTCGTCGCGGGAAGTGCGCACGGCCAGCGCCAGGCCGCGCACGCACTGGCGCTGGGACTGGAGGTCCTGGCGCAAAACACCCGCGAGGACCGGATGGTCATGGCCGGAACGGCGAACCTGGCCAGATCCAACGTGGACTTCCCCCTCAGCATTGGGCCCGTGCTTGAGGCACTCGAGGAGCAGGTGGTGATGCTGCGGCTGTTGAGCGAAATGGCCCAGGACCACCGCGGCGTGGCTGTCAGCATCGGAAGGGAGAACCCCTACGACGGCCTTGCCGAGGCTTCCGTCGTGGCCACCGGCTACGGTCCGGACAGCGCCGCGAAAGTAGGGATTCTCGGTCCCACCCGGATGGATTATCCCACCACCATGGCGGCCGTCAGGGCAGTGGCCCGCTACCTTTCCAGGATTTTGGGGCCCTGACTCTTTGCCGCCGGAGCCTGTTCCGGCCGGGAAGCAATAGTTGGGCCGCCCAACCGAACGAAGTACAACAAGGAAGAGATACGAACTTTGAGCAGCCACTATGACGTCCTTGGAGTCTCACCCGAAGCTACGGGCGAAGAGATCAAGAAGGCCTACCGCAAATTGGCCCGCACCCTCCACCCGGACGTGAACCCCGGTGCGGACGCATCAGAACGCTTCAAAGCAGTAACTCACGCCTATGAGGTCCTTTCAGACCCCCAGAAGCGCAGGATCTACGACACCACCGGCAACGAGAACGGCACGGACAACGGCTTCGGCGGCGCCGGCTATGCAGGCCAGGGGTTCGCATTCCAGGACATCTTCGACACCTTCTTTGGCGCCGGCGGCACCTCCGGCCCGGCTTCGCGCGTCCGCCGCGGCCAGGACGCGCTCATCAGCGTCCGGATCGACCTCCGGGATGCTGTCTTCGGCGTCAACAAGAAGCTTGAAGTGGACACCGCCGTGGTCTGCCCCACCTGTGACGGATCCTGCTGCCGGCCCGGCACCCATCCCGAGCGCTGCGACATCTGCGGCGGCAGCGGCCAGGTCCAGCGGGCGGTCCGCTCCATCCTTGGCCAGGTCATGACGGCGGCCCCCTGCGGCACCTGCGAAGGCTTCGGGACGGTCATCAAGGATCCCTGCAACGAATGCAGCGGCCAGGGCCGCATCCGCAGCCGCCGGTCACTGACCGTCAAGGTTCCCGCCGGCGTGGCCACCGGAACGCGGATCCAGCTCTCCGGACAGGGCGAAGCCGGCCCTGCTGGCGGCCCGGCCGGCGACCTTTACGTGGAGATCCGCGTCAACAATGACGCCACGTATGTTCGGGAAGGCGACGACCTGCACGCCACCCTGCACATCCCCATGACGGCAGCGGCACTGGGCACTGATGTCAGCCTGGACACCTTCGACGGGACCCACGAAATCGACGTCAAGCCCGGAACCCAGTCCGGCGAGATCATCACCCTGCGTGGCCTGGGTGTCACCCACCTGAGGGGATACGGCCGCGGAGACCTGAAGGTCCATCTCCAGGTGGACACTCCGGCCAAGCTCGACCCCGCACAGGAAGAACTCCTTCGTCAGCTCGCCAAGCTCCGTGGTGAACAGATCACCGAGGGCAAGCTCGCTGCCAGCAGCGGGATGTTCGCCAAGCTCCGGGACCGGCTCGGTAACCTGTAGCGGTGAGCAACCCCGTCTTCTTCACATCCCCCGGCTCGTTGGCCTGCATGGCCGCCGGCCAGTCCTTTGTCCTGGAAGGGGCGGAAGCGCGGCATGCCGTGACCGTCAAGCGGCTCTCGCCCGGCGAGGCGGTGGACATTGTCGACGGCGCCGGCACCCGCATGACGGGAAAGGTCGTGTCCGCGGCCCCCTCCGGACTCGAAGTGGAGTGCGGCACCGTTGCAGTAGAAGCCAGGCCCGACGTCCAGCTGGTGCTGGTCCAGGCCCTGGCCAAGGGCGATCGCGACGAGCTGGCCATTGAGACGGCCACCGAACTGGGCATCGACGCCGTCATACCCTGGCAGTCCGAAAGGTCCATCGTGCGCTGGAAGGGTGACCGGGCAGCCCGGGCACATGCCAAGTGGGAGTCTTCCGTCGCCGCAGCCGCCAAGCAGGCCCGGCGCGCCTGGATTCCGGAAGTGCGGGCCGTCGTCGAAACAGCGGGGCTCTCCGCTGCCGTGGAGGCGGCGGACCTGGCTGTCATCCTGCACGAAGACGCCGTGCGGCCGCTGCGCACTGTCCTTGAGGGATGGCAGGCGGGTTCGGGCGCCGGTCCCCGGGAAATCCTGCTGATCGTCGGGCCGGAGGGCGGCATCAGTCCGCGTGAAGTAACGAAACTCTGCGACAAAGGCGCTGTGACCGCCTTGTTGGGGCATCACGTCCTGCGGTCCTCCACTGCCGGCCCGGCCGCCGTCGTGCTTGCAAGCGACGTCCTTGGACGGTGGACCGCTACCGGACCTTGAAGGACCTCGTGTCCTCGTTCCGGTCCGGCTCACCGCCGGAGCCGGCCTGGGCCACCCGCAGCTCGTAGTCGCCCGGCGGCAGGTTAAGGGCCAGCGTGAAGGCGCCCGCCTGCCCCTGCCCAGTGGCCGCCGTCGTTTCGCCAGACAGGAAAGGCGCTTTGCTGCCGCCGTCCGCGGACTGCAGGATTTGCCAGTGAAGCTTTGCGCCCGGGGACGTGCTGCGTCCGGTGATTTTGACGCTGCCGGCGGCCACCTCGGCGTTCTCCTGCGGGTCAATGATCCACACCGGTGCCACCAGGCCGGCGGCACGGGTCATCAGCGCACCCAGTTGGACTTTTCCAAACGCGACGTAGTCCGTGTGGCCGTCCACGAGGATCCGCACCCGGATCTGTTGCCCTGTGTCGATGAGGCCCGAACTGGCGGCAGCGGCAGTCGCCGTATAGATCAGCTGCTGGATGGCACGGGCGGCCATGTCGGCGTCTAGGTTGCTGTTGAAGGCGTCTGAGGAGACGTCCACGGTGATGACGTCCTTGCCCGAAATCGAGGTGGCAAGTTTGTCCGGGTTCTGCCACGGCGTGAAGAAGTCGGGGTCCAGCGGCTTCTCCGACATCATGGCTCGCAGGGCCCGGGTGACCGGGTTCTCCTGCTCAGGGACGTCCCGGAATTCGCGGTAAAGAAAGACATTTCCGCCGGTGCGCCCGATCCAGTACACGGGAGCCTTGTTGGAGGACTGGGTGGTTTCCAGTGGGGCACTGGTGGAGGGCGCGTCCGGCATGGTCCCCCCTGTAGCCGGGACCGAGGCGCTGGTGCCGGTGGATGACGGTCCGCCCTCGGCCGTGCAGCCCGCGAGGACCGGAACAAGCACCAGGATCCCTGCGAGGACGGCGGGGCGCAGGCGGCCCATCGATCGTCCCGCCCTTTCGGGCATAGAGGTATCCGGCACTTTTCTGCCCTCGTCCTTTCCTGGCGTGGCGGGCCGATCCCCCTGCGGCCTGGTGTTCCAGCAGATGCTGGATTTCCAGCATGGCACAGCGGCGCAGCCCCTCCACCGCACTTTTGCCACCTGGCGCGCAACTGCAACGGGAACGATATGCGGCCGATATGAAGTTGATACCTAACGGCCGAATAGAGCCCCCTTTTTGAGGCGCCTTTTGCGTTGTCCACGGCGGCTGGTTATCCGGCAGGGGCGGGGGCTGGCGTAAGATAAAGGGATCGCTGGGCAAGGAGCACCGTTCAACGGGCGCCGGCATCAGCCAAAGCAAACAAAAGATGTCGCACTTCGAGGGGACCACAGGCCTGCGGGCCAGCACCATGACTGAATCAGCGAATGGTAAGCGCCGGCTCAACACGGGCGAAGGCAGTCCAGGGGAATTCCCGCACTCCCTGCCCGGCACCCGGACCGAAGTAGTCCTCTTTGAGAACTCCGACCAGATGGTTCAATCACTTGGCAGCCATGATGAGGCGCTGCGCTTCATCGAACAGCAGTTCCCGGACGTCAACTTCCATGCCCGCGGCAATGAACTGTCCATCAGCGGCCCCTCCAGTGACGTACCCCGGATCATGCGGCTCCTCCAGGAGGTCCGTGGCCTGGTGGCCCGCGGCACTGTCATCACGCCCGCGGTGCTGCAGCAACTGGTGGCCCTCCTGCGGACCCAGTCACTGCAGAACCCCGTGGATGTGCTCACGCACGACATCCTCTCCAGCCGCGGCAGGACCATCCGGCCCAAAACGCTGAACCAGAAGACCTACGTTGACGCCATCGACGCCAACACGGTGATCTTCGGCATCGGTCCCGCCGGTACGGGCAAGACGTACTTGGCCATGGCAAAAGCCGTCCAGGCGCTACAGCAAAAGGAAGTCAGCCGGATCATCTTGACGCGGCCGGCGGTAGAAGCGGGGGAGCGGCTGGGATTCCTGCCCGGTACTCTAAGCGACAAGATCGATCCCTACCTGCGCCCGCTTTATGACGCCCTGCACGACATGATGGACCCCGAATCCATCCCGCGGCTCATGGCGGCCGGGACCATCGAAGTGGCTCCGCTTGCCTACATGCGCGGCCGGACCCTGAACGACGCCTTCATCATCCTCGACGAGGCCCAGAACACCACGCCGGAACAGATGAAGATGTTCCTCACCCGGCTCGGCTTCGGATCCAAGATGGTGGTCACCGGCGACGTCACCCAAGTGGACCTGCCCTTTGGGACCCGGTCCGGGCTGCGGATCGTGGAGGAAATCCTGCAGGGCATCGAGGGCGTCAGCTTCTCTGTCCTGGACGCAGCAGACGTCGTACGGCACCGCCTGGTGGGGGACATCGTCAACGCGTACAGCCTCTGGGATGAAGTCCAGCGGAACCGGGTCAAGCATTCAGCAAGCAGGGAAAAGCGGGGGGAACACGCGTGAGCATCGAGGTGAACAACGAGTCCGGCGTCGAGGTGGAGGAGTCCGGGCTCGTGGCCCTGTCGCGGTACATCTTCGAGCAGCTATACATCCATCCGCAGGCCGAACTGTCCATCCTCCTGGTGGATGAACCGGCCATGGAGAAGCTGCACATCGAACTGATGGACGAACCGGGTGCAACAGACGTGCTCTCTGTTCCCATGGACGAGCTGACTCCGGGAACCCCCGGCCGGCCCACGCCCCAAGGCATGCTCGGGGATATCGCCATCTGCCCCCAGGTGGCCAAGGTCCAGGCCAAAAACGCCGGCCACTCGCTCCAGGACGAGATGCTGCTGCTCACCACGCACGGCATCCTGCACCTGCTGGGCTACGACCATGCCGAACCCGAAGAGAAGGCGGAGATGTTCGGGCTCCAGCGGGAACTCCTGTCCGGCTTCACCGGCAAAGAAGCACCTGCCGAGACAACCCAGTGACGCAACTGCTCCTGGCCGCGGTGGCATTGGTTTTCCTTGCCGTCGCGGCCCTGCTGACGGCGGCTGAGGCCGCCTTCAGTTTCCTTCCACGGCACGACGCTGAAGAGGCGCTCCACAGGGGCCGCGGCACCGCCATGCGCCGCATCCTTGCCGGACCCGTTGCCCACACCCGCGCCCTGCGGTTTTGGCGGGTTTGGTTTGAGATGGCCTCGGCGGTGGCCGTCGCCGTCCTGATCGCAAGCCTGGTGGACAACGTTTGGCTCGCCGGCCTGGTGGCCACCGGCATCATGGCCGTCCTGGGCTTCGTGATCGTGGGCGTTTCCCCCAGGCAGCTCGGGAGGCTGCACTCCACAGCGGTGGTCCGCTTCACGGCGCCAATGGTCCGCTTCCTTACAAGTGTGCTGGGGCCCATCCCGGGCTGGCTGGTGGCTTTGGGAAGTTCGGCGGCTCCGGGGGCGCCCGGCGGGGACGACGCGTTCTTCAGTGAACAGGAGTTCCGGGAACTTGTGGACCGGGCCAGTGAGTCGGACATGATCGAGGACACCGAAGCCGAGATGATCCAGTCGGTGTTCGACTTCGGCGACACCCTGGTACGCGCCGTCATGGTTCCCAGGACGGACATCGTCAGCATCGACGCCGGTTCAAGCCTTCACCAGGCGATGTCCCTGTTCCTGCGCTCGGGATACTCGCGGATTCCGGTCATCAACGAGAACACTGACCATATCCTCGGCATCGTCTACCTGAAGGACGTGGCAGCCGTCATCCACCAGCTGGGAGCGGACCAGGCGCCGCCCCTGGTGGAGTCGCTGGCACGCGAGGTCCGCTACGTGCCGGAGTCGAAACCCGTCAGCGACCTCCTGCGCGAACTGCAGAAGGAGTCCACACACGTGGCCATCGTGATCGACGAGTACGGCGGCACTGCCGGCCTGGTGACCCTCGAGGACCTGATCGAGGAGATCGTGGGCGAGATCGTGGACGAGTACGACACCGAGAGTGCGGAAGCCGTGGCGCTCGGTGACGGCTCCTACCGGGTCAGCGCCCGGATGGGCATCGATGATCTCGGCGAGCTCTTCGACCTGGAAATCGACGACGACGAGGTGGACACCGTCGGCGGCCTCCTCGCCAAGGCGCTGGGCCGCGTCCCCATCGTGGGCAGCGCCGTGGAAGTGCAGGGCGTATCGCTGCGGGCGGACCGCTTGGAAGGCCGGCGAAACCGGGTCAGCCACATCATTGCGGCGCCCATACCAAGAGTAGAAACTGACCTTGAAGGCCTCCTGGAAGAGGCTGAAGCAACCCAGCAGGGAGTTCCACGTGAGCAAGAAAAGTAAAGCTGCGGAACCGGACGACTTTGGCGGCTTCCGCGCCGGGTTCTCGATCCTGGTTGGCAGGCCCAATGCGGGCAAGTCGACCCTGACCAACGCGCTGGTAGGCAAGAAAGTCGCCATCACCTCCGCCAAGCCGCAGACCACGCGGCACACCATCCGCGGCATCGTGCACCGCGACGACGCCCAGCTGATCCTGGTGGATACGCCCGGGCTGCACCGTCCCCGGACCCTGCTCGGCAAGCGCCTCAATGACCTCGTGGCGGACACCCTCGCCGAGGTGGACGCCATCGGATTCTGCCTGCCGGCCAACGAGAAGATCGGACCCGGCGACAAGTTCATCGCCGCCCAGCTTGCCGCCGTCGGCCGCAAACCGGTGATCGCCATTGTCACCAAAGCGGACCTGGTGGACAAGCAGGCCCTCACGGAACAGCTCCTCGCCGTCGCCGCCCTTGGCCGGGAGGTGATGGGGGAGGACGGCTGGAAGGACATCGTTCCCGTGTCCGCCACCGACGGTTTCCAGGTGGAAACGGTGGCCGATGTGCTGATCAGCCACATGCCGCCGTCGCCGCCCCTGTACCCGGACGGCGAACTGACCGACGAGCCCGAAGCGGTCATGGTGGCCGAACTGATCCGCGAAGCAGCCCTGGAGGGGGTCCGGGACGAGCTTCCGCACTCCCTCGCCGTTGTGGTTGAGGAAATCGTTCCCCGCGAGGACCGGCCGGATGACAACCCGTTGCTGGACGTGCGCGTCAACCTCTACGTCGAACGTCCCTCACAGAAGGCCATCATCATTGGCAAAGGCGGAAGCCGCCTGCGCGAAGTCGGCACCAACGCCCGTAAAGGCATCGAAGCCCTCCTGGGCACACGCATCTACCTGGACCTCCACGTCAAGGTGGCCAAAGACTGGCAGCGCGACCCGAAACAGCTGGTCAAACTGGGTTTCTGACCCCGAAAAGGGCGTCTGCTGGAGCGCGCCGGGCAAGTTCCCCAGTCTGGACCACTAAAATGGACCGGATTTCGTATTTAGAGGAAGGTTCACCACGTGGGTCGAGGCCGCGATAAACGCGACAACGAGGCTGACCTGTCAGCCGGACCGGGACCGGTATCCCGCCACGCGAACGGCGGCGCCGTCGGTGCGGCCCGGCATCTTGGCCCCTTGCGCGGAATGCCGATTTGGCTGAAAGCCGTCACCGGCGTCGTGGCGCTGGTGCTCGTGGCAGCGATCGCCTTCGCCGGGTTCTGGTTCATCCGGCTCCAGGGCAACATCTCCAAGGCGCCACTGAATGCCGGCGGGGAAAGCACCGAGGCCCCGGGGAACGACGCCACGGGCCGGCTGCAGATCCTGATTCTCGGTTCGGATACACGGGACGGGAAAAACTCCGAATACGGGACAGCCGACGATTCCACCGGCTACGGCAAGTCGGACGTGATGATGCTGATGGATATCTCCGAGGACAACAAGCGCGTCAACGTCATCAGCTTTCCCCGCGACCTGCTGGTGGACATTCCCGACTGCAAGGACAGGAAGACCAAGACGGACTACCCTGCCCGCACCGGTGTCATGATCAATGAGGCCATGAGCGAGGCTGGCATCGGCTGCGCCGTGGACACGGTCAACAAGCTCACCGGCATGCAGGTGGACCACTTCATGATGGCCGACTTCAACGCCGTGAAGGAACTGTCCAATGCCGTGGGGGGAGTGGACGTCTGCATCAGCGACGCCGTTTACGATCCGGATTCCCGCCTGCGGCTGCCCGCCGGAACGTCATCCGTCCAGGGAGAAATGGCTCTTGCCTTCCTCCGAGCCCGCCACGCGTATGCCGACGGCGGCGACTTGGGCCGGATCAAGGCCCAGCAGAGCTTCCTGTCCTCGCTGACCCGCAAGATCAAGGACGAGGGGACGTTGTCCGACCCCGCGAAGATGTTGAAGATCGCCGACGTCGTGACCCAGAACCTGACAGTGGATGACGGGCTTGCTTCAGTGCCCGCACTGCTGACCATCGGCAACCGGCTCAAGGACATCGACATCAGCAAGGTGGCGTTTGTGGCGGTGCCCACCACGCCGGCGCCGGTCGACCCCAACCGGCTGGTCATCGCCGAACCTGCGGGTGCCCAGCTATTTTCGGCGCTGCGGAAGAACGTGGACCTGACTGATCCCACCGCGCCCGCCACGCCGTCGCCCAGCGAAACGGCAACGCCGTCGGCGGCCCCCACGGAGACGGCCCCGCCGGTGCCGAAATACAACAAGGCCATCCAGCCCGT
Organism: Arthrobacter liuii; assembly: GCF_014639275.1. Lineage (GTDB taxonomy): Bacteria > Actinomycetota > Actinomycetes > Actinomycetales > Micrococcaceae > Arthrobacter > Arthrobacter liuii. Next base: position 287,075 of record NZ_BMFW01000003.1, on the reverse strand, counting down.
AACGGTCGCCAACGGAAGTGGTGTCAACGGCCGTGCCCAGGAGCTCGTCCAGGCGTTGGTTGCCGGGGGATTCACGCAAACCGGTCAGTTCCTCGCCCAGCCGGTGGCCAAGACGGCAGTGTATTACGGCAACGGCTTTGGAGATGTTGCTGCCGATGTCGCCGCGCTGCTGGGGGTTCCTGCCACCCTCATGATCCCGGCTCCGGCCGTTACTGGTGTGCAGGTCTACGTCGGCAGCGACTTCACCAGCGGCACTGCTTACGGGGCCGGAGGCGGGGCTGCCGCCGCTTTGCCCAGTGACATTGTCAACCAGACCGCAGGGGACAAAGTGTGCCAGCAGGCTAATCCCGATCTTATCGTGCGGTAGTAGCGGCATGGCTTCCCGCCGCGGGTGAACGCCGCGACAGCAGGAAAGATGGGCCCCGCCTTCAAAATGCGGGGCCCATTTCGCTGTCCAGTTACCAGATGGTGACCCGCTCCGCGGCCGGCATCCACATGCCGTCCTCCGCCGTGACATCGAATGCCTCGTGGAATGAGTCCAGGTTCTTGGCGATGGCGTTGGTCCGGAACTCATTGGGGGAGTGGGGATCCGTGGCAAGCCGCCGGATGGCCTCCTCCTGCCGGATGACCTGGCGCCAACCGGCAGCCCAGGAAGCGAAGAAACGCTGCCGCCCGGTCAGCCCGTCCAGGACCTCCGGCTCGTCGCCATCGAGGCTTATCTGGTACGCCTTATAGGCAATGGTGAGGCCTGCGAGGTCGCCGATGTTTTCCCCAAGAGTGAGGCGGCCGTTGACGTGGTGACCCGGCGCGGCCGTGGGGGAGAGGGCCTCGTACTGCGCCACGAGACGAGCCGTCAGCGCCTCGAAGGCCTGCCGGTCCTGGTCCGTCCACCAGTTGCGAAGGGCTCCGCCGCCGTCGAACTGTGAGCCCTGGTCATCAAAACCGTGGCCAATCTCGTGGCCGATCACCGCACCGATGCCGCCGTAGTTGACGGCGTCGTCGGCATCGGCGGTGAAGAACGGCGGCTGCAGGATGGCTGCGGGGAACACAATCTCATTCATCATCGGGTGGTAGTAGGCGTTGACGGTCTGCGGCGTCATCAGCCACTTGTTCCGGTCCACGGGCTTGCCCACCTCATCCAGGTGCCTGTCGACGTCGGCATTGTGCGCCCGTTCGACGTTGCCCAGGAGATCTTCGGGGTCGATAACCACGGCCGAGTAGTCAATCCACTCGTCCGGGTAGCCGATCTTCGCGCGGAAGGCCTCCAGCTTGCGCAGGGCCTCGGCTTTGGTGTCCCCGCCCATCCAGACCACATCATTGATGCTGCGGCGGTACGCCTCGATGAGGTTCGCCACCAGGGTCTGCATCCGTGCCTTGTGCGATTCAGGGAAATGCCGTGCCACGTAGATCTGCCCCACGGCTTCACCGAGGCCGGCCTCGACGACGGCCACGCCGCGCTTCCACCGGTCCTTGTTGCGGGGAGTGCCGCTGATGGCGGTGCCGTAGAACGCGAAGTTGGTGTCCACGAATGCGGCGGACAGGTAAGGCGCGGCCGCGCTGACGACGCGCATGGCCAGCCACTCCTGCCAGGTGTCCAGCGGGACTTCAGCCAGGAGCCCAGCAGCACCGGTAAAGAAGTCAGGGGTGCTCACCACGATTTCCGCGCGCTTGTCCGAGTCGATTCCGGCGGCTTCGAACCATGTGGCCAGGAGTGGGAAGAGCGCGGCGGCTTCATCCGCCGTCTTCAGGTTGTAGGTCTTTTGCGGATCCCGGAGCGTGACATTGTCCCAGTGGTGGGACGCGAGATTTGTCTCGAGCTGCACCACCCGCGCCGCGGCACCATGCGGATCGGCTACCCCGGCCAGTTCAAACATCTTCTCCACGTGCTCCGTGTAGGCCGACACGATGGGGGCGAACTTCTCGTCCCGGTAGTAGGACTCGTCCGGAAGGCCAAGGCCGCCCTGCCCGGTGTAGAGCAGGACCCGGTCAGGGTTGCCCGCATCGGGAGCTGGGTAGATGTAGAAGAGGCCACCAACGTCCGCGCGGAACAAGCGGCCCGCCAGGGCAATGAGTTCCGTGGTCGATCCTGTGGCGAAAACCTCGGCGAGACGCGCCCGGATGGGCTCCATCCCTTTGCCTTCAACGGTGGCTTCGTCCATGAAGCTGTTGTAGAGGTCCCCGATCTTCCGTTCGATCCCGCTGGCTTCTTCGCCTTTGGCCGCCGCTTCCTCGATGATGTCCCGGACAGCGATCTCGGACCCGTCGCGAAGGGCGGTGAAGGTTCCCTCCAGGGGCCGGTCATCGGGAATCTCAGTGGCTTTCAGCCACGCACCGTTGACATGCTGGTAAAGATCATCCTGCGGCCGGACTGTGTGGTCAATGGTGGTCAGATCGATCCCCGAAATGGGCACTGCAACTCCTTTTTGCTGGGACGCCGCTGCCGGGCTGAACACCGGAGACGTCTGCATGCTGGACTTTACGGACGGTAGTGCCCTTTCATCTTACGCACCCGTGTTACCCTCAAAGAGTGCGTGCAGAGCTCCTTCTCCTTAGCTGCCGCGGCGAGGCCACAGACGCTATCTAGCGCACGGCCCACCCTCGCTGCGGAGTTTGTGTTGCCCGGCCACCCTTTCAATGAAGATCGATAGAAAAGGCCACGAACGTCATGCGAAACGCACAAAAGCCCTCAGGAATGCCTGCCCACCGGTACACGCCCTTCCAGGACCAGATCAAGGTTGAGCTGCCAGACCGCACCTGGCCGGACAAGGTCATCACCAAGGCCCCGCGCTGGTGCGCGGTGGACCTGCGCGACGGCAACCAGGCCCTGATCGACCCCATGAGCCCGGCCCGCAAAATGAAGATGTTCGACCTGCTGGTCCGCATGGGCTACAAGGAGATTGAGGTGGGATTCCCGTCCGCCTCACAGACGGACTTCGACTTCGTCCGCCAGCTCATCGAGGGCAACCACATCCCGGACGACGTCACCATCCAGGTCCTGACGCAGGCACGCGAACACCTGATTGAACGGACCTATGAGTCCCTGGTGGGTGCCAAGCAGGCCATCGTCCACCTCTACAACTCCACCTCCGTACTGCAGCGCCGTGTGGTCTTCAACCAGGACGAAGACGGCATCCTGGACATCGCCCTGCAGGGCGCCCGCCTGTGCAGGAAGTACGAGGAAACCCTCGCGGACACGCACGTGACCTACGAGTACTCACCGGAGTCCTTTACCGGCACCGAGCTCGAGTACGCCGTCCGGGTGTGCAATGCCGTCGCTGACGTCTTCGAAGCTTCCGCGGACCGCCAGGTGATCATCAACCTCCCCGCCACGGTGGAAATGGCTACCCCCAACGTCTACGCGGATTCCATCGAGTGGATGAGCCGGCACCTGCACCCGCGTGAAGGCATCCTCCTGTCGCTGCACCCGCACAATGACCGCGGAACCGGGGTTGCGGCCGCAGAACTGGGCTACATGGCCGGGGCGGACCGCATCGAGGGCTGCCTCTTCGGCAACGGTGAGCGTACCGGAAACGTGGACCTGGTGACCCTGGGCCTGAACCTGTTCGTCCAGGGCATCGACCCCATGATCGACTTCTCCGATATCGACGATGTCCGCCGGACCGTGGAGTACTGCAACCAGCTGCCGGTTCCGGAACGTTCGCCGTACGGCGGCGACCTGGTGTTCACCGCTTTCTCGGGTTCCCACCAGGACGCCATCAAGAAGGGCTTCGAAGCGCTGGAACGGGATGCCGGCGCGGCCGGCAAGGCTGTGGACGACTTCACCTGGCAGGTGCCATACCTCCCTGTTGACCCCAAGGACCTGGGCCGCAGCTACGAGGCCGTCATCCGCGTGAACTCCCAGTCCGGCAAGGGCGGTGTGGCGTACCTGCTGAAGAACGAGCACAGCCTGGACCTGCCGCGCCGCGCACAGATCGAGTTCTCCGGGGTCATCCAGCGCCGCACCGACACCGTGGGCGGGGAGGTCAGCGGCGCGCAGCTCTGGCAGATTTTCCAGGACGAGTACCTGCCGTCCGGTCAGTCCGACGGGCAGTGGGGACGCTACTCGCTGGGCGGGGTCAAGACTGAAACAGACGCCGACGGCGGCATGACGCTTCACGCCTCGCTCACCATAGACGGTGCCCAGGTAAGCCGGACCGGCACCGGCAACGGTCCCATTGCGGCCCTGCTGAACATCCTCCACGAGGACGGCGTGGACGTCCGCGTGCTGGACTACAGCGAGCACGCGCTGTCCGAAGGCGGCAACGCAGCGGCCGCCGCCTACGTTGAATGCGCCGTAGGGGAGCGGGTCCTGTGGGGTGTCGGCATTGATGCCAACACCAGCATGTCATCGCTCAAGGCCGTGATTTCAGCGGTCAACCGTGCCATCCGGGACGCCCAGGCCTGATATTTGCAGGTGGTGGCGCCGGGTCCAACCGGCGCCACCACCGCGGCCTGGCTGCGTTCGGCCGGGCGGGATGGGAAGATAAAGTGTGGTCCAACAGTCTTTTGCCTCCCGGGCGTACCGGGATGACGCCGTGGTGCTCCGTACCCATAAGCTGGGCGAGGCGGACAGGATCATCACCCTCCTGACAAAACACCACGGACAGGTCCGCGCCGTCGCCAAAGGGGTGCGCCGCACCAGCAGCCGATTCGGTGCCCGGCTTGAGCCCTTCATGGTGGCGGACCTCCAGCTGGTGTCAGGCCGTACCCTGGATATCGTTACCCAGGCCGTCGCAAAAGGTGCCTACGGCGGCAGCATCGCCGCGGACTATGCCAGGTACACGGTTGCCGCCGCCATGACCGAGACGGCCGAGAAACTGACGGACGTCGACGGCGAGGCCGGCACCGCGCAGTACAACCTGCTGGTGGGAGCCCTCGCTGCGCTGAGCCGGGACGAACATGCCGCGGGCCTCATCCTGGATTCTTACCTGCTGCGTGCCCTGGCCACCGGCGGCTGGGCGCCCAGCTTCACCGACTGTTCCCGCTGCGGCATGCCGGGCCCGCACACGGCCTTCTCCGCGCCCCTGGGCGGCATGGTCTGTGCACGGTGCCGGCCGCCCGGGTCACCCGCCCCGGATGCCGGTACCGTCGTCCTGTTGGCGGCCCTGCTGACCGGGGACTGGACGACGGCGGACGCGTCCTTGCCGCAGCACCGCAAGGAAGCAGCGGGCCTGGTGGCGGCGTACCTGCAGTGGCATTTGGAACGAGTATTGAAATCCCTCAAACATGTGGAGCGTAGCTGACAGTGGCCCTGGGAAAAAAGAACAACGTGGCCCGCAGGCGCACCCATCCGGTGCTGGCACCCTACCCGCACCCCTCCGGTGCGGTGGCACCGTCCATCCCGGCTGAGTTCATTCCCCGGCATGTTGCCATCGTGATGGACGGTAACGGCCGCTGGGCAAACCAGCGGGGACTGCCACGGATTGAGGGGCACAAGGCTGGGGAGCCCGCGCTACTCGATGTCATGGCAGGTGCCATCGAGCTGGGAATCGAGTATGTCAGCGTGTACGCCTTCTCCACCGAGAACTGGCGCAGGTCACCAGAGGAAGTCCGCTTCCTCATGGGATTTAACAAGGACGTGCTGCGAAGGCAGCGGAACCAGCTGGACGACTGGGGAGTGCGGATCCGTTGGGCAGGCCGCCGTCCACGGCTCTGGGGTTCGGTCATCCGCGAGCTGGAGGAGGCCGAGGAGTTCACGGCCGCAAATGCCACCTGTAATTTGACCATGTGTGTTAATTACGGCGGCCGCGCCGAAATTACCGATGCCGTTTCCGCTATTGCCGCCGACGTAGCGGCAGGCAAGCTGAAGCCTGGCGCCATTACCGAGCGGACCATCCAGAAATACCTCGACGAGCCCGATCTGCCTGATGTGGACCTTTTCCTGCGCAGTTCAGGGGAGCAGCGGCTGTCCAACTTCCTGCTTTGGCAGTCCGCCTACGCAGAATTCGTCTTCATGGACACCCTGTGGCCGGACGTGGACCGGCGGACCCTCTGGGCCGCCGTCGAGGAATATGCCCGGCGGGACCGCCGGTACGGCGGCGCCGTGGATGCCGCCGCTGCCTCGGTTGAAGCTCCGGCAGATCCCCGCGACAGGTAGCCTCACCCGTAGGCCCGCAGCCAACGGGCCAGCCGTGAGTAGGCATCGGCCCGAATCGGCTCTGGCGAGAGGAAGACGTCGTGCAGGGCGCCATCGATCCTCTCCACGGTTACCGTGCGGCCCAGGGTGAGTGCCCGGGCGCTGATGGTATTGACGTCCAGGACGGCATCGGTGCGGCGCATTTCCTCGGACCAAAGAAGCCCGTTCGCGCTGCCCTTGGAGAGCAGCACCAAGACCGGCGCTTCGATCTCCAGGCCGCGGGCAACCCGGGCATGCCCGGCGAGCACTGCCCTCAGCCAGCCCGCGCGCACGGGGAAAGCCATGCGGGGGCGGTAGCGCTCATCAAGCGGCCACTCGCCGTCGGCAGCGCTGCTGATGGTGCGCCAGTAGTGGCCACGCTCCGGGAGGCGGAGAATTGCCTGGGGCCGGAACCGGGCCACGGGCCGCACCATGCTGGACGCCGCCCGCCGCACCAGCGAGCTCCCGTGCATCTCCAGCCAGGGACTGTTGAGGATCAGCAGTGAAACAGTCTGTGGATGCCGGCTCGTCCACAGGGCTGCCACGAGGCCTCCGGTGGAATGGCCCATCAGCGCCAGCGGCCCTGACGCACCGGCCCCGCGGATGACGCGGCATGCTTCTTCGATTTCGGCGTCGTAGGCGGCGAGGTCGGCCACATATCCGCCGGGTGATTCGGGCCGGAGGCTCCGTCCGTGGTTGTGCATGTCCAGGGCGAAGAAGTCATACCCGGCCGAGGCCCAGAACCGCGCCAGGTCCACATTGAAGAAATAATCACTCCAGCCGTGCAGGAAGAGCACAGCCTTGCGGCGGTCGTTGGCCCCGACGGCGTCCAGGTTCGGCCGGAGGCGTATCAGGGTTGCGGTCCGCTCCACTCCGTCGGATCCGGCGGCCGCGTAGGTGTGGGACTCGAAGTCCCCGCCCAGGATGTCCTCCTCCCACTGCATGCCCCCATGCTAAACCGGCACGCCAGGGTGCGCCCGTTCGGTTCAACAGCTTCTCCGTTTTGGTTCGGTGCCCCCGGAGACGGGAAACTGGAGGCATGCGCGTATATCCCACTTTCTTCAGGCTGGCCTTTTCATGGATGGACGCCGAGCGCGCCCACAAGATCGGATTCAAAGGCATTCGGCTCGCGCATGCTTCGGGTGCAGGGAGGGTCCTGCAGAAACTGACCGCTCCGGCTCCGTCGCTGCAGACCACCGCCTTCGGCGTTACTTTTCCGTCGCCGTTCGGCCTGGCAGCCGGCTTCGATAAGGAGGGGCACGGCATCGAGGCCCTCACCGACCTTGGGTTTGGGCACATCGAAGTGGGCACCATCACCGGCCAGGCCCAGCCGGGCAATGAAAAGCCGCGGCTGTTCCGCCTGGTCCAGGATCGCGCCGTCATCAACCGGATGGGATTCAATAACGACGGCGCCTCGGCCGTTGCGCCGCGGCTGAAGGCTGCGCGGGCCGCGCTTCAGCGACGCTATCCGGCGGTGCGTCCGGTCATCGGCGTTAACATCGGCAAAACCAAGGTGGTGGAGCTTGCCGACGCCGTGGACGACTACCTGGTGAGTGCCCGCAGCCTGGCACCCGCCGCGGACTACCTGGTGGTAAACGTCAGTTCCCCCAACACTCCGGGGCTGCGGCTGCTCCAGGACGTCGAAACGCTCCGCCCGCTCCTGACCGCCGTGGGACAGGAAGCTGACCGTGCAGCCGGACGGCACGTACCCCTCCTGGTAAAGATCGCCCCCGACCTCAGCGACGAGGACATCGACGACGTCGCGCGCCTTGCGCTGGACCTGAAACTGGACGGCATCATCGCCACCAACACCACTATCGCCCGGACGGGACTGTCCTCACCGGCGGAAAAGGTGGAGGCCTGTGGTGCAGGCGGACTGTCCGGCGCCCCTCTCAAACAGCGTTCCCTTGAGGTGCTGAAGCGGCTCAAGGAGGTCACCGGGGACGCCCTGGCCCTGGTGGCAGTAGGCGGCGTGGAAACCGCCCAGGATGTGCAGGCAAGGCTCGACGCCGGCGCAACCTTGGTGCAGGGCTATACCGCCTTCCTGTATGAAGGACCGTTCTGGGCAGCACGGATCAACAGGCAGCTGGCAAAAAACCGGCGCTCCTGACGCTTCGGCGGTTCACCGCCCGGCAAGTGCGGTGCCCGCTTACAACATCAGAAACCCCGGCGGTATCCCGCCGGGGTTTCTGATGTTTAAGGTCGATGAGTGGTCAGGCGGGATACTGACCGCGATGGACCTGGGGCTTGGGCAGCCGCAGTTTGCGGAACTGCAGGGACCGCATGGAACCGTACCAGACCGTACCGCGCTCCACCTCGCCGAATTTCTCCGCCAGGCGCTTGCGGAGCTTGCGGGAGAGAATGAAGACGTCCACGAAGACTGCCAGGAACATTACCCAGAACGCGCCAAGGACGTAGATCATCATGTCGCTGGAGGCTGGGACCACCAGGGACACCAGGACGAAGACCAGCGCACCGAACATCAAGTACTCGCCAAGGTTGAAGCGCGCGTCCACAAAGTCACGGGCAAAACGTTTCTGCGGACCCTTGTCACGCAGCGGCAGGAACTTCTCGTCACCGGTGTCCAGGGCGCGGCGCATCTTCAGTCGCTGGTCCTGGACGGCCTGGCGTTCGGCGGCCTTGGACGCCTTGCGGTCCTCGGGCACCAGCGGGCGCTTGCGGGCGGCTTCCTGGGCCCTGCGGGTGGGGGTGGGCGCACCCTTGCCCACCGTGCTGTCCTGCCGCGCCGCTGTCTCCGCTGCCTGCTGGTCTATTGTTTCCTGCGCCAAGGGCGCTTCTTTTCTACGTCCGAACACCTCAACAGAATACCTTGCAGCGGACCGCCCGCTGCCTGCTCCCGCAGATGCACTGGCCGGCAGCCGAATGTGACGGGGGTAATGTTTTTGCCATGACTTCATCACCCGCGGCCACCCCGCACAGCACCATCACCACGTCAGGACCGGGCCCTGAGGTTACCGGCAGGACGGAAGATCTCCGTTCGGCCGTAGACCGTTCCTTCGACCAAACGCTGGCGAGGCTCAAGGAACTCGTTGCCATCCCGGGAATCGCGTGGCCCAGCTTTGGGCGCGCGCCCCTGGAACGCAGCGCCGAGGCCGTCGCGGAACTCCTTCGGGGTGCCGGGATTGGTGATGTCCAGGTGCTGTCCGTTAACAAGGCCGATGGCACTCCAGGCGGGCCGGCCGTCGTCGCCCGCCGTCCTGCCGGCGAAGGAAAACCAACCATCCTGCTCTATGCCCACCATGACGTCCAGCCCGTGGGCGACGAGTCCCTGTGGGAAACCCGGCCTTTCACCGCCGTCGAGAAGGACGGACGGCTCTATGGACGGGGCGCCGCTGACGACAAAGCCGGCATCATGACTCACGTTGCAGCCTACGCGGCTGTTTCGGAGGTCCTCGCCGATTCCCTGGGGCTGGGCGTGACCTTCTTCATTGAAGGGGAGGAAGAAGCCGGGTCTCCCACGTTCCGGGCATTCCTGGAGGCAAACCGTGAGCGGCTGCGGGCCGACGCCATCGTGGTTGCCGACTCCAGCAACTGGAAGGTCGGCGTACCGGCCCTGACCACCAGCCTGCGCGGCCTGGTCGACGGCACCATCGAGGTGCAGGTCCTCGAACACGCTGTGCACTCCGGAATGTACGGCGGTCCGGTCCTGGATGCGCCCACCCTGCTCTCCCGCCTGATCGCCACGCTCCACGACGCCGACGGGAACGTAGCCATCGAGGGCCTGGTGGCCACTGATACCGCCGCCGTGGACGTGCCGGAAGCGGACTACCGCGCCGACGCGTCAGTGCTCGACGGCGTCCGGCTGGCCGGGACGGGCAGCATCGCCTCGCGGCTCTGGACCAAGCCGGCACTGTCGATCATCGGCTTCGACGCGCCCGCCGTGGACGTGGCGTCCAATACCCTCCTGCCACGAGCACGGGCAAAGTTCAGCCTTCGGCTGGCACCCGGACAGGTTCCCGCGGAGGCCATGGACGCGGTACGCCGGCACGTGGAGGCCAATGCGCCCTTTGGGGCGAAGGTCGTTTTCACCCCGGGGGAGGCCGGCAACCCCTTCCAGACCGACACGTCCTCTGCTGCCGCGACTATCGCGATGTGGGCGCTGGGGGAGGCATGGGGCGTTCCTGCCGTGGAAACCGGCATCGGCGGTTCCATCCCCTTCATTGCCGACCTGACGGAGCTGTACCCCCAGGCGCAGATCCTGGTCACAGGGGTGGAGGACCCTGATTCACGTGCGCACAGTGCCAACGAGTCCCTGCATATCGGGGACTTCCGCAACGCCATCCTGGCAGAGGCCCTCATGCTCACCCGGTTGAACAGTGAAGGCCTTCCAGCCGGGGAGTGAGGGCCATCCAGTTCGCGCCCAGCCCTTCCTGCTTCCAGGGAACAACTGGCGTACTTTGACGGTTACGCCAGGAGTTAGAGCTACAGGACTGCCGCGCGTAGCATGTAGCTATAGCCCATACCGTATCCGTAGGGGCAGGCGCCGTTACGGCGACGCCGCCAGACCGTCCTAAGAAGGTAGGCCAATGAGCACCGCAACCAATGAAAACAGCACCGCCGCCATCAGTGTGGCCAGCGACGAACTGCCCGTTCACGAGGTCAACCTGACCGATGTCGCTGCAGGCAAGGTACGCAGCCTCCTTGAGCAGGAAGGCCGCACGGACCTGCGTCTGCGCGTGGCCGTGCAGCCTGGCGGCTGCTCCGGGCTGATTTACCAGCTCTATTTCGACGAACGGCTCCTTGAGGGTGACGCCGTGCGCGACTATGACGGAGTGGAGGTCGTCGTCGACAAAATGAGCGTCCCGTACCTCAGCGGCGCCAGCATCGACTTCGAAGACACCATCTCGAAGCAGGGCTTCACCATCGACAATCCGAACGCCGGCGGCTCCTGCGCCTGCGGCGATTCATTCCACTAAGCCGGTTATTTCGCCTGATGTCCGCGCCGGGCTCCCTGCCGTCCAAAACGGCACGGGGGCTCGGCGCCGACATGTGGGCGAAACGCCCGGGGGAGCGGGTAAGCTCTACACCGAGTAGTAAAACTTTTTTGTGCCCGGAGCGCCGATGGCTGCCCGGACAACAGCAACAAGTAGGAAGGGCCGTCTGTGAGTTCGCAGAACCGAACCGGCAGCCGACGCAAAACGATCACCACGATCTCAAGCTTGGCTATTGCCGGCGCGTTGGTTTTGACCGGATGTTCGCCAGAGGTAGAGAAAGGGTGGATGCCCACTGAACGTGGCACCACCAGCAACACCGACCGCATCATGGACCTCTGGGTCAACTCATGGATTGCTGCGCTCGTGGTGGGCACCATTACGTGGGGCCTGATCATCTGGTGCCTGGTCGCCTACCGCCGCCGCAGGGGAACGGTCGGCTTCCCCCGGCAGACCAGCTTCAACCTTCCGCTGGAAGTCTTCTACCTCACCATCCCGATCTTCATGGTCCTGGTGTTCTTTTACTTCACGGACCGTGACCAGCAGGCAATCGATGACCGTTCGCAGCCGGCCGACGTCGTAGTGGACGTCCGCGGCAAGCAGTGGGCCTGGGACTTCAACTACAAGTCCGGCAACGTCATCCAGGAAGACCTGCACGAGGCCGGCGTCCAGGCTCACCTCACCGGCAACACCATCGACAAGGAACAGCTCCCCACCTTGTACTTGCCGGTGAACAAATCCGTCGACCTCGAACTCAACTCCCGTGATGTCATCCACTCCTTCTGGGTTCCCGCCTTCCTGCAGAAGCGCGACATGATTCCCGGCAAGACCAACTACATCCGGTTCACCCCCACTAAAGAGGGCACCTACGACGGCAAGTGTGCCGAACTCTGCGGCGAGTACCACTCCGAAATGCTGTTCCGTGTCAAGGTGGTGTCGGAATCCGAATTCCAGGCCCATATGGACCAGCTCAAGGCTGGGGGCAACACCGGCCTGCTCGGCGTGGAGTACGACCGCAACCCGAACCTGAACGAAACCAAGTAAGGGGAGCGACGTGGCTACGTACACCCAATCCGCACCCGCGGGAGTCCTGACGGCTCCCGTGGTACCGAAATCCAAGGGACGCATCGTCGTCAACTGGATCACCTCCACTGACCACAAGACCATCGGGTACATGTACCTGATTGCGTCGTTCGTGTTCTTCTGCCTGGGCGGTGTGATGGCGCTGCTGATCCGCGCCGAGCTGTTTGAGCCCGGCATGCAGATCCTGCAGACCAAGGAACAGTACAACCAGCTGTTCACCATGCACGGCACCGTGATGCTGCTGATGTTCGCCACCCCGCTGTTCGCCGGGTTCGCCAACGTGATCATGCCGCTGCAGATCGGTGCCCCCGACGTGGCGTTCCCCCGACTTAACGCCCTGGCGTTCTGGTTCTTCCTGTTCGGTTCCACCATTGCGGTGTCCGGCTTCATCACCCCGCAGGGCGCGGCGTCCTTTGGCTGGTTCGCCTACGCGCCGCTGTCCAACACCACATTCACCCCCGGCATCGGCGGTGACCTGTGGGTCTTCGGCCTGGCGCTGTCCGGCTTCGGTACCATCCTCGGTGCGGTCAACTTCATCACCACTATCATCTGCATGCGCGCTCCGGGCATGACCATGTGGCGGATGCCCATCTTCACGTGGAACACGTTGATCACCGCCATCCTGGTGCTCATGGCGTTCCCGCCGCTGGCCGCCGCCCTGTTCGCCCTTGGCGCGGACCGGAAGTTCGGTGCCCATATCTTCGATCCAGCCAACGGCGGAGCGATTCTCTGGCAGCACCTGTTCTGGTTCTTCGGCCACCCCGAGGTGTACATCATTGCGCTGCCGTTCTTCGGCATCGTCTCCGAGATTTTCCCGGTGTTCAGCCGCAAGCCGATCTTCGGTTACAAGGGCATCGTGTACGCCACCATCGCCATCGCAGCCCTTTCGGTGACGGTGTGGGCCCACCACATGTACGTCACCGGCGCGGTCCTGCTGCCGTTCTTCTCCTTCATGACCATGCTCATCGCGGTGCCCACCGGCGTGAAGTTCTTCAACTGGATCGGCACCATGTGGCGGGGGTCGCTGACGTTCGAGACGCCCATGCTGTGGAGCATCGGCTTCCTCATCACGTTCCTCTTCGGTGGTCTGACCGGCATCATCCTGGCGTCCCCGCCGCTGGACTTCCACGTCTCTGACTCCTACTTCGTGGTGGCGCACTTCCACTACGTGGTGTTTGGCACCGTGGTGTTCGCCATGTTCGCCGGGTTCTACTTCTGGTGGCCCAAGTGGACCGGCAAGATGCTCAACGAGCGCCTGGGCAAGATCCACTTCTGGCTCCTGTTCCTGGGCTTCCACGGCACGTTCCTGATCCAGCACTGGCTGGGAGTTATGGGCATGCCCCGCCGCTACGCCGACTACCTGCCCGAGGACAACTTCACCTGGATGAACCAGTTCTCCACCATCTCGTCCTTTGTCCTGGGCGCGTCGCTGATACCGTTCTTCTGGAACGTCTACATCACTTGGCGCAGTGGTAAGAGGGTCGAGGTTGATGATCCGTGGGGCTTTGGTGCTTCGCTGGAGTGGGCCACGTCCTGCCCGCCGCCGCGCCACAACTTCACGTCCCTGCCCCGGATCCGTTCGGAGCGTCCCGCCCTGGACCTGCACCACCCGGAACTCCGCCAGGTCCACACCGCTGAGTCGCCGGCTCCCGCAGCAGCGGTTCTCGGCAACGCCGACCAGAAGGACACCGCACTGTGAAAATCGAATCCTGGATTTTTGGCTCTGGAGTCTTCTTCTTTTTTCCCGTCTCGATCATCTATGGGTTCCTGACCGGTTGGAGTGAATGGGTCGGCATCCTCGGCATCCTCCTCGTTGGCGGGCTGGCCGGCATGATTGGCGCCTACCTCGGCTTCACCGGCCGGCGCGTAGGCTTGCGCCCCGAGGACCGCAGTGATGCAGAAATTCACGAAGGCGCCGGCGAGCAGGGCCATTTCAGCCCCTGGAGCTGGTGGCCCCTGGTTCTGGGCATCGCCTGCGCCACTGGCTTCCTGGGCCTGGCCGTAGGCATGTGGATCACATTCATCGCTGGCGGCATCGCCGTTGTGGCCCTCGTTGGCTGGGTGTATGAATACAGCCGTGGAGACCACGCGCACTAGGCAAGCAAAAGAATAACGACGTCGGGCCCCACCAAACTGGTGGGGCCCGACGTCGTTTTGTGCTTTCCAAAGGCCGCCTAAACGGCTCCCTGTGACTCCAGGAGCGTGCGAAGCTCCCGGAGTGCGTCCTCCGCTTTCTGGCGACCCGGGGCGCCCTCCAGGTCGCTCTCGCGGATCGCCAGTTCCACCTCGCAGCCTTGCGGGAAGTCGGCGGTCATCACCTGGAGCAGGGAACGGGCGTCCACCTTTTCGGTACCGGCCCTGCTGATGGTTACCGGCAGCCCCGTGTCGGTGACGGCGCGGACGAATACCGCGGCCGAACGTGCATGCAGGCCCGCCGGCGCTGCCACCACGGCCTTCTGTGTTGGCAAAGGGACTCCTTCTTGGAAAGACGGCCCCATCCGTCTGTTGGCAAATTTCCAGACCAAATATAGCGGTCCGCGGACCTGCGGCGCGAAGGCCGGAACGGGTTCGGCGAGTGGTCTAGACCGTTCTAAGATTGAACGGAGACCCAACGGCAGGAGAGAGATCATGGCAGCTGGCGCCACGGCAATCAAGGGGGACATAGACCGCACCAGCGGGACCGCCATCTACGTCCAACTTCGCGAGATCCTGCGCGCGTATATCGCGCAGTCGTGTCCGCCCGGTTCGGCGCTGCCGTCGGAACGGGACCTGGCCGAGAGGTTTGGGCTGGCACGGATGACGGTGCGGCAGGCCATTGACGCGTTGGTGGGGGAGGAGGTCATCGAGCGCGTGGTGGGCCTGGGAACATTCGTCCGGCGGCCGAAACTCGACCTGCAGGTGAAGCTCACCTCCTACAGCGAAGAGATGCAGCGGCGCGGCATGGTGCCAGCCGCAAAGGTGCTGAGTTTCGAACAGATTGGCGCCAGCGCTTTCCTGGCCCGGGAACTGCAGCTGGATGAGGGCACGCCGCTGGTCCGGTTCCGCCGGCTGCTTCTGGCGGACGGTGAGCCCATGAGCGTCGATGAGAACTTCATCCCGGCGCATCGGGTTCCTGGCCTGCTGGACGGCGAACCGCCCACCTCGCTCTACAACGTCCTCAGCGAACAGTTTGGCCTGGTCATGGAGTGGGGGGAGGACATGATCGAGGCGACGGCGGCTTCACCTTCCACAGCGCGCCTGCTCAATGTGGAAGTGGGGGCACCATTGCTCAAGATCCAGCGGCACGCCTTTGTGGCCAGGGCAATGGTTGACTACTCGGTGTCCTACTACCGGGCCGACCGGTACAAGCTGTGGGTACCCCTGCAACGGCCAGGCGCCAGGCGGGCCCGGAACCACTAACTGGGTCGCTCCCAAAGCTCCTGAGCCCACAGGTCCTGGTTGTTATCACGGGCCATTGCAGGGAAGCCAACCTGGAACGCTGAAAGGCCCGATCCAGAATGGATCGGGCCTTTCATGTTGGGGACTGAAGCCTAGTGTGTGAGGCTCTTGGACCCCTCTGCCGCTTCGACAGCCTCGTGGCCGTGGCCATGTGCTGCTTCGACAGCCTCGTGGCCGTGGCCATGTGCTGCTTCGAGCTCAGCAGGCGTGGCGGGAGCGACTCGGTCCTCGAAGAACCAGCGGGAGAGGAACGCGCGGCGCTTCTCCTTGCGGGTCACGACGCCGTGCTCGTTGGGCACCGCCGGAAGGACCTGCGGCGACTCGAAACCAACCAGCTTGTAGCGCTTGTACTCATCCAGGGGCGCGTGGACTTCGATGAACTCACCGTGCGGGAGCCTGACGATGCGCCCGGTTTCGCGGCCATGCAGGGCGATCTCGCGGTCCTTGCGCTGCAGCGCCAGGGCCACACGCTTGGCAACGATGAAGCCGATGACGGGCCCTATGAAGAACAGGGCGCGCAGCCAGTACGTGACATCGTTCAGGGAGACGTGGAAGTGCGTGGCGATGAGGTCCGAACCTGCAGCTGCCCACATCACGGAGTACCAGACGAAACCGGCTACGCCAATCGCCGTGCGGGTCGGGGCGTTCCGCGGACGGTCAAGGACGTGGTGCTCCCGGTCATCCTTGGTGATCCAACGCTCGATCCAGGGGTAGGTGAACATCACTGTGAACAGGATGCCTGCAGGAACGAGTGCCGGCAGGAGCACATTGAACGTGAACACGTGGCCGAACCAGACCTGTTCGACGTGCCAGCCGTACGGGTTGCCCGGCATCAAGCGGAGGGCGCCGTCAACGAAGCCGATGTACCAGTCAGGCTGGGTACCGGCAGAGACGGGGGAGGGGTCGTAGGGGCCGTAGTTCCAGATCGGGTTGATCGTGAAGAACGCTGCCATGAGTGCAATGACGCCGAAGACGATGAAGAAGAATCCACCGGCCTTGGCTGCGTAAACGGGACCAAGGGGGTAGCCGACAACGTTGTTGTCGTTGCGTCCGGGACCGGGGTACTGGGTGTGCTTGTGGACGACCACCATGAAGAGGTGCATGACAATCATCAGCAGGATCAGGGCCGGTACCAGGAGGATGTGCAGCATGTAGAGACGGCTGATGATGGCCGTACCGGGGAACTCTCCACCGAACAGGAAGAACGAGATGTACGTTCCGATGACCGGGATGGACTTGATGACGCCGTCGATGATGCGCAGGCCGTTACCGGACAGCAGGTCATCGGGCAGCGAGTAACCCGTGAAGCCTGCAGCCATGGCCAGGATCAGGAGTACGCAGCCCACAACCCAGTTCATTTCACGCGGCCTGCGGAAAGCACCGGTGAAGAAGACCCTGAGCATGTGGACAGCCACGGAGGCTACGAACAGCAGGGCCGCCCAGTGGTGTACCTGGCGCATGAACAGGCCGCCGCGGATGTCGAAGGAGATATTCAGCGATGAGCTGTAGGCCACCGACATCTCCACACCCTTCAGGGGCACGTAGCCGCCGTCGTAGTGGGTTTCAGCCATGGACGGATCGAAGAAGAACGTCAGGAAGGTGCCGGAAAGCAACAGGATAACGAACGAGTACAGCGCAACTTCACCGAACATGAACGACCAGTGATCGGGGAAGACCTTGCGGCCGAACTCGCGGAGGATCCCGGATCCGCCGACTCGTGAGTCGACGAAGTCGGTGATCCGGCCTGTCTTGGTTTTGGCGACGAAAGCCGGCTCAGCTGTTGACGCTGCGCTCATGCGAATCACGCTCCCAGTAACTTGGTCCTACGGGTTCATGGAAGTCGCTGGTAGCGACGAGGTAGCCCTCGTCATCAACTGCAATAGGCAGCTGGGGGAGAGGACGGCTGGCGGGTCCGAAGATCACCTTGCACTCTTGGGTGAGGTCGAAGGTGGACTGGTGGCACGGGCACAGCAGGTGGTGCGTCTGCTGCTCGTACAGAGCAACGGGGCAGCCAACGTGGGTGCAGATCTTCGAGTAGGCAACGATGCCGTTGTAACCCCATTCCTCGCGGCCCTTGGAGGGGTTCAGCGAAGCGGGATCAAGGCGCATAAGAAGCACAACGGCCTTTGCCTTTTCGTTGAGCTTGCCTTCCTGGAGTTCGTTCAGCCCTTCGGGAATCACGTGGAAGGCGGAGCCGATGGTGACGTCCGAGGCCTTGATGGGAGTTCCATCGGGGTCGCGGGTAAGCCGCTTGCGCTTGCCGTCCTGGGGCGCCCACATGGTGTGTGCAAGCTTGTCGTCAGGGCGGGGTCCGAGGTCCCCAAAGATGGCGATTGCGGGAAGCGGGGCAAGCGCCACGGCACCGAGCAGGGTGTTGCGGATCAGCGGACGCCGCTTGATGCCGGTCTCTTCAACGATGTCGTCGACGATGCGGACTGCAGCCTGGCGGTCCTCTTCATAGCGGATCGCGTGGCGTTCCTCGGAGACTTCGTGATCGGGCATCAGGGCTTTGGCCCAGTGCACGATGCCGGTACCTATGCCCAGCATGGCGAAGGCTGTGCCAATGCCGAGCAGGGCGTTCTGGAGCCGAATTGTGGCGATGCTGGAGTCGTCACCCAGATCGATGGCGAAGTACGTCACCAGGAAGATCAGGGTTCCAACAACAGAAATGCCAAACAGTAAGGCGACCTGCCGTTCTGCCCGCTTTGCGGCCTTCGGGTCCGTGTCAGCCAGGCGCAAACGATGCGGGGGAATTCCAGGATCCTGGAACCTCTCCACCTCATTCTGACCAGCCGTAGCTACGGTGCCCGAGTGGTTCGGACTGCCGTCACTATGGTTGCCCATAATTCGCCTCATCCTTCTCTCGTCCCGGCGATCGCCGGGTTAGTTTCTAATTTCAAGCTGCTGACAGGGCAGCAGAAGTTGTGTGCGTCCTGAGGAAAGTCAGGAGGTCCTGGAGGTCAACCAGATGGTGAATGCGATAATGACGCCAAGACCGGCCACCCAAACGAACAGGCCTTCCGCGACCGGACCAAGGGAGCCAAGGTCCGCGCCACCCGGCGAACCGGAGGTTTCGATCTGCTTCAGGAAGGTGATGACGTCCTTCTTGCCTTCCGGCGTGATGTTCGCGTCGTTGAATACCGGCATGTTCTGCGGCCCGGTGACCATGGCCTCGTAGATGTGCTTGCCGCTTACATCGGCCAGGGCCGGGGCGAACTTGCCCTGGGTCAGTGCTCCACCTGCTGCAGCGGCGTTGTGGCACATGGCGCAGTTGGTGCGGAACAGTTCGCCACCTGCGGCCGCGTCGCCGCCGCCGTTGGTCAGGTCTTCCGCAGGGATTGCCGGGCCGGCTCCCAGGGAAGCGACATAGGCTGCAAGCTGGTGGGTCTGTTCGTCATTGAACTGGACGGGCTTCTTCATGGCCTGCGGACCGTTCATCTGCATCGGCATGCGTCCGGTGCCCACCTGGAAGTCGACGGCTGCGGCGCCGACACCCACCAGCGAAGGGCCATCCTTGGAGCCACTGGCACCCATACCGTGGCAGGTGGCGCAGTTGGCGGCGAAAAGCTTGCCGCCCTCTTCGGCGTCACTGGCGCTTGCGGTGGTGGTGCTCGCCTTGGCCTCGTTCATGGAGGTTGCCACGGCGTACAGCCCACCAGTGATGAGGAGCCCCATCAGAAGCAGCGCTATTGCTGCAAGTGGGTGACGCCGCTTTTGTGAGAGTGCCTTCACGTGGTGGTTCCTTTATTCGATCCTGCGCCGGCTCCGGGAGCCGCTACCTGAAATTCTGCCTCTTGTAGAAAAAGAATCAAAGCTGGCTACTTGAGTACGTAGATGACCAGGAAGAGGCCGATCCACACAACGTCCACGAAGTGCCAGTAGTAAGAGGTGACGATCGCGGACGTTGCTTCGAAATGTCCGAACTTCTTCGCGGCGAAGGACCGGCCCATGATGAGCAGGAACGCGATGAGGCCGCCGATGACGTGGAGGCCGTGGAAGCCGGTAGTCATATAGAAGGCTGAGCCGTAGGCGTTGGAGGAGAGCGAGACGTGCTCCGAGACCAGCATCGCGTATTCGGTGGTCTGGCCCGCAACGAAGAACGCACCCATGAGGAACGTCAGGGTGAACCATTCGTTCATTCCCCAGCGGGCGAACTGCAGTGCGCCGCCGGTACGCCGGGGCTGCAGCCGCTCTGCGGCGAAGACGCCCATCTGGCAGGTAAAGGAACTGGCCACAAGGACGATCGTGTTAACGAGCGCAAAGGGGAAGTTGAGCTTGGCCGTCTCTTCCGCCCACATCTGGCCACTCGTGGAGCGCAGCGTGAAGTACATGGCGAAGAGACCGGCGAAGAACATCAACTCGCTGGACAGCCACACAACGGTTCCGACAGAAACCATATTGGGGCGGTTCAGCGTGGGGTGCGCCGGGGTACTGGGGGCATGGGTCGCAGATGTCACATAGACATTATGTCTGTAAAAGTCCGTGCTGCCCAACGCAAACCGCCTTTTGGGAGGACTTTTTCTACAAAGACGCGAAATTGCCTGGAAAAGTTCCCGCCACCGTTCACATTGGTCAGCGCCTGCCATCGCTCGATAGCATCAGCAGGTGACTTCACTGGCATCTGCAGCGTCCGGCAACACCTGGCCCCGCCTGATCTCCGCACTGATCAAGGGCACCGACCTCACGGCGGAGAACACGTCCTGGGCCATGGACACCATCATGTCCGGCGAAGCCACGCCGGCGCAGATCGCCGGATTCCTGGTGGCCCTCAGTGCCAAGGGCGAGACAGTGGACGAGCTTTCCGGCTTGGTTGAGGCGATGCTTGCCCACGCCAACCCGGTGTCGATCTCCGGGGAAAAACTCGACATCGTCGGGACCGGGGGTGACCAACTCAACACCGTCAACATCTCCACCATGGCCGCATTGGTTGCTGCCGGGGCCGGCGCAAAAGTGGTGAAGCATGGCAACCGGGCCGCGTCGTCGTCGTCCGGGTCCGCGGACGTGCTCGAAGCGCTCGGCGTCCGTCTTGACCTGTCCATTGCGCAGGTGGCAAGGAACGCCGAAGAGGCGGGTATCACGTTCTGTTTCGCGCAGGTTTTCCACCCGTCATTCCGCCATACCGCCGTGCCCCGCCGCGAGCTGGCAGTACCCACTGCATTCAACTTCCTGGGACCGCTCACCAACCCTGCGAACGTGCAGGCTTCGGCCGTGGGTGTCGCGAACGCACGGATGGCGCCCCTCGTGGCGGGCGTCCTGGCCCGCCGGGGGAGCAGGGGGCTGGTGTTCCGTGGAGATGACGGGCTGGACGAACTCACCACAACCGGCCCTTCCACCGTATGGGAGATACGCAACGGCGCTGTCAATGAAGTGCACTTCTCACCGCAGGACCTCGGTATCAGCCTGGCTACCGTTGAACAGCTTCGTGGCGGCGACGCAGTGGCCAATGCCGGCGTTGTCCGCGATGTGCTTGCCGGCAAGGAGGGCCCGGCCCGGGACGCAGTCCTGGTAAACGCCGCGGCCGGCCTGGTTGCATTCGACCTTGAAGCGGAAGGGCCGTTCCTCGCACGGATGCAAAAGGCTTTCGCACGGGCCGCCCAATCCATCGACACAGGCGCGGCCGCCGGCGTTCTGGACCGCTGGGTGTCCTTGTCCCGCGCCTGAAAACGGCTTTGCGGTTACTGTTCGAAACCCAAGGAAAAGGCAGCGTCCAGGTCGTGTTGTGAGTAGGCCCGGAATGCGATGTGGGTGGTGGTGTGCACCACTGCGGGGACTTTGGAGAGCCGGTCGGCGATGACATCCGCAAGGTCCTCGTGCCGGGGCACCCTTGCCACCGCAATCAGGTCCCATTCTCCGGTGACCGAATAGACCTCACTGATGCCTTCGATGGCTGAGATCTCCTCCGCGGTCTCGGGAATTCGGGCGGCGTCAGTCTTGATCAGAACAAATGCGGTAACCACGCTTGTACCCCTTCAATCAGTTCCGCCGCAGCAGCGCCCGGCAGGTTTTTCCTCTGGAGTCAGCCTATTACACGGGGGACGATTCGCCGTCGGCCACCCGCGGTGCCCGTACGCTTCCCCTTACCTGCTGCGGAGTCTCGCAGCGCCGGCAATCAGGAGGCGGTAGCCCACCAGGAACACGGCAAGGGCCAGCGTGGCAACGATGACGAAGGGAACGACAACGGTCTGGGCGGTCAGCGCCCTCAGGAGCATGCCCCCCACCAGGCTGCCAAGCCAGACCGGAACGCCCGCCCGGAGGACGGAAAAGGGTGCCCGCCATGCCCGGGCGATTACCCATCCCGCGGCAGCGCCGGCGAGGAAGGGCCACGCAGTCAGCAGCACACCCAGGATTGGCTCCTCGCGGTGGTGTGCATCCCGGCCTATTGCGGCGAAGGCAAGAATCAGCACGACGTCGACCGCTGCCGCCGCCAGTACCACTTTCGTGGACGCCGTGTTTGTCGGCTTCGATTTCAAGGAACTCATGGTTTCGAGCTTAGCGGCCCGCTCCGTGCCTCCTCTTTAAGAGTCCCGCCGCAGTCACTTTGAGGCTACGGGGCCGGCATGGCCGGCCTTCCTCCGGTTTCGGCCCGTCCCCGCAGGTATCCTCCACGATGAAGTAGCGGCGAACGTCCGGATGGTCGATCCGGGTGCCTGCAGGGATATCAAGGACGTCCTGGCCGCTTTTACGGGAATGTCCGACGGCGATGGTCACCGGATCGGCATACGTCCCCGCACCGCCGGCTGCTTTATGCAGGGTTGCGGGGACGCCTTTCGCTGCTGAAGGGATCCCTCAAGTAATCCAGGCCCTCCCGTCGCTCCACAAGCGCAATGCGGTGGAAGATTTCGTTGCCCTGTTCATAGCCGACCCTCGGGGTATCTTTCACGTCCTGTTCCGCGAGCAGCTGGCGGGGATAGTCAGGGGACTGATTCAGGGGGACCTGTTGAAGGGGCGCAGTTGCTGCGGGCAACACGGGCGCCGAGTACCAAAATGACGGACAGCACTGCCGCGAGCAGGGCGTTCAGGATTCGGTTCCACCGGTTTCCGGTGGCGTCGAAAAACACGGGCGGTGGACAGCTGGTGAACGGGGGAGAGGATCTCTATTGGGCCTCGTCGTGGAAACCTGCAAAGCGACGGAATCGCCCCGCAAGGGGCGGCCGGCCGTTCCTCGAGCTGCAGCAAGGATGCGGACCGTCCTGCCCGTGCCCAGGGACCTGACCTCCGTAGCGACCAGCGACGACAGCGTGGTGAGCTTCGTCCTGGCATGAGGATAGGTTTCGAGTTGGGGGCCAAACACGCGTAAGGGATATCCGAGTGCCCCATTAGGTGTTACCTATATAAGGCATCGCATCCTGTCCCCCTAGTGGCGGGGGCGGTGAATTTGGCGAATGCCTAAGCAGCCGTTCTTTCCTGAGATGGACACCTGCGGACAAGCCAACTCGCCACCCAGCGGAGGTGGTATCCGGCGTCTCCGTCCCATTCAACAAGGACGTCCGTCACGGTGTAGGCCACGGCGTTGCCGTGAATGGACCGGACCCTGATAGGTGCAGGGCCCAGCAGGACGATCGGCCTGCCCGGAGCGTGCTGCAGGGCTTCCTCCCGCATCTGCGAGCGGCATCCGGGGCAAGTGCCCATGGAATGGATACAGGGTTCGGGGCGGAGGAATTCGCGCACGGGGCGTCCTTGTTATTGTCAGGAGAACCGGGCGCCGCCGCCGTCTGCATGAACAAGGGAGGGGCCGGTAAGGCCGCCTCCATCGCGCGCCCGCGGCAGACCCGGCCGGCCTGCCGCCATGTCCAAAAGGTTAGGACGCCCACTGGCCGGCGCGCATGGGTGGTAGCTACCCAATTTTGGGGACGCCCCCCGAATAAACGCATGGGGGCAGGCGTGCAGTAAGGTCGCAGCAGGAAATCGAGGTCCGTCCAGCCGTACTGGAGACACAGTGAATAAAGCTTTGTGGATTTGCAGCCTGGTTGGTGCTGCCCTGGGGATCAGCTTAGGGCTGGCGTTGTTCCACTCACCTTTTTGGGGCAGTGCACTGGGACTCGGGGTGGGAGCGGTGGTCGGCGCCTCGATGCAAAGGCGGCACTAGCCGGGCGCAGGGCGAGGAATTTTCCCGCTCCGTTTGCCTCTTTCATGCTCGCTGGCGACGCCGGGCTAAGACTGTGTCATTGGCCGCGCCTGGGCGTTGTCAGGGGTTGTCAGGTTCTCTCGGGTTGCCAGCCGCGCTAGGGCGGGCATGCTGCCTGCGCAGCACAAGCCGGAGAATGACTGCCGCGATAAGGCCGAAGAGCGTCACCAGTTGTACCTCGTCGAACGACAAACCGTCTATGTTCGGCTGAAGTTCCGCTTCAGTTGCCCATCCGAACCACACCTCGCTCACCACGAGTCCGGAAACGAAATACAAGCAGGCCGAAATCAGCCATGTCCAGCGCGGACCGGCCTTTCCCAGAATCAGCTGGACAAGCACGCCAAAGACGAGAGACATCGCTGCGAGAACGGCGAGCCCGAGAAGCCCGGGATCCCACTGCATGTCGGCCTCCCTCCTTACCCGTATGCAACCGCTGTGTTCGCCCTACATACGCCCCGAGGTCAGGTCAGGTCTGCGTCGACGTTGGGATCCGTGCGACGGGCTTACTGCTCGCCGAGTGAAGGGGCTGGTCCTTCCTTGGACGCCTGCGCGGAGCGCCACACTGCTGCCCCGGCTGCCAGGGCTACGAGCCCAACGATCCACCACAGCGTCCTCGATGCCGGCCGTCCAGCCCGGACAGGATTGGACCGCGTTCGCGCGGCAAAAGTCTTCGGTCCGACCCGCTTCAGCTGTTTATGAAGCCGGGGAGTGAGCGCCTCCATATCCCCGCCAAGCTCATTGGTCAACCGACGCAATAGGTCCTGGAGGCGCGGGGAGGCGGTTTCAATGCCTGTATCCAGCGCGGCAACCGCTCTTTGGAGCGCGGCCTGGACCCCGGGCGTGGCCCACTCCCTTCCCATGGCCAGCTGGCTCACAGGGTTTCCGGAGCGAAGATGGAGCTTGCCCTCAGTCGTTGTTGCTGTGCGCATGGCCGCCTCCTCGTGGTGATGGATGACGACAGACTAGGGCCGACAAAAGAGCTGTAACAGGGTCTTTGGACCGGGGCGCCGGGCCTTCCACAGGCTTTTGTTCGACCGGGGGTGCCGAGGCGGATGCGGAGCCGGTCTAGGACGCCGTCGATGCGCGGCCCGGAATAGATTGCTTCATTCGATGAGGTACGCGGACTACTGCTGGTGCCGTGATTATTCGTATTGAAACTATTCCTCCGGCCATCATCGGGTAATCGCGCCGATAGCAGCGTGCGGTTGGTTGCCGTGGCTTTGACGCGGCAACTCTGCTGGGGCCAGATGAATGAGCGAATACCATGCCAGCACGTCATCAACGCTGCCCTCGGCCAGCCCGAGGGCGCTGAGTGACGAGACCTGATACGGAACGTCAGGGAAACGGATACGGATGCGGGCGCGCTTTCTATCGACTCGGGAACGAGGTCGATGCTTCCCACAAACAAAGAGCCTGCCCCGTTCGCGTGGGGCTGGCTCGTCGTTATTGGCTGGGAGCGCTCCGTCAGGATGGGCGGGAATGCGGCTTCTCGGCCGCGAGCTGCTTGACCCACTCCGGGGTCTGCTTGCCCAGGCGCCGGTCAGTGACGAGCCGGAGCTGGGCTGCGGCGATCTGCATGGAGCGGGTGTCGTCCGGGACCTCGCCAGAGCCTTGTCCGGCCGCGTGGGCACCGTGGCGGGTGGGATGGGTAGCTGTGCTCATCGTGATCCTCCTCCGGTCGGTTGTGGCCTGTCTTCCTCATTGTCCCGCGCCCCAGGCTCATCGTCCACCCCAACGACACGGCCGCCGATCGCATCGATGGGGAATTCCCCATCGCGGAGAACTCCACCTTCGTCCATTGCGCCGTCAGTGCGCTGCACCGTCCTTGGTCCCGGCCTGCCGGGAAAGAACTTCGGGGGCGTCATCATTTCGGCCGTGCTTTCAGCTTGCTGCCTCTCTGCCTCAGAGAGAGGGTTCTCCCAGGCGGCCTCCAGGACATCGAGTTCACCTTTGCCTGCCAGATCGCTTTCGGCCAGTGCCGTGAGGACCTTGAGGCCGACGGTTCCGCGCTTCGGGTCCCCGGAGTACGCGGCGTCCAGGGCCCACTGGGCCCGCTTCCACCATTCGGCGCGGTTGTCCGCCTCGCGCTTCTGTTTGATCTGGTTGAAGCCGATGATCCCTGCGACGACAGCACCGACCAGGACCGCGAAGGGGCTGAGCGCGGCAACGATTTGCCACCACTCCGGCGGCGGAGCCACCACGGTGACGGGGATCGGGCTTGGCGACGGGTTCACGGGACCACCCTAGCTGCAGCCAGGGCGATCCCGGTGAGAACATCGTCGAGGGACAGCACGCGGGCAGTGGTCGCGTCGGTCGGGAAGGCGGGGGAGCGGTGGCCGAGGATGGAACGGTGATTTTGCCCGCACAGCATTACCCCCACGGTTACTGAATGGAATTGCCGCCTTGTTCTGCGGCTCAGGGCAGCGGACGCCGCCTGGATGGTCTTGAACGGTCCGAGGTTCATTCGGGTCAGGGCTGGCTACGCTGAGCATATTTGTAGTCGCCGTCGGTACCGGAGGATTTGCAGATAGTGGCGACGCCGATGGCGTTCGATTGCCGCTGGCATGGACGGCCTGTCTTCATCCCGCAGCGGACTCCCGAGTCGACGGCTGTGACGTCGTTCCCGTTCGACGAGTTCGCGGGTGTTGCGCAGGCCGTTCCGTACCATGAGTTCGCGGCGGGCTTCGACGTTCAGGCAACCGAAACCGGGGAGTGCGTGTCACTGGGCCCTAATCTGCAGATTCTGCAATTGAATCAGGTTTACTGGCATCCCTGCGGATTGCATGTGGGCGTATTTGTCCGTTGACGCCGGCTTCCAAGTATCCGACAGCCGGTCGTGAGAAGTAGGTTCTGTCGGGCGCCGTCCCCGGACGAGTTACTGAGCCCGTGAGTGAAGTCGTCGGGCCAGCCGATGAATTTCACGTTCGAATCTTCCGCCATCTGCCCAGATTGCGCCGCCCTCCACCAGTTCGAAGCTGATTCTGAGGCTGTTCTCTACGACGGAAACCGAACATCGAACATGGCTACGAGCAAAAGTCCGCTTCAGGAGCGCAGTCAATCGGTTGGCTTCCATAACGCGGCCCTCGTAGCCGTTCGCGGCATCCATCTCATCAAAGCAACGGTGAAGCGCCTCCTGGGGAGACATTCCGTGCAGGTTAACGAAGGCCTCGGTCAGTGAAAGAGTTTTCTGAATTGCGTAGTCGCCCTTGTTCACCGCGGTGAGGGTCCTAATTCTCGTCACGAGTCCTCGCACAAAGCTGACGATTCCCATGGTTAACAGGATGAGGAAGGGAATCCCAGCCCATCCGTTGGGTCGGACTAACAGTTGCGACGTCACGTATGCGATCCCGGCGAGACAAACCGCAATAAGAGAAATCAATCCGATGACACCGGGCCGGACTCCCTGGGATCGGGGCAGGCTGGTCATCGCGGCTCGATAAATCGAGGCGATCTTGTACTCGTTGCTATGAAGATCTCGCCCAGTTGAAACCCGCCGGTGTCCATGACGTGAGCATAGTTTCAGTGAGGATAAAGGGCCATGGGAAGCCGCTATCGCTGCTTTCTAATGACACTTGGCTGGGCCGGGTAGCTTTGAGAACCTCGGCTGTGAACCTAGATCAAGGGTCAGGGCTTGATGCGAAGGTTGACGTACCGGGACCAGGCGTCGCCTGCCGCGTCGGCGTGGAGGAAAGCGACTTGGTGGCTATAGCCGAGGGCGTCGGCGACCAGTGGCGGCGGTGAGACTAACAAATGTTCGTCCAAGGCAGTGTTTCGTGCGCCACGCAGGTCGATGCCCAGGCTACGGAGCCTGTCCATGATGCCGTTGGGGTGTAGGGGTTGTCCGGCTCGGGTTCCGGGGAAGAGCCAAGGGCTTTGGGTGTCTGATCCTGTTCTGAGGTTCGGACGGCTTTCAAGGTGCTCTCGAAGCAATGCGGCGAAGGGCTCGGGAACGGGCACTGGGCGTGCGCCGAAGGTGATCCGCATGTTGCCCGTGGTCTCATTGATTTCGACGGCATTGGTCCGGAGTTTAGCGACCCGCACGAGCGGTTGGGCGTAGAGAAGCAGCAGGATGCCGGCGACTCTGTAGGGGATGGACTCGCTCGCGCCGGTGAGTAGTTCTCGGAGCCAGGCCACGCGCTGGTTCTGGGTAATTGCGGGGCGGCTTTTGGCTATGTAGTGGCCCATTTCCACGCGGTAATTTGTTCCGGTGTTCTTGATGAAGACGATGAAGGTGCGGATGGCTTTTCTGGTCGTAGGGCCGGTGGCGAGCCAGGTTTCGATGTCTTGCTGGGTGCAGTTCGCCGCGGTCCGCTGGTGGGTATCCCAGAGCCAGTCCAGGAACTTGACGGTTTCCGTGATCTCCTGTTTGGCAGAGTGCACCGGGGCCTGAGCGCTCTTCTCCGGTGTTGTCATGGACCGGATGCGCCGGAGGTGATGCCAGGTGGCGAACTGTGCGACGGGTTTGGTGACCTCCTCGGGCAAGTCGCGGAGCTTGTTCTCAATCCAAGTCTCGAACCGGGCCAGATACGGGTCTTGGTAGGGGAGGAGCCCATGATGAATGAACAGGGCGCGCAGGTGACTGGCTTCGCGGTTCGCTGACTCAGCCGCGGCAGCGAGTCCTTCGTGCGTCAAGGGAGTTTCCCCGCATGACAGAGAAGTCAGGAGGGCTTGGACTTTGAGGGAGCGCTTCCACGTGATGATGCTTTCGGGCCGGTCTGCTTTGCAGAGGACATCGACGATCTTGCCGGCAGTCTCCGGGTCGGCAGGGTGCGTGAGCAGTAGTTCGTTGAGGTCCTCCCGGAGGGCGCAGCGGGCGCAGATACCGCGCCGGTAGAACTCACCTTCAACATTGCAGCGGCTGCAGTGGAAGTCATGGAGGATGCCGGCGCAGGGCGCGCAGCGGGGCCCTCCGCTGATGTCCGGTGGCCCGGGTAGAAGTCTGTGCTGGCCGCATTCCGGGCAGGTCCCGCGGGTGCGGGTGGCGGTGGTGAAGCAGGGGCCGCAGATTCGGCCTTCGGGCCAGGTGGCGCGTGTTCGGCCGGCAGTTCGACCGCAGCGTGCGCAGGTTGCCGTTCCGGTGGTGCGTGGCCGGCCGCGGCTGGTGCTTCGTGGGCTGAGACCGTGGGGCTGGTCAGTGGTCATCGTCGATGATGCGTGCCCGGCGCGGGCGGACGGTGCGGTTCAGGTCGACGACGTTGGGGGCGCTGGTGCCTGTTTTGCGCGCTCGGGCATCGGCTGCGGTGACGGTGATGAGGTCCTCGGGTCCACAGGAGAAGATGTCGCAGATCGCGGCGATAACCTGCAGTGCGACCCGTTCCGGTTTCTGGTTGACGAGCCGGTAGACCTGGGGCCGGGACAAGGTAATGCCGCGCTCGGCTAGCAACGGGATGAGATCGGTGGTGTTGTGGAGACCCCGTGCTGCCATGAGCTCAGAAAGGCGCCATTTGTATTCGACTTCGCGTCTCACCATTGGCCTCTCATCTGCACGCCCAGGACTTCATCCATGGTGCGGTCCAGCGCCGCCCGCAGGGTGGAGTTCCGGAAGTCGTCGCTGACGAACTGGTAGATCCCGGTGGTGGAGGCGTGTTCGTGGCCCATTTGATATTGCACGAATCTAGGATCCCACCCGTCCTCCAGCAGATGCGTCGCATAAGATCGTCGCAGGGAATGCAGGTCCAGGCCATCCATCGGCAATCCCAACTCGGCCAGGTAACGCCGGAGCCGGCGCAGCAGGGTCGATTCACAGATCAGGCCGCCGCGTTCGCTGGGAAACAGGTCCAGTGTTTCGAGCGTACCGCGCCCGTTGGCGAGCCAGTCCTCGATGACACCGCCAGTCCAGTCGAAGACCGTCAGGACGCTGCGGGGTTTGAAGGGGGAGCCCTTGCGGGACTTGCCAAAACGGACCTTGCAGACACCTGCTTTCCCGAACCTGCGCGCCTGCGGGTTGGTCGCGAAATCGACGGTTTGCAGGTGCCTGAGCTCATTGAACCTCAGCCCGTACGAGTAGGTCACTTTCAGCATGACAGCGTCCCGGTAGGCAGCTTTCCAACCCTTTCTGCCCGTGGCTGCCATGAGTTCGACCTGGTCGTCGGCGTGATCGAACAGCATCTGCAGTTCGGCCTTGGTGAAGGGCCGCTTGGAGGCGCGTCCCTCGTACTCCTGCGAGTGGGAGGCGGTGTTCCAGTCAAAGAAGACCTGGGACGGGTGCGTCCCGAAACGCTGCTCACAGACCCTGTCCCAGCCATAGTCCGGGTTCGACACGTAAGACGAAAAGCGGCGGAGGGTTGACTGGTAACCACGGATGGTGGAGTGCTTGAGCTGATGGATCGAGCGCAGATCCCCGAAATACTCCTCCACATGCTCCGGCAACCAGTTCCACGGGAACTCGTTCACATGGTCCACGAAACCGCCGCACGCACCCGATGCCCTTATCAATCGTGTCGAACTGCAGGTTCCGGGAGAGCTGCTGGTTACGCCAGCCCGTGAACATGTCCTCCAGCGTTTGTTCCTCGGGATGCAGCAATGAAACGGCACTCAGCTGTAGCACGCGCCCGGATCCATCAACTGCCATAACTTGCCCCCAAATCGGCCTTAGACGCATTCATTACCTGAATCAATGATTCATTAAATGCATCACTAGCACAAAACTGCAGGTCAGACGCCTACCTCAACCGTTTCCAGGTTCGGCGGTGCAGCCGTCAGACGACACCTGAACAGCGGCACATCCCAGCTGTCAGACCGCAATTTCCGCGGAATCTCAACGAAGTGTGAGAACTTCTTGCGGCTGCGGGGGATCGGGACGATTGATTCATCTGATGCAATACGCAGAGTACAGGTTGACATAATGTAGATTATCGGCGTCCCGGCGAGAGGCCGATCGGGGCTCCGTCACAAGCCCGATGCCGCTAAGTCTGCGCCCAAATGCGCTGGTCAAACCGGAAGGCCATTGTCTTTATCCAAGCGCCCGTCAAGAATGAACCAATGACGGTCTACGTGCGTTCACTTGAAACTGCAGTTCCGGCAACAAAGCTGATTCAGTCCGAAGCCCGCGACGTGTTTGCGGCGCAGCCGGGTTTGTCCCGTTTGGGTTCGCGGCTGGTCAATACGTGCTTTGACGGTGCAGCCATCGACACCAGGTTCACCGCCGTCCAGGAACTCACCAACACGAGCCGTGCGGAAAACCCCCAGTTCTACGACCAGGAATCCGGCCTGCTGCTGAACCCAAGCACCAAGGTCCGCAACGATATCTTCGCCCGGGAGGCGACGAAGCTGTTCGTGGCGGCCGCCCGCGCTGCCCTGCAGGCCGCCCCGGACGTGGAATTACTTGACATAACTCATTTGGTGACAGTTTCCTGTACAGGATTCTTCAATCCAGGCCCTGACTACAAGGTGGTGCGTGAGCTTGGCCTGAGCCCTGCCGTCCAGCGCTACCACCTGGGCTTTATGGGCTGCTACGCGGCCTTTCCCGCGCTGCGCGCCGCAAAATCGTTCTGCGAGGCGGACCCGAACGCCGTCGTCCTGGTTGTCTGCGCCGAACTGTGCTCGCTGCATGTGCGTACATCCAACGACCCCGACACCATCATGGGTTCGGCATTGTTCGCCGACGGTGCCGCAGCCGCCGTCGTCACGGCCCGGCCGGGCACGGAGGAAACGGCACTGCTGACGCTGGACCACTTCGAAACGGTCCTGACGCCGGTCGGTGAGGACTCCATGGCATGGAACATTGGCGACCACGGCTTTGAGATGGTGCTGGGCAACTACGTGCCCCACATCATCGATGACCACATTGTGGATGCACTGCAGCCCCTTCTGGCCAGGGAGCCGGAACTGGCTGCACTCCCCTACACTGCCATTCCCCACTGGGCCATCCACCCCGGCGGCCGCAGCATCCTGGACAAGGTGCAGTCCCGACTCGGCCTCAGCGACGCGCAGCTGGTTCCCGCGCGGGAGATCCTTCGCAATTACGGCAACATGAGCAGCGCCACGGTGCTGTTCGTCCTTAAAAACATCCTGGAACAACCCCTGCAGGAAGGGACGCCCGGGGACGGACGGATCTGTTCCATGGCCTTTGGCCCGGGCCTGACCGTGGAGACCGGCCTGTTCACGAAACTCCGGCAAGCCGCCGCCGACACCATGAGCCACGGCCACGTGGGCGGCGCCGCCGAGGACGACCTGGGGGTCCGCCACAACCAGTTGCCCGCGGAAGCGCCGGTGGCCTGACAGGGGTTCCGGCATGGGAATCCTGCTGCGCCGGCGGGCCACCGGGGACGTCGAAGAAATGGACAGGCCTGACTGTGACGCCCGGCTCCTGGACAACACCTACCGGCAGTTTGGTGTCATCAACCGGGTCTTGTCGGGCTGGCGGAAGCTGTACGTGGGGGAGCTGCGGACCACCACCAACCCGGACCAGCGCCCCCTGACCGTGCTGGACATCGGGTCCGGGGGCGGTGACCTCGCCGTCATGCTGGCCCGCTGGGCCGCACGGGACGGCAAGGCGATGCATGTCACGGGCATCGATCCTGATCCCCGCGCGGCCCGTTTCGCCCGGCAACGGGGGTCCATTCCCGACGTCGAATTCCGCGAGGCGCACAGCAGCGACCTGGTCCGGGAAGGCGCGTCGTTCGACGTCGTGATCTCCAACCACGTGCTCCACCACCTTGCGCCCGACGAGCTCCGGCAGCTGCTGGCGGACTCGGAACTCCTGGCGGCCCGGAAAGCGCTGCACAACGACCTCATCCGCAGCCCGGCCGCGTTTGCCCTCTTCAGCGTCGCCGCGCTGCCGTTCCGGCATTCCTTCATCCGGGAGGACGGCCTCACCTCCATCCGCCGCAGCTACAGGCCCGCGGAGCTGGCAGCCGCCGCTCCCCCGGGCTGGTCCGTGCAGCACTCCTGGGCCTTCCACCAGGTCCTGACCTACCGGCAGGGCTGAGGTGGACGCCGATGTGCTCATTGCCGGCGGCGGTCCCGTCGGCCTGTACCTGGCTGCCGCGCTCCTGCAGGAAGGCGTGACGGTAAAAGTTTTTGAGCAACGGCAGGCGCGGAACCCGCACTCGCGCGCCATCGGCGTGCACCCTCCCGCCCTGGAGGCACTCGCCGGGATCCAGGTGGCGTCGAGCATGGTGCGGGAGGGTGTCCGCATCAGGGCCGGCATGGCTGTCAGCGGCGGGAAAACAGTGGGAACCATGGCGTTCGACGCCGTGTCAGGAGACTTTCCGTTCGTGCTGGCACTCCCACAGTTCAGGACAGAGCAACTCCTTGAAGACCGCGTCCGTGCCCTGGACCCCGCGGCGTTGGTCAGGGGTGCCACCGTCGCCGGTGTCAGGGACGACGGCGGGGAGGTCGCCGTGGCGGTTGAGCGGGCGGGTGCCACGCAGCATAACGGCAGCGCCACCGCAGCTTTGCTGGTCGCGGCCGACGGAGCCCGGTCGCAGCTGCGTGGTGCGCTCGGTGTGGCGGTGGTCCGCAAGTCATACCCGGACCACTACCTCATGGGGGATTTCGACGACGGCACGGACTACGGGGACAGGGCCGTCCTGTTCCTTGAGCCGGAGGGAATTGTCGAGTCGTTCCCGTTGCCGGGCGGCGTCCGCCGCTGGGTGGTCCGGCTGGCAAGGCCAGCCGCCCCGGCGGCGGGACCGGCCGAACTGGCTGAGATGGTGCACCGGCGGACCGGGTTCCGCCTTGATCCGGCCACCAACTCCATGCTGAGTGCCTTCAGCGTCCGGTCCACAATCGCCCGGCGGACTGTTGCCGGACGTGCAGTGCTGCTGGGAGACGCCGCCCACGAGATCAGTCCTATCGGCGGCCAGGGCATGAACCTGGGCTGGCTTGATGCCAGGGACCTGGTGCCGGTGGTCTGCGCTGCACTGTCGGGCAAACCCACGGGCAGGCGGCTCAGGGAGTTCGAGGAAAGCCGGCGTCGGGCCGCGGTCCTGGCCAGGCGGCAGGCTGAAATGAACATGATGCTGGGCAGGCCGCTGCCCCAACCGCTCCTCCGGATCCGCACCGCCGCACTCGGCGCCGCCGCGGCAGTTCCCGCCGTGAACCAGTGGGCCGCAATGCGCTTCACCATGCAGTAGGGCCTTGACCAACGGGCCCGGGATCAGCGGAAATAGCAGTCGTAGCTGTCCTGGCTCATGATGACGCCATTGCGCACCTCAAAGATCGAGCATGTCCTGGCCCGGATCGTCTCACCGCTGTCCCAGTACCGGAGGTCCATCAGTACGGTGGCGCACCAGTCAGCCTCCACCACCACCCGGCCGCCTGCACAGGTGGTCCGCTGTACCGTGAACTCTTGGTCCTTCACCACCTCGCGGCTTTGGTCAGCACCTGCCAGCACGGCGGCCAGCGTCCGGGTTGAACCCTCGGGGGCCAGCAAGTGCGGGGCCTCCGTCAGCACGAATGATTCCGACAGGAACGGCCGCAGGTCTGCGGCCCCTCCGCCCGCCCGAAGGACCCGGATAAATTCAAGGACGTGCTCCACCGGGGATGCCGGCGGGAAGGAATCATCAGCCATGCGTTAGACCATAACCGAAGGATCCTGCACCGCGTCCGCCAGTAGGCTGTTCCCCATGACCCAGACTGTTCCCCAGGCAACCGCCGGCGCCGACGAGATCCGTGAGGCTGTGGAGCGCCTCCTGTCCGCCGAATCCCTTCCGCCCATCGTCCAGGCGGGCCACCCGGCGCTGCGCCAGCGTGCCGCCGCATTCGACGGCCAGTTGTCCCAGGACCAGCTGGGCCGCCTGGTCGGGATCATGCGCCACGTCATGCATGAGGCACCGGGCGTGGGCCTTGCCGCCCCGCAGTTGGGCATCCCCCTCCAACTCGCTGTCCTGGAGGACCAGTACGACGTCGACCCGGAGGCTGCAGCACTGCGGAACCGGAGCCCGCTGGAGTTCCTGGCCATCCTCAATCCGCGGTACACGCCCCTGGATTCCGGACATGCGTCCTTCTACGAGGGGTGCCTTTCCCTAAACGGGCTGCAGGCCGTGGTGGCGCGTCCGGACGCCGTGCTGCTGGAGTACGTGACACCCGACGGCGCGGCCGAGCGGCGCGAGTTCTCGGGGTGGCAGGCGCGCATCGTGCAGCACGAGACGGACCACCTTAACGGCATCCTTTACATTGACCGCGCCCAGCTTCGGTCCCTGAGCAGCAACGCAGAATATGCAGCGCACTGGGCAGAGGCGGGCATCAGCACGGCGCGGGACGGCTTGGGTTTCGACGACGGGCCCGCCGGCATATCCCTTGGCTGACCTCCAACGACCCTCAGGAAGGCAGGACGCGCGAGGGGCGGGAAAGGCCGGCCGCCCTAAAATGGTTCCCATGCCTTCCGCGGATCTCCCCCTCCTGTGCCCCGTCTGCTCACATCCACTGGAGTACCTGGCGGCGGAAGCCCCGCGCCAACCCCGCCTGGCTTGCCGGAACGGCCACAGCTTTGACGCCGCCCGGCAAGGCTACTTCAACCTGCTGGTGGGCAAGGGCACCCCCTTCGAACCGGACACCGCCGCGATGGTGGCCGCACGTTTTACCTTCCTGGGGGACGGACACTACCGGCCGCTGGCACAGGCGCTGGCCAACGCCGTCGTCCCCTACCTGTCGGACGAGGGCGCAGCGGTGCTGGACTCCGGGACGGGGACCGGCCACTACCTGAGGGAGATCCTCGACGCAGCAGTTGCCGGCGGCCGGGCGGCATCCGCCATCGGCCTGGACATCTCCAAATTTGCCCTTCGCCGCGCTGCCCGGCTCAATCCCGACGCTGTGAACATGGTCTGGGACATCTGGCAGCCGCTGCCGGTCGCGAGCAACTCGGTGGACGCGGTCACCGTGGTCTTTGCTCCGCGCAACCCCGCTGAGTTTGCCCGTGTCCTGCGCCCGACGGGCGTGCTGGTGGTGGTGGCGCCGCGGACCGGACACCTTGCGGCCATCGCCGCCGTCGCCGGGATGCTCGGTATCGAAGAGGGCAAGGATGAGCGCCTGGCGGAGGCGATGTACGGGCATTTCGAGCCGGTAAATACCTTCGACGTCGACATACCACTGGAGTTGACCCGCGCCGCTGCCGCCGACCTTGCGTTCATGGGACCGGCCGGCCACCACCTGGACCGGGACGAAATCGCCGCCCGGCTCGAAGACTCCCCGGAGCCGGTCAAAGCCGACGCAAAGTTCAGGCTCTTCGTGTTCCGGCCGAGGACGCAGGAAACCCCGTAACGACTTGGCCACTATCCCCCGGCAGCCGGTATGAACCGGCCCACATACCAGGTCCGCGGACTAGGATAAAAAGACAGTTACTGGCGGATCCGCGCATGCGGCGCCCCCGTGGCGAAGGGGGAAACAGGGATGTTCGAGTGGCTTGGCGAAAACTGGTGGGCACTGTGGCTCACAGCTTTCCTGGCGTTTGCGGTGATCGAGATGATCACGCTTGACCTGTTTTTCATCATGCTTGGCGGCGGATCGCTTGCCGCACTGGTGGCCGACTTCGCCGGCGCCGAGCCCTGGCTCCAGGTGGTCATCTTCTGCGTCGTGTCCCTGCTCATGGTCGCCTTTGTGCGGCCAGTGGCGCTTTCGCACCTGAAGAAGGGGCCAGCCGAGCAGCGGACCAACGTGGACCGGCTGATCGGTGAACCGGCCGTGGTGATGGAGGCCGTGACCTCCGATGGAGGCCTGGTGAAGATCGGCGGCGACATTTGGAGCGCACGCTCCGCAGCGGGGGTGCTCCCCGCGGGCCAGAAGGTGGTGGTGGCGGCCATCGACGGCGCAACAGCAGTGGTTTCGGTACCGCCAACGGCGGTTGCCGGCCCGGATACAGCCTGACAATTGGGGAACAAGGAGTTGTATGGAAAACGCAGGTGGAACCGCACTGGCCATTGTGCTGGTGGTTCTGATCGTCTTTGTCATCATAGTTTTGGTCCGGTCCGTCCGGATCATCCCGCAGGCCCGCGCCGGCGTCGTTGAACGGCTCGGCAAGTACCAGCGGACGCTCAACCCCGGCCTGACGATCCTGATTCCTTTTGTGGACCGGCTCCTGCCGCTCCTGGACCTGCGCGAACAGGTGGTGTCCTTTCCGCCGCAGCCCGTCATCACCGAGGACAACCTGGTGGTCTCCATCGACACGGTGGTGTATTTCCAGGTGACGGATCCGCGGGCTGCGACCTATGAGATCGCCAACTACATCCAGGCCGTGGAGCAGCTGACCACCACCACCCTGCGCAACGTGGTGGGCGGGCTGAACCTTGAGGAAGCCCTTACATCCCGCGACCAGATCAACGGACAGCTCCGGGGAGTCCTGGACGAGGCCACGGGCCGTTGGGGCATCCGTGTCTCACGGGTGGAGCTGAAGGCCATCGATCCGCCCCACTCCATCCAGGACTCGATGGAGAAGCAGATGCGCGCCGAACGGGATCGCCGTGCGGCCATCCTCACGGCCGAGGGAACCAAGCAATCAGCCATCCTCACGGCGGAGGGCCAGCGGCAGGCGGCCATCCTCAAGGCCGAAGGTGACGCGAAAGCAGCCATCCTCCGCGCGGACGGCGAGTCCCAGGCCATCCAGAAGGTCTTCGACGCCATCCACAAGGGCAACCCGGACCAGAAACTGCTGGCCTACCAATACCTGCAGACCCTTCCCAAGCTGGCCGAGGGGTCGGCCAACAAGCTGTGGATCATCCCAAGTGAAGTTGGCGAGGCCCTCAAGGGAATCGGCAACGCCCTCGGTGGCACCGGCACGGATTCCGCCGCGGGTGGGCTTTTCGATGAGGAGCCCTCCGGGCGCAGCCAGCCGTAGGCGCCCTACAAACGCAGGGAGGGTTCCGCAGTTCGTCGCGGAACCCTCCCTTTTTTGGTCCAGATGGGATAAGCCCCGTATAATTGGGTATTTGTCCGGCAGGAGAATACCAGCTGGAACAACCAAGCTTCGCAATGCGTTGAATCCTATGATGCAGCACAGTGCACACAGTAGTCCGGCGGCCACGTCGCCACCGGCTAGCGCGGAGATTTAATCCGCGAACCGACCAGAGGGAGAAAACATGAGCGATCGCAGCCTGCGGGGCATGCGCCTTGGTGCGCAGAGCATGGAGACCGAGTCCGGAGTTGAGCCGGCTCCGCGCCAGCGGGTCGAGTACCGTTGCGCAGATGGCGAGCAGGTCTTCGTCACGTTCTCCTCCGAGGCGGAAATCCCTCCGGTGTGGGTCTCCAAGACCGGCAAGGAAGCGCTCCTGGTCGATGGTGAAAAGCCGGACACCAGCAATGACAAGGCAGTCCGCACCCACTGGGACATGCTGCTGGAACGCCGCTCCCTGCCTGAACTCGAACAGATCCTCGAGGACCGCCTGACCATCCTGCGCGAACGCCGTGGAGAGCGCCGCTCGGCCTAAGGCAAGCCGAAAAAGGGGGCGGTCCCGCACCATTGTGCGGGGCCACCCCCTTTTTTGTGCTTCCGGGCACCGCAGGCGGCGACCCGGGAAGAACTAGGCCTGCTTGTTCTTCAGCTTGCCGGTCAGCGTGTTCCAGCGGGCGGTGAGGCCCCATTTGGTGACGTTGATCATGGCTTCGATGACGATGTTGCCGCTCATTTTCGAGGCACCCAGTTCTCGCTCGACGAAGGTGATGGGGCATTCCTCGATGCGCAGGCCCAGCTTGGCGACCCGCCAGGCCAGGTCCACCTGGAAGCCGTAGCCTACCGAGTCCACCTGGTCCAGGTTGAGTTTCTCGAGCGTGGTCCTGCGGAATGCGCGGTAACCGCCGGTCACGTCCTTGATCGGCAGGGCCAGCATCAGCCGCGCGTAGGTGCTGCCCACCCGCGAGATCGCCTGGCGGTAGAGGGGCCAGTTGACCACGCTGCCCCCGGGAACCCAGCGCGAGCCCATGGCCAGGTCTGCGCCCTGGTCCACGGCGTCAAGCAGTTGGGGAAGCTGTTCGGGCCGGTGGGATCCGTCGGCGTCCATTTCCACCAGGACGTCGTAGCCGGCCTCCAGGCCCCACTTGAAACCGGCGATGTAGGCAGCGCCCAGGCCTTCCTTGCCCTGGCGGTGCAGGACGTGGACCTGGGAATCGTCGGCAGCGAAACCGTCGGCCAGTTGGCCCGTGCCGTCAGGGCTGTTGTCATCGACCACCAGCACGTCCGACGCCGGAACGGCCTTCCGAAGGCGCTGGAGCGTCTTGGGCAGCGATTCCAGTTCGTTGTAAGTGGGAATGATCGTAAGGACGCGCACAAAGGGCCTTTCCTGGAGGAAGTGGTCGGAGCACCAGATACCGAAAATAGTCGACGGCGGGCGCAACTCCCCATTATAGGGCGGTGCCTTCCCCGTCAGGAACGCAGGGCCGGGCTGGCGAACAGTTCGGCGCCGTCCTTCACGGTTTGCAGGCAAACCGGGTCCGAGCCTGTGTCCAGGGCCGGCAGGAGGGGGGTCCTGGCCCGCGGATCGGTGCTCCAGGACTGCACCCGCCCGTCAGCCACCTGGACCATCAATTCCTCCACCTCCCACACCGCAAAGCTGGCCGGCGCCCCGGGCACCAACTGGCCGGCCATGGGGTTGGCATGCCGCGCTGCCCTCCACCCGGCACGGGTGTGCCCCAGGAAGGCTGCCCGTGCGGAAATGCGTTCCTCCGGGTTGTGGTGTTCCACACACGCGCGGACACTGGACCAGGGACGCAGGGGCGTGACCGGGCTGTCGCTGCCGAAGCAGACAGGAACTCCTGCGGAGTAGAAAGCAGCGAACGGATTCATGGACCGGCTCCGCTCCCCCAGCCTCCGCTCGTAAAGGCCCCCGGTGCCGCCCCAGGCGGCATCGAAGGACGGTTGGGCGCTGACGGTCACGGCGTAGTGCGCCAACTTCGCCACAGCCGCGGCGTCAGCCATCTCCACATGCTCAAAGCGGTGGCCTGCGGCCCGCACCCGCTGCTCCCCGACCTCCCTGGCCGCCAGGTCAAGCGCCTCAAGGGCAGCGTCCAGCCCGGCGTCGCCGATGACGTGGAACCCGCCTTGGATGCCTGCCAGGGAACACGCGGCAAGGTGGGCTGCCGCCTGGTCGACGCTAAGGTAGAGGGTTCCCCGCTCGTCACCGGCATCGGTGTAGCCGGCGCGCAGGGCGGCCGTGCGGGAGCCCAGGGAACCGTCAATATTCAGGTCCCCGGCAAGCCCCCGGACGCCGGCCCCCAACTGTGCAACCAGTGAGCGTGCCTCTTCCTCGGACGAAACCAGTTCGCCCCAGTAGGGCAGCACCTCGGGAAATTGCGGCGCATCTTCTTCAGCGGCGTTCCATGCCGCAGCAAGCCTGAGATCGTCGGCGCCGCCGATATGGGGCGCACCCATCTCAGCCAGGGCAACGTAGCCGTTGGCGGCAGCCTCAGCCATGGCCCGGGCTTGGTGCCGCTTCAGCGACGCCGGGGGCATCCGGCGGGTTGCCAGCCGGGCTGTTTCGTGCGCCGCGCGCGTCACCCGGGCGCCGCCGTCGTACCCGTCTTTGCCGTGGAGGCCCGCGGACTGTGCCAGCGACGTCGATACCAGCGCCGAGTGCACGTCCACACGGGAGAGATAGACCGGCCTGCCGCCGGCCGCCCGTTCCAGCTCTTCCGCACTGGGCAAGTTGGCGTCCGCCCACGTGGTCTCGTCCCAGCCGTGGCCGAGCACCGGCCCTTCCCCGCCGGCCCCGGCCACTGCGTCCAACAGTGCGCGGGCCGACGTGACTGCCCCAAGCTGCAGCGATTCCAAGGCGATCCCGGTTTCGGTCAGGTGTACGTGCGAATCAACGAAGCCCGGTGCCACCAGGGCGCCACGGAGGTCAATGATGTCCATGGAACTGTCCGCGATGGACGATGCAGCCTGTTCCGATCCGACCCAGGCAACGGTGTCACCGTCCACCAGCATGGCCGTTGCGAACGGGTCCGCCGCGGTGTAAACGGACCCATTGCGGTAGAGCACCGGGGCGGGACGGGAAGTGGCATCGGGTCGGGGCATGGTTGGCAGGACTCCTGGGATGTTGGCGGGCCGGCGGTAACCGGCAGGTGTGTAAAGACGAGTCAGAGAACGGAGGAGTACGCCACGACGCCGCGGCGGATAAGGTTGATCGCTTCGGCGCACAGCCGTGCGAGGCGAGGATCGAGGCCAGGGATCTTGGCGAGCTGGTCCAGCAGGTCCACGACCTGTTTGACCCAGCGGACAAAGTCGCCGGCGGCAAGGTCGGTGCCGCTGAGGACATCCTGCAGGTGGCGCCCGCGGGCCCACTTGTACAGGGGCCAGACAAGGCCGAGTTCCGGCTCACCTGTGAGCGGAAGCTTGTTCTCCTCTTCCACGTCTTCGAGGACAGACCATTCCTTGACCACGATGTCCACGGAAGACTCCAGGGAGACGCTGGGCATGCGCGGCCGCAGGCCCCGGTCCTCGCGTTTGGCCTGGTACACCAGCACGCTGGCCAGAGCGGCCACTTCCGCCGCGTCGAGGTCATCGAACGCACCCAGCCGCAGGGACTGGGAAATCAGCAGGTCCTTCTCGCCATAGATCCTGCGCAGCCGCTGGCCGTCCGGGCTGATATTGAGGCGGCCGTCCCCAACGTCTTCGAGGTAGCCGTAGGCGGACAGGACGTCGCAGACCCGGTCGAAGGTTTTGGCGATCGTGTTGGTGCGGCCCTGGATCTGGCGGACCAGGCCGTCCGTTTCACGCCGCAGCTTCCACCAGCGTTCCGACCACCGTGCGTGGTCTTCGCGTTCACTGCAGCCGTGGCAAGGGTGTGCCTTCAGGGCGCGCCGCAGATCTGCAATGCGCTTCTCCTGGTTGGGCAACGCCGCGGCGCGGCCGAAATCGTGGTTGCGGTTCTGGCCTGGAGCCGGCGGCCGGTTCTCCCGCAGCGCGTTCCGTGCAGAGGAAGCAAGGTCGCGCCGCGATTTGGGCAGCTTGGCATTGAACGACTTGGGGATGCGGATGCGGGTGACCGGGGCGATGGGGCCTTCGAGGTCGTCCGTGCCGATCCGGCGCAGCTGGCTATCCAGTGTGAGCACGGCAGGCCGGGGTTCGCGGCTGCCGTGGTCGGAGCTAAGGACGACGGCGGGACCTGGGGCGCGGCCGCCGGGAACATTGACCACGTCCCC
The DNA here is from genome assembly GCF_014639275.1 of Arthrobacter liuii. Lineage (GTDB taxonomy): Bacteria > Actinomycetota > Actinomycetes > Actinomycetales > Micrococcaceae > Arthrobacter > Arthrobacter liuii. Next base: position 245,290 of record NZ_BMFW01000003.1, on the reverse strand, counting down.
CGGCAGGAGCCGGGCCAACGAGTCGTCGCTGAGCGACTTCCGGACGCGGGACTTGGTGCGGGACGTGGCGTTCTCGGCATCCGAAAGTTCCCTGCGCAGCCGGGCGTACTCCGTGAAATCGCCCAGGTGGCAGGTCATGGACTTGGCGTAGCCGGCAAGGGATTCCTCTCGGCTTCGCACCTGCCTGGCAAGACCTACCACGGAGCGGTCTGCCTGGAACTGGGCAAAGGAGGATTCCAGGATTTCGCGGGCCCTGGCCCGGCCGAACTGCGCCAGGAGGTTGATGCTCATGTTGTATGTGGGCCGGAAACTTGAGTTCAGGGGGTAGGTGCGCCGGGACGCCAGGCCGGCCACCGCCGTCGGGTCCGTTCCCGGCTGCCAAAGCACCACGGCGTGGCCCTCGATATCAATGCCGCGCCGGCCTGCCCGGCCGGTCAGCTGGGTGTACTCGCCTGCGGTGATGTCCACATGGGCTTCGCCATTGAACTTGTCCAGCTTCTCCAGAACCACCGAACGGGCCGGCATGTTGACACCCAGGGCGAGGGTCTCCGTGGCGAAGACTGCCTTGACCAGGCCGTCGACGAAGAGTTTCTCCACGACCTCCTTGAAAGTGGGCAGCATCCCGGCGTGGTGGGCGGCAAAGCCCCGGAGCAGTCCGTCCCGCCAGGTCCAAAAGTCCAGGACGTCGAGGTCGTCCGGCGGGATATCCTGCCCGGCCTCGTCAACCCGCTGGGCAATGTTCCGCTGCTCCTTCTCCGTGGTGAGCCACAGCCCGGACCCAACGCACTGGGCCACGGCCGCCTCACAACCGGCGCGGGAAAAGATGAAGGTGATGGCAGGCAGCAGGTCCATCCGGTCCAGGCTGGCGATCACCTGGGGACGGCTGGCGGCCCGCACTCCGGTTGGCTCGCCCCTGCCCGGACGATCATTTCCCCGGCGGCCGCGCTGGCCGCGTCCGCCGGGACCGGGACGGCTGCGGAAGCTTTGCTGGCTTTCGCTGCGCGCGACGGTGAGCAGCTCCGGGTTGACGTCGAAGCCGCGCCCCTTGGCGATGTCCGCGGACTTGCCGGACCTGGCCGCCTGCTGGCCGCCTTCCTCGACAGGCGGGGCGAACTCATCGAACGTGGTTTCTCCCGCGAACAGATCCATGATCTGCCGGCCCACCATGACGTGCTGCCAGAGCGGCACCGGCCGGTGCTCGGAGACGATGATGTCGGTGTCCCCACGCACGGTGTCCAGCCAGGCGCCGAATTCCTCAGCGTTCGAGACAGTTGCACTCAGCGAGGCAACCTGCACCTCGCTGGGCAGGTGGATGATGACTTCTTCCCACACCGCCCCGCGGAACCGGTCGGCGAGGTAGTGGACCTCGTCCATCACCACGTAGCCCAAGTCGCCCAGGGTGGCGGAATCCGCGTAAAGCATGTTCCGGAGAACTTCGGTGGTCATCACCACGACCTGCGCGTCACCGTTGATGCTGGTGTCACCGGTCAGGAGGCCCACGTTGCCTGCACCGTACTTCTCGCTAAGTTCGCTGAACTTCTGGTTGCTGAGCGCCTTGATAGGTGTGGTGTAGAAGGCTTTCAGGCCTCGCTGCAGCGCGAGGTAAATGGCGAACTCCCCCACGATGGTCTTCCCTGCTCCGGTAGGGGCCGCCACCAGGACGCCCCTGCCTTCCTGGAGCGAGCTGCACGCCTGCCGTTGGAAGTCATCAAGCTCGAAGTCCAAGGTCCGGATGAACGCCCCGAGGTAGGTGGCGGCCTCTGCCCGCCGCTCAGCGCTGGCACGGTATCTCTCGGCCGGCGAAAGTTCTTCAGGATCAACGGGGCCGGTGGAGAAGGGCCCGGTGGTGGAGGACATACCCCAAGCCTAACGGCAGGCTACAGCTTCTTGAGATCACTGCCCGGGGTAGCGATGTCCGCTGTGGCCTCGGTCTCCTCGACCTGCCGGGCCTGCCGGCGGTCGCGCCGCTTGTCATTCATGATGCAGATGCCAATGGCCGCAAAGAAGAGCGCCAACAGCGGTCCGGCCAGCATGAACATCGAAATGGCATCGGCACCGGGCGCTGCCATCGCGGCCAGGACGAAGACCAGGAAGACGGTGATGCGCCAGGCCTTCAGGATGGTGCGGCCTGAAATGATGCCCGCCATGTTGACCCCAACCAGCACCACAGGGACCAGGAAGGCCAGGCCCAGCATCAGGACCATGCGGGTGACAAATTCGATGTAGGTCCTGGCATCGATGACGCTGGAGGAACCTTCAGGGGTGAACTGGGTCAGCGCGTGCACCACCTGTGGAACCACAAGCCAGCCCACCCAGATTCCGGCAAGGAACAGGGGAATGGCAGCCGCCATGTAGCCAAGGGTGTAGTGCCGCTCCCTGGATGTCAGCCCCGGGGTAATGAAGGCCCAGAGCTGGTAGATCCAAATGGGGCTCGAAATGACCGCCCCTATCACGAGGGACATCTGGAGCTTGAAGTCAAAGGGCGACGCGATGGTGCCGAAGTTGATGGCCGCAAGGCCTCCGGTCTCATTCGAAATCCGGTTCACCGGTGCGGCCAGGGCCTTCAATAGCGGATCGTAAAGTATCCAGCCGCCAATGCCGCCGATGACGACGCCGATGGCGGACTTGATCAGCCGGTTCTTCAGCTCCTTGAGGTGCTCCCAAAGCGACATCCGCCCCTCGGGATTGGCTTTACGGGCCCGCGACAGTGCCACGGGAGGTCAGGCGCGGGTCGACGGCGGAACGTCAGTGCCGTCTTTCGGCTCACCGGTCTGCGCCTTGGGGTGGTTCACGATGGTGCCTTCCACCGGACCGCTGGCCTCAGTGGTGGAGTCGGCTTTGCCGTCATTCTTCATTTCCTTGACCTCGGACTTGATGATCCGCATGGACTGTCCCAGGCTGCGGGCCATGGCCGGAAGCTTGGGGGCAGCAAAGAGAAGCAAAGCAACAACGATGATAATTACGATTGGCCAGGGGCCATCAAAGAGTCTTCCCACGGGAATTCCTTTCCTCTAAGTACATCCTACTTCTATGTGAAGTCGAGATCTCCGAGCGCCTGCGGCTGGCCCCGGTCCTTTTTGCGCTGCACTCGCCGGCGGCGGCGTTCTTCGCGCCATGCCGTTTTGGATGCCTCGTAATCATGTCGCATGACAGCGGGTGAGGCAAAAACAGCCGACCCGGACAGGGCCCGTTCCGGCGCCGCGGACTCCTGCATCTCGACCGGGTTCAGGTGTCCCAGCTTCTCGCCCGCGGCGCTGAGGTCCTTCACAGTCGCCATGAACTGGCGGAAAAGACGGATGCCCAGCAGGACATAGAACAGCAGGGATACCGCGACAAGCGCCACCCATATGAGAATCCAGGACCACCAAGGCATGCTGAGTAGTCTATCCGGCGTATCTGTCCAGCGATGCCGCCAGCCAGTCCCGCGCGGCGTCAGCCACCTCTGAAGGCGCCAGGATCCTGGCGGCGCCGCCGTGCTGTGCCACGAACATCGGCAGCCACGCCGTGTTGCCGAACCGGATCTGGGCTACCAGGCCCCCGTCGGGCAGCTCAGCGGTGCGCTCAGCGTAATAGTCCTCCGCCAGCCCCCTCCCCTGCCGGGTGAGCTGGACCGTAACTGTTGTGTCGTCGTCGTTCGCGGTGAAAAGTTTGGCCGGCACCCCGCCCTCCGCTGAACCGTGCAACCCGGACGGCGCCCCGTTGGGGCGCACGTCCTGTATGCGGTCCAGGCGAAAATTCCGCAGGCCGTCCACCATGTGGCACCAGGCCTCGAAGTACCAGGTGTTGTCCAAGGAGTACAGCCGCAGCGGGTCGACGTCGCGCTCAGTAACTGCATCGCGCTGGGGTGAGAGGTAGGTCAAACGGAGCTGGGAGCGGGACTCGATGGCCTGGCGTACCGTGGCATGGGTTGCGGCGTCCGCCGGAGCCACCTGGGGCCCGGCGATGGAGGCAGCGCGGAGTCCTTCTTCACCGGCTGCGGCCAGGAGCTTCAAGGTGACCGATTCCAAGGCCCCGCCGCCTGGCAGATCCGGCAGGCCATTGAGGGTCTCCAGCCCGGTCAGCAGGGCGCATGCCTCCGCCACTGTGAACCGGACCGGCTTCTTCAGGTCGAGGTCCTGGGTGATGAAGACGTGGTCGTCTTCCCACTGGATATCGAGGAGGTCGTCCGGATAACCTTCCGGCAGTCCGGAGCAGATGAGGATCCGCAGGTCTGCCTCAAGTTCTTCCCGGGTGACGCCGAAGTGGTGGGCGACGTCCTGGATGTGGAGGCCCTGGTTGTGGACCAGGAACGGGACCAGTTGCAGCATTCGCTTGAGCTGGTCCTCAGAGGTCCCTTTCCGGGCGGTCCGAGTGCGGGCGTCCGTGAAGGCATAGGCCGGGACAGGTGCGGCGCTGAAGTCGGCCGCGGCCTGCATGCGGCGCCGGACTGCCCCAGCAAGTTCGACGGGTTCCACTGCCACGGCATCGGGTCCATAGGAGGCCAGCTCTTCGGCGAGCACCTCCGGGTCCCGGTACTCGAGGACGAGCCGGTCGTAGCCGTCAGCGGGTTGGCCGGGACCCGGGTGCCGGGCGCCTTCAACGGACCGGCGGCGCAGGGCCAGTAATCGCCCCTGCCTGACATGGACGACGGCGGCGCGCAGCGGCAGTTCAGGCAGCCGGTCGAGTGCCGCCCGGATGCTGAAGTCGGCCGGCGGCTCGTACTGCTCCCTTGCCAGGGTGGTCACGGCACTGGTGAGGCGGGAGAGACGGAAATGCCGGGCCGCTTTTCGGGCCCGGTCGTAGCCCATGAGGTACCACTGGCCGAATCGGCTGCCCAGGCCCCAGGGCTCCACAGTCCGTTCTTCCTCCTTGCCGGTACTGCCGGCAAGGTACGTGAAAGCGACGGGATGCCGGGCATGCATGGCAGCGACGATGTCATCGAAGGCCTGGCCGGCCGGTTTGATCCGTGGCTGGACCCCGGCCGGCAGCTCCACCTCCGCCAGCCGCCCTGACGCCTGGAGTTTGCGCAGTGCACTCTGGGCTGCAGTCCCCAGTGCGGCGCGCTCCCAGAGCTGGGAGGCCAACAGGAGTACGGTCCATTCCTCCGGTCCCAGCTGGAGGTCCGGGAGCCGGTTGGATTCCTTGCCGATCCGGTACCTGGTGGTGGCCGGGTCATCCTCGCTCCAACCCAGGTCCGTCAGCGTCTCGACGTCGAAGCCCATCGCCCGGAGGTCATTCTTGTCCCGCTCAAACATCCGCCCGAAAGCGACGTCACTGCCGGACGTGTCGCGGTAGACCTTGTCCCGCAGCTCGCTGCGGCGCAGTCCGTAGCGGGTGTTGAGCAGCGCAAACAGCAGGTTGAGGAGGCGTTCAGTGCGGGATACAGACACCTTTGTTACGTTACTAAACTCCACCCGTGAAAGCAGAAAGCGCGGCAGTACGGAGGATTATCCTCCGTACTGCCGCGCTCCGGGTTGTGGACTTCGTCAGCGGACGCCGACCAGGTCCACGACGAAGATCAGTGCCTCGTTGGGGGCAATGGCTCCGCCGGCACCGCGCGAGCCGTAGGCCAGCTCGGAGGGGATTTCCAGACGACGGCGGCCGCCCACCTTCATGCCAAGGAGGCCCTGGTCCCAGCCCTGGATGACCTGACCCACGCCCACACGGAAGTCCAGCGGTGCGCCGCGGCCCCATGAGGCGTCGAATTCTTCCCCAGTCGACCAGGCGACGCCCACATAGTGGGTGGAGACAGTGTCCCCAGCCTGGGCTTCCCTGCCGTCACCCTCGATGAGGTCCGTGATGACGAGTTCGGTGGGGACGTCGCCTTCAGGGAAGTCGATCTCGGGCTTCTGGCGGTCGAATTCCCGCTGTCCAAACGACATGCTTGCTCCTATGCGTGAGAGGTTGTTGGTGCCGCGGTGGACACGGCGTCCCTGTAAGTCTTGCTACTTGACCCCGAGGATGTCCACTACGAAGACGAGGTCGCCCTTTGCCTGGCCCTGCCCGGCGTCTCCGTAGGCCAGGTCCTTCGGGATGACCAGCAGGACGCGGGACCCTACCGTCTTACCGGCGAGGCCCTGGGTCCAGCCCTTGATGACACCGGAGAGCGGGAAGGTGGCTGGCTGGCCGCGGTCAAAGCTGGAATCGAACTTGGTGCCATCGGAGAGGTTCACGCCAACATAGTTCACCGTCAGCGTGTCGGATTCCTTCACGGCGGCGCCCGTGCCCTTGATCAGGTCCTGGGACACGAGTGCAGTGGGGGCAGCCGCACCTGCGACGTTGATTTCCGGCTTTCCGTCTTTTTCCGTCACAGTCGGCAGGCCGGCAGGCGGGGTCACGGTCTCACCCTGGGGCTTGTCCAGTACAGGAGTGGGGTCCGAGGCGGACAGTACCTTGATGATCAGCAGCTGAGTGGGTCCAGCCGCGGCGCTCGGGCTGGGGCTGGCGCCGTCGGACGGGCTCGGGCTGGCCGACGGTGCACTCTGCTGGGCAGGGACGGCCAGGGCCAGGCTGGATCCCACTTTGGCACCTACGAAAGCGTTGTAGATGACGGCGCTGCCCGTCTTGAGCTCATCATTCAGCTCGAGGCTTTCAGGCTCGTTGGGGAACGTATCCTCCAGCTGGGAACCATCCGTGCCGTTCAGGGCGAGGATGGAGATCTTGGCTACCTGGTTTGCCTTGACGGCGTCGCCGTTGCCTTGGGAAACTACCTTGATCGTTGGTTCGGTGACGGCCAACGGCTTATCGAAGTCCACACCCGGGGCCTTTTTGTCCCCGTTGTCGGTCAGTTTGAGGGAGTCGAACTTTGCAGTCTCCCCTGCGGACTGGCTGCTGGGCTCGGGCTGAGAGGCGGTACCTCCGCAGGCCGTCAAAAGCAGCAGGCCGGGAAGAAGTATTGCGAGTAGTCGGCGCACGTAGGAAAACTTTCGTCGGGGCAGGGTGGATACGACATTCCGCTTGGCGGCGGACAGTGCCGTGGAGGGTCCCGTTAAAAGGACCCTATCCAGAATAGACCCTGAAGCTGGACGTCAGCCCATAGAGTCGAGAAGGGCGTCCACGCGCTCATCAACGCTGCGGAACGGGTCCTTGCAGAGAATCGTCTGGTGTGCACGGTCGTTCAGTTTCAAGTGCACCCAGTCCACTGTGTAGTCACGCCCCAGTTCCTGGGCACGGCGGACAAAGTCGCCGCGCAGCTTGGCGCGGGTGGTTTGTGGCGGCGCGTCCACGGCACCTTTGATGACGGTGTCGTCAACGATCCGGCGCACGGCACCACGGGACTGCAGTAGATAGAAAAGTCCCCGGCTGCGGGAAATGTCGTGGTAGGTGAGATCGAGCTGGGCGATCCGTGGTGCCTCCAGGCCCAGCCCGTGGCGTTCGCGGTAGTTGTCCATCAGCTTCTTCTTGATGGCCCAGTCGATTTCCGTGTCAATGCCCCTGGTATCACCGGATTCGATCGCATGGAGCGTGCGCTCCCACAGGTCAAGGATCAGGGGAACGTGTGGGTTGTGGGCGCCGTGTTCCTTGACGAAGGCCGTGACCTTGGTCAGGTACTCCTGCTGGATTTCAAGGGCGGTGAGCTGGCGTCCGTTGGCCAGGCGGACCAGCGCGCGGCCGCTGAGGTCATGGGAGATCTCCCGGATGCTGCGGATGGGGTTCTCCATCCGCATGTCGCGCATGATCACGCCGGCCTCGATCATCCGAAGGACCAGGTCCACGGTGCCGACTTTCATCAGGGCCGTCGCCTCGGACATATTCGAGTCACCGACGATGACGTGCAGCCGCCGGTAGAACTCTGCATCCGCGTGCGGCTCATCCCTGGTGTTGATAATGGGCCGGGAACGGGTGGTGGCGGACGAGACACCCTCCCAGATGTGGTCCGCACGCTGGGAGAAGGCATAAGTAGCCCCGTGGGGCGTCTTCAGGATCTTCCCGGCCCCGGCGATCAGCTGGCGGGTGACGAGGAACGGAATCAGGATCTCGGCCAGGCGGGAAAACTCGCCGCGGCGGGGAATCAGGTAGTTTTCGTGGCTCCCGTAGGAATTGCCCGCGGAATCGGTGTTGTTCTTGAACAGGTACACGGTGCCGTTGAAACCTTCGGCGGCCAGCCGAGCCTGGGCCTCGTCCACCAGGTCATCGAGGATCAGCTCACCGGCACGGTCGTGGGCGATCAGCTGGGCCAGGTCGTCGCATTCGGCCGTTGCGTACTCGGGGTGCGACCCGACGTCGAGGTACAGCCGGGAACCGTTGGTGAGGAACACGTTGGATGAGCGCCCCCAGCTGACCACTTTGCGGAACAGGTACCGCGCCACCTCCTCCGGAGCAAGAGGCCGCGAGTCAGGGCTCGAGTAAGAGATCCCGAACTCGGTTTCGATGCCGAAGATTCTCTTGTCCATGTGGTCCTCCTAGGCCAGCAGTGCTGTAATGTCCGCGTCGTTCAGCCTTCGGAAGGCGCGCCGGGAGCCGCGGGCGCTTTCGGAAAGCCTGTCCAGGACGGCCACTTCGAGGGCGCTCGGCGGCAGCGCTGGTGCCGGCTGGTCCCCCTCCCGGGCCGGCGTGAGTCCCTTCAGTGCCAGCCGCACAGCGTCGGCGAAGCCCAGTGAAGCCTGCCATCCGGCATCGATGGCCGATGACACCTTCTCTGCCTGGCCGCCCATCACCACGAAACTGTGCTCATCGGCGATGGAGCCGTCAAATGTCAGCCGGTACAGGTGGTCTTCGGCCTGGGTGGAGCCTACTTCCGCGACGGCAAGTTCCACCTCAAAGGGCTTCTGCTCGGCGGTGAAGACCGCGCCCAGGCTTTGCGCGTACACGCTTGCCAAACCGCGGGCGGTCACGTCCTCGCGGTCGTACGAGTATCCGCGGACATCGGCATAGCGGACTCCCGCCTGGCGGAGGCTTTCGAATTCGTTGTACTTGCCGACAGCGGCGAAGGCGATCTTGTCATAGATTTCGCCGATCTTGTGCAGTGACGGCGAGGGGTTCTCGGCGACCAGTGCGATGCCGTCCGCGCAGCTGATGACAACCACGGAGCGGCCGCGGGCGATGCCTTTCCGCGCGAAATCCGCGCGGTCCTTCATTAACTGTTCGGGTGAGACGTAGAACTGCTGGGTCATGTCAGGCCTCCCGTCCGGCGACGGTGCGCGCTTCGATCACGTTGCGCGAGGCAGCGGCGAGTTCAGCCTCGGGAACCCGCCGGGCTCCGGTCCTGTCCACCGTATAGACCACTGGCCATAACTGCCGGACCGTATCCGGGCCACCCGTCGCCGAATCGTCGTCGGCGGCGTCATAGAGCGATTCGACGGCAACGGACAGGGCCTCGGCAGCGGTGAGGTTGGGCCGCCAAAGCTTCTTCAGGGCCCCGCGTGCAAAAACGGAACCGGAACCCACGGTGTGGTGTTCGTGTTCCTCGTACCTGCCGCCGGTGACGTCATAGGAGAACAACCGGCCGACTCCTGCGCTGGTGTCGAAACCTGCGAACAGGGGCACTACTGCCAGGCCCTGCAGGGCCATGGGGAGGTTGCCCCTGATCATGGCCCCCAGCCGGTTGGCCTTGCCTTCGAGGCTGAGCTGGGTTCCTTCAATTTTTTCGTAGTGTTCGAGTTCAACCTGGAAGAGCCGGGTGAGGTCGATAGCTATGCCGGCAGTTCCTGCTATGCCAAGGACGGAGAAGTGGTCGGCTGGAAAGACTTTCTCGATGTGCCTGCTGGCAATGACGTTTCCCATGGTGGCCCGCCTGTCGCCCGCCATCAGGACACCGCCACCGTAACTCATGGCAACGATGGTGGTGGCGTGTGGAACCTGGATCGGGGCGGCCGCGGACGCACCACCCTGGAGGGACCGGTTGAAGGGCAGTAGCTCAGGCCGGTCCCGCAGAAGGTGCTCGGTAAAGGACGAGGTGGCGTTGGCGGCTACCTGGTTGGCGGTTGATTCCTGCACTCATCACTCCTTGAACGTGGTACTTCAACGTCGGTACAGATTCCGGCCGTCCGCGGCTTCCGCCACCTACCGGTCCGGGTTACTGGCCGCCCTTTTGGACGAATGCCCGGACGAACTCTTCGGCGTTGGATTCCAGGACACCGTCGATTTCGTCGAGCAGGTCATCCACGCCTTCGGTCGATGCCGATGCCTGTGCCTCGGGTGGCGCCGGTGGTGCCTCGGGGATGTCTTCGTCGACCTGGCTGTCGCGTGACTGCGGCTGCTGCTGCTCCTGGCCTGCCATTGGATTCCCTCCTTCTTCCTTCGGTGGATCCGGCGGATCCACCGATATGCCCATCCTGCCACGGGACGGGCGCTCCGGCGCGGTTTACGCCGCAGGCGGAGTGCTGTTGTGTCCCAGCAGTTCCCCGAGGAACGGTGCCGCTTCCCGGTAGCGCTCGAACAACGCTCCGGTCAGGGCTTTGGTTCCCCGCAGGGGCTCCCTGGTGGGCACCCGCTGAAGCCGCCCGTAGCCCGGCACGTCGAAGATGACGGAATCCCAGCTTGCCCCGACCACGTCCTTGCCAAAACTGCTGATGCACTTCCCGCGGAAGAAGGCGCGGGTATCGGCCGGAGGGTGCGCCACCGCAGCGGCGATGGCGGAATCATCAACCACGCGCTGCATCCGGTTCCTGGACAGCAGACGGTAGTAGAGGCCCTTCTCGGGCCTGATATCGGCCCACTGGAGATCCACCAGCCCCAGCCGGGCGTCATTCCATTCCAGGCCGTCGCGCTGGCGGTAGCCATCCAGCAGGGAAAGTTTGGCCAGCCACTCCACCGAGGTTGCAGCAGCCGCCCTGTCACTGTCGAGCTGGGTGAGAACGGATGCCCACCGCTCCAAGACCTCGTGGGTGTGCCCGTCGCCGTCCACCGTGTCACCCACACCTGTGTCCTGGGCGAGTTTGGCGGCAGCCTCGTGGTAAATCCACTGAAGATCCAGAGCAGTGACGCGCCTGCCGTCCAGCAGGCGCAGCTTTGCCGTCAGCGAGGTATCGTGGCTGACCGTCTTGAGTGCTGCGACGGGTTCGTAGACCTCGATTTTGGGCGCCAGCCCCGCCTCGATGAGGCTGAGGACCAAGGCTGTGGTGCCGAATTTGAGGTAGTTGGACACCTGGCTGAGGTTTGCGTCCCCGATGATCACGTGCAGGCGCCGGTATTTGTCGGCGGTAGCGTGGGGTTCATCCCTGGTGTTGATGATCGGCCTGCGGATGGTGGTTTCCAGACCCACCTCGGCTTCGAAGAAATCAGCGCGCTGGCTGATCTGGAAGCCGGGGGCAGAACTGTCCTGCCCGATCCCCAGCCGGCCGGCTCCGCAAACCACCTGGCGGCTGACGAAAAACGGTGTCAGTCCGCGCACGATGTCCCCAAATGGCACGGACCTGGGCATGAGGTAGTTCTCGTGCGAACCGTACGAAACGGACTTGTTGTCCGTGTTGTTCTTGTAGAGGTTGACCGGCGGGAGGGTCGGGTCTGCGGCCAGCCGGCGTACGGCGGCCAGCCCCACCAGGTCGCCGGCAGCATCCCAGGCCACCGCGTCCCGCGGGTTGGTGACCTCGGGACTTGAGTATTCGGGATGGGCATGGTCAACATACAGCCGCGCTCCGTTGCCAAGGACCATGTTCATCAGGAGGGTCCCGGACTCGTCCTGCCCGTCGAGTTCCAACTCCTCGCGGCCGTAGGCCAGGGCCACCGCCTCTGCGTCAAGTACCGGCGGCTGGTCGGTCAGTTGGGTGGGGTGTGCAGCACCCCGGTCGACGGTCCAGCCCCGGGCATCGTGCAGCGGCTCTTCATCCGTGTAATCCCAGCGGGTCTCGGCTCCGCCGGCTGCGCGCTGCCGCGTGACCTGAGCGTAGGCCTGGACCACGCGTGCACTCATCATGGTGGCGTTGGCCGAGGGCGCGGAGGGAGCGTGGATCCCGTATTCGGTTTCCGCCCCCATGACCCGCATGGCTCCGCCGACGGGGAGGGCTTCCCCGTCGGCGGCTCCCTGTGCACCCGTCACAGATACTGTCCTGTGGTTGGCATGGTTTCAATGGACTTACCGGGCTCCTGCCCGGCCTTGCCCTGGACGATGGTGCGGATATAGGTGATCCGTTCGCCCTTCTTACCGGAGATGCGTGCCCAATCGTCAGGGTTGGTGGTGTTGGGCATGTCCTCGTGTTCGCGGAATTCGTCCACCACGGCGCGCAGCAGGTGCTCGATCCGGAGCCCCTTCTGGTGTGAGGTCAGCAGGTCCTTGATGGCGTACTTCTTGGCCCGGTCCACCACGTTCTGCACCACCGCACCTGAGTTGAAATCCTTGAAGTACAGCATCTCGGTGTCACCGTTGGCATAGGTGACCTCCAGGAACTCGTTGGACTTGTCGGTGGAGTACATGGCTTCCACGGTGCGCTGGACCATTGCGTCAACGGTGGCCTGGACGTCACCGTTGTGTTCGGCGAGGTCCGATTCATGGAACGGCAGGTCCGGCGTGATGTATTTGTTGAAGATGTCGGCGGCTGCTTCAGCGTCGGGCCGCTGGATCTTGACCTTCACGTCCAGCCTGCCAGGCCGGAGGATGGCGGGGTCGATCATGTCCTCGCGGTTGGAGGCGCCGATGACAATGACATTGTCGAGGCGTTCCACGCCGTCGATCTCACTGAGGAGCTGGGGCACGATGGTGGTTTCGACGTCGGACGAAATGCCCGTGCCGCGGGTCCGGAACAGCGAGTCCATTTCGTCGAAGAACACCACTACGGGGCTGCCATCGGACGCCTTTTCCCGGGCGCGGGAGAAGATCAGACGGATGTGCCGCTCCGTTTCACCTACGTACTTGTCAAGGAGTTCCGGGCCCTTGATGTTCAGGAAGTAGCTCTTCAGGTCCACGTTCCCGGACCGTTCCGCCGCGCGGGCGGCGAGGGAGTTGGCAACGGCTTTGGCAATCAAGGTCTTGCCGCAGCCCGGCGGACCGTACAAGAGGATACCCTTGGGGGCCTTCAGGCCGTGCTCGCGGTAGAGGTCCGGGTGCAGGAACGGCAGTTCGACGGCGTCCCGGATCTGCTCGATCTGCGGTCCAAGGCCGCCGATGTCCTCGTACGTGATGTCCGGAACTTCCTCGAGGACCAGGTTTTCAACCTCGGAGCGGGGCACCTTTTCCAGGGCGTAGCCGGTCCGCGAATCGACGGAAAGAGCGTCGCCGACCCGAAGTTTCTCGGACAGGAGGGCGCCGGACAGCCGCACCACGCGCTCTTCGTCAGCCCGGCCCACCACCAGGGCCCGGTCGCGTCCCAGCATCTCCTTCAGGGTGGCGAGTTCACCGGCGCGCTCGTAGCCGAGTCCAGCCACGATCAGCAGTGCTTCGTTCAGCAGCACTTCCTGCCCCACCGCCAGTTGGTTGACGTTCACCAGCGGGCTGATGCCCACACGCATCTTCCGTCCGGCGTTGAAGATGTCCACCGACTCTTCAGTGGCGGCCTGGCCGCTGTTGCCCGGTGCGGGCTGCCGCTTCGGATTGATCTGGAGGATGGTGCCGAAGCTGTAGGGCGGCTGCCCTTCCTGGTCCAGGGCGTTTTTCAGCCGCAGGATCTCTGCCTTCGCGGTCTCAAGCATGCTGACCAGCTTGGAGTTGTTCTGCGTTGCCGCTGCCAGCTGGCGGTCAATGTGCCTGAGCTTGTCCCGAAGTATGTTGACCTGGCGGTCAGCAACCGAGAGGTCGTTGGCGGCAGACTGCTCTGCCGATGTACGTCCGGAGTCCTGGTTTGGTGTCTCCATGATGTATCAGCCCCTTCCTGCGCTTCTCTTAAGACATTAGTCCCAAGAGGCCGGGTAGGGATGGAGACTCCCAAAATCTGGACTAGTTCGTGACCTCCGGAGTGTCCACGACATTCGTTCCGGCGATGGCGTCACGGGCGGCGCGCCGCAGTTTCTTGTCTGACACTGCCCGCTCTCCCACTGCGCCCGGGGTCCAGGCGTTGACGTCCTCGGCGTCGAACTCGGTCTTGGACGGGCGGCGCTTGACGGAGATGCCGGTGACGCCGTCGGCAAGCCGCCGGGTGACGAGAAGGAATCCGGTGTGGGCCACCATGCGGTGGTCGGGACGTACCGCGAGCCCTTCAAGGTGCCAGCCGCGGACCATCGACTCCCAGGCGTCCGGTTCGGTGAAGCGGCCGTCTGCCCGGATGGCTTCCGCCGTGCGGGAGAGCTGGGTGACGGTGGCAACGTAATTGATCCAGACACCGCCGGGTGCCAGGACGGTGGCCACCGCATCCAGGCACTCCCAGGGTGCCAGCATGTCCAGGACCACGCGGTCCACGGAGCCAGGCTCTTCGGCCTTGACTACTTCCTCCTGGAAGTCGCCGAGGGAAATCTGCCAGGCGGGGTGCGGCCCGCCGAAGATGGTCTCGACGTTTCCGCGCGCGATGTCCGCGAACTCCTCCCGCCGTTCAAAGGAATGGAGGTAGCCGTTGTCCCCTACGGCGCGGAGCAGGGAGATGGACAGGGCACCCGAGCCGACGCCGGCCTCCACAACGCGTGCGCCGGGAAAGATGTCAGCCATGGTAACGATCTGGCCGGCGTCCTTGGGATAGACGACGGCGGCACCCCGCGGCATGGACAGCACGAAGTCGGAGAGCAGGGGTCGGAGGGTCTGGTACTGCTGGCCCACGTTGTTCACCACGACAGAGCCGTCAACCTTGCCGATGATTTCGTCGTGGTTCAGGAAGCCGCGGTGGGTGTGGAAAGCGCCGCCGCGTTCCAGCGTGACGGTGTTCATGCGGCCGCGTTCGTCGGTCAGCTGCACGCGTTCGCCTTCCCGGAAGGGGCCGCGGCGCCGTGCAGCACCCACCGGCTGCGAGCCGCCGGCGGCAGCATCGGCTTGCGCTGCCCCCTCGGCGTCATTGACGGCAGTTTCGCTGCTCATGATTTTTCCTCGCTCCTGTAAACCTGTTGTGCCGCGGCCTGGCTGTCCCTCGGGGAGCGTTTGGCGTTTGCGGCGGCAATGCACGACCGGCAGGTAACTCTACCGGTTCTGGCCCTGCGGGTGCCTATCGTGGCGCTGGCGCTTACCTGTAATGGCCGCAAGCACAGCGTCCTGGGTCAGTAGACCGGTGACCGTGCCGTTGTGGTCCACCACTGCATAGTGGCGCCCTTCAACCTGCGAAAGGAACTGGAGCAGTTCCTGCCCCTCGGACCACTCGGGAACATAAGCGCCTGCAGCCAGCGGGAACGAAATGGCGGTGACGGGAGTCGTGTCGGCTGCAGCGCCGGGTACCGAAGCCAGGGCGTCCGGATCCACCACGCCCTGCGGCCGCCCGTCCGGTCCGCAGACCACCACGGACTTTGTTCCTGCGGCCCCCGCCCGGAGGGCGTCGCGGACGGTGCCGGTGGCAGGCAATCCGGCCGCCGGCGTCGACAACGTTGCGGCGCTGACCAGCGGGAGGCGTCCCCGCAGGGTGCCTTGCTGGATGGACGCAGATGCGCCCATCCACAGGAAACCGGCCACCAGGATAGTGATCATGAGGAGGCTGAAGTCAGGCCGGTCACCGGCAAGGAACGGACGGAGGAGGAACCAGTAGACGATGGCCAGGACAATGATCCGGCCGCCCCAGCCGGCAGCCACAGTTCCTTTCGCTTGGCTGCCGGTGGCTTTCCAGACGATGGATTCAACCAGCCGGCCGCCATCCAGCGGCAGGCCCGGAAGGACGTTGAAGACACCGATGAGGAAGTTGGCCCACATGAAGATGTTGGTCAGGATTTCGGCAACGCTTCCCAGGCTGTTGGTGCCAAGCACCAGCCAGGCAGCGCCGGCCAGGACGAAGTTGGCAGCCGGGCCGGCCAGCGCAACCAGCAGGGACCGGCCAGGGGACGCCGTGAAGCTTTCGAACTGGGTGTGCCCGCCCCAGAGGTTGAGGACGATCTTTTGGGTGGGCCAGCCATAGATTTTCGCGGTCAGGGCGTGGGCCAGTTCGTGGACAAGTACCGAGATCAGGAGCAGGACGGCGTAAGCAAAGGCCACGATGTAGGCGCTCACGCCAAGCATCGGATTGTTTTTCGCCAATACCGGCCCGTAAACGATGACGGTGAAGGCTGCGATCACGAACCACGAGTAGGCGAGGACGACGGGGACGCCCGCGATCCGTCCCAGCGGAATGCCTTCGCGGCGCACCGGCGTGACTGGTTCCGCGCCTGGTTTGGAGCGGTGGCCGGCGTCGGGGTCAGCCACGCGGATCACCCGCTGCCGCGGCCGGGCCCGCTGCATCCGCCCGCAGGAGGAGGGCTTCCAGCTCGACCAGGCTGCGGCCGGACAGGGAGTCCCAGAGCGCGTAGCTGCCGTCGTCCGGCAGCGGAACGATATGCGGGACAGCCACGGTGGCGACGCCGGAGGCGACGGCTGCGGCCACGCCCGGCACGGAGTCCTCGAGGGCTACACAGTGGTGGATTCCGAGATCAGGATCGTTCTCCTGCAGCAGTTCCACAGCGGTCAGGTACGCCTCGGGGTGCGGCTTGCCCTGGCTCACCGTGTCGCCCGTTACCAGCACTTCGAAGTATGGCCGGGGAAGGCTGGCCACCACCTGCCGGGCCAATGGGCCTTCCGACATGGTGACCAGGGCGCAGCGCACGCCGGCCTGGTGCAGGTCCTCGAGGAGTTCACGGGCGCCCGGCCGCCATGGCACCTGCTGCTGGACGCTGGTGATGACCTGGGCAGTCAGGGTGTCGATGATTTCGCGGATCTCGAGCTCGACGCCGGCCTGCTGGAGCAGCCCCGCGGAAAACGTCAGTGACTGGCCAACCAGCTGCATGGCCTGGTCATGGCTCCATGTTCCGCCGTGCGCCTTCACCAGCGCGTGCTCGGCCGCGATCCAATACGGCTCGGTGTCCACGATGGTGCCATCCATGTCCCAAAGGACGGCTTTGAGCGGGGAACTGGCGGCAGGAATCGGCATAACGCCAGTCTACGGGGCATGGCTGGGCGGAGGCTGTGGGCTACGCCGTTGGCGAATATGGCGCAGCCCCGGTGCCCGTTGTAGTGGTTGTAAGCGATTTGCGGCGCTTCATTCCATGCACGGGCGAGCACGTTGGACGTAGGGTGAAGAAATGAATAGCTTCGAGGGAGACACCGCCGAACAGGGTGCCGGACCCGAGCGGGAACGGTTCCTTCAGCCAGTGGCTGACGGACAGCGCGTAACTGTGATGCTTGCCGCCTTTGAAGGGTGGAACGATGCCGGAGAAGCGGCCAGTGATTCGCTGCGCTACCTGAACAAGTTGTGGGGTGGCAAGAAAGTCGCCTCCATCGATGCCGATGAGTACTACGACTTCCAGTTCACGCGTCCCACAGTCCGCAGGAATGCTGCCGGGGAGCGCAAGATCAAATGGCCATCCACACGGATCTACAAGGCCAGCGCCCCCAACTCCAACGTTGACGTCATCTTCGTGCAGGGTACGGAGCCCTCGTATAAATGGCGCGCCTACACCGCGGAGCTGCTGGTCCATGCCGAGGCACTGAACGTCGATTACGTGGTGCTGGTGGGCGCACTGCTGGCAGACGTTCCGCACAGCCGCCCCATTCCGGTGAGCACGTCGTCCGACGACGCCCCGCTCCGGGAGCGCATGAACCTGGAAGCGTCACAGTACGAAGGCCCCGTCGGGATTGTGGGCGTCCTGTCCGAGGTGGCGCTGCTGGCGGGAATCCCCGCCGTCTCGTTGTGGGCCGCCGTCCCGCACTACGTGGCACAGGCGCCCTCTCCCAAGGCCCAACTCGCCCTCCTCCACCGCATCGAGGAGCTGCTGCAGGTGCCCCTGGACACCCAGGAACTGGCGGAGGAAGCTGATGCCTGGGAACGCGGGGTGGATGAACTGGCCACGGAGGATCCGGAAATTGCCGCCTACGTGCGGCAGTTGGAGGAAGCCAAGGACACCGCTGATCTGCCCGAAGCCAGTGGCGAGTCCATCGCCCGCGAATTTGAGCGGTACCTGAAGCGGCGGGGCCAGGACCGGCCCTGACGTTAACGGGAGGTGGGCCTGGCCCGGAGGAGTCCGGGCCAGGCCCACCCCCGTTTTGTACCGCTGGGAGCGGAAGCCTTAGAGACTGATGCCCAGGAGGGCGTTAACAGCGTCCTTGACGAGGGCGCGGTCAGCGGGGCTGCCGGCAGCACCGGAGTCGTTCGCGTGACGTGCCCACCGAGATACAGCGGCCACCGCTGCGGGCGCATTCAGGTCGGCGGCCAGCGCTTCCCGCATTTCGGCCAGCAGTGCCTGGGCTGAACCCTCGGGAGCGTGGTCCAGCGCCTTCCGCCATGCTGACAAGTCTGCCTTGGCAGCCGTGAAACCTTCGTCCGTCCAGGACCAATCGGAGCGGTAGTGGTGGGCCAGGATGGCCAGCCGGATAGCTGCCGGGTCTTCACCGGCGGCGCGGAGCCTGGAGACCAGCACCAGGTTGCCCTTGGACTTGCTCATCTTTTCCCCATCGAGGCCCACCATTCCGGCGTGGGCATAGTGCCTGGCAAGCGGCACCCCGGCCAGGGAGTACGCATGGCCTGCGCCCATCTCGTGGTGCGGGAAGATCAGGTCCGACCCTCCCCCCTGAACAGTGAAGGGAGACGGCAGGTACTTTTGGGCGATGACCGTGCACTCGATGTGCCAGCCGGGCCTTCCCGCGCCCAGGCTGCCACCGGGCCAGCTGGGCTCGCCCGGCCGTTCCACCCGCCAGAGCAGCGGGTCAAGGGCCTGCCGCTTCCCCGCACGGCCCGGGTCTCCGCCGCGCTCGGCGAAAAGCTCCAGCATGGCGCTTTCGCCCAGGTGGGAGATGCTCCCCAGGGCCCAGGCATCAGGCGCCGTTGACTGCTTGCCGGCCGCTTCGACGTCGTAATAGACATCCCCGTCAGGTTCACCGTTGGTGCCGTCCACCTGGTAGGCCAGCCCCATGCTGACCAGCCGCTCCACCTCGGGCACGATGATGCCGATCGATTCGACGGCGCCAACGTAGTGGTCCGGCGGCAGGACGTTGAGCGCCTCCATATCGGTCTGGAACAGCTCCACCTGCTCCGCTGCGAGGTCACGCCAGTCAATGCCGGTGGCGGTGGCGCGCTCAAGCAGCGGATCGTCCACGTCGGTGACGTTCTGGACATAGGAGACATCGCTGCCGGCGTCGCGCCACACGCGGTTTAGCAGGTCAAACGCCACGTAACTGGCGGCGTGGCCCATGTGGGTTGCGTCGTAGGGTGTGATGCCGCAGACGTACATGGAGGGACGGGCCTCCTGCTCCAGCGCCACCTGGCGTCCTGCCGCAGTATCGAACAGCCGGATCGCGGGCATGTTTCCGGGCAGGGTAGGAACGGGGCGGGAAGTCCAGGATTTCACAAACCAAGCCTAGCCCTACGCGCTGATGACGCCGAAACCGAGCAGGAGGTACAGGGCCAGCCCCAGGAAGATGCGGTACCAGACAAAGAGCCGGTAGCTGCGCGTGGACACGAACTTCAGGAACCAGCCGATGATGACGTAGCCCACCACCAGCGCGATCACGGTGGCAAGGGCGGTCTCCGGCAGGCCGAAGGGCCCGGTGATGCCCTCCTTGGTGACCACCTTGTAGAGCTGGTACAGCCCGCTGCCGAAAACTGCCGGGATGGCGAGCAGGAAGGAGTAACGTGCCGCGGCCTCCCGTGTGTAGCCCATCAGCAGGCCTGCGGTAATGGTGCCGCCGGAGCGGGAGACACCGGGAATCAGTGCCAGGGCCTGCGCCAGGCCGTACAAGATGCCGTGCTTATAGGTCAGGTGGGCCAGGTCGCGTTTTTGGGCACCGATGGCGTCTGCCACGGCGAGGAACAGGCCGAAGACGATCAGCGTCGTGGCCACGATCCACATGCTGCGGAGGACGGACTCGATCTGGTCCTGGAAAAGCAGTCCCAGCACGACGATGGGAAGGCTGCCAAGAATGACCAGCCACCCCATCCGGGCGTCAGGATCCTGCCGCGGCACCTTGCCGGTGAGGGAGCCGGCCCAGGCCTTGACGATGCGGACAATGTCGCGCCAGAAATAGATCAGCACGGCCGTCTCCGTGCCGAGCTGGGTGATGGCCGTGAAAGCGGCTCCCGGATCCTGCGCATTTGGGAGGAACTCCCCTACGATCCGAAGGTGCGCGCTCGATGAAATAGGTAGAAATTCGGTCAGTCCCTGCACTAGGCCCAGCAGGGCCGCTTCAAACCAGTTCACGCTAAGACCCTACGGCATGGCAGCGGTGACACTGCCCGTAAGCTTGCTGCTATGCAGCAGCGTTACGTCGGCAACAGTGGTTTGCGAGTTTCAGCCCTCTCCCTGGGCACCCGGTCCTGGGGTGGGGAAACGGACGACCAGGACGCCTCGGAGCTGCTGCGTACCTTCCTCGATGGAGGCGGCCGCCACGTGGACACCTCGGCGTCGTATGCAGGCGGAGGTTCGGAAGCCATCCTTGGCTCGCTCCTGGGTGATGTGGTGTCCCGTCCGGAGATATCCATCTCCACCAAGGCGGGAATGACGACGCCGGATGGCCGGCGCGCGGTGGACACGTCACGCAATGCGATGCTCACCGGGCTGGACGGCAGCCTGGCCAGGCTGGGCACGGACTATGTGGACCTCTGGTTTGCCGAGGCGTGGGACGGCAATGTTCCCCTCGACGAAACCCTGGCTGCGCTTGAATTCGCCGTACGCACCGGGCGGGCGCGGTACGCCGGCATCTCGAACTTCAGGGGCTGGCAGGCCGCCAAGGCCGCCGCCGTCAGCAGCGTCCCACTGGTGGCCGCGCAGGCTGAATATTCATTCCTTGCCCGGACCGCGGAGGCGGAACTGCTTCCGGCCGCGGACGATGCAGGGCTCGGACTGATGGCGTGGGCGCCGCTGGGGCGCGGTGTCCTCACGGGAAAGTACAGGGGCAGCGTGCCCGTGGATTCCCGCGGGGCCTCGGTCAGTGAAGCCGCTTACGTGGAGCCTTACCTGGAGGAAAAGCCGTCACGCATCGTGGATGCGGTGTGCATGGCCGCCAACGGACTGGGCCGCACTCCCCTGGACGTGTCGCTGTCATGGCTGCTGTCACAGCACGGAGTTGCCACGGCAATTGTTGGCGCCCGCACGCCTGTGCAGCTGAAGGAAATCCTCGGCGCCCAGCTCGCACCCCTGCCGCCGCAGATTGCCCGGGCGCTGGAGGACGTCTCCGCAGTTTCCTAGGTCTGCTCCCGGGTCTTACCCTGGGGCTCCGGAACGGCGGGTCTGCCGGTGCGCGCTATTCCTCGACGATTTCCAGGTCCTCGTCCTCGTCCACGTCGGCTTCCTCGTCCTCTTCGTCCTCGTCGTCAAACACCTGCAGCGGGGTCACTTCGTTGTACGCCTCATAGAGCGCGTCCTCGTAAACTTCGAAGGCATCGGCAACTGCGAAAAACGCTGCCTCAACGGAGGGGTCACCGTCCCCGCGGCGGTTCGATGCTGCTATAAGGTGTTCTTCCAAAGCGGTGGTCAGGGACGAAAGCGCGACACGCGGATCGATGCTCATGACTTCACGTTAGCCGGAAAAGGACGAAAATGGAGAGCAAATGAAGGAACAATTTCTCACCAGCTCGGTCCAGCGGGAGCGGGATTATTTGCGTCAGTACGAGTACCTCGTACTCACGGTCAGTCCTGAGGATTCGCTGCCGGAGGCACGCCGGCGCCTTGTGGAACACTCCGAATACGGCAAGTGGGAGCTGGAACGCAGCAAGCTCTATGTGGGCGGCGGCAGGCGCTTTTGGCTGCGGCGCCGGGTGATGCAGGTCCAGCGGACCGTTTAGTCTTCCAGCGGGCCCAGCCAGGCGTTGGCGACAGTGTTGTGTGCTGACTCGTCGTCTGAGGGGTGGAACATCCCGGCCAGGACGTCCCGGTAGAGCCGCTCCAGTTCGGACCCCCGGAAGTAGCTCGAACCCCCGCTGACCCGGATGGCCAGGTCCACCACGCGTCGTGCGGTTTCGGTCGCATTCACCTTCAGGCCCACCAGTTTGGGGAACCATTGGGGCCCATAGTCGGCCAGGGCGTCGACGTCGGCAGTGACGGCCCTGAGCTGGGGTACAGGTTGTCCATGGCCATGGCGGCGTCGGCCACCTTCCAGCGGATGTCGGGGTCCTGGGCGTAGCTCCGGCCGCTGTTCTTGAACGAGGTGCGCCGCTTCGCTGTCTCCACGCCCACGGTCAGGGCACGTTCGCCCAGGCCTGTGTAGACAGCTGCCAGGAGGCTTTCAAAGCACGCGAAGATTGCGAAGATCAGGGGGTCAGCATTGGGGCCCACCGGCAGCTTCCGGAAAATCCTGTCCGCGGGGACGGTCACACCATCAAGGACTGTGGTGGCGGATTGGCTGGCCCGCATGCCCAGGGTGTCCCAATCATCCAGGATCCGGTAGCCGGACGTTTCCCGGGTGATGAAACCGTGGACGAGTTCACCGGCACCATCGCGTGCCGCCGCGTCCTTGCCAAAAATCCCCAGCCGCGTCCAAGCCGGCGAGAGGCTGGTGAAGATCTTGGTCCCGGTGAACGAGTAGGCTCCATCCTGTTCCGGCGTGGCAAAGGTCCGTGAGTCGAAAAGGACTGAGTCGTTTCCCGCCTCCGAGTTGCCGAACGCGAAGATTTCGCCTTGCGCGGCCTCCGTCAGGACAAAGGCCAGCGAGTGGTCGCCCCGGGCGGCGAGGACATGGGCGACGCCGGTCCACACCAGATGCATGTTGATGGCCAGTGCCGTGGCTGGGGCGGCCGTTGCCAGCCTGCGCTGGCACTGCGCGGCCGCCTCGAGCCCAAGCCCCGCGCCGCCGTCGGACGCTGGAACGAACAGCTTCAGGTAGCCGGCCTCCGCCAACTCCTGAAGGTCCTCGTGGAAGAAGGCGTTACGGCGGTCATATCCGGCGGCGCGACTACGAATGCGTTCCAGGAGCTTATCGGGCAGCAGGCCCTCTGGAGTCACGGCCGATCCCTCTTAGTAGTTGGTCAGCAGGGTGTTGAGCACCCGGGCGCCGAACTGGAGGGAGTCTGCGGGGACGCGCTCGTCCACACCGTGGAACATGCCGGTGAAGTCCAACCCGTCCGGGAGCATGAGGGGCGCGAACCCGTATCCGGTGATGCCAAGCCGGCTGAGCGACTTGTTGTCGGTACCGCCGGAAAGCGTGTAGGGCAGCACCTTTGCGCCCGGGTCCTCCTTGTGGAGTGCATCGATCATGGAGTCCACCAGGTTGCCGGCGAACGGGACCTCCAGCGAGACGTCATTGTGGACGTAGCTGACGTCCACGCCGGTGCCGGCAAGTTCCCGGACAATCTCCAGGACCTGCTGTTCCTGGCCTGGCAGGGTGCGGCAATCGACCAGTGCTTCGGCAGACTCGGGGATGACGTTGTGCTTATAGCCGCCTTTGAGGAGGGTGGGGTTGGTGGTGTTTTGCAGGGTGGCGCCGACGAACCTGGACACCGTACCAAGCTGGTTGAGCAGGAGGTCCGGGTTGTCGGGGTCGAACTCGACACCCGTAAGTTCCGTCACGCCGTCAAGGAACTGGCGGGTGGTGGGAGTGAGTTCGATGGGCCACGTGTATTCGCCAATTCGCGTTACTGCTGCAGCGAGGCGTGTCACCGCGTTGTCCGTGTTGATCTGCGAGCCGTGCCCTGCCCTTCCGTGCGCAACGAGGCGGAGCCACGAGATGCCTTTCTCCGCCGTCTGCAGGAGGTAGGTCCGCTGTCCACCGATGGTGGCCGAGAAGCCGCCCACCTCTGAAATCGCCTCGGTTGCGCCCTCGAACAGTTCGGGGCGGTTGTCCACGGCATAGCGCGCGCCGTAAGCCCCGCCGGCCTCCTCGTCAGCAAAAAACGCGAAGATGATGTCGCGCTTGGGCTTCCTGCCCTCCCGCGCGAAGTTCCGGAGGACCGAAAGGATCATGGCGTCCATGTCCTTCATGTCGACGGCGCCGCGTCCCCAGATGAGGCCGTCCTTCAGTTCTGCGCCAAACGGGTCTACCGACCACTGGTCGCGCAGCGCGGGCACGACGTCGAGGTGGCCGTGAACCACCAGGGCGCTGGCGGAAGGGTCCTCCCCAGCCATCCTGGTCACAACGTTGGCGCGGCCCGGGGCGGATTCGAAGATCTCTGCAGCCAGTCCCACTTCCTCGATGAGCCCTGCGGCATATTCAGCCGCCGCACGCTCCCCGGGCCCTGACCCGTCGCCGTAGTTGGAGGTGTCGATCCGGATGAGTTCCTGGCAGATCCGGACAACTTCATCCTCGGGCAGGACGTCAGGCATTGAAGGCTCCTTGGTAGGGAATGACTGGGTGGCACGGACTGAATCGCTGTCCTCAGCCTACCCACTTGGCCCGATTCGTTGTTCCCGGGAAGACATGTTAGAGTTTTTCTCGCTGCTTCGGAGAGGCGCGAAACGCTGAAAGGCGGATGAGCTTCCCGAATTACCACCTGCGCGGGTGGCGGAATGGCAGACGCGCTAGCTTGAGGTGCTAGTCCTCGAAAGGGGGTGGGGGTTCAAGTCCCCCTCCGCGCACAGGAAAAACCCCGGGAAACCGGGGTTTTTTTGTGTCTCCAACCACGCGAGCCACGATTCCAACCACATCAGTACGAATGTGCGATGCCCGCCAGGGGTTCAGGCATAGTCATCGCATGGGCTGCATTCTTCTTGCCCCTCCCCTGCACGGCGTTCTCTGGCGGGTGCAGGAAAGCCCCGGACCAGCTGTGGTCCAGGGCTTTCCAGATCGGCTCAGCGTTCGATGCAGACGCGGAGGTCCAGGTGGATGTTCTCGGCGGCAAGACGGTCCTGGAGGTACTGCGCGAGGCTTGCGTCGGTTGCGGTATGCGGGCCCTTCGGAGCGGCGCCGCGGAAGACGGCCTGCGTGTTCGTTGACTTGATGACGTCCAGCGGGGTTGACGGGAGATGTCCGTCGGTCATCCGCTCGATGTCGGTGCGGAACATCCGCCGGCGATCGTCGCGGACGGAGGCGTGCATGGTGAAGGGAATGAAAGCAGTGGGCAAGGGGGTCCTTTCGAGCGAGGCAACCAGCGGTCGGCGCTTCACTAATCCATAAGACGAAAGCGAGCGCTGGTATTCCCTCTCCTGCCCACTTGAGGTTGGCATCACTGATGGTTGTCCCGCAGTTGCACAGTTAGACGGCAGGCTGCCGCATCAGGTCGCCCAACTCACTGACGATGAGGCGACGGACGGCACGCCCCCTTTCGTGCCGTCCGGCTTTGCCGCCACTGGCCATCCTGGCGGTCTACGCTTTGGTTCTGGTCGTCATTTCCTTCGGCTGGCGCGTTGGTCGCTCCCGCCTCAGCTTGGAGTGGTGCGAATCATGTAATTATGCACGTCGTGGTAGGTCACTTTCGGGGGTCCGGCGAACCCCGCCTCCGCGCTTAAGGGCCCGATTTTTTGCTGTGCGAATTCATCGAATTTCTCCCGGCTTTCCCAAACATCTACGACTTGAAGCCCCTTCGGGGTCTCCGTGGCCCAGTGGAAAATAGACCCCTCGGGACCGGGACCGTGCGGGGTGAGCCCCATCCTCCTGTTGATCTCGTCGTATGCAGCAAGGCTGGTTCCGTCGAACTCCATAATGATTGCCACTGCCATGACCTGCTCCTTGGATAGTGCTGATCGCCGCGAGCGGATCCGCGGACGGATCGGTAGCGTCTTATCTACGCCTCGCCTCGTGGACCGTCAATGGGGTGAAATTTCGAACAGGCTACCTAACGGAATTAGGGCACCTCCGGGGATGGCCCCCGTGGGAAACGAGCCGGACGTCCCGGCTACGCCAGTCGGGCCCTGACGATCTCACTGACTGCCTTGCCGTCGAAGCGCCCGGCGATTTTGGGGGTCACGGATTTCATGACGGCGCCCATGGAGCGCATCGTCAGCTCGGCGCCGTCCGCCTTCAGGCCGGCGATGACCTCATCGACGATGGCTTCAGCCTCCCCGCGGGTCAGTGCCTTGGGCAGGTAGGCTTCGATGACTTCGGCTTCGGCGACCTCTGCATGCGCCCGGTCATCGTGCCCGGCCGCCGTATACGTGGCGGCGGTGTCCCTGCGCTTGGCGGCCTCCTTCTGCAGCAGGGCGGTTACCTGGAGGTCATCGAGCTCGACCGGGGTCTTGCCGGACTTTTCTCGCGTTTCGATTTCACCAAGGACGTTGCGCACCGTGGTCAGGGCGATCTTGTTGCCGGCTTTCATGTGGACAACGACGTCGCCCTTCAGCATTTCTTTCATTGACATGGTTCTGCCTCATTCTTGGTTGGATCGGAGCTGGGCGGTGCGCCCGCACCTGGGTGACCTAGGACAAGCCTATTCCCGAGGCAGCCGCGGCTGCGCTGTCGGTTTTGGCTTGTTTCGCCCGGTTCATTTGGAAGCGACAGGGTTTGAGTCTGGCCGTAGGCTAGGTTGGAATCCGCAGCGGCCTGGTCCCCGGGCCTCGAAAGGAGCACCGAGTGGACAGCACGGTTGGCAAGTGGTTTCTGAACCGGTCCGAGCGGGGAAACCCAGACTCCAATGTCCACGCGGGCGGTGCAGAATCTTCGTGGTCGGAAGGCAACCTTGTTCGGCCCCTGGTTCATGGAGCAACGTACTTCGCCAGGCTGCATGAGGAACTGTCCGACCTGCAGGCGGGAGACCGCGTGTGGTTCACGGATTGGCGTGGTGATGCCGACGAGCAGCTGGAAGCGGGCGGTACGACAATCGGCGGCTTGCTCGCCGGGCTGGCCCGGTCCGGTGTGGAAGTTCGCGGCCTTGTCTGGAGGTCCCATGGTGAACGGGTATCGGCCCCCATCAGCGGCCGCTCGAACGAACTTCTCAGCCGGCAGATCAACGACGCCGGCGGGGAGGCGCTGCTGGATCAGCGGGTGCGCCTTTTCGGTTCCCATCACCAGAAGCTGATGGTCATCCGCCGTCGTGACGATCCCGCCCGTGACGTGGCGTTCGTTGGCGGGCTCGACCTCTCCCACAGCCGTCGGGACGATGCCGGCCATGCGGGAGATCCGCAGGCCGTGAACATGGATTCCCGCTACGGGAAAAGGCCCCCATGGCATGATGCCGCCCTCGAACTGCGCGGACCGGTGGTTGCAGATGTGCTTGCGGTGTTCGCTGAACGCTGGAACGACCCCCACCCGCTGGACCGACGGACTCCGTACCGAATGCTGTTGCAGCGCCTGGCACGTATGCCCAGGCACCCCAAACCGCTGCCCGATGCTGCTCCGCCTCCACCACCGGCCGGTCCACACGCCGTTCAATTGCTGCGAACGTACGGCCTGAAGCACCCGCCGTTCCCCTTCGCGCAGCGCGGAGAACGCAGCATCGCGCGCGCCTATTCAAAGGCTTTCACGCAGGCCCGTTCCCTGATCTACATCGAAGACCAGTACCTCTGGTCAACTGAGGTTGCAGCGGGAATCGCAGCCGCGCTGGAAAGTAACCCCGGGTTGAACGTGATCATCGTGGTGCCCAGGTACCCGGACTCGGACGGCCTTCTTGGCGGACCGCCCCGGCGACTGGGGCAAGTGCGGGCCATTAACATGCTCCGCCAGGCCGCGCCGGACAGGGTAGGTGTGTTCGACCTGGAAAACACCGAGGGAACTCCGATCTACGTCCACGCCAAGATTTGCATCATCGATGACACCTGGTTCACCTGTGGATCAGATAACTTCAACCGCCGGTCCTGGACCACCGACAGCGAGCTCACCTGCGCCGTGATGGACAGATCTGCCGGCGACAGCCCGGATGCAGGCACAGGCGCCTTGCGCTCCCAACCGCTCGCAAAGGACCTTAGGCTCCAGCTCTGGGCCGAGCACCTCGGCTTTGACCAGGACGACCCCCAGCTACACGCGGAAGGGGCCGGACTGCAGCTGTGGAACAGCGCGGCGGATGCCCTGGACCGATGGCACCGAGCCGGGCGCAGTACGCCGCGCCCGGCTGGGCAGGTGCGCCACCACCACCCGGAACCAGTCCCCTCCATCCACCGACTCTGGGCCGATCCGATCTACCGGCTCATCGTCGATCCGGATGGCCGTCCCCGCCAACTTCGTGGCACTTCCCGTTTCTAGGGGACCCCATGAACGCCACAGGGACTTGAAAACAACATCCTAAGCATGCTTATGATGTTCGTAGCCGAATGCGAACGGCTGCCAACCGGAGGAGGAAACACCATGGGACTAGGTGACAAGATTGAGAACGCTGCCGAAAAGGCCGGCGGTAAGGGCAAGGAAGCTGCCGGTAATGCGACCGGCGATGAGAGCCTGCGGGCCGAAGGCCAGGCAGACCAGGCAAAGGGCGGGCTGAAGCAAGCCGGCGAAAAGGTCAAGGACGCCTTCAAGGACTGACAGGCGCTACGGAGAGGGCGCACCCAGCGAACGGGGTGCGCCTTTTTCATGCCCTCCGGACCCTACTCCTCCTCTTCCGGCAACTCCCTAGTCCGGACCCGGCTCCCCCTCATCTTCGCTGCAAGGGTTCCCCTGCCCTTGACACCGGGCCTTCGAAGATTTTGGATCATCACATAAGTCGTGCAGTGGCTTCCTCCGCGTGGTCATTTCCAGGAGGCAGTTATGGATGCCGGGACCGTGCTCGGCTTCATCGGCGGTTACGTTGCCACCATCGCAGGTGTGTTTCTCCTCTATTTACCGGTCCTTGCACTGTTCGTTGCACTCTTAGTCGCGGCCGGCGTCCTGCAACTGCTGTTACTGCCGTTCGTCATCCTGCTACGCAAAGTACGGCGATCAAGACCTGGGCCGGACACCGAAAATTCGTGGATGCTGGGTCCTTAATTTCCTACACAAGCGTCTGCCTGTGCCCGAGAGCAGAAGGGCTTTCGGTAGGTTGGAGCGGTAAGGCCATACGTATCCGGACATGGGAGAAGAAGTGAAAGCAATTGTGTACGAAGCAACCGGCCCATCATCTGTGCTGACGCTCCGGGACCGGCCGCTCACGGACCCAGGCCAGGGAGAGGTCCGGGTCCGGTTGGTCGTATCCGGAGTGAACCCCACCGACTGGAAGTCGCGGGCCGGCAGCGGAAGCAAAAACCTGGACGCGCCCAAGGTTCCCAACCAGGACGGAGCCGGCGTCATCGACCAAGTGGGCCCGGGCGTGGCCGGTTTCAACCCAGGCGACCGTGTCTGGCTCTGGGACGTGGCCTGGGCCGGCAGCGAAGGTACTGCCCAGGAATACGTCGTGGTACCCGCCAGCAAGGCAGTGGCCCTCCCCGACCCAGAATCCTTTGACACCGGCGCATCGCTCGGGATTCCCGCCCTGACAGCGCACCGGGCCCTTACATCGAACGAGGATGGACCTGCGAGGCTCTCCCCCGGGGCACTGGCGGGGCGGACCGTGCTGGTCACCGGGGGTGCAGGGGCCGTGGGCCACGCCGCCATCCAGCTGGCGCGGTGGGCCGGGGCCACCGTCATCACAACCGTCAGCGGAGACCGGAAAGCTGAACTCGCCCGCCGCGCAGGTGCCGGCAAGGTCATCAACTACCGCACGGACGACGTTGCCCGCGCCGTCCGCGAGGTGGCCCCAACCGGCGTCGATACAATCGTGGACGTCAATGCTCCTGCCAACATCGAGGCCGACCTGGACCTGCTCAAGCCCGGCGGAACCATCGCCATTTATGCGGCCAGCCCGGGAGAATCGCTGACTGTTCCCATCCGCGAGAGCATGACCAGGAACGTCCGTTACCAGTTCATCCTTACCTATACGGTCACGGACGAACAGAAACAGCACGCTGTAGCAGCCGTCACCCAAGCACTAGCCGCAGGGGCGCTCCGGGTAGGCGAAGAACACGGACTGCCACTGACACGGTTCCCGCTTGAGCAGACTCCCGCAGCCCATGACGCGGTGGAACGGGGAACCGTCGGAAAGGTGCTTATCGACGTCGCGCCCGCAGCCTGAAGCGGTCCGTACGGACTACCGAGAGAGGCGCTCCCTGGCCGCGTGTTCAACCAGGACCGGTACGAACGCGCGGACCCTGCCTTTGTCCAGCAGGCTGTGTTCCTGCTGCACCACGTCCTCGATGTGTTCCCTGGGCAGAGCCGGGAACTTCGCCGCCAACCGGTCCACCACATCGCCCAGTGCCCGCAACTCTTCGCTTACTCCCATCGGGAAAGTGTCGGGGTTCCGAAGAACCCCGTCAAGACTTGACTAACCGGGAGCATTGACCCGCGGCGCAGCGCACCATTCGAAACGCACGACGGCGATCGCCCCGCCGCGCGGGGGCGGGTGGGTGCTCCGTCCGCGATGCACGTGCGGAGGTGCAACTGCCGTCAGTGCGGGTGCAACCTTCGGGCGCGTGGATGCCGGTTCCGTCCCTGGGGATGGGATCCGGCAGCCACCGGACGGTACTCAATGCGCCGCTTGTCGGCCCGGACGTCGCGCCGCTCCTGGCGTCGCGCTTTCCTTTCGGGGCGGTCAATGGCCGAGAGGATTGTCAGCGTCACGGTGATCCACAGGAACGCCGTTCCCAACACCAAGGCGATTTGCAGCTCAGTGCTCATGCTCACAATTTTAGGCCCGGGGGGCTACCCTCCAGCCCCTGCAGATCCACATCAACGACGCGGGAATCCACATCGCCTAGGTGTATTGACCTGAGAGGTTGGTGACGCGGCTGGCCGGTGTCTGACCTTTGAGTGAGGTGTGGCCTCGATGATGATTGTAGTGATGGAGCCAGTCGGCGAAAGCGGCAACACGCTCGGTCTCTGAGCGGTACGGTCGGGCGTAGGCCCATTCGTCGAGCATGGTGCGGTTGTATCGTTCGACTTTGCCGTTGGTCTGGGGCCGGTAGGGGCGGGTGCGTTTGTGCTTGATAGCCGGTCCCAGTGCGTCTTTGAACGCGTATGAGCGGTAGCAGGAGCCGTTATCGGTCAGGACCCGTTTCACGGTGATTCCGTGGGACTCGAAATAGGCGTTGGCGCGTGTCCAGAATCCGGCTGCGGTTTCCTTTTTCTCATCGGTCAGGATTTCCGTGTAGGCGAGCCGGGAGTGGTCATCGACGGCGTTGTGCAGGAACGCGTAGCCCGGTCGCCGGTTCGCCGCGGTACCGGTCTTATTCCGGTTTCCGGCCGTCCTGCCGACGCTGCGGTGGCCGCCGCCGTCAGGTATTCGTCCGAGTTTTTTGATGTCGACGTGGACCAGGTCCCCGGGGGCGTGGTGCTCATACCGGCGGACCACCCGTAGCCCGGTCCAGCCAGGCCAGCTTCGCCAGCCCGAATCTGGACAGCACCCGGTGCACCGTGGAGGGATGGATGCCCAGCAGATAGCCGATCCGTGCCGGTCCCCACCGGCGATTGACCCTGATCGCGATGATCCGCCGCTCCCGCCGCACGGAGGTCCGACGCGGGGACCTGACGGGCCGGCTGGAGCGGTCTTCCATTCCGGCCTCACCAAGAGCCCGGTAGCGGGCCGCCCACCGCGCGGCGGTCGTGACGGATACCTGAAAACGTTCAGCTGCCCGCCGCAACGGCCATCTGTCGTCAACGATGCATCTTGCAAGGCGGAGCCGTCCCTTGGGCGTCAGGAGCGCGTTAGCATGGGACATTGAAGACCTCCTTGTGGTTCGGACTCTAGACAAGCCCCACTCCACTTGGAGGTCTTCTTTTTGTCACCTAACCACGCCGCGTGTTCCTAACGTCCGTGGTCAATACACCTAGAGCACCCCCAGCGCCCTGACGCCTGCCATCACATCGGCCACCTCCACGGCAAGCAGGGCGGGGTCAGGCTGGGCTGCGAACGTATCTCCACGCCGTAGTTCCGCACGCGTCAGGACAACATGGGGCCCCGGCGGCGGACCCCAGATTTCGGGTGGGGCCGGACCAAAGAGCACCACGGAAGCGGTACCGTACGCAGATGCCAGATGCGCGGCGCCCGTATCGGCCGAGACCAGCAGGCGGGCGGCCGCGATTGTGGCCGCAAATTCGCCCAGTCCCAACACGCCGGCCAACACGGCGGTGCCGGGGAGTCCTGACAGACGGCACACTTCCTCGGCCCGCTTCCTTTCAGACTCACCACCGGTAAACACCACCTGGTGTCCGGCGTCCGTCAGTGCCGCTGCCACCGCAGCGAACCGCTCCGCCGGCCACAGCCTGCTGCCGTAAGCGGCTCCCACGTGAAGCACCGTTGCGCCGGGCACGGGGCTGGGGATGTGGGGCGTGTTCAGCTGCACATCCAGCGGATCCGCTTCTATTCCATGCCATTCCAGGAGCCTGACCCACCGTTCACGTTCATGCAATTCGGGCCGCCACGCCGGCCCGTCCCGCTGCGCACTTCGGTGCCCAACCGTCTGCCGGGCTTTCAGCGCCTCGATCCGTCCCTGGCTCTCCGGGCCGCTCCCATGCAGGTTGACGGCCACGTCCACCAAACCCGGTTCCATCGCCAGCGGCTCATCCAGGCCGTGCGTCGGCAACAATTCGTAGCCGCCCACCAAGCCCAGGGCCTCGGACAGCCACCCCTGCGCCGCATAACGCAGCCGGTGCTCCGGGAACGCACGTTGGATGCCTTTCAACGCAGGAACGGCCACCAACAGGTCCCCCAGCTTCAAAGCACGGAGAACCAGGAGCTCCGGTTTACCATCCGCGGGAATCTGAGCGCCGGTTTCACCAGCAATTTGCATGCCACTCATGCGTCCTGCTTCGCAAACTTAGTGGAGGTCAGGCTGCGGACGTCCTCGTAGACGTCGGGCACCCCGATATTTGCCACCATGGAATCATCGTGGGTGCAGCGCTGCGCCGTCCAGCCAACCTGGGTGACGTCTATCCCGCACGTGATGCACTCCGTAACCCAGGAGGCGTGCACGCGGTGAAGGCTCCTCCCCAGCGGCCCCGCGTTGATCACGTTGCCCGCCCAGAAGATGCCAACAGTGGGGACACCCAGTGCCTGGGCAAGATGCCGGGGTCCGCTGTCGTTTGCCACCACAACGTCAGCTTCCGCCAGCAGCGCCACAAGCCCTGCCATGTCCAGCGCGCCGGCTACGGAACGAACGGCCCCGGTGGCCGCGCTGGCGGCAATCCCCTCCGCCAGATCCTGCTCGCTCTTATCCCCGATGATGACCACACGCGAGCCGTCTGCCCCGCAGGCGGCAGCCAGTTCGGCGAACTTGTCCGCGGGCCAACGACGGCGGGGGTCGGTAGCGCCGGGATGGATCACCACGAGCGGCCGGCCGCCGTCGCCGTCGTCAGTGCCAGGGGCTGCTTCCCCGTCGGCGGGTGCCAGTCGGGCCTCAAGGTCAACGGGAAAGGCCCCCGCGAACCCGGCCACCTCCAAAGCCCTGAGGGGTTCATGCTGGTAGTAGAGGTAGGGAATGGTGCGCTCAAGGCTGGCTGCGTCGGCCGTCCGGGTGCCTACGGTGTGCCGGGCGCCGAGCCGCAGCAGGAAGGGATTTGAATACCGTCCGCCGCCGTGAAGCTGGACAGCCAAGTCGAATTTGCGGCTGCGCATGTCGGTGAAGAAGCGGTCCAGGTCGTCTGGGTCCTCGTCCCCGGGCCTGACTCCTTCAGCAAAGGGCAGGACCTCCACCGCATCGACCGGGCTCCGCAGGGCTCCCAGCAGCGCCCTGTGGACCGGCGTGCCCAGCAAGGTGATTGTTGATCCCGGATAAGCCGCCTTCAGTGCAGCCACGGCCGGTATGGCGAAGATCAGGTCACCCAACCCTCCTCCGCGCAGGACAACAATCCTGGACACGTCGTTGAACTTCTCAAGCACAGGACCGACGCCTACACCGACCTGTCCTGCGCCGCCGAACTCTGCGGTGAGTTGTTCCACACATTGCCCCTTTCCTCACGCAGAGGGATCAGCACGGCTGTCCCTCCACTGCCCGTACAGCCTTATTGCGGTGACAACCCCGCGGCCTCTCCCTTGAACCATTACCCAACAGGCAGCGGATCTACGCTTCCTGTTGGGGAATACCGGCCTGATGCTGTACGTTTCATACCCGACAGCCAATCAAAGAAAAGAGAAGCACCTAAAGTGGCAACCGATTACGATGAACTGCGTTCCGACGTTAAGGAATCGCAGGACAACTCACTCGAGCAGCTCCAGTCAGCTAATGCTCCCGATGCACGCAGTGTCGTGCAGGAGTTGGACGAAGCTGACGGGCTGGACGGCGCAGGCGTCCCTGGCGGCGAATTCGTCGCCGAGGAGCTCGTAGTCCAGGTCATCCCCCAGGCTGAGGATGAATTTACCTGCTACTCCTGCTTCCTGGTCCGCCACCGGTCCCAGATTGCCCGGCAAAAGGACGGCCACAGCTACTGCACCGAGTGCGAAGGCTAGTCAACAAGCTTCCCGCGGCGCAGGAGCGTCCGGTCCTGCCCGAAAGGCACGCCGCAACAGGCGTGCCTTTCGGTTTTAAGCCTTCGCCAAGCTGGGCTGCGTAGCCTTGGGCATGATACATACGACGTCGGCACTTACGACGCCGGAACGGCACCAGGAGGAAACGTTGGACAGCCCCACGAGCTTATGGAACACCTTCAGTGCGGCGTTCACGCAGACAGACGTACCCAATATCACCTGGATCGAGATGCTTCTGTCCCTGGCGGCCGCCGTCGTGCTGTCCATTCCGCGCCGCAGCTGGCGCTACTTCGGGCTCCTGGCCACCGCCACCCATGAGCTGGGCCATGCGTTTGCAGCTCTGACGTCGGGGCAGCGCCTGTCCGGAATCCGCCTGCGGCTTGACCACTCCGGAACCACCACCAGCTACAGCCGGAGCAGGGTGGCTGCTGCCTGGTCGTGTTTCTGGGGATACCCGGTACCGGCGCTGGTGGGCGCCGCCTTCGTATGGTGTGGGTTTCACGGATGGGGGCCGGCAGCCATGGCCATCAGCGCGCTGGTCCTGGCCGCTTCATTCCTCTTCCTCCGCAATCTTGCCGGTTTCGTGATCACGGCCGCCGCCATCGCCGGCACGGCCGCCCTCACTTTCTTTGCACCACCTCCCGTCGTGGGGCACGTGGCCGTCATCTTCGGCCTTGCACTCCTGGTGGCCGCTGTCCGCGACCTGCTTAAACTCAGCAACGTCCACATACGTCGTCGGGACCGTCTCAGCAGCTCCGACGCCTACCTCCTGTACCGCGCCACCTCCGTTCCGTCCGGCGTCTGGATTGCCTTGTTCACCCTTTTGGTGGCTGGGGCCTGGCTGGTGGCCTGGCAGCCCATCTCGATAATCCTGCTGGAAGGTGCCTAGACC
Organism: Arthrobacter liuii; assembly: GCF_014639275.1. Lineage (GTDB taxonomy): Bacteria > Actinomycetota > Actinomycetes > Actinomycetales > Micrococcaceae > Arthrobacter > Arthrobacter liuii. The sequence goes on along the minus strand of NZ_BMFW01000003.1, from coordinate 210,196 downwards.
GGTCGGGCGGCGCATAGGCTTGTGGCATGAGCCAGGAAACGGAAAGCACCCCCACAGTGACCGACGGCACCGATGGGCACAGCACACGTGGAGCCTATGTGACAGGCGGCGCGGAGTTCACCCGGGATACGAACTACATCGAGGACCGCATCACCAGGAACGCTTCTCCGGGTAGCCATGGCGAGCCCGGGTGGCCGGTGGAAGCAGGACGCTACCGCCTCATCGCCGCCAGGGCGTGCCCGTGGGCAAACCGGACAGTGATTGTCCGGAGGCTGCTCGGGCTGGAAGAAGCTATATCGCTGGGCCAGCCAGGCCCCACGCATGACGCGCGTTCATGGACCTTCGACCTGGATCCCGGCCGCGTGGACCCGGTCCTGGGCATAGGGCGCCTGCAGGAGGCTTTCTTCAAGCGTTTCCCCGGCTACCCGCGTGGAATCACCGTGCCCGCCATCGTCGATGTCCGCAGCGGCGAAGTGGTCACCAATAACTTCCCCCAGATCACTTTGGACTTTTCCACCGAGTGGGTCGAGTTCCACCGGCCGGGTGCACCGGAGCTCTATCCGAAGCACCTCCGCGGTGAAATAGACCAGGTGAACAAGCGCGTTTTCACCGAGGTGAACAACGGGGTTTACCGCTGCGGTTTCGCTGGCTCCCAGGAAGCGTACGATTCGGCATACCAACGCTTGTGGACGGCCTTGGACTGGCTTGAGGAGCGCCTCGCGGGTCAGCGCTACCTCGTGGGTGACACTATTACCGAAGCAGACGTGCGGCTGTTCACCACGCTGGCGAGGTTCGATCCCGTGTACCACGGACATTTCAAGTGCAACCGGCAGAAGCTGAGCGAGATGCCCAACTTGTGGGGCTACGCGCGGGACCTGTTCCAGACCCCCGGCTTTGGCGACACCATCGATTTTGTTCAGATCAAGCGGCATTACTACATCGTGCATGAGGACATCAACCCCACCGGCATCGTTCCTGCGGGCCCTGATCTGAGCGGCTGGCTGGAGGACCACGGCCGGGAGTCCCTGGGCGGCCGCCCATTCGGAGAAGGAACACCGCCGGGGCCCGTCCGGCCTGGTGAGGAAGTTGCACCGGGACACGGAGCCTAAGCGAGGGTAGTCCCCCAACAGGAAACCGCCTTCCCCATAGACTCGAGAGCATGCATACTTCTCTGGGTTTCGTGGCGCCGGGGTACGAAAACGTCCTTGCCCTGTTTGAGTCCTTCCTTGGCGGGGATCCGCGCTACAGCGCACAGCTGGCCGCCTACCGCAACGGGGCGCCGGTGGTACGCCTGACGGGCGGCCCGGAGATGACGGGCGAAACCCTGACCGGCGCCTATTCCTGCTCCAAGGGTGTTGCTGCAATGGTCATTGCCCTGCTTGTCCAGGACGGCATCCTTGACCTTGACCGGACAATTGCCCATTATTGGCCGGAATTTGCCGCACATGGCAAAGGCAAGCTGCTGGTCAGGGAGGCGCTGTCCCACCGGGCAGGTCTTATGGGCGTCGAGGGTGGGTTTGGCCTGGACGAGTTCACCACAGCCGGCGCGGCGGCCCGGCTCGCTGCCGCTGCTCCTGCCTGGGAGCCGGGCCGGCAATTCGGTTACCACGCCCTGACCATTGGGATCTTCATGGAGGAGCTGTGCCGCAGGACTGCAGGCGAGTCGCTCCAGGATGTTTACGAGCGCAGGATCCGGAAACCGCAGGAGGTGGATTTCTTCCTGGGGCTTCCCGAGGACCTGGAAACCCGATACCAGGATGTGCTCTACGAGGAAGACCCCAGCCAGGCTTGGGTTGATCCCCTCAGCCTCGAGGGCATCAACAACAACGCCCCAATCGGCACGATCATGGAGTTGCCCAACATCCGTTCCGTGCGTGCCGCGGGCATGTCCGCCGCCGGCGGTGTGGGGTCCGCGGTCGGTCTGGCGCGGCTGTATGCGGCAGCGACCACCGGCGTCGATGGTGGCAAACCGTTCCTCACGGCCGGCACGGTGGCAAGCATGACCCTGGAGCAGGTGTGGGGCCTGGACCGGTCCTCCGGCCTGGACAATGCGTTCGCCGTCGTCTTCATGAAACCCCACCCTTCGCGGAACTTCGGCAGCCACAGGGCATTCGGGCATGAAGGTGCCAACGCGGCCCTCGGATTTGCCGACCCATGCTACGGCCTGGGCTTCGGCTACATCCCCCGGCGCCAGGAGGAGGGGCGGACGCCGGGCCGGGCCCACCGCCTTGCCGCCGAGGTGCGGCGAGCCGCGGCCAGCTTGTCCTGACGGGGCCGCGGGCTTACTGTGGTCCGGATGGGCAATACTCAAGCACGGCCGGATGCGCGGTGGGCTCGGGGGACCCAACTACTTAGACAATCAGTGGCGGGGCTTTCTGCTGCCTTCGCGGCGCAGCGCCTGCAACTGGCAGGGAAAGCGGCCATTGCCGCAGGGCTGGCGTTCGCCATCGCACCCCTCATGCCGGGCGCCGCCTCGCACTACGCGTACTACGCGCCGCTGGGCGCCCTGGTGGCCATGTATCACAATGTCGCCGGGTCCGTGAAGCAGGGGGCACAGGCCCTTGCGGGGTTGGCGATAGGAATCGGCCTTGCCTTTGTCCTGGTGAGCATCAGCGAGCCCTCACCCCTGACAGTCGCCGTGTTCATGGGGGTAGGTGTCCTGCTGGGCGGCTTGCCGGGCATCGGTTCAGGCAGTGATTGGATTCCGACGGCGGCCCTGCTGGTTCTGCTGGTCGGCGGCAGTAACGCCGAAGATTTTTCGTACGGCTACCTTGTTCAGATGGCAGCAGGAGTGGCGGTGGGCATCGCCGTGAATTTCCTGATCTTTCCACCCCTGCACCTCAACGCTGCGGCGTCCAGCCTGGCCGAGCTGCGGCTCGCCCTTGGCAGGCAGCTCACTGACATGGGCGCCGCCCTCAAGGAAAAGTGGCCCCCTGAGCACGAGGAGTGGTCGCGCAGGTCGGACGAACTGGCCGAGGCCGCAAGCTCGGTGCGGCACCTGGTGAAGGAAGCCGATGCCAGCCGCAGGGCCAATCCCCGCCGCAAGCTGCACCCCCGTGACGTGGACCGAGACTACCGGGACCTGCGGGACCTGGAGCGCGTCACGTTCCATATCCAGGACATGACGGATGTGCTTTCGGATGTGATCTGGGAAGACGACGTGCCGTATGCCATCCCCTTGCAGGACAACGAACCGCTGGCGGACGCCATCACAGCAACGGGAGAGCTGTTGTCAGTGCATGCGGATATTGACGACCAGGAGGGTGCAGACGCCTATAAGGCCGCCAGGACGGCGGTGGAAGCCTGCATGGCTGCCACCGCCGAAAGGCCGGCGGAACAGGGAACCGTCCCTGCCTCCGAATCGGTCCTGCTGAGCCTCCATCGAATCCTGCGGGCTCTGCGCCCACAGGATTAAGCCGGCCACCCGGCCAGGGGTTGAAGGGCTGAAACGGTGCCACTGAAATGGCGTCGCCCGGAGCGCGGGTTCCAGGCGACATACCGGGAGTGCTTCCACGCCCCGGAGCAGCTCTGTTCGGTCCCGATCTCCAGGGCAACCCGTGAGGGGAGGAAAACCGGGGCCTCGAACTCCACGTCCCACGCGAAAGAGTCGCCACGGGCAGGGCCGACATCCGCCAGCGCGCGCGAGGCCAGGTACATGCCGTGCGCTATCGATCGCCGCATTCCCAAGGCCTTGGCCGAGAGCACACTCAAGTGGATGGGGTTGAAGTCCCCCGAGACCGCGGCGTAGGCACGGCCCGTGTCCACGCCCAGCTGCCACAGCGCGGTTGGGTCCGGTGCCGTGAAATCAGCTTTACCGGCTACGGCCGTGGGCTTGTCGATCCCAGGGAGGAACACCCCTTTGGCCAGGTAGGTGGAAACCCCGCGCCAACGGACATCACTGGCGCCGGCGAGCCGCACTTCCGCCACAACGTCCACTTGCGTACCGGCACGGTGGCCGCGGAGATTTTCCACCCGGGCTGCCATGTCCAGGACGGCAGTGAAGACAAGCGGTGACCGATGCTCAACGCTGTTGCGCAGGTGGATCATCCCCAAGAGGGGCAACGGGAAATCGTCGCGGTTCATGACGCTCATGGCCAGCGGGAACACGACGGCATGGATGAAGCCGGCAGGCAGGACATCACTGGCCGTCTCACCGATCAGGTGCTGGTAAGCCGTAAGGTTTTCGACGCCCACGGTGACGCCCCTGGCTTCGTGGCTAACTTCCGGGAGGACCGCCGAGTCATGCGTTCCGAGGAGCCTGCGCCGGGCAGCCTGGGCGGCGGCATTGACGTAGAGCTTGGACAACGACGGCATCTCGGCAAGGACCACCGGTTCCTGGAACGTCATGCCCCCACCAGGTTCTGCCCGCAAACCCGGAGCACCTCCCCGTTGATTCCGCCCGCGGCGTCGCTGGCAAGGAACGCGATGGTCTCGGCGACGTCGGACGGACGGCCGCCCTGCTGAAGCGAGTTCAGCCGCCGCGCCACTTCGCGGACTGCAAAGGGAATGCGGGCGGTCATCTCGGTTTCGATGAATCCGGGGGCCACTGCGTTGATGGTGCCGCCACGGGATGCGAGCAGCGGGGCGGTGGCACGTACCATTCCCATCACTCCCCCCTTTGATGCGGCGTAGTTGGTTTGCCCCCTGTTTCCGGCGATGCCGCTGGTGGAGGCAACTGAAACGATACGCGGGGAAGTCCGGAAGTGTTCCGATGCCAACAGTGCCTCGTTAATGCGGAGCTGCGCGGCGATGTTAATGTTGATGACCGCGTTCCACCGTGTGTGGTCCATGTTGGCCAGCAGCTTGTCCCGGGTGATGCCGGCGTTATGCACCACGATGTCCAACCGTCCGTGCCGCTGCGCGGCGTGGTCGATGATCCGCTGGCCAGCGTCGGCGCCGGTGATGTCGAGCTGCAAGGCGGTACCCCGAACCTCGTTGGCTACGGTTGCCAGCTGGTCTCCGGCTGCTGGAATGTCCACCAGGATCAGCGTTGCGCCATCGCGGTGCAACGTCCTGGCGATCTGGGCACCGATGCCCCGTGCTGCGCCGGTGACGACTGCCACCTTTCCGGCCAGTGGCCGTTCGGGTTCGGCGGGAAGCGCGCCGTCCTCCGTTGAGACCGTCAGGAACTGTCCATCGACGAATGCTGAACGGCCTGAGAGGAGGAAACGCACCGCGCCCAGTGCACTGGGGCTGGTGGTTGTGGTGCCGTCTGCAAGGAGTACGCCATTACCGGTTGCGCCGGACCGCAGTTCCTTGGCCAGCGACCGCAGGAAGCCGTCCACGCCCTGCCGCGCCGCTGCCGTTTCGGGCGACGATGCTTCGGCCGACGGATGGGACAGCGTGATGATCCGGCCGCCGGACCGCAGGTCGCGGAGGGAACCTGCCGCTGCCAGCACAGGCTTTTCCAGGTCCGACGGGTGTTGTAGCCCATCGAGGACCAGGATGATTGCGCCCAGCTTTTCGGCCGGGACGGCGTGCCGCCTGACGTCGAGGTCCCATGACAGCAGTTCGGCAGCGAGTTTGTCCGCCCCCGGAGTATCCCCCAGGACAACGACAGGTCCAATAACCAGCGGCTGCCCGGGCTTGTAACGGCGCAGGACGGCGGGCTGTGGAAGGTTGAGTTTCTTTGCAAGGTTGCGGCCCAGGCCGCTGTTGACCAGTTGGGTGTATGTATCCGCCACGCCGGCCCCCTACAGAGATTCCAGGATCGCGACGACGCCCTGGCCGCCGGCTGCGCAAACGGATACCAAGCCGCGCGCCGGGCGACCGGTGGAGGCCGCCTTGGCGTGGAGCATTTTGGCAAGTGTACCTACGATGCGGCCACCTGTTGCGGCAAAGGGGTGGCCTGCCGCCAGCGACGACCCGTTGACATTGAGGCGGGAACGGTCGATGATGCCGAACGCACCGTCCAGGCCGAGGCGGGTGCGGCCGAATTCGTCGTCTTCCCATGCAGCGAGGGAGCTGAGGACGGTGGCGGCGAATGCTTCATGGATTTCGAAATAGTCGAAGTCCGCCAGCGTCAGGTTTTGCCGGGCCAGGAGCCTGGGCACAGCGAACACGGGAGCCATCAGCAGCCCGTCCTTGCCGTGGACAAAATCGACCGCCGCTGCCTCGGCGTCGATCACGGACGCCAATTTAGGCAGGTCGCGGGCATCTGCCCAATCGTCCGAAGCCAGCAGCACGGTGGAGGCGCCATCGGTGAGCGGGGTGGAGTTGCCTGCGGTCATGGTTGCATCTGCGCCAAGGTTCCGGCCAAACACCGGCTTCAGCGCAGCAAGCTTCTCCAGCGAGGTGTCCGCCCGCAGGTTGGCGTCACGCGTCAGGCCGCGATAGGGGGTCATGAGGTCATCAAAGAACCCGGACTCGTAGGCTGCAGCGAGGTTGTGATGGCTGTTCAGTGCCAGTTCGTCCTGCGCTTCGCGGGAGATCTTCCACTGTGCAGTGGTCAGGGCCTGGTGCTCACCCATGCTCAGGCCGGTACGCGGCTCTGCAGTGCCGGGTGCCAGCGGTGCCAGGTCCTTGGGCCGGAGCCGGCCCAGGATCTGCAGCCGCTGGGGAAGTGACTTGGCGCGGTGCAGGTCCAGGATGACTTCGCGGAGCCCCTCACTGACCACTACCGGCGCGTCGGAAGCTGAATCCACGCCGCCGGCGATGCCGGAATCGATCTGGCCCAGTTTGATTTTGTTGGCCAGGCCCACCACGGTTTCAAGTCCCGTGGCACACGCCTGCTGAAGGTCGTATACGGGAGTCTCGGCGGAGAGTGCCGAACCCAGGACCGCTTCCCTGGTGAGGTTGAAGTCCCTGGAATGCTTGAGCACGGCACCGGCGGCTACCTGGCCGATCCGTTCTTCCTGGAGGCCAAACCGTGCAATCAGGCCGTCCAGGGCAGCCGTCAGCATGTCCTGGTTGGAGGATTTTGCATAGGCGCCCCCGGCGCGGGCGAAGGGGATCCTGTTAGCGCCGACAATGACTGCCCTGCGGGTTTCCGGGACGGTGGCCGGCACTGATCCGCCAGGTGTGGGCGTGGACTGTCCGTCTATGGGCATGGAGGGCTCCTCTGGTCACATGTGGTTACCGATACCCAGCGTACCTGATACGCTGGGTATCGTGAACTTGCAGGACTCAAACTTCCCACTGGCTATCGAATTGCCCTCCCCCGCCGGTCCTGATGGCCGCTCGGCACGTTGGCAGAGCCACCGGGAGGAACGGCGCCGCGAACTGATCAAGCAGGCACGCCGTGCGGTGCACGCGCTGGGCAGCGACGCGTCCATGGAAGACATTGCATCGGCCGCGGGGACCTCCAAGTCGGTCTTCTACCGGTACTTCAGGGACAAGGCCGGGCTGCAGCAGGCCGTGGGCGAAGTGGTCCTCAGCCAGATGCAGCACCGAATCCGGGAAGCAGCGCAAAGCGCCGTGACCCCCCGGGAAGGTTTACTGGCCATGGTGTCGGCCTACCTGCAGATGGCGGACACCAGCCCCAACGTTTACACGTTCGTCACCAGCTATGCCTCCGGCGACCCCGCCAACCCGCCGCACCCGTCAGCGGCAGGCGGCCCGCTGGGCCACTTCTTTGACGCAATTGCGGACATGATCGCCACCCCCATGCGGTCGCACCTGGGCGACGACAAGGAAACCGTCATCGGCTACTGGCCAAAGGCGGCGATCGGCCTGGTGCGCAACGCCGGCGAACAGTGGCTCAGCACCCCGGACTCCCCCACCAAGCCAACCCAGGAGACCATGGCACGCCAGATCACGGCGTGGCTGTGCGTGGGCATAGCCCCCGAGCTCACTCCCGCTTCACCGACCACCAAGTTATCCGCCAAAGAAGGACTGTGACATGACTGACGTAGTGGACCGCCCCGCCCGCAAGGGGCCTCGCCCCGTGGCAACGCATGCAGCCAACCCCGTGGGCGAAAGCCCCGCGCCCGCCGTCGACGTTGAGGCACTGGGCCGGCAGCTCCTGGGCAATTGGGCCGGCGTCCGGCTCCAGGCGAGGGACCTGGCCGCCAGGCCGGAACTGCACAAGACCGAGGGCCTGACGCACACCGAACACCGCGCCCGCGTGTTCAACCAGCTCAAATACCTTGTGGACAATGAAGCCGTGCACCGCGCCTTCCCGGCGGCACTGGGCGGCTCCGACGACCACGGCGGAAACATCGCCGGGTTCGAGGAGCTGGTGGTGGCTGACCCGTCGCTGCAGATCAAAGCCGGCGTCCAGTGGGGACTCTTTGGATCCGCGGTCATGCACCTGGGGACCACAGAACACCACGCCAAATGGCTGCCGGGAATCATGAGCCTGGAAATCCCCGGCTGCTTCGCCATGACGGAGACGGGCCATGGCTCGGATGTAGCCAGCATCGCCACCACCGCCACCTATGACCCTGCAACCGAAGAGTTCATCGTCCATACCCCCTTCCGCGCAGCCTGGAAGGACTACATCGGCAACGCCGCCACGGACGGCCTGGGCGCAGTGGTCTTTGCCCAGCTGGTCACCCGCGGGGTCAACCATGGGGTGCACGCCTTCTTCGTTGACCTGCGTGACCCGGAATCCAAGGACTTCCTGCCGGGGATCGGCGGGGAGGACGACGGGATCAAGGGCGGCCTCAACGGCATCGACAACGGCCGGCTGCACTTTACCAACGTCCGCATTCCACGGACCAACCTCCTGAACCGGTACGGCAACGTCGACGCCGACGGAACCTACACCTCTCCCATCGCCAGCCCCGGCCGGCGTTTCTTCACCATGCTGGGAACGCTGGTCCAGGGCCGCGTGTCACTGGACGGTGCAGCCGTGGCCGCCTCCAAGGTGGCTTTGAAGGCTGCCATCCAGTACGCCACTGAACGCCGCCAGTTCAACGCTTCCTCCCACACCGAGGAAGAAGTCCTGCTCGACTACCAGCGGCACCAGCGGCGCCTGTTCACCCGGCTGGCTACCACCTACGCCGCAGGCTTTGCCCACGAACAGCTCCTGCAGAAGTTCGACGATGTCTTCTCCGGCGCCCATGACACCGACGCGGACCGCCAGGACCTGGAAACCCTGGCAGCCGCGCTGAAGCCCCTAAGCACCTGGCATGCCCTGGAGACGCTGCAGGAATGCCGGGAAGCCTGCGGCGGCGCCGGGTTCCTCATCGAAAACCGGTTCGCGTCGCTGCGCGCCGACCTGGACGTGTACGCCACCTTTGAGGGCGACAACACGGTGCTGCTTCAACTGGTGGCCAAGCGACTGCTGGCTGACTACGCCAAGGAATTCCGCAGCGTGGACTTCGGTGTCCTTGCCCGGTACGTGGTGAACCAGGCTGCCGGCGCTGCCGTCCACCGCACCGGCCTGCGCCAGGTGGCTCAGTTCGTGGCAGACACAGGTTCGGTCCAAAGGGCCGCGATCGCGCTTCGGGATGAGGAAGGCCAGCGTGCCCTCCTCACCGACAGGGTGCAGACCATGGTGGCGGAGGCAGGGGCCGCACTCAAGGGCAGCAAGCGGCTTCCGCAGGACAAGGGTGCGGCCCTGTTCAACCGGCATCAGAATGAACTCATCGATGCCGCCCAGGCCCATGCCGAACTGCTGCAGTGGGAGGCCTTCACGGAGGCCCTGCAGCAGGTGGCGGACCCCGGAACCAGGAAGGTGCTGACCTGGCTGCGGGACCTCTTCGGGCTGTCCCTGATCGAGAAGAACCTGTCCTGGTACCTCATGAACGGCCGCCTCTCCATGCAGCGCGCCCGCACCGTGGGAGGGTACATCAACAGGCTGCTGGAGAAGATCCGCCCACATGCCCTCGACCTCGTGGACGCCTTCGGGTACGGAGAGGAGCACGTCCGGGCTGCCATCGCAACGGGTGCCGAGAAGGAACGCCAGGATGACGCGCGTGCGCACTTCCGCAGCGAACGGGCCAACGGGCAGGCGCCGGTGGACGAGAAGGTCTTGATTGCCAGGACAGCAGCGGCCCGGAAGGGCTGACCCGCCGGCTGCGTCTGCCAGCCTGGAACGCACGACGGCGCCGCTCCCCTTCCGTGGGGAGCGGCGCCGTCGTGGGTTCTGCCGCCGGGACGCTCAGCCGGCGGCGGGCAGCACCGAGCGGTACACCTCGAGGGTGGTCTCGGTGATCGACTCCCAGGAAAAGTGCTTTTCGGCCCGCTCCCGGCCGGCCTCTCCCATGGCGCGGGCGCGTTCGGGATCGGTCACCACCTCGGTGAGGGCCGCAGCGAACTCCTTGACGAACTTCTCCGGATCCAGCGGCGTGCCGGTGCCGTCGGTGACCTGTTCCAGGTCCACCAGCAGGCCGGTACGGCCATGCTCAACCACCTCCGGGATACCACCGGTGGCGCTGGCCACCACCGCCGCCCCGCAGGCCATGGCCTCAAGGTTGACGATGCCCAGCGGTTCGTAGATGGAGGGGCAGGCGAAAGCGGTGGCGTGGCTGAGGACCTGGATCAGCTCATGCCGCGGCAGCATCCGTTCGATCAGCACCACACCGGTGCGCTGTTTCTGCAAATCCTCAATCAAGGCTGCGGTTTCGGCCGCCAGTTCCGGGGTGTCCGCCGCGCCGAGGCACAGGACCAACTGGACGTCGGCGGGAAGCTTCGCTGCTGCCCGAAGGAGGTAAGGGACGCCCTTCTGGCGAGTGTTCCTTCCCACAAAGACAACGCTTGGCTTGGCGGGGTCGATGCCCAGGGCACGGACGGCGTCGTCGTTTTCATCACGCTGCCAAAGCTCAACGTCGATGCCATTGTGGACAACCCGGACCTTTGCGGGGTCCACGTTCGGGTAGCTGCGCAGGATGTCCTGGCGCATGCCCTCGGACACCGCAATGATCGCCGCCGCCGCCTCATAGGCCGTCTTCTCCACCCAGGAGGACAGTGCGTAGCCGCCGCCGAGCTGCTCAGCCTTCCAGGGGCGCAGCGGCTCGAGGCTGTGCGCACTGAGAACGTGCGGAATGCCGTGCAGCAGGGAGGCCAGGTGCCCGGCCATGTTGGCGTACCAGGTATGCGAATGGACCAGGTCCGCGCCTTGCACGTCCGGCACAATGCGCAGGTCCACACCAAGGGTCTGCACCGCCGCATTGGCCCCGCCCAGGTCCTCCGGGACCTGGTACGACGTCACCGCTGCGCCATGGTAATCGGCATCCCGGGGAGCACCGAACGCACGAACCTGCAGGTCAACGTGCTTACTAAGCACCCTGCTCAATTCGGCTACGTGCACCCCGGCGCCACCGTAGATCTCCGGCGGGAACTCTTTAGTCACAATGTCTATTCGCACAAGACCCAAGGTAGTCCTTCACGCATAACTGTTCTAGTGTGAAGGAGTCCGGGCCTACCGGACTGTCTTGGGGAGTTACGAAGGCGTACAGGAGCGACCATCATGCCGTTAACCAAAAAAGTCCTGGCCATTGTCCTCGCAGGCGGCGAGGGAAACAGGCTGATGCCACTGACGGCAGACCGGGCCAAGCCCGCCGTGCCGTTCGCCGGCAGTTACCGCCTCATCGACTTCGCGCTGTCCAACCTCGTGAATTCCCGCTACCTGCAAATCGTGGTGTTGACCCAGTACAAATCCCACAGCCTGGACCGGCACATCTCCGAGACTTGGCGGATGTCCACCCAGCTTGGCAACTACATCGCTTCGGTGCCGGCACAGCAGCGCGTGGGCAAAAGCTGGTTCCTTGGCAGCGCCAACGCCATCTACCAGTCCCTGAACCTCATCCACGACGCCAACCCGGACATTGTGGTGGTGGTCGGCGCGGACCACGTATACCGGATGGACTTCGCCCAGATGGTGGCCCAGCACGTCACCAGCGGCGCCAAGGCCACCGTGGCCGCAGTACGCCAGCCTTTGCACATGGCAGACCAGTTCGGTGTCATCGAAGTGGACCAGAACGATCCCCAGAAGATTGGCGCATTCGTAGAGAAGCCGTCTTCCACGCCTGGCCTGGCGGCCGACCCTTCGCAGTTCCTGGCCTCCATGGGCAACTACGTGTTCGACGCCGATGCGCTGGTGGCCGCACTGCACGTGGATGCCGAGCGCCTGGACACCAAGCACGACATGGGCGGGGACATCATTCCGTACTTCGTCAACCGCGGCGAGGCCGGCGTCTACGACTTCACGCTCAATGACATCCCAGGCTCCACGGAGCGCGACCGCACCTACTGGCGCGACGTGGGAACCATCGATTCCTTCTATGACGCCCACATGGACCTCATTTCCCCGTTGCCGGTGTTCAACCTCTACAACTCCGAGTGGCCCATCTACACCCGGCAGAGCATCTCCCCGCCCGCCAAGTTCGTCCGGGGCAAGAACAACACCGTAGGAACTGCGCTTGACTCCATCGTGGCCAACGGGGTGGTGATTTCCGGCGGCGTGGTGGAGGGCTCCGTGCTGTCCAACGACGTCTATGTGGCAACCAGCGGCCGGGTCATCGATTCCGTGCTGATGGACAAGGTGCAGGTAGGTGAAGGGGCAGTAATCAGCCGCGCCATCCTGGACAAGAACGTCAAGGTCCCCGCCGGTGCCGCCATCGGCCTGGACCCGGACCTGGACCGGTCCCGCGGCTTCAAGGTCACGGAGTCCGGCATCACCGTCCTCGCCAAGGGCCAGGAGGTTCCGGAACCCAGTGATGAGGAACGGCGGCTTGCCGCCAGCCACCTGAGCGTCCTGCCCAACGCCATCAAGGCCGCGGCGGAGCAGTACCCTGATGTCCGCGAGGCCGCGGACAAGGTAGCGGAAACGCATGCGGCAGCAGCGGCGAAGGCGTCACCGGACAACGCCAGGGTGTCCTGACCCAGACCCCTCCCCCTTCCACAGGACTGCGCGGGCCGGGGCACCACGATGGTGCCCCGGCCTGCGGCCTACGCTGTAAAATTCTTCCAATGAGCTCCCCCGATTTGACTCCTGAGGATATACAGGCCTGCCTCAAGGTCCTGAACACCATCCATGCGTACGACGAGGAGCACCCGGACTACATCTCGGTGCGCCGCGCCACGGGGAAGATGTTCAAGGCAGTCAAGCGCCACCGCCGGGTCACCAAGCGCGACACGATCGCCGAGGCCGACCGCGCCGTCCTCGCCCAGACGGCCACTGCCGCGCCGGACCGGATCGACGACGAAACCCGCGGCAACAAGCTGGCACCGTCCGCCACCGGCAACGTGGCGGGGCACCTCATCCGGTCCCGGCCCTGCTACATCTGCAAGCAGCATTACACCCAGGTGGACGCCTTCTACCACCAGCTTTGCCCCGAATGCGCGGCTTTCAACCACAGCAAGCGCGATGCGCGCACAGACCTCACCGGGCGCCGGGCGCTGCTCACCGGCGGCCGCGCCAAGATCGGGATGTACATCGCCCTCCGGCTGCTGCGCGACGGGGCCCATACCACCATCACCACACGGTTCCCCAAGGATGCCGCCCGCAGGTTCGCCGCCATGGAGGACAGCGGCGAATGGCTGCACCGTCTCCGGATCGTGGGCATCGACCTGCGCGATCCTGCCCAGGTCATAGCCCTGGCCGACTCGCTCAATGAAGCAGGCCCGCTGGACATCATCATCAACAACGCCGCCCAGACCGTACGGCGTTCCGGGAACGCCTACAAACCGCTGGTGGATGCCGAGGACGAGCCGCTCCCGGCGGTGCTGGAGCAGGCCAACGGGGGTCCCGAACTGCTCACGTTCGGCCACGCCCATGACAAGCACCCGCTGGCGCTTGCCGGCAGCGTCACCGAACATCCGGTCCTGGCCGGCGATGCCATCACCTCGCTGGCATTGTCCACGGGGTCCGCCTCGCTGGAGCGCATTGCCTCGGGAACCGCGATCGACGCCGGTGGGCTGGTTCCCGACCTGGCCACCATCAACAGCTGGACCCAGGTGGTGGACGAAGTGGACCCCCTCGAAATGCTCGAGGTGCAGCTCTGCAACGTCACGGCGCCGTTCCTGCTGGTAAGCCGCCTGCGCGGTGCCATGAGGCGCTCCACGGCGCAGCGGAAGTACATCGTGAACGTCTCCGCCATGGAAGGGCAGTTCTCCCGGGCCTACAAGGGACCGGGACATCCGCACACCAACATGGCCAAGGCTGCGCTGAACATGATGACCCGCACCAGCGCCCAGGAGATGCTGGACACGGATGGGATCCTGATGACCGCCGTGGACACCGGCTGGATCACGGACGAACGACCCCACTTCACCAAGGTCCGGCTCATGGAGGAAGGCTTCCACGCGCCCCTGGACCTGGTGGACGGCGCGGCCCGGGTTTACGACCCCATCGTCATGGGTGAGAAGGGCGAGGACCAGTACGGCGTCTTCCTGAAGGATTACAAGCCCAGCCCCTGGTGATTGGCGTATGCTCACGGCATGAGCAACGAGTCATCAAACTTGGTGCAGAACCTCGAACACCACGAGTGCTGGGCCCTGCTGCGGACTGTGTCCGTGGGCAGGCTGGCAGTGCTGGCCGACGGGCGTCCTGACATCTTCCCCGTCAACTACACGGTGGACGGCGGCACTGTGGTGTTCCGGACCGGCCAGGGAACCAAACTGTCAGCAGCATCCGGCGATTCCCCCGTCGCAGTGGAGGCGGATGGCGTGGACCCGGAAACCGGACTGGCGTGGAGCGTGGTGATCAAAGGCACTGCGGCGCTGGTCAAGAGCACCGAAGAAGTGCTGGAGACCTCCAGCTTGTATCTTTTCCCCTGGCAGGCGGGGCGCAAGGACGCGTTCGTCCGCATCACTCCGGACACGGTCACGGGCCGCCGCTTCAAGGTCACCGATCCGATGACATGGTGGACACAGATCAGCAGGTCCGGCAGGTCCGCGCAGGAATAGGCCGGCGACGGCGGGTTCCCCGGCCAGGGAGGCCGGGGAACGTACCGTTTCAGGCGAGCTGGGTGATCTCCACGCTTACCTGCAGGGCGGACCCGCCGCCCCCGGACAGGATGCCCTTGAGCGGGGGCACGTCCCGATAGTCCCTGCCCCTGGCCACCGTGACGTGGAAGTCGCCGGCGGGCTTGTGGTTGGTGGGGTCCCAGCTGCGCCAGTCACCGTCCCACCATTCCAGCCAGGCGTGCGACTGCCCGGCGACGGTCTCGCCGATTCCTGCGCTGGACCGGGGGTGGAGGTAGCCGGAGACGTAGCGTGCCGGAATTCCGCAGCTGCGCAGCGCGCCGATGGCCAGGTGGGCCAGGTCCTGGCACACCCCCTTGCGCTGGCCCCAGGCTTCCTCCGCATTTGTGGTCACCGCCGTGGAGCCGGACATGTACGTCATCTCCCCGCGCATCCAAGCAAAAACTGCCATCGCTGCCTCGTGCGGGTTCTTCCCTGCCACGACGTCCGGGATGATGCCCAGGACTTCGCCGCCCGGACCGCTCAGCCGGGACTGCGGCAGCCAGTCGCTGAAGGCGTCAAGCTTCTCCGGGGACGCCAGGACGTCCCAGCCCACGATGTCAGCCTCCGCCGGGATCTTCTCCGCCCTGTGCACCTCCACGGTGATGTTGGAGACCACCTCAAGGCTCTCGTGCGGCATCTGCATGTCGAAGGCTGTGACCCTGGTCCCCCAGTAGTCGCGGTAGGTGCTCACCGCAGCCTGCGACGGGGAAACCTTCACCACCGATTCCAGGACCACCTGCTGCGAATCGGTCAGTGGCGTCATCCGGGCCTCGTTGTAGGACAGGGTCACCCGCTTGTTGTACTTGTAGGCCGTCCGGTGGACGATGCTCAGCCGGGTCATGAAACTTCTCCCACCCAGGCAAGTTCGTCCGCCTGATTGAAGTACTTACGGGAAATGGCATCCGACGCCTGGGACACGGCCTTCTGCACCCGTTCCATGTGCTCGGGCAGTTCGGACATGAGGTCGTCCGTCCGGTGGAACTCGAGGAAGGTCCTGGCCTGCCCCACGATGCGGCGGGCGTCATTGATGAAGCCCACCCGCTGCGCCGACGGGTCCAGCTTGGCGAGGCACTCGTCGGCGTCCCGCAGCGCGTAGACGATCGACCGCGGGAACAGGCGGTCCAAGAGCAGGAATTCTGCAGCGTGCTGGTCACCGAACGCCGCGCGGCGGGTCCGCAGGAAGGATTCGTAGGCTCCGGCGCAGCGCAGCATGTTCACCCAGGACATGCCGGCGGAGAGTACGTCCCGGGTGGAGAGCATCCGGGCCGTCATGTCCGCGCGTTCCAGGGAACGGCCCAGCACCAGGAAGAGCCAGCTTTCGTCATGGCTCACGGTGGTGTCGGCCAGGCCGCTGACCATGGCCGTGCGCTCCAGGGTCCAGTTGCAGAACCGGTAGGTGCCCACCACATCCTTGCGGTGCTGGCTCAGCCCGTAGTAGGTGGTGTTCAGGCTCTCCCACAGGCCGGACGACACGGTTTCGCGGGCACGGCGTGCGTTCTCCCGGGCGGCCCCGAGGGAGCCGGCGATGGAGGTAGCACTGGTCTTGTCGTAGGCCAGGGCGTGGAGCAGTTCCGGCAGGCCGAAATCCTCGCTCTGCGGCCGGGCACCCATAACCGCAAGGAGTTCCTGCGCCACGCTTTTGCGTTCCTCCATGGGGAGGTGGTTAAGGCGTTCCAGGTGCACATCGAGGATACGTGCCGTGCCATCAGCGCGTTCCACGTAACGGCCGATCCAAAACAGCGACTCGGCAATACGGCTAAGCATTCGCGGCTACCTCCTGCGCGCCCGGAACGTTGAAAGGGAAATGCCCGACGGCGGCGCGGCTCACTGCTGCTGCTCCGACTGGCGGTCGCGCCAGTTGCTTTCCACCGGCCACACGGAAACCCGCTCACGGACCGTGACGGACTGGCGGGGAACGGTTTCCACCGGCATCTGGGGTGAGTCGGCCAGGACCCAGGTGTCCTTGGAACCGCCGCCCTGGCTGGAGTTGACGATCAGGGACCCTTCCTTGAGCGCGACGCGGGTCAGTCCGCCCGGGAGCACCCAGACGTTGTCGCCGTCGTTCACGGCAAAGGGCCGCAAGTCCACGTGCCGGGGACCGAACTTGTCGCCGCCCAAGGTGGGAACGGTGGAGAGCTGCAGCACCGGCTGGGCGATCCAGCCGCGGGGGTCCGCGACGATCCGCTGGCGAAGGGCGTCCAGTTCGTCGTTTGAGGCGTCAGGACCAATGACCAGGCCCTTGCCGCCGGAACCGTCCACGGGCTTGACCACCAGCTCCGCGAGGTTGTCCAGGGTGTACTCCCTGGCCTCCTTCTCCTCGAGGCGGAAGGTGTCCACGTTGGCGATGATGGGCTCCTCGCTGAGGTAGTAGCGGATCAGGTCAGGGACGTAACTGTAAACCAGTTTGTCGTCGGCAACGCCATTGCCCACCGCGTTGGCGATGGTGACGCCGCCGGCGCGGGCGGCGTTGACCAGGCCGGGGCAGCCGAGCATGGAGTCCGACCTGAACTGCAGCGGGTCCAGGAAGTCGTCATCGATCCGTTTATAGATGACGTCCACACGCTGTTCGCCGGCAGTGGTGCGCATGTACACGCGGTTTCCGCGGCAAATAAGGTCGCGCCCCTCCACCAGTTCCACGCCCATGAGGCCCGCCAGGAGGGTGTGCTCGAAGTAGGCGCTGTTGAACACGCCAGGGGTCAGGACGACGACGGTGGGATCGTCGACGCCGGCCGGCGCGGTTTTGCGCAGGGCCGAGAGGAGCCGGCGGGGGTACTCTTCCACGGGCCGGATGAGCTGCTGGCCAAATGCCTCGGGCAGGCCCTTGGCCATGGCGCGCCGGTTCTCCAGCACGTAGCTGACCCCGGAGGGAACGCGGACGTTGTCCTCCAGGACCCGGAAGGTGCCGGCCGCGTCCCGGACCACGTCGATGCCGGAGATGTGGACCCGGACCCCGCCCGCCGGCTCGAAGCCGTGGACCTGGCGGTGGAAATGGGCGCTGGTGGTGACGAGCTGACGCGGGATCACGCCGTCGGACACCACTGTCATTTTGTCGTAGACGTCGTTCAGGAACGCTTCCAGGGCGCGCACGCGCTGCGCAACGCCGCGTTCCAGGACATCCCACTCGGCCGCAGGGATGACCCGGGGCACGATATCGAGGGGGAAGGGCCGTTCCTCACCTGCGTAGTCGAACGTCACGCCGCGGTCCAGGAAGGTGCGGGCCATGGAGTCGGCGCGTGCGCTGACGTCCGCCAGGGAGAGCTTCCGGAGCGCGTCCGCCACCTGCCCGTACGAGTCCCGGGCCTGTTGCCCCGGGGCGAACATCTCGTCGTAGGCTCCGGTGCGGCCTGCGGCCTCGGAGTAATCCTGGAATAGGTCTGACATGTCCAATAGCCAACCATCTTTTTGTTTCGAATTCATTACTGCCATCCATTGTGGCGTGTTGGCGCCTGCGGCCCGGTTCGTACTTTACTGGCCTCGTCGGGCACAGTAGGTGAGTGCCAGACAGCAGAAGCCTCCCAGCGCGGGGCCACGGCCGCTTCCGGCTCCTTGCTGCGCGGTTGATGCCGGGCCTGTTGGCCGCGGCGGCCGCTGTTGCAGCGGCATTCCTGGTGCACGGGCTGCTGCCGGCACTGCCTGCGATGACCCTGGCCGTGGTCCTGGGAGTTCTTGCCGCCAACCTCCCCGGCGCCAGCGGCTGGACCGCCGGCCGGGCGCGCCCGGGACTGGACTTCGCCGGCAAGCACCTGATGCGCGGCGGGATCGTGCTGCTGGGCCTAAAGGTCAGCGTCATGGACGTCCTGGACCTCGGATGGCCGGCACTGGTCCTGATCGTGGCAGTCGTGGCGGCCAGTTTCGGCGGAACCTACGCCATCTCGCGCCTGTTCCGCCTGCCGCCCGTGACCTCGCTCCTGGTGGCCACGGGCTTCTCCATCTGCGGCGCCTCGGCCATCGGCGCCATGGCCGCGGTCCGCCGGATCCGGCACGCGGACACCGTCCTGCCGGTGGCCCTGGTGACGCTCTGCGGAACGCTCGCCATCGGCGTCCTCCCACTCCTCGCCCACCCCCTGGGCCTGACGGCCGCAGTCTTCGGGGCCTGGACCGGCGCCTCCGTGCACGATGTGGGCCAGGTGGTGGCCACCGCGCAGACCGCTGGGACCGCCGCCCTGGCGATCGCCGTCGTCGTCAAGCTCACCCGCGTGCTGCTGCTCGCGCCGGTTGCCGCCGTCGCGGGCGCGCACCACAGAATAGGCGCGCGTGCCCCCGGCGCCGCCGACGGTTCGCTGTCGAAAATGCCGCCGGTGGTGCCGCTGTTCGTCGTGGGGTTCGTGGCCATGGTGGTGCTGCGCTCCACCGGCTGGCTGTCCCCCGTCTGGCTTGAAGCCGGGGCCACGCTGCAGGACATCCTCCTGGGCGCGGCCCTCTTTGGGCTGGGCTCGGCAGTACGAATCCGCACCCTCCTCCACACCGGCGGACAGGCGCTCCTGGCAGCCCTCGTGTCCTGGCTCCTGATCGCCGTGCTGGGTCTCGCTGCCGCCTTCCTGATCGCAGGCTGAGGTTGGCGAAACACCGTGATTAGATAGCCGGGTGTCACATGAGAATCTGCAGCGCCGCCAAGCCGCCGAACGTTCAGCACTGATCAGCACCACCAGCTACGACATTTCCCTGGACGTGCGCCAGGCAGCGGACCCGGCCGTGCCCGGCTACCCGAGCCGCAGCGTCATCACCTTCACCGCCCAACCCGGTACCAGCACGTTCCTGGACTTCATCGGCAGCGCGGTGCACAGCGTCTTCCTGAACGGCAAGGGCCTGCGCGTGGCGGACGTCGTGGACGGGGCGCGGATCCGGCTGGACAACCTGCAGGCCGAGAACCAGGTCAGCGTCACCGGAACAGCCCTGTACAGCCGCTCGGGCGAGGGCATGCACCGCTTCGTGGACCCTGCGGACGGCCAGTGCTACCTGTACACCCAGTACGAACCGGCCGATGCCCGCCGGGTCTTCGCGAACTTCGAACAGCCCGACCTGAAGGCAACCTTCACCTTCCACGTCATGGCCCCCGCGGAATGGCAGGTGGCCTCCAACGGTGCCCAGGTGAACCGCACACTGCTGACCAGCGATTCGGCCACCGCCTGCTGGGACTTCGCCACCACCCTGCCCATGTCCACCTACATCACCACCGTGCTGGCCGGTCCCTACTTCAAGGCCGAGGACCGCTGGGAGGCAATGCTCGACGACGGCACCCGCCTGGACATCCCGCTGGCCCTTTACTGCCGCGCATCCATGGCGGAGTCGTTCGACGCGGAGGAACTCTTCAGCCTGACCAAGAAGGGCCTGGACTTCTTCAATCGCCTCTTCGACTTTCCTTACCCCTGGGGCAAATACGACCAGGCGTTCGTCCCTGAGTACAACCTCGGCGCCATGGAGAACCCCGGCCTGGTGACCTTTACCGAGAGCTACGTGTTCACCTCCCGCGCCACAGACGCCCAGTACCAGGCGCGGGCCAACACCCTGATGCACGAGATGGCGCACATGTGGTTCGGGGACCTGGTGACCATGCAATGGTGGGACGATCTGTGGCTCAAGGAATCTTTCGCCGACTACATGGGCACCCTGGGCGTGGACCAGGCGACGGACTGGGATACCGCATGGGTCAACTTCGCCAGCAAGCGCAAGGCCTGGGCGTATGTCCAGGACCAGCTGCCCACCACGCACCCCATCGTGGCCGACATCCCCGACCTGGAGGCCGCCAAACAGAACTTCGACGGCATCACCTACGCCAAGGGTGCCTCTGTCCTCAAACAGCTGGTGGCCTACGTGGGCTTCGACGCCTTCATCGCCGGGTCGCGGGACTACTTCCGGAAGCACGCCTACGGCAACACGTCCCTCGCCGATCTCCTGGCAGCGCTGGGTGCCGCCTCGGGCCGCGACCTGACAAACTGGGCCGGGCAGTGGCTGCAGACCTCCGGGATTTCCACTCTGTCCCTGGACTTCGCTTCCCTGGGTGCGGCAGGGGACGACGACGGCGTGCTGGGCGGGGTGGCGATCGTCCAGGAGGCGACGGATCCGGTCACGGGACGGGAGGAGCTGCGGCCGCACCGCCTCCGGGTGGGTTCCTACGATTTCGATGTTGACGGCGCCCTGGTGCGGACCGGGAGCATCGAAACCGACGTGGCTGGCGCACGGACCGAACTCCCCCAACTCTCCGGGCAGCCGCGGTCTGCGCTCCTGCTGGTCAACGATGAGGACCTGACCTACGCCAAAGTGCGGCTGGACCCCTCCTCGCTGGCGACGGTCCGGGGATCGCTGGACCGGATTGCCGATCCCATGGCCCGCGCGTTGTGCTGGACCTCGCTCTGGAACTCGGCCCGGGACGGCGAAACTCCTGCGGCCCGCTACGTAGACGCCGTGGCCGCCTTCGCACCGGCTGAAACCGGGATCGGGGTCCTGCTGAACATCCTCGACAACGCAACGGCCGCCGTCGAACGCTACACGCCCGCGGACAACCGGGACAGCGTGCGTGCCTCCTTCCTGGCCGCAGCCGCCGCCGAGCTGGACCGGGCAGTCCCCGGCTCCGACGCCCAGCTCGCCTGGGCCCGTACCGTTGCCACCCTCAGCAGGCACGACGCATCCATGCTCCCCCGGCTTCGCGGGCTGCTCGACGGGACAGCCCGGGTGGAAGGCCTGGCGGTGGATGCCGAACTGCGCTGGCACCTGTGGCATGCGCTGGCTGCCAACGGCCGGGCCACCGCCGCGGACCTGGACGCCGAGCTGGCCAGGGACACCACCGCCGCCGGCCGTGCAGGGCACGCGACGGCCATGGCGTCCCGGCCTGATCCCGGAGTCAAGGCAGGGGCCTGGGAAGCAGCTGTCCACGGGAACGAGCTCTCCAACCAGCTCCTCACGGCCACCATCAGCGGGTTTACCACCGCGCCCCCGGCACTGTTGGAGCCGTTTGTGGAGCCCTACTTCGACTGCCTGCTGACTGTTTGGGACGGGCGCAGCATCGAAATCGCCAGCCGGATCGTCCGGGGCCTCTACCCCGCGGCGCAGGACCTGCCACCGGGCGCACGCCCGGCAGGCCACCCGGTGGTACGGCGCACCGACGACTGGCTCGCCGCCAACCCGGACGGGCCGCACGCCCTGCGCCGGATCATCATCGAGCAGCGTAATCACCTGCTGCGCGCGCTCACTGCGCAGGCCGTCGTCGTCCACTCATCGGGTGCTCCGTAAGTGCCCTTTTGGGGCGCCAAAAGGGCACCCCCGGAGCAATGGATGGGGTTACGGGACGCGGTGGAGCCACTCCTCGGTACCGAACTTGGCCGCCACGCGTTCCTCGGCAGCTGCCAGCTCGTGTCCTGCCAGCCGTGATGGAGTTGCCCCGTAACGCTCGCTGAACACCTCGATCATCGCCTCGATGATCGCCGTGCGGGCCAGGCCGGTTTGGCGGCGGAGCGGGTCCACCCGCTTCTTGGCACTGCGGGTGCCCTTGTCGGAGAGCTTCTCCTTGCCGATCCGCAGGACCTCCACCATTTTGTCGGCGTCGATGTCATAGCTCATGGTGACGTGGTGCAGCATGCCGCCGTTGGCCAGGCGCTTCTGCGCGGCACCGCCGATCTTCCCCTGGTCCGTAGCGATGTCGTTCAGCGGGATGTAGAACGCATTGATGCCCAGCCGTTCCAATGCCGCCATGACCCAGGCGTCGAGGAACGGATAGGAGTCGGCGAAGCTCAGCCCGTCCACCAGGGTCTGCGGCAGGTAGAGGGAGTAGGTGATGCAGTTGCCGGCCTCCATGAACATCGCTCCCCCGCCGCTGATCCGCCGGACCACGTTGATGCCGTGTCTGGCAACGCCCTCGGGATCCACCTCGTTCTGTACGGACTGGAAGCTGCCGATGACCACCGACGGCTCCTGCCAGTCCCAAAACCGGAGAGTGGGAGTGCGCTGACCCGCACCCACGGCCTCGGTCAGCACCTCGTCAAGGGCAACGTTGATTTCCGTTGGAAGCACGGTTGGCGCAATGACGTTCCACTCGTGGTCTCCCCACGAGGTGGCCTTCGCCAGCGCGCGGCGGACGGTCACGGCCACGGCGTCCGCGGAGAAGCCGAACAGCACGGCTCCGGCCGGCAGGGCGGCGGTGATGGCGGCTGCCAGGTCCGCGGCCGGCATGGAGTCCGGAAGCCCGGTCAGTGCACGGTTGATGTCCTCAAGGGCCTCGTCCGGTTCCAGGAAGAAATCGCCACTGACGGAGACGTCCGCAAGGGCCCCGTCCACCACTGCCAGGTCCGCCACGACGAGCTTGCCGCCCGGGACCTTGTATTCGCCGTGCAGGCGCTGGTTGCTGGCGCCATTTCTGGCAGGAAAAGGAGGCTGGGTCATGCTTCCCATCCTGCCCCAGAATGCAGATGCGCTGTTAACGCAGAAAACCCGCACCGTTACCGGTGCGGGCTTTCCTGGAAAGCTCGGGCGAAGGAATTACTTCTTGGCGCCGAAGCCCTTGAAGCGAGCGTTGAAGCGCTCGACGCGGCCTGCAGAGTCCATGATGCGCTGCTTGCCCGTGTAGAACGGGT
Organism: Arthrobacter liuii; assembly: GCF_014639275.1. Taxonomy (GTDB): domain Bacteria; phylum Actinomycetota; class Actinomycetes; order Actinomycetales; family Micrococcaceae; genus Arthrobacter; species Arthrobacter liuii. The sequence goes on along the minus strand of NZ_BMFW01000003.1, from coordinate 186,776 downwards.
GGGACTCGGAAGAGATTTCGACGTCGATGACCGGGTAGGTGTTGCCGTCTTCCCACTCAATGGTCTTGTTGGAAGACACGGTGGAGCGGGTCAGGAACTTGGTGCCGGAGGCCAGGTCGTTGAAGACAACAGCTTCGTACTTCGGGTGGGTATCAGACTTCATAATGGGACCTTTGTTCGGGCAACTGGATTTTGCCAGCTGCCAGGTATGAATGGGATGGCTGGGATCTGTCCCATCAGCCGAAGCTGAAAAAGCAGGACAACCAGCTATCAATCATAGCCGAAACGGGAGGGGCTGACGAACCGAAGCCCGCCGCCGCGGCACCTGCTCAGCTGCGCGCCCGCAGCTCCCAGAATGCCACTGCCGAGGCCGCGGCGACGTTCAGGGAATCCACGCCGTTGCGCATGGGGATTTTGACGGCGAGGTCGACGGCGGCGAGCGTCTCCGGGCTCATGCCGGCGCCTTCCGTGCCAAGCACCAGGGCAAGCCGGTCAACGTTCCGGGACGCGACGGCGTCGACGTCCTCAGCTTCCGGCGTCAGCTCCAGGGCGGCGACGGTGAAGCCGTGTTCCTTGAGCACCTGCAGGTCCCCCGGCCAGTGGTGCAGGCGCGCCCAGGGCACCTGGAAGACGGTGCCCATACTGACCCGGACGCTGCGGCGGTAGAGCGGGTCTCCGCAGCGCGGGGAAACCAGGACGGCGTCGATATCCAGTGCTGCCGCGGAACGGAAGATGGCGCCGACATTGGTGTGGTCCACGATGTCCTCCAGCACGGCAACGCGGCGCGCTCCGGCCAGGAGGTCCGTGAGGGGCACCGGGGCTGGGCGCTGCATGGCCGCCATGGCGCCGCGGTGCAGGTGGAACCCGGTGATCTCCTCCAGCAGACCGGCTGAGCCGATGAAGGCCGGAACGTCGGGATACGCCTGGAAGACGTCGTCGAGGTCCGCCATCCATTTCTCCGCGAGGAAGAACGAGCGCGGCTGGTGGCCCGCCGCGAGGGCCCTGCGCAGCACCCGGGAGGATTCTGCGATGTACATTCCCTCGGCCGGTTCGCGGAGCTTGCGCAGGTGCACGTCAGTCAACGTGGTGTAGTCACTGACGCGCGGGTCATCGGCGGATTCGAGGTAGTGGAAGGTCACCGGGAGATTATTTCAGCAGGTTGGCGATCATGACGCCCAAGGCAACAATGCCCAGGCTGAAAATCACGGCGCGCAGGACCCGCGGCGAGAGCTTCCTCCCCACCTTGGAGCCCATGAGGCCGCCAATGGTGGAACTGACAGCGATGAGCAGCACCACCAGCCAGTTGACCCGGTCGAAGGCGAACAGGAGGTAGGAGATGGCCGCCACCATGTTCACGCCCAGCACCAGGATGTTCTTCATGGCGTTGGCATTCTGGATGGTGCCGGTGAGGAACACGCCCAGGATTCCGACCAGCAGGATTCCCTGCGCAGCCACGAAGTAGCCGCCGTACACGCCGGCCAGGTAGACCAGGAGCACCAGGAGGAACCCGTGGCGCTTGTCCCGGACTGCGTGTTCGGGGTTGGCCTCGCGGTTGCGAACCCAGTCCTGGAGCCGTGGCTGGAACACGACCATCAACAGTGCGAGGACCAGCAGTACGGGGGCGACGTAGTGGAAGACCTGTTCGGGCAGGTGCAGCAGCAGCCAGGCGCCGGTGATTCCTCCGAGGACGGACGCCGGCAGCAGGCGCAGGACCTGCCGTCGCCGGCCGGCCAGCTCACGGCGGTAGCCGAAGGCCCCGGCGCCCGTACCGAAGACCAGGCCCATGGCGTTGCTCATGGACGCGGTCACTGGAGCCACGCCCAGGGCGATAAGCACCGGGAAGGTGACAAGGGTACCGGAGCCCACCACCGCGTTGATGGTGCCGGCCCACAGGCCGGCGATGAACACAATGATGCTGCTGAAGATTTCCAAGGTAACGGTGAAGGTCTCTTCTAGCGGCGTGCCGTGGCGGTGTAGCGTCCCGCGTTCTCGGAGACATCCAGGGGAAGCCCGAAGGTGGTGCTCAGGTGCTCTTCGGTCAGGACCTCGGTGATGGGGCCGGCGGCCACAACTCCGCCGTCGCGCAGCAGCATGGCGTGCGTGAATCCGGGCGGGACTTCTTCAAGGTGGTGCGTGACCAGGACCATGGCCGGGGCTGATTTATCCCTGGCCAGCTCGCCCAGCTTGTGGACCAGTTCCTCGCGGCCGCCCAGATCGAGTCCGGCGCCAGGCTCATCCAGGAGCAGCAGTTCGGGGTCCGTCATGAGGGCGCGCGCGATCTGCACGCGCTTTCGCTCGCCCTCGGACAGGGTTGCGAACGTCCTGTTGAGCAGCGGGCCCATGCCCCAGTCGTTGAGCAGCCGGAAGGCGCGCCGTTCGTCGTCGCGCTCGTAGCCTTCCCGCCAGCGGCCGGTAACACCGTAGGCGGCGGTGACCACCACGTTGAGGACGTTCTCGTGCTCGGGGATCTGGGTGGCAAGGGCTGCAGAGGAAAGGCCGATGCGCGGCCGGAGTTCGAAGACGTCAACGCGGCCCAGGACTTCGTCGAGGATGCCCGCTGTGCCGGTGCTCGGGTGGAGCCGGGCCGCCGCGATCTGGAGAAGGGTGGTCTTGCCGGCGCCGTTGGGGCCCAGGATGACCCATCGTTCGCCCTCGTTGACCTGCCAGTCGACCCTGTCCAGCAGGGTCTTCTTACCTCGGACAACGCTGACGGAGTCCAGTTCCAGAACATCACTCATAGGAGTAGACACTAGGACAAAAAAGATGATGACTGATAACCGGTGTGAAGGCTCCCTAACGGCTTCGCTGCAGCTGGCCCCCAATGAATTCAAGCCACCCATCAGCGCTGACTAAGATTGCAGGCATGACTTCAAACGTGACTGCGGTCAGCTATGGCCTCAATGTGACCCCCGCCGGGCTGGAGCAGCTGCGTTCCGTCCTTGCCTCGCATGGCGCCGAGGTGTTGTCGGAATCTGCCGGCGGTGATGACAGGTACCAGGTCCAGGTCATTGAACTGGACCTTCCTGATGCGACGGGGGCCGCGCTGGCGGCCCTGCGCCGATCCGTGTCAGACTCCGCACCCCAGCATTTCGACACTGCCCTGGTACCTTCAGGCCTTCGTTCAGCTGCACGCAAGCTGTTGATCATGGATGTCGATTCCACACTGATCCAGCAGGAGGTCATCGAACTCCTGGCCGCCTACGCCGGCAAGCGGGAGGAGGTGACTGCAGTGACGGAAGCTGCCATGCGCGGCGAGCTGGACTTCGCCCAGAGCCTCCACGCCCGGGTAGCGGTGCTCGCGGGGCTGCCTGCCGACGTCGTCCACTCCGTTCGCAGGGAAGTGAAGCTCAGCGAAGGTGCCGCCGAGCTGGTGGCCGCTTTCAAGGCTGCCGGCCACACGGTGGCAGTAGTGTCCGGCGGCTTCAACCAGATCCTTGAGCCGATCGCCGCCGGCCTGGACCTGGACTACTGGCAGGCCAACGAACTGGAAATCGTCGATGGCGCACTGACCGGCAAGGTGCTGGGCGCCGTGGTGGACAGGGCCGCCAAGGAAAAGTACCTGCGTGAGTGGGCCGCCGCGGAGGGCATCGCGCTTGAGCACACCATCGCCGTGGGGGACGGGGCCAACGACCTGGACATGCTCGGCGCGGCCGGCATCGGGGTGGCCTTCAATGCCAAGCCAGCCGTCCGGGCCGTGGCCGATGCCGCACTGAACATGCCGTACCTGGACGCCGTCCGCCACGTCGCCGGCGTCTGACCCCCCGCGACGCCTCTTAACAAAACGGCCCCCGCCCCCGGATTTACCGGCGGCGGGGGCCATCTGCCCGCTGCTGCTTAGCTGGAAGCCTCGGCGCCCTTGCCGAAGTAATCGGCTCCGCCGGCGTATTCGGTGTGGCCGGACTCGACCTCGGCCGTTGCCATCCCGGCTACGACCTGCGCGAATTCCTCCACCGAGTACAGTTTGCCGGCCTCGGCACGGCGGGCCTCGATGGCGCCCGGGGTTGAACGGTCCAGCAGGGTGGCGGTGACTGTTCCTTCGATCATGTCGCCGGAGACCACCACCAGGGAGATGCCCTTTTCCGCCAGGTTGGGGATCAGTTCACGCAGGGCGTCCTCACCGGCCCGCTTGCTGCGGGCCACCGGCTCGTAGGCCGGCATGGTGGGCACGGTGTTGATGAAGTGGGCCTGGTGGCTGGTCACGAAGACCACGCGCGAGCCTTCTTTCATCAGCGGCACTGCGGCGTTGAGCATGTTGATCTGCGCGTCGCGGTTCAGCTTGAGGGCGTAGTCCTCCCCCATACCGGTTTCCATGCCGCCGGAGGCGTTCAGGACCAGGATGTCCAGGGAGCCGAAGTTCTCCATGGCGGCGCTGGCCAGGGCCTGCACACCCTCCTGGGTGGTCAGGTCCGCACCGATGGCGACTGCGCGGCCGCCGTCGGCTTCTATCCCCTGCACCACTTTGTTGGCGCGCGGCGCCTTTTGGCGGTAGTTGACCACGACGGCGGCGCCCTCCGAGGCGAGGATCTTTGCTACGTCAGCGCCAATGCCCCGTGATGATCCGGTGACGATTGCCGTCTTGTTGTCCAGCAGTCCCATACGAGCTTCCTTTGTTCGAAACATCTAAATCGTGGTGGTCTGCAGTCCATCATGCCAGCGGCCAGAGCCGATATCCCTTGTCCGACCTCGACAAATAAAGGAGCCCGGGGCTAGTTTCCTGCAGCAGCGGAGTCCGAAGAGTCAGTGGCCCATGCCCAGGCCGCCATCCACGGGTATGACGGCACCGGAGATGTAGGCGGCCTCGTCGCTGGCAATCCACCGGACCACGTTGGCCACCTCGGAAGCTTCGGCAAAACGCCCGGCGGGGATGCTGGCCAGGTAATCCTTCTGGGTGGCCTCGGGGAGCTCGGCCGTCATGTCCGTGTTGATGAAACCGGGTGCCACCACGTTTGCGGTAATGCCGCGGGAGCCCAGTTCGCGGGTTAGGGACCGGGCGATGCCCACCAGGCCGGCCTTGGACGCCGAGTAGTTGATCTGGCCGGGTGCGCCGTAGAGGCCGGAGACGGAGGAGATGAGGACCAGGCGTCCCTTGCGGAGGCGGATCATGCCCTTGGATGCACGCTTGATGACCCGGAAGGCGCCGGTCAGGTTGGTGTCGATGACGGAGGTGAAATCCTCCTCACTCATGCGCAGGAGCAGGGTGTCCTTGGTGATCCCGGCGTTGGCCACCAGCACCTGCACGGGACCGTGGGCAGCTTCCACTTCCTTGAAAGCGGCGTCTACGGACGCCTCATCGGTGACGTCGGCCTTGACGCCGAGGATTCCCTCCGGAAGTTGCGTTTCGCTGCGGTAGGTCACCGCCACCTTGTCGCCGTTGGCGAGGAAGGCCTGCGCAATGGCAAGGCCAATACCGCGGTTGCCGCCGGTAATCAGGACGCTGCGGGGTGCGGAAGCTGGTTCAGTCATAGAGGGGCTCCGGGATTCTGCGGCAGGCGGGCCGCGGTAGCAGAGTGAGGTTTGGGCTGCCTCCGATCTTAGCGGCAGGCCTGCGCCGGGTTTGGGCAGCACTGCCGATGGTGCGAGAATTAAGGGAAGCCTTTGGAGCGTGATCATTCACCGTGACCCTTGAAAACCATGCGGGACGTTCCGCGCCCGAAGAACCGGGCCGGTTCTCCGGCGACAGCGAGGTCCACAGCATCACGGACGCCGCAGGAGCGCATTCCGAGGATATGCGCCAGCGGATGATCAAGTACGCCCTGGCGATGGGCATCCGCATGGTGTGCCTGATCCTGATTTTCGTGGTGGACGGATGGTTCAAGATTATTGCGGTGGCAGGTGCCGTGTTCCTGCCCTGGATCGCGGTGGTCATCGCCAACGGCAGCGACAGAGCGGAGACGCCCAGCGACCTGCTGCTGGACTCCGCGCCCCTGGCCGAGCTGGAAAGCCCTGCTCCCCCGGTGGAGGATGACGAACCCGGAAGCGCCGTACTGCAGGGCGAGCTGGTGAAGGACGAGGACGCGGAGCACCGGGAGGAGCGGCAGGCATGAGTATTTTCGATTTTGCAGCAGGATCGGACGTGGCATCGGAGGCTGCCGCCGTCTGCTCCCGGAAGGCGTGCAGGGCCCAGGCGTCCTGGCAGCTTCTGTGGAACAACCCGAAAATCCATGCTCCTGAGCGGCGCAAGACCTGGCTGGCCTGCGCCGACCACCGGGAATGGCTGGAGGATTACCTGCAGACGCGGGGACTCTGGAAGGAAACGCTCCCGCTTGAATTGTCCGGAGACATGTCACCGGAGCAGGACATCTGAATGTACCGTTTCCTCTTTTCCAGCAAGTGGCTGGGCTATCTGCTGCTGGCCGCCGTCTTTGCCACGGCGTGCGTCTTCCTGGGCCGCTGGCAGATGGACCGTCGCGCCGAGACCCTGGCCGAAATCAACCGTGTCGTCACGAACTATTCGGCGACGCCCATTTCCTTCGCCCAGGCCCGGGACCAGTTCACCCAGCTGGATCCGGCCAAGGAGTGGACGCAGGTTGAGCTGAAAGGCACCTACGATGCCGCAGGGCAGCGGATCGTCCGCAACCGGCCGCTCAACGGGCAGCCCGGGTACGAGGTAGTGGTTCCATTTCGCCTCGCCACGGGGGAAACCGTTGTGATCGACCGCGGGTGGCTGCCCATCGGCAACAAGAATCCAGGCAGTCCTGACTCCGTTCCCGCCCCGCCCACAGGCGACGTGACCGCCGTCGTCCGTTTGAAGCACGGCGAGCCGGAACTGCAGCGCGGGGCACCTGAGGGGCAGCTGGCATCGATCGACCTTCCCACCTACGCCGCGCAACTCGGATACCCCCTGATGACCGGTGCATACGGCCAAATTGCCTCGGAAACCCCGCCGTCGGCTGAGATGCCGGTTGCCTTCCCCAAGCCGTCCACCGACGAGGGGACGCACTTGTCCTACTCGCTGCAGTGGTTCGCCTTCGGCGTGCTCATGTTCGTCGGGTTCGGCTACGCGGCCCGGCAGCAGGCGCGGAATGCAGCGATCGACGCCGAGGACGAGGAGCTGATTGACGACGGGACCGCGCATGCCGCGGTGACCCCCCGCCGTCGGCCCGCTGCCCCGCGCAAGCGCAAGAAGGCCACCGCCGAGGAAGAAGAGGACGCCCTCCTGGACGCGCAGGGCTACTGAAGGATGGCGACGGCGGCCCCCCTGCTTAGTTGCGCTTCTTCCGTCCGCTCCGCAGCAAGTCAGCACCAGCGTCGGATAAGAGTCACCAAAAGATGGCATCGTCCACCCTGAACCAGAGGAACCGTCAACGGTCGAGGCTAGCCACAGCGTGCCTGGAAACGGACAGGGCCCTGATTGCTGAAGCAGGAACATGGACGACAGCGCAGGATTTCGTGGTGCAGGAACTGGATGTGTCCGAACTCAAGCGAAGCCTCAAGCGTCAGCGGCCGGGGGCGCGACGCAAACCCGGCCGAGGTGACGGGGGTTCAGCTAGGCCAGGGTGATCAGGTCCAGGTAGTCCTCGTTCCAAAGGTCCTCGACGCCGTCGGGAAGCATGACCACGCGTTCCGGGTTCAGGGCTTCGACCGCGCCTTCGTCGTGGCTGACCAGGACGACGGCGCCGGTGTAGTTGCGGAGGGCGCCCAGGATTTCTGCGCGGCTGGCGGGGTCCAGGTTGTTGGTGGGTTCGTCGAGGAGGAGGACGTTGGCGCTGGAGGCCACGATCGTGGCAAGGGCCAGGCGGGTCTTCTCGCCGCCGGAGAGCACGCCGGCGGGCTTGTCGACGTCGTCGCCCGAGAACAGGAACGATCCAAGGATGCCGCGGACCTCGGCGTCCTTCATGTCGGGCGCGGCCGAACGCATGTTCTCGAGCACGGTGCGGTCGTGGTCCAGGGTTTCGTGCTCCTGGGCGTAGTAGCCCACCTTCAGCCCGTGGCCGGGAATGACCTCACCGGTGTCGGGCGCATCAACGCCGGCGAGCATGCGCAGCAGCGTGGTTTTGCCGGCACCATTGAGTCCCAGGATGACTACCTTGGAGCCGCGGTCGATGGCCAGGTCCACGTCGGTGAAGATTTCCAGTGACCCGTAGGACTTGCTGAGCCCGTCCGCGGTAAGCGGGGTTTTGCCGCAGGGTGACGGGTCCGGGAACCGCAGCGCTGCCACGCGGTCCTGCTCGCGGACCGCTTCCAGGCCGCTGAGCAGCCGTTCGGCGCGCTTTGCCATGTTCTGCGCGGCCACAGCCTTGGTGGCCTTCGCCCGCATCTTGTTGGCCTGGTCCATGAGGACCTGTGCCTTCTTCTCGGCGTTGGCCCGTTCACGCTTGCGGGCACGCTCGTCCGTCTCCCGCTGCAGGAGGTAACGCTTCCAGTCCATGTTGTAGAAGTCGATCTGGGCGCGGTTGGCATCCAGCAGGAACACCTTGTTGACGGTGGCTTCCAGCAGGTCGGTGTCGTGGCTGATGACGATCAGGCCGCCCTGGTGGTTCTTCAGGAAGTCGCGCAGCCAGGCGATGGAGTCAGCGTCGAGGTGGTTGGTGGGCTCGTCCAGGAGCATGGTCTCAGCGTCCGAGTAGAGGATCCGGGCGAGCTCCACGCGGCGCCGCTGTCCACCGGACAGCGTCTTCAGCGGCTGGTTCAGCAGGCGGTCAGGGAGCGCCAGATTGGAGCAGATCGAGGCAGCTTCAGCCTCGGCCGCGTAACCGCCGGCTGCGAGGAATTCGGATTCGAGCCGATCGTACCGGTTCAGGGCTTTGCGCTGGACGTCAGCGTCCTCGCTTGCCATTTCGTCGTGCGCCTTGCGGAGCTTGCCGACCACGATGTCCAAGCCGCGGGCGGAGAGGATGCGGTCCCGCGCCAACTGCTCCATGTCCGGGGTACGGGGGTCCTGGGGCAGGTAGCCGATTTCGCCGCTCCGGGTCACCTTGCCGGCCGCAGGAAGGCCTTCGCCTGCAAGCACGCGGGTCAGCGTTGTCTTCCCCGCCCCGTTCCGGCCCACGAGCCCGATCTTGTCCCCTTTGTCGATGCGGAAGCTCACCTGGTCCATCAGGAGCCGGGCGCCGGCACGCAGTTCAAGATCCTGGACAGTAATCACAGCAGGTAAGGCCTTTCACAACAGGGAACGCCACAGTCCGTGCACGGAATGCGAAGGGACGCTGGGGCAGAGTGGCCGGAGAACGGCACAGTCCAGTCTACCGTTCGACGGCGCATGGAAAATTCAAGGGAATGTCGCACAGCTTCAGTCCCGCCGGGCCCTGTGGCGTCGGATCGAGCGGACCCCCTCGTCGGCGCCCCAGACGATGAAGGGGAATGGGATGAGCAGGAGCAGTTGCCAGGGGGCGGGGGCAACCGTACCGAAGATTGTTTGAAGCGGTGGGATGTACACGATCGCGGCGGAGAAGGCGATCTCGAAGGTGATGCCCCAAAGGAGGAGGCGGTTGGTACCGAGGCCGATCTGGGCGAGGGACGCGGTCTGGGTGCGAGCCGCGAACGCCGTGCCGATCTGGCACGCTACGATGCCGAGGAAGGTCATGGTCGTGGCCTGCACCTCCACGAAATGGAGGTAACCAGATGCGGTGGATTCGCCGTAGTGCCAGCCCCCGGCGAGGAGGGTTGTGAAGAACGCTCCGGTGACGAGGAGGGCTGAAATTCCGCCCAGCAGGCCCCACGCGCGCGCCAGCATCGGTCCGTCGATCACGTTCTGGCCGCGCTCGCGGGGCGGGCGCTCCATTGTGCCGGGCTCTTCGGGCTCGCGTCCCAGCGCGAGGGCCGGCAGGGTTTCCGTGCCGAGGTCCACAGCGAGGATCTGCATGACCGTGAGCGGAAGCGGTATTGCGCCGCCGGCCACAGCATAGAGGAGGAACGGGACGACTTCGGGTGTTGCGTGCGCGAAGATGTAGACGATGAACTTTCGGACGTTATCGTAGACGCGGCGCCCCGACCGGACGGCGTTGACGACGGAAGCGAAGTCATCGTCTGTAAGCACCATCGCCGAGGCCTCCCGGGCCACGTCCGTCCCGGAACGGCCCATGGCGATCCCGATGTCGGCACGGCGCAGCGCCGGGGCGTCATTAACACCGTCGCCGGTCATCGCCACGACATGGCCGAGCTCGCGGAGGGCGTCGGCGATCCTGAGCTTGGCCTCAGGTGAGCTGCGTGCGAATATCATTTCCCGGTTCGCCATGAGCAGCGCGTCGAGCTCGGCCTCGGGCATGTGGTCCAGCTCGGTGCCGCTGACCACCCGGGTATGCTCATTGCCGATCCCCACCCGGGCCGCGATGCCGCGGGCCGTGAGACCGTGATCGCCGGTGACGATCATGAGCCTGATCCCTGCGGCATGGCAGCTGGCCACCGCGGCGGGCACCTCGGGCCTCGGCGGGTCCAAGAGTGCAGCGACCCCCAGCAGCGTGAGCCCACTCTCGGCCTCACGCCGAGTGAGTGAGGCAGGGTTCCCATCGACCGCGCGTTCGGCCACGGCGAGGACGCGCAGCCCCTGCTTCGCCCACGCGTCCACTGTCTCGAATACCCGGTCGCGGACGGGCTCGACGAGAGGTGCCCGACCCCCGCCAGGTTCGGAGATCCAGCCGCAGAGGGGCACGATCTCCTCAGGTGCCCCCTTGCAGTGCACCCAGGTACCGTCGGCCAGGGCGTCCACCGTGGACATCCGCCGCAGCGCAGGGTCGAAATGGAACTGAGCCAGGCGGGCGACGCCCGCGCGGTCGCTTGGCAGGCCCAGCGCCGACGCTGCGTGCAGGAAGGCGAGCTCCGTGGGATCGCCGGTCTCGGCGCCGTCGGGGGCAATACGCGCACTGCTGCAGGCAACGGCCGCGGTGGCAAGCCGGGCCAAGTCCGAGCCCGGTGGGGCTGCCGGGACCACGCCGTCGAGCCCCAGTATCCCTGACTCGGGGGTCCAGACCTCCAGAGCACGCATCCGGTTCATGGTGAGCGTCCCCGTCTTGTCCGTGCAGATCACGCTCGTCGACCCGAGCGTCTCAACGGCGGAAATCCGCTTCACCAGCGCTCCCTCGCGGGCCAACAGCCGGACGCCAACGGCAAGGGCGAGCGTGATTGTGGGAAGCAGCCCCTCGGGTACGTTGGCCACAAGCAGTCCGATGGCAAAACTCAAGGTATCGCCAAGCGGAAGGCCGGCCAGCAGAGTACCGACAGGAATAAATGCCGCCCCCATGACAATGGCGACGATCGCGATGACCCTGGCCACCCGCGTCACCTGCTGTTCAAGCGGACTTTTGTCGTGGCCCACTCTCTCCGAGAGCGCCGCAATGCGGCCCAGTTCCGTGCGCATACCAGTGGCAAACACGACGGCGGTCGCCTCCCCGCCCGTGCAGCTCGTGCCGCTGAAAACCATGTCCGAAGCGTCCAGTAGGCGCTCCGCGAGCGAATCGCCCTCGGCGCTGCGCAGCACAGGCAGCGATTCTCCCGTCAGGGCAGAGACGTCCATCTCCACTGAGCCCTCCAGTAGCCGGGCATCGGCAGAGACGCGGTCACCTTCCCCAATAAAAATCACGTCTCCGGGTACGAGGAGACGCGCGTCAACGAGGGCTTCCTTCCCGTCGCGGATCGCGCGCGCCGACGGCGGAAGATACGCGGCCAGCGCCTCAACCGCGTGCTCGGCGTGCCTTTCCTGGATGAACGCGAATGCCGCATTGAGCAGGATCACCGCGATAATGGCCGCGGCCAGCGCCCCGGCCCCGGTGACATAAGCCAGGACGGCGGCCAACCAGAGGAGGAGGGCCAGCGGCTGGGTGAGTTGGCGGAGAATTTGGCGCGGCCATCTGCGGCGGCCCCTGCGGATGAGCATGTTCGGCCCATATACCACCTGGCGTCGCGCGGCCTCCCGGTCGGTCAAGCCGTGCCGGCTCGAGCGCAGGTCCCTCAGGAGCCTGTCGACCGAAGACCTGGGGTCAACGCGGGGGCGGCCTCTGATGGGTCAGATGCCTCATGGTCCATAAACGCAAGTAGACCGCGAACTTGTCCCCCTAAACTAGAGCCGGATGGCAGTAAGAGCGGAGCGGCTGCCCGGAAACCGGTCCAGTCCGCACCGGCAGTTAACGCCCGCTCCGCCAACCGTGAAGGGTGAAAACCCGGCAGACGCCGTGGGCATAACTGCACACCGGTCCCTGGACAACCACTGACGAAACCAATGTGCCGCGCTGGTCCTGGGCGTCAAGAAGGCACTGACCGTCAAGCCAAACGGCAGGTCGGCGGACTTCATTGCCCCTTCCACAGCCAACGGGTGCGCCATGGCGTGCGCCTACTGCTACGTACCGCGCCAGTAGGGCTACAGCAACCCGGTGACCGTGTTCGCCAACATCGGCCAGACCGGCAAGGCGATCGAGCGGCACGCCACCCGCCAAGGGCTGAAGCTGGAGCCCAACCAGTGCGACCCGGAGCTCTGGGTTTACGACATCGGCGAAACAGTGATTGTTCAGTGGACGCTCTGATCAGCCACAACGTAGAGGAGCTCGTCACGCTTTTCCGCGAACTGCCGGCTATGAGGTCCATGTGAACTTCTCCCCCGTCATCATCACAGACACCTGGCTGCCTGACTGGGAGGAACTGCTGCGCCAGCTTGACGCAACCCTGACGCCCGCCGCCAAGGCGCAGCTTGCTGTCTGCCGTATCCGCTACGCGTTTTAGGGTTTCTCCGTCGGGTGAATGCCGGCCGCGGCCCGAACAGCGCCCTCGTCGTGGCCGCCCCTCGCTTTGCCGAACGGCAGTACCTTCAGCAGCGGTCCGACGACCGCCATGACGGCGAGACCCCAGATGAGGCCAAGGATTGCCGAGCACAGGGTGTTGATGAGCCAGGCCAGGAAGCCACCGGCAACCGGGACCCCTGTTGCCGGGTGCTCAATAGCGTGGACGAGGTCATACGGTGCGTGCCATCCAAGGTCATGCGCCCCCTGCAGCATGATGTGGCCGCCCACCCACAGCATTGCGATGGTTCCCACGAAGGTGATGGTCGCCAGCACGGCAGGCATGCCCTTAACCAGGAGTTCGCCGAAGCGCCTGGAGCCAGGAGAGTCCCTGGCGGTCAGGTGCAGTCCGATGTCGTCCATTTTGACGATGAGCGCGACGGCCCCGTACACGAGCACGGTGATTGCGAATGCTACCAGGACCAGGATGAACGCGCGGATCCAGATGGACTCCGCAGCCACCTCGTTCATGGAGATGACCATAATTTCGCAGGACAGGATGAAGTCGGTGGTGATGGCGCCTTTGACAACCTTGGCTTCTGCCTCGGGTCCGCGTTCCACTGCCGGCGCTTCTTCAGCTTCATGGTGGCCGCCGCGAAGCCTGTGCCAGACCTTTTCGGCGCCCTCGTAGCAGAGGTAGGTGCCGCCCAGCATGAGGATGAACGGGATGACGCCCGGGATGAAGGCGCTGATGAGCAGCAGTGCCGGGAGGATGATGAGGAGTTTGTTCCGGATGGAGCCCCAGAAGATCCGCCTGATCATCGGCAGTTCGCGGGACGGGTCTGCCCCTGACACATACTGCGGGGTGACGGCCGCGTCATCGACCACGACGCCGGCGGCCTTGGCCCCCGCCTTTGCTGCGCCGGCTGCGACGTCGTCCACCGAGGCTGCAGCGATGCGGGCCAGGGCTGCCACGTCATCCAGCAGGGCAACGAGGCCGCCGCTCACAGTTGACCCGCGCGCAGCTCGTGACTGGACAGTTGGGCATGGGTGGGTGGGTGCGTGATGGGCATGTTCGGAGTATATTGCAGCGCGCGGTCAGCCCTTCTTCAGTTCCTCGGCGAGCATCACAATGATGCCGCTGGGCCCCCGGACGTAGGTGAGCTTGTACACGTCGGCGTATGTGGCCACGCCCCGCAAGGGATGGCAGCCGTGCCTCGCGGCGATCTCCAGTGCATCCTCGATGTTGTCCACCGAGAAGGCGACGCGGTGCATGCCGATTTCGTTCGGAAGGGTGGGCTTTGTCTCGATCGCATCGGGGTGGATGTACTCAAAGAGCTCGAGCCGTCCGTGGCCGTCCGGCGTCTGGAGCATGGCTATTTTGGCGTGGTTGCCGTCAAGGCCCACGGCAGTGTCGGCCCAGTCTCCGCTGACTGTCTGCCGGCCCAGGACAGTGAGCCCCAGGTCCGTGAAGAAGGCGATGGTCGCCTCCAGGTCGCGGACGGCGATGCCAACGTTCTCGAGTTTGATGGGCATGTGCCACAGATTACCAACCCAGCACCCCCGGGGTCAGTGGATCCGAACGCCCGAGAACGAACTCCACTGAGTGCCGGTAGTGGGACCTCACAGCATGCACGCGGCATCAAGTATGCGGATGTGTACCCTGTCGACATGAACAACATGACATCAGGGAGGCGGTGATGGTGTGGAAGAGATCCATGAGCAAGTTCAACGGCCGCGTCGACAGTCCACCGGGATGCGTATTCTCCGGATCGCTGTCCTCGCCGCGGACATCCTGTCACTGCTGGCCCTCCTCCTGATCCATTTCGTTCTGCCATTGAATTCCGGACAGGACGGTGAGGCCCTGTTCTGGGCCGGACTGCTGCTGACGTACGCACTGATCTTGCTCTTCGGAATGACGCTGGTAGTCAATGTTGTCTATCTGATCGCACTCGCATTCATGCACGGGCGGTACGACAACGGGTACAGCCACTTCTCGCGGATACTCCTGTTCCTGCTTCCAGCAACCACCATCGTGGTACTCACAGTCAGGTGATGGGCAGCGGTCGCGTGAATGGGCGGAAATCCCTGGTTGAACGCCCGCGGCGACCGAGACGCGCTGGCGCACATCGTTGTGCCGCCAGGATGATCACCAAACATGTTCGCCTCGCTTGGTCGCTGTCCGCCACACGGGACATCGCGGACGACCCATTGTGCCCAGCCCAAAGCAGCAACCCTCCGCATTAGTGGAACCCCTACAAAATGGACCCTGTTCCACGCCGGTAGCGTCGGCTGTACATTAGATTCCGCTTGTACAACCCCGACAGGACCGCCATGAGCAACGCCGAAACGACCACCAAGAACAGCACCCGGGCGCAGGTGCGCCGCTGGAACGGCACTGACCTGGGGCTGATCGCCGTGTTTGCCGCCCTCGTTGCCGGCGCCGCCCTTGTGCCGGGACTGGCACTGAACGGCTTCGGTGTCCCCATCACCTTCCAGACCCTGGCGGTGATGCTCACCGGACTGGTGCTTGGCCCCGCCCGCGGGTTCGCCGCCGTCGGACTCTACACGCTCCTTGGCCTTGCCGGCCTGCCGATCTTCAGCCAGGGCCGCAGCGGCCTTGCCATCCTCGCTGGTCCCTCGGCCGGGTACATCATCGCCTTCCCCATCGCCGCGTTCGTCGTGGGATGGCTGGCCACTGTGGTGATCAAACGCACCACCAAGGCCCGCGCCCTCTGGTTCTTCCTCTCCGCCACGGTGACGAGCATCGTGGTGGTGCACTCGCTGGGCATCGTGGGCATCGCCCTGAACTCAAAGGCCTCCCTGGAGCAGGCCTTCCTGGGCGACCTGGTCTTCTACCCGGGCGACATCATCAAGAACATCATCGCGGCCGTCATCGCCGTTGCCCTTCACCGGGCATTCCCGGATGTCCTGGTGCGCCGCGTGCGGCGCCGTGCACTGGCGGCCGAGAGCGCCTAGCACGCCATGCCCGCAGTGATTTTTGACCAGGTGGCGGTTGCCGTCGAAACGGACCACTCCGCCACGCCTAAAACCCTTCTCGACGCCGTCAACCTCCAGATCACCGAACGGCGCGTCGGCGTCATCGGCGCCAACGGCTCCGGGAAGTCCACGCTCCTGCGCCTGGTCAACGGGCTCATCCAGCCCACCAGCGGTACAGTCACGGTCGACGGCGACGATACAGTACGTGCCGTCCGGAAGGTCAGGCGCAACGTTGGTTTCGTCTTCACCGATCCCCTGTCCCAGCTGGTAATGCCCACCGGCAGGGAGGATGTCGAGCTGTCCCTGCGCCGTTCACATAAGAACGGGTCCGAGCGGCGGCGCCAGGCCGAAGCAGTACTCGAAAGGCTGGGCATCCGGCACCTGGCGGACCAAAGCATCTATGAGCTCTCCGGCGGCGAACGGCAGCTGATGGCGCTCGCAGCCGTGCTGGCAGTGAACCCGGAGGTGCTGGTGCTGGATGAGCCCTCCACCCTCCTGGACCTGCGCAACCGCGAACTGCTCCGCAGGACCCTGGCGGACCTGGACCAGCAGATCATCATGTCCACCCACGACCTGGACCTGGCCTTGGACATGGACCGAGTGCTGGTCATCGAAGCGGGCCGAGTGGCATTTGACGGCGCCCCGGCGGAAGCTGTGGCCGCCTACCGTTCGTGGTGCCTGCAAGGGCTCGGCGCGCCGCAAAGGGATGCGCCGTGAGAGGCCACGGCTTCCTCCTTGCCAACTACGTGCCCGGCAACTCCCTCCTGCACCGCGCACCGCTGGCGCTGAAGTTCCTCCTGGTATTCGCCTGCGGCCTGGCATCGTTCGTAATCCTGGACTGGCGCGTGTCCGCCGCGGTACTCGCGGTGCTCTGCGGCCTTTTCCTGGTCACCGGCGCCGGGGTGAAACGGCTTTGGGGCGCCGTGCGGCCGTTGGCCCCCGTGCTCCTGGTGATCGGGATCTTCCAGTGGTGGCAGCTTGGCGGGCCAACGGCGGTGCGGATCGTGCTGAACATCCTGGTCTGCGTGGTGGCAGCCTCCCTGCTTACCGCCACCACACCGGTCCAAAAGCTCCTGGACGGAGTGGCTGCAGCAGCAACTCCCTTCAAAAGGTTCGGTGCCGATCCGGAACGCTTTGCCCTGACCATCGGTATCATGCTCCGCAGCATCCCGTTCATTGCCGGAACCTTCGCCGACGTCCGCGATTCCGCCAAAGCCCGGGGCTTGGAGCGCAATCCTCGGGCTTTGGTCCTGCCGGTGTTCATCACGTCTGTGGCCTACGCCCGCCAAACAGGCGAAGCCCTCGCCGCCCGTGGCCTGGGTGAGGCAGAGGAATGAAGCGGCGGCCCGGAAGGTCAGCGGGCGCCCAGCAGCCGGTATTCCAGCAACGCCGCCGTGCCCATGCCGCCGGCCATGCTGATCATGGCCAGCGCCAAGGCTCCAGGGTTTCGGCCCCTCCGCGCCTGGGCGAGCAACCGTGTCACCAGGACGGCCCCCGAAGCACCGTAGGCGTGCCCCAGCGCCAGTGCACCACCATCGAGGTTCGCCCGGTCGGATTCAATTCCAAGCTGGTCCAGGCACGCAAGTGTCTGCGACGCGAATGCCTCGTTGAACTCCACCAGGTCCAGCTCATCAGCTGACACACCAGCCCCCGCCAGCACATCCCGGGCTGCCCGGGCAGCGCCGATCCCCAGGACTTCCGGAGCCACACCGGCGGTTCCGGTGCCACGCACCAGGAGGCCGTCGCGCGCGCCGAGTTGGCGTGCGCGCTCAAGGGAGGTGATGACGACGGCGGATGCGGCGTCCGCATCGAAACAGGAGTTCCCTGCGGTGACGGTTCCTCCTGGTACGAAGGCGGCCGGGAAACGTGCGATGACAGCCGGGGTAAGGCCGGCCCGCGGCCCGCCATCGGAGGAGACTGTGCCGGAGGCAGTGCCCAACGGTACGAGTTCAGCTGCAAAGCGCCCCTCGCGGATCGCCTCGAGGGCTTTCCGATGGCTGGCCAGTGCGAAGGCATCCTGGCGGTCCCTGCCGACGCCGTATTCCGCAGCCACCGTTTCCGCGGCGACGCCCATGTCCGGATCGCCAAAGCTGGCCGGCGCAAACTGGGCACGGGAGTAGAACTCCGGGCCGCCGTCGTCCCTCCGGTGGGCGCGCAGGGGCGCGGTACTGGTGCTCTCCACTCCCCCCGCCAGGTACAACGGGTCCCCGCCGGCTGCCACGAACCGCGCGGCGAGCACGATTGCGTCCAGTCCTGAACCACACTGCCGGTCCACCGTGATGCCAGGGACGGTGACCGGCAGCCCCGCCTCCAACAAGGCGAGCCTGGCAACATTTCCGCCGCCGCCCACGGCGTTGCCGATGACGACGTCCTCTATGGCAGCCGGCTCCAATGCCAGTTGGGTGACAAGCCCCCGCAGGACCGGTGCCAGGAGTTCATGCGCCCGCAGGGTCCGCAGGGCTCCGTTGACGGGGCAGACCGGGGTCCGGAGTGCGGCGATGATGACCGGCTGGCGGTCCGGCGGCAGGAGCCCACCGGGCAGGAGGTCACGTCCCAAGGGAAAGCACCCTGGGGTCCCGGGCAGTGATCCACTCCAGCAGCAGGCTCCGGCTGACCTTTCCGCGGTCCGTGGTGGGCAGTTCCGCCAGGAGGTAGTACTGGAGCGGGCGTTTGTGCCGGGACAGGATGTCCTCCAGGCCGGCCCGCAGTTGGGTGGCGGTTATCCCGCCGTGGGATGGAACCACGCCGGCCACCACGCGCTGGCCGCGCAGGTCGTCCGGCATGCCGGCGGCGACGGCTGCCGCAACCCCGGGAACTGCCCCCAGGGCCAGTTCCACCTCGTGCGGGTAGACGTTCCGTCCGGCGGTCAGGATCATGTCGGCACGCCGGCCCAGGATGTGGAGTTCCCCGTCCGAAAGGTAGCCCTGGTCCCCCACGGTGTACCAGGAACCGAAGGACCGCAGCGCTTCGCCGTCGTCGCCCCACAGGTAGCCGTTGCTCACCATGCCGCTGCGGACGCAGATGTTGCCGTACCCGTCATCTGGGACCTGGGCCCCGGCGTCGTCCAGGATCCTGACGTCGACGCCGGGAAAAGGTTTGCCGATTCCCGTTCCACCCGTGGCGGCAACCTGCCCGGGCGCCAGGCCGGCGCCGGAGACGAAACTCAGCTCGGAGGCGCCGTAGTACTCGTAGATGGTGGCGTTGGGGGCCCAGCGCCGGGCTGCTTCAAGGGTCCGGGCATCGAGCTTGGAGCCTGCGCAGATGATGGTTCGCACACTGGAGGCATCAACGCATCCGGTCATCCCGCGTTCGCTGAGCATCCGCAGCATGGTGGGCACCAGCACCAGCCGGGTGAC
Organism: Arthrobacter liuii; assembly: GCF_014639275.1. GTDB lineage: Bacteria > Actinomycetota > Actinomycetes > Actinomycetales > Micrococcaceae > Arthrobacter > Arthrobacter liuii. The sequence continues at coordinate 167,776 of NZ_BMFW01000003.1, read as the reverse complement.
CCGGTCGTGCGTGATGGCAGCGTGGACGTCGCCGACGTCGAACGCCGCGAGCGTCTGGAACTCGGACCCCGCGTAGAGGCACTCGGCGAGGGCGTAGAGGTTGAGGCTCGCAGCCAGGGGGCCGGGCGCCAGGGTGACGTCGTCCTGGCTGAGGCCGAAGAACCCGATGGAGGCGTCAAAGGACTGTTGCCAGGACCGCCGGGAGCGGGTGAAGGCCTTGGGCACGGACGTGGTCCCTGAGGTGAGGCCGATGAGGAAGCTGGAGTCCGGGGGGCCATCCGCAAGCTCGTCGTCCGGGGACACCGTGGCCGGGACAGCGCACGCCTCCACGCGCCGGACAATGTCCTCCTGCAGGAGTACGGGCCATGATGGGTCAAGGACGGCACACTGGCGGCCGCCGGCCAGTGCGGCCGCGAACTTCACCGCAAAGTCCACGGAATTGGCCTCGGCGAGGGTGGTGACCGGCTTCGTCTCTGCTACGAGGCCGGCAGCAGCGTCCCGCAGCTCCGCCCAGTCCAGGCGCCGCCCGGCGATCACGACGGCGGTGTCGTGCGGCCGTTGCTCAGCCCAGCGCTGGATCTTGTCGAGGAAGGGCACGGATCAACTTTACCGGCCGGCACGGATTGAGCCTGCGGCCCCCGGGTAATGTGACGATATGAGTTTCAATGACAACGTTCAGCTCGATCCCAACCAGGTCCAGGACCGAAGGGGCATGGGCACTGGGGTGAAAGTCGGCGGCGGAATCGGCGGGGGCCTGGTGCTCCTCGTTGCGCTTCTGCTGGGGATCAATCCCAACATGCTCGGCGGGTTGACCGACGGCGGGACCGCGGGTCAGTCCCAGGGCACGGCGCCCGCCTGCACCACCGGCGCGGACGCAGACAAGCGGCTGGACTGCCGGATCACCGGCACCGTCAACAGCCTCAATGCGTTCTGGCCCGGTTACCTGAAGCAGTACAACGTGCAGTATCCGCGCCCGAAAGCCGTGATCTTCAGCGGCGGAACCAACACCGGGTGCGGAGCCGCGACCTCCGAGGTAGGGCCCTTCTACTGCCCCACGGACACCACGGCGTACTTCGATCCCGGCTTCTTCCAGGAACTCGTGGACCGCTTTGGGTCCTCCGGCGGTCCGCTGGCCCAGGAGTACGTGGTCGCGCACGAATTCGGCCACCACATCCAAAACCTGCTCGGTGACCTGAAGCGGGCGCAGCAGGATCCGAAGGGACCCGAGTCCGGCTCCGTCCGCACCGAACTGCAGGCGGACTGCTATGCAGGGTTGTGGGCAAAGTACGCCTCCACCACTCCGGACCCCCGCACCGGCCAGCCCTACCTGGAACCCCTCACCCAGCAGGATGTGAACGACGCCCTGTCGGCGGCCGCCTCAGTGGGCGATGACCGGATCCAGAAAGCCGCCACCGGCCGGGTCTCCCCGGAAGGCTGGACGCACGGCTCCAGCGAGGAACGCCAGCGCTGGTTCTCCCGGGGCTACCAGTCCGGCGACATCAAGCAGTGCGACACGTTCTCCGCCGCCACCCTTTAACCCCATCGATTGCTGCCTAACTGCCGTTTTGAGAGGTCATAACGGCAGTTACGCAGCAATCGATGAACCAACGACGACGGCCGGTCACCTTTCCCGGGAAAGGTGACCGGCCGTCGTCGTACGTTAAGGCGACTAGATGTTGAAGCCGAGGGCCCGCATCTGGTCCTTGCCGTCGTCGGTGATCCGCTCGGGACCCCATGGCGGCATCCATACCCAGTTCAGGCGCCACTCGTCAACGACGCCGTCCAGGGCCTGGCCCACCTGCTCCTCGAGGACATCGGTGAGCGGGCAGGCGGCGGTGGTGAGCGTCATGTCGATCAGCAGCGCGCCGTCGTCATCGGAGTACTTCAAGCCGTACAAAAGGCCCAGGTCCACTACGTTGACGCCAAGCTCAGGATCGATGACGTCCTTGAGCGCCTCTTCGACGTCCTCCAGGGCCGTACGGCCCGGCTTGATTTCGGTCATGACTGGTCCTAACTAGGCCTGGACTGCGGCGTCAGCCGCGATGGTGGCTGCACCGGCGCCCTTGGCGTAACGGTCGTAGCCTTCTTCCTCAAGGCGGTCGGCAAGCTCAGGGCCGCCCTCCTCGACAACCTGGCCGTCCACGAACACGTGCACGAATTCAGGCTTGATGTACCGCAGGATGCGCGTGTAGTGCGTGATGAGCAGCGTGCCCATGTTTCCTTCTGCGTGGGCGCGGTTGACGCCCTCGGACACAATCTTCAGCGCGTCAACGTCCAGGCCTGAGTCGGTCTCGTCCAGGATGGCGAACTTGGGCTTGAAGAGCTCCAGCTGGAGGATCTCGACGCGCTTCTTCTCACCGCCGGAGAAACCTTCGTTGACGTTGCGCTGGGCGAAGTCGGCGTCGATGCGCAGCTGCTCCATGGCGGCCTTGACGTCCTTGGTCCAGGTGCGCAGCTTGGGTGCTTCGCCGTCAATTGCGGTCTTGGCGGTCCGCAGGAAGTTGGTCATGGTGACACCCGGCACCTCCACCGGGTACTGCATGGCGAGGAAGACACCGGCGCGGGCGCGCTGGTCAACGCTCATGGCCAGCACGTCTTCGCCGTCCAGGGTGATGGTGCCGCTGGTGACGGTGTAGCGGGGGTGGCCCGCAATGGTGGAGGCGAGGGTGGATTTGCCGGAGCCGTTGGGGCCCATGATGGCGTGCGTTTCGCCCGTCCTGATGGTCAGGCTGACGCCCTTCAGGATCTCCTTGGTGCCCTGTTCCGTCTCAATGCTGACGTGCAGGTCCTTGATCTCAAGAGTTGACATGCTCTTCTTTCTTTTCGCTCGTAAGTCTGGTGCTGCCGGCGCTCAGTAATTATTTACTGCTGCGCCGTTCAAAACGTTGGTGACGTCCACGTAGACGTCGTCTCCGTCGAGCTCGACGGCGAACACCGGAACAGGGTCGTAGGCGGGGAGCTGCAGTGGCTGGCCGCTGCGCAGGTCGAACTTGGAACCGTGGCCCCAGCACTCGATGGCGCAACCTTCCACATCACCTTCGGACAGCGAGATGTCTGCGTGCGAGCAGGTGTCTCCAATGGCGTGGATGTCGCCCATCGAGTCCCGGACCACGGCTACGGGGTAGCCGTCGACCAGGATCCGCAGCGCCTGCTTGACCTGGATGTCACTGGCGCTGCACACCAGCTCGCCCTTGTGTTGTCCGCTCATACGTTCCTGCCTGCCTGTCTTCAGTTCTCGGATGCCGCGAGTTCGCGTTCCACAGCCTCGGTCAGGCGCTCTTCGAGGGCCGGGACCTTGATCTGCTGGATGATCTCGTTGAGGAAGCCGCGGACCACCAGGCGGCGGGCAACATCCTCGGGGATGCCTCGGGCCATCAGGTAGAACAGGTGTTCGTCATCGAAACGGCCGGTGGCGCTGGCGTGGCCCGCGCCCTCAATCAGGCCGGTCTCGATTTCCAGGTTGGGCACGGAGTCCGCGCGGCAGCCGTCCGTGAGGACCAGGTTCTGGTTCTTCTCGTAGGAGTCAGTGCCTTCGGCCTGCTTCTGGATCAGCACGTCGCCAACCCAGACCGTGTGTGCACCCTTGCCCTGCAGCGCGCCCTTGTACAGAACGTTGGACTTGCAGTTGCCCACGTTGTGGTCCACGAAGGAACGGTGCTCCAGGTGCTGGCCGGCATCGGCGAAGTAGAGGCCCAGGAGCTCGGCCTCTGCGCCCTCTCCGGCGAACCGGACGTTGGAGTTCAGGCGGACGATCTTTCCGCCGAGCGTGACGGCGATGTGCTTGTACACGGCGTCCTTGGCAACCTCGGCGTCGTGCTGTGCCAGGTGCTTGGCGTCGTCCTCCCACAGCTGCAGGGAAACAACCGTGAGGTGGGCGCCTTCGCGGACCAGGACCTCAACGTTGCCGTTGTGGTCGGCAGTGCCGTCATGTTCGATGATGACAACGCCGCGGCTGTTTGCCCCTGCCTCGATCACCAGGTGGGAATTGGTGCGGCGGTCCGCGCCGTTGCCGGTGAGGACCAGGCGCACCGGGGCGTCCAGCTCCGCGTTGGCCGGGATGGAGATCAGCTGGGCTGCCTCCGTGTTGGCGGAAGCCACGACGGCGGCACGGTCGGCCGGGATCAGCGTGGCACCACGGGGGGCCTCGCCGGCACGGAGCGTCCGCTGCACTACGGCTGCGGGGGCCTCGACGGTAACGCCCAGCGCTCCTGCCTCCGACGGAGAGTCCGACAGAAGGTTGGCCAGTTCGCGCACCGGGGTGAAGCGCCATTCTTCTTCCCGGCCGTTGGGCAGGGCGAAGTCGGCCACGTCATGGCTGGTGAGGCGCTCGGCCCGGGAGGCCATGACCTGCGTGCCGTGGCTGTGGTGGCGGTCAACCTTGGAGGCGACGAGGTGCTCGCCCTCCTCGGTGAAGCCTGCGATCGACGGTGCGCCGATGCGCGCCTTTTCGGTAGTTGCTTCGGCAGTCATTAACCGACGGATCCTTCCATCTGGAGTTCGATGAGGCGGTTCAGCTCGAGGGCGTATTCCATGGGTAGTTCGCGGGCGATCGGCTCGATGAAGCCGCGCACGATCATGGCCATGGCCTCGTCCTCGGGCATGCCGCGGGACATGAGGTAGAACAGCTGCTCCTCGCTGACGCGGGAAACCGTTGCCTCGTGTCCCAGCTGCACATCGTCCTCGCGGATGTCGATGTACGGGTAGGTGTCGGACCGGGAGATGGTGTCCACCAGCAGCGCGTCGCAGCGCACGGTGTTGGCCGAGTGCTTGGCGCCTTCGCGGACCTGAACCAGGCCCCGGTAGGCTGCGCGGCCGCCGCCGCGGGCAACGGACTTGGAGATGATGGAGCTCTTGGTGTTCGGCGCGATGTGGACCATCTTGGAGCCGGTGTCCTGGTGCTGGCCTTCGCCCGCGAAAGCGATGGACAGGGTTTCGCCCTTGGCGTGCTCACCAACCAGGTACACAGCCGGGTACTTCATGGTCACCTTGGAACCGATGTTGCCGTCGACCCACTCCATGGTGGCGCCCGCTTCGCAGACAGCGCGCTTGGTCACCAGGTTGTACACGTTGTTGGACCAGTTCTGGATGGTGGTGTACCGGACGCGGGCACCCTTTTTGACGATGATCTCCACGACGGCGGAGTGCAGCGAGTCCGAAGTGTAGATCGGGGCGGTGCAGCCTTCGATGTAGTGGACGTAGGAGTCCTCATCGGCAATGATCAGGGTGCGCTCGAACTGGCCCATGTTTTCCGTGTTGATCCGGAAGTATGCCTGCAGCGGGATGTCCACGTGGACGCCCTTGGGGACGTACACGAAGGAGCCGCCGGACCAGACAGAGGTGTTCAGCGAGGCGAACTTGTTGTCGCCCACCGGGATGACGGTCCCGAAGTACTCCTGGAAGATCTCCGGGTGTTCCTTCAGCGCGGTGTCGGTGTCCAGGAAAATGACGCCCTGGGCTTCGAGGTCCTCGCGGATCTGGTGGTAGACAACCTCGGACTCGTACTGGGCTGCGACGCCGGAAACCAGGCGGCTGCGCTCAGCTTCCGGGATGCCCAGCTTTTCGTAGGTGTTCCGGATGTCCTCGGGCAGGTCTTCCCAGGTGGCCGCCTGCTTCTCGGTGGAGCGGACAAAGTACTTGATGTTGTCGAAGTCAATGCCGGAGAGGTCTGCACCCCACGTGGGCATGGGCTTGCGGTCGAAGTACTTCAGGCCCTTCAGGCGCAGGTCAAGCATCCACTCGGGTTCGCTCTTCTTGGCCGAAATGTCCCGGACTACCTCTTCATCGAGACCACGCCGTGCATTGGCGCCGACGTCGTTCTTGTCGGCCCAGCCGTACTCGTAGTTGCCGATGCCGTGGAGCTCGGGATTCTTTTCCAGAATCTCCGAGATCACAGTGTTTTCGGCTACTGCTTTCTCTGATAGTTGGTCCGTCATCACGGCCTTTCTTGCTGATGGTTGGTTACTTCGTCCAGGCTGGCGGGGGCTGCGGCCGGCATCGTGGCCGGTTTGGCAGACAGCCTGCCTGTTGGTATGTGGGTGGTGCAGACGTGGCCGCCGCGCGCCAGGGTGGAGAGCCGGCGTACGTCAACTCCCACCAGCCTTGAGAAGACTTCGGTTTCCACGTCGCAGAACACCGGGAAGCGGGCGGCGAGCTGCTGGATGGGGCAGTGGCCCTGGCAGAGCTGGACACTGGAGAGCGCCGCGGGCAGGGGTGCCTTCGCTTCGATGGAGGCGGCGGAGGCCACGAAGTTATCGCGGCTCAGGGCGGCGGCGAGTGCGGTGGCCCTGTCCCGGACATCAGCCCCGGCTTGTTCAATTTCAGGTGCGTAGCGCCGCTCCATGTCGGCGAACCGCTCCTCGGCAAAAGCGCGCACGGCATCGGGTCCGGCCAATTTTTGCAGCTGCTGGAGAGCAAGGGCGGCGATGTCCAAGTAGTCATTGCCCAGGCTCGACTGGCCCTGGGAACTAAGGACGTAGCGGCGGGCGGGGCGGCCGGCACCTGCTCCGGGTTTGGCAACCCGCTTGACTTCGATGACGCCGGCACGTGAAAGGTGGTCCAGGTGGCGCCGGACCGCCGCCGGGGTGAACCCCAGCATGTCTCCCAGTTCGGCCGCGCTGACGGGCCCGTGCTCCAGGACGGCAGCAAGGACCCGGTCCCGGGTGCGCTCGTCCGCATCAGCCACAGGGCTGGATGCCGACGGACCGGGCCCGGCCATGGGCACAGCAGTAGCGTTGGTCATGGAATACACAACACAATCATGTCGTAATTTAGTCCCGGGCTCCAGTAAGGGCAGGCTGACCTTGGGTGGCCACAGCACGCCGGCAGGACGGACGGCGGTAAATCTACATCCCGTAGAATACTGTGGTGCGATCCCCCCAGTCTCCCGTCTTGTCCATCCATGGACTCATCAAGGACGTTGGCCCCCTGTCCAGCCTGGACGGAAAGATGCTCAGGGTTGTCAGCGGCATATCCCTCATTGCGGAGCGCGGACAGGTAACCGCCCTGCTGGGTGCGAACGGCGCCGGAAAGACCACCACCCTTGAATGCGCCCAGGGCCTGCAGAAGCGCAGTGGCGGCAGCATCTCGCTGCTGGGGCAGGACCCGGCCACCGCCGGTGCCCACCTTCGCTCCCGCGTAGGTGTGATGCTGCAGGACGGCGGGCTCCCGCCGTCGGCACGGCCCCTGCCGCTGTTGCGGCACATTGCCGGGCTGTACGCCCGGCCCTGGCCGATGGAAGACCTGGTGGGCAGGCTCGGTATCGATACCTTCAGCAGGACGAGCGTCCGGAGGTTGTCCGGCGGCCAGAAGCAGCGCCTGGCACTTGCCGCGGCCTTGATCGGCAGGCCCGAAGTACTGTTCCTGGACGAGCCCAGCGCTGGCCTGGATCCCCAGTCCCGGCAGCTGGTGTTCGACCTGATCGCGGAACTGCGGAACAGCGGGATGGGGATCATCCTTACCACGCACCTCATGGACGACGCCCAGCGCCTGGCGGACTACGTGTACATCATCGACGGCGGCCGCAACGTGGCAGAGGGAACCGTCCAGGAGCTGCTGCAGCGCAGCCCTGCCGCGGAGCAGGGCGCCGACCAAATCCGGACTCTCGTGTTCGAAGCCCCGGCCGGCCTGGACCTGTCCACCGTGCTGCCTGACGACGTCGACATGTCAGAAGCCCGTGCCGGCAGCTACACCGTCACCGGCGCCCTCACGCCGCGCCACCTCTCCGCCCTCGCACAGTGGTGGGAAGCGAAGGGCATCATGCCGGCATCCATGAGCCTTCAGGCGCGTAGCCTTGAAGACGTCTTTCTGGACATTTCAGGAAAGGACATCCGATGAGCACCGCAGCAACCCCGGAGGCGCAGCAGCCCGCGCCCCTGCTGCGCCGTGTCCTGCTGCAGGGCAAGTACGAGGCACTGACAATGTTGCGGAACGGCGAGCAGCTGATCCTTGCGGTGGTGCTGCCGCTGCTGGCACTTGTTGGCCTGACCGTGACCCCTTTCCTGGACGGGATGGGCTCCAGCCGCATCAACGTGGCCGTTCCGGGGATCCTTGCCCTGTGCGCCATGTCCACGGCTTTCACCGGCCAGGGCATCGCCACCGGTTTCGACCGCCGCTACGGGGTGCTCCGCTTCCTGTCCACCACGCCGCTGGGCCGCGGCGGCCTGATCGCAGGCAAAGTCCTCTCGGTCCTGGCCGTCCTCTGCATCCAGGTGGTGGTGGTGGGCCTGGTTGCCCTGGCGCTGGGTTGGCAGCCGACGGCGGCGGGCTGGCTCCCGGGGCTGGCGCTGCTCGGGCTGGGCGCGGCGGCTTTCACCGCGCTGGGCTTGCTGGTGGCCGGAACAGTCCGGCCGGAAGCCACGTTGGCCATCACCAACCTGCTCTGGATCCTCCTTGGAGCCATGGGCGGCATTGTCATCCCGGCCGAACGGCTGCCGGCCACAGCGCAGGCCGTCGTGCACTTCCTTCCGTCCGGCGCGTTGGGCGAATCGATGCGCGCCGCCTTCCTGGGCGGGGCCGTGAACGGCAGCGCCGCCCTCATCCTGCTGCTCTGGACCGTTATCGCCGGGGCAGCAGCCATCCGTTGGTTCAAGTGGAATTGAGATAATCGTGACCACGGCTTCACGCCTCCCCCAGATCGCCGGCCGCCTGGCGTCGCGGCTCCCCCGCACCGTGGACGTCCGCATCCGCCGCCTCGCCGTCGCCTCCCTGATCGGCCAGACACTTTTGGTGGTCACCGGCGGCGCGGTCCGCCTGACCGCGTCAGGCCTCGGCTGCCCCACCTGGCCACGCTGTACCTCGGACTCCCTGGTGAACACCCCTGCGATGGGCATCCACGGGTTCATCGAGTTCGGGAACCGGCTCCTGACGTTCGCGCTGGCAGCTGTGGCAGCCCTCATGCTGGTGTACCTGTGGAACCTGCGCAAGGAACGCAAGGACCTCTTCCTGCTGGCCCTCGGGCTGCTTGCCAGCATCCCCGCCCAGGCGGTGATTGGCGGTGTCACGGTCCTTACCAACCTCAACCCGTGGGTGGTGGGACTGCACTTCCTGGTGTCCATGGCCCTGGTGGTGTTTGCCACCTTGCTGGTTAACCGTGCCTTCGGCCGCACAGGCCGGTTCCAGGCTTCCCTGGCCGCCGCCCTGCCCGCAGTGCTGCGCCCGGTGACGGCCGCCGTCGCCCTTTTTTCTGCCGTGGCCGTGATGCTGGGCGTCGTAGTGACAGGAGCGGGGCCGCACGCCGGTGACGCCGATGCTCCCCGCAACGATCTCGACTGGGACCTGTTCTCCCACATCCACGCGGTGCCGGCGTACCTGGTCACCGCCGGGACCTTGGTGGCCCTGGTATTGGTCATCAGGCGCCACGTCACGGGCCCCTTCCGGAGTGCCGTCCTGATGCTTCTCGCGGTCACGGTGCTGCAGGCGGTCATCGGTTTCACGCAGTATTACAACGGGATTCCGGCGTTGCTGGTGGCGGCCCACATGCTGGGCGCAGCCCTGCTGATGGCTGCATCGACGAACGCCTGGGACATCGCCCGCTCCAGCGCTGTTGCTTCGTCAAAAGCGGTGAAGTAGGGGCACGCTCCTTCCCCCGCGTCACCGCCGTCGTGGCGACTTAATCACGGGACGCTGCCTCCAGGGCAACTACCGGCCGGCCAGTGCGCTGCCCTGGACCGCTGCTTCAACGGCTGGGTCCAGGTTCTCGATGCCATTGGCCGTGACCCGGAGGACGCTTGCAGTGGCAATGTCATAGAACAGGCCCGTGGCACCGCTCCGCCTTCCAGCGCAGGGCCCGCCACCGGATGGTCCTGCAGCTTGGCCAGCTGCACGGCCACGTTGACCATCGCCAGCTGGTCCGCGGTGCCGTAACCCGCTGCCGCGGCCTGCCTGCCGACGGGGTGCCCCGCCAGCACTGCTGTGTGGCTTGGACGGGCGTGGTCCAGCCAGCGCCCGAATGCCGGGCCCAGGGAACTGTGGTCCGCGCCGTCTGCTTCGGCGAGGAGCGCCTTCATGGCACCGCAGTTGGAATGACCGCAGATAACCAGGGACTGAACCCCCAGGCCGTTGACGGCGAAGGACAGGGCTGAGTCGATCGAGGCGTCCTGGCCGTGGCTGCACACCACGTTGCCGATGTTCCGCAGGGTGAGCAGGTCCCCCGGGCCGCTGCTGGTGATCAGATTCGGGTTGACGCGGGAATCGATACAGGCCACGAACAGGCTGTCCGGATTTTGCCCTTCTGCCAGGTCATGCACCAGCGGACGGACCTGGTGGGCAGACCGGCGGTGGTATTTGTTGATGCCATCCAGCAGCGGCTCCGTCCTTGGCGGAAGGGGCAACTCGGTGGCGTCTTCGCGCCTAGGTGCCTGGTGCGCAGCGTCCTGGAACACGGTGTTGCCGTGCTCCTCAAGGTTCACCGTACCGCCCGTGGCCTGGTGCTGGAGCTGCCAGGCGAGCAGGGCTTCGCGGAAGGAATGGTCAACGTTGTCCGCGTTGAGTTCGACCACCGCGTCCGCGCCGGCAGGCACTGACTGCAGTACGCCGTTGAGCTTGGGCAGCGCGAAGAAGCTGCACGACCCGGCAATGGTCACGCGCCAGGGCGACGACGGGACGGCAGGCCGGTGGACATGGATCGGGGCGCGCAGGACACGCCACAGGACATGGGCGGCGGCGAGGGCCAGGCCGATCATGACGCCTTCGAGCAGGTTCAGGAACACCACGCAGATGACGGTGACGGCATAAATCGCCAGGTCCCCGGTCCGCAGGCTGGTACGGATGTCGGCCACTTTGATCAGGCGCGCACCGATGACCACCAACAGACCGGCCAGGACGGCCAGCGGGATCAGGCCCGCAAAGAGGCAGAGAACGCAAGGACCCAGACCCCGTGCAGCACTGCGGAGGTCCGGGTGGCTGCGCCCGCCTCAACATTCGTGGCGCTGCGCACGATGACGCCGGTTACGGGCAGTCCGCCGAGGGATCCAGAGACGATGTTTGCGGTGCCCTGGCCGATCAGCTCCCTGTTGAGGTTGGTGCGCGGGCCGGTGTGCATCTTGTCCACGGCCACAGCGGACAAGAGGGATTCAAGGCTGGCGATCAAGGCCATGGTCAGGATGGCGAAAGCGAAGGCTCGCCAGTTGTCGTCGGGGAGCTGCGGCAGGCTGATGGCCGAGAGAATCGAACCATCCAGGGAGATCCGCTCAACGCCGGGGGCAAAGGCCACTGCGAGTGCGGTGCCTGCCGCCACGGCGGCGAGGGGGCCGGGCATGCGCCGGACAGCGGCCGGCAGGAAATTCCAGCACAGGAGGATGGCCACGACGGCCACTCCGAGCAGGGCAGCATGAAGTTCCAGGTGGGTGATGGCTGCCGGCAGTGCGGCGAGGTTTTCGAGGGCCGAGCCCGCAGGGCGGGACCCGAGAAGCACATGCAGTTGCTGCAGGATGATGGTGACCCCGATGCCGGCAAGCATGGCCTTGACCACTACCGGTGAAACGGCCAGGGCGGCCCTGCCCACCCGACTGATGCCCAGCAGGAGCTGCACCACGCCGGCTGCCGCTGTGATGGCGCAGGTCACCTGCCACCCGAATTCGTGGACCAGGCCTGCCACCACGACGGTCAACCCGGCGGCCGGTCCGCTCACCTGGAGCGGTGAGCCGCCGAGGCTTCCGGCCACGATCCCGCCGATGGCGGCGGCAATGAGTCCGGCCATGACCGGCGCTCCGGAAGCGGCTGCGATGCCTAGCGAGAGCGGGAGGGCTACAAGGAACACCACCAACGACGCCGGCACATCGGCGCCAACATGGGCGGCAAACGGCGGGCGGGGGAATGGAAAGCGGCGGCGGCTTCGCTTTCCTCCCGGCGGGCTGTGGCTGGGAGCAGGTACGGCGGACGGACGGGCTTCCATGGATTTTCCTTTGGTTGCGGGAAGGGTCCGCTCCACCGTAAGCAGTTTGTCATTGGCAATGACAGTCGAATTGACGGATATGACGTATTTGTCAATTACTGCTGGAGGCCTTTCCGATCCTCACTGCCCCTCAACGCCCCATCACCTCCTGCGGCTTTTTCCTTAACGCCCCAGCAGGTCACGGCTCTACTCAAGTGGCGCCGCAACCAACGCGAATCCAACGCTGATGTCGCGTTGGCCGATAAGCCGCAGGAGGTGATGGCGCGTTTCGTCATTGGGTGCAGGAGGTGATGGCGCGTTTCGCGGGAAGCCAAAACGGCGGCTCCCACCGTGAGGTGGAAGCCGCCGCCCTGTTGAGCTCGGGATCGGGTGGCGGGGTCTAGCCGATAATGGCATGCCCGACAAACGGGTCCACCGCCAGGGCGATGAACAGCAGCGTCAGGTAGCTGATGGAGCCGTGGAACACCTTCATGGCGCGCTTGTCCTGGATGTCCTCGCGCTGGGCGCGGGCGTAGAGGGCATGGGACTGGTAGAGGAACCAGGCGCCGGCGGTGACCGCGGTGACCGTGTAGACCCAGCCGGCCCCGCCAGCGGGGATCATCAGAAGTGAGCAGGCGACCATGGCCCAGGCGTAAAGGACCACCTGCACAGACACCACCTTGGCGCCGGCGATGGCGCCAAGCATGGGGACATTGGCATTGCGGTAGTCCTCGCCGTAGCGCATGGACAGCGGCCAGTAATGCGGCGGTGTCCATAGGAAGATCACCATGAACAGGATGATGGCGGGCCACTCCACGGAGTTGGTCACGGCGGCCCATGCAATCAGGACAGGGAAGCAGCCTGCTGCGCCGCCCCACACAATGTTCTGCGCAGTGCGACGCTTGAGGATCATGGTGTAGATGACCACGTAGAAGAAGATGGCGCCGAGCCCCAGCCAAGCGGAGAGCGGATTGGCGCCGAACCAAAGGATCACGATGGCGGCCGCGCCAAGCAGCCAGGAGAAGACGAGGGCTTCGCGGGGGGTGACTTCCCCGGTGACCAGCGGCCTGTTTTCGGTCCGGTGCATCAGTTTGTCGATATCCCGGTCAATGTAGCAGTTGAATGCTCCGGCGCTGCCGGCCGCGAAGGCGCCGCCCACCAACGTGGCAAGGATCAGCCCGATGGAAGGGAAGCCCCGCTCGGCGTAGATCATGGTGGGCAATGTGCTGACCAGGAGCAGTTCGATCACGCGCGGCTTGGTGAGGGCGAGATACGCCTTGGCCTTACGGGCAAACCCGGCGCCGGAGGCCCGGGATGCTTTCAGCGGCGTATCTGTTGTGCTCACGGTGGCAGTCACCCGTTCTGTGTGGCAGTTGAGGCTGCAGTGCAGCTCCGGTCGTGCGGCCCGGACCCGGGCACGGCACTAAGGGAGGAAATGCGCCAGGTGCGTGCAACAGCGGGGAAACCCCGGGCGGCGTTGGGTAGCCCACCCGGCGTTGGCCTCCAAATATCATACCGCGCCGTGAACCCTCCCCCGGCCCTGGCATATGCGCAGTTGATTGCTCGCAGGCCCATTCGAGCAGATTAACTCAACCCTTCGTGACGGTGATTCACAAAAGGGGAAATTGCGTCCAAAACGTGAGATTCGAGCCGCCCGGAGTATGGATAAGAGCTAAGCTGTCATCAGATCAGCGCACAGCAAGAAAGCGGTGGAAAACGCGTTCCCGCTGCTGTTTGTGACTGAATGCAAGGATCAACGTTTCGATGGTGAACGGCTGGTACACACCGCAGCGGCGCCATAGCGCGCCCTTGGCCGGATCCGGTGTACCACCGCCATCAGCACAGAGAGGGGCCCGGTTTTCGTGCCACATTTGGAAGAGCAAGAACTGTCATGGACCAGCTTGGACCAGAAAGCGGTGGATACCGTCCGCGTCCTGGCCGCCGACGCCGTGGAGAAGGTGGGCAACGGCCACCCCGGAACCGCCATGAGCCTGGCCCCGGCCGCTTACCTTCTCTTCCAGAAGCTGATGCGCCATGATCCGCGGGATCCGCAGTGGCTGGGCCGTGACCGCTTCGTGCTGTCCCCGGGCCACACATCCCTGACGCTCTACATCCAGTTGTTCCTCTCCGGCTACGGCCTGGAACTGAAGGACCTCGAAGCCCTGCGTACCTGGGGCTCGCTGACCCCGGGCCACCCGGAGTACAAGCACACCGCCGGTGTGGAAATCACCACCGGCCCGCTGGGCCAGGGCCTTGCGTCCTCCGTGGGCTTCGCTTACTCCCAGCGCCGCCAGCGCGGCCTGTTCGACGCCGATGCCCCCGCCGGCGAATCGCCGTTCGACCACACCATCTGGGTTATCGCCTCCGATGGCGACCTCCAGGAAGGCGTCACGGCCGAGGCTTCCTCGCTGGCCGGCCACCAGGAACTCGGCAACCTCGTGGTCATCTACGACGAGAACCACATCTCCATCGAGGACAACACCGACATCGCGTTCACCGAGGATGTCCTCAAGCGCTACGAAGCGTACGGCTGGCACACCCAGCGGGTGGACTGGACCCGGACCGGAGAATACAAGGAAGACGTACAGGAGCTGTACAGTGCCCTGCTTGCCGCCAAGGCCGAAACCTCCAAGCCGTCCATCATCTCGCTGCGCACCGTCATCGGCTACCCGGCCCCGAAGAAGCAGAACACCGGCAAGATCCACGGCTCCGCCCTCGGCGCCGACGAGGTCGCAGCCCTGAAGGAAATCCTGGGCTTCGACCCCGCCAAGTCCTTCGAGGTGGACCAGGAAGTCCTGGACCACGCCCGCCAGGTGGTGGAGCGCGGCGCCGCGGAACGCAAGGAATGGGAAGAGACCTTCAACGCCTGGCAGGAAGCCAACCCCGAGGGCGCAGCGCTCCTGCAGCGCATCGAGGCACAGGAACTTCCCGAAGGCATCGACGCTGCCCTTCCGGTCTTCCCGGCCGGCAAGGACGTTTCCACCCGCGCCGCATCCGGCAAGGTCCTGAACGCCCTGGGCCCGGTCATGCCCGAACTCTGGGGCGGCTCCGCCGACCTGGCCGAGTCCAACAACACCACCATTGAAGGCTCGCCGTCCTTCGTCCCGGCGTCCAAGCAGACGAACGCATGGTCGGGCAACCCGTACGGCCGGGTCCTGCACTTCGGCATCCGTGAGCATGCCGCAGCGTCGATCGTGAACGGCATCACCCTGGCGGGCAACACGCGCGCGTTCTCCGGCACCTTCCTGATCTTCAGCGACTACCAGCGCCCCGCCATCCGCCTCGGCGCCCTGATGGGCGTCCCGTCGCTGTACGTCTGGACGCACGACTCCATCGGACTGGGCGAGGACGGCCCCACCCACCAGCCGGTGGAACAGCTCGCCTCGCTGCGCGCCATCGTGGGGCTGGACGTAGTCCGCCCCGGCGACGCCAACGAAGTGGCAGCTGCGTGGAAGGCCATGCTCGAGAACCACAGCAACCCGGCGGGCATCGTGCTGACCCGCCAGAACATTCCCACCTGGGAACGTGGCGAGGGCGACGCCGACGGTGACACCTTCGCGTCCACCGCAGGGGTGGCAAAGGGCGGCTACGTCCTGGCTGAGGCTTCGAAGGACGGCGCCACGGTTCCGGCCGACGTGATCCTCATTGCCACAGGCTCGGAAGTCCAGCTGGCCGTCCAGGCCCGTGAGGCTCTCCAAGCCGACGGCATCGCAGCCCGGGTGGTATCCATGCCTTGCGTTGAGTGGTTCAAGAAGCAGGACGCCGCCTACCGCGAATCCGTCCTGCCGGCCACTGTCAAGGCCCGCGTTTCGGTTGAGGCAGGGCTGGCCCTGGGCTGGCGGGAATTCGTCGGCGACGCCGGCCGTTCCGTGAGCCTTGAGCACTATGGCGCTTCCGCGGACTACAAGCGCCTCTTCCAGGAGTTCGGCATCACGGCGGAAGCAGTCGCCGCCGCCGCCAAGGACTCCCTCTCCAGCCTCCAGGCCTGAAACCAAAACTTTTAGGAGATCAACACCATGACTACCCCCACCCAGCAGCTCTCCGACGCCGGAGTATCCATCTGGCTCGATGACCTCTCCCGCGGACGCCTGCAAACCGGCACCCTCCGCAAGCTCATCGAGGAGAAGAACGTGGTTGGTGTAACCACTAACCCGTCCATCTTCCACGCAGCCATCACGGCCGGCACCGACTACGACCACATCATTGCCGGCAAGGCCGCCGCCGGGGCGAGCGTGGAGGACACGATCTTCGAGATCACCACCACCGACGTCGCCGACGCGTGTGACCTGTTCGCACCTGTTGCCGCCGCCACCAAGGGGGTCGACGGCCGCGTCTCCATCGAAGTCGACCCGCGCCTTGCCTGGGACACCGCAGGAACCATCGCCGAGGCCAAGCATCTCTACCAGCGCGTCAACAAGGACAATGTCCACATCAAGATCCCGGCAACGCTCGAAGGCCTCGAGGCCATCACGGCAACCCTCGCCGAGGGCATCAGCGTTAACGTGACCCTGATCTTCTCCCTTGAGCGCTACCGTGCAGTTATCAACGCCTTCCAGTCCGGCCTTGAGCAGGCCAAGGAAAGCGGCCACGATCTCTCGAAGATCCACTCCGTGGCCTCGTTCTTCGTCTCCCGCGTGGACAGCGAAATCGACAAGCGCCTCGACAAGATCGGCACGGACGAGGCAAGGGCACTCAAGGGCAAGGCCGGCCTGGCCAACGCCCGCCTGGCCTACCAGGTTTACGAGGAGCTCTTCGCCACCGAGCGCTGGGCCCTGCTGGCAGACGCCGGCGCACTCCCCCAGCGGCCGCTGTGGGCCTCCACCGGCGTGAAGGACCCGTCATACCCGGACACCCTCTACGTCACCGAGCTCGTGGCCCCCGGCGTGGTGAACACCATGCCCGAAAAGACGCTGGACGCCACCTTCGACCACGGAGTTGTCTCCGGTGACACCGTCACCGGCACTTACGCGGAGGCGAACGCCACCCTCGACGCGCTGGAAAATCTTGGTGTCTCCTACAACGAGGTCGTCGCACTCCTTGAAACCGAAGGCCTGGACAAGTTCGTGGCCAGCTGGAAGGAACTGCTTGCCGACGTCGAAGGCGCCCTCGACTCTGCACGGAAGGCTTCCTAACACCTATGAGCACTCTCAGCTACGACGCCACCGGCGCTGCACAGCAGGCGCTTGAACAGCACCTTCCCACCCTCGTTGAGGACCGGATCGCCACGCGGATCTTCGCCAAGGACCACACGCTGTGGGGCCCCGACGCCGAATCCGAGTCGGCAGTCCGCCTCGGCTGGGTGGAGGCCGCCACCGTCTCACAGCCTTTGGTCAAGGACATCCTGGAACTCCGTGACGCCCTGCGCGCCGAGGGCGTCAGCAGGATCGTGCTCTGCGGCATGGGCGGATCCTCGCTGGCACCCGAAGTCATCGCGGGCACGGCCGGCGTCGAGCTGACAGTGCTGGACAGCACGGACCCCGACCAGGTCCGTGCTGCCCTCGCGGACCGGCTGGATGCGACCGCCATTGTGGTCTCGTCCAAGTCCGGCTCCACCCTGGAGACGGATTCCCAGCGGCGCATCTTCGAGCAGGCTTTCACCGAGGCCGGCGTGGACGCCAAAAGCCGGATCATCATCGTGACCGACCCCGGCTCGCCACTGGACAAGGCGTCCCGCGAAGCCGGCTACCGCGCAGTCTTCAATGCTGACCCCAACGTCGGTGGCCGCTACTCAGCCCTGACCGCCTTCGGCCTGGTCCCCTCCGGCCTGGCCGGCGTGGACATCCAGGCCTTCCTGGACGAGGCCGAGGAAGCTGCGGAAATTCTCAATGACGACGCCCCGGAAAACATCGGGCTTGCCCTGGGCACCGCCCTGGGCGGAACCAGCCCGCTGCGGAACAAGATCGTCATCGCGGAGGACGGCTCCGGCATTGTCGGCTTCGCCGACTGGGCTGAGCAGCTCATCGCCGAATCCACCGGCAAGCTGGGTACCGGCATCCTTCCCGTTGTTGCAGGTCCGCAGTCACCGGAGGTCACCGCCGGCGCGCCTGACGTCCTGGTGGTCCGGCTCGTGGCAGCGGATGCCGACGTCGAACTTGGCGAGAACCAGGTGGCCATCGCCGGCGGCCTTCCCACCCAGATGATGGTGTGGGAGTTCGCTACCGCCGTGACCGGCCGCCTGCTGGGCATCAACCCCTTCGACCAGCCCGACGTCGAGGCCGCCAAGGTTGCCGCACGCGGCCTGCTGGACGCCCAGCCGGAGCCCACGCCGGCTGCGTTCGTTGACGGCGCCATCGAGGTGCGCGGCGGCGACTGGCTCGGGGACGCCGCAACCGCAGAGGGCGCGGTCAAGGCGCTGCTGGGCACGCTGGCTTCCGACAGCTACCTGAGCGTCCAGGCGTACTTCGACCGGCTCGCCTTTGCCGGACTCGAAGGAATCCGCGACGACCTGGCCGCCGCCACCGGGCGTCCCGTGACGTTCGGTTGGGGTCCGCGCTTCCTGCACTCCACCGGACAGTTCCACAAGGGCGGCCCTGCGATCGGCGTGTTCCTCCAGGTCACGGCGGCCCCCGCCGAGGACTTGGGTATCCCGGACCGGCCCTTCACCTTCGGCGAGCTCATCGCCGCCCAGGCTGCAGGCGACGCCCAGGTCCTGGGTGAGCACGGCCGTCCCGTGCTGCGCCTCCACCTCACCGACCGTGCCGCCGGCGTGGCCCAGTTGCAGGACATCGTCGCTGCCCTGTCCACCCGCGCATCCGCAACCGAAAGCTAAGGCGCAAAAGCACCATGCCAGAAACTGAATACGGCAGGAAGGGCGCGGGCCGCGGGCGTAATCCGTTGCGCGATCCGCGTGACCGCCGTTTGAACCGGATTGCCGGTCCGTCCTCGCTGGTCCTCTTCGGGGTCACGGGTGACCTTGCCCGTAAAAAGCTGATGCCGGCAGTGTACGACCTCGCCAACCGTGGGTTGTTGCCGCCGAGCTTCGCGCTGGTGGGGTTTGCCCGCCGTGAGTGGGACAAGGAAGACTTCGCCGCCGAGGTGAAGGCCTCGGTGCAGGCACACGCCCGGACCCCGTTCGATGAGGCTGTGTGGAACCAATTGTCCGAGGGCATCCGGTTTGTCCAGGGCGAGTTCGACGACGACGCGGCGTTTGAGCGGCTTGGCGAGACGATCAAGGAACTCGACGATGTCCGCGGCACGCGCGGAAACCACGCGTTCTATTTGTCGATCCCGCCCAAGGCATTTGAGCAGGTATGCCGGCAGCTGTCCAAGCACGGCCTGGCGCAGGCCGAGGGCGATAAGTGGCGGCGGGTGGTGATCGAGAAGCCGTTCGGGCATGACCTGGAGTCGGCCCGGAAGCTGAACGACATCGTGGAATCGGTGTTCCCGCCGGACGCGGTGTTCAGGATCGACCATTACCTGGGCAAGGAAACGGTGCAGAACATCCTGGCGTTGCGGTTCGCGAACCAGTTGTTCGAGCCGTTGTGGAACGCCAACTACGTGGACCATGTCCAGATCACGATGGCCGAGGACATCGGCACCGGCGGCCGGGCAGGGTATTACGACGGCGTGGGCGCTGCCCGGGACGTGATCCAGAACCACCTGCTGCAGCTGCTGGCCCTGACGGCCATGGAGGAGCCGATCTCCTTTAACGCCGATGACCTGCGCGCGGAGAAGGAAAAGGTCCTCGCCGCGGTGAAGCTGCCGGAGGACTTGTCCACGCATTCAGCACGGGGACAGTTCACCGGTGGTTGGCAGGGCGGAGAGCAGGTCCAGGGCTACCTGGAGGAAGAAGGCATCCCAGCCAACTCAACCACCGAGACCTATGCCGCGATCCGGGTGGACATCCACACCCGCCGCTGGTCCGGGGTGCCGTTCTACCTGCGTGCGGGCAAGCGCCTGGGCCGGCGGGTGACGGAAATCGCGGTGGTGTTCAAACGGGCGCCAAACCTGCTCTTCCGTGACCACGGTGAGGACGACTTCGGGCAGAACGCGGTAGTGATCCGGGTCCAGCCCGACGAGGGCGTGACCATCCGGTTCGGCTCCAAGGTCCCCGGCACGCAGATGGAAGTCCGCGACGTGACCATGGACTTCGGCTACGGGCACTCCTTCACCGAGTCCTCCCCCGAGGCGTATGAGCGGCTGATCCTTGACGTGCTGCTCGGTGAGCCGCCGCTGTTCCCGCGGCATGAGGAAGTGGAACTGTCCTGGAAGATCCTTGACCCGTTCGAGGAATACTGGGCTTCCCTGAGTGAGCAGCCCGAACCCTATGCCCCCGGTTCCTGGGGGCCCGCCTCCGCTGATGAGCTGCTGGCCCGTGACGGACGAACCTGGAGAAGGCCATGATCGTTAACCTGCCCGACACCACCACGTCAAAGGTCTCCAAGAAGCTCATGGCCTTGCGCGACCAGGGAGGCGTGATCGCCCTGGGCCGGGTCCTGACCCTGGTGGTGGTGACCAAGTCCGGGCTCGAGGAAGAAGCCATCGAAGCCGCGAACGACGCCAGCCGCGAGCACCCCTGCCGGATCATCGTCCTCGCCGATGCCGGCTCTGAGGCCGGTGACAGGCTGGACGCGCAGATCCGGGTGGGCGGTGACGCCGGCGCCTCCGAGGTCATCGTGCTGCGCGGCTATGGCCAACTCGCGCACGAGTCCGAGTCCCTGGTAGCCGCGCTGCTGCTCCCGGACGCGCCCATCGTGGCCTGGTGGCCGCACGGAGCACCCGAGAACGCATGTGAAACGTCCATCGGTGCCATCGCGCACCGCCGGATCACCGACTCCGCGAACGAATCCGACCCGCAGGCAGCGCTGGAACGGATCCACCGGACGTACAAGGCCGGGGACACCGACCTCGCCTGGACCCGGCTGACCAACTGGCGCATCCAACTCGCAGCCGCCCTGGACGAAGTGGACTCCTCCCCCGTGACCGCCGTCGCGGTTGAAGGTGCGTCGGACTCACCCTCCACCATCCTGCTGGCGGCGTGGCTCACCCTGACCCTGAACGCACCGGTCACCATCGTGGCGGATCCGGCCGGAACCGGCATCCGCCGCGTCCGGCTTACCCGCCCCGGCGGCGACGTCCAGCTCTTCCGCCCCGGACTCTCCGTTGCCGAGCTCACCCAGCCAGGCCAGCCAGCCCAACGGATCTCGCTCCCGCGCCGCAGCCTCCGGGACTGCCTCGCCGAAGAACTCCGCCGCCTGGACCCGGACGAAGTATTTGGTGAAGTGATTACTATTGGACTGCCACGTACCAATCTAAGGAGCGTCCGACCCAGTGAGCGTTGACCCACGAGTAAGCATCCATCCTGATTCGTCCGTTTTGATGGCCGCCATCGCGGCACGCCTGATCACCAAGCTTGTTGATGTCCAGGACAAGTACGGCGAAGCCACGGTGGTGCTCACCGGGGGAACCGTGGGGATCGGCACGTTGAGGGCTGTTGCGGACTCTCCGGCGGCGCCCGCCGTCGACTGGTCGAAAGTCAACTTCTGGTGGGGCGACGAACGGTTCGTCGGTTCCGCTGATCCAGACCGGAACACCAAGCAGGCGTTCGATGCGTTGCTTTCCCACATTCCGGTGGCTCCGGAACGGGTCCACTCGCCGGGTTCTTCGGATGAGTTCGGCACTCCCGAGGAAGCTGCGGAGGACTACGCTCGCCGGCTGCGGGAGGCTGCAGCCACCGAGCACGCGGCTGACATGTCTGATGACAGGCCGGAGGAACCGTCCTCACTCCCCCGCATCGACGTGGTGCTGCTTGGAGTGGGGCCCGACGCGCACATCGCGTCACTGTTCCCGGAGCAGGCAGGGATTCGCGAAAAGGACCGCACGGTTGTGGGTGTCCGGAACTCCCCCAAGCCGCCGCCGCTGCGGATCTCCCTGACGCTGCCGGCCATCAACACGGCGGCTGAGGTATGGATGGTCGTGGCCGGGGAGGACAAGGCCGGAGCGGTGGGACTGGCCCTGGCCGGGGCCAACCCCGTGCAGGTTCCTGCGTCCGGTCCGCGTGGAACGTCGCGCACCCTGTGGCTGATCGACGAGAACGCAGCATCACGTGTCCCGCAGCAGCTGGTCCGGAAGGACGCCGCGGGCGCGTAGCTTTTCCAGCGCTCCGGCCAGGACGTCTTCGGCGTCCTGGCCGGAGCGCCGCTCTTTAACGTATTCCAGGTGGCTCTTGTAGCCGTCGTCGAACGGGTCGTCGGGGGGCGCCGCCTGGCCGTCCCGGGAAGCGGGCGCGCCACAACGCCGGCAGTCCCATGTCTGGGGAATCTGGTCCTCGGGCATCTTCAGGAACACCGGCTGGGTTTCGTGACCTTTGACGCACCAGTAGGACACCCGGATGCGCGGGAGCGGACGCGAGGAGGAGTCGTTGGACTGCAGGCTGGATCCGGACCCTGCGATAACCCCGGCTCGCGTGCCCCGAAAGCCTGATGCTGGGTGGACCATGACAACTCCTGCCTCGAAGCGGACGCCGCGGAGGGCCAGCTTAAACAAAAACTGTGGCTGCCGGGTGAACCGACAGCCACAGTCTAGATGCACGGGCGGGGCGGCGGGAGGGCCGCACGCCTCTATTCGGCCGGTGCTCTAGGAATCCCCGCCGCTGAATCGCATGATCAGGCCGAGGGCGATGATGACCACGCCCCAGGTGATGCCCAGGACGATGGTGAAACGGTTGAGGTTCCGTTCTGCCACCCCTGAAGAGCTGAGGCCCGAGCTCATACCGCCGCCGAACATGTCGGACAGCCCGCCGCCGCGTCCCTTGTGCAGGAGGATCAGCAGCGTCAGCAGGAGGCTGGTGATGCCCAGGAGGATCTGCAGAATGACATGAAGAACGTCCACGACGGCCTTTCAGAAGTTGGGATTGCGGGAGTATTCCGCTGGCTGGGGACTAGTCCGTCACCAGGTGGCTCTCGAACCTGACAATATTAGCAAACTCGGCCGGGTCGAGGCTTGCGCCACCCACCAGCAGTCCGTCCACGTCGCGTTCCTGCAGTATCGCTGCCGCGTTGTTGGCCTTGACCGAGCCGCCGTAGAGCAGGCGGGGCTTGCCGGCTGTCTCCGCTCCGAAGAGCGACTCCAGCTCGGCCCGGATGGCGGCGCACATTTCCTGCGCGTCCTCCGGGCCGGCCACTTCGCCGGTGCCGATGGCCCAGACGGGCTCGTAGGCAACCACAAGTTCGGCTGCCTGCTCGTTGGCGAGCCCTGCCACTCCGGCGCGGAGCTGCTGCAGCGTGTGGTCGACGTGGGTTCCGGCCTGGCGGACCTCCAGGCCCTCACCCACGCAAAGGACGGGGGTAACGCCATGCTTGAAAGCCGCCTTGACCTTGGCGTTGAGGACGTCGTCGGACTCGTTGTGGATGGTGCGGCGTTCGCTGTGGCCCACCAGGACGTAAGCACAACCGAGCTTGTTCAGGAACTGGCCGGAGATGTCGCCGGTGTAGGCGCCTGAATCGAACGGCGACAGGTCCTGGCCGCCGTAGGCGATGTGCAGGTCGTCACCCTGGACCAGGGTCTGCACGCCGCGGAGGTCGGTGAACGGCGGAAAAACGGCAACTTCAACGCGGTTGTAGTCGTGCTTGGCATCAGAGAGGGTCCACGCAAGTTTCTGCAGGAGGGTGATGCCCTGCACGTGGTCCATGTTCATTTTCCAGTTGCCCGCGATGAAGGGCTTGCGGTCAAAAGCGCCGTTCGTTGACGTAGTCACGTAATCTCCAAAAAAGTTCTCGATATGTGTTCGGCCGGCAGGCTGCTGCGGGCAACCTGCCGGCCGGAGGACTGCGAAGTCCGATTACTGCGGGCCAGCAGCGGTGGCTTGACCGGTATGGTCCTACCGGTCCAGGACGCTGAGACCTGGGAGGTCCTTGCCTTCGAGGTATTCCAGGCTGGCACCGCCGCCGGTGGAAATATGGCCGAACTGGTCATCGCTGAAACCCAGGGTGCGTACCGCAGCAGCCGAGTCTCCGCCGCCCACCACGGTGAACCCGTCGGTTTCAGCCAGGGCTTGGGCAATGGAGCGGGTTCCTGCCGCGAATGCCTCGAATTCGAAGACACCCATGGGGCCGTTCCAGAAGACCGTCCGCGCGCCCTTGATCCTTTCGGAGAAGGCGGCAGCGGTATCCGGGCCGATGTCCAGGCCGATTCCCTGGGCACCGAAGCTGCTGCCTTCAATGGCGTCGGCTGCAACGGTTTCGTGCTTTGCGTCGGCAGCGAACTTCCCTGCCACCACGACATCCGTGGGAACCACGAATTCCGTGCCGGCATCCTCGGCTCGCTTCAGGTAGTCCTGGACAACGGGGATCTGGTCCTTCTCGAGCAGGCTCGAAGCAACCTTGTGGCCTCGCGCTGCCAGGAAGGTGAAGAGCATGCCGCCGCCCACCAGGATGGTGTCAGCCTTGCCGAGCAGGTTGTCGATGACAGCGAGCTTGTCCGAAACCTTGGAACCGCCGAGCACCACCACGTAGGGACGCTGGGTGTCCGCGGTCAGCTTGCGCAGGACCTCGACTTCGGTGTGCACAAGGTCGCCTTGGTACGACGGCAGCCGGGTCGCAACGTCGTAGACGCTGGCGTGCTTGCGGTGGACCGCACCGAAGGCGTCATCCACGTACGCTCCGTTGCCGCCGGTCAGGGCAACCAGCTCGTCAGCGAAGGCGCCGCGTTCGGCGTCGTCCTTGCTGGTCTCGCGGGCCTCGAAGCGGACGTTCTCGAGGACCAGGGCTTCGCCATCCTGGAGGGATGCAGCCGCCGCCTTGGCGGCGTCACCGACCGTGTCGGCAGCCAGGGTGACCTTGAAGCCCGCCAGTTCGGCGAGCCGGTCCGCTGCAGGGCGGAGTGAGTACTTGTCCTCAGGAGCGCCCTTGGGGCGTCCGAGGTGGGCTGTTACCAGCACGCGGGCACCGGCGTCCGTGAGCTTTGACAGCACTGGAAGGGAGGCCTTGATGCGGCCATCGTCAGTGACTGTAGAGCCGTCGAGCGGCACATTCAGGTCACTTCGAACCAGAATGTACCGCCCGCGGACACCTTCAGCGATCAGTTCGTTGAGGGTGTGGGATGTCATGTGTCTAACCCTAGCCCAGCTTGGATGCGACAAGCTCCGTGAGGTCAACGAGGCGGTTGGAGTAGCCCCATTCGTTGTCATACCAGGAAACAACCTTGACCTGGTTGCCGATGACCTTGGTCAGGCCCGAGTCGAAAATGGAGGAAGCGGGGTCGCCGACGATGTCGGAGGACACGATGGGTTCGTCCGTGTAGGTCAGGAAGCCCTGGAGCTCCTCGGATTCGGCGGCACGCTTGAGGGCGGCGTTGACTTCCTCCACCGTGGTCTCGCGGGAAACGGTGACGGTGAGGTCGGTGGCGGAACCGGTGGGCACGGGGACGCGGATGGCGTAGCCGTCCAGCTTGCCCTTGAGCTCCGGCAGGACCAGGCCGATGGCCTTGGCGGCACCGGTGGAGGTGGGAACCATGTTGATGGCGGCGGCACGTGCACGGCGCAGGTCCTTGTGCGGGCCGTCCTGCAGGTTCTGGTCCGCGGTGTAGGCGTGGACCGTGGTCATTAGGCCGCGCTCGATGCCGAATTCGTCATTGACCACCTTGGCCAGCGGGCCGAGGCAGTTCGTGGTGCAGGACGCGTTGGAGATGATGTGGTGCGTGGCGTTGTCGTAGAGCTTGTGGTTCACACCCATCACGATGGTGATGTCCTCGTCCGAGGCCGGGGCGGAGATCAGGACCTTCTTGGCGCCGGCGTCGATGTGCTTCTGCGCGTCCGCTGCCTTGGTGAAGAAGCCGGTGGACTCGATGACGATGTCAACGCCCAGCTCGCCCCAGGGCAGGTTGGCCGGATCGCGTTCGGCCAGGACCTTGACCACGTTGCCGTTGACGACGATGTTGCCGTCCTTGACCTCAATGGTTTCCTGCAGCCGGCCGCCGACGGAGTCGTACTTGAACAGGTGCGCCAGGGCTTCGGGGCTGGTGAGGTCGTTGACGGCAACGATCTCCAGGTCCGCGCCCTGGGCAAGCGCTGCGCGGAAGTAGTTGCGGCCAATGCGGCCGAAGCCGTTGATACCAATACGGGTCGTCACTTTTACAGTCTCCTTGGTGCTATGAGAAGCACTACTAGTTGAGCGGGCGTTCAAGCCAACTAACAGATCCCGCACGCCGTTGGGCAGAGATGATTTACATGGAGGGCGACCAGCCTCATTGCTGAAGGCTAACCGCCTTCCGTGACCTATCTTACGTTTAACTGGGTCCGCCCCCGCAAGTGCGGGGGCGGACGGGCCACATCCCGGCCGGTTTAAGTCAGAATGTGAAGTTCGTTACAGCGGTGTATAACGCCGGTCACTATGGGAGGGTGATCAGTCCCGTGGCGTTGGCGCGTGCTGCTTCGAAGCGCTGGGCAACATCCGCCCAGTTGACGATGTTCCAGAACGCCTTGACGTAGTCAGCCTTGACGTTGACGTAATCCAGGTAGAAGGCGTGCTCCCACATGTCCAGCATCAGCAGCGGGATGGTGCCCAGCGCGGTGTTGCCCTGCTGGTCGTAGAGCTGCTCGATGACCAGGTTCCCGCCGATGGGTTCGTAGGCCAGGAAACCCCAGCCCGAGCCCTGCAGGCCAAGGGCTGCGGCGGAGAACTGGGCGCGGAACGCGTCGAAGGAGCCGAAGGCGTCGTCGATCGCCGCAGCCAGCTCACCTTCGGGCTTGTCGCCGCCGTCCGGGGAAAGGTTCTTCCAGAAGACGGAGTGGTTGATGTGGCCGCCGGTGTGAAAAGCGAGGTCCTTGGAGAGCCGGTTGATGTTGGCGAAGTCGCCCTTTTCACGGGCTTCGGCCAGCTGGGCCAGGGCGTTGTTGGCTCCTGCCACGTAGGCGGCGTGGTGCTTGCTGTGGTGCAGCTCCATGATCCGCGCGGAGATGTGCGGTTCCAGGGCGGCATAGTCGTAGCTGAGTTCCGGCAATACGTACTCGGTCACAAAATCCTCCAATATCGTGGACCAGGAAGGCCCGGTTGGTAACTCTTGGATTGTGCATCCGGACAGCTGGTGCCCGGAATTATTTCTGATTCTATGGGGCGCCTACTCGTCAAGCATTTCAGGCGTCACATTGGCGTCCGTTCCGGGGATGCCCAGGTCAAGCGCGCGCTTGTCCGCCATGGCGAGCAGGCGGCGGATCCTGCCGGCGATTGCGTCCTTGGTCATGACGGGGTCCGCGAGCCGGCCCAACTCGTCCAGGCTGGCCTGCTTGTGCGCCACCCGCAGCTCACCCGCGTACTTCAGGTGGTCAGGCACGTCGTCGCCCAGGATTTCCAGCGCCCGGTCCACCCGTGCCCCCGCAGCAACGGCTGCCTGCGCAGAGCGGCGCAGGTTGGCGTCGTCGAAGTTGGCAAGCCGATTGGCAGTGGCCCTGACCTCCTTGCGCATCCGGCGTTCCTCCCACACCATCAGCGCATCGTGGGCTCCCATGCGCGTCAGGAGCGCGGCGATGGTGTCGCCGTCGCGGATGACCACGCGGTCCACACCCCTGACTTCCCGGGCCTTGGCCTGGATGTCGAGGCGGCGGGCGGCGCCCACCAGGGCCAGGGCGGATTCGGGCCCTGGGCAAGTGACTTCCAGGGACGACGACCGGCCGGGTTCCGTGAGCGATCCGTGGGCCAGGAACGCGCCGCGCCACACGGCCTCGGCGTCTGCAGCTGAACCGTTGACGACGGCGGATGGCAGGCCGCGCACGGGGCGTCCGCGGCCGTCCAGGAGGCCGGTCTGGCGGGCCAGCGCCTCGCCGTCGCGGACCACGCGGACCACGTAGCGGCTGGCGCGGCGCAGTCCGCCGGCGGACACCACGATGATTTCGCTCTGGTGCCCGTAGACCTCGGCGATGGCGGCGCGGAGCCTCCGGGCCGTTGACGCCAGGTCCACTTCCGCCTCGATGACGATCCTGCCGGAAATGATGTGCAGTCCCCCGGCGAACCGGAGCATTGCGGAGACTTCCGCCTTGCGCACTGATGACTTCTTGATGTCCAGACGGGACAGTTCTTCCTTGACCGATGCTGTCAGTGCCATGGCACCTTCCTAACTGTTCCCAAAAATGTCCTGGTACGCCGTCGCCAGCCGCAGAGGCTCGTGGACAGGGCGGCGTCCCGACGCCCCTACTTTACCCAAGACCACCTCCGCGCCGATCATGCCGGCGGCCTTCTCGAACTCCTGCCGGTCCGGTACGGAGGCGGGATCGGCCAGGACCACGTCCACGCTGAACTCCGGGGCGTAACGCCGAAGGACGTGGAGATGGTCCGCGGCCGACATCCCGGTGGTTTCCTTGGTGTCCGTGGCGAGGTTCATGGTCAGGCAGCGTTTGGCGGGGGTGCTGCACAGGGCCTGCCGCATCTCGGGCAGGAGCAGATGCGGCAGGACGGAGGTGTACCAGGAGCCCGGGCCCAGGACCACCCAGTCCGCCAGTTCGATTGCCGTCAGGGCCTCGGTGCATGCGGGGGCCGCTTCCGGCAGGAGCCGGACTTCCTCGAGCGAGCCGGCAACGGCACAGCGCGCCTGGCCGCGGATGGTGTGGAGGGCAGTTCCGCCGTCCGGGGCGGTCACGCGCACGTCGCCTTCGATGGTGAGCGGGACGGTTGACATCGGCAGGACCTGGCCGCGGGCGCCGAGCAGGGCGCCGGCCCACTTGAGCCCTGCGACGGCGTCGCCCAGCAGCTCCCAGAGCGTGACGATCAGGAGGTTGCCCATGGCGTGCTCGTCCAGGGAGCCGCCGGTCCCTTTCCCGGCGCGGAACCGGTGCTGCATGACATCGCGCCAGGTGCGTCCCCAGTCAGTATCGTCGCAGAGCGCGGACAGTGCCATGCGGAGGTCCCCTGGCGGGAGGACGCCGTACTCCTCCCGCAGACGCCCGGATGAGCCGCCGTCGTCCGCCACAGTAACGATCGCAGTGAGCTCGGAGGTGAGCAGGCGCAGCGCTGACAGCGAGGCAGCGAGGCCGTGCCCTCCGCCCAGGGCCACGACGTTTGGGCCCTTGTCCTGCTGGCCCGAGCCCGTTCCGGCGGCTGGCGGCACCAGGGGCAGGGCTCCGGTGAACAGGGCCATTATTCGCGGCCCAGATCCCGGTGCGCAGTGGTCACCGTGACCCGCGGATACTGCGCGAGTTTCTTGGAAAGTTCCACGGCGACCGCAACGGAGCGGTGCTTGCCGCCCGTGCAGCCGACGGCGATGGTGGCGTAGTGCTTGTTCTCCCTGCGGTACCCTTCGAGGACGGGTTCCAGGGCCAGGACGTAGCGGTCCACGAAGTTCTTGACGCCTTCGGCCTCCAGTACGTAGTCGCTGACGTCCTTGTCCAAACCGGTCAGCGGGCGCAGCTGCGGCACCCAGTGCGGGTTGGGGATAAACCTGACGTCGGCCACGTAGTTGGCGTCCACCGGCAGGCCGTACTTGAAACCGAAGCTCATGACGTTGAGCCGCAGGGCAACCGGGCCGGTTTCACTGAACAGTTCCGTGATGGCGGTGGCCAGGCCGTGGACGTTGTAGTTGGAGGTATCCAGGACGACGTCGGAGCTGTCGCGCAGTTCCTGCAGCAGCTCGCGTTCGGCAGCGATGCCGTCGAGGATGCGTCCGCCGCCCTGCAGCGGATGCGGGCGCCGTCCCTGCTCGAAGCGCCGGACCAGCACGTTGTCGCTGGCGTCCAGGAACAGGACGCGGAAGGTCACTCCGCTGGCGGCCAGTGCGCCCAGCGCTGCGCGGATGTCCGCGAAGAGGCCCTTGCTGCGGACGTCGATCACCACCGCCAGCCGGGGAATGGACTGCGGTGCGTGCGAGACCAGTTCCGCGAGCGTGCCCAGCATCTGCGGCGGGAGGTTCTCCACGACATACCAGCCGTGGTCCTCCAACGCGTCTGCGGCGGTGCTCCGCCCGGCGCCGGACATTCCGGTGACCACCAGCAGTTCCGCTTCGAGCGGCTTGACGGGCTCCAGCCCATCGTGCTCCGCTCCGGATCCCGCCGTCGTGTCTGCCATGAAGCCTGCCCCGTTTCCTCGTTGTCCCGTGGGCGGCCGCTGTGGCGCTGCCCCGTCCTTTACCCTAACTAAGTTTCAATGATTTCGCCGGTGGCCATGTTGATCGCCGGGACGGTCACGGCCTCTGGTCCCTCGGCGGCGAAGTGGTTCACGATGGCGCCGGCCAAAGCCGGGCCAATGCCTTTCGCCTCTGCCAGCTCCTCCGCAGTGGCAGCCTTCACTCCCTTGACGGATCCGAAGTGCGCCAGCAGGGCCTTGCGCTTGGACGCGCCAAGGCCTGGGACGGCGTCCAGCGCCGACACCGTCATGGCCTTGCCGCGCTTTTGCCGGTGGAACGTAATAGCGAAGCGGTGGGCCTCGTCACGGATCCGCTGCAGCAGGTACAGCCCCTGCGAGGTGCGGGGCAGGACCACCGGGAAGTCGCTGTCCGGGAGCCACACTTCCTCCAGGCGCTTGGCCAGCCCCACCACGTAGACATCGTCGATGCCCAGGTCCTTGAGGGCGCGGGCAGCGGCGTTCACCTGCGGCTGGCCGCCATCGACCACGACAAGGTTTGGCGGGTACGCGAACTTGGCCTTGGGCGCCGGGGTGGTGGTGTCCAGCACGGCGGCATCCGGTGGCTCTTCCTGGCCGTCCGCTTCCAGCACGGATGCGTCCACCTGCGCTGACTTGTCCTGGAGGTAATGGCGGAACCGGCGGGTCAGGACGTCATGCATGGCGGCGGTGTCATCAGACGCCGCGGCGCCGGTGATGGAGAACTTGCGGTAGTCGGACTTCTTGGGCAGCCCGTCCTCCACCACCACCATGGAGGCCACGACGTTGGTGCCCTGGACGTGGGAGACGTCGAAGCATTCGATCCTGAGCAGCGGCACGGGCAGGTCCAGGGCTTCCTGCAACTCCTGGAGGGCCTGCGACCTTACGGTAATGTCCCCCGCCCGGCGTGTCTTGTGGAGCTTCAGCGCGTGTTCGGCATTTTCGCGCACGGTGGACATCAGGGCCGCCTTGTCCCCGCGCTGCGGCACCCGGATGTCCACTTTGGCGCCGCGGATCCCGCCCAGCCAAACGGCGAGGTCTTCCGGGTTGCTGGGCGCCACCGGCACCAGGACTTCCCGGGGCAGCCGGCCGTGGGTGTCGCCGTCCTCGCCGTAGACCTGCTGCAGCAGGTGCTCCACCAGGTCCGGGGTGGTGAAGTCCTCCACCTTTTCCACTACCCAGCCGCGCTGGCCGCGGATCCTGCCGCCGCGGACATGGAACACCTGGACGGCCGCTTCCAGTTCGTCTTCGTGAAGGGCGAAGACGTCGGCGTCGGTGTCCTCGGACAGCACCACGGCGTTCCGCTCGAACACCTTCCGCAGCGCCGTGATGTCGTCACGCAGCCGTGCGGCGTGCTCATAGTCGAGTTTCGCCACGGCGCCGGCCATCTGCTTTTCCAGCTTGTTGATGAACCTCTTGGCCTCACCGCCCATAAAAGCGCAGAAATCGTCGGCCAGTTCCCGGTGGTCCGCCGGGGAAATCCGCCCCACGCACGGCGCGGAACATTTATCGATGTAGCCCAGCAGGCACGGCCGGCCGCTGGCCTCGGCCCGCTTGAAGACGCCGGCGCTGCAACTCCGGACGGGGAAGACACGGAGCAGGGTGTCCATGGTTTCCCGGATGGCCCCGGCGGTGTAGGGGCCGAAGTAACGGGTCCCCTTCCGCTTGTCCCCCCGCATTACCTGCACCCGCGGGTACTTTTCGCTCATGGTCACCGCGAGGTAGGGATAGGTTTTGTCATCACGGAACACCACGTTGAAGCGTGGCTTGAATTCCTTGATCCAGGTGTATTCCAGCTGCAGCGACTCGAGTTCGCTGCCCACCACTGTCCATTCGACGCTGCTGGCCGCGTGGACCATCGCATAGGTCTTCGGCAGCAGCCCCGCCGGATTGGCGAAGTAGGAGTTCAGCCGGGACCGGAGGCTCTTGGCTTTGCCCACATAGATGACCCGGCCGTGCGGGTCACGGAACCGGTAGACGCCCGGATTGGTGGGGATTTCACCAGTCTTGGGCCGGTAACTTGCTGGATTTGCCACCTATCAAGTCTACTGATTTCCGCCGGTCTTCCCTGCCAGCCGGGCCGGTTCACGCCGTGCTGTCCCTCTGGTCCGCCGACCGCCTACTCGGCGGACTTGCTTTGGTTGTAGCTGGCCGAGCGCTCCTGGCCGCTGAGGCCGGCAATCGCCTCCATGATCCGGTCGGTGACTTCACGGCGTGCCGGCAGTGAGTGGTCCGGTCCCGTCTTGTCGAAGTACAGCGGCTCCCCCACCTTCATGGTGAAGTGCTGCGGCCTGACCCCCTTTTCGCCGGCGCGCTGGAGCTTCTCGGTTCCGATCAGGCCCACGGGAATCACGGGCGCCCCCGTGGTGAGCGCCAGCCAGCCAACCCCGGTGCGTCCCCGGTAGAGGATGCCGTCGCGGGAGCGGGTGCCCTCGGGGTAGATGCCGATGCCGCGGCCGGCCTCAAGAATGTCCAGCAGGGTCTTGAGCGCCTGCACGCTGGCAGCCTGTTCGCCGCGCTCCACAGGAATGGAGCCTACTGATTCGAAAAAGGCCTTCATAACCTTGCCCTTGACGCCGCCTGTGGTGAAGTACTCGGCCTTGGCAAAGAATGCAACCGGCCTGGGCATCAGCGCCTGGACGATCACGCTGTCAAAGAAGGACAGGTGGTTGGGCGCCACGATAAAGGGGCCGTCGGAAGGGACATTTTCGAGTCCGACGACGGTGGGCCGGCATGTGCCGGCGATCAGGTTGCGGGTGGTCCAGCGGACGGCATCAAACATTTCCATCGTTGCTCACCCCGCTCATGGCAGCGGTGTGGATTGTCTGCAGCCGCTCGATGACCGCTACCAGTTCCTCACCCGTGCTGACCACGGCGACCGAACCGGCTTCCTCAAGCTCTCCGTCCGGGGCGAACCCCCAAACAACTCCGACGCAGTCCAACCCGTTGGCGATCGCACCGGCAACGTCCTGGGCGCGGTCTCCCACCATGATGGCGTGCTGCGTCTCCAGGTCCCTCAGGGCGGCAGCGATGATCTGGGTCTTACCCAGCGGGACGCCTTCCACTTCCGTTTCGTCGTCGGCGGAGCCGTGGATTCCGTGGAAGAACCTGTCGATGCCATGGTGTGCCAGCACTTTATGGGCCAGCCGCTGGGGCTTCTGGGTGGCTACAGCCACGGGCCGTCCCGCTGCCGCAAAGGATTCCAGGATGTCGCGGATGCCCGGGTACAGCCGGCTCTGGGCGATTCCCGTCGCCACGTAGTGTTCTCGGTAGCGGTGGACCACCTCTTCGAGGCGGTCCACCGGCACCTTTGCCACGTTCAGCAGGGAATCACTCAGCTTGGGGCCGATCATCGCGTCCAGCAGGTCCTGGCCGGGAACCGGGAGCCCAAGCCCGCGGAGGGCGGAGGCAATCCCCTCAGTTATTCCACCGGCCGGGTCGACAAGAGTGCCGTCCAGGTCAAAGATCACGGGCACTGTTGTTGAAGTCACCGGGTTAGTTTCTCACGACAGCAGGAGTGCCTGAAACTCGCATGCCCGTTGAGGAATATTCGGGTCGAATCTGCTCCGGTCAGCCGAGTATTTCGGCGAGGAACTTCCCGGTGTAGCTGGTGCCCGACTTGGCCACCTGCTCCGGGGTGCCTGCCGCAACAATCTGGCCGCCGCCCGAGCCGCCGTCCGGCCCGAGGTCCACCAGCCAGTCGGCGCTCTTGATGACATCGAGGTTGTGCTCAATGGTGATCACTGTGTTGCCCTTGTCCACCAGCCCCTGCAGGACCATGAGCAGCTTGCGGATGTCTTCGAAGTGCAGGCCTGTGGTGGGCTCGTCCAGGACGTAGATGCTGCGTCCATTGGACCGCTTCTGCAGTTCCGCAGCGAGCTTGACCCGTTGCGCCTCACCGCCGGACAGGGTGGTGGCAGGCTGTCCGAGGCGGACGTAGCCCAGTCCCACGTCCACCAGGGTGTTCAGGTGGCGCGCGATAGGCGAGAACGCCGCGAAGAACTCGGCCCCCTCTTCAATGGGCATGTTGAGGACATCGGCGATGGTCTTGCCCTTGTAGTGCACCTCCAGGGTCTCCCGGTTGTACCGGGCCCCGTGGCACACCTCGCAGGGGACGTACACGTCAGGCAGGAAGTTCATCTCAATCTTCAGCGTGCCGTCACCGGAACACGCTTCGCAGCGGCCGCCCTTGACGTTGAAGGAGAACCGCCCGGGAAGGTAACCGCGCACCTTGGCCTCGGTGGTCTCGGCGAAGAGCTTGCGGATGTTGTCGAAGACGCCCGTGTACGTGGCCGGGTTGGACCGCGGGGTACGGCCGATGGGGCTTTGGTCCACGTGGACCACCTTGTCCAGGTGTTCCAGCCCCTGGACTGTCTTGTGCCGGCCTGCGACCTGCTTGGCACCGTTGAGCTTGTTGGCCAGCACCTTGTAGAGGATTTCGTTGACGAGGGTGGACTTGCCGGAACCGCTCACCCCGGTCACGGCGGTGAAGAGGCCCAGCGGGAAGGCTGCGTCGACGTTCACGAGGTTGTTCTCCCGTGCGCCCACTACCTTGATCTCGCGCTTCTTGTCGTACTTCCGGCGCTTTTTGGGTACCTCGATGGCCTTGCGGCCGGACAGGTAGTCGCCGGTCAGGGATTCCCTGTTGTCCAGGAGTTCCTTGTAGGTCCCGGAGTGGACCACCTGGCCGCCGTGCTCGCCGGCGCCGGGGCCGATGTCCACGATCCAGTCGGCCACATGGATGGTGTCCTCGTCGTGCTCGACGACGATGAGGGTGTTCCCCATGTCGCGGAGCCTGGTAAGGGTTTCGATCAGCCGGCGGTTGTCCCGCTGGTGCAGTCCGATGGAGGGTTCGTCCAGGACATAGAGGACCCCGACCAGGCCGGAACCGATCTGGGTGGCGAGCCTGATGCGCTGGGCTTCGCCGCCGGAAAGGGTGGCGGAGGGGCGTTCGAGGTTCAGGTACTCCAGGCCCACGTCCAGCAGGAACGTCAGGCGAGCCTGGATCTCCTTGAGGACCTGATGGGCGATCTGCGCTTCACGCCCGGTCAGCACCAGGTTGTTCAGGAACTCCGCACAGTCCCGCATGGGCAGGGCCGCAACCTCGGCGATGGACTTGCCGTTGATGAGGACCGACAGGGAGGCCGGGTTGAGGCGGGCACCGTTGCAGGAAGGGCACGGGACCTGGCGCATGTATTCTTCGTAGCGGTCGCGGGCCCAGTCGGAGTCGGTCTCGCCGTGCTTGCGGTGGACGTACTGAATGGCGCCTTCGAACCCGGTGCTGTACTTGCGTTCACGGCCAAAGCGGTTGCGGTACTGCACCACCACCTTGTGGTCCTTGCCGTGCAGGATCGTTTGGCGCACATCCTTGCCCAGCTTTTCCCACGGCGTGGACATGGAGAATCCCACTTCCTTCGCCAGGCCTTCCAGGAGCCGGTTCCAGTACTCAGTGGTGGCGGTGCCCAGCGACCAGGGAGCGATGGCGCCTTCCGAGAGGGACAGTTCCGGGTTGGGAACGATGAGTTCCTCATCCACCTCGAGCCGGGTACCGATTCCGCTGCAGGCGGCGCAGGCGCCGAAGGGGTTGTTGAAGGAAAACGAGCGGGGCTCGATCTCGTCGATGGCGAGGGGGTGCTCATTGGGGCATGCGAGGTTTTCCGAGAACGCCCGGATTCGTCCGGCCGCGTCTGCTTCAAGGTCCACGAATTCGGCCAGGACCCGGCCCTCGGACAGCCCAAGGGCCGTCTCGATGGAATCGGTGAGCCGCTGGCTGATGCCCTCCTTGACCACCAACCGGTCCACCACCACTTCAATGGTGTGCTTGAACTGCTTGCCCAGCTTGGGAGGATCGCTCAACTGGACCAGGTTGCCGTCCACGCGTGCCCGGGAATAGCCCTTGGCAGTGAGTTCCTTGAAGAGGTCCACGCACTCGCCCTTGCGCCCGCGCACCACGGGCGCCAGGACCTGGAAGCGGGTGCCCTCATCGAGTTCCAGCAGCTGGTCGACGATCTGCTGCGGCGTCTGCCTGGACACCGGCTCACCGCACACGGGACAGTGCGGCCTGCCCACGCGGGCCCAGAGCAGGCGCATGTAGTCGTAGATTTCGGTGATGGTGCCCACCGTGGACCGCGGGTTCTTGCTGGTGGATTTCTGGTCGATGGAGACGGCCGGGGAGAGGCCTTCGATGAAATCGACATCGGGCTTGTCCACCTGGCCCAGGAACTGGCGTGCGTAGGCGGACAGCGATTCAACGTAGCGGCGCTGGCCTTCGGCGAAGATCGTGTCGAATGCCAGCGAAGACTTGCCGGATCCGGAGAGGCCAGTGAAGACGATCATGGCATCGCGCGGCAGGTCGAGGTCCACGTTGCGCAGGTTGTGCTCCCGCGCGCCCTTCACCACAAGGCGGGAGAGGTCCGGGCGCTGCGGGACGGCAGCGGAGGGGACGGTGAGGGACGTGGCGCGGGCAGGGGTTTCTTCAGCTACGGCTTTAGGCACCCCATTATGCTAATCGAAAACTTTTTCGAACACTCACGGTTCCGCCCTCAGGGAACATCGTAGGCGGCGGCCAGGAGCTTCACCGCTTCTGCGAAGCTGGCGCCCTGGGATTTGGCGACGGCGGCGTAGGCGGCAGCGGCGTCAGAGAGGCTCCCGAGCCTCTCATCACGAGCTGAAACCACGGTCCCGTTCCGCCCGCGGGTAGCGACGATGCCGGCCGCTTCCAGCTCTTTGTAGGCCCTGGCCACGGTGTGCGGGGCGACGTCGAGTTTTTCTGCGAGGGCCCGCACCGCGGGCAGCCGGGTGCCTGGGGCCAGCGCGCCGCTGTCCGCCAGATGGATGACCTGGAGCCGCAGTTGTTCGAACAGCGCCACGCTGCTGGCCGGGTTAGGCCGCCATGATCCGGGAAAGTCGCCAGCGGTGCTCACAGGCCGCCCTCCAGGACCCCGGCCCTGCCGTCGCGTTCGGCAAACTGGGCGTTGTAGAGCCTGGCGTAGTAGCCGTTGGCGGCAAGGAGGCTTCCATGTGCGCCCTGTTCGACGATGCGTCCGTGGTCCATGACGAGAATTAGATCAGCGTTCCGGATAGTGGACAAACGGTGGGCGATCACGAAGCTCGTCCGGCCGTGGCGCAGCCGCTGCATGGCCTGGCGGATCAGCAGTTCCGTCCTGGAATCCACGGAACTGGTTGCTTCATCCAGGACCAGTACGGCGCGCCCCGCCAGCTGGGCCCTGGCAATGGTGATGAGTTGGCGCTGCCCCTGGCTGAGCGGCTCGCCGCCGCTTTCCAGCACCGTTCCGTAGCCATGCGGCAGGGACCGGACGAACCGGTCCGCGTGGGTGGCCTCCGCGGCGGCGACGATGGCATCATCCGTGGCGTCCGGCAGGCCGTAAGCGATGTTCTCGCGGATGGTTCCCCCGAAGAGCCAGGAGTCCTGGAGCACCACACCGAACTGCCCACGTAACTGGTCCCGGGGAATTGCCGCGATGTCCTTGCCGCCCATGGTGATCCGGCCGGATGAAGGTTCCAGGAACCGCATGAGCAGGTTCACTATGGTGGTCTTGCCCGCCCCGGTGTGTCCCACGATGGCTACTGCCTGGCCCGGTTCTACGGTGAAGCTGAGGTTACGGACAGCGGGAACTGAACCGGGGTAGCCGAACGTCACGTCGTGGAAAACTATGCGTCCTGCTGCGGGGGCGCCGGCAGGCCGGCCACCGGGCTCCTGCGGGTCCTCGCCGGCATCCAGGAGCACGAAAACCCTGGCGGCTGACGCTGCGCAGGACTGAATGACGTTGAGCAGTCCGCCGATCTGCCCCACCGGCTGGGTGAACAACCGGCTGAACTGGATGAAGGCCTGGACACCCCCAATGGTCATGGCCCCTGCGAGGACCTGCAGTGCCCCCACGACCGCAACCGCTATGTAGTTAAGGTTGGCCATCAGCACCATCAGCGGCTGGACTACCCCGGCTGAGTACTGGGCTTTGGCCGCCGCCCGGGCCAGCCGTCCGTTGCTGCGGCTGAAGATTTCCGCCGCCTGTTCCTGGCGGCCAAAGGCCTTGATGACTTCGTGCCCACTGATGAATTCCTCCACGTGCGCATTGAGTTCGCCGGTCTCCTTCCATTGTCCGGCGAAGTGCTCCTGGGACCGCTTGGCCACAAGGACGGTGATCCAGATGGAGACAGGAACGCTGGCAATGGCGATGGCGGCGAGCAACGGTGAGATCCACAGCATCATGGCCAGCGAACCGCACAGCATCAGGACCGACACGATCAGCTGTGTCAGGACCTGGTTCAGGGCTTGGGCAATGTTATCGATGTCGTTGGTTGCCCGGCTCAACACGTCGCCGCGGGAGCGTTCGCGGAAGTAGGTGGACGGGAGCCGGTGAAGCTTGTCTTCGACCGAGGCACGCAGGCCGTACATGAGCCCCTGCACTGCGCGGGCAGTCAGCGCCCCCTGGACCCAGTTGAACAGCGAGGCGAAGACGTACATCATGGCCACGGCTGCCAGCAGGAGTCCGAGCCGTTGGTCCAGGCCGCCTTGGAAGACGGCGTCCACCACCACGTCGGTGGCGTCCCCCAGGTACTTGGGGGCCGCGACATTGAGGACCGCGAATGCGCAGGTGGCCGCGACGGCTCCGAGTATCTGCAGCCGGAAGGGGCGAAGGAGGCCAAGGAGCCTGCTGGCGGTCGGCCAGAACCTGTGTGCCGTTTCCCCGGCTTCCTCCTCCCGTGCGCTCACAGGGTGCCATCCAGTGCGAGCTGCGATTCGGCGATCTCGCGGTACGTGGCGGACGTTTCCAGCAGCTCCCGGTGCGTTCCCTGCGCAACCAGCCGGCCGTCGTCGAGCACCAGGACGCGGTCTGCGTCTTCCACCGCGGAGACGCGTTCGGCCACAACGATGACGGTTGCGTCGGCGAGCGCCTGGTCCATGGCGTGCCGCAGCCTGGTGTCCGTGTCGTAGTCCAGGGCGGAGAAGCTGTCGTCAAAGAGGTAGAGGGGCGCCTTGCGCAGGAGGGCCCTGGCGATGCACAGCCTTTGCCGCTGCCCGCCTGACAAGCTGGCGCCTCCCTGGCCTACGGGAGTGGCGAGCCCAAGATGGAGGTCACGCATGAACCGCATGGTCTGCGCCGTCTCCAGGACAGCCCAAAGTTCCTCGTCCGTGGCTTCGGGCGCAGCCATCCTCAGGTTGTCCGCGATGGTTCCCGTGAACAAGTGGGAGTGCTGGGGCACGATGGCCATGGCAGCCCGGAGCTGGTCCAGGGGCAGGTCCCGGATGTCGTGGCCGGCAAGGGTGATGCTGCCCTCGGTGGGGTCGAGGAAACGGGGGATCAGGTTCAGCAGCGTTGTCTTGCCACTTCCGGTGGAGCCGACAATTGCGGTGGTGGTGCCGGCAGCGGCGGTAAAACTGATCTCCGCAAGCACGGGCGCCTCAGCTCCCGGATAGGCGAAGCCGACGCCCTGGAAAGACACAGCAGCCGGCTGAATTGTGTCTACCCGGGGCTGCGCGCCGGCCGAGGCCGAGCTGCTGACGGACGGCTCCGTATCCAGCACCGCCTGGATGCGTTCGGCGCAAGCGGAGGCCCGCGGCGCCGTCATCAGCACATACATGGACATCATGATCGCCAGCAGGATCTGCATGATGTACGCGATGAACGCCGTGAGCGCCCCAAGGTTCATCAACCCTGCCTGGATGCGGTGGCCGCCAAACCATACGACCGCAACCGAGCTGGTGTTGACCACCAGCATGATCATCGGCAACATCCCGGCCACCAGGAGCGCGGACTGCAGGTTGTTGGCAGTCAGGCCGGCGTTGGTTTCCGCAAACCGCCGCACTTCATGTCCCTGGC
Organism: Arthrobacter liuii; assembly: GCF_014639275.1. Lineage (GTDB taxonomy): Bacteria > Actinomycetota > Actinomycetes > Actinomycetales > Micrococcaceae > Arthrobacter > Arthrobacter liuii. The sequence goes on along the minus strand of NZ_BMFW01000003.1, from coordinate 128,045 downwards.
GTACGAAAGCGCGGATCACGTCCACGCCGATGATCTGTTCGCGAAGAATGCCGCCCGACCGGTCCAGCAGTTCCTGGCCCTGACGGTAGAGCGGGATCAGCCGGCGGACGATCAAGTACATGATCAGCAGGAGCAGGGGCACGATGACGATCACCACCACGGACAACGCCACATCCTGCTGCACCGCAAGGACGATGCCGCCCACGCCCATGGCCGGCCCGGCAAAGAGCATGGTGAAAACGAGCACGGCGAAAGCCTGGATCTGCTGGGCATCGTTCGTGGCGCGCGTGGTCAGGCTTTGGGTACCGAACAGGGCCACATCCTGGGAGGACAGCGACTGGATCCGGGTAAAAACCTCAGCCCGGAGGCGGTGCCCGATCCTCATGGCCACCACCGCCCCAAGGTAGCCCGCCGCGATGGCGGACGCAGCCTGCACTACGGCAATGGTCGCCATGAGCATGCCCAGCCGCGAGATCACCCCAGGCTGGCCCGCCACAATGCCGTCATCGATGATGGCGGCATTGACCGTAGGCAGCAGCAGGTTTGCCGCCGCCTGGACCAGTTGCAGGAGCACGATAGCCCAGACCTGCCCGTATTGGCCGGCCAACTGCCGCCTCATAAGTCCGACCAGCAAAATACCCCCCTGTAAATGCCTGGGCCGAAGAGGGGGCCGGCGGCTTGACCCCTAAACCACAGTCGCCATTGTAAGCCCAATCACTTTGCAGCACTGTCACATCGTGTGACAGCCTGGAAAACCAGTCGAAAGGAGCGCAACTAGCGCGCTTTGCGCCCCACTGCGAAGATCCGGCGGAAGGGAAATACAGTGCCGTGGGCACCTTGGGGATACGCGTCCCGCAGGGCGGCCGCATACTCCGATTCGAAGCGCTTGGCGTCGTCCTCTTCGAGGGCGGCCACCACCGGCCGGAGGGCAGTGCCCCGGACCCATTCGAGCACGGGGTCAGGCCCCGGAAGGACCTGCTGGTAGCTGGTTTCCCATGCGTCCGCCGCCCACCCGCCGTCGAGCAGGATGCTTAGGTAGTCCCGGGGCTCCCCCACTGATTCCCCGCCACGCAGCACCCCGTCCAGCTTGGCGGCCCAGCGGCCTGACGCCGCCAGCTCCCGCATCAGCGAGTGCGACGGGGAGTTGAAATTTCCGGGCACCTGCATGGCAAACCATGCGCCCGGCCGGAGGGCCTCCAGCCACCTCCGCATCAGGTCCTGGTGGCCGGGAACCCATTGCAGGGCAGCATTGCTGACCACAACGTCTGTGTCCGGAGCGGGCATCCAGGCGGCGATGTCCGCCTGCTCAAACTGCAGGGACGGAACCTCCTCCGCCAGGGATGCCGCTTTCGCCAGCATCTCCCCGGACGAATCCAGGCCAAGCACCCGGGCACCGGGCCAGCGTTCGGCCAGCGTGGCCGTGAGGTTCCCCGGCCCGCAGCCAAGGTCGACCACCCGCGCGGGCCTGTCGGCGTGGATCCGGGCAGTGAGGTCGAAGAAAGGCCGGCTCCGGTAGTCGCCAAACTCGACGTACTTTGCGGGGTCCCATTTCATGAAATTCTCCAGGTTCTGGCGGGCAGACGGGCAAGGCGTAGCTTAACCCGGACGGGACGGGAATCGATTAGCAGCGTGGCACTAAGGTTGAAATCAATGAAACTCGTTGACCAGCTGAGCGATCTGTCCATCCCCAAAGCCGCCGCCGTCGACCCCGACGCCCTTTACACCCGCTTCGTGGAATGGACGGAAAGCAGGGGCCTGTCGCTCTACCCGGCCCAGGACGAGGCCATCATGGAGCTGGCAACCGGTGCGAATGTCATCCTCGCCACGCCCACGGGGTCCGGGAAATCCCTGGTGGCGATTGTCGCGCACTTCCAGGCCATGGCCCAGGGCCGGCGGAGCTACTATACGGCACCCATCAAAGCACTGGTGTCCGAAAAATTCTTCGCACTCTGCGACATCTTCGGGGCGGAGAACGTCGGCATGATCACAGGCGACTCCGGGGTGAACCAGGACGCGCCCATCATCTGCTGCACGGCCGAGATCCTGGCCAACATAGCTTTGCGGGAAGGCTCCGCAGCGGAACTGGGCGCCGTGATCATGGATGAGTTCCACTTCTATTCCGACCCGCAACGCGGCTGGGCCTGGCAGGTTCCCCTCCTGGAGCTTCCGCAGGCACAGTTCCTGCTGATGTCCGCCACCCTGGGGGACGTGACCCGGTTCGAGGAGGGGCTCACCTCGCTCACCGGCCGTCCCACCACGACGGTGAGTTCGGCAGAGCGGCCCATTCCGCTGCACTACTACTACCACCAGACTCCCGTCCACGAGACTTTGGAGGAATTGCTGTCCACCCGGCAGGTGCCGGTCTACGTGGTGCACTTCAGCCAGCTCGAAGCGATCGACAGGGCCCAGAACCTGATGAGCATCAACGTGTGCAGCCGGGAGGAAAAGGACAAGATAGCGGAGCTCATTGCCAACTTCCGGTTCGCCGCCGGGTTCGGCAAGACACTCAACAGGCTGGTGCGCCACGGGATCGGTGTGCACCACGCCGGCATGCTGCCCAAGTACCGCCGGCTGGTGGAGCAGCTGGCGCAGGCCGGGCTGCTGAAGGTCATTTGCGGCACGGACACGCTGGGCGTAGGCATCAACGTGCCCATCCGCACCGTGCTGCTTACCGCTTTGAGCAAGTACGACGGCGTCCGCACCCGCCTGCTCAACTCACGCGAGTTCCACCAGATAGCGGGCCGGGCCGGGCGTGCGGGGTACGACACCGCCGGGACGGTGGTGGTTCAGGCACCCGAGCACGTGATTGAGAACGTCAAGGCGATGGCGAAGGCCACTGCCAAGTTCGGTGACGACCAGAAAAAGCTCCGCCAAGTGGTGAAGAAGAAGCCGCCCGAAGGTTTCGTCTCCTGGGGTGAGCCCACCTTCAAACGGCTGGTGGAATCGGTGCCGGACCCGCTGACGTCCAGCTTTACGGTGACACACGCCATGCTGATGAACCTGATGGAACGCCCCGGTGATCCGTTCGCGGCAGCCAGGCGGCTGCTCACCGGGAACCACGAACCGCGCTCTTCCCAGCTGCGGCTGATGAGGAAGGCGCTGGGTATCTACCGTGAACTGCTCGCCGCCGAGGTCATCGAACGGATACCTCCGGAGGAGCAGGGGGCCGATGGCCGCACGGTCCGGCTGACCGTGCACCTGCAGCCGAACTTCGCCCTGAACCAGCCGCTCTCCCCCTTTGCACTTGCCGCACTTGACCTCCTTGACCCGGAGTCGCCGTCGTACGCCCTGGACGTGGTGTCCGTGATCGAGGCGACCCTGGAGAAACCGCGGCAGATCCTGTCCGCCCAGCAGAAGAAGGCGCGGGGAGAGGCGGTGGCCGCCATGAAGGCTGACGGCATCGAATATGACCAGCGGATGGCCATGCTGGACGAGGTCACCTACCCCCAGCCGCTTGCGGAGATCCTGGGCGAAGCGTTCGAGGTGTACCGGAAGGCTGCGCCATGGGTGGGCGACTTTGAGCTCGCGCCCAAGTCGGTGGTCCGCGACATGTACCAGCGTGCCATGAACTTTGGCGAATTCGTGCAGTTTTACGGCCTGGCCAGGTCCGAAGGGATCGTGCTGCGGTACCTTGCCGATGCGTTCAAGGCGCTGCGCCAAACCGTGCCGCAGGACATGCTGCGCGAGGACCTGGCAGACCTGACCGCCTGGTTGGGTGAGCTGGTTCGACAGGTAGACTCCAGCCTCCTGGACGAGTGGGAGGAACTGGCCTCCGGTGCCGCGCCCACGCCGCACGACGCGCCACCGCCCCCGCCGCCATCGCTCACATCCAACATCCGGGCGTTCCGGGTTATGGTGCGCAACGAGATGTTCCGCCGGGTGGAACTGTTTGCCGATGAGGACGCCACGGCCCTGGGAGAGCTCGACGGCGGCTCCGGATGGGGTGCCGAACGCTGGGAAGACGCGCTGGACGACTACTTCGACGAACACGACGACATCGGGACCGGCCCGGATGCGCGCGGCCCTGGCCTGCTCATCATCACCGAAGAGCCCCGAACCTGGAAGGTGCGACAGATCTTCGACGACCCGGTCGGCAACCACGACTGGGGTATCTCGGCCGTGGTGGACCTGGCGGAGTCTGACACGACCGGAACGGCCGTGGTCAGGGTAACGGATGTGAACAGGCTGTAAGGCGTGTCCCGGCCCTGCCTGGGCCCCATTGATGCCGGCGGTAAGCTCGGACAATGAGTGTAATCCGCCCCGCAACCCGGAACGACGTGCCCGCGATCCTCCGAATGATCCATGAACTGGCGCATTACGAGAAGGAACCCGACGCCGTCCGGAATACTCCTGAACTGCTGGAGCAGGTGCTCTTTGGCGCGAACCCCCGCGTTTTCGCGGCCATGGCTGAGGACGCGGCAGGCGATGTGCAGGGCTTTGCGCTGTGGTTCCTGAACTACTCCACGTGGGAGGGCGTGCACGGAATCTACCTCGAAGACCTCTACGTGAGCCCGGAAGCCCGCGGCGAGGGCCACGGCAAGGCGCTGCTGCAGCACCTGGCCGCGATCGCCGTCGAAAACGGTTATGCCCGCGTGGAGTGGAGCGTGCTGGACTGGAACGAGCCCTCCATCAATTTCTACCGCGGCCTTGGTGCCCGCCCCATGGACGGCTGGTCCACCTTCCGGCTCACCGGCGAGGCGCTGGACCAGTTCGGCCGCGTACCGTCCGCCGGCTCCCTTCCCGCTCCTGTCCGTGGTTAAGGCACAGCGGAGCGCGATCCCTGCCGTCGGGCATGAGATCAGGGCCCGACATGAATTCCGTGGCATGCGCACATTTGAGCACTACTTCACGGTCCCGCTGGACCATTTCGCCCCTCCCGGGGACGCTTCGCCGGGGCGGGGGACGCCGGATCACGGAGGCCCGGCGGGTGAGACCATCACGGTTTTCGCGCGGGAGTACGTGTCTGCGGCGCACAGCGAGGAGGCCGCCGCACGGCTGCCGTGGCTCCTGTTCCTGCAGGGCGGCCCCGGCGGGCGCGGCAACAGGTGGGGGTCCCTGGGCGGCTGGAGCAAGGCCGCAGCGCAAGACTTCCGAATCCTGATGCTGGACCAGCGCGGCACCGGCCTCTCCACGCCCCTTGACCGCAACACGCTGCCACGCCGGGGGTCAGCGGCCCACCAGGCCGCCTACCTGGAACGCTTCCGGGCCGATTCGATCGTGGCGGATGCGGAGCTGATCCGCCACACGCTGGAATCACCCGCCTGGACCGTCTACGGCCAGAGCTATGGTGGCTTCTGCGCCTTGTCCTACCTCTCATTCGCCCCCGGGGGACTGCGCGGAGCGCTCATCACCGGCGGCCTGCCGCCACTCACCGGCAGCGCGGATGACGTGTACCGGGCCACGTACCAGCGGGTAGCGGCACGGAACGATGAATACTTCGGCTGGTACCCGGAGGACCGCGACGCGGTGGAACGGATTGCCCGCCACCTGCGGTCCACACCGGAGCCCCTGCCCGACGGCAGCGCCCTTACCGTGGAGCGGTTCCAGATGGCGGGGGCATTCCTGGGCGGAAACACCCGCGTGGACAGCCTTCATTACCTCCTGGAGGACGCCTTCGTGGACACTGCGGGCGGACCCAGGCTTGCGGACACGTTCCTGGAGCAGCTCCACAGTGTGGTCTCCCGCCGCTCCAACCCGCTGTACGCGCTGATGCACGAGTCCATCTACGGCCAAGGGCAGGCCACCAATTGGTCAGCCTGGCGGATGCTCGGCGAGAAGCCCTGGTTCAGGCCGGACGCCGAGCCGCTGCTGCTGACCGGCGAGATGGTGTACCCGTGGTATTTCGAGCAGGACCCGGCCCTCCAGCCGCTCCAGGAAGTGGCGGAACTGCTGGCCGCCAAGCAGGACTGGAAGGCGCTCTATGACCCGCAGGTACTGGCCGCCAACACCGTCCCCGCCGCAGCGGCTGTCTACTCGGACGACATCTACGTGGACCGGGATCTCTCCCTGCAGACAGCAGCGGCGGTCCAGGGGCTGCAGGTCTGGGAGACTGCTGACTTCCATCACGACGGAATCGCCGACGACGGTGAGGGGATCTTCGCGCGCCTGCTGGGGATGGTCCGGTCAGGCGGCCGCTGACTGCCGGTGTGACGTCCGCGTGATGACGGCCGCTGCCAGGACAGCCGCCGCGATGGTTCCGCCGAGCCGGTTCAGGCCAAGGTAACCGGCGAAGCCCAGGACCAGGCCGGACACTGCGCCACCCGCGGCGCCCGCGGCGCCCATCAGCATATCGGAGACGCCCTGGACAGCCACCCGGGCTTCCTGCGCCGCTTTCGGCCAGCAACGTGGACCCTGAGATCGTGGCTGCGGACCAGCCTATGCCCAGCAGGGCCAGTCCTGCGGCCACCGCGGCGGTTGAGGATTGCCCGAACCCGGCGACGGCCACGGCGGCAGTCAGAACGGTGAACCCGACCATGATGGTTTCCAACCTGCCCGCCCTGTCAGTCAGCCAACCCATGACCGGGGATAGCGCGAACATCCTGCGACCGGGTCCTACCACCAAATGCTGCAGGTGCAGCGGCGGCATGGACATCACGCCTACCATCACCGCGTGGGCGGTGGCGATGCCGGTCACCGCCAGCAATGCCATCCTGGAACTGCGGATGGCCCGAAACCCCCGGCCGAGCGACCCCTTGGCGGCACCTGCGGGGGCGCCGGCAGGAGGGGCGGCAGGCGCTGGCTGCAGTGCTCACCACGGGCCCGGCATATGTGGAACGGCGAAGAGAAGCACGGCCGCTATGAGGAGGCCGGCCCCGGAGATTACGAAAGGACCCGCAACGGGAGGCAGGCCCAGCGCCGTCCCCACGCCCGTGCCGGGCTGGATCAGGTTGGGCCCGGCCGCGGCGCCGACGGTTACCGCCCAGACAACGGTGGACAGCGCCTGTCCACGGTGTTCCGGGGCGGCGAGGTCCACCGCAGCGAACCTTGCCTGCAGGCCCGCTGCGGTGCCCACGCCGATGCCTGCCGATCCCAGGAGCAAAAGGATGAAGAGACCGGATACAACAGCGAGCACCATAAGCAAAGCTCCTGCAAGAGCCGCCGAGAGCCCGGCCACCTGGCCGGTACGGCGGCCGCGCTGTTCCGCCAGCGCTGCCAGCGGCAGTGCTGCCACGGCAGCCCTCAGGTCATCACCGTGGCAACGGCGCCCGCCCAGGCACTGGAACCGGAGAGTGCTACGGCCAGGATGGAGCCAATGGACACGGTGGCTCCCGTCCCGAGTCCACCAAAAACCTGGGCGATGCTCAAGACCGCAACGGTGCGCCGCTGCACTTGGCGCACGCCCTGTCCCTTCACAAGTGTGCGGGCAGCCATGATCGGAGCATAGTCGTGTGCCGTCGCCTCCCACAGGGGTTTGAAATGGGGGTTTCATGCAGGGGGTTAAAGCGTGATCCCGGCCGCGCAGGCGGCCGGGATCACCGGATTCGAAGGGGCCGCCGCGCGCCTACTCGGCGTCGCTGTGGCTCTTCCGGGCGTCTTCCTCAAGCCGCGGGTCCACCTTGGCGGCCTGGGCCTTGGAGCTGACCAGGCTGGCGACCACGGCAATGATGATGGTGCCCACGATGACGGCCAGCGAGACGAAGGTGGGGATTTCAGGCGCCCACTCGATATGGCGTCCGCCGTTGATGAACGGCAGCTCATTAACGTGCATGGCGTGCAGGACAAGCTTGACGCCGATGAACGCCAGGATGAAGGACAGGGCGTGCTTCAGGTAAATCAGACGGTTCATCAGGCCCCCGAGCAGGAAGTAGAGCTGCCGCAGGCCCATCAGGGCAAACAGGTTGGCGGTGAAGACAATGAAGGGGCTTTGTGTCAGGCCGAAGATGGCCGGAATGGAGTCCACCGCGAACAGCAGGTCGGTCAGGCCGATGGTGATGAAGACGATCACCATGGGGGTGAAGACCTTCTTGCCGTTGACCGTGGTGCGCAACTTGCCGCCGTCGAACTTCTCCGACATGGGGATGACCTTGCGGATCCTGGCAATCAGCGGATTCTCGCGGTCCTCTTCCTCTTCGCCCTCGTCCTGGGCCTGCTTCCATGCCGTCCACAGCAGGAACGCGCCGAAGATGTAGAACACCCAGCTGAACTGTTCGATGACGATGGCGCCGAGCAGGATGAAGATGCCACGCAGGATAAGGGCGATGATGATGCCCACCATCAGCACTTCCTGCTGGTATTTCCGGGGTACGGAGAACCTGGCCATGATGATGATGAACACGAACAGGTTGTCGATGCTCAGGCTGTACTCGGTGATCCAGCCCGCGACGAACTGGCTGCCGAACTCGGGCCCGGTGAAGGCGAACATGGCACCGGCGAAGGCCAGGGCCAGGGACACGTAGAACGCCACCCACAGGCCGGCTTCCTTCATGGAGGGTTCGTGGGGGCGCCGGACCACAAGGAGGAGGTCGGTCAGGAGAATCAGGCCGAGGACAACAAATGAGCCGACCTCGAACCATAGGGGCAAATCGAGCACAGGGAAGCCTTTCGCAGGGTACACAAATCGGTGTAAGTCTCTCCGGCCTGCCCGTGCACTTGGTGCTGATGTGGCGGCCCGCTACGCCCGGCAGGGCAACTGTGCCCTGCGTGTTGACGATCGTAGCGTTTGGGATACTCCCCTACGTGCCTTTAACTCTACCCCAGGCCGGTATCGGGCCACGCCCGGCGAGCCCGCCTTGGATAACGTTTTCCCTCTACCCGTTGACGCCTGCCGCTGGCCTTGTAATAATCGCACGAAACGAGAAAGCGGTTTCTCGTCCGATCTGTGTTCTTTCAGAAAGTCAGGGTTGGGTCAATGAAGACTTCTCTTCGCACTAGCAATGCAGTCAAGGCGATCGCCACGGCCGCCGCCGTGGCGATGCTCGCTGCCGGCTGCTCCTCCTCCCCGTCCAGCGACAGCGGCGGTAATGTCACCGTCCGCTTCACTTGGTGGGGCAACGACCTGCGCAACAAGGAGACGCAGCAGGTAATCGACGCATTCCAGGCCACGCACCCCAACATCAAGGTCCAGGCTGAGCCCGGAGTCTGGAGCAGTTACTGGGACAAACTTGCCACCACCACGGCCGCCAATGATTCTCCGGACGTGATCCAGATGGACCAGGCCTACATCGCTGAGTACGGCGGCCGGGGCGCGCTGCTGGACCTGTCCAAGCAGAGCAACATCGAGACGTCCAAGATTGACCAGGACGCCCTGAAGTCCGGTCAGGTCACCGGCAAGCAGTACGGCCTCAGCACCGGCCAGAATGCCAAGGCCGTGATGATCAACACCAAATTGTTCAAGGACTACGGCGTTGCCATCCCTGACGACAAAACGTGGACCTGGGACGACTACGCCAAGACAGCCGCCCAGATTGCGGCGGCTGCGGGGAAGGCCGGCCAGGCCAACTACGGCAGTTCCTACTCGCTGACCGACTCCGACCTGAACACGTGGGCAATGCAGCACGGCGAGTCGCTGTACTCAGCGGACGGGGGCCTTGGCTTCAAGGAGGCCACCGCTACATCCTTCTTCCAAAACGTGCTGAACCTGCGCAACCAGGGGGCCGCCCCTCCGGCCAACATTGCCACCGAGGACATCAGCGCCCCGGTCGAACAGACCCTCTTCGCCACCGGCAAAACGGCCATGTCATGGTGGTGGACCAACCAGGTCAACGCCCTCCAATCGGCGCTGAAGACCGACGTGAAGATCCTGCGCGCTCCCAGTTCCACGGGCAGCGCCAAGGACAACGGCATGTCCTACAAGCCGTCCATGTTCTGGTCCGTTTCCTCGCGCAGCAAGCACCCCAAGGAAGCCGCTGAAGTTGTCAACTACATGCTCAACAACCTGGATTCGGCCAAAACGATCCTGACCGAGCGCGGCTTCCCCACCAACTCCGACGTCCAAACGGCGATCGACCCGCTGCTGACGGCTGCGGACAAGGCCGCTGCGGCATTCCTGAAGGACATTAAGCCTGACCTGAAAAGCGGTCCTCCAGTGCCTCCCACCGGTTCCTCCGGGGTGCAGGCGCTGATCCAGCGCTATAGCACCGATGTCCTCTTCGACCGCAAGTCCCCCTCCGACGCAGCCAAGGGCCTGATGCAGGAGGCACAGGCCATGATCGACTCGGCCAGGAAGTAAGGCGGCGGCACCGCATCAGACAGTGCGACGGCGGGCACCCCACCCGGGGTGCCCGCCGTTCCATTGGCCAGGCCCGCGCCTGAAATCGTGTGCTGGAAAAGAAACCCCTGATTAGGCGTGGCCTGCCGCCTGCATCTGGCGCAGTTCCTTCTTCAGTTCGCTGACTTCGTCGCGTATCCGTGCCGCCACCTCGAACTGCAGTTCCGCCGCGGCGCCGTGCATTTGTTCCGTAAGCTGCTCGATCAGGCCCACAAGGTCCTCGGCCGGCGCCGCCGCCAGGCCGTCCGCGCGTACCTGGGCAGCGCCCTTCTTCGCGCCCGCCTTGTTTGTCCCCGTGATGCCGCGCTTGCCCTTGCCGTAGTCGAAGCTGCCCAGCAGCGCATCGGTGTCGGCGTCTTCCTTGGCCAACTGGTCCGTAATGTCGGCGATTTTCTTCCGCAGCGGCTGCGGGTCCACGCCGTGTTCCTTGTTGTATGCCACCTGGATGGCGCGCCGCCGGTTGGTCTCATCGATGGCGTTGGCCATGGAGTCGGTGATGCGGTCCGCGTACATGTGGACCTCACCGGACACGTTGCGGGCGGCACGCCCGATGGTCTGGATGAGCGACGTGGACGAGCGCAGGAAGCCTTCCTTGTCCGCGTCCAGGATGCTGACCAGGGAGACCTCGGGAAGGTCGAGTCCTTCACGGAGGAGGTTGATGCCCACCAGGACGTCAAAGGACCCCATGCGCAGCTCGCGCAGGAGTTCCACGCGCCGCAAGGTATCCACGTCAGAGTGCAGGTACTCCACCTTGACGCCGTGGCCCAGCAGGTAGTCCGTGAGGTCCTCGGCCATGCGTTTGGTCAGCGTGGTCACCAGGACACGTTCGTTCTTCTCCACCCTCGTCTTGATTTCACCGAGCAGGTCATCGATCTGGCCCTTGGTGGGCTTGACCACCACCTCCGGATCGACCAGCCCGGTGGGCCGGATGATCTGCTGGACGAACCCGTGCGCCTTGCCCAACTCGTATTTACCGGGCGTGGCGGAAAGGTAGACGGTCTGGCCCACCCGTTCCAGGAACTCGTCCCACTTCAGCGGCCGGTTGTCCATGGCGGACGGCAGGCGGAAACCAAAGTCCACCAGGTTCCGTTTGCGGGACATGTCGCCTTCGTACATGGCCCCGATCTGGGGAATGGTCACGTGGGACTCGTCCACCACCAGCAGGAAGTCGTCCGGGAAGTAGTCCAGGAGGCAATGGGGGGCGGTGCCCGGCCCGCGCCCGTCAATATGCGAAGAGTAATTCTCGATGCCGTTGCAGAAGCCCATCTGCTGCATCATTTCGAGGTCGTAGGTGGTGCGCATGCGAAGGCGCTGTGCTTCAACCAGCTTGTTCTGGCTTTCCAGCACCTTCAGCCGGTCGGCCAGTTCATCCTCGATCCGCTTGATGGCCCGTGCCATCCGCTCCGGGCCGGCCACGTAGTGCGAGGCCGGGAACACGTACATTTCCTCTTCGTCGCGAATGACTTCCCCGGTCAGCGGATGAAGGGTGTGGATGTTCTCGATCTCGTCGCCAAAGAACTCGATCCGGATGGCCAGTTCCTCATACATCGGGATGATTTCCACGGTATCGCCGCGCACCCGAAAGGTGCCGCGGTGGAAGTCCATGTCATTGCGGGCGTACTGCATGGCGACGAACTTCCGCAGCAGGGCATCCCGGTTCATCTCCTGGCCCTTGCGCAGCGTGACCATCCCCGCAATGTATTCTTCCGGGGTTCCCAGGCCGTAAATGCAGGAAACAGTGGCCACCACAATCACATCGCGGCGCGTCAGCAACGCGTTCGTGGCTGAGTGGCGGAGCCGTTCGACTTCCTCGTTGATGGAGGAATCCTTCTCGATGAAGGTGTCCGTCTGGGCCACGTAAGCTTCGGGCTGGTAGTAGTCGTAGTAGGAGACGAAGTATTCCACCGCGTTGTTGGGCAGCAGTTCGCGGAACTCGTTGGCCAGCTGCGCGGCGAGGGTCTTGTTCTGCACCATCACCAGGGTGGGGCGCTGCACCTGTTCGATGAGCCAGGCGGTGGTAGCGCTTTTACCCGTACCCGTGGCGCCGAGCAGCACCACGTCCTTCTCACCGTTGTTGATGCGCTGCGTCAGTTCCGCGATGGCGGCAGGCTGATCGCCCGCAGGCTTGAATTCGCTGATGACTTCGAAGGGCGCTACAACACGGTTGACTTCCTGCGCAAGGCTCATGGATCTAATTTACAGCCGGGCACCGACAGCGAACGGCCCCGTCCGTTACCGGCGAACATCCTTGGGGCGGGACCGGCGTCAGGACGCGTACGACGGCGGTTCCCACCCGGTTGCCCCAGCCCAGGCGGACATCCGGGGCCAGGCGACGTCCGTGAACCATGGCTCCTTGGCTTCCGCATACGTCCTGGTGGTGCCCGAACTGGCAAAGCGTGCTGCGAGGTCCGCCTTGTGTCCCTCATAGAGCCTGAGCGCGGACGGGTCGTTCCGCAGCCAGTCCCGGAACATCAGGGCGTACCGCCATCCGGCGGAGCCAGCCGGCCGGACATGAACATTCACCGCGCGGCAGGGGTCCGCGTTGGCGTGGAACCGCTTCAACCATTCGGACGGATCGGGGGCGTTCGGCTTAGGGGTATCGGATTCGATCCCGCGAACCGCCGGAAAGCCGGCCGCGGCAAGGAGAGGCGCGATCCTGGCCGCGACCCCGAGATCCGGCACGGCCACCTGGAGGTCGATGACGTCCTTGGCAGCGAGGCCGGGAACAGACGTGGACCCGATGTGGTCAACGGCCAGGATGAGGTCCGGAGCTGCCGCCGCCAGCCGTGCTGCAATCCTCGCTGCCTGCTGCGCCCAGTTCTGGCGGTGCGGTTCCAGGAACGGTCCGCCGTTCCTCGGTGCGCGTTGCCCCGCCGCCAGGTTGCGGGCGAAGGGCACCAGGCGCCCGTCCCAGAGCCGGTCCACCTGGTCCAGCAGGTGCTGCACGGTGCCAGAGTTGTCCAGGACGGCGTCGGCGGCGCCGAGCCGCTCCGCGCGAGTGGCCTGCGCGTCCATGCGGGCACGGGCCGCTTCGGCGGTCATTCCGCGGTGCTCCAGCATACGCTCCAGCCGCACGTCATCCGGCGCATCCACCACCACCACCAGGTGAAAGCTACTCCCCTGCCCGGTCTCCACCAGGAGGGGGATGTCCTGGACCACCACTGCATCACCGGGCGCGGCCGCGGTGATGGCCGCGGCGCGGGCACGCACCAAGGGGTGCACGATGGCGTTCAGGGCCGCCAGGCGCTCCGCGTTGCCGAACACCGCTTCGCCGAGCCGGGCCCGGTCAAGCCGCCCGTCGCCGTCGAGCATTCCTTCGCCGAACTCAGACACGATGCGTTCCAGCCCTTCGGTTCCGGGCTCAACCACCTCCCGGGCCAGCGCATCGGCATCAACCAGCACGGCGCCTCGCTCCTTCAGCCGCTCGGCCACCACCGATTTCCCTGAGGCGATCCCGCCCGTCAACCCGATCTTCAGCACCCTCCCACACTACTGAACCGGCGGGGCCATGGTTCGGAGCGGCATTAGACTGGGCCGGATGCAGGAGCAAGAGAGCCGGACCAGCGCCTACACCACGCTGGCGGCCGGGCCGGATTTCCGCCACGAGATCGAGATCAAGCGGTCCCGGTTCATCACCGTCCTACGGAGGGCCGGCACCGAGGACGAGGCACGGGACCTCGTTGCAGACCTCCGCCGCGGGTTCCATGACGCCCGGCACCACTGCTCGGCCTTCATCATCGGCCCGGACCGGACCATCCAGCGGTCCAGCGACGACGGCGAACCCGCCGGAACTGCCGGCATTCCGATGCTCGAAGCCCTGGTCCGAAGGGAAACCGCGCCAGGGGTGGCCGACCTCAGCGACGTCTGTGCCGTTGTGGTGCGCTACTTCGGCGGGGTGCTGCTGGGCGCAGGTGGGCTGGTGCGCGCCTACTCCGAATCGGTTTCGGGGGCACTGGAATTGGCGTCCATGGTGCGCCGCAGCCGGCTTCGGATCTGCTCCGCCGCTGTGCCGCACGCCGCTGCCGGCCGGCTGGAGAACGACCTGCGGGCTGCGGGGTTCGTGATGGCCGGAACAAGCTACGGCGCCCAGGACACCGTCCTCCGCGTGGCCGTAGCGGACCAGGCCGGGGTCCTTGCGGCGGCGTCGGAACACGTGCGGCTGTTGACGGCGGGCGGCGCCGACCTGGCTCCCGAGGGAACGGAGTGGGTCGATGTCCCGCTCCCCTGACGTCCCCTTCGTGTACCTGGCGGACGTGGATGAAAAGGTGATGGAACAGCTCCTGCAGCTGGCCAAACGGGAAGCCTCCCCGGACGAGGTGGCCCCACCTCTGGGCGGGCCGGGCTGGAACCTGGAACGTACGGCCTGGTTCTTCAGCTACCACCGCGCCGCCGCGAACGGCCTGGACGGGGAAGCCGGGGAGAAATCCTGGGCCATCATGGCGGGCGGGAACATCGCAGGGTCTATCCGGCTCAAGCGCGTTGATGGCGGCGGCCGGAAGACAGCCGAGACCGGCGTTTGGCTCGGCCGGAGCTTCCGGTCCCGCGGCATCGGCACCGCGGCGCTTGGCCTTGTCCTGGCGGAGGCACGCCGGGCGGGACTGGAGCAGGTTGTCGCCCGCACGCTGGCTGGCAACCTTGGTGCGCAACGCCTCCTTGCCGGAGCAGGGGCCGCGCTGAAGCCCGACGACGACGGAACGGTACGCGCCGTCGTCGACCTTTAAAGCAAACGCCTTAAAGCAACAGACCCCCTGCCTTTGCGGGCAGGGGGCCTGTTGCTCAAGCCCGGAAGTCCGGGCCAGTGGCAATTAGTTGCCGGTCAGCTTCTCGCGGAGAGCAGCAAGGGCCTCATCCGAAGCCAGGGTGCCGGCACCGGTGTCGGTGGCAGCAGGCTCGGAGGAGTAGCTGGTGGCGCCGGAGTCGCTGTCACCGGACGTTGCAGCTGCCGCGTCGTCGGCAGCGTGCTGGGCAACCTGCTTCTTGTGTGCTTCCCAACGGGTCTGGGCGTCAGCATACTGCTGCTCCCAGGCTGCGCGCTGGTTCTCGTAGCCCTCGAGCCATTCGTTGGACTCGGGGTCGAAGCCCTCGGGGTACTTGTAGTTGCCCTCTTCGTCGTACTCAGCGGCCATGCCGTAGAGAGCCGGATCGAATTCGGTGCTGTCGGCGTCGACGCCTTCGTTGGCCTGCTTGAGGGACAGCGAGATGCGGCGGCGCTCGAGGTCGATGTCGATGACCTTGACGAACAGCTCGTCACCAACGGAGACAACCTGCTCGGCCAGTTCAACGTGGCGCACAGCGAGCTCGGAGATGTGGACCAGGCCTTCGATGCCGTCTTCGACGCGGACGAACGCACCGAACGGAACCAGCTTGGTGACCTTACCCGGAACAACCTGGCCGAGGGCGTGGGTGCGGGCGAAGGTCTGCCACGGATCTTCCTGCGTAGCCTTGAGCGACAGGGAGACGCGCTCGCGGTCCAGGTCCACCTCGAGAACCTCGACGGTGACTTCCTGGCCAACTTCGACAACCTCGGACGGGTGGTCGATGTGCTTCCAGGACAGCTCGGAAACGTGTACCAGGCCGTCCACGCCGCCCAGGTCCACGAAGGCACCGAAGTTGACGATGGAGGAAACGACGCCGGGACGGACCTGGCCCTTTTCCAGCTTGTTGAGGAACGTGGAGCGGACCTCGGACTGGGTCTGCTCGAGCCATGCACGGCGGGACAGCACAACGTTGTTGCGGTTCTTGTCCAGCTCGATGATCTTGGCTTCGATCTGCTGGCCGATGTACGGAGCAAGGTCGCGCACACGGCGCATCTCGACGAGGGATGCGGGCAGGAAGCCGCGCAGACCGATGTCGAGGATAAGACCACCCTTGACAACCTCGATGACGGTACCGGTGACGACACCGTCTTCTTCCTTGACCTTCTCGATGTCGCCCCAGGCACGCTCGTACTGAGCACGCTTCTTGGAGAGGATCAGGCGGCCTTCTTTGTCTTCCTTGGTGAGCACCAGGGCTTCGACCTGATCGCCAACGGAGACAACGTCCCCGGGATCAACGTCGTGCTTGATGGAAAGCTCGCGGGAGGGGATGACACCTTCGGTCTTGTAACCGATGTCGAGCAGGACTTCATCGCGGTCGACCTTGACGACGGTACCTTCGACGAGGTCTCCGTCGTTGAAGTACTTGATGGTCGCGTCGACTGCTGCGAGGAAGTCCTCAGCGGTACCGATGTCGTTAATCGCGACTACGGGGGTACCGGGCTTCTCGGTGGAGGTGATGGTCATGTAGTAGGGGCTCCGTTGTGGATAGTTAGTCGGTCAGGCAAACCGGCGCGCCCGCGTTATGGAACGCAGGCGCGATTCGCGGTGAATCCAACGGATTCTCCGGGTCATCCTGATTTGTGGATTGCTTTTCAATGCGGCCCCTGGAGGGACAGCAAGTGCGTGCACGTGGTACACGCCCGTTTATTCTAGTCGCTGCCCACAATTTGGGTCAAAGCGGTGCCGGCGCTAGAAGTGGGTCAGGCAGTGTGTCGCCCGTTCCACCGCAAACATCTGGCGCGCCTTGAGCGCGGCCCCCTTGGTGCGTTCGGCGATCCTCCCGGCGGCCGCCAGCGTTACCGGGCAGACCCCGCCGAGGTAGATCGAGGACAGCGCCGAGACATCCAGGGCCAGGTCCGGCTCGGCCCCGGCGTGAACGCGTTCGACGGCGGCTTGGCCGCCCTGGACCTCCAGTGCGAAAGTTCCTGCGGTGAGGCCCAGCGGGTCCCCCACTTCGAGGATCAGCGTTCCCTCGGAAGGGTAGTGCCGGGCCGCCAAGGCCTGCGGCACATCGAGGATCCGGAGCCAGAGCATGTCCCGGCTGTCGGAGGCATCAATGCAGCGCGGGTCCGCCAGCGCCCAGGCGAGGGGATCGTCCACCGGCGCCTCGTTCCAGGACACGCGTTCCACGAGGTCGATGGCCGCCAGGTACTGCCAAAGTTCCAGGTAGGCGTGGTCAGTGGCGGCCACGAGGTCCACCACTTCCACGGTGACCGGGGCGGGCTCCCAGCCGAGGAACTTGTACGAGACGTAACCGTCGATCCCGCCATCCGGCCCGTAGTGCAGCGCCACTTTGATGGCAGGGTCCTCCTTGCCCTCCCGGTTCAGCGATCCCGAGGCAAGCTGCCAGTACCATTGCTGGCGGCCCAGGGAGCCGGGGGTGTGGCGGTGCACCCGGTCGAACACCTTGGGGGCTACCTCGAGCAGGACTTTGGGGTCCGCCACCTCCACGCTCCCCGTGGCCTGGTGGCGCATGGTGAACCGGGAGGTGGTGTCCACCTTGACGGAACGCTCCAGGCTGGCGACGCCGTAGCCGAAGCGTCCGTAGATGCTGCCCTCGGAGGCGGTGAGGGCGGCCACCGCGATGCCGTCATCCCTGGCCGCCTGCAGGTCCTCGGTCATCATCCGGCGCAGCAGGCCGCGCCGCCGGTGCGAGGTCCGGACCGTGACAGCGGTGACCATCTGGGTTTCAAGCATCCGACCAAAGCCGACGTTGAGGGTTTTCCGGAACGTCCCGAAGGTGGCCACGGGTACCTCGGCCGGGAGCGAGGAATCCGCAACGGTGCCCGACTGGTAGGCACCCGTGAAAATCCTGCCATCCGCTTCGTAGGTGGCCATGGAACGCGCCACATGCTCCGGGGTACGGACGGAGTCATGGAAGCCGAAGGCAACCGCCCGGGCCCACGTCTCCGCTTCAGCGTAGCCGGCACTGCCCATGGACACGGCAGGAAAGCGCCGGATGTCATAGTTTCCGCTCAGATCACCCATTTACCCGAGCCTAGTCAATGAATCCGGCCGCTGACCAGCATGAACAACGTGGCGGAGGCGCCCCGTTCCTAGTGGCCGGCGTCGTACCAGCTGGGTCCGACGCCGATCTGCACTTCCAGGGGGACGCTGAGGTCGGCGGCGGCGGCCATCTGCTCAGTCACCAGGGCCTCGACGGCGGCCCGTTCACCCGCGGCGACCTCGAGGACCAGTTCGTCATGGACCTGGAGCAGCATCCGGGATTTCAGGCCCTGCGCCTTCAGTTCGGCGTGGACGCCCAGCATGGCGCGTTTGATGATGTCCGCGGCGGAGCCCTGGATGGGGCTGTTAAGCGCGATGCGCTCGGCGTTCTCGCGCAGCTGCCGGTCCGTGCTGGTGAGGTCCGGGAGGTAGCGGCGGCGGCCCTCGATGGTGGCGGTGTAGCCGTCCACCCTGGCCTGGTCCACCACGCCACGGAGGTAGTCGCGGACGGCGCCGAAGCGGTCGAAGTAGTCCTTCATGAGGGTGCGGGCCTCATCGACGGAGATCTCCAGTTGTTTGGACAGGCCGAATGACGTCAGTCCGTAGGCCAGGCCGTAGGACATGGCCTTCACCTTGGAGCGCATGGCGCTGGTGACCTGGTCTGTGGGGACATGGAAAATATTGGAGCCGACGAACCGGTGCAGGTCCTCGCCGTCCTTGTAGGCCTGGATCAGGCCCGCGTCCCCGGAGAGGTGCGCCATGATGCGCATCTCGATCTGCGAGTAGTCAGCTGACAGCAGGCACTCGTAACCTGCACTGACCACGAAGATGCCGCGCACGCGCCGGCCCTCCTCGCTGCGGATGGGGATGTTCTGCAGGTTGGGGTTGTTGGACGAGATCCGGCCGGTGGCGGCCACGTTCTGGGCGTACGTGGTGTGGATCCGCCCGTCTTCCGCCACGGACTTCTTCAAGGATTCGATCATCTGCCGCAGCTTGGCGGCTTCGCGGTGCGCCATGAGCTGCACCAGGAACTCGTGCCCGGTCTTCTCCAGCAGGTTCTTCAGGGACGCGGCATCGGTGGTGTAGCCGGACTTGATTTTCTTGGTTTTGGGGAGCTGAAGTTCGTCGAACAGGACGGTCTGGAGCTGCTTGGGCGAGCCCAGGTTGACTTCGTGGCCGATGGCCGCGAAGGCCTGTTCCTGCGCCTGGTCGATGACACGGGCCAGGTCGGCGAGCTGCTCGTCCATCTTGTCCATGTCGATCGCGATGCCTGCGAGCTCCATGTCCGCCAGGACACGGCTGACCGGCAGCTCAAGGGTTGACAGGAGTTCCCCTGCCTTGCGTTCCTTCAGTTCGTCCTCGAAGTAGCGGCTCAGGGCCAGCACCACGGCACCGGCCTGCACCAGGGCGTCCGCGGCCGCGGTGTCGTCGCCGTCGAACGACAGTTCCAGCTGACCGGCCTTGGCGGTGGCGGCGGGAAGCCCCACGTTGAGGTGGTGCTGGGCAAGTTCGGCGAGTTCGTAGGTGCGCCGGTCCGGCTGGATGAGGTAGCCGGAGATGGAGGTGTCATCGACCACGCCCTCCAACTCCAGGCCACGGGCCGTCAGTGCCTTGAGCGCAGCCTTGAAGCCGTGCATCACCTTGGGCGCCTCGGGATCGCGCAGCCACGCGGCCAGGACGTTCTCAGCCTCGGCGTCCTGGCCGGCGAGGTCGACGTAGGCTGCGGTGTCGCCGCGGACGATGGCCAGTGCGGCGGCGTCCTCGCCGATCCGTCCCGGGACGAGGTCGACGGCGAGGGCGGAGCGCTGGCCGTCGCCTGCGGCCAGGAAGCCGGCCAGTTCAGCTGCGCCGGCCGGGGTTGTGTACGCCGGGGTTTCGATGCTTTCGCGCTCAGCGGCCGGGGTGTCGGCGTCACCGTAGAGGGCGAACAACCGGCCACGGATGGCCTTGAACTCCAGCTGGTCGAAGAGGTCTTCCATCGCCGCCTGGTCCGGGCGCGGCTGGTAGAGGTCTTCGAGCGTGACCGGGAGGTCAAGATCGGTGTGGAGCTGGTTCAGGCGTCGGTTGCGCTTGACGGCGTCGACGTTCTCCCGGAGGGCATCCCCCACTTTGCCGCCGATGGCATCGAGGTGTTCCAGGACGCCTTCGAGGCCGCCATAGAGGTTGATCCACTTGGCTGCCGTCTTGGGTCCGACGCCGGGCACGCCGGGAAGGTTGTCTGCCGTCTCCCCCACCAGGGCGGCGAGGTCTGAGTAGCGGGACGGGCTGACGAAATACTTTGCTTCGATGGCGGCGGCGTCCATCCGCGGGATGTCGCTGACGCCCTTCCGCGGGTACAGCACGAAGACGTTGTCAGTGATGAGCTGGAAGGCGTCCCGGTCGCCGGAGACGAGCAGGACCTCGAATCCGGCCTTTTCGCCCATGGCGGCAAGGGTGGCCAGGATGTCATCGGCCTCATAGCCGGGCATCTTGATGGTCTTGATGCCCCAGGCCTGCATGACCTGCGCGATGAGGTCGATCTGGCCGCTCATCTCGCGGGGGGTTTCGTTCCGGCCGCCCTTGTATTCGCTGTACTCGGTTTTCCGGTGGGTGGACTCATCCGAGACGTCGAAGGCAACCGCCACGTGGGTTGGCTGCTGCTCCTTGATGAGGTTGATCAGCATGGAGGTGAAGCCGTGGATGGCGTTGGTGTGCTGGCCGTTGGCGGTGGAGAACTTGTCCGCGGGCAGCGCGAAGAAGGCGCGGAACGCCATGGAGTGGCCATCCAGGACCAGCAGCCGGGGCTGGTCGGTGATGGGAATGACGGGCGCGTCAGTAGCTGAAACAGACCCACCGGCAGCGGGGGTGGCGGCCTTTGCAGCAGGCCTGCGGGCCGGGGACGAAGGCTGCAGGGCAGCTCCCTCCTCGATGGCCTGGGACGGGAAAGGAGCCGGTTTGGTTGTTTCACTCACAGGTGCCAGCCTAGTTGCCATGACAGACAATTTCACGCCGGGCGCTTTCGCCGAAGAGCTCGCAGCCGCCGGAATTCCCGACCACATGCACGCTTGGCTGGGCGGGTTCGGCGTCGGCGCATTGGTGGTCAAGATGGGGATCCACTTCCTGGAGATGAGCCCGGAACGGACGGTTGCCACCATGCCGGTGGAGGGCAACACTCAGGTGGCAGGAATCCTCCACGGCGGTGCGCACGTGGTGCTGGCGGAAACCCTGGGCTCCTTCTCCGCCGGAATGCATGCCGGTCCGGGACGCCACGCGGTGGGCATCGAGGTCAACGCCACGCACCACCGGTCCATCGCCAGGGGCCTGGTCACCGGAACGTGCACCGCGATCCATCTGGGGCGGACGTTGGCCACCCACGAGATCGTCATGACTGACGCGCAGGGACGGCGCCTTTCAACCGCGCGGATCACCAACCTGCTCCGGGACAACGCCGGCTGAGGCAACCCGCGTCAGGGCTGCGGAACGGTCCCCGCACGCAACAGGTAGCGCAACTCGACGATCCCCCGGCCCAAGGTGCGGGAGGCAGCCAACTGAAGCGGCGGCGTCGGGCCCTTCATCGGCAGCAACGGCTTTCCCCCGCCCAGCACCACGGGAATGACGGAGAGGATGATCTCGTCCAGGAGGCCGGCGTCGGCGAACTGGGCCGCCAGGTTGCCGCCGCCCACCACCCAGATGTTCCGGTCCCCGGCGGAGCGCCGGAAGTCAGCGACGAACTCCAGGACGTCACCCCGGACGAACGTGATGTCCGCACCGTCCGGGGCACGGTATTCGTGGTGGGTGAAAACGTAGCTGGGCGTGCCCGCGTACGGCCAGGCGCCGGGTTCGTGCTCCATCAGCCAGGCGTAGGTTTCCCCGCCCATGACGATGCAGCCCACACCGGCCATGAAGTCGTTGTAACTGTCCGCCCCGCCCTCGAAGCCGTCGAACTGCAACAGCCAACCCAGGTCGTCCGTGGGCGTGGCGATAAAGCCGTCGAGGGACGCGGCCACAAAGTACTGGATGCGCGGCATGGCCCCAGCCTAGCCAACCGGCAAAGGTGCTGCTACTTGGTGAAGTACGGGATGATCAGGTACAGCCCGAAGAGCACAGCGGCGCCGCACAAGGCAAAACAGATATTGGCGAAGGAGCGCTTCACCCTGGGGGACGTTTGCTGGGCGTCAGCGGCGATGGCGGTAAACCGGACGCCGAGCGAGTAGAGGGTCACTACAACTGCGGCGGATACGAGGGTGGCGCCGGCAACGGTCAGGAGTTCCAACCACTTAATCGCTGGTTCTCCTTGGGGTTGGTGGCGCCGGCATCGGCCTGCGCCTTGGCTTTGGCTTCGGCCCGGGCGCGTGCCAAGGCCTTCTTCTTGGCGAACCGGACAGCCTGGCCGGCTTCCTCGACCTCGACGGCGTTCTGGTGGCTCACCGAGGACTTGCGGGAGTAGAAGAACATGAAGAGGATTGCCGCGCTGCCGGCAACGGCGGCGATGAGTACGCCCACGACGCCGGTCTTCACCAAGAGGGCGGTCAGGGCGCCCACGATGCCGGCTGCCGGCAGGGTGAAGATCCATCCGAGCGCGATCTTGCCCACCATGTTCCAGCGGACCGTGGTACCGCGGCGTCCCATTCCGGAGCCAATCACGGAACCGGATGCCACCTGCGTGGTGGAAAGGGCGAAGCCAAGGTGGGAGGAGGCGAGGATGGAGGACGCGGTGCTGGTCTCGGCCGCGAAGCCCTGGGCGGGCTTGACCTCGGTCAGGCCCGAACCCATGGTGCGGATGATGCGCCAGCCGCCGGCGTAGGTGCCAACCGCGATGGCGAGGGCGCACGCGGTGATCACCCAGAGCTGGGGACCGGAGCCGGGCGCCTGGGTTCCGGCGGCGATGAGGACCAGTGTGATGATGCCCATGGTCTTCTGGGCGTCGTTGGTCCCGTGGGCCAGGGCCACCAGGCTGGAGGTGAAGACCTGGCCGGTACGGAAGCCACCGCGCTTCTGGGTGAGCTTGGTGCCGGTCTCGGGATCCTGGCGTGAGGTGAGGGCGTAGGCCAGGCGCGTGCAGACGTAGGCCGAAAGCCCCGCTATCACCGGCGCAAAGACTGCCGGAAGGATGACCTTCTGGAGGAGGGTTTCAAGATTGACGGAGCTGAATCCAACGCCCACGATGGCCGCGCCGATGAGCCCGCCGAAGAGTGCGTGGGATGAGCTGGACGGCAGGCCCTTCAGCCAGGTGGCCATGTTCCACAAGACGGCTCCCATCAACCCGGCGAAGATAATGTCCGGGGTGATCTGGACGCCGCCGGACCCTTCGCGAATGATGCCGCCGGACACTGTCTTGGCCACCTCAGTGGAAAGGAAGGCGCCCACCAGGTTCAGTACGGCTGCGAGGGCCACCGCTGTCCTGGGCTTGATGGCACCCGTAGCGATGGGCGTTGCCATGGCGTTCGCGGTGTCGTGGAAGCCATTCGTGAAGTCGAAAAATAGTGCCAGTCCGATGACCAGCGCCACCATGAAGGTGATATCCACCTGTTGCCCAATCTGCAGAGTCGACGTTCAGCAGTTTCTCTAACCCGGCCGCCTTGCACAGCATAGTTCACGAACTGTTCATCTGAAATGACTTGCGGCGATGGCACAATCGGCGGGAAACCTTATCGATCGTACGCGTCCCCGGCGGGAGGTCAAAACACGGGACAGGCCAGGAATGAGCGGAGCCGGTCCAGTTCAGCAGGCGTGATTCCGTGGCGGGGATGGGGCGAGACAGTGAGGATGCGCCGGCCCAGGAAACGTGCCCACTGCTGCGCTTCCGCCTCGAACGCCAGCTGGTCGTCCACCCACGCGACAGCGTCGGGCCCGGCGCCTTCGACGTCTTCCTGGATGGCCCGGAGCTTCCACCAGCCCGTACCGCCGCCAGCCCCGTCCGCGGCCAGGTACGGCCAGTCACTGCCCCTAAGTCCGACGGCGGGACACAGGTATTGGGGCGCCAACTCCTCCCAGCTGGTGAGCCAGACACAACGCAGCCCGGGCGTCAGGGCCAGGGAGTTCAGCCCGGCCACGAGTTCGGCAGCGAAGGCGACGGGCAACAGGCCAGCGTCCACGCGCTGCCACGCGGACCCCCAGCCGGTGGTCCCTTCCGGGCCGAATGGGCAGACCACGCCGTCGACATCGAGATAAAGCGTGCGGCCCACGCTGCACCTTGCAGGAACTTCAGCCCTGGTGGAACTGCGGCGGCCGGGGGGCCGCGTCCAGTTCCAGGGCGATCTTCTGCTCAAGGGCCGCCAGGGTGACATCGGGGAGGACGATGAGGCCGTCCAGCTCACGCCGCGCCCGCTTGTAGGCAGCCTGCCGTTCGGCCGGGGTGGCCGCCTGGTTCTCCGCGATCATCAGGAGCTTCCGTGCCGTGGCCAGCCGTTCACGTTCGGGTCCGCTGAACTTGCTGTCCCTGATCCGCCTGGCTTCGCGCTCCGCCACGTCAAGGGCCACCGCGAAATTGTTGACTGCTTGCCGGTAGGCGTCCAGGCCGGAGGCGGACCGAAGGTCTTCGGCGGACTCCGGGCGTTGGCCGTCGGCTTCCCGCTTGGCGCGAAGGAAGGCCACGGTGAGGGGTTCGCGGACGTCGGTCATGAGGGGGAAGTCGATGAGCTTGCCCACGTCCAGCTCATATTCGAGCCACCGGCGATTGGTGGCGTCATGCGTGGCCATCAGCGCCTGTACTTCGGCCGCTGACGCCTTTTCTGCTTCCGCCGCCTGGTTCTTCAGCTTGTACAGTTCAACCTGGCGCCGGTGGCGGCGTTCCCCGGCGCGCCGCCAGCCGCTGGCCCAGCGGCTGGCGAAAGCCATCAGTGGAAACACCATCCACCATTTGTCGGACAGGAACTCCATAAGGGGCCTCACCCGATAATCGTCGCAGTCCCGGGGCCTGACCTCAAGAAGCAAGGACAGATCCGGCGGGCGGAGCGGGCTGCAAGCACGCCCGTTGGCCGCCCGCCCGGCCGTCAGGGCGCCGCCGTTGCCTGCGCTCCGTTGACGTTCACCAGCCAGGAGACACCGAACCGGTCGGTGCACATGCCAAAGACGTCACCCCAGGGCGCCTTCTCCATGGGAACGGTCACCGCTCCCCCGTCGCCGCTGAGCTTTTGGTAATAGCCGCGGAGCTCCGCCTCATCGTCGCCGCTGAGGGAGATGGAAATGGAGGAACCCGGGTGGTACTCCATACTGTTCGGGGTGTCGGCGCCCATGAGCACCAGACCCTGCGTGGTGGTCAGCATGCCATGCATGATTTTCTCCGCTTCGGCGGGGTCCTCGCTGGCCTGGAAGTCGGCAAAGGTGCTGAGCGTCAGTTCGCCGCCGAACACGGACTGGTAGAAGTTCATTGCGTCGCGGGCGTTGTCCCGGAAGCTGAGGTAGGGATTGAGGATTGTTGGCATGACGGGGTCTCCTTCACAGGGGCGGAACTGCATTGGCCGGAACCGGGGCAGACAACATCCTGCCCCATCCCGCAGCAGGCCGGAAGGGGACGACTCCCCTGTTCATCACCGAATTCCAGGGAACGAAACGGTAGCCCACACCGGCCGTGGGTGCACGTGGGCTAAGCGTACGCCGGACAGGCACGCTGCCCGCGGACATGGTGCGGTGCGGCCAGTAGGAACGTAGGCTCGGGGGCATGGCCAGATTCTTTGATGTTCATCCCCAGGATCCCCAGCCCCGCGCCATTGCGCAGGCGGTGCAGATAATCCGTGACGGCGGCCTGATCGCCTACCCCACTGACTCCTGCTACGCCCTGGGGGCGCAGATGGGCAACCGGGAGGCCCTGGACCGGATCAGGAGCATCCGGCACCTGGACGACAAGCACCACTTCACGCTGGTCTGCCGGGACTTCGCGCAGCTGGGACAGTTAGTGAACATCGGCAATGACGTCTTTCGCAGCATCAAAGCCGTCACCCCGGGCAGTTACACGTTCATCCTGCCCGCCACCAAGGAGGTTCCCAAGCGCCTGCTCCACCCCAAGAAGAAGACGGTGGGAGTGCGCATTCCGGACAACCGCGTGGTCCAGGCGCTGCTCGCGGAGCTGGGCGAGCCGCTGTTGTCCAGCACGCTGTTGCTGCCGGACGAGGAGGAACCACTGACTGTGGGCTGGGAGATCAAGGAGCGCCTGGACCACCAGGTGGATGCCGTGATCGACGCCGGGGACTGCGGCGCCGAGCCGACCACCGTGGTGGATTTCTCCAGCGGAGTGGCCGAAGTTGTCCGGCGGGGCATGGGCGATCCGTCCCGGTTCGAGTAACCGCCGTCAGCCCAGGCAGCCGCCCGGCGGCCGTCGCGGGGCACTTTGGGACCAGCCGCCGTCGTGAACTACGACGGCGGCCGGCGTGTCCGCGTCAAAGCGCCCCTTTGCGGACGGTCCGGTCAGTCCTGCTTGCGTGCCCTGCTGGGCTGCACCCGCGGGGGTTCGCCGGGCATCTTGGGGTAGTCGGGCGGGAAGGGCAACTCTCCCAGCCCGGCTTGGCAGTCGCGGTCCCACCACTGGAGCAGCGTATCGATGGTGCCGGGGACGGCATTGAACTGCGCCCACGGATCGCCCACAGTCTTCAGCCGCTCCGGAACGGTGAGGATGGTGAAGTTCCTGGGGTCGGCGTGTTCCAGTTCGTCCCAGGTGACGGGGCAGGACACGGGGGCGTGCGGGAGGGCCCGCGGACTGTAGGCGCCGGCGATGGTGCGGTCGCGGTTGGCCTGGTTGAAGTCCAGGAACACGCGTCGGCCCCGTTCCTCCTTCCACCAGGCCGTGGTCACCTTGTCCGGGATGCGCCGCTCCACTTCCCGGGCAGCGGCGATCACGGCGTGGCGGACATCCAGGAACTCCCGGGTCGGTTCGATGGGTGCGTAAACGTGCAGGCCCCGGTTCCCGGAGGTTTTGATGAAGCAGGTGAGCCCAGCCTCGGCCAGGACCTCCCTCAGCACCAGGGCGGCGGGGATGGCGTCGTCGAAGTCGGTTCCGGGCTGCGGGTCGAGGTCGATGCGCAATTGGTCCGGGTTGTGCGTGTTGTCGGCGCGGGACGGCCAGGGATGGAACACCACGGTATTCATTTGGACGGCCCAAACGGCTGCCGCGGGCTCGTCGAACACCAGCTGCGGGTGGGACCTTGCGCTGGGGTACACCACCTTGACGGACCGGATGAAGTCCGGCGTTCCCTTGGGCGGATTCTTGGAGAAGAACTGCTCGCCGTCGACATTGCCGGAGAACCGCTGCAGTGCCACGGGCCGGTCCCCGTTGGCGGCGATGAACGCCTCCCCCACGTCGCAGATGTAATTCACCAGGTCCAGCTTCGTGAGGCCGAGGTCCGGCCAGAGAACGCGGCTGGGACTGGAAATGCGCATCGCGCGCGGCCCGTTGGGACCCTGGACTGTGATGGTGGTCTGTTCGCTCGCCATGGGGACAACGTACACCCCGCAATGGGCACAGCCAGGCACATTTTGGCAGCCCTCCGGCATGATGGAGCCATGCCAGCATCCGACCAGCAGCTCACCATCGCCGCCGGCGATACCTCCTTTTCCGCCGTCTACGCCCGCCCCGCGGATCCCGCCGCGACTGTGGTGGTGGCGCACGGCGCAGGCGCCGGCATGGACCACCCGTTCCTCCGCGGTTTCACCGACGCCCTGAACAGCCTGGGCCTGGCCACGCTGCGCTTCAATTTCCCGTACCGGGAGGCAGGGCGGAAGTTCCCTGACCGCCCGCCACTGGCCATCGCCGCCTGGCGGGCCGCGATGGCCGCGGCCCGCTCGCAGGCGGACGCCAATGGAGACAGGGGCCCGGTCTGGGCGGCGGGCAAGTCGTTCGGGGGAAGGATGGCGTCCATGGCCGTTGCCGGGGGCATGGACGCTGAAGGCCTGGTGTACCTGGGCTACCCGCTTCACGCCCCGGGGAAGCCGGAGAAGCTCCGTGACGAGCACCTGTATGGGATGGCGACACCCATGCTGTTCCTGCAGGGAACCCGCGATGCCTTTGCCACCCCGGATATCCTGGCGGACGTCGTGTCACGAATCGGTTCCAACGCCGTGCTGCAGTGGGTGGAGGGCGGGGACCACTCATTCGCGGTCGCAGGCAGGAAGCGGCCCGCCGACGAGGTGGGCGCGTCCCTGGCCGCCGCCGTGGCACGCTTCATCAGGGACGGTACCCCAGGGCTCCAGCGCTGACCCTGCCCCCAACTGCTGCGGGCGGGGCATTTTCCGTTTCTTACATGTTGATGGCCGGAGGCGTAGCGTCTATCTCGTTGGACCACGGCAACGCTGTTCCCGGGCCGCAGCGGCGGCCGCGGAAGAACCTACCGTTTGAGGAGCGCAGGATGGCTGGATGGAACGCTGACACCGCCGCGGGACCCGTCGGGGCGGGACACATCACGCTCGTAGAGGGCGCATGCTTCTGTATCTCGCTCGCCAACGGGGACATCCATCCCGAACATCCCCACGGGGCCTTCCACGAAGACACCCGCATTCTGTCCCGCTGGGATTTGCGGGTCAATGGCGCGGCCCTTGAACCGCTGGCCGCCGAGGTGAAGGAACCGTACCGTGCACTGTTCATCGGCCGGGTTCCGCGCTCGGACGGATATGCAGACAGTCCCCTGGTCGTGGAGCGCCTGCGGGAAGTTGCTACCGGAATCATGGAGGACATCACCATCCGGAACTATTCCTCCGAGCCGGCCCAGTGCACCGTCTCCGTCAGGGCCGAGGCGGACTTCGCCGACCTTTTCGAGGTGAAGGAGGCCCGGATCCAAAGGCACTGGCGGGAATCCCGCCACCACGCCGGCGACTCACTGACCATCAGTGCGGTCTGGCACGATGTCCTCAAGCGCGTGATCGTCCGTGGCGATGGCGCCGCCGCCACCACCGATGTCCTGACCTACCAGGCCCTTGTCCCGCCGCATGGCCACTGGAGCACGCAACTGAGCGTAGTCCCCGTCAGCGGCGACGCCCCTGCACCGGCTTCGCCCCTCGAGAAGCCCGCAGCGCCTGATATCTCGCCCAGCGACCGCCGGCGGCGGGAGTGGGTGGCCAAGATTCCCAAACTCCACATGGGCAACCGGTCCATTGAAGCAACCCTGCGGCGCAGCTATGACGATCTTGGCGCACTCCGCATCCAGGATCCCGCGCATCCGGAGCGGATCGTGGTGGCGGCAGGGGCGCCGTGGTTCATGACCCTATTCGGCCGCGACGCGCTCTGGGCATCGGAAATGGCCCTCCCCGTGGACCCGTCCCTGGCACTGGGCACCCTGCAGACCCTGGCTGACCGGCAAGGCAAAGCGGTGGATCCGATGAGTGAGGAAGAACCTGGAAAGATCCTGCACGAGGTACGGCTGGGAGTCTCCAGCGGACTGGCCCTGGGCGGCAAATCGGTCTACTACGGCAGCGTGGATGCCACTCCCCAGTTCGTCATGGCTGTGGGATCGGTGAGCCGCTGGGGTTTCGCCAGGGACACCATTGCCGCCCTGCTCCCCCACGCCGACCGTGCGCTGGACTGGGTGCGGGAATTCGGCGACAAGGACGGCGACGGGTTCGTGGAATATTCCCGCCTCAATGACCAAGGCGTGATCAACCAGGGGTGGAAGGACTCGTGGGACGGCATCAACTTCGCCGACGGTACGCTGGCCAAGCCGCCGATAGCACTGTGTGAGGTGCAGGCATTGGTTTACAGTGCACTGCTGTCCAGGCGTGGATGGCGTACGACGCCGGGGACGCACCGCTGGCCGCGAGGCTCACCGGCGAGGCGGCGCAGCTGAAGAAAAGGTTCAATGACGCATTTTGGCTGCCCGAGCGCGGTTACTACGCCGTAGCCCTGGACCGCGACAAGAGACCGGTGGACGCCTGCGCCTCGAACATGGGGCAATGCCTGTGGCACGGCATCATTGATGACGACAAGGCGCCGGCCGTGGCGGAGCGTCTCATGTCGCCCGAGATGTTCAGCGGGTGGGGCGTACGGACCCTGGGCGCCGACATGGGCGCGTACAACCCGGCCAGTTACCACAACGGGTCAGTATGGCCGCACGATAACGCCATCATTGCCGCGGGCCTGCTGCGCTACGGCTTCGTCGAGGAGGCGCAGCGCATCTCCACCGCCCTGCTGGAGGCAGCCGGCTACTCCAACGGCCGGCTTCCGGAACTCTTCTGCGGGTTCAGCAGGGAGCAGGTTACGGAGCCTGTTCCGTACCCCACCGCGTGTTCCCCGCAGGCCTGGGCGGCCACCACCCCGATCATGCTGATCACCAGCCTCATGCGGTACGACGCGCACGTGTCCCGCGGCGGTTTCTGGTTGGACCCCGTGCTGCCGGCATCCTACGGCGATGTGCACCTGACCAACGCTCCGATCGCCGGAAGCCGGATGACGATCGACATCGTCGGTTCCGTGCCTTCCGTTCAAGGACTGCCGGAGGGCATCACGTTCCACCGCGAACACCGCCCCTGGCTCACGGAACTCATGGCCCAGGCCGGGCTGCCGGAGTAAACCTTCATGTGGTGGTGGCCGGCCGCCAGGCAGCGTCCTCGTGCCACCACCCCTCCCAGGCGGCGGAGGTGAGCTGGCCGGCAGGGAACGTGCCGGGCGCGGCACCCTCCCCGGGGGCCCCGGCGCCGTAATGCCGTGCCTCGTGGTCGCGGCCGTCGAGCAAGAGATTCAGGCTGTTCAAGAGAAACATGGTTCCGTCCTTCCTGGCGGTGCATGGACTGCACCAATCCACATGGAAAGGAGCCTAGCCAGCGCATGTTTCACCGGGTCGACGGAACGTTTCGGCGGTGTATCGGAGATCTCACGCGCGGGCCCGCCGGGTACCAGGTCTTTGGAAGATGGCTACTTTCGCTGCTTGGCGCGTGCGGTGGCCGGGGCTGACCAGGGGTCCTCCGGCCAGGGGTGCTTGGGGTATCTGCCCCGCATTTCCACGCGCACCTGAGTGTAGGGGCCCGACCAGAAAGAGGTCAGGTCATCCGTTACCGCAAGGGGACGGCGGGCCGGGGAGAGTAGGTGGAACAGGACCGGGACACGGCCGCCAAGCAGCCGCGGGGACTCGGCCAGGCCGAAACACTCCTGCAGTTTCACCGCCACCACAGGCGCGGCGCCGTCATCCCCTGGTTCCGGGTAGTCGATCCGGACCCGGGAGCCGCTGGGGACTCCAAGGACTTCCGGGGCGAGCTCGTCCAGCCGCGCGGCTTCGGGCCAGGGCAGCAGGCGGCGCAAGGGGTCCGCCAGGTCTATCGAGCCGACCGGTTTCCCGGCGGCAAGGTCGGCCAGCTCGGGCCCCAGCCACTCTTCCAGCCGGGCCAGCAGCGCCGCGTCCGACACATCGGGCCAGGGCCCTCCCATCCCGCGGTGCAGGAACGAAAGCCTGCGCCGGAAGGAAGCCGCCGCCGTCGACCATGGCAGGACCGCCAGCCCTCCTGACTGCACCGCGGCCGCCACCGCCTTCCTCCCCTGTTCGGCGGTGGGACGCACCGGTGTTGCCGAGAGCACGATGGAACCCAGCCGCCTGGTCCGGCGCGCGCTCAACCGGCCTCCGCTGAATTCTGCCTCCACCGTATCGGTCAGCAGGTGCGACGCGGCCGATTCGGCCATGGCGGCGGTAAGAGGCGCCGCGGCACGGATCACGGCACCGGTGCCGGCCGCGTCCCTGCCTTCCGCGCGGGATACTTCGGCCACGGCCAGCCATTCGTGGCCTGACAGCGTGCTGCCTGCGGGCAGGCCTGCCCTGGTGCCTGAGGTCAGCAGGTACTGCCCCGCGCCCTCACCGCCGGGCACACGGCGGGCCACGCGGTCGGGAAAGGCCAGGGCGACGACGGCGCCAACGGCTAAGGGGTCCCCTGCAGGGATGGCGGGCATCACCGCGGCACCGGCCTTCTGCCGCCGGGCCAGGGCCGCAAGCCGTTTGGACTCCTCTGCCCAGCGCCTTCCTGCCGGGCCGGTGTCAGCACGGAGCTGTAGCAGCAGGCGGGGCAGGTCGCCGCCCGGCGCACGGTGGTCTTCGGAGAGCGCGGCCACCACCCCGGCGGCCCGCTGTTGCCCGGTGGCAGTGCCGCCGTCGAGCAGTGCCCGTGCAAGCCGGGGATCGGCGGGGACTGCCGCAAGGGCCCGGCCCGCTGTCGTCACCTGGCCGTCGTCGGACACGGCCCCCAGCTCCCGGAGCACCTCCATGGCGTCCGCCATGGCCTGGCGGGGCGGCACATCCGGAAGGGCGAGCCCCTTCCCGCCGGGCGCGCCCCAGCAGGCGAGGGTGAGGGCGGCTCCGGTCAGGTCCGCAACATTGATTTCCGGCGTCACGTGGGCAGGAGCCGCGCCGTACGCCTGCTGCGGATAACAGCGGACCACCGTCCCGGGGCCCTGCCGTGCGGCGCGGCCGGCGCGCTGGTCCGCGGACGCACGGGAGCAGGAGACCGTGACCAGCCCGCTCATGCCCCGGCCTGAGTCCCGCCGCGGTTCCCGGGCCAACCCGGAGTCGATCACCAGCCGGACGCCGGGCACTGTCAGGGAGGACTCGGCAAGATCCGTGGAGACGATGATCCGCGGCGGGTCCCCGGGTCCACGGCCCGACACCGCCCGGTCCTGCTCCGGGCCGCCCACCTGGCCGTGGAGTTCCAGCACATCCACCCGGCGGCCCAGCCTGCTGCGCAGCGCTGCTGCCACCTGGGAGACCTCCCTGGCACCGGGCAGGAACACGAGCGCATCCGCTGACGTATCGGCGGCAAGTGCACGGGCGTGGACGTCAGCGGCCGCCGCGGCGACGTGGTCCAGGAAGGCGCGCGTCACTCCCCGGGCGTCCAGCCGTGCGGCCGGTGCCGGGTGCCACTGCACTTCCAGCGGATGGTTGACGGAAGGACAGTCGACGACGGGCGCCGGGCCGCCGCCGTCGGAAGCCCCCAGCAGGGCCGCGAACCTGGGGGCGTCCAGCGTTGCGGACATGGCGACGACAGCGAGGTCGCCGCGCAGCGCGCGGACCTCCGCGAGCATGCCGACCAGCAGGTCGGTTTCCAGGCCGCGTTCGTGCACCTCGTCCAGGACGACGGCGGCGATCCCGTCGAGCCCGGGGTCGGCCAGGAGGCGGCGCAACAGGATGCCCGGGGTGACAAACTCGACCAGGGTGTCCAGGCCCGCCTGGCGTTCCCCGCGGACCGTGTAGCCCACGCGGCCCGCCAGCCGGCTGCCGTCAAGTGCGGAGAGGCGGCGGGCGGCGGCCCGGGCGGCGACACGCCGTGGCTGGGTGACGACGACGCGCCCGGACCGGCCGCAAAGATTTGCGAGGAGCGGCGGAACGAGCGTGGTCTTGCCGGTTCCCGGCGGCGCCTGCACAATGGCGGCCCCCGGTGAGCCGGCGCGTTCCAGCGCCTCCTGCAGCGCGGGCAGGGTGCCTTCGAAAGCGAGTCCGGCACCGATGGCACCAAGGTTGAAGGCGTTGGCGGCGGGGATGCCGTCAGGAGGGGTCATCTGTCCATTCTGCCTTGGCGGGGACGCTCTCCTCCGCTGTCAGGGCTTACCCTGGCCCTTACCTTTGCCTTTGGCGTCCTTGGCAGCGTCTGAATGTTGTGAACCGGGAGCCTCCGGCGCGGTGGCCGGCGCCGGGGCCACAGCGGGAACGGCCGGTTCCGCGGGAGCGGGCGCGTCCTGTGCCGTGTCTGCCAACGCAGGGGACACTGCGATTGTGTCCGGTTGGGTGCCGGACGATGCCGCCGACGCTGCCACCTGCGTGGCAATGTCCGCCCGGACGGCCGCGAGCGCGGTCTCGATGCCGCGGTACCGAGCGGCCGACACACGCCCGGCCGCTGCCGCCTCGCCAAGGTCCTTCTCCAGCGCCTGCAAGGCAGCCAGGGCCCCGTCCGTCCTGTTTTCGGCCGCGGCCTGGCTGATGCTCAACACCCGGATCTGGAAACCCCGCAGCGCGTTGTCGTCCGTGTTGCCCGAACGGACGCCTGCAGCACCGGCAACCAGTGCGGCAATGACAGCGCAGCACAGGAGGATCAGGGCACGGGCTCCTCGACGGCGGCCGGGTGCGGACTTCGCCTCCTCCTCCGTCAAGGTATGTCCGGGCGGCGGTTCCCCGTTAGGCGGCATGCCTGCCCCGCAACGGGACGGCGGGTGCAGCGCGGACAGGCAGTACAGTCACCGTGGCGGTATCCGACGTTGGCGGCAGCGCTGCGGACATCCGCGCCTGGGAGGCAGGGCGTGCCAGGAGAATGCGGACGCCGGCCCTCAGGATGGTGGCGATCAATAGGCCGATGCCCACTCCGAGGATCACGTGGCCGGCCAGGTAGTGTCGTGCGGCTGCGGGGCCGCCTTCTGCGGCCACAGCCGCGCCGCCAACAGCCAGCATCAGTGACAGGGCCGTACCTAAGATTGCGCCCATGGCTCCTGTTCCCATCCCATTTAATCAGCAAGCTTACTAGTGATGCTCAGCAAGCTTACTACCTGGTGGGCCTGAAGCAATAGCAGGAAAGGCCACGGACCCACCGGCCAGGCGTCCTCTCCCCTCCCGGGGATTTGGCGGGTGCCGGTCAGCCCGCCGCTTCGAGGAGGCGCTCGGCCGGGGTGAGCCCGGCGTACCGCCCCTTGAAGAACAGGAGGGGTTCGGCGTCGAGCCGGGCATTGAGGTGCCGCACCGCAGCCACCACAATGGTGTGGTCGCCGCCGTCGTATTCTGCGTGGAGTTCGCAGTCGATCCAGGCGAGCGCGTCATCCAGCACGGGATTGCCCAGCGGGGAGGACGCGTGGCCGACCCCGGCGAATTTGTCCGCACCCGAGCGGGCGAACTGTCCCGCCAGGTGCTGGAGTTCCGCGGGGAGGACGTTAACGGTGAACGAACCGGCTTTCCGCAGCGCCGGCCAGGTGGTGGACGTGCGCGCGGGGCTGAACGTCACCAGGGCCGGGTCGAGTGAGAGCGATGCAAAGGACTGGCAAGTGAAACCGGCGGGCCCGTCGGGGGTGGAAGCTGTGATCACGGTCAGGCCGCTGGCGAATGTTCCGAAAATATCCCGAAGCCGGCGTGGAGCAAGGTCTGAAGTGGCTGTCATGGAATGGCCTCTCGTCTGGATCGTTACCTCACCAAACCATCGGCAAATTGCCTTATTCAAGCCGTGCGAAACGCACGGACGCGCAGCGCCATGAAAGGTCATGCCCGTACATCCGGCGTCATCAGTTCCCCGCCAGGCGGGCCGGCTACTCCCGGCGGTCCAGCGCTGCCAGCAGCCGGCGGACCGAGCCGCCCAGGTTCCAGTCGGCGGCCAGCTGCTCCAGTTCCCCGCGCCGGTCGCCCGTCACAGGCTGGAGCCGGGCGCCCGCCTCGTCCAGGGTGGGCAGCTCAAGGTTGCGCACCAGGCGGACGACGGCGGGGGCTGCTTCGAGATACGCGGCGGCGGCGGACAATTTGGCCCGGACTGGTCCGGACACACCGGCCCCGGGCAGGTCCGCAGCTGCCAGCAGACCTTCGAGGGTTCCGTACTTCAGCAGCAGGGACGACGCCGTCTTCTCGCCGATCCCTGCCACACCGGGCAGCCCGTCGGAGGCGTCCCCGCGCAGGGTGGCGTAGTCGGCGTACTGCTGCGGAAGGACTTTGTATTTGGCCACCACGGTTTCCTCCGTGATGACTTCGAGGTTCTTCATGCCCCGGGCGGTGTAGATCACCCTGACCCTGCGTTGATCGTCACACACCTGGAAAAGATCGCGGTCGCCCGTGACCACGTCCACCGGAAAGCCGGCCTGGCTGGCGTAGGTGCCCACAACGTCGTCGGCCTCGTGTTCAGCCGCTCCCACGATGGCGATTCCTGCCAGCCCAAGGACCCGGCGGATCATGGGCAGTTGCGCTTCGAGGCCTTCCGGCACCACCTCGATGTCGGTGCCGCCCGGCACTGCCTGGGCCACCCGGTGGGCTTTATAGGTAGGGATCAGGTCCACCCGCCACTGCGGCCGCCAGTCATCATCCCAGCAGGCCACCAGGTGTGTGGCCTGATAGTCGGCGCTGAGCCTGGCGATCATGTCCAGCAGCCCGCGGACGGCATTGACCGGCGTTCCATCCGGGCGGCGGATGGTGTCCGGCAGCCCGTAGAAGGCGCGAAAGTACAGGGAGGCAGTGTCAAGCAGCATGAGGCGCTGGGGCATACCTTGATCCTGACACGGATTTGGCCAGCGGGGCAGCAGCCAGGACGCGCCGCCGTGGCGCCTAGAAGGACCGCGTTGTGATTCCCAGGCCCAGCAAGCCCCTGCCGGCCTGCTCCAGGATGGGGTCGATGCCCAGGGTGGGATGGTTTGCCAGGACACTGACGTCGCGCTGGATGCGCTGCAGCGGGTGGGACAGCCGATGGACACTGCCGCCCGAACCCGCCACTGCCAGGCGGACGGCTTCCTGCGCGGCCTCCGCACTGAGGGCTAGCGCGAGCCGGAACGAGGCACGCTGCCCTTCCGAAAGACCGGCCGCATCCCCGCCTGCCGCCGGCAGGGAGAGCGCTGCCTGCCAGTGCAGTTGGGCGGTGGCCACGGCTCCCGACGCCCTGGCGTAGCGGGCCTGGGCCAGCACCGAATCCGCCGGCCGGACTGCGACGCCATTCCTTTCTTTCGGTGCCAGCAACTGGTTCCGGAACAGTTCCAGGGCGTACTCCGCGGAGCCCAGCGCCACGGCAGGGGCCACGAGGTTCAGCAGGGTGGCCATGGGCGTGTGGATCGACGGGTCCCGGTGCACGAGGCTGCCGGGGTTGTCGGGGCCACTGAGCAGCGCCCAATCCGCCACGCGGTGGTCCGGAACAAAAAGCCCGTCCGCCCGGAGGTCGTTGCTGCCGGTCCCCCTCAGCCCGTCGGTGTGCCAGGCGTCCAGCAGCTCCAGGTCCGCAACCGGAACGAGCGCCTGCAGCCGGACCCCGCCGAGCTGCACGGCCAGCAGGGCCCAGCGTGAGTGCATGATGCCCGAGGCAAAACTCCAGTGGCCCGAAATGGCGTAGCCGCCCGGAACTTTCCTTGCCGCACCAACGGGAGCACTGGTCGCGGCAGCGAGCGGTACCTGCCCGCCGGCGAATACCTCGTCCTGCACAGTGCGGGGCCAGCGGGCCAGCATCCACGCGTGCTCGGCCAGGTGTCCGGCAGTCCAGGCCGTGGAGGCGCAGCCCGTGGCAAGCACCCTGACGGACTCCCCGTACGCCCGCGCGCCCATTCCGTAGCCGCCAACCGCCACGGGTGCCAGCATGCCGAAGACGCCGGCTTCCTGCAGTGCCTGCACCGTCAGCCCAGGCAGGCGGCGCAGCCCTTCCGTTTCTTCAGCCCTGGCCCGCAGTCCAGGAATCATGGCTTCCACGCGGGCAAGCATTTCGGCGTGGTCAGGAACGCGTCCGGCGGCACCCTTTGCTGGAGGCACGACGCCGGCCGGGCTGAGTTCCAGCGTATGGCCGGTACGGTCCCGCTTGGCGGCGAGGTACCGGGAGTTGGCCTCCGAAACATGGACCCCGGTAGGGATCTTTTCCGTGACGGCGATGCCGCGCGCGGCCAGCTGGGCAGCCTTGTCCGGGTTGTTGCTGAGCAGCCGTACGGTGGGGGCGCCGAGGGCGTGGAGCATCTGCGCTGCCGCGGTGTAGTCACGTTCGTCTTCGCCGTGGCCCAAGGCCAGGTTGGCGTCGTACGTATCCAGGCCCTCGTCCTGCAAGGCATAGGCATCGAGTTTTGGGTAGAGGCCGATGCCGCGGCCTTCCTGGCGGAGGTAGAGGAGGAAGCCCCCGGTGGACGCAATGCGCTCCACCGCTTCCCGGAGCTGCGGCCCGCAGTCGCAGCGCTCGCTGCCGAAGACGTCACCTGTCATGCACTCGCTGTGCAGCCGGACCAGCGGTATCTTTGCGCCATCCAGCAGCCCGTCCTCCCACTCGCCCAGGGCCAGCAGCAGATGTTCCCTGCCGTCAGCCAGCCCATGGAATGTCATGACATCGGCGGAAGTGCGGTAGCCGTCCGGGAACCGCAGGGGCACGGTGACCTGGGAGCGGATCGTCGCCGCAGGCAGGTGGGCCAGGGGCGGTGCGGAATGGACAACAGCGGTCATTGCGGGCCTCGGTGTTCTGCAGGGAGATAGTTGAAGATTAAAGCAATCGTAGCCCCAATTAGTTAAAGCTTCAAGCATTTGCAATGGTTGCCGTCGCCCACGCCTGGACCGTTGAAGTGATTACCGCCCTCCGCTGAGAGGCGGGTGGTCGATCACGCGGGGGACGTATTCGAGCAGCTGCAGGCGGCCATCGAAGGTCCTGCTGTCCACCATCTCCAGGGCCACATCAGGGTAGCCGTCGTAAATCCGTTCGCTTCCGGTGCGGCCGGTGATCAGGGGGAAGACAACCAGCCGGAACCTGTCCACGAGGCCCGCTGCCACCAGGGAACGGCAGAGGCTGAGGCTGCCCAGGGTACTCAACGGCCCGGGATGGGTCTGCTTCATCTGCCTGACGGCTTCGACCGCATCGCCGGCCACCAGTTCGGAGTTCGGCCACCGGAGGGGTGCCGTTAGGCTTGAGGAAAACACCACTTTGGGAACGGCGGCGAGGGCCGTCAGGGAAGCACTTTCGTCCTCCGAGAATCCTTCGCCCCCGCCGGCGCCTTGCTCTGACATCCCGGACATGAGGCGGTAGGTGTTGGCGCCCAGCAGGATCGTGTAGCGCTTCTCCGCTTCCTGCTGCAGCCAGGCCAGGTATTCCGGCCCCTCCAGGCCCCACCAGCCCGGCCATCCCTCGCCCGAGGCGTATCCGTCAAGGGTGACGATCATGTCCACCATCAGCCGGCTCATGCCGGCCATGCTATTCCCGGCGCGGGAGCCCGGCAAGGTGGTGCCCGGCGGGAACCCCCGACGCCGCCCGGGCTGCCGAAGGGGAACCGGCTGCGAAGGTGGAGGCTGCCGCCTGGACCCAACGACGAATCAGAACCATTCGCCGTCGGCGTAGGCGCTCCGGACGTGGGCACGCAGGTACTCCCCCACCACTGCAGCGCCAAGGTCGCCCACCTCGGGCGCCACCACACGGCCGTCCACCCGCTGCGCCATCCGCTGGATGAACCGCTCCAGGCCGGGGTCGTTGCCCAGGCGGAAAAACGTGGCCTGGACGCCTGTGCGGCCCAGGCGGTCCAGTTCGGCAACAGTGGCGCGGATGGTCTCCGCGTCCGGCGGCCAGTTGAACCACGAGTCCCCGTCCGGCAGCAGGTGCGCGGTGGGCTCACCGTCCGTGACCACCAGCAGGACCGGCTGCATGGACGGGTGCTGGCGGAAGAAGCGGCCTGCCAGCAGCAATCCGTGATGGAGGTTGGTTCCCTGTTCGCGGAGGGCAGGCAGGGCCGTCAGTTCCCCGATGTCCATGGACTGCGCGTAACGGCCGAACGTGATCAGCTGCAGCCTGTCCCCGCGGAAGCGGGTGGACACCAGGTGGTGCAGGGCGAGGGCGGTCCGCTTCATGGGGACCCACCGCCCCTCGGCCGCCATGGAAAAGGACACGTCCACCAGCAGGGCAACCGCCGCCTGGGTTCGGGCTTCCGTCTCCGCCACTTCGATGTCACCGACGGCGAGGCGCAGTCCGCGGGCCGGATCACCGCCGTCGGCCATGGTGCGCCGGATGGCGTTGGTCATGGTGCGGGTGACGTCCCAGGGTTCGGCGTCACCGAACTCCCACTGCCGGCTTGAGCCCGTCTGTTCCCCGGCGGCCCCGGCCATCCTGGTGTCCCGGCTTCCCTGCCGGCCGGACAGCTGCCTGGCGGCATCGCGGAGCAGTGACTTCCCAAGCCGCCGCATGGCCTGCGGCGACAGCCTGAGGTCCCCGTCCGCGCCGCGCCGCAGGTAGCCGCCATCCTGCATGGCGCGTTCGATCTCCGCGAGGGTGCGTGCGCTCACGGCCGCATTTTCACCAAGCTGCCGGGCCAGGGCGTCCAAGTCCAGGTCATCAAGCCGGGAGCCGCTGTAGGACTGGGAAAGCTGTTCAGAGAGTTCGTCGAGTTCGGCGATGTCCTGCAGCACGCCGGTGCCGTCCCCCAGCCCCAGTCCTTCCTGCCCTTCGAAGCGTTCCGATCCCGTCCAGTCCTCCCCGGGCCGCAGCGCCTGAAGGGCGGCGTCGAGTTCGCTGAGCTGGGCCAACAGTTCAGGTGAGCCAAAGGCCTGGGCGGACAGCTGCATCAACTCGTCCCGCTGCTCCGGGGACATTGACTGCAGGAGCCGCTGGGCCGCGGCGGCGCGCTGGGCCAGGGTATCCACCAGCTCTTCGACCGATTGCGGGTTCTCGGGAAAGAACTGCCCGTGCCTTGCCATGAACTCCTGGAAGTCGGCATCCGTGTCTTCGCCGCGCCGGTGCTTGCCCAACAACTCATTGAGGTCCCGGAGCATGGCATTCACGGCCTCGCGGTCCTCATCGGTGGCGCTCTCCAGCGCCTGCTTCATTCCGGCGAACCGCTGCTCCAGCACTTCCCGGCCCAGCAGGTCCTTGATCCTGTCATACGCTTCCCTGGCGCTCCCCGACTGCCAGTCATAGGACGCAAGCTCGTTGACCGCCGCGGCCGTGGAGGGCGGAAGGTTCTGCAGCTGCATTTCCCGGAAGGCACGGTCGGTGTTGTCCATCATGGCGTCGCGCGCCAGTTGCTTGCGTTCTTCCAGCACAGCGGTGTCCAGGAGTTTCTTCACTTCGTCCAGGGTGCCGTCCAGCCGGTGGTGGCTGAGCAGGTCGCGTCGCCGCTGCTGGACGCGCCGGGCAAGGTCGTCCAGCCCGTCACGGTTCCGGCCGCCGCGCCGCAGGAATTCCTGCAGGGCATGGCGCGGCGAGTAGCCTGCCATCACGTCCTCGGCGACCGCGTCCAGCGCCTCGGCCAGGTCCACCGGCGGCGCGAGCGGGTCCGGGCCGCCGGTATACCGGCCGTACTTGGCGGACCGCTTGTGGATGGGCATGATGCCTCCTGTGCCTAGCCGTAAATGGTTTCCTCGTCGTCGGACCCCTTGGAGATCCGCCGGCCGAGGTACAGGCCTTCCAGTGCCAGTTCGACGGCGGCGGCCCGCTGTCCGTCATTCGCCGCACCCAGGCGCCGCCCGATGTCGTCGTAGAGGCCTGAGCCGTTCAGGGACGGGAGGTTGCCGAGGAACTCGCGGGCCGTGACCTGTTCGCCGGTGGTGACGGTCCGGTGCCCGTCCAGGGCTGCCACGAGCGGGCCCATGTCCAGGCCCTGGAAGTGCGCCCTGACGGCTTCGGCGGTGGCGGTGCGCAACAGGTGGTCAAGGACGCCCTGTTCGCGCCCTTCCTCGCCCGATTCGAACTCGATTTTGCCGGTCAGTACTTCAACTGCCGGTTCGAGGTCGATGATCCGCGCCACGGCCTGATCCTCCCCCCGCAGGCTGGCCCGGCGAAGTGCCGCCGCGGCCACCGTCTCAGCCCCGGCAATGGCGAAGCGGGCGGAGACGCCGGAGGTCTGGTTAATGGCCGGGGACTGCCGGAGTGCCCGGGTGTAGCGGGCAAGGATCTCCAGGATGAAGGGTGGGACGTCGGCCACCAGCCGGCCTTCCTGCCGGATGACCGAGACCTCGTCCTCCAGGTCGATCGGGTAGTGGGTCCGGATCTCCGCGCCGAAGCGGTCCTTCAGCGGGGTGATGATCCGGCCGCGGTTGGTGTAGTCCTCCGGGTTTGCCGATGCAACAACCAGTACGTCGAGCGGCAACCGCAGCACGTAGCCGCGGATCTGGATATCCCGCTCTTCCATGACGTTGAGCATGGCCACCTGGATGCGTTCGGCAAGGTCGGGAAGCTCATTGATCGCGATGATGCCGCGGTTTGAGCGCGGGATAAGCCCGTAGTGGATGGTTTCAGGATCCCCCAGGCGGCGGCCCTCGGCCACCCGCATCGGGTCCACGTCCCCGATGAGGTCCGCGACCGACGTGTCCGGCGTTGCGAGCTTCTCGACGTAGCGCTCCGAACGGTGCCGCCATGCCACGCGCAGCCGGTCCCCTTCAGTGAGGACCCTGGCACGGGACTGTTCGGTAATCGGTTCAAACGGGTGCTCGTTCAGCTCCGAATCCTCGATCACGGGAGACCACTCGTCAAGCAACCCGGCAAGGGTACGGAGCACGCGTGTCTTGCCCTGCCCCCGCTCGCCCAGCAGGACAATGTCATGGCCGGCAATCAGGGCCCTCTCCAGCTGCGGAATCACGGTCCGGCTGAAGCCGTACAGGCCCGGCCAGGGGTCACGCCCCTCAGCCAGGGCGGCGAGGAGATTGTCGCGGATTTCGTGGCGCAGGTCCTTGTGGACGTACCCTGCCGCACGCAGTTCACCAACGGTATAGATATCGGGGCGATCAGTCACCCCTCTACGGTAGTCCCCGCCCTCCAGCTAATCGAGAGATTCCTCCACTTTCCTTGATGCAGCGTGGCGGCCAAGGGATTCGCCAGCGGTCCCCGTCGGGGCTTGCGGGCCGCGGGGCACGCAGCGGGCGCTAGGCTGGTTGCTGATGACTGAAGAGAGCACGCTGATCCTCCTGGTCCGGCACGGCGAGACGCCAACGACGGGCACGGTCCTGCCGGGCCGGGCTCCGGGGTTGCATCTTTCCGAGCGGGGCCGCGCCCAGGCCGACGCGGTTGCCGAACGCCTTTGGGACCTGCCCGTCGAGGCCATCTATTCCTCGCCCCTGGAGCGTGCGCGCGAGACTGCGGAGCCCACTGCCATCCGCACAGGAACGGCGGTGGCTGTGGAAGCCGGGCTCCTGGAATGCGACTTCGGTGACTGGACCGGCGCCGCGCTCGCCGGCCTCACGGGCCTGCCTGAGTGGCAAACCGTCCAGCACAACCCATCGGTTTTCCGCTTTCCCAACGGCGAAGGATTTTCAGCGATGCAGGCCCGGATGGTCGGCACGCTGGATACCCTCCGCGCCGCCCACCCAGGCGGCGTCGTGGTCTGCTTCTCCCATGCCGACCCCATCAAGGCGGCCGTGGCCCACGCCCTGGGCACCCATCTGGACCTTTTCCAGCGGATCATGATCAGCCCGGCGTCGGTCTCGGCGATCTCGTATGCGGATGGGAAGGCGCCGGCTGTGCTCATGGTGAATTCGACGTCGGAACCCCTCGCCAGGCTGAGGCCTACGTGATGCTCCACGGATTGGGATGGAACGGATGGCCGCGGGACGCGGCCACACAGGGCGTACGGTGTCCGGGCGGGAGCTGACCCTCCTCAACGAGGGCCGGGTTGAGCTGCTAGGCCGCATCATGAGCGGCAGCAACGCCACGTTCCTCGCGGAGCTTTCCTGCGCCGGGGATTCCGCCTGGGCCATTTACA
Source organism: Arthrobacter liuii (assembly GCF_014639275.1). Taxonomy (GTDB): domain Bacteria; phylum Actinomycetota; class Actinomycetes; order Actinomycetales; family Micrococcaceae; genus Arthrobacter; species Arthrobacter liuii. The sequence goes on along the minus strand of NZ_BMFW01000003.1, from coordinate 84,835 downwards.
AGCCGGAGGCGGGCGAACGGCCACTCGCAGATTTCGACGCCGGCCTATACCGCCGGGAGTGCGCCGCGTACCTTCTCAGCGAAGCACTGGACTGGGGAATAGTGCCGCCCACGGTGGTCCGCACGGACGCGCCGCTGGGAGTGGGATCCTTGCAGTGGTTCATCGAGGGCGACCTCCAGGAACATTACTTCACCTTGTACGAAGACTCCCCGGAGACCCACGCCGCGCTGGCCCGGATGGCCCTGTTCGACTACGTGGCAAACAATACGGACCGGAAAAGCGGGCACGTGCTGCGCGGAACTGATGGCCGTATCTGGGGCATTGACCATGGCCTGTGTTTCTCGGCCGCGTTCAAGCTGCGCACCGTGATCTGGGACTTCGCCGGCGACCCCATTCCGGAAAAGCTGCTCGGGGACATCAGTCCGCTGGCCGTCGCTGTCCCGGCCGAGGTGGCGGCGCTGCTCCAGCCCGCCGAAGTGGCCGCGCTCCAGCGCCGGGTGCAACGCATCCTGCGGGAAAAGGTACTCCCCGTGGACCGCACCGGCATGCGGTACCCCTGGCCGCTGATCTGAGGCGGCGGAGGTTACTGGGCCGCCGGACACCCCTGCGCCGCGGCCGCCGCCGGGGCCGCCTGCTCAAGATAAGCACCGATGTGCTCCAGCAGGTAGTGCTGGCCCAGGACTGTGGGATGATCGCCGTCGGGGCCGATGAGGTCGTCAAAGTCACCGCTGATCCAGCCCTCGGCGATGGGATCCACGAACTCACCGCCCGCCTGCAGGGCAGCTGCTTTGAGCTGGTCGCTGATGTCCACGAGCCCCGGGTCTGGCTCCGCGGTGTACGACGGCGGCCCCACCACGATGATCCTCGCTTCGGGGGCAAGGGCTTCAGCCCGGTCAATGGCGGCGAGCGCGGCGCCGCCAACGTCGGCGGAGGCATAGCCAAGGTCATTTTCCGAGCCAAAGAAGACCACGATCCCGGTGTCCGGGGTGACGAAGTCATCCACTTGGGTTCCGAATGTCCCGTTGTAGTCCCCAAGGCTGAGGTAACCGCTCCCGTCCTCTGCAGCGTTGACCACTTCCAGGCCCGCTACCTGCGGGTCCGTCCGCATCAACGCCGGCCATGCCTCCTGCGGCGAGGTGCCGTGGCCGGTGCTTAGCGAATCACCCACAACCACAACGCGGACCGGAGGTGCCCCCGCGGCCTGGGGCTGGGTGTGGGCTGCGCTTCCCGACGTTACAGCCAGGAGGACGGCCGCCACACCGGCCGTCACCAGCCGGGCGGGGTGCCCGTGAAGCAGCACATTGTGTTGCATGGGTGCGCCGCCTCCTGCCTGGCTTCGCCGGGAGCAGCGTGGCCGCTGCCCCCGTTTGTCTGTCTTGGTCCGTGTCCCATCGTAGGCAATTGTGGGATTACTGTAGGGCTAACGTGACCAGATCAACAGGATGCACAGCGACTGCACAGAAACTTTAGGGCATTAGGTACCCCCTGGCAGCGGCCCGTCCCCGGGCAGCGCCTAGAACTTTCCGTAGCGTGCCCGCGCCATGGAATACACCCCGTAGCAGATGAGCCCCGCGGCGATCGCGGCGAGAAGGAAGACGCCATAGGGCTGCGAGCCGAGGGTCTTCAGCCCACCGTCCAGGCCCGAGGATCTGGAGGGGTCCGCGGTTGCGGCTGCCACGATGATCAACACACCGACGACGGCAAGCACCACGCCCTTGGCCGCGTAGCCGATGGTTCCGATCCACTCGACGGCCGTCCGGGCATCCCCCGGGTCCTGCAGGTCCTTCATGAACTTCTGCGTGATGCCCCAGTAGGCGTAATAGATGCCGGCAGCGATGATCGCCAGTCCCCCCGCGATGACGAAGACCACCCCCGCGGGCGCTGCCATCAACTTTGCGGTGAAATCACTGGCCGACTGGCTGGAGTTCTTGCTGCCGCCGGAGGCGAAGACGGCAAATGTGAAAGCCAGGAAACCGAAGATCACTGCTTTTCCGGCTGCAGTGGCCGCCTCCTTTAGTTTCTTTTTGGGGTCGCTCTGTGAGCGGGCCCCGAAAAAGGCCTCGCTGACCATCCACAGTGAAAGCCCGGCGCAGGCAACAGCACCGGCCCAGAGCAGGATCCCGCCGCCGGGCTTGGAAGCCAAGGCTCCGATGGCCCCGGACTGGTCAGCCTCTCCTCCGTGGCCCTGGCTCAACTGCAGGGCGATGGCGCCGATCAGGATATGGACCAGGCCGATGAAGACGAATCCGGCACGGGCCAGAATGCGTACCGCCGGACTGCGGCTTGCCGACGCCGCCTCCGATACTGCCCTGTTAGCTCCCTGCGACGCGTTGCCCATGGCCGGCCCTTCCAAAATATGTAGTTTGGTCTTCTGTTCCCCGGCCAGCTTCCCAGCCTGCCAGCGTCACGGAATGCTTCAGTGTAAATCCGTCTGCGCCGTCCCGACAGGTCCCGTGGAGTTCCGGCCGGGAGGGGATGACTACTACAGTCGAAGTGGTGCATGCCAAACAGAACGTTGAAGAACTGACCGGGCTGAACCTTCCTGCCCCAACGCTGGACCACACCGAAGACGGCTTCGTCCGGGTGCGCGGCGCCCGCGAAAACAACCTGCGGAATGTCAACCTGGACGTGCCCCGGGATGCGATTGTGGCGTTCACCGGGGTCTCCGGATCGGGCAAGTCGTCCCTGGCTTTCGGCACTATCTACGCGGAGGCCCAGCGCCGGTTTTTCGAGTCAGTGGCGCCCTATGCACGCCGCCTCATCCAGCAGGGCCACAACCCCAAGGTGGAGCAGATCAGCGGGCTGCCGCCCGCCGTCGCGCTCCAACAGCGCCGGGGCACGGCAACGTCCCGGTCCACGGTGGGGACCGTCACCACGCTGTCCAATTCACTGCGCATGCTGTTCTCCCGGGCCGGCAGCTACCCGGCCGGCGCAGCGCCCCTGGACTCGGATGCCTTCTCCCCCAACACTGCAGCAGGTGCCTGCCCGGAATGCCATGGCCTGGGAACGGCCCACACTGTCAGCGAAGCGTCGCTGGTTCCGGACGCCACCCTGAGCATCCGTGACGGCGCGATCGCCGCGTGGCCCGGGGCGTGGCAGGGAAAGAACCTGCGCGACATCCTGACCCACCTGGGCTATAACGTGGACGTTCCCTGGCAGGAGTTGCCCCGGAAGGAGCGGGACTGGATCCTGTTCACCGAAGAGCAGCCCGTCGTGGAAGTGACGCCGCAGCGGGACCGCGTGGCCAAGCCGTACAAGGGCCGGTTCTGGAGCGCCAGGAGCTATGTGATGCACACGCTGCTCGATTCCAAAAGCCCCGCCATGCGGGACAAGGTGCTGCGTTTCATGGAGACCGGACCATGCCCGCGGTGCGGCGGAACCGGGCTCCGGCCCGAAGCCCTCGCGGTGACCTTCGCCGGGCACACCATTTCCGGACTCAATGCGGTGCCCATGGCCGAGCTCGCGGAGATTATCCGCCCCACCACCACCCTGGCCACGGCGGGAACCGCGTCCCGACAGCAGTCATCCGAGTCCAACGAAGTGGCCGTAGCCATCACCCGCGACCTGCTGCAGCGCATCAACGTGCTGCTGGAACTCGGGCTGGGCTACCTGGCGCTGGGGCGGGCCACGCCCACGCTCTCGCCCGGGGAGATGCAGCGGCTCCGGATCGCCACCCAGCTCCGGTCAGGGCTGTTTGGCGTGATCTACGTGCTGGACGAACCCTCGGCCGGCCTGCACCCCGCGGACGCCGAACCCCTCCTCGCCGTCCTGGACCAGCTCAAGTCATCAGGAAATTCCGTGTTCGTGGTGGAGCACAACATGGACATGGTCCGGCGGGCGGACTGGCTTGTGGATGTGGGCCCACGGGCCGGCGAAGACGGCGGGGAGGTGCTCTACAGCGGGCCCGTGCAGGGCCTCGAGGCAGTGGCTGGATCCGTGACGCGGCCGTTCCTGTTCCCCGGCGGCCCACCAGCGACAAAGGTCGACGCCGATGCTGCCACCACCAAGGGTGTGCCGCGGGAAGCGGCCAGGTGGCTGGAACTGCGGGACGTCAGCCGCCACAATCTGCGGCACCTGGACGCGTCCTTTCCACTCGGCGTCCTGACAGCGGTCACAGGTGTCTCGGGTTCCGGGAAGTCCACGCTGGTCAGCCGGGTCCTCGCCGACGTTGCCGGCGCCGCACTGCGTCCCGGGGCGGGCACCGGGCCGGCACCCGAAGAGCCGGAAGAAGACGTCGAGGACGGCAGCGGACCGCTGAGCGTGGGGCACATAGCCGGGCTGGAGCTGATCGACCGCCTGGTGAAAGTGGACCAGAAACCGATCGGCCGGACCCCGCGGTCCAACCTGGCCACCTACACGGGACTGTTCGATGCCGTCCGCAAGGAGTTCGCCGCCACCCAGGCTGCCAGGGCCCGCGGTTTCGGCGCCGGGCGCTTTTCCTTCAACGTGGCCGGTGGACGGTGTGAGACCTGCCAGGGAGAGGGCTTCGTGGCCGTGGAACTGCTCTTCCTGCCCGGAAGCTACGGCCCGTGCCCTGAGTGCCACGGCTCGCGCTATAACCCCGAAACCATGAAGGTCACGTACCAGGGCAGGAACATCGCGGAGGTGCTGGGCATGACGGTCAACGCCGCCGCCGGCTTCCTGGCCGGGCTTCCCGCTGCCGCCCGCTCCCTGCAGACACTCCAGGAAGTGGGGCTGGGCTACCTCCGGCTGGGCCAGCCTGCCACCGAGCTTTCGGGCGGCGAAGCCCAGCGCATCAAGCTGGCCACCGAACTGCAACGGGCCCGCCGCGGGCACACCCTGTACCTGCTGGATGAGCCCACCACGGGACTGCACCCGGCCGACGTCCAGCTCCTGATGGCGCAGCTCAACCGCCTCGTGGACGCCGGCAACACGGTGATCGTGGTGGAACACGCCATGGACGTGGTTGCCGGTGCCGACTGGGTGATGGACCTGGGGCCCGCCGGCGGTGACGCCGGCGGCACCATTGTCGCCGCTGGTGACCCTGCCGCCGTCGCGCGTTCCCGCAACAGCCGCACCGCCCCCTACCTCGCGGCAGCGCTCCACGCACGTTCCGGAAGCAAGGACCGGTAGAGGCGGGCCCTCCTGCCCATATCCGCGTGGCGTGGGAGGGGGGAATGCGTTCCCAGCATGCGGCGCCGGCTATGGCCTGCTTCGGTGACGATGGAGAAAGCGTTGGACCCGGCTTTGGAATTCAACAGGATCCGCGGCCGGACCCCGCGGCGCCCGGCGGCCGGCCTCAGTGAGCAGGCGCAGGCCGTCATCCACCGCTGCCTTTGATGCCCTCAGGGACGACGCCGAGACTCCTTTCCAGGTGTCCAGGATCGCGTCGAGCGCCGCATCTGCGTCGTCGTCGGCGGCGAGGGTGGTTACCAGCCCCATCTCCCACGCCTGGCCGGCAGACAGCATGCGTCCCCCGAAGAGGAGGTCCTTGCTGCGGGAGGGGCCTATCCGCAGTGCCATGCGGGTGGCGAAGGTGGCGGGAACCAGCAGTCCGAGGCGTGCCACAGGCATCCCGATGCGGGATGAGGGCGTGAGTAGCTGGAGGTCGCAGGCGAGGGCCAGCTGGCAGCCCGCGCCGGCGGCGACCCCCTCGACGACGGCCACGGTGGGAACGGGCACGTCCTCGAGCGCCTGCAGTGCGGCTTCGATGACCTCGAACGTGCGGCTGATCTCCGCCGTGTCGGTCACATCCTCCCATTCGCGGAGGTCAGAGCCGGAGCAGAACACGTTTCCCCTGCCCCGCACAACTACGGCACGCAGGGAAGGCAGGGCTGCCAGCCTGTTGACGGCACGCCCCAGTTCCTGCCAGTCGGCATGCCCGAGGGCGTTGAGCCGTTCCCCGGTGCCAAAGGAAAGGGTGGCAACGGACCCTGCTTCTTCAACACCTACCGTGCCCATGCCCCGCCGGCTTTCCCGCTTGCTGCCTGCTGCGGATGTCAATTGTCCGCACGGGCGTCCCGCACCGTTTCGGTGGTATTGCGCGGTTTGAAGGCGCCCGGCCATTGCGATGCCCGGATCCGCGGTAAGTCGTGGATGGGGCCAAGGCTGCCCCACTCATCCCCGCCGAGCCTTGACAGCGGATCGAGCCGGGTTACATCAGGGTGGCTGCCCCTCAGCACCTCGGAAGAGACGGATCCGTGCACCACCAGGCCGAACACCAGGACGCAGTCGCCTACGCGCATGGTCTGATGAAGCGAGCACTCCAGAACCGCGGGAGACTCCTTGACGCGGGGCGGACGGACCAAGGCACTGGGCTCACGGGTCAGGCCGGCGGCATCGAATTCGCTGACATCGGCGCTGAAATTGGTGCCGGTGGCGTTGACCTCCTGGATCAATGCTGCCGGAGCGAGGTTCACCACGAACTCCCCTGTGGCCTCGATGTTCCGCAGCGAATCCTTTTCACCAACGGAGGTGAACTGGATGATCGGAGGGTCCACCGACGCAACCGTAAAAAACGAGTGGGGCGCAAGATTGTCCACCCCCGCCGGGGACGTACTCGAAACCCAGGCGATGGGGCGCGGAACCACCACTGACGTGAGGAATTTGTAGAAGTCCCGCGGACCCAGCCGTTCAGGGTCGAAGTCCGTTCGCATCCGGTCCTACAGGTTTCGTGGCGTCGCGGCGGCAGCGGCGTCCTTGGCCAGCGCTCCCTTGGCCCTGGGAAGGAGGATCAAGGCAGCCATGGCGATGACACAGCAGAGGATGATGTAGAGCGAGATCGACGTCGAATTGCCGTAGTTCGCGAGCAATGCCGCCGCAATCAGCGGCGCGGGACCGCCCGCAATCACGCTCGCCAGTTGATAGCCCAGCCCGGCGCCGGTGTAACGGATGTCGGTGTCGAAGCTCTCGGCGATCAGTGCCGCCTGCGGGCCGTACTGGATGTCGTGCAGGATCAGGCTGACCACGACGGCAACGCCCACCCACAGGGCATCGCGCGTGTTCAGCAGCCCAAAGTAGGGAAACGCGAACAGCGCGGTGAGCACTATGCCGGTTCCGTAGACGCGGCGCCGGCCAAAACGGTCTGAAAGGCGTCCGAACAGGGGAACGCTGATCAGCCCCAGCGCCGCCGCAATCAGCGTGTCGTCGAGGATGGAGTTGCTGTCCAGCTTCAGCTGCTTGGTGGCATACGTAATCACGAACGTGATGAACAGGTAGAACGGGGCCTGCTCCGAAGTCCGGACCAAGGCGGAAAGGAGGATCTCTTTGGGCTGCCGCTTGATCACCTCGATGATCGGGGCGGCCACCACCTTGTTGGACTTCCGGACGGCGTCAAACTCCGGGCTTTCGATGACCCGCATCCGAACGAAGAGGCCCACCCCGATCAGGACGATGCTCAGGATGAAGGGGATCCGCCAGCCGTAGGCAGCAAACCCGTCAGTACCGGTTGCGGCGGTGGTGATCCTGACGACGCCGGTGGACAGGACCAGTCCCAGCGGCACCCCGATCTGTGGCCAGGAAGCGGACAGGCCGCGGCGGTTCTGGTCGCCCCATTCCATGCTCAGCAGGACCGAACCGCCCCACTCGCCGCCCACGCCGATGCCCTGGATGATGCGGAGAACCACCAGCAGCACCGGTGCGGCCACCCCAATGCTTTGGTACGTGGGGAGGCACCCGATCAGCACCGTTCCAAAAGCCATGAGGAAAAGCGTCGCCATGAGCGTCGTCTTACGGCCGATCCGGTCACCGAAGTGGCCAAAGATGGCTGCACCGATTGGGCGGGCCACAAACCCGACAAACTGGGTTCCGAATGCCGCCAGGACACCGGCGAAGGCTACCTGGCCCGGGAAGAACAGCTGGGGAAACACCAGGGCAGCGGCTGTTCCGTAAAGGAAGAAGTCATACCACTCGATGGTCGTACCCACGACACTTGCCACGGTGGCCCGTCTTACGGCCTGCTCCCGGGTGACTCCTTGAATACTCATCATCTCTCCATTGGTCAGATGCAGCAGAACGCCCGCTTGACTTCAGCAAGCGGAATTCCGCGGCTGTGAAGTCAGGCGGCTGAACCCGCAATGCGGTTCTCCAACCCATGTTGCGGGTCCCAGTTGCCTATGTCAACGGTTATCTTCCACGCTCAGGCACCATAGAATATCCAGTCACACCCCTAGGACCACTGAAAAGACAAGGGACATAGACGTTGGCGGCAGAGCGAAGCAGCGGATCCGCGCAGCCCCTTCTGGTGCTGCGCAAAGTCAGCGAGATTCTGAACTGCTTCTCCGTTGAGTTCCCCGAGCCAACTCTCCAGCAGATCGTCCGGGAGACCGGCCTCCCGTCGAGTACGTGCCAGCGACTGGTGCAGAACATGGTGCGGGAAGGGTTCCTTGACCGCGACGGAGACCGCTACCGGATCGGGCTGCGCCTCGTCCAGTGGGCCACCCCTGGCACATTCGGGCTCGATGTGGTCCGCCTGGTCCATCCATACGTTCAGGAACTGCGCGACAGCACCGGAGAGACAGCCTGCCTGTACATGCGGGACGGGGCTTACCGCACGGTGGTTGCGGTGGCCGAAACCCGCCATGTGGTGATGCGGCCCTTCCTCGTTGGGCAGGTCATGCCAATTCATGCCGGGGCCCCGGGAAAAATTTTCCTTGCCTTCGACCCCGAAGCCCGCCAGGCAATCGAGGCCGCGGAACTGACCCGCTACACCTCCGCGACGCCCGATACCTGGGAGAAACTCGACACCCAAGTCAGCAACGCGAGGGCCGCCGGCTTTTATGCAGCCTTCGGCGAGCGGAATTCAGACGTCGGCTCGATCAGCGCTCCGGTCTTCAATCACGCCGGGCGCCTCGCCGCAGTCCTGGGCGTGGGTTTTCCCACCCAGCGCGTTGGCCCGGACGACGTGGGGCGACTGGGCCCGGCGGTGGCGGATGCGGCGAGGGCGGCCAGCGCCGCCCTCGGCTATATGGGGAAAAATCTTCCTTCCTGACAACGTCCGGCTGTTCTGACCCGAACCTGACGACGGCCGCCAAGTGCCGCCGTCGGATGCCTTTTTCCGTTGCCGCAGGCAAATATCGGCCCGGCTCTGGACTCTGGGGCAGGGCACAACCAGACTGTCTACAACAGCTGGCCACGCGAACCGGAATTGACGCCACTTTCATTGATCTGGCAAATGGACCGCTGCAATTATTGGGGCTTTACCGTGATGCCCGCCAGTGGCATTGAAAGGACCTGGTTATGCCGGACTTCGCACCATTCTTCCCGCTTATCGCCATTATTTTGGGGGTGCTTTTTGCCATTGGCTTTATCTGGGTGGCAACAAAGCTGATGTGGAAGGTGGCTGAACCAAACGAGGCCCTGATCATCTCGGGACTGACTCGGGGAACCCTTGAAACCCGGGAAGGAATGGATTTCAAGATTGTCACCGGCAAGGGCGCCCTGGTCCTTCCCGGCCTTCAGACAGTGCGACCCCTTTCGCTGACATTGAATGAAACCGAGCTCAAGGTTTCCTGCGTTACTTCACAGGGCATCCAGGTAATTGTGGAGGGCGTGGTCATTTACAAGATTGGCGACGCGCCGCCCTTTATCGCGAACGCGGCCCGCCGCTTCCTGGGCCAGCAGCCAAAAATGGAAAGCCAGGTATATAACGTCTTCGAGGGCCACCTGCGCTCCATCATCGGCAGCATGACTGTGGAGGAGATCATCCGCGAGCGGGACAAACTCGCTTCGCAGGTCCGCAGCGCCAGCGGCGTGGAGATGGAGAAGCTGGGCCTGGTGGTGGATTCGCTGCAGATCAAAGACCTGCAGGACCCCACCGGGTACATCCAGAACATCGCGAAGCCGCATATTGCCCAAGTGAAGATGGAGGCCCGGATCGCCGAGGCCACCCGTAACCGGGAAGCTGCGGAAAAGGAGGCGGAAGCGGCGGCCATGATCGCGGACGCGCAGAGCGTTTCGGCGATCCGGCAGTCGGTGGCGCAGGCCAACGCCGAACGTGCCAAGGCCAACGCGGCCCAGGCCGGGCCGCTGGCCGACGCCACGGCGCGGCAGCAGGTGGTGGTCCAGGAAACCGAAGTTGCCAAGCTCGAAGCGGACCGGGAAGAGCAGAAACTGCAGACGAGTATCCGGAAACCTGCCGACGCGAAGGCTTACGCAAAACGCACGGACGCGGAGGGCCAGAAGGCTGCGGACATCAGCGCCGCCGAGGCACTGGCCCGCCGCACCGAACTTGAGGCCCAGGCCAACGGCCGCCGGACGGAACTCCAGGCCCAGGCAAATGCCACGGCCGCGGCGGCGGCGGCCGGAGCCACCAAGGTCACGGGCGAGGCCGAAGCCGCCGCGACCAGGGCAAAAGGTGATGCTGCGGCGTCCGCGATCAAAGCCAAGGCACTGGCAGAGGCGGACGGCATCAAGGCCAGGGCAGAAGCGCTGGGCACCAACCAGGACGCGGTCATATCCCAGCAGCTTGCCGAGAACATGCCCGCCATCATCGCCGCGGCGGCCGAGCCGTTCTCCCACGTGGGCCAGATGACCGTCCTGAACGGCGGCGAGGGCGTCAACAAGATGCTCGGCGGAATCCTGGCACAGGCAGGCGACTACCTGCCGGCCCTCGCGTCCGCGCTTCGGAAGGGCGAAGACGCCAAGCGTCCGACCACGGCTCCGGGAGCGTAGGAACAGCGGATGCACAGGGACGTTGACCGGAGCCTGACCGGAAAGATTGGCCGGGTGACAGGGCGCATCGGCCCGGGCACCATCGGCGAAGTCATGCTGCCCTACCTGGGCGGCACCATGGCCTTCCACGCCCATCCGTTCGACAAGAGCAGTGAATTTCCGGTAGGCGCTGAAGTGCTGGTGATCTACTTCGAGCCGCCACAAACGGTGTATGTGGATAAACTCCCGGAGGTGTTGAAGCATCCAGAGTAGGCCGCGGCCCCGCCCCCGGTGGAGCTACCGCCCGCCCTCCATTTTGCGGCTGCGCTGCTGCTGGGCCATTGGACCGTAGGGATAAACCCCCGTGTCGGGCTGGCTCGCTTTGGTGAGCCTCTCGACTTCGTCGGCGCTGAGCTGCAGTTCCGCGGCGGCGAGGTTGTCAGCGAGCTGCTCCGTGGTCCTGGCCCCCAGGATCACCGACGTCACCGCGGGCCTGTCGGCCAGCCAGGCCAGGGCTACCTGGGAGGGGCTCACGCCATGGGCGGCGGCAATCTCTTCCACGGCGTCGATAACCGTCCACGTCCGGGGGTTGTCATTGCGCGCTTTCCAGGCCTCCATGCCGCGTTCGGGGTTCTCCCCCAGCCGCGTTGCACCGGAAGGGCGCTGGTCCCGCTTGTACTTGCCGGACAACCAGCCGCCGCCCAAAGGCGACCACGGCAGCAGGCCGATTCCGGCGTCCAGCGCCGCCGGAACGATCTCGAATTCGATCTCCCGGACCAGGAGGCTGTATTGGGGCTGCAGGCTGACGGGCGGGTTCCATCCCTGGCTGCTTGCAACCTGGACAGCCTTGGTGAGTTGCCAGCCCAGGAAATTCGAAAAGCCGTAGTAGGCGATTTTGCCCCGGCTCACGGCGTCGTCCAGGAAGCGGAGGGTTTCCTCCAAGGGGGTGATGGGGTCCCACGCATGCATCTGGTAGAGGTCGATCTGCTCCACGCCCAAGCGGCGGAGGGAATCATCAAGGGCGCGGGTCAAGCGTCGCCGGGACGTCCCGACGTCGTTCGGTGCCGTCCCCATGGGGAAGCGCGCCTTGGTGGCGATCACAGCCCTATCCCTTAGGTCGGGCCGCTTGGCCAGCCAGCTGCCGATGATTTCTTCCGAGACTCCCGAGCTGTAGACGTCGGCGGTGTCGATGAAGTTGCCGCCCGCTTCGAAGTAGCTGTCCAGGATGCCATGGGAAGCTTCCTCCGTCGCTTCCGCGCCGAATGTCATGGTCCCCAGCGCGTAGCTGGTGACCACGGTGCCGCTGTGGCCCAGGGTTCTGTACTGCATAGTGTGTCCTCGCGATCAGTTGTGTTTGGGCGTTAGGTTTCGGGCGGCAGCGTCTGTGGTGGTGGTGCCGATCCGGTACAGGCTGGTGGTTGCGGTGAGGTAGAGGTCCCGGCCGTCGGGCCCGCCAAAGCACAGGTTCGAAACGGTCTCGGGCACTGCGATGGTGTGCAGGAGTTCGAAGGACGATGAGTAGATCCGGATGGAGGGACCGGCAGAAGTCCAGATCCTGCCCTCGACGTCGACCCTCAAGCCGTCAGCCGGGTAGCCGTCCTCCAGCTCCAGGGTGCCGGTCCGGGGACCACAGGAGCCCTGGTGCACACTGTAGGTGGCGATCCGCAACGGGACGCCGTACCCGGAGCCGGCGGTGTCCGCAACGTAGAGGACAGACTCGTCAGGCGAGAAGGCCAGCCCGTTGGGGTGCACCAGGTCTGTGATGACGGCAGTGAGTCTTCCGGTGGCCGGCTCGAAGCGGAAGACGTTGCAGCCGCCGTACTCCTGCTCGCCCTCGTGCCCTTCCCTTGTCCCCGGAAGAATGCCGTACGGCGGGTCCGTGAACCAGATGCTGGAGTCGCGGGCCACGACAACGTCGTTGGGCGAGTTCAGCCGGTGGCCCTCGAAGGAGTCGACCAGGCCCGTTACGGTCCCCGCGGTATCCCGCTCCACCTGGCGCCGGCCGTGGCTGCACTGCACCACGCTGCCGTCGGCGTCGAGGGTGCGGCCGTTGGTGTATTCGACACCGGCTGCGTACTCCCGGGTGCTCCCGGTGGCCGGGTTGAACTCAAGGATGCGGTCATTCGGGATGTCGCTCCACCGCACTGTCTGCGACGACGGGACCCACAGGGGACCCTCGGCCCATATCGAGCCCGTGTGGAGGCACTCCAGGAGGCCGTTCGTCAGCCCATCACCCATTGGAGCTCCTTCGCAGTCCTGGTTCCTGCCGTTCCGCTGCCGACCGTTCCGTCGGGCTGCAGCCGGTGGCACGCACAGGCAACACCCTATCCGGAGACAGGCGCTTCATTTGAGACCGGCGGGTGGAGCGGTTGTCGCCCGGCTGATTAATCTTGTCGGCATCTTGAGCTGGGTCATTTCGGGAGCCTCGCCATTCATGAGCGCAACCACGAGTGCAGCTGCGGAAGCCCCCATGCGGCTCATGGGCTGGTGCACCGTTGTCAGCGGCAAAACATGGCGCGCTGCTTCTGGTATGTCATCAAAGCCCACCACCGAAAGCTCGGCCGGCACCGATATTCCCAGCTCCCGCGCCACCGCGATGACAACTATTGCGGACAGGTCATTGGCGGCGAAGACGGCGGTCGGGCGGTCGGCCCTGGCGAGGAGACGGTGCGCTGCTTTCCGGGCCCATTCCGGGTCGTAATTGCCGACTTCCACGAGGGCCTGGTCGAAGGGAAGCCCGGCCTCGGATAGAGCCCGGCGGTATCCAGCTTCCCTCGCAATGGCGGAGCGAAGGTCAGGGCGGCCCGCGACGAAGCCGATCCGCCGGTGGCCCAGGCCGATCAGGAACCTGGTCGCATCGCGGGCGCCGCCAAGGTTGTCCGATTCCACAGTGGGGAGGTCGGCGCGACCAGTGTGCGGGTCAACGGCCACAATCGGCACATCCGCGGTGACATTTACCACCGTGGGCGTCACCATGATCGCGCCGTCGATGAGGGTGCCACTCAGGCGGCTGAGCGAACGCCGTTCCCAACCCTCTGAAGAGAGCTGGCTTGACCCACTGTAAGCCAGGAGGTCATACCGGGAACCACTGAGGGCGGAGCCCACGCCCTTCAGGATCTCCGCGCTGAAGGGTTCGAAGCCTGCCACAAGCACCCCAATGACGCCGGTCTTCCGCGAACGCATGCTGCTTGCAACCAGGCTTGACTCGTAGCCGAGGTCCCGGGCGATTTGAAGTATTCGTTCAACGGTTTCCACCGCAATGCCATAACGCCCATTAACCGCTTTGGACACGGTAGAAACTGAAACGCCCGCAGCTTCGGCTACGTCGACGATGGTTGCACGTTTTCTCACGAGCCCTGATTCTACGCATGGAAAATGTTTTCGAAAACGTTTGACGCCCCGACAGGTCGTTGGGAGGCTTTAGTCGATCCGGACTGCTCCGGATCACTTTTTCAAGCCAAACCCGGCCGAACCAGTGATTTCACTTATGCCCTGCCGGGGAACGAGCTTGCCTCCTAAGCGCGTCTGATGGACGGCTCAACGAAGAGAACAGGATGGAATTAGATGAAAGCCACGAAACTCCTGAGAGGGGCGGCCATTCTGGCCCTGGGCTCGATAGCCCTCAGCGCCTGCGGCGGTCCCTCCGGCAATTCCTCCGACGGCAAGGTGTCCATGACACTTTGGGAGAATTCGACGACGGGCCCCGGCCTGGAGTTCTGGAAGACGGCAGTCGCAGACTTCGAAAAAGCGAACCCGAACGTCACCATCAATGTCCAGGCCATCCAGAATGAGGACCTCGACGGCAAGCTGCAAACTGCGCTCAACTCCGGTGACGCCCCCGACATTTTCATGCAACGGGGCGGCGGCAAGATGACGGCGATGGTCCAGGCCGGACAGCTGATGGACCTGACTGACAAGGTTTCGCCTGAGACGAAGAAAGTGATTTCGTCTGGATCCTTTAAGGCGGAGACCTACCAGGACAAAGTTTGGGCAATGCCCATCGCGGTACTTCCCGGGGGCCTTTTCTACAGCCAGGATATTTTCAAGACTGCTAACATCACCAACGCTCCCGCCACGATCAGCGACCTCCAATCCGATGTCGAGAAACTGAAGGCATCCGGCGTTGCCCCGGTTGCACTTGGCGCCAAGGATGCGTGGCCTGCGGCGATGTGGTTTTACTGGTTCGCACTTCGCGAGTGCGATGCCGGGACAATGCAGAAGACAGCCGACTCCAAAGACTTCTCCGACCCTTGCTGGCTGAAGGCTGCGCAGGACCTGCAGGGCTTCGCCGACAAGAAGCCGTTTAACGACGGATTCCTCACCACCTCCGCGCAGCAGGGCGCTGGCAGCTCAGCCGGGCTCGTTGCCAACCACAAGGCCGCGATGGAACTCATGGGTGCTTGGGATCCCGGCGTGATCGCTTCACTCACCCCGGACAAGAAACCGCTCGCAGACCTTTCTTGGTATCCATTCCCGGCGGTTCCCGGCGGAAAGGGCGACCCGGCCGCGATCATGGGTGGTGTCGACGGATTCTCATGCTCCGTCAACGCGCCCAAGGAATGCGCTGACTTCCTCAACTTCATCGCGAGCACCCCGCAGCAGGTTGCCTACTACAAGGCCTTCAATGCACCCCCCGTAAACTCCGAGGCGCAGAAGTCGGTTACCGAGCCGTACCTGCAGGAAATCCTCAAGGCCTACAACGCGGCTCCGTATGTCTCGCAGTGGCTCGACACGATCCTCGGCCAGAACATAGGCAACGCGCTTAATGTCGCCGTTGTCGACATGCTTGCGGGCAAGAGCGACCCGCAAAAGCTTATCCAGACGGCGAACGACGCCGCCAAGAAGGGCTAAGAGGAAGATCCGTGAGCAACGCCCCCGAGACAACCTCGACCGAGCGTGTGTCGACGGCGGATCTCGCGCAGCACGATGGGAGCGTCGCCGGCGCGTCGCTCCCATCGGGGCAGCGCCGCCGCATCGCTTGGTCTGGGCCGTTGGAGATCGCAATCCTGGCAGGACCAGCGACTGTCTTCTTCGTGGCCTTCGTGATCCTTCCTGTCGTTATGGCAGCGTATTACGGCTTTTACCGCTGGAACGGGTACGGGCCACCCACCAACTTCGTTGGACTGCAGAACTACATGGTTATCCTGCAGGACCCGGCATTTTTGCAGGCCTTGTCCCATAACGCCTTTATCCTCGTGGCGTCGCTCGTCCTTCAGGGGCCGGCAGCGATCCTGTTGGCGCTGCTGCTGAACCGCAGAATGCGTGGCCAATCCGTCATCCGTGTCCTGATCTTCGTGCCCTACGTCATCTCAGAGGTCGTCGTGGGTACGGGATGGAGCCTGATGCTCCAGAACAACGGCGCGCTCAACGGCTGGCTTCGGAACCTGGGGCTCGGCGACCTGGCCCACGACTGGCTGGCGGATCCCAGCGTCGCCATCTGGACCCTGATGGCCATCCTGACCTGGAAGTACATCGGCTTCGCGGTCATCCTGTTTCTTGCTGGTCTGCAGGGCATCCCGGAGGAGCTTTACGAAGCTGCCGCCCTCGACGGGGCGTCCTACTGGCAAATCCAGCGGCGCATTACCCTGCCGCTCCTAGGTCCGACGCTGCGCATCTGGGCGTTCCTGTCAGTCATTGGTGCACTGCAGCTGTTTGACCTCGTCTACATCATTTGGGGCCAGTACGTTTCGTCCACTGCCGGAACGTCCACCATGGCGAGCTACATGGTGACAAACGGCCGAAACGCCGGAAACTACGGCTACGGCAACGCTGTCGCCGTCGTAATCTTCATCATCTCCCTCGTCGTCGCCTTGGTGTACCAGCGGTTCGTGCTGCGCCGTGATACCGCAGGTGCCCTTACAGAAAGGAAGGCGCGATGACCGCCCCCACCGTTGCCCGGCGGCCCCGCCGGACAGAGCACCAAAGCCTGCCCTGGGGCTCCCCCGTCGTGTATTTCGTGGCCCTTATCGTCATTGCGCTGATGTTGGCACCGATCGCATACATCATTTTGGGTGGGTTTCGCACGAATGCGCAGATCACGACGGACCCGGCTGGGCTCCCGGATCCCTGGAACGTTGGCAACTACCTCACCGTTATCGGCGGGGGCATCTTCTGGCGGCAAGTACTGAACTCCACCATCGTTGGGGCAGTAACCACCTTGGGCGCCGTCGGCTTGGGCCTCATGGCGAGCTACGTGCTTGCGCGATATCAGTTCCGAGGGCGGGGGGCGCTTTACTCGCTCTTCGCGGCCGGCTTGATGTTCCCCATCACGGTCGCCATTACACCGCTCTACATAGTGGTCCGCAATCTCGGCCTGATGAATTCGCTGGCGGGCGTCATTCTCCCGCAGATCGCGTTCGCATTGCCAACGACGATCATCATACTGGTGCCCTTCCTGCGTGCCATCCCGGACGAAATACAAGAATCGGCCTTCATTGACGGCTGTAGCCGCCTCGGATTCTTCTTTCGGATGGTGCTGCGGCTCTCGCTCCCGGGTGTGATCACTACCGGCATCCTGGTCTTCATCGGCAGCTGGAACAGCTACCTGCTGCCGCTGTTCATCCTGAACAAGGAAGCCGCCTTCACCCTCCCGCTCGGCGTGCAGGCGTTCTCGTCGCAGTATTCAACGGACACTGCACAGGTCCTCGCCTTTACGTCCCTCTCCATGATCCCTGCGCTGGTGTTTTTCAGCTTGTTTGAACGTCGGATCGTCGGAGGACTTACCGGTGCCGTCAAGGGCTGACGGCGGCAAATTTAAGGAAATGAGAAACATGAGCGTTCCTGGCAACCACCCCATCTTCCCGCCGGTCTCGGAACGGGTCGGCCAACTGCATGCCGAAATGACCCTCACGGAGAAGCTGGCACAATTGGTCGGTTACTGGGTGGACAAGTCTGAGGACAAGGTGGCCCCCCTTGACGGCGAGTTCGCTGCCATTCCGAGCTACGCAGATGCGACTGCCGAGGGCATCGGCCACCTCACGAGGGTTTACGGCACCCGCCCGGTTGAGCCCCTTGAACGTGCCCGGTGGCTGTGGTCGGAGCAGCGCCGGCTTCGTGAACAAACCCGTCTCGGCATCCCGGCCCTTGTGCACGAGGAGTGCCTTACTGGGCTGGCGGCCTGGAAAGCCTCCACTTTTCCCACCCCGCTTGCCTGGGGCGCCGCGTTCAACCCTGAACTTATTGGGGAGTTGGGCGCCGCTATCGGCGCTTCAATGCGGGAGCTTGGCATCCACCAGGGCCTGGCCCCGGTGTTGGATGTAATCCGCGACCCGCGGTGGGGCCGCGTGGACGAGTGCATCTCCGAGGACCCATATGTAGTGGGCACCATCGGCACCGCTTACGTGCGGGGCCTCCAGTCCGCCGGCGTACACGCCACGCTCAAGCACTTCGTCGGTTACTCGGCATCACAGGCAGGCCGCAACCACGCTCCCGTGCACTTGGGCGCCCGCGAGCTTCGGGACGTACTGCTCCCACCGTTCGAAATGGCGGTACGTGACGGAAATGTACGCTCCGTGATGAATTCCTACGCGGAAATCGACGGCGTGCCAGTAGCCGCGGGCCCTGAATACCTGAGCAGTATCCTCCGCGACGAATGGAATTTCGACGGCACGGTCGTTTCCGATTACTTCTCCGTCGCGTTCCTGCAAACCATGCACAGGGTGGCTGCGGACCGGGGTGAGGCCGCCGAGCTGGCACTGCAGGCCGGCATCGACGTGGAGTTGCCTACCGGGGACGCATTCACCGCCCCCCTCGCGGAACGTATCCGCGCCGGCGTCACAGACGAGGCGCTGGTGGACCGGGCCGTGCTGCGTGTGCTGGCCCAGAAAGAGGAGCTGGGCCTGCTCGATGAGACGTTCGACTCGCCACCCGTCCACGTTGACCTCGACAGCCCCCGGCACCGTGAACTCGCGTTGCGGCTGGCTCAGGAATCACTCGTCTTGCTGACCAACGACGGGACGCTTCCACTTCACCACCAGCCAGGACGGATCGCCGTTTTGGGTCCAAACGCCGGCGCGCCGGAGGCGCTGATGGGCTGCTATTCGTTCGCAAACCACGTGTTGGCGCACCACCCGGACGTGCCGCTCGGGTTCGAGATCACGTCAATCCTGGACGCGGTGCGGGAGGAATTTCCCGGGGCCACAACAACTGCTGCCCAAGGCTGCGACGTGGAAGGCGATGACCGTTCCGGCATCCCTGGGGCTGCGAAGATCGCGGCCGCGGCGGACGTTGCGATCGTCGTCGTCGGTGACCGGGCAGGGCTGTTTGGCCGCGGAACTGTGGGAGAGGGAAACGACGTGGAGAGCCTGGAGCTGCCAGGGGTCCAACGTGAACTGGTGGAGGCTGTGGTCCGCACAGGCACACCTACAGTCGTGGTCGTACTCTCCGGTCGGCCGTACGCGCTCGGCTGGGCGGTCCAGGGCCCCGACGCCCCAGCAGCAGTTCTCCAGGCTTTCTTTCCGGGAGAAGAAGGCGGTCCTGCCGTAGCCGCCGTGCTTTCGGGGCAGGCAGCGCCATCCGGGCATCTGCCGGTCTCCCTGCCGCGGTCCGCGGGCTCGCAACCGTTCTCTTACCTGCACCCGGTTCTTGGGGGCCCGTCCGGGGTTACCAGCGCCGACAGCACACCTGTGCTCCCTTTCGGGCACGGCCTCACATATACGACGTTCGAGCACGCCGGGCTTGAGGTGGCGGATACAGTGTCCGCCGGTGAAGCCTTTTCCGCCGCCGTCACCGTCCGAAACACCGGTGAACGCGCAGGCACGGATCTGGTTCAGCTCTACGCGCGTGATGTCTACGCCAGCGTCACCCGACCTGTCGCACAGCTCCTTGCCTACGCGCGGATATCGCTGGAGCCGGGTGAAAGCGGACTGGTGACGTTCGACGTCCCGACTGCCCGCCTCGCCTTCACGGGCCGGCAGGGTGTCCGCATCGTGGAGCCGGGCGACATTGAGCTGTGGGTAGGTCCTTCCTGCGCCCACCGCGAAACCACGGCGGCGTTCACCATCACGGGTCGCGAACATGCCGTCACGGCCGATGACAGCCGGTTGGCCCGGCACACTGTCGAAGTCCCCGCACCCGCTTCAGTGGCGTAGCCCCAGGGCACGGCAGTCCGGTCCCTCAAACAGCCCCGCCACTCCCTTCCCGAAAGAGCGCTGCATATGTACAACGACCTGCCCGAAACGGAACTTCGAACCTATAAGAGTTCCCAACTTTGCAGAGAGGACTTCGACGCATTCTGGGAGCAGACCCTGCTGGAAGCCCGCGGGGCCGGGGGTGAAGTCGTCATCGAACGGGTTCCGGCGGGCCTGGCGACGGTCGATGTTTATGACATCACCTTCCCCGGCTTCGGAGGCGACCCCATCAAGGCCTGGCTGCGAACCCCGAAGAACCCGCGCCGGCCATTGCCCGCGGTAGTCCAGTACGTGGGCTATGGCGGCGGCCGGGGGCGTCCCTGGGAGAACCTTTTCTGGGCCTCTGCGGGATTTGCCCACCTTCAGATGGACACCAGGGGCCAAGGATCCGGGTGGTCTGTCGGGGACACACCCGACCCGGGAGCCTCAGGCCCGCAGGTCCCGGGAGTTATGACGAAGGGAATCACCAACAAGGAGACCTACTACTACCGCCGCCTTATCACTGACGGAGTCCGGGCAGTGGATGCCGTCCGTACCCTCCCCTGGATCGATCCTGGCCGCGTCGCCGTCACCGGAGGCAGCCAGGGAGGAGCAATCGCCCTGGCAGTGGGCGCTCTCGTCCCGGATATCTCAGCACTGGCCGTGACTGTCCCCTTCCTGTGCGATTTCCCACGGGCCACAGTCATAACGGACGCCTATCCCTTCCGGGAGATCGCGGATTATCTGTCCACCCACCGCCAAGACATCGATACAGTCGCCAACACCCTCACTTATTTCGACGGTGTCAACTTCGCCACACGGTCAAGGCAGCCCGCATACTTCTCCGTTGCGCTGATGGATCCGATCACCCCGCCTTCGACCGTTTTCGCCGCCTACAACGCCTACGGTGGCGAAAAGGAAATCCAGGTTTGGCCCTTTAACGGACATGAAGCCGGAGGGCCTGACGACGACCACTTCATGCTCCAATTCCTTGCACAACAGCTCGACCCGTCAGTGCTTTAGCGACCCCAACATGCCATCCCGCAGGCCGCGGCATGCCGCCCCGGCGGCCCGAAAGAAACGAGGACCTATAGGAGTTACGACCCACATATGGGCCACAGCCCGCCGAAAGCAGCCGTTCCTGTATTTCCTGACTCCGGATAGTCCATCCGCGTGCAGTCAGACTTCAAACCAAGGAGTATTCAGTGGTTATTCAACGTTCCCTTCTCGTCGGCGCGCTGGGCTTGTGCGCTCTTCTTGCCACCCCAGCCGCTGCCATGGCTGCACCAGGGCCTGCAGAGGGCGGCGGCTCGTCCCAACAACGGGATTCACTCCGCGCACTCGGGGCAAACATCGGGTTGCGGATTGGCACGGCCGTTAACACGGACCAACTGGGAAGCAATGCCGCCTACGCCGACATCACTGCCGGACAATTTTCCACTGTCACGCCGGAGAACGTCATGAAATGGCAGCTGGTTGAACCGGCCCAGGGCACCTACGACTGGGCGGCCGCAGACCGGCTGGTGGCATTCGCGGAGGCGAACCACCAGCTGGTCCGTGGACACACGCTGGTCTGGCACAGCCAGCTTCCCGATTGGCTCACAGCCAGTGCGCCAAGCATGAGCCCTGACCAGCTGAGGGAGATCCTCCGTAAGCACGTCACCGACGAGGTAACCCATTTCAAGGGCAAAATTTGGCAGTGGGACGTAGTCAACGAGGCTTTCAATGACGATGGAACCCTCCGTAACAGCATTTGGCTACAGAAACTGGGGCCGGGATATATTGCGGATGCGTTCCGCTGGGCCCACCAGGCAGATCCACAGGCGAAGCTCTTCTACAACGACTACAACATTGAATACACCGGGCCGAAGAGCAATGCGGTCTACGCGCTCGTCAAGAACCTCCAAGCCCAGGGAGTGCCTATTGACGGGGTAGGTTTCCAGACCCACTTGGACACGCGATACCCGCTCCCGGATCTCAGGAACAACCTCCAGAGATTCGCTGACCTTGGCCTGGATGTAGCCGAAACGGAAGTGGATGTCCGCACCACGCTGCCCGTCACAGCCACCGAACAGTCGGCGCAGGTGGCCGCATACTCGCAAACGCTGCAGGCGTGCATGGCAGTGAAGCAATGTATTTCGTACACGGTGTGGGGCTTTGGCGATGCCTACTCGTGGGTCCCGGGGGTCTTCCAGGGAGAAGGTGCCGCAAGCATCTACGACGAGAACCTCCAGCCCAAGCCGGAGTATTACGCCCTCCAGCAAGACCTGGAGCTGGCGACGGGCGCACCCCACAGGAGCGGCGTGGGAGCCGGCCGCGGCTAGGGTCAGCGCCTAAGGGAATTCTGCCCGAAAGCCTGGCGATGGAGGCGAACTCCATCGCCAGGCTGGCCCCGCGGGACACTAAAATCATGGGGGTGAGCGGCAAGGAGAATTGCAGTGCTACGAATAGGAATTTTGGGTGCAGCGGGTATTGCGCCTGCCGCGATCATTCGGCCGGCCGCCAGACGCTCAGACGTCCGGGTGGTGGCCGTTGCGTCCCGCTGGGCGGAGCCCGCGCAGCAGTTCGCGGAGCGCCATGGGATCGACCGCTCCTACGGTGATTACTCCGGGTTGCTGGAGGACGCGGAGGTCGACCTGGTCTACAACGCACTTCCACCTTCTGAGCACGCCAAGTGGTCAATCGCGGCCCTGGAGGCACGCAAACACGTGCTCTGTGAAAAACCATTCGCGATGAATACGGACGAAGCCGCGCAAATGCTTGAAGCCGCGCGATCGACGGGCTACCGCCTGATCGAAGCCTTCCACGACCGGTACCATCCTCTGAGCGGCGAAATCGATGCGGTCAAGGCCTCCGGCGCGCTCGGGGAGATCACGATGCTGCGAGCGGACTTCTCCAGTTCGAACCCGTTTGATCCTGCATCGCTGCGGCATGACCCCCGACTGGGCGGCGGGTCGCTGATGGACCTCGGGTGCTACCCAGTCCACTGGGTCCGTGCGTTCATGGGCGAGGAACCAACCGTGCGTCGGGCGAGTGCAACACTCAACCCGCTCGGCGCCGACCTCAGCGTCAGCGCCGACATGCAATTCCCGTCGGGAGCAACAGCCCTCCTCACTTCGGCAATGGTCGAACGGCCCCAGCACCTGAACTCGTCGCTCAGAGTTACCGGCGCGGAAGGAAGCCTGTTGGTCAACAACCTGGTGTTCCCGTCCAGGGGCCACTCCATCACCCTTTCAAAGAAGGGGCTTGACCGCACGTGGACGGTGCATGGCCTCGAGACCTACGATCACCAGCTGGAAGCTATCGTCCGCGCCTTGGAGTCGGGGACCCAGCTGCCCACCGAAGGCACCGACTGCCTCTCGAATATGGCTGTCATTGACGCTATTTACCTCGCCGCTGGGGTCAGCCGCTGAAGCCAGACAGCGGCGCGCCCAGAAGCCACGAGGGGTGGACAAACAGTCCACCTGCGCGCCATTCGCACCGACCTGCAGGTTTGGAACGGTCGACGGCGGCCCCGTCCTTGATCTCTCGGTCCACCGCGGGGTCCAGATGCCGCCGGTGCTGCAAGCCGAAGCCGCGCCGGAAGAAGCATTGACACCGGAAGCTGCGCATCCGGACGCCAACCCTGCCGAGGAGACTCCAAGACCATAAGACGCACTTGGGCCGTTGGCCCCTATGGACGGGGTTTGGCTGCGGCAAGACTTGATGCATGCAGGCCGCATGCACATCAAGTGAGGAGCCATGGCGGCAACGGATCTGAGCGGGAAGGCGTGTCCTCGGTCCGGTCGGTTACAACAGCTGGATCCGGCGCAGGCCCCTTGCGGCGTTGGGCATCAGCCGCACCAACTTGGGCCAGGCATTCGTCCTGCGGCCCTGTATGCGGCGTACCACGTCGGCTATGGCATGAAGGCTCGGAGATGCTCTTCCTTTCGGGCCCGGCGGGGTCTACGCGGTCGCCTACGGCGTTGCCCGGAACCTCATCGTTATCTGGCCCCTGCTGGTTCCCCTCGGATCCGTCTACAGCAACATGCGCGGGGGCTCCATCCAGATGCCATGGGAATCCCTCCTGGGTTTCGTTGACGTGCTGGGACTCATGCTGGCCGCCATCTGGTTTGCTGCAAAGCATGAGCGCCGGCCCAGGCTGGCCGGAGGGCGCCGCGAAACAAGGAAATCAAACAAAGGCTCCAGGAAGTTCGACGGCGGGACTAGTGACCCGGAAGCAGGCTTTCGTTAGGATCAAGGATCTACGTCAGTCACTTGGTTTTGGCGCCCGTCCTGCCGGTAAGCGGCAGGGGGCCAAAGCGCCAGGTGGGCAGGGAGGCCATCGTGGACATCACCCAGTCTGCTGCATATCCCCTCAACCCTTTTCCGCACTATGAGCGGATGCGGGCAGCATCCCCCGTCTTCCACGACGATCAATCGGGGAGCTGGCACGTGTTCCGCTACGACGATGTCCAGCGGGTGCTGTCCGAGCACGCAACGTTCTCGTCCCGGATGGGCGGCGGGAACCCGTCCGGTTCCGGCCAATTGTTCGCCTCGAGCCTGATCACCGCCGATCCTCCACGACACCGGCAGCTGCGCTCCCTGGTCACCCAGGCATTCACGCCGAAAGCCGTTGACGCCCTGGCTCCGCGCATCGCCGAACTCACCGACGAACTGCTGGCGGGGATCGAGGCCACCGGGAGTGCAGACCTGATAAAGGAATTGGCCTACCCGTTGCCGGTCATTGTGATCTCCGAACTGATGGGTATCCCCGCGGAGGACCGTGAACGCTTCAAGCACTGGTCAGACGTGATCGTGAGCCAGACGCAGGCCGGTCCGGGCAACGGGAAGGATGACGCCACCACCGCAGAAATGATCGAGTACTTCCTGGCCCTCATCGCCCAGCGCAGGAGCCAGCCCGGCGAAGATCTGATCAGCAGCCTGCTGTCCGCTGAGATAGACGGCCAAAGACTGACGGTGCCTGAACTGCTGGGTTTCTGCAGCCTGCTGCTCGTTGCCGGCAACGAGACCACCACCAATCTGATCGGCAACGCCGTTCTTTGTTTGGCTGAGTCGCCCGGCACCCTCGAACGTCTCCTGAAGGAACCCGCCTTGATCCCGCAGGCCCTGGAAGAAGTGCTGCGCTTTCGCTCGCCGGTCCAGTCCATGTACCGGGTGACCGTAGCGGAGGCCACTGTGGCCGGGCAACCCATCCCCGCCGGCGCGCCGCTCGTGGCCTGGATCGGTTCCGCCAACCGGGACGGGCAGCAGTTCGAGAGGGCGGCTGTGTTCGACATCGACCGCAGCCCCAACCGGCATCTGGCCTTTGGCCACGGCATACATTTTTGCGTCGGCGCGCCGCTGGCCCGGCTCGAAGCCAGGATTGCCCTGGAGGCGCTGCTGTCCCGATTGCCAGGCCTTTCCGTGGCTCCTGGAGCGGAGCTGGAACGGATGGAAAGCACCATCATTTACGGGCTGAAGGCCCTACCCGCCACATGGCAGCCGGCCTGACCGGCACGGACGGCAACCCGGGGCACTTTCAGGAGACCCAGAGCTCCCGGCACCAACCGCCAGGGGCTGCGGGCCCGTGGAATCATCCAGCGGTGCCCGTTTCCGCGGCGTAATCGCTGGCGTGGCCCCGCACCTGGCGGACATAGGCATCGGACTGGTTGTAGGAGTAGATGGCGTCTGTCCACCCCTGCGCCTTTGTGAGGTCACGGCCGTGGGAGCACAAGAAAGTTGCCGCACTCAGGGCGGCGTCGTCGATGTTGAACGGGTCTGCTGATCCATCCCCGTTGCCGTCCATTCCGACGAGCCGCCAGGTAGAGGGTATAAATTGCATGGGGCCCACGGCGTGGTCCCAGCCGGCGTCGCCGTCCAGGGCGCCCCCGTCAGTGTCCGCGATGGCGGCGAATCCAGCGCCGTTGAGACTCGGACCCACCAAGGGGCCGCTCGCCTGCCCCTGCGCGTTCAGACTGCCGCCGCCATAGGTTCCGTGGGCTGATTCGACCAAACCGACAGCCGCCAGCGTGTTCCAGCCGATTCCGCACGCCGGGGTGGAAGCATTGGCCGCGGCCGCCGCAGCGACGTAGGCCTGCAGCGCCCGGGCAGGGATCCCCGTCCGGTCGGCAGCCTGCACAATCCACTGGGCGTCCGGGGTTCGTGTGACGTTCACGGCGGTGGTGAGGCCGGGAGGGCCCGTTTCGAGCTTCACCCCCGCCTGCGGCGGAGCTGGAAGGACCATGCGTGAGTCCGCGCCGGACTGCCGGATAAACCAGAAGGAGAAAGCCGTGCTGACGCAAACCACGAACAGGCTAAAGACCACAAAGCGTTTTACACGGAGCACTGACTAATCAAACCACCAAGCCCAGGGACCGGCCACATGGACCTGGCGTATCGCTACCATCAGGCATGGGCAGAAAGAACTACCTCATCGAAGGTGGCTCCGGTACCGGCAAGACCTCGGTCTGCATGGAATTGCGGCGCCGCGGCTATCACGCCATCAACGGCGACCGCGAACTGGCCTATCAAGGTGATCCGGAAACCGGCGAACCTGTGGCAGGCATTACCGGAGTGGCGGCGCACGCCCATCACCTTTGGAGAGTTGACGAGGTGCGGGCCGAGGTGGCAGACCAGCGGGAGGCGCTTACGTTTTTTTGTGGCGGGTCGAGAAATCTCGCGAAGTTCATCGATCTGTTCGACGCCGTCTTCGTTCTCGAGGTCGACCTCGAGACGCTGAACCGACGGCTTGACGGACGCCCGCAGGAGGAATGGGGCGGGCGGGCAGCGGAACGGATACTGATCGAACGCCTTTACCGGACACGGGAAGAAATCCCGGCCTGCGGCATCATGATCGATGCCACCGCTCCCCTGGGGAAAGTTGTGGATGACATTCTTCGCCGGGTTCACGCCGCCGGCCCGGCATGATCTCCCGAGAGGTTTCCCACTCCCGGGGTCAGCGCACCACCTTCCGGTGACCGGCATCCAGGCGCTGGGTCCAGCCCCGCGAATCGAGATGTTCCAGCAACGGAACCGCAATCCGCCGCGTGGTGTCCAGCGCCTGACGTGCCTGGCTCGTAGTGAAGGGCTGGTCCAGGCCGGCGAGGGCGCGCATCGCAAGGGCCGGCGCCGTAGGCAGCAGCACCACTCCGTCGCGCAACCGCAGCAACCGCCCGGTGCGCTCGGCGGCAGCCAATTCGCGCGTGCCCAAGCCCAGCGCGGCCAACTCACCGGCTTCCGGGGCATGGAACGCACGTGCTGTAAGCCTGCGCTCCAACTCGGCCACTGCCGGCTCGATGGCACCGAGGGTGCCACGGCTGCCGGGAAGCCGGACGTGGCCGCCATCCTGTTCGAGGCCTGCAGCGACGATGACGTGCGAAAGCAACTTCTCGTCGGGCAACGCGAGCAGGTCCCTGGCCGCCCCCATGGAAAGGCCCGGGGCCAAAGGATCGCCGTCCTGCAGGGCCTGGACTGCGGTGCGCAGCCGGTGCTGCCATGCATCGAAGAGAGGAGCATGCACCCACCACGCACCGAAGACCCTGACGCCGGATGGTGCCTCCGCGTCGTGCTCCGGCACGAGCCCGAGCCGGCCCAGATGGTGTACCTCCACCAGTCCGCGGGCTGCTACTTCACCCAGTACGTCTCCGGCCGGGTCCATGCCTGCAAGCCGCTCCGCCCAGTGGGCACCGTCGCCGCGCCGCAGCAGGGCTGGTGGATCGGCATCAAGAATGCGTGCACCGCCCAGCACGGAGCGGCTACCCGGGTCACGCAGAACAAGGCGGTCCCCCAGAACGAGCGGCAGGCGCCTGTCGAGGACCAACCGGGCGTGGTCGGCACCAAAGGGACGCAGCCGGGCAGGCACGGACGCAGTGCCAACGTG
This sequence comes from Arthrobacter liuii, assembly GCF_014639275.1. Classification (GTDB taxonomy): domain Bacteria; phylum Actinomycetota; class Actinomycetes; order Actinomycetales; family Micrococcaceae; genus Arthrobacter; species Arthrobacter liuii. The sequence goes on along the minus strand of NZ_BMFW01000003.1, from coordinate 57,256 downwards.
CACCATGAGTTGTTCGGGCACATCTGTGTAGGCGACGCCGGTAGTGCGGTGGATGCCGACGACGCTAGTGGTGGGCCATGCGTCGGGAGTCACCAACGCATCGCCGCGGCGGATGTCCGTGGCGGATACGTCACGCAGGTTCAACGCCACCCGGCTGACCGGCCCCACCGCAGTGTAGGAGGTGTCGCGGCTCTGCAGGCCACGGACCGCGACGGGCCGGGAATCAAAGTGGCCCAGCAGTTGCAGCCGGTCACCTTGAGCCAGCGTTCCTGCTGCCAGTGTTCCGGTCACCACCGTTCCGGAACCGGTGATCGTGAATGAGCGGTCCACCCACAACCGGATCCGCCCATCGGTGGCGGGATGGGGCACGCCGGCCAGGACGCCGTCGAGCACGGCCCGCAGGTCAGCCAGGCCGGTCCCGTCAATGGCAGACACGGCAACTGCCGGGGCGTCCCTAAGCCCAGTACCGGCCAGCTCTGTGCGGGTCCGGGCAAGCACGTCTGCAATCCGCTGCCCGGAAGCCCGGTCGGCGCGGCTGAGGACCACGACGCCGTGTTCAATGCCCAGCGCAGCGACGGCGTCGCGGTGATCGCCTGACTGTGCCTGCCAGCCTTCATCGGCGGCAACGACGAAGCAGACCACGGGCGCGGGCCCGATTCCGGCAAGCATGTTGCCCAGGAAACGCTCGTGCCCCGGTACGTCCACGAATGCAACATCCTGTCCGGACGGCAGGGTGGTCCACGCATAGCCCAAGTCAATGGTCAGCCCGCGGCGGCGTTCTTCCTCCCAGCGGTCCGGCTCCATGCCGGTAAGGGCGCGAACCAGGGTGCTTTTACCGGAGTCGACGTGTCCGGCTGTGGCAACGACGTGCACGACTCAGCCAGCCCTGCCTGCGCCCGCGACCTCGAGGGACGCCAGCGCTTGGCGTACGGCATCGAGTATCCGGTCATCGTCCGTCGGGGGCACGCAGCGAAGATCGATCAGGCAGGAGCCGTCATGGACGCGCGGCAGGACGGCCGGATCGCCGGTGCGCAGGAGCCGCGCCAGTCCTTCGGGGAGCCGGAGCGCCCACCCAGGCAGGGGAAAACCGGGGGCACCGCCGCCGCCCACCCTTCCGTCATGCGCCACGACAGGGACGCCGAGTTCCTGGGCCAACCGTTCCGTGCGGCGCCGCAACTGCCCGGCGTCGGCGTGCAGCGCCTGGACAACCGGCGGCGGTTCTCCGGCGACGGTCGCTTCCAAGGCCGCGAGGGCTAGTTTGTCGGCGCGGACGGCACGCGCGAGAGGGTGGCGGGCCAACCGCGTAATGACCTCCTTGCGGCCAAGCAGCAGGCCTGCCTGGGGTCCGCCCAGCAATTTGTCGCCGCTGGCGATCACGACGTCGGCCCCGCTGGCCAACGCAGTGGCAACATCGGGTTCCTGCGGCAGGTACGGGTCCGGCGCCAGGAGTCCACTGCCCAGGTCGGCCACGAGTGGTATCCCGTTGGCCGCAGCCAGCGGACTCAGTTCCTGCAGGGAAACAGCGGAAGTGAATCCGTCAACCCGGAAGTTGCTGGGGTGGACCTTGAGGACGCAGCCTGTATCGGGTCCGAGGGCTCCGGCGTAGTCGTGCAGGTGGGTGCGGTTGGTGGTACCCACCTCGCGAAGCCTTGCGCCCGTCGATTCCATCAGGTCGGTGAGCCTGAAGCCGGCGCCGATCTCAACGAGTTCACCGCGGCTCACCACCACCTCCCGGCCGGCGGCCAGGGCTGTGGTGGCCAGGACCAGCGCCGCAGCTCCGTTGTTGACCACCAGTGCGTCCTCAGCAGCAGGACAGGCGGCGAGCAGTGCCGCCCGGGTCCCGGCGCCCCGGCGGGAGCGGCTCCCGTCAGCCAGGTCGAGTTCCACGTCAACGTAGCCACTGGCCGTGACAAGCGCTTCAACCGCAGCGGCGGAGAGGGGGGCCCGCCCGAGGTTGGTATGGACGATGACGCCGGTCGCATTCAGCACCGGGCGCAGGGTTGTCGCTTTGCGCTCAGCGACGGCGGCCAGCAGGGCGGGCTGCACCTGGCCTGGCCCAAGCTCACCACGCCGTGCCTGCTCCTGGAACTGCCGGACCAGGTCGTTGACGACGCGCTCGCTCAGCCGCGTCCTGGCCTCCCGGACGGCAGGCAGTGCCAGCAGGTCATTCGTGCGAGGGATCAGCCTGCGGGGATCAATGTCGTCCACGGCTCCTCCTCATTTCGCGGCAATGCATGCCGGTGGTTGGCGGTGGCGGACGGGAATCGAACCCGCCAGGCCGAGATACTCAGCCGCACCGGTTTTGAAGACCGGGGGGCCCACCAGGACCCGGACGCCACCGCGCCTCAATATAGCAGGTTGCCTGCGGGGGTACGCTAGGCGGGTGAATGAGGCCCTAACAGCAATCCCGGAACCCGTTGCCGATGTCGTCGCCGCACACCGGCTCACCGACTACGCCCATGGCGGAGGCTGCGCCTGCAAGATCCCACCCGGCGAGCTCGAGGACGCCGTCCGCGGCCTGATCGGCCAGCCGGGTGCGGAGGTGCTGGTGGGCCTCGACAGCGGCGACGACGCGGCGGCGGTCCTGGTGCGCGAGGACCTCGCGGTACTCACCACCGCCGACTTCTTCACCCCTGTCGTCAACGATGCCTTCGACTGGGGACGGATTGCCGCCGCCAACGCCCTCTCGGACATCTACGCCATGGGTGGCCGTCCCGTCACGGCGATCAACCTTGTGGGCTGGCCCCGCGGTGTCCTGCCGATGGAGTTGATGACCGAAGTCCTCCGCGGCGGGCTGAGCGTTGCGTCCGGGGCCGGATGCCCTGTGCTCGGCGGGCACTCCATTGACGATCCGGAGCCGAAGTACGGCATGGCCGTCACGGGCGTTGTGCATCCCGACCGGCTGCTGCGCAACGACGCCGCCCGGCCTGGGCTGCCCATCACGCTCACCAAGCCGATCGGCGTCGGACTCCTCAACAACCGGCACAAGCAGACCGGTGAGGTATTCGCTGAAGCAGTGGAGGCGATGGCGAGCCTCAACCGCGATGCCGCCGAGGCCGCGGTCGCCGCGGGTGTCCGGGCAGCCACGGACGTGACTGGCTTCGGCCTGCTCGGACATCTGTACAAGATGGTCCGTGCCTCGCAAGTGGGCGCAGTAATCGATCGGAACGCGGTACCGCTGATCGGCGGGGCGCTGGAGGCCTTGCGGGATGGCTTTGTCTCCGGCGGGACCCGCCGGAACCTCGATTGGGTGCGGCCGCACATCACCGCAGGGTCCGGCATCACCGAAGACGATCTGCTTTTACTGGCCGACGCCCAGACCTCCGGCGGCCTGCTGGTGGTCGGCGAACTGCCGGGGTACCCCGTGATCGGCCACACCACCGGCGGCCAGGGCGTCGAGATCCGCTGACCCCGGCAGTCCGCTCAGCTGCCCGTGGTGATCGCGTCGTCGGTGACGCCGGCCGCACGGCGCGCCGCGAGCCGGTTCTTTTGCGGTTCGATGGTGTAGCGCGGGTCCCTGGCAGAGGCGAGGCCCGCCTCAAACACACCGAAGCGGGTCAGTGCCGATGCGGCCAGCAACGCCACTCCCGACGCCGCGGCCACCACGCGGTTGCGGCCGCCCAGCAATGTACCAAGCCCGCCGGCCACTGCCAGCCGCTCGCTCCACTTGAGCATGGCGCCCGCCTTGCCCTGGTGCAGCGGCTCCGCGGCTATCGGGTCCATCCGGTATTCCATCACCTTCATGGCCGCCACGTCACCCAGGACGCCGAGCACGGCGAGCTTCCGGGCAGGACCTGTTTCGCGCACCGGCGTGGTCACCATGGCGAGCCCGGCAGACGCCAGGCAGGCCGAACTTACGAAGACGAACGGCAGTTCCTCGTGCGCAGCGTTCCACGTCGGCGTGGCGGTGTCGCCCAGCAGGACGGCGGTGTACGCCGCCAGCGGGCCGGCGAATACCGCGGCCTCGACGCCGGCCGGTCCCTCCACAGCCTGCAGCACCTTCCGCAACGGACCCAGCGGAAGCCTGCTCCCAGTCATCCGGTCGATCTCAGCAACCGCCGCGACGCCGGCGCCGGCGCTGAAAGCGCTGAGGATCCATGACCCCACGCTCATGGGCGAGGTCACTTTGAAGGTCCGCAGCATATGCAGGAAACGCTCCGGCCGACCCAGGTCCTTTACCAGGGCAACGGCACCGGCACTCACTGCTGCCAGGGCGCCCAACCGGGCATTGCGGCGAAGCGTGGGACGGCCGGTCAACTGCCCGCCGAGGCCCAGGAGGGCCGACCCAGCTGCCACTCCGCCAAGGAAGAGGTAGATGGCAACGTCATCGCCCCAAGGCGCCGGCTTCACCACGGGGCGCCCGTAATACGAGGTGAATTCCGCTTCCGGAACCATGGGCATTTCCCGCCCGCCGTCACCGTTCTCCCGGCGGCGTCCCGTACCGCGTTTACTGCCATCCGGACGACGACGGCGCGCGGGCTCCGCTGGCCGGAAGCTGTCGAATTCTGAGAGTGTCACGCGCGTCCTCCCAGGAAAGCCAGTGCAGCGGCCGCGGCCATGCCCGCTACGGCCAAGCCGGCCCGCTGGTACATCCGCGGCAGGTCCGCCGTGGGCACGCGAGGGTCCGGCGGAAGCCCGTACACCTCCGGTTCGTCGAGCAGCAGGAAGACAGATCCGATTCCGCCGACGCCGTCGTTTTCGTTCGCGCCGTACAGCCTCGCCTCCGTCATGCCTTGGGCGTGCAGATTGGCCACCCGTTCCCGGGCCGTCTCCACCATGTCGTCGTGGTCGCCGAACTTGATGGACGTCGTGGGGCACGCCTTGGCGCAGGCGGGCGTCTGGTCGTCGACCAGGCGGTCATAGCACAGCGTGCACTTCTGGGCGATGCCCACGTTGGGAACGGCGGGATGGTTGTCGTGCTGATCTTCCCTGCTCGTGGCGACCTTGATCGTGCCATTGCTCCGGCGTTCGATGACACCGAAGGGGCACCCGGCCACGCAGGTTCCGCAGCCGTTGCAGACATCATCCTGGACCACCACGGTGCCGAATTCGGTGCGGAAGAGCGCTCCGGTGGGACAGACGTCCAGGCATCCGGCGTGCGTGCAGTGCTTGCAGACGTCGGAGGACATCAGCCAGCGGAAGTCGGCTGTATCAGGCGGGGTGGTGTCCGCTTCCGCCAGATCCGGTGCCGCGGGAGGACCGATGCGGGGCATGCCCAGGCTGACCAGGGCCCGCCCTGATTCCCGCGCTTCGGCTATACGTTCCTGGCCCTGTTCGATGAATGCGACATGTCGCCAGGTGCTGGCGCCCAGGGACCCGGTGTTGTCGTAGGACGACCCGAGCAGTTCCAGGTTGCCGTCCTGCGGGTTGTGGTTCCACTCCTTGCAGGCCACTTCGCAGGCCTTGCAGCCGATGCAGATCGAGGTATCAGTGAAGAACCCCTTGCGCGGATGGTTGTGCTCCCAGTGGGCATCGGCAGTGGGGTCGGTCGGTCCGGACAGCTGGCCCATCTAGTTCTCCAACGTCGGGTCGGTATCGATCAGTTTCATGTCTGCGGCCCATCACCGGCGCTGGCGTCCCCGCTGGGGCCGGGCGCAATGCCCTCCGCTTCCGGATCGGTGATGGCGCGATTACCGGTCTCGATGGTCACTCCGGCCCGAGCCTGGTACTCAGCAACCAAGGCGAGCAGTTCCTCCCCGCGCGGCCTGCGGCCTGGACGGATATCGCAGGAGGCCACCTTGGATTCCTGGATCTGGACATTGGGATCCAGCGTCACACCCAGGAGGTCGTTGGCCGCGTCACCGCTGACGACCGCATTGTTGCCGACGCCCCAGTGGTACGGCAGTCCGATCTGGTGCACCGTGTGCCCGCCAACCGCCAGCGGCCTCATCCGGTCAGTAACCAGCACCTTCGCCTCGATGGCGGAGCGGGGCGAAATAATCGTGGCCCACCCATAGGGCTCAAGCCCGCGCTCAGCAGCCAGTTCTGGTGATACCTCACAGAACATCTCCGGCTGCAGCTCCGACAGGTACGGAAGCCAGCGGCTCATGCCGCCCGCCGTGTGATGCTCGGTGAGCCGGTATGTGGTGAAGACAAACGGGTAGACATCCGCGCCACGGGTACCGGCGCTTGGCGCGCTCAGATTGTCCTTGCGGGGGAACACCAGCCGCGCCGGACTCTGCTGTTGCGGGTAAAGCCCGTTGGCCACCGGCGATTCCTGAGCCTCGTAGTGGGTGGGAAGGGGTCCGTCCACCAGCCCCTTTGGCGCGAACAACCAGCCCTTGCCGTCGGCCTGCATGATGAACGGGTCATCTCCGCTAAGTGCGGCCGGACCACCGAGCGCGGGGTCGGGCTTGCTGCCCGGGGCAAGGTCCACCGGGAAGTCGGGCACGTCGTCTCCGACCCACCGCCTTTGCTCCTCGTCCCACCAGATATATTTCTTCCGCTCACTCCACGGTTTACCGGACGGGTCGGCCGACGCCCTGTTGTAGAGGATCCGGCGGTTGGCGGGCCAGGCCCAGCCCCATTCCGGAGCCGCGGGCCCCTGCTCACGGCCCGGCTTCCGGTTGGCGGCGTGGTTGACGCCGTCGGCGTACACCCCGGTGTAAATCCAGCAGCCCCCGGACGTAGAACCGTCGGCGCGCATCTCGGTGTACGTGGAGAGCGGTTTGCCGGCATCCGGCCCGTCCAGGTGGCGCCCATTGATCTCGGCAAGCACCGCTTCTGGATCCGGATCGCCGTGTTCGTCCGTGGGATAGTCCCACGTCAGGTCCAGCAGCGGACGGTCCCGGTCGTCGTCGGAACCGGCCAGCTTCGCGCGGATCCGCTGGCCCAGTTCGTAGAAGAACTGCAGTTCGCTTTGGCACTCCCCGGGCGGCGCCACCGCCTGGTGCCGCCACTGCAGCAGCCGCTGGGTCTGCGTGAACGATCCGGCCTTCTCCACGTGGGTTGCTGCCGGCAGGAAGAACACCTCGGTCTCGATGTCCTCCGTGCGCAGCTCCCCGGATTCGATCTCCGGGCCGTCCTTCCACCACGTGGCCGACTCGATCATGTTCAGGTCGCGGACCACCAGCCACTTCAGGTGCGACATGCCAAGCCGTTGCATCCGGCCGTGGGCCGAGCCGACTGCCGGGTTTTGCCCGAGCAGGAAGTACCCCTCCACTTCGTCCCTGAGCATGCTCATCACCGTCTCGTAGGTGCCGTGCGCTCCGGTCAGCCTCGGGAGGTAGTCGAAGGCCCAGTTGTTTTCCGCGGTTGCGGCGTCGCCCCACCAGGCCTTCAGCAGGCTGATGGTATAGGCGTCGGCATCCGCCCAGAAGCCCTTTTGCTGCTTCGACGCGTTGGCGTCCAGATATTCCTGCAGCGTGTCATGGCGGCCGGCGCTGGGCATGGGCAGGTACCCGGGCAACAGGTTGAAGAGCGTCGGAATGTCCGTGGAGCCCTGGATGCTGGCATGGCCGCGCAGGGCCATGATCCCGCTGCCCGGGCGGCCCACATTTCCAAGCAGGAGCTGCAGGATGGCGGCGGCCCGTATGAACTGCGCTCCCAGCGAGTGCTGCGTCCAGCCGACGGCGTAAGCAAAGCAGGTTGTCCGCTCGCGTCCGGAATTTTCCGTAATGGCACGGGCCAGATATTCAAAGTCCGCGGCCTTGATGCCGCACATGTTCTCGACCATCTCCGGCGTGTAGCGGGCGTAATGCCGTTTGACGATCTGGAACACAGTCCGGGGGTCCTGGAGGGTGTCATCACGTTGCACTTCTGCGTGCTCCAGGGCCGGACCGCCGCTGCCGAACAGGTCGCCGGCAGCCCGAGCCCCAGCATCGGCACCGTGTTCCGGGCCCGAAGGCTCGCCGATCGTGCCGCCCTCTTCTTCTGCATACGACCACGACGACGAGTCGTAAGCGCCTTTTTCCGGGTCGAAACCGGAAAACAGGCCGCCCAGGTCTTCGGCGTCGCGATAATCGTCATGGACCAGGGTGGCCGCGTTGGTGTACGCGCCGACGTACTCCTTAAACCAGAGGTCGTTGGTAATCACGTAGTTGATGAGGGCGCCCAGAAGCACAACGTCAGAGCCGGCACGAATGGGAATGTGCTTATCCGAGACAGCAGAGGTACGCGTGAACCGGGGGTCGATGTGGATGACCTTCGCTCCACGGGCCTTAGCCTCGGCTACCCACTGATACCCGACAGGGTGGCACTCGGCCATGTTGGAACCCTGAATGATGATGCAGTCGGCATTGGCCATGTCCTGCAGTGATTGCGTTGCACCACCGCGTCCAAACGAGGCTCCCAAACTGGGAACCGTGGCGGAGTGTCATATGCGGGCCTGGTTCTCGGTCTGCACCGCCCCCGCAGCCGTGAAGAGCTTCTTGATCAAGTAGTTTTCTTCGTTGTCCAGGGTTGCCCCGCCCAGCGAGGCGATACCCATGGTACGGCGCAGCAGCCGGCCCTGTTCGTCTTCCTGCTGCCACGTCCTGCGGCGTGTCTCGATGAACCGGTCCGCCACCATGTCCACGGCCGTGGCCAGGTCCAGGTGCTCCCACTCCGTGGAACGCGGCGCACGGTAAAGCACCTTTGTTTGCCGGCCCGGCGAGTTAACCAGTTGCTCGCTGGCGGAGCCTTTGGGGCAGAGCCGGCCGCGGGAAATGGGTGAATCCGGATCGCCCTCGATCTGGACTACCTTCTCATCCTTGACGTAGACACGCTGTCCACAACCAACCGCGCAATACGGGCACACACTCTGCACAACGCGGTCGGCAGTGGCAGTACGGGGCGTTATCGCCTTGGTCTTGGCCGACGTAACTGCCGGGCCACGGCCCAGCAGGTCGCCCGTGCTCAGCTGACGGACGACCGGCCATTGAAGAAAACTTCGCGATGCCATTTCTGGAGCATATCCCAGACCATGGCGGGAGCGACACAAGCGGCCGCGTACCGGCCTGTCGAATCTTCGACATTCCATTGTGAGTTCCGCACCGCCGAGCGCTGTCCCCGCCGAGATTCCATGGCTTGCACAGTTGCAGGCGGGAGCCCAGGAGGTTGCCTATCCGCGGGATCAGCCCGTGGCAATTTTCAACGCACTGTCCCAAGCCTTTAACCGCCACGGGTTTTTCGGGTGTCCCTTTCCCAGTGCCGGAGTGGAGGCAGAACTGGACTCCCCGGCACGGCCGGCGACACTGCACCGCACCGAACGCCGCCCATGCATGGCTCGTTGATATGACGCGGTGACTTAGTCCATATGCTGCACGGAGTCCGTGACCTCACACCACCTACTCGGAACACCAGCTGGAGGGCTGGGTCGTTGACCAGCGGATTCCCCGGGTAAGGATCAAGATCGGACAGGACAGCGGAATGAACGTGCGCGCCGCGGCCCGGGACCCCTCAAAGCTACAGATCATGTACGCGATCGACGAGACCCTCCGCCTCCCCGAAACGGAGCTGCCCTGGCCCGCGGGGTTTGAAGGCCCCAGGCCCGTTAGGACAGGGAACGTGGCCGCGCCCCAGCTACAGTTGGACGTGTGAGGCGAAGTCCTGGACAAACTGTCTCTCAGCCGTGCGGCGGGCCCGCCGGAACAACACCCACTCCAGGGTCATGGCCGGGGTAGCAGCCGGCCGCATGGTCAAAGGAATCCAGCAATCCGGCCTGCCCGGACCTGAGGCCCGCTGGTCCACACTGGGCGATACGATCCACAAAGACGTTATGACCCACGGGTTCGCCAGCGAGCGGAACACCTTCGTTCGGTCTTACGGGAGCACAGAGCTGGACGCCAGCCTCCTGTTGATTCCCCGGGTGGGATTCCTGCCCCATGACCACCCCCGGGTGTCCTCACGCTCCGCAAACGACGTGGGCCTGCTCAGCGAGGAATGGGACCCCAAAGCCGGCAGGCAGCTGGGCAACACTCCACAGGCCTTCAGTCACTTCCCCCTCATCCACTGTGCCCCGCAGCTCCAGCACGGGCGCTCCAGGCACAGCAACACTCCCCTTCCCGGGCCGAAAGCACGCACCGGGACCGGATCCATGGCTCCATGATTGGAGGGGCAAGGTTCCCCGCGGCCAACATGACGGCTACAGGAGGATCGTCACAGGCGTGGGAACAGCACATATTGCGTTGTTGACGCGTGTTGGCTGATTCCTCCATACCCTTGGGATTGACGACCAGAACCGCCCCATCGTTACTCTTCATGGTGAAACGACCGAGCGAGCGGCAGGCAAAGCGAGGAAAACGGTGAAGCAGAGTGATACTCCCGAAGGCGGCGGTGCGATCCGCCAACGGAGTCCAGGCCTAAGCGATTCCCCCGGGACTCTTACTATCAACGAACTATTACTTGAAAGCCGCGTCGGGCTCCAGCGCGTTGATCCCGCGGATCTTGAGCGGGAGATGGCAGCGGGCGCCCTTGTTGTTGACACACGGCCGGTCGATCAGCGGGAGCGCGATGGTGATCTTCCAGGAGCGGTCGTCATTGACCGGAACGTTCTCGAGTGGCGGCTCGATCCGTCAAGCCCGCACCGGCTCCCGATTGCAGACGACCCCGAACGGCGGATCGTGGTCGTCTGCAATGAGGGCTACAGTTCCAGCCTCGCTGCACACACCCTGCAACGGCTGGGATTGAGCCGCGCGACCGACCTCATCGGCGGCTTCCAGGCCTGGGCAGCACTGCGCAAACAGCCTGACTAAATGGCCCGAGCGGCCCGGGCTTCCAGTTCCAGGCTTCGCGGGACTGTCTCCGCGGCTTTCAGCCCGTTGAGAGGAAGGAAGCGTAGACCGCCGTGAGCATGCAATCCTTCCGGCCTCGGAGGGGCTTGATTGGCTCGACTTCCCTGCGTCGCCGACTCACTTGCGCTTTGCGACGATTGTGCACCCGCAGGCCGAAGGATGCCGGCGGCGGACATGGCAGCGACGCCCGCAGTCCATGCCCCCCGATCGCTTTCACTCGGCACTCCGTGGTCGCGGCCGTAAAGGCACATCCCGTTCCACCGCGGAGAGGCTACGGACTGACCAGGCCCTGTGGACGGACCACTGTGGACGGACCATTGACCCCGCCGGGTCCAGCGCCTACTATTCTCGGCATCAAACAAATTTCCGTTTAGTGAGAATTCTCTTCCGAAATTTGTCGAAGCTGGGAAACACTTTCCGTTTGTTGTCTCGGACAAAGGAGTCTCTCGTGACAACGTTCCACCAAATTGTCGATCCTCTAGGTTCGCTCGCGCTTGCAGCGGTGCTCGCGGCCCTTCCCCTCATCCTGCTGTTCATCCTTCTCGGTGTCTTCAGAACCAAAGCCTGGAAGGCAGCTATAGCCAGCCTGGCCCTTTCCATCGTGTTGGCTGTGGTCGTATGGCGGATGCCCGTGGGCCAGGCCCTAAGCGCGACTGCCGAGGGTGCCTTTTATGGGTTCTTCCCCATCCTCTGGATCCTGATCAATGCCCTTTGGATCTACAGGCTGACTACGGAAACCCGATGGTTCGAGGTGCTGGGAGCAACAATCCGGTCCGTCTCGGGCGACCTGCGCATACTGACGATCCTTATCGCGTTCTGTTTCGGGGCTCTCCTCGAAGCCCTTGCCGGGTTCGGCGCACCGGTGGCGATCACCTCCGGCATGCTTATGGCAGCCGGCATGAAGCCCCTCAAGTCTGCGGCGGTCTCGCTATTGGCCAACACCGCCCCCGTTGCCTTTGGCGCCATGGGGTCGCCTGTCATCGCCCTTAGCGGCGTCACTGGCATTCCGCTCGGAACCCTCGCTTCAATGGCGGGGCGGCAGACACCGTTCCTGGCCCTCATTGTCCCGCTCCTGCTGGTGTTTTTAGTGGATGGGCGGCGCGGCGTACGCCAGACATGGCCGGCTGCAGTTGTTGGCGGCACGGTGTTCGCCATCGTCCAGTTCCTCACATCGAACTTCTTCACTGTTGAACTCACCGACGTTCTCGCAGGCATTGTCGCCATCGCAGCTGTCCTGCTTCTGCTCAGGATCTGGAAGCCCGCGGAGACCATGACCGGTGATGGCGCTGATACACCCGTGGCCCATGAACACGAGTCCGTAATGACGGGCAACCAGACCTACACCGGACTGAACGCGGGTGGAGCAGCGGCCAGCGGCGCAACGGCCACCGGAGCGGGACTGTCCACCAACCCGGGCCCTGGGGCCAACGGGAAACCAGATGCTTCCACGCGTCCGGCGCCCCGGGAGATTTGGATGGCCATCGCACCCTACCTCGTGATCATCGCCGTCTTCTCCATCTCGCAGATACCGGCCATCAAGGCGTGGCTGACCGCCGCAGGCGGGTTCTCGTTCAGCTGGCCCTGGCTCGACGTTGTCGGGCCTAACGGCAAACCGGCCTCATCGCAAATCATGCGTTTCGACCATCTCAAGGCCACCGGGACACTGCTGCTCATCTCCGGACTCATCACGCTCGCCCTGTACCGCATCCGCTTCGGCGCGGGCGTGAGGATCTATGTCAAGACCCTGGCAATGCTCCGGTGGACCATCCTGACCGTATGCTCCGTGCTGGCCCTTTCGTTCGTCATGAACCTCTCGGGTGAGACCGGAACCCTCGGCGTGGCCCTCGCCTCCGCCGGCGGGATCTTCGCCCTGCTCTCTCCGGTCCTGGGCTGGATCGGCGTTGCCCTCACAGGCTCGGACACCTCGTCGAACTCGCTTTTCGGCCAACTCCAGGTGACCGCAGCCTCGCATGCCGGCCTTTCACCGGTACTGATGGCCGCCACCAACTCCTCCGCCGGCGTCCTGGGCAAGATGCTTTCGCTCCAGAACCTGGCCGTGGCCGCGGCCGCCGTCGGGATCGAAGGGCTGGAAAGCACGCTGTTCCGCCGACTCCTGGGCTGGAGCATCGGCCTGCTCGCACTGCTCACTGTCCTCGTCCTGCTCCAGACCAACGTCCTCGCGTGGATGGTGCCGTGAGCACACCCACGGCAGCATCCAATCCCGCGCATAACGACCGAAAGGCCCGATCATGACCGTTCACACAGCCTCGACCGCCGCGCCGCCCGCGGCGCCCACCCCCTCGCCGACCGCTGCCGTCCTGGCAGCACATCCGCGGGCCACTACGGACGCCGATGCCCGTAAAGCTGCCGCCACAGACCGCTCCGGCTACGTTCCCGCCACCATCCCGGACGGGGTTGTGGTCGCCCAAAGCGTTGACGACGTCGTCGACTTGCTGCGGCTTGCCCAAGCCCAGCACGTCCCCGTCGTCCCGCGCGGAGCGGGCACCGGTCTAGCCGCCGGGGCCAGCGCCCGTGCGGGCGAGATCGTGCTCGATGTCTCCCGGATGAACCGCATTTTGGCCATCGATCCCGTGGAGATGATCGCCGTCGTCGAACCCGGAGTGCTCAACGCTGAGGTCAACGCCGCCGCATCCCAGCATGGACTCTTTTACGCTCCCGATCCCGCGAGCACCGCAATATGCTCGATCGGGGGAAACATTGCCACCAACGCGGGCGGCATGTGGTGCGCGAAGTACGGTGTCACCCGCGAATCAGTGCTCGGGCTGGCCATCGTCCTAGCAGACGGGCGCATCCTGCGCACCGGCAGGAAGACGATTAAGGGCGTCACCGGCTATGACCTCAACGCGCTCTTCATCGGTTCGGAGGGGACCCTGGGCGTGGTCGTTGAGGCCACCCTTCGACTGCGGCCGAAGCCCGTACGGACGGAGACGCTCGCAGCCTACTTCCCCAATATCGAGGCCGCGGGCCGTGCCGCCTCCGCGATCACTGCTGCACGGATCCAGCCCTCGATCCTGGAACTGATGGACGGTCCCACCCTTGAGGCCGTCGACCAGGCTGAGGGCACCGGGCACCGCGAGCTCGGCGGGGCCTTCCTCCTTGCCCAGACAGACGGCTACGGCGCCCACCTCGAACTCGACGAGATCGCCCAGGCCATCAGTCCATACGCCACCTCGGTCCACCGTGCCGCCGATGCCGCTGAGGCCGAAGCCCTGGTCAAGGCAAGGCGCGACGCGATCCCGGCCCTGGAAAAGCTCGGGCGCGTCTCGATTGGCGACATTGCCGTGCCTCGGAACCGGCTCGCTGAGGCTTTCGCCGGACTGGAAGACATCGCGTCCCGGACGGGTGTCCGGATATTCAGCGTGGCCCATGCAGCTGACGGCAACCTGCACCCTATGCTCGTCGTCGACCCGCACGAGCCGATCACGGAGGGTCCTGCGAAGGCCGCGCTCGGGGACATGTTCCACCTCGCCCAGCGCCTTGGCGGCACCCTTACCGGCGAACACGGCGTAGGACTGCTGAAACGGGAATGGGTTGGCGAGGAAATCGGCGAAACGTCCCGCTCCCTTCAGCAGGCGATCAAAGACGTCATTGACCCGGGTGGAATCCTCAACCCCGGCAAAGCCATTTGACCCGGGTTCCAGGACCACTCTTGGTCAAACACACAAGTTTCCACACCACCGAACCCCTTTATTAGGAGCAAGAAGCATGTCGTCTCACGTGAAGACAAACGGACTCAGTGTCGCCGAAGGCCTTTATGCCTTCGTCCGGGATGAGGCACTTCCCGGCACCGGGATCGAGCAGGAGGCCTTCTGGGCGGGGGCAGCGTCGGTGATCGAGAAGTTCTCCCCGCAGGTGCGGGAATTGCTGGAAACCCGTAACCGGCTGCAGGATCAGATCGACGAGGTCCACCGCTCCCATGCAGGACCGATCGATCCCGAGGCGTACGAGGCGTTCCTCCGTTCGATCGGCTACCTGGTCGAGGAACCGGGGGGCTTCAGCATTACCACCGGTGGGGTCGACCCGGAGATCGCCAGAGTTTCCGGTCCCCAGCTCGTGGTGCCCCTGTTGAACGCACGCTTCGCCACCAATGCGGCCAACGCCCGTTGGGGTTCCCTGTATGACGCGCTCTACGGCACAGATGTCATCGATGAGGCAGAAGGGCGTGAACGCAGCGAAGGCTACAACCCCGTCCGCGGTGCTGCCGTCGTCGCCCGCGGCCGGCAGTTCCTTGATGAGAACACCCCCCTGGCCGAAGGGTCGCACGCGGACGTTACCGCGTATCACGTCGTCGATGGCGCCCTGGTTGCCGAGACCGCCCACGGAAGGACGGGACTGGCCGAGCCTTCCCAGTTCGCAGGCTTCCGCGGAACGGCGCCGGAACCGGATGCCGTGCTGGTTGTGCACCACGGGCTGCACCTTGAGATCCAGATCGACCGGAACCATCCCATTGGAGCGGGCGACCCGGCGGGAGTGAAGGACATCGTGCTGGAGTCGGCTGTCACCACGATCATGGACCTCGAGGACTCGGTGGCGGCGGTGGATGCCGAGGACAAGGTGGCAGGCTACCGGAACTGGCTCCAGCTCATGCAGGGAACGTTGACGGCGGACGTCGAGAAGGGCGGCAAGACCTTCCCGCGCCGGCTCAACCCCGACCGCCTCTACACGGCTCCGGACGGATCGGAGCTCACCCTGCCCGGGCGCTCGTTGTTGCTTATCCGCCAGGTCGGCCATCTCATGACCAGTGACGCCGTCCTCGACGCGGCCGGCAAGCCGGTGCCGGAGGAGATCCTTGACGCTCTCTTCACCGGCCTTGGCTCGGTGCATGACCTGCGTGGGCCCCACGCGGGGAACAACTCCCGGACCGGGTCGGCCTATGTCGTCAAGCCCAAGATGCACGGGCCCCATGAGGTAGCTGTGGCGTGCGCCCTGCTCGCCGGTGTGGAAACCGTCCTGGGCCTGGAACCGCTCACCCTCAAGATCGGGATCATGGATGAAGAGCGCCGCACGTCCGCGAACCTCAAGGCCTGCATTTGGGAGGCGCGGGACCGGGTTGCATTCATCAACACCGGATTCCTCGACCGCACCGGAGATGAGATCCACACTTCGATGTTCGCCGGGCCAATGGTCCGCAAGGCCGACATGCGCTCCACCAGCTGGATCAAAGCGTACGAAGACGCGAACGTGGACATCGGACTCGAGTGCGGTTTCGCCGGCCGGGCCCAGATCGGCAAGGGCATGTGGGCCGCGCCCGACAACCTGGCGGAGATGCTGGAGCAGAAGATCGCCCATCCCCTTGCGGGTGCCGACTGTGCCTGGGTCCCATCCCCGACCGCGGCGACACTGCACGCCATCCACTACCACCAGGTCGACGTGGATGCCCAGCAGGCACAGCTTGGCCACGCACGCCGCTCCACGCTGCGGCAGCTGCTCACCATCCCCTTGGGACATTCCGAAGACTGGGACGCCGACGACCGGCGCACCGAACTGGACAACAACATCCAGAGCACCCTTGGCTACGTCGCACGCTGGGTCAACGCCGGCATCGGCTGCTCCAAGGTCCCCGACATCCACGGCACCGCGCTGATGGAGGACCGCGCCACTTGCCGGATCAGCTCCCAGCACATCTCCAACTGGCTCCTTCACGGCATCATCACCCAGGAGCAAGTGGAAGACTCGCTGCGGCGCATGGCCGAGGTGGTGGACGCACAGAATGCCGGTGATCCGGAGTACCTGCCGATATCGCCGTCATTCGACACCGAGGCCTTCCTGGCTGCCCGGGAGCTGGTGCTCAATGGTGCTGCCCAACCCTCCGGCTACACCGAACCAATCCTCCACCGGCGCCGCGAAGCGCAGAAGCACACCACCGACCTTGCCAGGAGCGCATCATGAGCCTGAACCTCGACACCGCCCAGTCCATCATTGCCGAGGCCCTCGCGGCGGCACAGCAGCAAGGGTTTAAGCCGCTGACCGTCGTCGTACTCGATGCTGGAGGGCACGTTATCGCCGCCGCCCGGCAGGACGGTGCCTCGAACAACCGCTTTGAAATCGCCCACGGCAAGGCATACGGGGCCCTGGCCCTCGGTATGGGCTCACGCGCCCTCATGGAACGAGCTGAGGACCAGGCCTACTTCATTGCCGCTGCAGCTGCTGCCATCGGCGGACGCCTCATCCCGGTCCCCGGTGGAGTACTCGTCCGCGGCGGCGACGGCGCGCTCCAGGGCGCCGTCGGCATCAGCGGCGACAGCTCCGACAATGATGAGTCGGCGGCATCCAAGGCCATTCAGGCGACAGGGCTTACAGCACAGATAGCCTGACCAGGGCAGCACAGCGCAGATCCAGCCCCCCGGAGGCTTACCCACCGGGGGGCTGGAGCGTAACCGGGCTCAGACGGCCTGTCCGTAGAACCATTCGATGTGTTCGCGGACCAGACGCGCTGCCAGGACCCCGTCGCGGGCCTCGACAGCGTCGAAGATGCCGTGGTGCTGCGAGCGAAGGACGTGCACGACTTCCTCCCAAGCAGCCTGCCGAACCACGACGTCACTGATGTAGTCGCGGATCGCCTCGCGCATCGATTCCATCATGGTGCTCACCACGACGTTGCCCGCCAGGGCGCTCAGTGCGACGTGAAACTGGGCGTCGAGCAGAGTGAAGATCTGCGACGGCAGACCATCATCGTCCATCGCCTCAAGCAGCCGGCGCGCATCGTCGATTTGCTCAGGCATCCATGGTGCGGCTGCGGCGTGCTCGAGGGCCCAGGTCTCTGTCATGGTTCGGGCCTCGACGATGTCCTTGAGGGGCAGTTGATGGCTCGCGACGTGCATTCGCAAGGCCCCCCCGAGAGCAGTGGACGGGTTCGAGACCACAATCGTTCCGGAGTTGGGCCCAGAGCCCGTCGCCGAACGGACGACGCCCATAACCTCAAGCGACCGGATGGCATTCCGCACGGACGCGCGCGAAATGCTGAACTGCTCCGCAAGTGCGCGTTCACCAGGCAACCTGTCGCCGAGCTTGATGGCTCCGGAGCGGAGGCTCTCCTCTACATGGCGCAACACGGCATCGTGGGCTCGGGCGGCGGTGAATTCAGACATAAAGCCAATCATGCCGCAGCTTGGCCCAACCGCAGCCGCCTTCTAACTCGGGGCCGGAATCTTTGCCACCCGACGGACCTGAAACGCCGTGGAGCGGAACGCGTCTCCACGCGGGTGGTCACGCTCCTGCTTGCCGGGTATTGCTGTCTGGGTCCTGCAATCGGGTGTGAGGGGACCCGCTGCGGTGGTCCCCTCACGTGTCTGTTTTGTCGGCTAGGTGGTGCTGATTTCTGATGGCAGCTGCAGCTTTTTACCCCAGGAGACACACCGAAATGGCGGCGGAACCACGAACATGGCTCCGCCGCCATTCAAATCGGCCAGCACAAGCGCAAAAGGAGAGACGCCTTGCGTCCGCAGCCGTCAACCGAAGCGCCCCACACCTCCCAGGCTGCCGGGTCACTCCCCGCTACGGCTATTGTCGACCGGTCGTCCCCAGTCTTGAGCGGAGGTTGTGCCCGTCGTGGGCTGCCGTTTGGGAAGGACCCCCTACCGTTGAGGAAAGATCCCGCCGTTGGGAGCAGGACCTTACAAATGGGGACAAGGACCGGCGTCCAGAGCATCCGTGAGACTGCGGATGCTGCCCCATCGTTGAGGTGCTGGCTTCAGAACCTGTTGGCGGTGATTCGTTGGCGGTCTTTGTCGTCTGTTCCCGATGACGAGGCGCGGTCGACCGGAAGTTCAAGCACGCAGTGAGCGAAGCGGGCGGGAAAGTTCGGTGCATCAATAAACAGCCGGTTCCTAGAATGAGTGGGTGGACCTTTCGCATCTCGGCGCGCCGACCGGGCCGATGACTCGCGTCCACGGCGGGTTCGCCAACCGGATGTACCGGCTCGACACCGAGCAGGGGTCGTTCGCGGTCAAGGAGTTGAACCTCGACGACCGACGCTGGACGTACCGCGTTGAGGACGTGTTCAGGTTTGAGCGGGCGGCCTTCGCTGCCGGCATTCCCATGCCAGAGCCGATCTTGGCCAGCCACTCCGTGGTCGTTCACCGATGGGTCGAAGGAGAGAAGGTGCCCGAAGCTCCGGTGTCGGCGGCGTACGCGTTTGAGGTCGGTGAGATTCTGGCGCGCATACACGCGCTCGACGTCGCGTGGCCCCACGTAACGGTCGAGGACCCGACGTCAAGGGACTGGTCCGGGCTCGCCGCGCGGGCGGCGGCGACCGGACAGCCGTGGGCCGACGAGCTCGCAACTCACGTCGAGACGTTCCTCGCGATTGCCCGCTTCGTCGACACCTGCGAACGGCGCGGCCCCGTCGTGCTGACACACAGGGACATCCAACCGTGGAACCTGCTCGCCCGACAGGGTCGGCCGGTGGTGCTCGATTGGGAACTCTCGGGGATGCTTGACCTGTCCGGTGAGCTCGGCTCGACCGCGCTGAGCCTCGCGAAGGGGCCCGGCTTCGATGACATCGAGGCCGCCATTTTCCGTTCGGTTCTCGAGGGCTACGTCACGGGTGGCGGAGTGCTGCCGGCCGTCAGGTCCAAGCTGGTTTGTTTCCATGATCGGCGGCTGGCTGGGGCACACGGGGTGGAACATCCTTCGGTGCCTCGCCGGTGTCGAGGCGAGCACCGGCCCTGACCTTGCGCTGTCGCACGAATCCGTGCGCAACGGGCTGCGCGGCCTCCCCGACCTGTTCGGCCGACTTCCGCAGCTTGAGGCACTGCTCGTGTGACAACGCCCGCCGTCGGTGCTTGGTACGCGGCTTAGGACGCGCTCCCGCCTCCGCTCGGGGCAATCGACCATGCCCTACGCCGCCGCGGAAACCTGTCTCGGGGCGACCCCTTGCGGGCAGCACCAAGCGCCATATAGCGCCGGGAAAACGCCGCTGTTTAGGGCCGAAGCACAACGTTGAACTGTCGCCAACACATGCGCCCGTGCTTGGGCGTCGCTTGTGCCAAGACGGCACAGTCGGGACCCAACAAGCATCAGGAGAATGCGCCGGCGGGAATCAGTGCGGTCGGGACTAAGCCTGGCACCCTACCCACGGCGCCATGCCCGCCCGTTACGCTTCAGGTACCTCCCCGCCGGCGTCTGACGGGACCCGGGCGGCCCACCCTCTGGACACACCGTCGAGAGCGGCCTCGTAAGCGGCAGCCCAGTCAATGTCGACCGGTCCCATCAGGGCCAGTTCCAGGCTCACCATCCCGTGGACTTGGCCCCAGATGGCTGCCGCCACCATTTCAACCGGGGCCGGCGCCATTTCGCCGGCGGCCTGCCCGGCCGCGACCACTGCCAAAAGTGGCCCCATCGCCCCAGTGGCAGCCTCCGGGTCAGGCCGACAATCGGCGTACGCCGCAAGCGCACCGCCAAACATCAGACGGTAGAGAGCCTGATGTCCCAGCGCCCAGGCGCGGTAAGCCACCCCAAGCCCCCGGAGCCCCTCGCTTGCCGCGGCGGCCTGGGAGTTCCGGAACGAACGGAACCCGTCATCCACCACAGCGGTGAGAAGCTGGGATTTTCCGCCGAACAGCGAATAAACCGCGCTGGTGGACGTGCCGGCGGCGGCGGCCACGTCCCGAAGCGTCACCCGCGCCGGGCCTTCCCGGTCCACCAGGTCGGCTGTCACGGTGAGCAGCTGATCGCGAAGCGAATCGGTGTGCGTTACAGGTCTTGCCATACCCGCCATCATTCCATAACCTTGTTTTGTAACACTGTTACGTCAAGGCCTCTTGACTGATTCCTAGGAAGAGGAGTCCCGTGGCACAGCAGATTTTCCCCGGCCGCTGCACCGCTGATCCTGGCCGTGATTCGGTAACCGTCTTCCTTATTGGCATGAGGGCAAACCGGTGGTGGCGGATCGGGAAGGTCGCCCAGGTCGCCTCGGCCATGCCGCGCATGCTCCGCCACCTTGCCGCCGATCCCTCATCAGGAATGCTCGGTTTTGAACAGTGGTTCGGGCGGACCACCATGATGGTCAGCTACTGGGAAAGCCCCGAACATCTGCGCCGGTTTGCAGCGGACCGGGAGGCCCCGCACCTGGAACCGTGGCGGCGGTTCATGAAGGAACTCTCCGGTACCGGAAATGTGGGTATCTGGCACGAAACCTACCGGGTGCCTGCCACGGGAATAGAGACGGTGTACAGCGGGATGCCGCTCTTCGGCCTGGCGAAAGCCACCTCGCAGGTGCCAATTGGAGCTGGGACACACACGGCCAAGCAACGATTTGGCAAATTCACCGGCCATGGCACTGGAACCCAGACGGCCCACCCAGACCGGATCACCTGACCGCGGCGCCGAGCTCTGCAGTGACCGCATCAACGCCGCCACCGACCGTACTTTGCACTTTGTGTGCGGGGGTTAGAGGCCCAGCAAGCGGCCCTTCGTCGGCAGCGTAACGGGGACGCTCTGCGCCCACCGAATTGATGGTCGCGGTGGCGCCTTTGAGCGGCGTAACATCGGCCGCATGCACGAGCGTGATAGTGCTGAGGTGCAGCGCCGGCTGGATATGCTGGGCCCGTTCCTTCGCCGCCTCGGCGAACAGACCCTGGGCGCCTATGAGCGCGGAGGGGTACTTTCCGCGTTCCAGGACTCCGAGTTTCCCGTCGCCGATGCACGGTTCATCCGCCACGGGGACACGCTGGCATACCACCCGCGGGGCGCGGTCTACTTCCGCATCGACCGTGCGGGCGATCTTGCACTGGCAGGTCAGGAGCAGGGGGCGTCGCTGATCGATTCACTTATTCCCTATGTCAGGCTTGGACGTCTCGAGGACGTTCAGGGCAGTTGGAGCGACGAAGCGCCCACAGAGCCGTTCCCGCCACCGCGGTTACTACTCGACGTCGAATCTTCCGAACTCTTCATCGCCAGTGTCAGCAGAGGTGCGGCATCACGAACGATCTTCGTGCCGCTGGAGCTATACCTCAGCGAACGCGCACGGCTTTTCACCGATGCTTTTCACGCCGCCGGCTGACCGGATGCCGAGGCCGCCCAGTCCCGGGATCTGTCCGCCCATGCGGCCGGGAGCAATCCTGGGCTCATCAGTGGGTGTCGTGTTGTCCATGCGCCTGTGCTGAGACGTCCCGGTAGTGCGCCGGAAGGCGGACGATCTCGAGTTCGGACATGTCAAGGAGGCGCCGGCCTCCGGTGAGGTTGTCCAAAATCCAGAACAATCCCAGTTCCGGGACGGTATGTGTGACCGGCCCGCGATGAACGAGGTTGTTTTCGTGGAACGCCTCTATCGTGTCACCTGGTTTCAGCTCGTGGCACGAGCCGATCGCGCTGCGCTCAACAATCATGGTTCGTCCTGTCCAATACTGAAGGGCTCCCCCAATATCCATGGTTCAGGAGCCGGGTTACCTGCAGGTGTCTCGAAGATGGTTTTTGGCGAACGTATCCCGGGGCGCCAGGAGGCCCCGCGTCACGGGCTTGGCTCCCCGCATCGTCCCGTTCCGGTTCCTCACCCAGCTAGGGATTGATCGCCGGCCGGTCATGACAAACCCCCGCCGTTCGCAGGAAGGGCAGGGGTTGCCGAAAAGTCATGATGTCCGCCTGACGTTGAGCGGGGAATCGATGGTGTCACCGATTCAAGCGGTCTTTCGCGGCGTGCTCGACCAGAATCGGAAAGTAGTCCCGTACCCTGCCGGTATCGAGCGATCCGTGCTCTTGCTGGACGATGTCTTCGATGTGCTCGCGTGGGACCGACAGGTCCTTACCGGCGAGCCGGTCCACAACCCCCGGAAGCGGACTACGCGGCCCATTAATCCTGCGGATACCGGCCTGCAACCTGCACAGGCGATCCTGTGGGCATGAACACCGAAGAACTCCTCGCCCCGTCGCCTGCAAAAAAGAAAGCAGTCCACTCAACGGCAGACCTCGCCTGCGGGGACCTCATCGAGGCGGCATATCGAGGCGCTGTGATCCGCCGGGGAACGGTCACACGAATCACCTCCGGGGACGAACTGTTCTGGATCACCGACGACCTCAGCGGAACCCGACGCCTGCTGGACGTGACCGAGTTCGACATCACCCGCCTTTAGCTGGGCCCACAGACCAACGGGCGCGCACCGGCACACGGTGGGCAGGGGCCGGGCCGAACGCATGGCATGTGCATGGCCCTCTACGGTGGGCCTCACAACAAAGAGATGAGGTCAGGACAAGTGTGCCTTTACCCCCGGCCAGTTATTCCCGGGCGGGGCCTGTCGCCGCGCCTGCGGCACCGATCCTTCAGCGGGACCGGCTCCTCAACATTCTGAGACCAGGAGCCAGTCCCGCCTTTCTTGGCGCCTGCCCCGAAGAGAGGGGTGTAGTTTCCTCCCGGTAGCGCAGAACAGACACCGTCGCACCATCTTCGTGCAATACCCCTCGCGGGACAACGAATTCCAGATGAACAGTTAACGATCAGCGACCGGCAGCGCCGAGGGCCCGTCCCGGTGCGCAGACTCGCGCCAACCAGCCGGGTCAGACTCCAGGATGCGAACCAGAGGCCTGAGGTCGGAAGTAGTCCACGTGGGCGGCAGCGAGCTGCCAGGCCTGTGCATGGCGCGATGGGAAATCGTGACGTATTCGGTGTGAACTCAAGAGGGTCAGCCGAACCTTTAAGCAGGGGCATGCCTTCTTTCAGTGCCTGCTCCTCGTGGCCGAGCAGCGCCGTCAGCCATAACTTCTCAAGAACCGGGCAGGAAGTGATTCTTGCCCGCGCTGCCGCAGCGTCAACAATGTAGTCACGCAGTGTGACCGGGTCCGTCCGCCATAGCTGTTGAGCGTCGTCCATCCCCACTGTCCTGATCAAGGGTCGTCCTGCTAACCCAAGAGTAGCCGCTGGCCGCAGCGCCGCCGACTGCAGAACAGCGCACGTCAGGGTTCTCCGACGCACCGGACGTAAGGGCCCGGAAGGTAGCGAGGAAAGCCCGCCGGTGGGGGACCGACGGGCTTTCACCTTCGACCGTAATGGCTCGAGATTTCGATATCGAGTGGACGATCCCGGGTACGTGCAGCAACCGGCCGACGGGTACCGGGGCAGCCGAGCACCGGCCCGAGCGCCCTCCGGAACCAGGTGGGAGTGCGAGTCGCCATGGTCGGACCTTTCGGCACTGGTCCGGTGCTGTGAACAGGTCCTAGAATCGGCTTACGACCGCCGCAGATGGGCGCCGTGCGGCCGATGCTGCCGGCGCCAAACCGAGGAGGCGTCACATGGCGAACGTTCATACATCAAAGCCGACTTCCGGGGCCGGGTCGACGGGCCGGGCAACGTCATGACAGCGCGGGACAGCACCGAAAAGGAGCGTAAGTACGACCCCCGCCTCCGCTCGAGGATCCCGGAGCTGACCGCGATTCCCGGCGTCGACCACGTCGGGGAAGCGTCAGAGACATTATTGGAGGCGGTCTACTACGACACCGGCACTCTGGAGCTCGCAGCCCGGGGCATGACTCTGCGGCGGCGAACGGGCGGTAGCGACCCGGGCTGGCACCTAAAACTCCCCGTCAGCCCGGACAGCCTCACCGAGATACAGAATCCCCTCGGACAGCCCGACCACGTCCCTGCCGAGCTGCTCGACCACCTCGCCGCCATCACCAGAGGACGTGAACTCTCCCCCGTCGCCCGCCTCTCCACCCGGCGCAGCACCTACCCCTTATACGGGGCCGACGGAAAACATCTCGCCGACTTCACTGACGACGATGTCCACGCCGTCCCGCTGGGTGGCCTGGGCCCGGAAACGCAATGGCACGAATGGGAATTCGAACTCGTCCGCGCCACCCCGAAACTCTTCTCCGCCGCGAAACCAGCGCTGAAAACTGCCGGGGCAGTACCGTCCGCTCATCCGTCCAAGCTCGCCCGCGCCCTTGACGGATCCTGGCCAGAAGCCAAGGCCACCCGCACCAACCCGGCGCGGAAGAACGGGCCCGTCCGTGACGTCGTCACCAGTTACGTAGGGGCCCAGATCCGTCAGCTCCTCACCTATGACCCCGGCGTCCGGACGGGCGCGCCCGACTCTGTGCATCAAATGCGTTCTGCCGCCCGCCGCACCCGGTCAGTACTGCGGACCTACCGAACCCTGTTCGACAGAGAAACCGGTGCCGGGCTGGAACGGGAGCTGCAATGGCTGGGCCGCGTCCTAGGCAGACCCCGGGACGCCGAGGTCATACGCGAGCGTATCCTCGCGCACCTGAACAACCTGCCCGATGCAGAGGCTGCCAGTCCAGCCCTTGGCCAGCTTGAACACGAACTCGATACCACCTACAACGCCGGCTACCAGCGCGCCCTCACAACCTTGAACTCGCAGCGGTACTACCGGCTCCTGGACGCCCTCGAACGCGTCCGCGACACCCCGCCCACGAAAGCCAAGGCCGCCCGGAAGGCGCGCAAATCCAGCGCACGCCTCGTAAACAAGGCTGCGCGACGCCTCGACAAAGCCCACCAGGCCGCCAAAAAATCCCAGGGAACCACCGGGCACGACACCGCGCTCCACCAGGTCCGCAAAGACGCCAAACGCCTCCGGCACGCCGCTGAATCCGCCGCCGCCATCCACGGGAAACGGGCACGCACGCTGGAAAAAACCAGCCACCGCATCCAACGAGTCCTCGGCGACCACCAGGACTCGGTCGTCGCCCGCGAACTCCTGCACCGTCTCGCAGCGGCACCGGACATGGCCGCCGGGACCGCCGCCGTCTACCAGGCACTGATCGAGCAAGAGACCGAAACGGCAGCGAACGCCGAGGCGGCCTACCGAAATCTCCGCAAAAAAGCTCGCGGGCGCCGCATCTAAACCCCCTGGCTTGAGCCTCACCGCCAGCACCAATAGCCGCGGGAAGAATCGCGGACCTTGGAATGCGTCAGCTGATGTTCACCGTTTCGCGGGCCAGACCAGCCCCTCCGGGCGGTGCAGGCAGTTACCGTAATCTTCATGCACATCCCTGAAGCCGGGACGCAGATCAATGCCCGCACATCGACCGTGTGCGAGATCCTCGCCGACGCGGGTAACCACGCCGTGTGGGAATTAGGGATAATCGCCATCGAGGGGGATGTTCCGCACCGGAAGCATCATCCGGGTCCGCACCACCACCGGCGGCGACCGCCGGTACGGGCTCCGGGTACAACAAATACCGGGCGAGGTGATGACCTGGACCGGCGGCGTGCCCCTGGGGCTCTTTAAGAACGCCAGAACTTTCACCCTCTCCAGCCACACGGGAATGACTCACCTGCGCGTTACCCAAGAACACACCGGCCCCCTCAACGGCCTCCTCGCGAAGCCTACCGACGGAACCCAGCGATCCGTCATCGACTATGTCGAAGCCGCGAAGGCACGCGCAGAACTGTTCGGCTGGCTGGGCCGCAGGCCACCGAACCAGAAGGTCCTGGTAAGACATGGTCTGACAGGTCCTGTTAGCGCCCGAGGCGGCAGACCTACCCTTGGAACTATGGATTCCCGGTCCGAGATCAGCAGCTTCCTCACAACCCGACGCGCCAAACTGACCCCCGAGCAGGCAGGGGTCCCGCTGTACAGCGGGGGGCGCCGCGTCCCTGGCCTGCGCCGCGAGGAAGTGGCCCACCTTGCCGGTGTCAGTGTCGACTACTACGCCCGGCTCGAACGCGGCAGGATCTCCGGCGCGTCCCGCGAAGTGATGGAAGCCATCGCCCGCGCGCTGCAGCTCGACGACGACGAACGAGACCACCTGCTGGACCTCGCCCGAATCACCCAACGGCGCACCCCCCGACGGAAACCCTCCAACCGCACCACTGTCCGGCCGGGGATCCAGAGTGTCCTGGACTCCATCGATGCCCCCGCGTTCGTACAGAACGCCCGCCTCGACCGCCTCGCCTCCAACAGGATCGGCCGGGCACTCTACTCGCTCCCCCACGACGGATCCGGCGACAGGTTCAACTACGCCCACTACCTGTTCCTGGATTCACGCGCCCCGGGATTCCACCGCGACTTCGACACCGCCAAACACAACGTTGTCGCGCTCCTTCACGCCGCAACGGCCCGGGACCCCTATGACCGGGAACTCATCGAGATCATCGGCACGCTCTCAACCCAAAGCCAGGAATTCCGCACCCTCTGGGCCTCCCACGATGTCTTCCGCTACCGGTCCGGGCAAAAGATGCTCACCCACTCAGCCGTCGGAGACCTCGAATTCGGCTACGAATCATTCGAACTCTCCACCGACCCGGGGCTCGTCATGCTCGTCTACACGGTCGAGCCCGGATCCGCGACCGCGGACGCCATGCGGATCCTCGCCAGCTGGGCCACCCCACAGGACCAGATGCCCCGGCCCTCCGCCACCCACGCCACCGAGGCAGGCTGAAGCACCACCTCACCCACCGACCGCCAGGTCCCAGAACCGGCCAACCCTACGACGTCCCCTTCGTGCTTAGGATCACATGCCTCGTCGCCAAACAACGTCCACCGAACCAGTGCCAGCCCCGGCCTCCGGAGAACCACAGGCTCGAGGCACACTCCTGCTGGCCTCGCTCGGGTTCTTCCTCATCACACTCGACATCCTGATCGTCAACCTTGCCCTGGCCAGCATCGGCAAGGAACTCGGCGGTGGAACCTCCGGCCAGCAGTGGGTAATCGACTCCTATACCCTCATGTTCGCCGCCCTCCTGCTGTTCGCAGGGAACCTCTCCGACCGGTTCGGCGCGAAAACCGCCTTCGGCATCGGGATCGGACTCTTTCTCCTGGCCTCCATCGCCTGCGCCCTGGCACCGACCGCCGGGATCCTGATCGGCGCCCGGGTCCTCCAAGGCGCTGCCGCATCAGTGATGCTTCCCGCGTCCATGGCGTTAATCCGGGAGGCCTTCCCTAACCCGCAACGGCGTGCGCACGCCCTGGGGATCTGGGCAGTCGGCGGCGCCGTAGCCGGCGCCGTCGGACCCTTGGTCGGCGGACTGCTCACCACCGTCAACTGGCGGCTCGTGTTCGCGATCAATCTCCCCGTTTGCATCGCAATGCTCGTGCTCCTGACCAAAGTGGCCACCTCTCCACGCCGGCCTGCCCCGTTCGACTGGGCCGGCCAAACCACCGCGATCACCGCCCTGACCGCGTTGATGTACGGCCTCATCACCGGAGGCGCCGAAGGCTTCGGCTCAACCAACGTCGTCCTGAGCCTGACAGCCGCGGCGGCCGGGATCACGGGATTTCTCCTGATCCAAGCGCGCGGGCACCACCCAATGATGCCTCTGGAATTGTTCCGCTCCACCGGCATGCGAGTCTCCCTCGCCGGGGGATTCGCTTTTATGGCCAGCCATTTCGGCACCGTGTTCCTTCTAAGCCTCTTCCTTCAACAACACATGGGACTCACACCGCTGCAAGCCGGCCTCGTCTTCCTGCCCTCCGCGGCATTCAGCATCGTCGGGAACATCATCAGCGGGACCCTCGCGAACCGGTTCGGACCCCGGACACCCATCGTTCTCGGACTGACAACCATGACCGCCGGGCTCACCGGACTGATCCTCACAGCACCGCTTCACTCCCCGATCCTCGTCGGAACATTCCTGGTCCTCACCGGCACCGGCGGATCGATCGCCATGCCGCAGGTCACCTCCGTTGTCCTGGCAACTGTCCCCAGCGAAAAAGCCGGCACCGCAAGCGCCGTCTTCAACACCTTCCGGCAAGTTGGCGGCGCCGTCGCCATCGCAGTCTTCGGAGCCCTCATCGCCGACCGCGCCGCCTTCGTCCACGGAATGCAGCTCAGCTTCACCATCGCAGCGTCCCTGCTCACACTCACCGCCGTCGCAGCCTTCCTCACCCTCCGACCCGAACCTCCACGTCGGGCGGAGGGTCCCTTGACTTTTACCAAGTGGTGGCGCTAGCGCTAAGGCCGGCCGCGGCGCGATGCCAACAGCCGCCAGAGCTGAGGCGCAGCGGCCGGAGAGCTGGTCTACGGATTCAGCTCAGGCGGCTCGCCCGCGAACACCCTCCTGGGGTCCAGGTTCATTGCCGCCAGGATCGCCGTGGCCAGGGCCGGAGCATGCTCGGCCCGGTAGTACGCGGACGCCGTCACCCGTCGGCCTGGTCGATCTGAATGGAAGCGTCCAGCTCTCCTCGCGGAATCGGTTTCCGGGTCTTCCTCATTGCAGGTGTCTTGCTCGCGGTGAACGAAGAAGTCCTCGGCGGCCATGCCAATCCTCTCCTGAAAACGGGCAAGAGAGCGCTATCAGCAATGAGGTCCCGCCTGCCAGTATCATGCCCGGTCTCTAAAAGCGCCCGGAGGCCGGCATTTTTGGGAGCGTGCCGGGTTGTCGGGAAATGGAAGCAATCGCCCTCCAGGCTGACAAACGGGGGGCGGGTGTCCCGTCTGCGGGACACCCGCCAGGCCATCTCACCTACTCGAAGAATTCAATCCGCGGTTCGCCTTGGACGCCGCCGCGCTGCAGCGCCTCACGGATGTCGTCCCTGGCGAAGAAAGCCCGCGCAGCATCCACACTGTTGAAATGGTGGATGACCAGGACGTTGTTCGAGTCATCTGCCATCCGGTGCACTGACTCCTCGGTGACGCCGCCTTCTTTTTGAAGGTGGCCGAACGAATCGTAAACCTTCCTCCACGCTTCGTAGTCCGCCACCCGGTGCAAGACAAGTGACATCGCCATGATGTTGCTCCTTCTCATCTGCTGCTTCTGCCATCCAGAGGAACGGGGCAGGTTTGTCCCGCTCATGGCCGTGATACTCCTGCCCCCATCACCTGTCAATGGGCTATCCGGGCAGGTAGCCCCCGGACCCGGTCCGGTTTCCCTAACCTTGGACAAAGGGGCATCGAGGTGCTTGACACGCGCTGCGACGCCCATTGGAGAATTCGACAAATATCAGCTTCGCGCGCATGCACTGCAATTCGGCTTACCTGGGTATCTCCCGACCAGGCTATTTCGGCCTTCATGATCCCGCTAGCAGCTCCACCTGCTGAGGACCTTACGGAACGTCTATTATCTGAGTTTGTTCGGGCGTCCTTATTTACACGGTCAACCAAATGATGGGGTGATTTCGGCGCTGGAAATGGTGCTGCCAAAGCGTTGCCCGTTGCCGCAGGGTGGCAGCTGCCTAGGGTGCTGTGGCCACGTTCCCGAGCGTGACGTGCAGGGTCTGTGGTGTTGAGCCGCGCTGCACCACAATGTCGACCTGCTGTCCGGGGTCCTGCCTCCTGAGTGCCACGAGCAGGTCTGTGACGTTTCCAATCTGGGTTTGGGCGAATTTGGTGATGATGTCACCTGCTGACCAAGGGGTCGGGCCACAACATCCCTGTGGACAAGGAACAGGACATCTTCGCCAAAACCGCACCACCGACGGCCATACCCAGACATGGACGGTTGGCGCCACCACGGGCATCGCTACCGCCTCTTGGTTCGGCAGCTACAAAGGATTCGGATCTGAGTGGGCGAACGAGAACACCACCATCAACGGGACGTACTACACCGGGCTGGACGGAGCCAACATCGCCGGCACCCAATGGGCGCACCTCATGAATGCCGCCCCGCAATACCCTGGCCACCGGTTCCCCTCACCACCTCCGTCCATGCTGCGCTGAACGCGACGACGGGCAAACTGTACCGTCCATACCTCCAGGCACCTACAGGCGGGGTGGGGGGCGACCGAACGCTTCACACGCCTCCTATTGTCTTGGATGCGGTCAGCACACAGAAACGACGGCGGCGTGAGCGCCCCAGGTCCGGCGAAAAAGTCCTAGTCAACGCCTTCGGTGACCTGGGGATAAGGCACGGCGGGATCCACGAGTGCCTGAACCCCTCCGGGGACCAAGCGCACGTGAACGCCATGTTCCTGGGCTGCTGCCGATTGTTCCAGTACCGGGAGCACTGTCGCGGTGAAGGCGGGATCCTTTCCTGCAAGATACGTGACATACGATTCCGGCAGTTGGGACGGAAGATCAACGGTGTCCACATTGCCTGAAGGCTCAACTCGGACACGATCGACCCGGGGCCGGCCTCCAGCGACTTTACCGAGGACGGCGCCGTAGAGCAGATGCGCGGCCAGCATCGTCACCGCCCTACCGGTCTTGTCCCGGTGCGCGGGGGGCAATATTCCCATGGCCGGCAGCCAGCCCTCGTACCCCACCGCCCACACAAGTGCACCGTAGGCGACGCCGGCGCCAAGGGTGGACTGCTTCTTGCCTATCAAAGCGTAAAGACAGCCACCCGCCACCCCGTACCCGAAATGAGCGAGGACGGCGGCAGTGTCCCTCAGCGGCAGCGGAAGCCTGGGGGCAAACTCATCCACGATTTTCAGGGGCGGCTCGTTGTTCATCACGCCGGCGGCGTCGGCGGCAACGAGCAGCGCGCTCATCGCTCCCGTAGCGAGCAGCCCCGCCAAACCGCCGCTGGCAACTTTTTCCAGCGTTGATCCAGTGCTATCGGTATTCATCCCTTCATGGAACCGGGATATTTGTGTAAGCGCAAGTACAACGGCAGGATTAGACAGACTTTCCCGTACCCAGTGGAGCCCGACATCGTACGCCGCTTGAATCCGGAAGAGCTATCTGACGGCGTCAAGGCACTCCAGCGTGCATGAAGCCCGTACCCGGACAGGGTACGAGCTGTGCCCGAGGACGGGGTTACGAGGCGCGGGGTAGTTGCGCATAAGTAACTTTTGCGATATGCTTTTTGTCACTTCCGGCTGAAAGCCAGAGGGGGGATCCAGATGGAAACAGCACGCAGGGTTGTCGTCGTGACAGGAGCCAACGGGTGGACCGACCGGGCCTCGGCCATCGCCTTTTGGCGGCGGGGTTACGCTGGCGCCCTCCTGGCCGGGCATTCGGCAGGCATTGCGGTCGTGGCGGCAAAGGTTGAACCTGCGGGCGGGAGGGCGCTGCCCAGCCCGGTCGATGTCGTAGACCCGCACGAGTTTGACGCTACCACTGGGCGCGTCGAGCAGGAGCCTGGCCTTAAGCTGATTGTCTCCCCGCATCACCGCTTCACTACGGCCCGACTCGGGGTGGCCCTCCCCGGGATTGTGGGCGCGATGGCACCCCTGAGCCGAAAGGATGCGCGGTGAGAGCTTTCGAAGTACTCAGGGCAGCTTATGGTACCGCGGAGGTCCTGGCCCCTGGAGCGGCCGAATGCTTCCTGATCGGACGGGCCCCCGATGCCCACGCCCGCACGTTCATCCGTGTCCTGGGGGCACGTCACCTGCTGCAGGCCGCCGCCGCTACCACTCTCGGTGGTGGGGCTGCCCTGCACTGGATCAGCGCCGGGGTCGATGCCCTTCATGCGTTGACGATGTTGGCCCTGGCCGCAGTGGACCGGCGACGGCGGCAGCCAGCGGTCGCCAATGCTGCCATCGCCCTGGCCTTCGCCGCCGGGGAACTTCGATCAGGGACCCGCGCGGGCGTCCGTAGCCAGATATCATGCCCCTGCGGCGGCCTTACCGGGCAGCCGGTGGGCGACTGTTCAGTGGATGTGCTGGTCAGAGGAACGCGTCATACAAGGATGGGATGATGACTACCGATAAAAGCAATGGCGACAGGGCCGGCTTCTTCACCAGATTCACTTCCAGGACCGCAAAGGTCCTTGGCCATGCCTGGATCTTTGCCGCCGCCGTCGCCGTTCTCGTCGTGTGGGCCTGCACCGGACCGATACTGGGTTTCTCCAACACCTGGCAGCTGGTGATCAACACGGGCACGACGATCGTGACGTTCCTGATGGTGTTCATAATCCAGAACACCCAGAACCGGGATTCCGCCGCGTTGCACCTCAAACTCGACGCCATAATGCGCGAGCTTCGGATCACCAACTCCCAGCTCTACGAAGCTGAAGACGAGGGCGAAGACGAACTCGAGCTTCAGCGCAAGCACATCGAAGAACAATCCGAAGAGCCGCCAGCCAAAGAAGAGCAGCACGTCAATTAGGAGAACAAGCACGAGCAGAAATGAGTAAGGCCATGGCCAGCGATTACGACGAAGTCCGCCCTGACGTAAAAGAGTCCCAAGAAAGTTCATTGGAAGCACTGCGGACAGAAAACATCCCCGACGCACGCAGCGTCGTGAGGGAACTCGAGGAGGCCGACACCGTGGACGGAGTCAACCTGCCCGGGGATTACATCGCCGAAGAGCTCATTGTGGAAGTCGTCCCGCAAAAGGAGGACGAGTTTTTGTGCTCGTCCTGCTTCCTGGTACAACACCGCTCCCAACTGGCCCAGGAGAAAGATGCGCACGCCTACTGCATCGAATGCGAGGGATGAAGCATTGACGGTCCTGGCAGCACCTGACCACACAACCAGCAGCCTGCAGGGGCACTCGCCTGCCACCGCAGCAGCTTAACCGATCTGTCCGTACGATGAGCAGCAGATGAGCAGTGGTCATCGGGCTGCCCAACAGAGCGGGCACAAACGTTTCTCCTTGGGTAACAGCAACAAGGTCTCCACGGTCCGCTTCCTGGCTCTTCATGCCGTGTCCCTGAGCCTGCTCCTGGCAGGCATGTCCTCGTTTGTACGTCTGTGGCGCCCGATACTGTTGGCCGGCACGATGATCACGGGGGTGGTCCTCACGGAGGTAATCGCCCGCCCTGTCGGACGTTCCCGGCCGCCGGCCGGAATAATGATGCTTGGCGCCGACGCGACATCATCCTTTCCATCCGGGCACGTCGTTGGTGCCTCGAACTTCCTGCTCGTCGGGGCTTACCTGGTCTTTTCACGTTCCTCCAGCAGAACTGCCGTGATCGGTGCCTTCGGTGCCGCTGCCCTTGGTTTGACCGTGGAAGCAGCAAGCCGTGTCTACCTCGGCTACCACTGGTTTACCGACACCGTAGCCTCCGCCTGCCTCTCCATCGCTCTCCTCGTTGTCGTGATCCTGCTGGACGTCAGCCGCGGGGAGCCGCCACGTCCTGAACGTACAGCGTGATTTCCTCGAAGCTGAGGCCCCCCGCTTCCGGCCTCCCGGAGGGCCTCCGGGAGGGAACCGGACGGTCTGGTCGCCTCCGGCGTTTCCCGTCTGCCTGAAAAGGAGCCTCACCGAATGACACACCATTGCCGCATCTTAGGCCGTCGCTTTACTGCCCGCAGACCTACGGGACAGCAGATGGCCCCCATTAGTACTTCCTCCATATTCCGCGACTGTTGCACACACGCAACTAGTGCGGGAAGCTTGACAGAGGTAGGTTTCTCAATCCGAAGGGAAGAAGTAATGCGTGCATTGACGGTAACTCCCGGAAAGAAAGGCTCACTCAGCCTGCGCGACGTTTCGGAGCCCACGGCGGGCGAGGGCGAGGTGCTGGTGGAAGCTCTGGCCGTGGGCCTGTGCGGAACGGACAGTGAAATCGTTGCCGCGGAGTACGGTGAGGCGCCGCCGGGCCAGGACTTCCTGGTGCTGGGGCACGAGAATCTGGGGCGGGTGCTGGACGCTCCCCCGGACTCCGGGCTGGCCAAAGGGGACCTGGTGGTGGGCATCGTCCGCAGGCCGGACCCGGAGCCCTGTAAAGCGTGCGCCGCCGGGGAATGGGATATGTGCCTCAACGGCAACTACACCGAGCACGGGATCAAGGGCCTCGACGGTTTTTCCCGGGAACACTGGCGGGCGAACGCGGAGGCAATGGTGAAACTGGACCCCGATCTGGAGGACGTGGGCGTCCTGTTGGAGCCCACTACCATCGTGGCCAAGGCTTGGGAACAGATCAACCGGATCGGGAAGAGGGCCTTTTTCGATCCTCATACGGCCGTGGTGACCGGGGCGGGACCTGTCGGGCTGCTCGCCGCCCTGCTGGGAGTCCAGCAGGGCCTGGACGTCCACGTCTTCGACATCGTCACGGACGGACCCAAACCGCAGCTTGTACGCGACCTGGGGGCCACCTACCACAGCGAACCGCTGCCGGACTCCGGCATCAAGCCGAACGTCCTGGTGGAATGCACAGGCGTCACTCCAGTGGTACTGGAAGCCCTTACGTGCCGCGCCCAGGACGCCGTCACTTGCCTGACGGGAGTGTCCGGAACGGGCAAGCAGACACGGGTGGACGTGGGGGCGCTCAACCGTGAGGAAGTGCTCATGAACGGAGTGGTGTTCGGCAGCGTCAACGCCAACCGCCGCCACTACGACGCCGGCGCGCAGGCATTGGCGGCGGCGGACCGGAACTGGCTTCGCCGCCTGATCAGCCGGCGGCTTCCGCTGGAACGCTTTGCGGAGGCCTTCAAACACCAGTCCGACGACGTCAAGGTGGTCCTGGACCTGAAGGCCCCCGGCCACAGGAACCAACAGCTATGAACCCCAGGGGCGGGTCTCAGCAGACCGCCGGAACGCGCCTGCTCCCCTCCGGACGCCAGTACGGCATTGCCTGCGGCAGCCAAACCGCCACGGTGACGGAAGTGGGCGGTGCATTGAGGGAATACCACCAGGACGGGAGGGACCTGCTGGACGGGTACGGACCGGAGGACATGTGCACCGGCGCCCGGGGGCAGTCACTGATCCCTTGGCCCAACCGGATCAAGGGCGGCAGTTACGAGTGGGAAGGCCAGCAGCTGCAGCTAGACCTGAGCGAGCCGGACAAAAGCGGTGCCATCCACGGGCTCACCCGTTGGCGGAACTGGGACGCCCCGGTTGTGCAGCACACTGAAGACTCCATCTCCTTCACCTACACCCTGCATGCCTGCCAGGGTTGGGCTTGGATCCTTGACTGCCGCCTGGACTACCACCTGGGCCCGGGAGGGCTGACCGTACGGACCACGGCAATGAACCGGAGTGCATCACGTTGCCCTTACGGGACGGGGGCACATCCTTACCTCAGCACCGGCGTCACCACTCCCGGCGCCATCGATGCCGCACTGGTGCAGGTGCCAGGTCGAACCTTCCTGCCCGTGGATGAACGGGGGATACCCACCGGGCACGAGCGGGTGGAGGGCACGGAGTATGACCTGCGGGAACTTCAACAGCTCGGCGGGCGGCATATCGACGTGGCCTACACCGACCTGCTCCGCGATGCCGACGGGCGGGCCCGGGTGAAACTCCTGCGCCCGGACAACTCCGGAGGAGTTGAGCTGTGGGTGGACGGATCCTACCCGTACGTGGAAATCTTCTCCGGAGACACCCTCCCCCAGCCCCACCGGCGGCGCACGGGGCTGGGTGTGGAACCCATGACATGTGCCCCTGACGCCTTCAATTCCGGCGAGGGGCTGATCGCTCTTGAACCAGGGCAGTCCCACGCTGGCGAATGGGGGATAAGGCCGCTCTGAGGGACTGCTCCGAATCCGCGCGGGGCACAAACACTGACGCCGCCTGTTGGTCAACTATTGCTGATACGCAACTATTAGGGTTCAATGAAGACATGGCTTGCGGCACCAGGACCCCGTCACTTCACGTGTTGGCCCCCAAGGTAAAGCGGCCGTCAGTGGTGCCTTGGACACCGGCGGCTGCCGCGAAGGCCTCCAGCGCGGCCGCCAATGCCGGCCGGCGGCCCGATGGCATCCTCGAAATGACCTCCGCGATAGCCTGCCGCCGGTGCTCGAGAACCGAGTCCACCAAGGCATTTCCTTTTGTGGTCAGTTCGAGCCGGATGTATCGCCGGTCTGCCGGGTCTTCGCGCCGTTCGAGCAGGTCAGCGGCGACCAGTCGGTCGCAAATGCGTGTGGCGTTGGAGGCGTGGACACCCAGTTCAGCGGCCACGCCGCCCAAATTTTGCGGTCCCCGGGTGTGGATGAGAACCAGGACCCGCAATTGCGGGGTATTCACCACGTCCTCAACCTCAGCCACCGAGCGGGACACGACGCGCAAAAGGGTATCTGCGGCACGCATTACCGCTTCAACTTCCCGGCTCGATGGTTGCGGGATTGATTCAGGTCCACCAACTACATCCATAGGCACAAGTTTCCTCCCATAGTTGCTTCCCCGCAAAATTTGAAGATTCCACAGCACAAGTACGGGAACCCCGGTCCGGATAAGGAGAATCATGAAAACACAACAGGCATAAGATACCGTACCGGAAACCCTGGACGGGATGGACCGACTCATCCGGAGCTGGAGACGGGCGGGTTTGCGCGGTCCCTCAAGATACTGCCCGCCGTAGCGATCTTCCTCCCCTATCGCAAGGCTCCGAGGGGGTGCGGACGCCAGCGGCCCTCGGTCCTTTCGGAGCAGCGGCCGGCGGCGGAAGCCTGGCCGCCGTACGACCAAGATAAAGCTTCCATTGCAGGTCAACAAATACCGCGCCCCTGGATGCTGACAACAATGGAAAGGATCCATCTTATGACGTACCTGAAAAACGATCCGACCCTTTGCCCGCTGGCAGGGGCTGCGTGATACCGGCGTGGTTGCTGGCCTGGATGTGGGGCACCATCGCCGGCGGGGCCTTGGTTTTGGGGTGCGCCCTGGCATGGAAATGGAGGATTCCGTCCAAAGTAGTGTCCTCCGTGATGTCCTTTGGCGCGGGCGTGCTGATCTCGGCCCTCGCGTTTGGACTGGTGGAGGAAGCCGTCAACGGCGGTGGTCTCTGGCCCACGATCGGGGGCTTCGCCACGGGCGCCGTCGTTTACGTTGCCGCCAACGCCCTGCTGGCCCGTAAAGGCGCCGAGCACCGCAAACGCTCGGGTGGGAAACAACCGTCGGA
This sequence comes from Arthrobacter liuii, assembly GCF_014639275.1. Taxonomy (GTDB): domain Bacteria; phylum Actinomycetota; class Actinomycetes; order Actinomycetales; family Micrococcaceae; genus Arthrobacter; species Arthrobacter liuii. The sequence continues at coordinate 19,960 of NZ_BMFW01000003.1, read as the reverse complement.
GCAGCAAAAGCCAGGTAGCGGGACCGCCATCGCCGTTGGGGCACTGCTGGACGGTATCCCGGAATCGGTGGTCCTCGGCGTGGGCCTCGTAACCGCCGGCGCCGTCAGCCCAGCCATGCTGGCCGCCGTCTTCAGTTCCAACGTCCCTGAAGGCCTCTCCAGCACGGCCGGCATGAAAAAGGCTGGTCGCAGCGCCAAATACGTGTCCGGCGTGTAGGTGGGAATCGCCGTGCTTTCAGGGCTTGCGGCACTGGTCGGATTCCTGGTCCTGCAGGACGCACCCGCCGAAGTCGTCGCCTTCATCACTGCAGTGGCCGCCGGAGCGCTCCTTGCAATGCTCGCCGACACGATGATCCCCGAGGCCTTCGAAGAACACCACCTGCCCACCGGGCTGATCGCCGCCGTCGGATTCCTCGCCGCATTCACCGTTGACCAGATAGGAAGTTGAAGTGTGACTGAAAGGATTCCCATGAGCAACGAGCCAGGGGACGCTTACCGCGCCAACCCGGAACCGCTGAACCCGGACCCCACAGGCCAGGACCCCAGCGCCAAAGACCCTGCCGCGGGCGCGAAACTGCGGCTCCAGCTGGCCATCTTCGACGTCACCAGGCACGCGCAGGGCAAAAGCTTTGACGTGATTCTGGAAAGTCTGCGGTCTGCCTTCGCCGCCCAGGGCGTTGGGACACCCCCGGGCACCTGGCTTGAGTCAGTGGCCTCCTCAGCCTTCTACGGTGAGCCGTACATCATTGATTTCCCGGCAGCGGTCGCGGCAGACGATGCTGAGCCCGCTCCGAACAAAGACATCAGGGATCGGCTCGCCTCCCGCCGGGAACTCCGGGAACTCCGGGAGGAGAAACTCCCGGCAGGGACCTTCCCCTCTGCCCGCGACTGGAACGTACCGGCCGACGCGGTCACCCACCCCCGCACTGCCGGCCCGGCGCGCCAGGTCACCGTATCCCGGACGGAAAGTGGCACCCGTGCAGTGCTGACTGCCGTAGCGGTGGCAATGGCGGTGCTCATCACCATCCGGGCTCTGCAGCGGTCCAGCCGGCGCCTGGTGCCCCCTACCGGTTCATTCAGTCAACGGTACGGCCAGAAAGGGCAGTAATGTCTGACATCAGTGATTACGCAATCCTCGGTGACCTGCACACAGCCGCGCTGATCAGCAACAGCGGGTCAATCGACTGGATGTGCTTGCCCAATTTCGACTCCCCGGCCTGCTTCGCAGCCTTGCTGGACGCCCCGGCCGCTGGGCGGTGGCTACTGGCACCCGCCGGGTCGCAGAAGTGCACAAGCCGCCGGTACCGCCCAGGCACCCTCATTCTGGAAACCGAATGGGAAACGGCCGGCGGAAACGTCAGGGTCACCGACTTCATGCCTATTCGGGATGACGCCGCCGACCTGGTGCGTATCGTTGAGGGCCTCAGCGGCAGCGTGCAGATGTACGGCGAACTATGCCTCCGGTTTGACTACGGCCACATCGTGCCCTGGGTCCGGCGCAACGACCATGGCTTAAGCGCCGTCGCGGGCCCCGACGCCGCCTATCTGACCACCGCGGCCCCACTCGAAGGCCGCGACATGCGCACGGTCAGCGAATTTACCGTCCGGGCCGGCGAAAAGGTGCCCTTCGTGCTGCGCTGGCTGCCCAGCAGAAAACCAGCCCCGGGGCAAACTGACCCCAGTGCGGCGCTCCGAACAACGGAGGACTTTTGGAAGGAATGGATCGGCCGCAGCACGATGGAAGGAAAGTACAAGGACGCCGTCGAACGGTCCCTCATCACCCTCAAAGGACTCATCTACGCACCCACCGGCGGTATCGTCGCAGCGCCCACCACGTCCCTGCCGGAAGACCCCGGTGGAACCCGGAACTGGGACTATCGCTTCTGCTGGCTCCGCGACGCGACGCTGACACTGCAGTCCCTGCTCGCCGGAGGCTACACGGACGAAGCCGCGGCCTGGCGGGAATGGCTGCTGCGGGCGATTGCGGGCGACCCCGCTGACCTGCAAATCATGTACGGCATTGACGGCACCCGCCGGCTCCCCGAAACGGAACTGCCATGGCTCTCCGGCTTCGAAGGATCCAAACCTGTCCGGACAGGAAATGCTGCCGCACCACAACTGCAGCTCGATGTTTGGGGTGAGGTCCTGGACGGGCTTTCCCTCACCCGCGCCGCCTTCCCGGACACTGTCGATGATTCCTGGGACATCCAGGTGGCTCTCATGGAATACCTCGAAGGTGCATGGGACAAACCCGACAACGGGCTTTGGGAAATGGGCGGGCCCCGCCGGCAGAACACGCACTCAAAAGTCATGGCCTGGGTCGCCGCGGACCGGATGGTCAAAGCAATCCGGCAATCCGGGCTGCCCGGCCCCGGGGACCGCTGGGCGGCGCTGCGCGACACCATCCACAAAGACGTCATGACCCACGGCTTCGACAGCCAGCGCAACACCTTCATCCAGTCCTACGGATGCAAAGAGCTCGACGCAAGCCTCCTGCTGATCCCCCGCGTAGGGTTCCTGCCCCACGATCACCCCCGCGTCGTCGGCACCGTCGAGGCAATCCAACAGCACCTCACCGAAGACGGGTTCGTCCTCCGCTATCACCCACAGGCCAGCAACGATGGGCTGCCCGGCACCGAAGGCGTCTTCCTCGCCTGCTCGTTCTGGCTTGTCGACGCCCTGCTGGGAATCAACCGGCGCAACGAGGCGGAGGAACTCTTCGAACGCCTCCTCAGCCTCCGCAACGACGTCGGTCTGCTCAGCGAAGAATGGGACCCCAAGAACCAGCGGCAATTGGGCAACACCCCACAGGCCTTCAGCCACTTTCCCCTCATCCGCTGCGCCCTGCAACTCCACCACGGCCGGTCCAAACACAGCAACACTCCCCTGCCCAGCCCGAAAAAGGTGAGCCCTGCCAGGCCGGCGGGTGCGAGGAATCCGTCTGTGGAATGTCAACGTGAAGCCTGACGCCGTGGTTGTGGGGGCGCGGCCTGACGGGCTGGCTGCTGCCGTAACCTTGGCGCGGGCTGGGCTTAAAGTGCGAATGATTGAGGGAAGCCGGACGGTCGGGGGTGGCACCAGGACATCAGAGCTGACGTTGCCCGGGTTCCTGCATGACGTTTGTTCAGCTGTCCACCCCATGGCCCTTGCCAGCCCTTTCTTCCGGGCCTTTGAACTTGAAAAGCGCATTGAGCTCCGGGTTCCCGAAATCTCCTACGCCCATGCAGTGGACGCAGACACAGCTGGGATCGCTTACCGCGGCCTCCCCCGAACAGCTGAGGGCTTGGGCCCTGACGGCGAGCGTTACCGTCGGCTGTTCAAACCCCTCGTTGAACGGGTCAACGGAATCACTGACCTCACCATGCACCAACTGCTGCGCATCCCCGGGACCGCCTCGGATCACTCCTCTACGCGGCCAGGACCCTGGAACAGGGCGGGCCTTGGTGGAACGCGCGCTTCCAAGGTGACATCGCCCCAGCCATGATCACCGGTGTCAGCGCCCACTGCATCGGGTCGCTGCCAGGGCCGGCGACCAGCGGCACAGCGATGTTGTTGGGCGCGCACGCCCATGCGGGCGGCTGGCCGCTCCCCGTCGGCGGATCCCAGTCAATCGCCAACGCCATGGCGGAGGACCTGCTGAACCATGGCGGTGAGATAGTCCTTGACTCCCCCATCACCGGCCTGGCTGAAGTCCGCGATGGCTCCCGGCCTAAGGCCGTTCTTTTGGACCTCTCCGCAGCGGGACTTGCCCAGATCGCCGCAGCCGAACTTCCCACACGCTACCTGCGTAGACTTGCCTCGTTCCGGTACGGAAATGGGGTCAGTAAGGTCGACTTCGCCCTGTCAGGGCCGGTACCGTGGGCCAACCCTGCCCTTGCCGCCGCCCCCACGGTGCACTTGGGCGGAACCAGGGCCCAGATGTCGCGGGCGGAGGCCGAGGTAGCGTCCGGAGGGCATCCCCGACGGCCCTTTGTCCTTGCCTGTCAACCGTCGATCCTGGACAGCAGCCGCGCCCCCTGCGGATATCACATCCTGTGGACCTACACCCACGTCCCTGCGGGCTCGACTGTGGACACGACAGAAACGATCATCCGGCGGGTCGAACAATTCGCGCCGGGCTTCCGTGACGTCATCCTGGCCGCGCACTCCATCACGGCCCACCAATACAGCCAATACGACCCGAACTACGTTGGAGGCGACTTCTCTGCAGGGGCACTGTCAGCCCGTCAACTACTCAAACGCCCGGTAATCTCATCCGACCCTTGGCGGACACCGGCAAAAGGTGTCCATCTATGTTCATCCTCAACCCCACCGGGGCCCTCAGTCCACGGCCTGTGCGGTTGGTACGCCGCACAATCCGCGCTTAAACGAGAGTTCGGACTCCCCTCACCGGAACTCACGTACCGGACGTTGCCGCCGGGGAAGCAGGCGAGGGATGACCTGGGAAGGTAGCGGGTGAAGGACCTGGACGGGCACCAGTGGGGCCAGTCGCTCTGGGACACGTGTCCTCGTGACCCGGCCGCCCCTGCCCCAAGGTCTCTCCGTCCACTTCGCTGCCCACGTCACGGAGCCAGCGGGCCCAGCCCGCCGGTGGAAGGCGAAGGCCCAGATGACGCGCCGGAGCGCCCCCATCGGCAACCATCGCCAAGCGGTCGCTTCGATCAAAAATCCGGACACCACCGCATGTCATAGGACGGTCACCGGGGCTGCCGGGGAATCAGGAATCAAATGATGATCAGCAACCTATCGTTCTGGATCACCACTTGTGCTGCCGTCGGAACGCCCCGGAGAATCAGGCTCGAGAAAATCAAGGTGCGGGCACTGCGGTTCTCCAAGTACTGCGGTCCTGGAACCCGGACGAGGAATAAGCGGATGATCGGGTGTCGCGGTCCGGGATGACATGAAGTCATTTCCTTTGCGTTCCCGCAATGGTAGCGTTGAAGCAAGGAATCTCGGCCTGCACCCTGCCGTCGAATGCCCCTTTCGGAAAGGGAGGATCATGGACCAAGGTTCAACAGCCTTCATCCAGTGGCTGTGCTGGACAGTTGCCGTCGTCAGCGCGGGCACCGCACTGGTCCGGGCCGGTGTGGCTTCCACCGCCGGGCCCCGGATCGTTCGGGAGAAAAGCGGACAGATAGGCATGCTCTGGATATTATGCGCCGCTTCTGTGATCACCGGCTTCATCCTCGCGGCAGCTGCTGTCCGGAGCGGCAGCTGAACAACAACACCACGGTGGGCGCGCCGCTGGTCCTCAGTTAGGCCGAACTGGTCACGATGACCCTTCGGCCAATACCAAAAGCAGGAGGAAGAACCATGGCAACTGTCAGCGATTTTGTGGTCCAACGCGTGAGGGATTGGGGTGTCAGCCGTATCTTCGCGTTTCCTGGCGACGGGATTGGCGAGTTCGATGGTGCCCTGGAAAAAGCCCAACGCGCTGAAGCAGGCCTGAAGTATGTGCGCCCGACGCATGAGGAGATCTGTTCGTTGATGGCCACCGCGCACGCCAAGTTCACCGGTGAGGTGGGCGTATGCGTTGCCACCTCCAGTCCCGGTGCTTTCCACATGCTCAACGGTCTCTATGACGCGCAGATGGACAATCAGCCTGTCGTGGCGATCGTTGGCCAGCAGGGGCTCAACGCGTTGGGTACCTTCACGCAGCAGGAGAGCAATCTCGAACGCACTCTTGCGGACGTCGCAGTCTATGTCCAGACGATCGTCTCCCCGGAGCAGGCTCAGGCCGTCGTGGACACTGCTTTCCGTACCGCCAAAGTCAGGCTGGGTCCTGCCGTGATCATCTTTCCCCACGATGTGCAGGGAATGAAGATGCCCGAGCTTGCCCCCCAGAACTGGGTATCGCGCTCCAGCGCTGTTGCGCCGTCCATCTCAATCGTCCCCCCGCAAACTGAGATCCAGAAGGCAGCAAACATCATCAATGCGGGCAGTAAAGTCACGTTCGTCGTCGGCCACGGGGCGAATGGGGCCACCCATGAGGTCCTAAAGGCCGCAGAACTCTGCGGGGCCGGCCTGATCACGGCCCTACGCGCGAAACAGGTTATTCCCTCCGACGTGCCGCACCATTCCCAGCAGCTCGGCCTCCTGGGTTCCCTGCCCAGTGCCCATCAAATGAGCGGTTGCGACACTCTCGTATTTCTCGGCACAAACTATCCCTACAGCCAATTCCTGCCGAAGAGCGGCCAGGCGCGAGCGATCCAGATCGACCTTAAGCCCGAGCAAATGGGGCTGCGCTATCCCACCGAACTCAACTTGTGGGGTGATGTGAGGGCAACCCTTAGCGCGCTCATCCCGCATCTGGTCCAGAAAACCGACCTCTCCTGGCAGAACACCGTCGCCGAGGAGATGCTGGAGTGGGAAGGTGAGATGGAAGCACAGGCGATGCTGACCTACAAAGACGGCGTCAACCCCCGGCGCGTCTACCATGAACTCAACAAGCGCCTGCCGCCGCGCGCCATCGTCACGGCGGACGCCGGTTCCACGGCAGACTGGTACGGCCACCACATCAGACTTCGCCGCGGGATGCTTGGTGATCTTTCCGGAAGGCTTGCCAGCATGCTCGCCGCCATGCCGTACGCTACAGCCGCAAAATTCGCCTATTCCGACCGATCCGTAATCTGCACCATCGGCGACGGCGCCTTCCAGATGCTCGGCATGAACGAACTGATCACGATCAAAAAGTACTTGCGGGACTGGGAGGACCCCCAGCTGATCATCCTGATTCTGCACAATAACGACCTCACACAAGTCTCCTGGGAAATGCGCACCGAGGATGCTAACCCTGTATGGTCCACCTCCCAGGACGTTCAGTCAGTAGACTACGCGGGGTGGGCGGAGTTGCTTGGCTTCCGCGGCATTCGCGTCAAAACAGACGACGAGGTCCCCGGCGCCTGGGACACGGCATTCGCGCACCAGGGGGTCACCGTCATTGATGCCTACACAAGCAAGAACGTACCGCCCCTTCCCCCGCACATCACCCTCGAGTTCGCGAAGCACACTGCGGAGGCACTACTCAAGAAAGACCCTGACGGGGTCGACGTGGTGCGCGACTCGGCCAAGGCCCTCCTTACCGAAGGAATTGAACGCGTTAAAGGGAAACTTCACCTTGGCCAAGCCGACGACGGGGAAGAACGCTAACGAGAGCACGGGCCAGGCGTTGAAGAACCGCCCTGGCCGGACCGTTATGGATGGATGGCTCGCGGAAGCGTCAATACGGCGGCATAGTTGATTGCGCCCTCCGGGAAACACGGTTGGGACCATTACTAGAGGAAGCCGCATAACCGCTGAGTCGTTTCTTTGTGTCCATATGCATGATTGGGCCCTGCTTCGCCTGCGCGGTTCAGGGCTTGCGGCCAAGACGCGAAATGCCCCTAGTGGGAGGATAGCCGTTAAGGCCGAGGCCTCGCTACCGGACCGAAGGAGACTAGCACGGGCTTCAATCCCAAGGGGCAGAGAATGCCACGAACAGTCAGAAATCACGAAGAAGACTCCCTTGGAATAGGCGCCCTCGCTCGTGGCTCAAAGAAGGTGTCATGTTCTTCGATCTCCCAGAGGCACGCAGATCACCGGCCGTCAGTTTGGCCGGTGATCTGAGAGCAATCCACGAATAGGTCCGCCCGGGAGGAAGGAGCAGCGAGTCAGAAGGGGACGAGCGTCGTCCGCCGGGCTTGTCTAACCCACCCGGTACTTTTCGACGGCGGCGCCGCGGAAGGTCAGCCCGTTGCCCGGCGAGCCTGCATCGGGTGCGATAGCGCCGCCGCTGGGGTCCAAGGTCCCATCAAAGAACGTCCGTTCGATCCGCACGTGGTCGTGGAACCACTCCAGATGCCGAAAGTTTTCTGTCGCGGCAGCAACGGGAGCGCTCAGGTTCGGTGCGCAGTGGCCGGACACCTGAAGTCCATACGCTGCCACCGCAGCGGCTATCCGCAGCCATTGGGTGATGCCGCCGCAGCGTGAGACGTCCAGCTGAACGCAGTCCACGGCCTCGGCTTGGCATAACCGCTGGAAGTAGAACAAGTCAGTACCGTATTCCCCCGCGGCAACGTCGGCAGTTATTGCCTCCTTAACGGTCCGCAGTCCGAGTAGGTGGTCGGAGGACACCGGCTCTTCAAACCACGCGAGCCGGGATTCCTGAGCCGCTTCGAAAACCCTGACGGCTTGTTTCGCCGTGTAGGCCCCGTTGGCGTCGACGAACAGTTCTGCGCCGTTCCCGATGATGCTGCGTGCCTGGAAGATGCGCTGCAAATCCCGCGGGATGTCATTTCCGTTGTCCTGACCAATCTTTATTTTCACTCGAGGGATCTGCTGACCGTGGACCCAGCCGGTGAGCTGGTCCTCCAGTTGTTGACGGGAGTAGGTGGTGAACCCGCCGCTGCCATAAATGTTGATCTTGTCGCGCGCCGCTCCCAGGAGGCGGAACAGGGGAAGGTCAAGCAAACGTGCCTTCAGATCCCATAAGGCACAGTCCACCGCCGAGATGGCGTAGCCAGCAAGCCCACTCCGGCCGGTATTTCGTACGGCCCTCAACATCGAAAGGGCCGCGCCTGTTGTGTCCCAGACACACCGTCCGGAAACGGCTGGCTCAAGCAGTTCTGTGATCAGCTTTGAGCAGGAGGGTGGTGCATACGTCCAGCCGAGCCCCTCGCGGTCGCCGGCCCGGGCACGGACCACCACAACCGTAGTGGAATCCCAGGCGAAAGTGCCGTCTGCCTCCGGGCTGTCGGTGGGAATTGTGTAGGTGCCGACGTCCAGGCCGGTGAGGGCCGGATCGGATTTAGTTCGAGTGGCCGGCATGGTCAGCCTTTCTTGTTTGGGAAGGTTTCCTGCCATTCTGCTTTGGCTCCGCCGGCGGCAATGTGCACCATGCGCAAACCATCTCCTGGAGGCGGGGGCTTCGCCGCAGCTCCCTTTTGCGATCTCCGCAAAGGAACTAGCTGACGTTCGGTCTCTTTTGCCGTTGTTTGTTCATTTGCTAAGCAGTGGCTGGACGTGCGGGCTGTGTGGTTTTGGTGGCTTTGCCGGCACCGCCCGCGATCAATCGATTCGCGGCGCGGGCCGTGACGGCCATGATGGTTAGTGCCGGGTTGGCGCTTCCCTGGGTCGGCAATACGCTTCCGTCCGTGATGTAGAGGTTAGGTACGGCGAAGCTGCGGCAGTCGGCGTCGACAACGCCGCGTTGTTCGTCGGCGGCCATTCGCGCACCGCCCACAAGATGGGCAAAGCGTTTAATGGTGATGACTTCCTCGGCGCCTGCACCATAGAGGATCTTCTCCATGGCTCCCTGGGCCGCCTCCATCAGCTGGCGGTCATTGTCACATTGGGAGTAGTGGAAATGCGCGACTGGCATTGAATTCCTGTCCTTTTCCGAACTGAGCGTTACACGGTTGTCGGGCTGCGGTAAGAATTCGCACAACGCTCCCAGACAGGCCCAGTGCACGTAGTCGCTCATGTATTCACGCAGCTTTCCCCCCCAATGTCCCTGCGCAGCGACGTGCTCTGCCCACGTGATGGGCAGCGGCGATACCGTCTGTATGGAGAACCCGCGCTTGTAGGGTTTGGACGGGTCGGTTTCGTAGAAGTCCTCAGAGCTGACTTCCGGCGGTGGGGCCTTCCACATTCGCACCTCAGACTCGAACCTGCCGGCCGTCTGGGGTGCCCCCTGGACCATCAGGTATCGCCCCACTTGGTCGAAGTCATTGCATAGCCCCGCCGGGAAACGTTTACAGGCGGAGTTGAGCAACAAGCGCGGTGTCTCGATGGAATAACCGGCGACGGCGACGATCCGGGCACGTTGGAAGCGGGCCCGTCCGTGCCGGACGTAATGCACTCCGGTGGCCTTGCCCGTTCTGTCGTCTATTTCGATCCTGGTGACCATCGAGTCGGCCCGAACCTCCGCCCCGTGGTGCAGGGCATCGGGGATATGGGTGACCAGTGGTGACGCTTTGGCGTTGACCTTGCAACCCTGGAGGCAGAAACCGCGGTAAATGCAGTGCGGGCGGTTGCCGAAGCGGCCGTTGGAGATCGCGACCGGGCCAACCTTGGCCGTTATGCCGGACGCCAGCGCCCCCCGAAGGAATAATTCACCGTTGCCCGAAACGGGGTGGGGGCTGTGAGGATACGAGTGTGGGTCGCCCCACGGCCAGTGCTCTCCGGCTACGGGCAGTTCCCCCTCGATGTCCTCGTAATAGGCTTTGAGTTCCCCATACTCGAGCGGCCAGTCGGCACCCACGCCATCGGCGCTGTAGGTATGAAAGTCACTGGGATGGAACCTGGGCGTGTAACCGGCGTAGTGCACCATGGAGCCGCCCACTCCCCTCCCGGAGTTATTCGAACCGAGCGGTACCGGATCATCTCCGGAAATGATCCGGGGTTCGGTCCAGTACAGGTGGTGCGAGCCTGCTTCGTCGCTCACCCAGTCACGTTCCGGGTCCCAAAACGGGCCAGCGTCCAAGGCCACAGCCTTCCAGCCAGCGCGAGCCAGGCGCTGAAGCAGGGTTGAGCCGCCCGCACCACAGCCGACGATCACTACGTCGACCTCATCCTCGTCACGAAACTGCGCCATGTTGGCGCGCATGGCATGATTTGTTCCGGGCACGGGAGGCAGCAGCCAGGCCGAGGCATTTCGATCTTTTACCGAAGCCATCAGCGTTGCCTTCCTGTTTCAGATTTGGCCTTGTGTGGTGCAGGATCCTGGGCCGGGCGCGCATCCGCCACCTCGAAGGGTTCCCGGGCGTTGAGACCGAGATTCTTGTATCCCCGGGGATAAGCGGGCCCGGCGAAACCTATCTCGTCCCAGGCCAGGGGGTGCGAGTAGAAGGCCGTGCATGCGTACCGCGTCCACAAGCTCCAGACGCGAGACGCCTGTCGGCCCCGCCACTTTTCCGCTGCCTGAATGTCGGTCAGAAGCAGCGTTTGCTCTTCACAGGAAAGCTCGGCGAACGGCCTTTCGTGGCGTTCACGGGCTTCGGCGTCCAGCTCAGCCAGTGTGCTGCGCCAGGCAGCCGGGTCCGGTTCCATGTCTTCGTAATGCCAGCCGTCGGTCTGGTCCTCAGCCAGGCGGGCATCGACCATGTTTACCACTGGAACCCGGGGCTCTTGGCGCTGGTCCAGCAACTGATCAAACAGCGCCCTCGCTGCTGCTTCCTCCGCAACGGTAAAAAACCGCAGATCTGTGGGCCGTCCCAGGCGGGCCAGGACCACCCCCTGGGTAACCCGATCCCAACGCGAGGACTGTCCTTGCGCGTCGAAGCCGGGAAAGCGGCCGCCGCCGTCGTTGGCGTCAAGCGGGAGTGCTGTCACTTTTCCCTCCTCAGTACTGCGGCAAGCAAACCCATCCCGCCAACCAGCGTCACCAGAAGCGGTGCCAGTAATGGTGGTCCCATCTCCATGTTGTAGGTCAGGTTGGAGAATCCTCCAGGCTTCTGGGCGATGCCCCGCGCGTGCAAATACGTTCCCTGCAAGCCGTTGGCGACGATGGCCGCGGAAGCCAGGGGAAGTGCTGTCTTGGCCATCCTCTTGCTAAAGATCCCGGCGATCCCGGCAGCCGCTCCCACCGGTCCAAGGGCGACCGGGAGCCACATGAGTTTGTTGCCGAAGCTTGCCTTGTCGTGTTCAAAATATATTTCCGCCGCGGTAACCAGGGCGCCGGCCGCAGTGAGCCCGGAAAGTGACCTCTCAAATCGTCCGGTTTCCACATTGCGGATCATGCGGTCTATCCCGTGAATGGTTGCATTTGTTGGAACTGGTGTCTTCATGCCGCTCCCCGTCCTGACGCTGCTTCTTTCATTCCGCAAAATCTTCCCTTACTACACACGCGGCGCTGATCCCCAGTGGCCCAATCAGAGCCACATCATCCGCGCCGGCGGGGCGCCGCCGCGGGCGCGCCCCGTTTACGACGGGAGGCAACCGCGAATTCCATGCCTCCGAACAGCCCTGCGATCACGGCGTCCACGGCGGCTGCCCTGCGGCGCCGCCGATCGGCGAGGGCCAGGGCGGCCATGCTGACGGAGTGCAGTAAGTCGACCACGCCGGCACCCACGCGGAGCGCACCTGAGGTTGGGACTGCCCCAACGACTATGGCTTGAATCAGATGCCTCGCGCCCAGAATGCGCATCACGGCCCGGACACGCGCATCCGGTTCCGGTTGCTGGCGAACCGCAAGACGGAAAACCGGCGCCGGGAAGGCCAGCTGGCACAGGCCGTATGCTCCGCGGGTGGTCTCCAGCGGCTCCATCATCGCCGCCTCTTTCCCAGCGACAGAGGGAGCAACGTCAACAATCCCGCTGCCGCAGCTCCGGCCGCTGCCAAGAGGCCGTGGTGATGGGAAGCCCACAATTGGCCGCTCCACTCTGCTGAACGCCCATCAAATGCGCCGTGGGTGCCGAAGTCCCGGTCCTCGTCTGCCGGTTTCCAAAGGTTTACGGGCTGATCGGGGTCGCGCGGTTGCGGCCTTTGCTGGGATTTGAATCCTGTCCGTGCCAAGTACCTGTCGAGCAGCCCTGGGACGACGGCATTGGCCACCAAGGTGCCCATGGTGCTTCCTCCAACCCAATACTCCCGGCGCTGCGGGTGGGCGGCCGCGTAAAGGACGCCACTTGCTGCAACTTCGGGCTGGTATATGGGCGGCACCGGCTGGGCCTTGTTCGGCAGACGGGAAAGCACCCAGCTGAACTGTGGTGTGTTGACGGCCGGCATCTGCACCATCGTTGTCCTGATCGGGCTTCCATCGTGGAGCAGTTCGCACCGAAGGGATTCGTTGAAGCCCTGGATGGCATGTTTTGCACCGCAATAGGCGGACTGGAGCGGGATTCCGCGATAGGCAAGGGCCGAGCCCACCTGGACAATAGTGCCCTGCCCCTGCTTCTTCATCCGGTTCAATGCGATCATTGTTCCGTAGACGTACCCGAGATAGCTGACCTCGGTGACGCGCTTGTACTCCTCGGGTTTAATATCCGCAAAGGGGGCGAAAACTGAAGTGAAAGCGACATTAACCCAGACGTCGATTGGACCCAGTTCCCGCTCAACGCGGGTGGTTGCCGTATCGAGGGCATCGTGGTCGGAGGTATCCACCGCGATCGTCAGTGTCCGTCCCCCCGCCGCTTCCACTTCTCTGGCTGCACTGGCCAGTCCTGTTTCTCCCCGGGCCAGCAGCGCGACGTAGGCTCCTTGTCGGCCGAAGCCGATGGCCGTGGCCCGCCCGATACCGCCGCTCGCGCCTGTAACAACCACTGTCTTGCCTTTGAAGGTGTTCATGCCTGCTCCTTCTCGCGTCTCGGTTACTTCACCAAATATGTGGTTGGCCGTGCTCGCCGTCAGGAATTCAGGCCGCCCCACGGGGGCGGAGGATCCGCCAGCCGACGTGAGGTTTCGAGCATGGCGGCGTGTACAAAGGCTTGTGGGAAATTGCCACGAAGTTGGCGTTGCTCGACGTCGTACTCCTCCGTGAAGAGGCCCGGGGAGCCGCAGGCAGCGCGGTTTCTTTCGAACCAGCGGGCCGCTTCAGTGGTCTCTCCGCTTTGGTGGAGGGCCATGGCCATGTCAAAACCACACAGCAGGAACGCTCCCTCAGACTTGGCCAGAGCCCGTCCATCCTGGCGGAAGCGATACAGGTACCTGTCCCTGGCCAGGCCGTCCTGAACTGTTCTAAGGGTGGCTACTGACCGGGGGTCATCGGGCGGAAGAGCACCGCGGATCACCGGAAGAAGCAGCGACGCGTCGACGCGGTCATCATCCGGTGCGCGTTGCCACCGCCCGCTGGGGTGCAGGCAGTCATTGGCCACGTCCGTAATCAGGGTGTCAGCCTGTGACGTCCATTTCGCCCCCTGTTGCGGCGGGGCGTTCCGCCCTATGGCCCGCAGGCCGGCAGCGCAGATGAGGCGCGAATGGGCCCATTTGCGGTTGTCGAGTTCCCACATGCCCGCATCGGGTTCCTGCCACCGCCCCATAATGGCGCCCGCGCAGATCTCTGCCGCCTTCCAATGCTGAAGGTTCAGCCGGTCATTTTCTGCAGCGGCGGCGAAAAGCAGTAGTGACTCCCCGAATGCATCCAGCTGGAACTGCTTGTTGACCCAGTTCCCGGCCCGGCCCGCGCCACCGGGGTATCCGGGTAGCCCAATGTCCCATTCATCCGGGACCTGGCCACCCTCCGTGGTGTACGCCGGCCGCATATCCGGTCCGTCCGCAAGCAGTCTGGAGGCAACAAAACCCACCGCGTCGTCCAGCAGTGGAAACATCTTGCAAGCCGCGACTGCCTGGCCGACGTAACACTGGTCCCGGATCCACGCATAGCGGTAGTCGTAATTCCTCTTCTGCTCGGCCCGCTCGGGCAAGCCCATGGTGGATGCCGCCACCATCGCGCCCCCCACCCCCGTCATTCCGCGGAGAACAGCATATGACTGCCGGCAGTCATCGGCGGATATCGTGTTATCGAACCGGGGAACCGCCGAATGCCACGCATTTTCCGTGGCACTCCAAGTGGGCCCCGGCTCCGCCGGTTCTCCGGGAAGTTGGTGATCGGAGATTTCCAGCACAAGATCGTGGGAATCACCTTCTGCCAGCTCAAAAACCGCTTCAAGACCTTCTTCCCCGGACTTCGCCCTCGACGCACCAACCAGACGCACCCTCATGTTCCCGGAACGCGCAGTCCACACACCGTCTTGACAGGAAAGACGGGTCATTTTGTGCTTGCCGAAGTTCGCCCGCACGTCCAAAACCATCCGAACAGACGCCGGGCCCAGTACAGCAGAAATCCGGCGCAGCAGTACCGCCCCAGTAGGATCCCCGGGATATGCCAGCGCCTCGCGGCACTCAACAATCCCAGTCCCGGTTACCCACCGGCTCACCCAAATCAGCGTTCCGTCCTCGTACTGTCCGCCCCACACATAGCGGGGATCGGTCGGACTTACCGCGAAAGTCCCCGGCCCACCCAGCAGCCCCGAGAAGACGGCATCACTGTGCCAGCGCGGCGCACACATCCAGACCACATCTCCCCGGGGACCTATCAACGCCGCCCGGGCACCGTCTGCAACCATCGCGTACTCACGCAAAACATGCGGGGGGAAGTCCATTGGTGGCTCTGCCATAACAATTAGTCTAAGGGCAATAATTGCTAGGGCGCAATGAACATCCCCCAGATTCGGCAGACCAAATGCTCAAGTCCCCCAGCTTTTCTCCCGCAGTTCGCATTGGGATGAAGTTTCCCTTATCATTGCGTAGACGCAATGATATGTTGTAGGCAAATACCCGTGGTTGAGTTCGCCCCGGCTAGGAACTGGAAGAGCCAGAATGGGAGAAACGGCTGCGCGGCAGCCCAGATCCCGGTGCGCGGCCTGAATCCGGCGGAAAACAAAAGCCTGTGGTCGATGCCACAGATCCGGCCGTCCCGGCCGCGCAGTACATGCCCGCTCTTCCGGTCGGCGTTGTTGGCCACACAGCCGAACAACGCCATTCGGACGAGGTCGGGATGGGTTCCGGGTGCATCCTCGCAGAGTGTGCAGTAGCGATTCCGGAAATTGCAGGCGACGAACCACCGCAGGGAGCAAACGCCACGACGAAGATACGGTTTAAGGCTGACAGCCCACCGGCCGCCACAACAGGAGGCACCGAGCCTGCACGACCGGTTAACACCCTGCCGCGTTGCTAATGCCCGGCTACTGCGTACTTACTGTCGTTCAACTCGTTTCAGGAGCTACGGCTTTGGGATTCCAGGGAGTGATTCTGACATTGGCGAAGGCATCTGTCCCCCAAGTCGATCCATCCGGGCTGAGGTTGGTGACATCGACGGTGACACCAAGGAGTCCAAACCCAAACTCTTGCATCGCGCTGGGACTCGGGGACACTGGAAGCGTTCGGGAGGGAGTGCAAGTGCCCAAGGTGGAGAGGGTGTTGGATTCACGCGTGTCACCGGAAAGAATCCGTGGAACGTTACTGGACTTTAGCCCGCGCAGGCCCGATGTCTGGCCCGGGATTTATCCGCCTTTGTATGAGGTTTACCCGGTGAGTGAGGCTCCCGCGGATCTCCGGGAGGGAAGCAAGTCTCCGGGCGGGACTGTCTGGGCCAGGGAACACTACGACTGGTCAGATCCCCAGGTTGTCACATGGACGGTGCGGGAGAGCAATTTCTGCGCCCCAGGCAGTTACGTCAGCGCCCGGATCGAGCCAGGTGAGGACGGGGGTCACGGCTCCACGTGACCTGGAACCGGAAACCGGAAACCCACGAGCTTGGCAGTCCGTCTCGCGGCGTTGTTGATCGTGGTGACGCGGAACGCGCCGGTCGCGGGCTCGCTGCGTCAAGGCCTCCGACGCCTGGAAGCCAGCGGCACACCTTGATGCGGGCCAAGTTCTTCCCGGGGTTCTAGAGGGTCGTCCTCGGAAGTCTTACGTCGAAAAAATTCATCGGCTTTGGCGGTGTCGTCAAAGTATTCCCGGCCTTCGACCACTTTGCCGTAGCAGACCACGAAGACGATAACCGGTGCGGCGTCCATCGTTTTACCATTGCTCTGGGCATGCGCGAGATGAATGCCGACCTTATGTGGTTGGCACCAACGACGTCCTGGACCGTGGCCTTGAAAGACGCTTGGGAACGGGTGACAAGCTCACCGAAGTAGCCCAGAACAGCGTCCCGTCCCTGCTTCACCCCTAACAGCACCACGTAGCGCCAACGGGGGCAGGCCATCACCGTAGTCCCCGCGTCATACATCCCCCGAGTCATGCGCAGGGAATACGGTCCATTCCGTTAGCGGTGACCAGTGCCGACGTCGTTTCGGCCCGCCGTTTCAGGTACCTCACCGTTCGCGTACGCCGGATGGCCGGGACAGGCCACTCCCCCGGCTGACCCACCACCAGCGGATGTCGCCGGTAACCCATATTTCGTATGTGGCCGCCGGCGGGACCGACTGCCGTAATTCCTGCGCGACCGGGGTGCTGTGTTAGTGCGCTGGGGCCTGGGGCTTCTTGAGGGCAGGAAAGGTGCTCAGGAAAGCGGGGACCTGTTCGGCCGGTATTGGTTTGCTCCAGATGAAGCCCTGGGCCTGCGTGACGCCCAGGCGGCGCAATTCCCGTAACTGGCTTTCGGTTTCCACGCCTTCTGCGACGACGTCCAGTTTAAGGCTGTTCGCCATTCCCAGGACGAGTTCAATCACTGTTCCGGCGCGGGGGTCCGCCGCCAGTTCCTGAACGAAGGTACGGTCGATTTTCAGGGTCCGTGCAGAGAGCCATTTGAGGTAACTCAGCGATGAGTAGCCGGTACCGAAATCATCGATGGAAAGGCCGACACCCATGCGGTAGAGGCGCTGCAGTGTTTCCTTTGGCAGGTCGGGTTCGTCCATTAGGACAGTTTCGGTGATTTCGAGGTTTACGGCGGAAGGATCAATGCCGGTTTCCCGGATCGCTGTCTCCACGATGTCGGGGAAATCCTCCGCGACGAGCTGCCGGCCTGAGATGTTAACCGCGGCGGTCAGGTCAGGCCCCTCCGCCAAGTCCCTGCGCCATTGCTGGACCTGGTTCAGGGTTTCCTTCAGCAGCCAGCTTCCGATCGGGACAATCAGACCTGTTTCTTCGGCGATGGGGACAAACCTGTCCGGCATCAGCAACCCATGGGCCGGGTGCTGCCAGCGGAGTAATTCCTCAAATCCGAGCGGTACGCCCGCCTCGAGGTCCATGATCGGTTGGTAGTACAGACACAGTTCGTCCCTGTCCAGGGCCAGCCGTAGGTCTGACTCCAGATCAAGCCGTCCACTCGCTCGCTGGGTCATTCTGGCGTGGTAGACCACCGATGCGTTCCCGCCGGCCGATTTGGCCCGATACATCGCGGTGTCCGCCCCACCGAGCATGGATTCGGCCGTCTCCTTCGGACCGGCCAATGAAATGCCGACACTGACGTTGAGGAAGAGCTGGCGATCCTCAACCTCAAAAGGGGCCCTGAGACGTTCGCGGATCCGAGCAGCCAGAACCTTGGCAGCACGCACCCCCAAGTTTTCGCAGACGATAACGAATTCATCACCGCCGAAACGAGCCACGGTATCGCCTTCCCGGACGGCCTCCATCAGCCGCTCACCGAGGAGCATTAGAATCCTGTCACCTCCCCGGTGGCCGATGCCGTCATTGACCAGCTTGAACCTGTCAATATCGATAAACATGACCGCCGGCCGCGAGCCGCGGTCAAGGAACCCCTGCAATACCTCGGTGACCAGGTACCGGTTTGGCAGGCCGGTCAGTGCATCGTGGCGCGCCTGCCATTGCAGGACCTGTTCCGTGTCCTTTCGCTCGGTCACGTCCAGCACCGTGTCCAGAAACTGCAACGGCAGGCCATCAGGGCCGTACACGGTCCGTATCCGTGAATGCAGCCACCGTTGCCCGCCGTCGGACCGGATGATGCGGTACTCGATATCGGCATATCCCGCACCCGCGTGCAGGCTGCGCCACACCTGCCCTACGCGGTCGCGGTCCTCCGGATGAGTCCGCTCCAGCATCCATGCCCGCGATAGGGAATCATCGCCCTTCGCACCCACAATGCGGCCGAATTCCTCCGAGTGCCAGGTCGCGGTGTCGTCGGCGGAATATTCGATGCTTCCCACCTGGGCCATCTCCTGCGCGGCCAGCAGCCGGCGCCGCTCCGCGTCCGCTTCGGCCCGCAGTGCCTTAATTTCCGTGATGTCCCGCGCGATGGCGGAAGCGCCGGCGAGCTTGCCGTCCTGCCCGTATACCGGTGACACGGTCAGTTCAACATCGATGATTGACCCGTCCTTGCGCCGCCACCGCGCTTCCACACCGGTAACAAATGCGCCGCTGCGGATCCGCCCGGCGACACGATGGTCCAGGTTTTCCGAGTCTGCCGTCGTGAACAAGTCGTGGGTTTTCCCCATGGCCTCAGGCCGGTTCCACCCGAACATACTGATCGCACCCGCGTTCCAGATGGTGATCTTCCCGTTCATGTCGGCGCCGATAATGGCATCTCCTGAGGACTCCACCATCGCGGAGAGGCGGCGCAGGACCGCTTCCTGGCGTTTCCTGTCGGTGATGTCCTTTGAGATGGCCACAATGTCCACGGGCACGGTGTGTCTGCCCCTGATCGGGCTGATCGTTGCATGCACGGGAAACTGCCTGCCGTTCCGGTCACGGATCCACAACTCGCCCGCCCAGTCGTGTCCGTGCGAGATCAGTTCTGCGATTTCTTCCCCCGTCAGCCCATTCCCGACGGCCTGGAGGTTCATGACGATTCCTAAATCTTGCGGCGTCATGCCCAGCACCTCGGCGGCGCGGAAACCATACAAACGCTCCGAGGCGCGGTTCCAGTACGTCACCCGCCACTTGCTGTCCATCCCGATCACAGACTGACCGATCTCGTCCAGCAGCAGCGACTGCGTCAGCAGATCATCCCGTTCTTGCCCAACCATCGCTCCCCTGCGTCCTCCCCAGCCCGAACCCGGCAGCCCCATCGGTCCAGTTGCTGAAGTATAGGCCAGGCGCCGCCACAACCGGCAGCCTCCCGCGGCCAAACCCTGCACTGCGAGTGCCCCCGAAATGGACGAACAAGATGACTCATGCACCTAAACCCTCGATAGCTGCAGCAACGGTCACCGAGCCGGACCGGCCACGGTACCCCTCGTGTAAGCATCAGCACACACACAACGTTCAGTGGCGTCCTTTCTTCGCTATCGTCGTGGGGAGTGGATCCGACGGCAACCAGGCCGACCCTTCCGAACTCTCGTAATTCATCTGCCACCCGCCCATGCGCGACGCCCTGGCCGAGATGACCCGGGTCGCCGGGGTACCTGCTCAGGCACCTGGCGGCTTAAGGCCGTTACGTGGCCGGTCCAACTTTCGGGGACCAGTTCGGGGTTTACCTGCCGCCTTCGATTTTGCGGCTGCGCTGGGTTTGGGCCATCGGACCGTAAGGATAGACCCCTACACGGGGTTGGCTGGTCTGGGTGAGCCGCAGTGTTTCCTCCGG
>NZ_BMFW01000002.1 GCF_014639275.1 Arthrobacter liuii | reverse complement strand
CAACACCTTCAAACAGTGGCGGGCCCTGGCAACCCGCTACGACAAACTCGCCCTCACCTACCGCGGCGGAGCAGTCCTCCGAGCAATCAGCATCTGGCTGACAGCTTTAGGAGACACGCCCTAGGGGTCAGCCGCGGGAGATGCGGATCATGTCCTCGCGCGGCACCACCTTGATCCGTTCGCGCACCACATGGTCCAGGCCCTCAGGTCCTGTCCAGGCCGCACCGAGGCTGGCCTCGTGGGCGTCGAGCTTGTTCCACCCATCCCAGGTGGTGTATTCAATGCCGCGCTCTTCGAGCAGGTCAATGATGGCCTGCGGGTCCGGGTTCCGTGCCGGCGGAAGGTTCAACCGGTCCTCCAGCAGGAAGCCGATTGTTTCCAGCGCATCACCTTTGGTGTGCCCGATCAGGCCTACGGGCCCGCGCTTGATCCAGCCCGTGGCGTAGATGCCCGGCACCGGGCTGCCGTCGGCGTCCAGGACGCGGCCGCCTTCGTTGGGGATGACGCCGCGCTTGGCGTCGTACTCAAGTTCGTCCAGCGCCGAGCCATGGTAGCCGATGGCCCGGTAGACGGCCTGGACGGGGTACTCAACGTACTCCCCCGTACCTTTGGCGTTGCCGGTGCCGTCCAGCTGCATGCGCTCAAACTTGATGCCGCCCACCTTGCCCGTGCCGTCGTCGAGCACTTCAACGGGGCCGTGCAGGAAGTGCAGGTGCAGCCTGCGGGATGACGGGTTCTCTGCCTCCGTGTGCTCCTCCACCAGCCAGTTGGTGAGGGTGTTCACCATGGTCTTGACCTGGTTGTTGCTGCGGATGGCATCGTCCGAGGCCTCGTCGAATTCAAAGTCCTCCGGGTAGAGGACGATGTCGACGTCGTCCATGTGGCTCAGTTCGCGCAGCTCCAGTGGGGTGAACTTGACCTGGGCAGGGCCGCGGCGGCCGAAGACGTGCACGTCGGTGACGGGCGACGCCTTCAGGCCCGCGTACACATTGTCAGGGATCTCGGTGGTGAGCAGTTCCTCGGGGTGCTTGACCAGCATGCGGGCCACGTCCAGGGCTACGTTCCCGTTGCCGACAACGGCGATTTCCCTTGCCTCCAGCGGCCATTCGCGCGGCACGTCCGGGTGGCCGTCGTACCAGGAGACGAAGTCGGCGCCACCGAAGGAGCCGGGCAGGTTGATGCCCGGAATGTCCAGGTCCGCGTCCTTGACGGCGCCGGTCGAGAAGATCACGGCGTCGTAGAACGCCCGGAAGTCGTGCAGGGTGAGGTCCCGGCCGTACGTGACGTTGCCCAGGAAGCGGATGTCGCCGCGGTCCAGGACCTTGTGCAAGGCGTTGACGATGCCCTTGATGCGGGGATGGTCCGGGGCCACTCCGTACCTGATCAGTCCATAGGGCGCCGGGTAGGCCTCAAAGAGGTCGATGCTGACCTGGAAGTCGCCATCCTTCACCCCGCTGGACTTGGTGAGGATGTCCGCAGCATAGACTCCTGCCGGTCCCGCGCCGACGATGGCGACACGGAGGGGGCGGTTGGCGGCGGTTTCGCTGTGAATGGACACCGGGAACCCTTCTGGACTGGTCCTGCTCATGTTTGGTGAGGGTGCGCCGCATGGTGCGGTGCACAGTCTCCCATTCTAGTTGGCGGCCAGGGCCACCACCTTGCCTTCGCGGTACAGGAGCGCCCGGAGCTCGGCCTCCGCCGAGTCGAGCCGTTTCGGATCGATGATTTCGCCGTCGTGGTAGTGGTCCAGCACCCGCGGATCCACGTAGCTCTTGCGGGCGATGGACGGGGTGTTACCCAGCGTCTGCGCGGCATCGTACATGGCCCGGCTGATGGCCCGCTTCCGTTTGGCCGCCGTGCGCTGTATACCGGTGCAGGCCAGGCTTTCCGCTGCCGCCACCGTCCCGCGCAGGGTCCGGAAATCCTTCGCCGTGAAATCTGAGCCGGTCCGCTCCTTCACATAGGCGTTGATGTCGGCGCTGGTGACAGGCTGCCAGCTCCGGCCCTCCTTGTAGGCAAGGAGCCGGGCATTGGGGCCCCGGCGCTTGAGCAGGCGCAGCAGGGCGGCGAGGTCGGCGTCGCGGATTTCCGATTCCCAGTCCTTGCCGCTTTTGGCCGGGAAGCGCAGCAGGATCCGGTCTTTCCGCACCTGGACGTGGGCGCACAGCAGGGTGGCAAGGCCGCGGCTGCCGTTCTCGTTGGTGTACCGTTCAGAGCCCACCCGAAGGGATCCGCTGTCCAGCATCCGGAACGCCGCCGCCAGCACGCGGTCACGGGAAAACCCCTCTCCGCGGAGGTCCATCGTGACCCGGCGCCTGGCTGAAGGCAGCGATTCGGCCAACTGGAGCGACCGGTCGAACTTCACCCGGTCCTTACGCTCGCGCCACTCAGGGTGGTAGATGTACTGGCGGCGGCCCACCGCGTCCACGCCGGTTGCCTGGATATGGCCATTCTCAAACGGGGCGATCCAGACGTCGGTCCAGGCCGGCGGAATGCCGATGCTTTCCAGCCGGTCCCGGAGGGGACCGGGCGGCAGGGTGGAGCCGTCCAGGTCCCGGTAGCTGAAGCCCTTCCCGGCGGCCACCCTTCGGTAGCCGCGCCCGGAGGCGTTGCTGCGCCGGAGCCTCATCGGTTGGGAACCGGCAAACGGAAACGTGTCATGAAAGAAAGCCTACTGACTATTTTCGGGATTGCCTGCCCCGCCCGCTGGAATACCTGCCCCGGGGCTGCTGTTATTGACATCGTGCCCATGCCAGAAGGAAACTCCCCCGCCACCTCCACAGCCGCCGCCTCCCCGGGGTCAAACGCCACTGCGGGTGCCCCGGCACCAGCTGGCCGCGGGCAAGGGGCCCCCAAAGCGCTAGCCAAGGACACGACGGCGGGGATGCTGTTCGGCATCGGCGCTTACGTTTTGTGGGGGCTGCTCCCGCTGTACTTCTTCATCCTGATGCCCGCGGGCGCCGTCGAAATCGTCGCCAACCGCGTGGTGTGGTCGCTGTTGTTCTGCGCTCTGCTGATCACGGTTACCAGGGCGTGGAGGGTGCTGGCGGCGGCACTCAGGGACCGGAGGGTGTTTGGTTCCCTGGCTCTGGCGGCCTTCCTGATTGCCATCAACTGGCTGACCTATACCTACGGCGTGACCACCGGGCAGGCTGTGGAAACCTCGCTGGGCTACTTCATCAACCCGCTCGTCTCGGTGCTGCTGGGCGTGCTGGTCCTGAAGGAAAAGCTGAGGCCGCTGCAGTGGTCCGCCGTCGGCGTCGGGTTCGTGGCCGTGGGCGTCCTCACCTACTCCTACGGGAAGCTGCCGTGGATCGCGCTGACGCTGGCGTTCAGCTTCGGCCTGTACGGCTTCGTCAAGAACCGGGTGGGATCAAGGGTGGACGCCATCACCAGCCTCAGCGTGGAAACCATGGTGCTCGCGCCGCTGGCCGCCGTTGCGATGGTGGTCCTGGCCGCCAGCGGCAGTTCCACGCTGACGTCACAGGGTGCAGGACACTTCTGGCTTCTGCTGTCGTCGGGCGTGATCACCGCCGTCCCGCTGCTTTTCTTCGGCGCCTCCGCGCGGCGGCTGCCCATGACCACCATTGGGTTGCTCCAGTACTTCGCTCCCGTACTGCAGTTCCTGGTGGCCCTGCTGGTGTTCCGGGAGGCCATGACCGCCGCGCGCTGGATCGGCTTCGGGGTGGTCTGGCTGGCCCTGTTGCTGCTCACCTTGGACATGCTGGGGAGGGCCCGCAGGAACTCGGTGGCCCGCAAGGCAGCGCTCCGCCAGGCCGCTTGAGGCAGGCATTCCCGGCCGCTCCCGGCCACGGCAGCGGTCAGCCGCCCAAGGCACGCTTCACGGCGTCGTATGCCGGCGTGGGCTGTCCGTTGTTGAACAGGTGGTCGTGGCCCTGCCGCAGGCTCCCGCCGTCGTCGATCCACCAGTCGTAACGGTCATCGACGCCCCAGGTGGTGTAGGAGACGCAGGTGGGCGAGCGCAGGCAGGTGGCCAGCACCGTGGCGTACTGCTTCGCCTGGGCATCCTTTCCCTGGCCATCCGTGACGTCGTTCTCGGAGATGCGGACGTGCAGCCCGGCATCGCCGAAGCGGTTGAGCGTGCGGGTAAGGGCGTCCGCGGAGATGGCGTCCGTCTTGAGGTTGTAGACGTGGGCTTGTAGTCCTGCACCATGGATGTGGCCGCCCTGCGCGTTGGTGTCAAGGATGAGCTTGAGCAGGGCGTCCTGGCGCTGCCCCGGCACATCGGCGCCGTTTTCGTTGATGTACTGCAGGACGCGCGGATCGGCGGCGTACACCGCCTTGGAGACCACCGCCGGGTAGCCGGGACCGAAGACGCGGTACCAGATGTTCTGCTGCATGCTGGTTCCCTGGTTGACGTCGAACGGCTCATTGACCACGTCGAGGGAGGCCAGCCGGCCCTTGAAGTGCGTCACCACTGTGGTGAGGTAGTCGAGCAGCGCGGCAGCACTGGCATCGCGCTCCGTTTTGGAGCCGGTAGGGAGCTGCTGCATCCATCGGGGCATGGCCTCGGTGAAGGCAATGGTGTGGCCGTGCACCGCCATGCCTTTGCTCTGGGCGATCGCCAGGATCGCGTCCGCTTCTTCGAAGGTGTACACGCCCTGCTGCGGTGAGAGGAACTGCGGCTTCATGGCGTTCTCAGGGGTGAGGGCGCCGAAGTTTCCAACGACTTCACGCGCGTAGTCCTCGTCCCCGGTGAGGGGACCGAGCGCCACGGCTGCGCCGACCAGGAAGTCCTGGCGGGTCCTCGCGGCCAGCGCCTGCAAGCCGTCACCTGACGGCTTGACATCGGCCGCCGCGGCTCCCGAAGTGCGCAGGCCAGTGTTGCCCGGCGCAACAGCCTTGAGCGAGGTGATCTCAAAGTCCCCGGAATCGCTGGAGAACCCGAGCCACAACTCCCCTGACGAAAACACCTTGCCCAGGGGCAGGGACGAAAGCGTGTCCGTGCCGCTGGAGACGGCCAGCGTATCGCCGGAGCGGCGGACAGTGAACGGGGCTCCCGGGTCGTTCACCGTGACATGTTCATCATGGACGGGCACCGGCTGGGTGACGTCCTTCTTCTGCTTCCCATCGAAGACTGCGATCTTCAAGTCGCTGCCCTGAAGGGTGAGCCGCAGCCCCGCCGGCTCGACGCGGAACTCATCCGCGATGACAGGGGGCCGGTCGTACAGGGCCCAGGATGCGTCCGCGCTCACGTCCGCAAACGTTGCGCTGAGCGAAAAATCTCCACCGACCACCAGGTGCGTGCCAGCAAGGTTGAGTGGAGGATTCGGTTGGCCTCCCTCCCCGCTCTGCTCCACGATTCGCCTGGCGGTGGGGGTCACCTGCAGTCCGCCGCTCGCGGCCCGGATTCCGGGCACATCCTGCCAGTCCCCGTGCAGCAGGTCCAGCGTCACATCGGGCTTGGGCGGGGAGCAGGAAGCGAGGATGACGAGGAGGGCGGACGCCAGCATCACAGTCAGTGCGTGCGGGCGCCCGGCCATCCTTCGTCCTCGTTTTTCGCTGCTAGGGCTTGGTCCAGCGGACGTCGTCAAAGTACGCCTGCAGTCCCGAATTGCCCTGGACGATGACCTGCAGGCTCGCCTTCGCTACCGCGGTAGTGCTTGGCGAGTATGTCAGGTCCACATTGGTTACTCCCCCGGCTGTCACGCCGAGCTTGTACTGCCCGGAGATCCATTGCCCGGCCGCGTTGTACTCGTCGATATAGAAGCCCATCTCACCACTGGTGCGCGCCGTGACGTTGAGGTAGCTGGCGATCTTGTAGGTGCCGGCCGTCACCGCCACCTGCGGGGAGAACAGGTGCTTGTTGGCCGTGGTGGCGGCCATCTTGACTGAGTTCACCGGGTTGGCGGGGCTTCCGTGGTTCGCCGCGTCAGCAAGTTGGGAGCCGGACTCCCGTCATTCCTTTACGCCGCTGCTGCCAGATGTCGTAGAAGTTGGCGCCCGCCAGGTAGAGGCCGAAGTGCACGACATAAAGGATGCTGACGCCTGCGAACAGCCAGAAGATCATGAGCGCGATGTCCATAGCTCATCCATCCACGGAATTGGTAGCGAGCATGTTCGTGACGGCGTCGGTCAGCGGGACGTTGGCCGGCTGGAGCAGGTCGATCCCGGCCGCGATGGCGGGTACGACGGCGATGGCTGGCACCGCGATGGCTGCGGCGGCGGGTGCGGTAACCGCAACTGCTGCGGCCGCAGGTGCAGCGGCGGCGGCAGCTGCCGCGGCCGTCGCGACCGGTGCAGCGGTGCCGGACCCGACGATGCCTGGAACGGGTGCGCCTGCTGCCGCGATCCGGGCCAGCGCCCTGCGTGCGGTGCGGCGGTAGAACCGGATGCCGATGAAGCGGATGACCACGGTAAGCGTAACCACACTCCACAGCACCAGGCTTAGCTGGGCCACGAAACTGAGCAGGCTCTCGAACATGGCGCCGTCCCGGCCGAACGTGACCTGCCCCGGCACGGCTGCAGTCACGGCGAAGGTTTCCAGATGGGTCACCACAGCTCCTCCCCCGCTGCATGCAGGCCAGCGGCGCGGCCGTGCCTCAATTGCCGGTGTCCCGGCTCCGCCTTGTGAAAGGACTTGTGAACGGAGCCGTGAACGGATCCGGCGCTGCGGCCGGTCCTGTCCCCGGTTTCCCTTGAAGGCTGCGTCATTGCGTTCCCCTGTCTCAAGCAAAATGTCCGTCGTTGGGCTTTGGGGTATCGCCACCTGGGGTGCCCAAACACCAGGTGCTGGTTGGAGTTCCTGTCATTAGCGCCATAGGAGGGCAACGTCATTACCCTGCGGCTGACACGATAGGAGCGAAAGCGGCTCCGCGTTGTGGGGTTGGGGGCGGCGCCTCAGGCAACCGGCGTCGCGCGCAGCCCAACCCGTTTATAGGTCAAAATTACGTACCCCCGCGGGGGGCAAACACGAGTAACAGGTACTCAATAAAAATTTTTGGGGGTACTTACCGAATCGGGCATGGGGGGACCGCCACATGCCCGCTGGCCAAGGCCTGATATTGGGTAGATACAGCCGCGCGGCGCGGGGGCCTAGGTACCCCCTAAAGCGAGCTTGACGACGAAAAAGGCAGCACCCCGGCGGGGGTGCTGCCTCTTCGTAGGACTGCTTTGGGGCCTTTAGGCGTGTGCCTTGATGGCCGCTGCCAGGACCTCCAGGCCGTCAGCGAGCAGTTCATCGGTGATGACCAGCGGGGGCAGCAGCCGGATGACGTTGCCGTAGGTGCCGCAGGTGAGGATGATGACGCCCTCCTTGAGGCAGGCGGCGGCCACGGCCTTGGTCAGTTCCGGGTTCGGTTCCTTGGAGCCTTCCTGGACGAGTTCGACGGCGAGCATGGCACCGCGGCCACGGACGTCGCCGATCACTGCGGTACCGGCGCCGGCAAGTTCTGCCTGCAGGTCGCGGAGCCGGCCCAGCGCGAGTTCCTCGATGTGGCGGGCACGGCCGTTCAGGTCGTATTCCTCCATGGAGCCGATGGACGCCAGCGCGGCGGCGCATGCCACCGGGTTGCCGCCGTAGGTTCCGCCCAGGCCGCCCGGGTGCACGGCGTCCAGCAGGTCGGCGCGCCCGGTGATGGCAGACAGCGGCATGCCGCCGGCGATGCCCTTGGCCATGGTGATGATGTCCGGGACGACGCCTTCGTGGTTGACGGCGAACCATTCACCGGTGCGGCAGAAGCCGGACTGAACCTCGTCGGCGATGAAGACGATTCCCTTCTCCTTGGCCCAGGCGGCCAGTGCCGGGAGGAAGCCCTCGGCCGGGACGATGAAGCCGCCCTCGCCCTGGATGGGCTCGATGATGATCGCGGCCACCTGGTCGCCGCCGATCTGCTTCTCGATCATGGTGATGGCACGCTTGGCTGCCTCGGCACCGGTGATCGCGGGGTTTTCCTCGCGGTACGGATAGCTCATGGGCATCCGGTAGACCTCGGGCGCGAACGGGCCGAAGTTGGTCTTGTACGGCATGGCCTTGGCGGTCAGTGCCATGGTCAGGTTGGTGCGGCCGTGATAGGCGTGGTCAAAGGCGACGACGGCGTCCCGGCCGGTTGCCAGGCGGGCCACCTTGACGGCGTTTTCCACGGCTTCGGCGCCGGAGTTGAACAGGACGGTGCGCTTTTCGTGGCCGCCCGGGGTGAGGCGGTTCAGCTGCTCGGCGACGGCCACGTAGCCTTCGTAGGGGGTGACCATGAAGCAGGTGTGGGTGAAGTGCTCCACGGCTTCCTTGACGGCGCCCACGACGGCGGGATCGGACGCACCGACGCTGGTCACGGCGATGCCCGAGCCGAGGTCGATGAAGGAGTTGCCGTCGACATCGTGGATGATCCCGCCGTCTGCATCTGCCACGTAGACCGGAACGCTGGAGGCGACGCCGGCGGCCACCACGGACTTGCGGCGTTCGGTCAGTGCCACGGACTTGGGGCCCGGGAAGTCGGCCTGGACGCGGCGCTTCTGCTCCAGGCGGTAGGTGATGTCTGATGCGGTGGTGGTCATGATTCTTTTCTTCCTTAGGAGTCGAGGGCGGACATGACGTGCTTGATGCGCGTGTAGTCCTCCACGCCGTACATGGAGAGGTCCTTGCCGTAGCCGGACTGCTTGAAGCCGCCGTGCGGCATTTCGGCGGTGAGCAGGATGTGGGTGTTGATCCAGACGGCGCCGAAGTCCAAATCCCGGCTCAGCCGCATGGCGGTGCCGTGGTTAGTGGTCCAGACGCTGGAGGCCAGGGCGTAGTCCACGTCGTTGGCCAGGGCCACGGCTTCCTCTTCGGTGCTGAACTTCTGGACGGTAATGACGGGGCCGAACGTTTCCTTCTGCACCACGTCGTCGGTCTGCTTTGCGCCGGTGATGATGGTGGGTTCGAAGAAGTAGCCCTTCTCCCCCGCGCGGTGGCCGCCGGTCTCGATCCGGCAGTTTGCCGGCAGGTTCTCCACCACCGACGTTACGGCGTTGAAGTGGTTGATGTTGTTCAGCGGGCCGAAGTAGTTGTCTTCGTCGTTCTGCGAGCCGGTGTGCAGGGTCCTGGTGTGCTCCACCATGGCGGCCACGACGTCGTCGTGCACGGAGTCCTCCACGAGCACGCGGGTGATTGCCGTGCAGTCCTGGCCGGCATTGAAGAACGCGAACTCGGCGATGGCCGCGGCGCTCTTCTTGATGTCTGCGTCCTTGAACACGATGGCCGGCGCCTTTCCGCCCAGCTCCAGGTGGGCGCGCTTGAGGCCCTTCGCAGCACCGGAGGCGACCGCGATGCCGGCGCGGACGGAACCCGTGATGGACACCAGGCCCGGGACTTTGTGCTCCACCATCATGGCCCCGGTTTCGCCGGTGCCGAGAACCACGTTCAGGACGCCGGCGGGCAGGATCTCCCCGGCCAGCCGGGCCAGCACCAGGGTGGATTCGGGGGTGGTGTCGGATGGCTTGAGCACCACGGTGTTGCCGGCTGCGAGGGCAGGCCCGATCTTCCAGATGGCCATAAGGAACGGGTAGTTCCACGGGGCCACCTGGGCCACCACGCCGATGGGTTCGCGGCGGACATAGGAGGTGTGGCCCTCGAAGTACTCGCCTGCGGATCTGCCTTCCAGGATGCGGGCGGCCCCTGCGAAGAAGCGCAGCTGGTCGGCGCCGGCAGCCACTTCCTCGGAGGCGATCAGGGACCGGACCTGGCCGGTGTTGCGGTGCTGGGCTTCGACGAGTTCACCGCTGTTGGCCTCGATGGCATCGGCGAGCTTGAGCAGCATCAGCTGCCGCTGGCCCGGGGTCACGTGCTTCCAGGTCCTGAAGGCATCCTTGGCGGCAGCCATGGCTGCGTCAACATCGGCCTGCACCGAAACGGGGGCCTGCGCCACCACTTCTCCGTTGGCGGGGTTGACCACGTCCAGCAGGGTGGTGCCGGCAGGGGTGGTGAACTTCCCGTTGATGAAGTTCTGCAAGGTTTGGACCACGGTGTGCAACCTCTTTCGTATGGGCCATCTGCGGCCGGGCGAAGACCAGGACAGATGGATGGAACTGCCTTGAGCCTATGCCAGCTCCCCAGCCGGGTGAATAGCCACCTGCACACCCTTGCCGAAAGGGTTTAGTGCGGTTGCCCAGCTCACGTTTATCCTTGCTTCATGGCCATTTCCCTTGCTGCCCTGGTGGGCGTGTCCTCCCTGAAACTGGCCAAGGCCGGCGTGGCGGAGACAACCTGGAACCAGGACATCAACTGGGTCGCCGTCACCGAACTGGAGGATCCGCAGCGGTTCCTCAACGGCGGGGAGCTGGTGCTCACCACCGGCCTGCGGCTCCGCTCCGCCCCCGAGCAGCGCCGCTTTGTCCGGCAGGTGCAGCGCGCCGGCGCGGTGGGCATCGGCTTCGGCGTGGGTCTTTCCCATGAGGCGGTGCCACCGGCCCTCCTGGCGGAAGCCAACCGCTGGGGCCTGCCGGTGGTGGAAGTGCCGTACGAGACCCCGTTCATCGCCATCACCAAGCTGGTGGCAGACGCGCAGTCCGCCGACCATTACGCCAAGCTGGAACGGCTGATCGCCGGGCACCAGGTGCTGGCCCGGGCGCTGCTGACCGGCGGCGGACTGGCCGAACTGTTGAAGAACCTGGGCGGCATGCTCCGCACTGACGTTGCACTCACCCAGTTCACGGCGCAGCTGTACAACAGCAGCACGGCCAGCCCGTCGGCGGACATCTGGTCCAGCTACCCCGTGCCCACGGGGCGGCGCGATGCCTGCACACTGTGGGTGCGCCAGCCGTTCGAGGACACCGGAATCATCGGCTACGCACAGAACCTGATCAGCGTGGAGCTGAACAACATGGTCAAGCAGCGGCAGGCCCAGCGCGCCCTGTGCGGCCAGGTGCTGGAGGACGTGATCCACGGTGCGCTGGAGACCAGCGAGGCCCAGCGCCGCCTGGCCGGCGTGGGCGTGAACAGCACCCGTAAGAACGTGGTGCTGCTGGCCGTTTCGGCTGCCCACGGCAAAGCCCTGGGGAGCACCTCGGTGCCGCAGGAACTGGAAAAGGCCGTTGCCGCCGTCGTGGGCAAGGACCTGGTGTTGGTGGTCAATGACGACGGCGGGACGGCACCCGCGCTGGCACGGAAGCTGAGCGACCACCTCGCCGAAGCCGGCATCCACGCCACGATCGGCATCGGCGGGGCGTACACCAAGCCGAACGGGCTCCGCTGGAGCTATTTCGAGGCGCGGGACGCCGCCAGCCACGGCCTTCCCGTCAATGAACCGGAGCGGCTGAGCCTGACCTCGCTGCTGCTGGCCAGCGAGGATGTGCCGCTGGCGGATATGGCGCATGAGTCACTGAACCCGCTGCGTTCCTTCGATGCCGCTCACGGGTCCGAGCTGATGGCCACGCTGGAGAGCTACCTGAACAACAACGGCTCTGTGGCTGCGGTGGCGGAGGCGCTGACTTTGCACCGCAACACGGTGCGGTACCGGCTGGCCCAGATCACCGAGCTGACCGGGTACGACCCCGCAGTCACCGCAGACCGGGTGCAGCTCTGGCTCGCCCTGGCCGTGGCCCGGTTGTCGGCACGGCAGGGCAGGTAGGCGCTGCCGTGCCAGGGCCTTAAAGGACCCCTTTGCCCAGCAGGTGGCGCGACTTCTTCCATGCCTTCCGATCCCCGGCCTGGGTAGACAGCATCTGTTCTTCCTGCCGCTTGAGCAGTTCCGCGTAGATGCCGGTGGTGGCGGGCACGCTGTGCTCCGCGCCGATGGCGGCCAGTAGGTCGCGGGCCACTACCGAGTCATGGAATTCCCCGAGGATCTTCTGGTGCCGGTGCGCCGCCTTGGCCACTTTGTCGGCGCGTTTGCCGTGCACCGCCGCGGCTGATTCAGCCACATGGCGCAGCCGCTTTGCATCCTTGCGCACTTGGTGGAGGGCGGCTTCGTGCTCTGTCCCGCGCCGGGCCCTCTTGGCGCCCTTGCGCGAACGACGGAACCTCTTAGCCGCCTTGTCCACGGCCTTCGCAGCCATCCGGCGGCCTGGCGCCACGGATTTCGGAAGGACGGGCGGGTTGTCCCGGAACGCCTCCAGGCTGTCGAGGAGGCGGAAATAGCGTTCCGACTGGAGCGCCGCCAGGAGCAGCCGGTAGCCGTCGTCATATGTACCGCCCAGGTTGTGTTCCACCTCGGTCCTGACGGCATCGACGCCGTCCCCCGGCGGCAGGCTGTCAAGTTGCCCGCGCAGCCTGGCCAGCATGACCTCGGCGTCCCGCGGGCCGCCGAGCAGCTGGCCCAGCCACTTCAGTTCGTCGCGCAGTTGACGCACCGGGGCGGCCACATAGAGCTTCTTGTAGGCGGCAAGCACGGAGCGAATCCGGCGGAGTGCAGACCGCATGTTGTGCACGGATTCGGGCTCCTCCAGCCTGACTCCCGGGTCCTGGGCCAGGATTTCCCCGATTTGCCTTCCGAGGTAGGCGGTGACGACGGCGGCTGCCGGTGCCTTCTTGCCGGCAACCAAGGCAGGGGTACTTTCGCTTCGTGACCGGGTGCCGTCAGGGGACACGCCTGTGGCCGAACGTGCGCCGGGGGCATTTCCCAGCGCACGGGCAAGCTTCGAGGCGTGGCCGGCTGGACGGGCTCCGGCTTTGGCCAGCAGCTTCCCGGCGGGGCCGAAGAGGCCGGGTTCGCCGTGGACCAGTTCCAGCTCCCATTCACGCCAGTGCTGTTTCTGCCCGCCGCCCGCGGCTCCCCCTCCTTCTCCCTTGTGCAGGAGCTCCGCAGTCACCAGGTCATCGGCCAGGTCCGCCAGGTGCACGCCGTCCTCTCCGTACAGGGCGTGCGTGGTCCGGCTGGTCTCCAACCGGACCACCGGCGCCACTTCTTGTCCCCTGAGGTATGCCTGGAGGCGGGCCAGCAGGCTGTCAGGGACCACGTCAGGCTGCCCCAGCGGGGCGTGCAGTTCGGGCCGCTGCTGCGGTTCGGCCCCGGACGCGTCAGCTTCCAGCGGCGGCAACTTCAGGTGCCAGCCTGCATCGGTTCCTCCGGTACGGCGGCGGAGCGTGATCCGGTGCGATGCCAGTGTGTGCCGCTCCGTGTCGAAGTAGACGGCCTCGAGGACCGCCGTATGCGGAAGGCCTGCCCTGGTTACTCCGGGCAACGTATCCAGCTGGGGCACCTCGGCGTCCTCATCGACGTCGTACTTCTGTTCAATTTCGGTTTGTTGGTTAACCAAAACAGGCCGTCCTTCCGCGCCATTGCGGCGGATCCGGACCCGGCTGGCCCGGCGTGCCGTAACCGGAATTCTATGGCCCGAAGGTTAACAGCCGGGAGAGGTTGGCCACAAAACCTCAAACATCAAACGTCCGACCTTTACGGTGGAGGTATGCCTGCCACTCCCCCTGCCTCCGCGGCCGCCACCGCCCACGCGCCCACCGCTGCCCGGCCCAGCCCCGCAACCCTTACGGCCCCTGGCAGGCCGCGCTCCGCCGTCGTGTCCGCAGTCATTGCATTGGTGTTGATCGGGCTGAACCTTCGGGCGGGCATCACCGGGGCATCCGCCCTGCTGCACGACCTGCAGGCAGTACTGGGCTACGGGGCGCTGGTGGCGGCCATCATCCCGTCAATTCCCACCCTTTGCTTCGCCGTGGCCGGTGCCGCTACGTCCTGGCTCAGCGGCAAGCTGGGTGTGGAGAAGGCAATCCTGCTGTCACTGGCATTGCTGGCCGGCGGGCTCCTGCTGCGCGGCATCCCCTCCACCGGCATGCTCGTGGCCGGCAGCGTGGTGGGTATGTCCGGGCTGGCCGTCTGCAATGTGGCCATGCCGTCCTTCATCCGCGAGCACTTCGCATCCCGCACCTCACTGATGACCGCCGTCTATACCGTGACCATGACCACCGGCGGCACCCTGACCTCCGTCGCGGTTGTCCCGCTGGCACAAGCCCTGGGTTCCCCGTCCGCCGCCATCGGCGCCGTTGGCTTTGCAGCCGTGGCGGCCTTCGCGGGCTTCCTGCCCGTGGCGCTGCACGCCCACCGCAACACCGTCAAAGCCGAAGCCGGCCATGTGTCCCCGTGGCCGCTGCTGCGCACCCGCAAAGGCCAGCTCCTCACCGCAATCTTCACGCTGCAGGCGCTGCTTGCATACGCCCTCTTAAGCTGGTTCCCGTACATGCTCACCACCATGGGCCTGAGCGCGGCGGACAGCGGGCTGATGTTCGGACTGATGCAGCTGGTCTCCGTCCCGGCGGGCATGGTGCTGATCGCCATCGGCGCCCGGCCCGGCATGCTGCGCCCCGCCTTCTACCTGGTGAGCGTCACCATGGCCGTGGGGCTCGCGGCGCTGCTGGTCCTTCCAGTGGGGCTGGCAGCCATCCCTGCCGTCCTGATGGGTTTCGGCCTGGGCATCTTCCCGCTGGTCATGGTGATGATCAGCCGCAGCGGCTCCAGCACCGCCGAGACCACCGCACTCTCCACGCTTGCCCAGTCCTCGGGTTACCTGCTGGCGACGGCGGGGCCGTTCGGCATGGGCCTGCTGCACAGCGCCACCGGCGGATGGGTCCTGCCGCTGGTGCTGCTGCTGGTCCTGGCGCTGGTCCAGATCGTGGTGTCACATCTGATTACGGGCCGGATGATGTCCGGGAGGCCTTCCACGGCTGCTGCGGGCCTGAATACCGCGGAAAGGAAGTAGTGCCATGTCCCTGAGCCCTTCCGTCCGCCCGCCGCTCGCCACCGAGGTCACGGCCAAGCTGCGGGCCATGGTCCACTCCGGCGAGTGGCCGCTGGACCAGCGCATCCCGCCGGAGCCCGAGCTCATGGCCAAGCTAGGCGTCTCCCGCGGCACGCTTCGCGAAGCAGTAAAGGCCCTTGCCCACGGCGGCATGCTGGAAGTGAGGCGGGGGGACGGCACGTACGTCCGGGCCACGAGCGAGATGTCCGGGGCAGCACGGCGGATGTACCAGGACCACACCGAGCAGCACATCCTGGAGGTCCGGCTGGGCCTGGACACACAGGCTGCACGGCTGGCCGCCCGCCATGCTACGGACGACGACGTCACGGCCCTGCGCTTGCTCCTCAGCACCCGGGACCAGGCCTGGAAGAACGGGGACTTCGAGGCCTGGGCAGACGCGGACTGGCGCTTCCACGAGGGCATCGCCCGGGCGTCCGGCAACCCGCTCCTGCACGAGCTCTACGCGAGTTTTGGCGCCGTGTTCCACCAGGACCTCCTCAGGCAGCGGCGCCGGCCCGGCTTCAACGGACTCCCCCGGGACGGGCATGAAACACTGCTCGACGCCATCGACCGGCGGGACCAGGACGCTGCCGTGGCCAGCGTGAACCGGAACCTGAACTCCTGCGCGGAGTGGCTGGCGGAGTAGCCACTCCGGTGATCGCGGGCACGACGGCGGCCCGGGACTTTGGTGCCCGGCCGCCGTCGTACGCTCTGGGCAGGCTACTCGCCGTGCAGGCCCGCAAAGACGTTCTTGGGGCGCTGCATCTCACCGTGCTTGGCACCAAGGATGATCACCAGGGCCGCGAAGCCGGGGATGGCCCACTGCAGGAGCTTGAGCTGCTGCTGGGCTGCCTTCAGCTCGTCCGAGGCAGCGCCGTGCGGCTCCGTTGCACCCTCAGCGCCTTCACCGGCAAGCTTCTCCACCTTCTTGCCCAGGACGCCCGAGTACAGGGTCACCGCAGCACCCACCACGGTTACGGCCGTCTTGATGACGGTGTCGCGGGCAACGCCCTCCTGCTTGGCGATGCGGCCCTTGTTCTCCCAGGCGATGGCGAGGTCGGCCGCCAGGTGGGAGGCGAAGGCTGCAGTCTGGACCGGAGCCCACTTCATCCAGCCCGCACTGGAAAGCCGGGTGCGCTCGGCGGGATCCTTGGCCTGCGCTGTTGCGCCGTTGAGCCCGATGGCGCCCATCAGGGATCCACCAAACCATGCGGCTGCCGTCAGGTCGTGAACTGAACGGGCAATGAGATTTCCTGCCATGATGTGCATTCCTAACGTCGTGAACTGGTTCCGGGTTGCCGCGTTGCCGCGGACTTCACTTGCCGTGTCCCATCGAGGTATGGTGCGCCCATGGTAAGCACACTTACTAATATTACGAAAGCCCGTCCTGGACCGTGGGGAACCGCGTAATATCGTCGCCATGGGAAACACAGGGACATTGTTCGGCTGGGCCTTCGGGGACCCCGCCCGTGAAAGTGACGGCGGCTACGTGGACGGCCTGCAGCGTGAGGCGCTGGGCAACGCGCGGGAAACGGCAAAGGCGAAGGGCGTAAGCGTTGTAGCGGGTTCCGAAGTGTTCACCGTCCTCAGCGCCGACGATTCCCTGGTGGAACTGGGCAACGCCCCCGGCCAGCTGGTGGTCCGCTGCACCGTGCACGTGGAAGGACCGGGCGCAGAGAAGCTGCGGGCCGAAGGACCCATGAACGGCTGACCCATGTCCGACGCCGAATCCACGCTCAGCCAGGCAGCGGACGTTGTCGAGGAGGCGTCCAACCACAAGGCCGTGGACGTCCTCGCCCGGACCGGGTTTGCCGTCATGGCGCTGCTGCACATCATCATCGGGGCTATTGCCATCGCAGTGGCGTTCGGGCAGCCAGGCCAGGCGGAGCCCACGGGAGCCATCGCCCAGCTGGCGGACAATCCGTGGGGGCCGGTTGTCATGTGGGCGTGCGTGGTGGCCTGCTTTGGCCTTGCTGTGTGGCAAGCCAGCGAAGCCACCTTGCGGGCCCGGAGCCTTCCCCGCAAGGAACGGCTGGCCAAGCTGGTGTCCTCAGGTTTCCTGGCCATCGCGTACGGCAGCGTGGGGGTCAGCTTCGCGGGTTTCGCAGTGGGCCAGCGCAGCGACTCGGGTGACACCACCCGCGACTTCAGTGCCAGCCTGATGGCCAACCCGCTGGGGCCATGGGTCCTCGTGGCGCTGGGCCTGACCATCCTTGGCATCGGCATCTACTTCATTGTCAAAGGGTTCCGGCGCGGGTTCAAGGAGGAGCTGTTCCGTTTCGAGGGCACCCGGCGCGGGAGGCTCATCGACAGCCTGGGCGTCACGGGCCATGTCGCCAAAGGCGTAGCCCTGGACCTCACTGGCCTGCTGTTTATCATTGCCGCCGCCAAGCACCGGCCCGAGGAGTCCACCGGACTGGACGGCAGCCTCAAGGCCCTGCAGGACCACCCGTTCGGGCCCACCCTCCTGGTGGCCATTGGCGCGGGCTTCATCGCTTACGGGATTTTCGCACTGATCCGGGCCCGGTTCGGCCGCATGTAGCCTTGGCGGTTTATGGGTAGGAAGGAAGCATGACCCAGCAGTTGCCCATTGTTTCCACCGTCACCGGGAGTGCCGGCCAGGCCTTTGCTGCCCTCTTCCGGCTCCTGAAACTCGCCCGGCCGGACCGGCCCATCCATCCCCAGGGGCTTGGCCTGGCCGGGGAGCTCACCAGGACCGGCAACCCGGCAGGCCCCAGCGGCATGGACTGGCTCGACTCACCCGGGACCGACCAGGTGGTGGCGCGTTTTTCGCGGTCGGTAGGGCTGCCGCAGGCCCTACCGGACATCCTGGGCATGGCCCTGCGGGTTTCGCCGTCCGGCAACACCGCCGGACCGGCGGATGTCCTGTTTGCCTCCACCGGGTGGCGCCTGCCGGGACGGTTCCTGCTGGTGCCGCGGCTGGATGTCGCGGGAGCCACCATGACGACGCTCATGCCCTACCGCGGCTCGCGGGGTCCGGTCCTGCTGGGACTGCGCACGCGGAGCCTCCCGCCGGGTTCGCTGGCCTCCGGAGAGTGGGTGCTGGGGCTGCACTGGGCCACACCGGGCGGGCATTGGCGGGAGTGCGGTGAACTGCGGCTGCATGCCGGCGCCAATCCCGCGGACATCCCCCTGCGTTTCGATCCCCTGGAGAACCAGCCGCCCGGGGCCCAGGCCTACGGGTGGACCCGGCGCCTGCGGAAGCCGTCCTACCGGGCCGCACGGCGGCCGGCACCTCCCGCCGTCGGACGCTCAACGGAAGCCGGACGCCCACCGGAACCCGCCGCCACACGCCAGGAAAGCACGACCTGAACCGGAAGGAACTCCATGTCCACCGTCTCACAGCTGTTCAAGTCCCCCTCCGCCGACATCTGGCGGGTCATTGCCGACGGCTGGCTGTACTCCGGCTGGGTGGTAGGCGCGTCCCGGATCAGGGACGTGGACGCCGAATGGCCCGGGCTGGGAGCCCAACTGCATCACTCAGTGGGCGCGTGGCCACTGGTAATCAACGACAGCACCCGGGTCACCGCCGTCCAGCCCGGCCGCGCACTGGAACTCGTGGCGCGAGGCTGGCCGATGGGCGAGGCCAAGGTGGAGATCACGCTTGAGGACCGCGGCAACCAGTGCCTGGTGACCATGGCCGAGGACGCCATCCGCGGTCCTGGCAAACTGATGCCGAAGTTCCTGCGGGCTC
The DNA here is from genome assembly GCF_014639275.1 of Arthrobacter liuii. GTDB lineage: Bacteria > Actinomycetota > Actinomycetes > Actinomycetales > Micrococcaceae > Arthrobacter > Arthrobacter liuii. The sequence goes on along the minus strand of NZ_BMFW01000002.1, from coordinate 399,981 downwards.
CCCTGATCTCGGCCCGGAACCGGGAGACCCTGCGGCGACTGGAGCTGATGGCCATCGGAGGCGCCGGGAAATAGCGCCCCTGGGTTAACACACTTAAAGCAGGAACCGCGGGACCAGTGGTCCCGCGGTTTCCTTTGCTTTGGTCCTAGACCTGCGCGGCGACCCCGTCGCGGGAAATGGCAACCATGTCCTCGCGCGGAACCACCTTGATGCGCTCGCGCGCGACCTCAACACCATGCGAGCCGCCAGCCTCCGTCGCCGCCCCGCCGAGGGCGAGCTCGTGCGAGTCCAGCGCCAGCCAGCCTTCCCAGCTGGTGAACTTCACGCCGCGGGCGTCGAGGAGTTCGACGACGGCATCCTGCTCCGGGGCGGACGCGACGGGGAGGCTTTCGCGGTCCTCCAGCAGGTAGGTCACGGTTTCCAGGGCGTCGCCCTTGGTGTGGCCGATCAGGCCGACCGGTCCCCGCTTGATCCAGCCGGTGGCGTAGATGCCTGGCACGTGCTTGCCGTCGGCGTCCAGGACGCGGCCGCCGTCGTTCGTGACGACGCCCTTCTTGTGGTCGAACTCCACGTCCGGCAGGGCGGAACCGAAGTAGCCGATCGCGCGGTACACAGCCTGGACCGGGTAGTCCACGTATTCGCCGGTCCCGCGGGCGTTGCCCGTGCCGTCCAGCTCGGTGCGCTCAAACCGCATGCCGGCCACCTTGCCCGGGGTCTCGGCGTCGTCATAGATCTCAACCGGGCTGTGCAGGAAGTGCAGGTGCAGGCGGCGGGAAGCTTTGAGCTCGGAGGGGTCTTCGGGCTGCTCGGCGATCCAGTTGGTGAGGGTGCCCACCATGGTCTTGGTCTGGTTGTTCGTCTGGATCTGGCGGTCCGATTCCTCGTCGAACTCGAAGTCCTCCGGGTACAGGATGATGTCCACGTCCTTGGAGTGCGACAGCTCGCGCAGCTCCAGCGGGGTGAACTTGACCTGGGCGGGACCGCGGCGGCCGAAGACGTGGACGTCGGTGACGGGCGAGGCCTTCAGGCCTGCGTAGACGTTGTCCGGGATCTCAGTGGTGAGCAGGTCATCGGCGTGCTTGGACAGGACACGGGCCACGTCCAGGGCCACGTTGCCGTTGCCGATCACGGCGATTTCCTTGGCCTCGAGCGGCCATTCGCGCGGCACGTCCGGGTGGCCGTCGTACCAGGAGACGAAGTCGGCGCCGCCGAAGGAGCCCTCCAGCTCGACGCCGGGAATGTTCAGGTCCGCGTCCTTGATGGCACCGGTGGCGAAGATGACGGCGTCGTAGTGCTTGCGGAGGTCCTCGATGGTGAGGTCCGTGCCGTAGTCCACGTTGCCGAAGAAGCGGATGTCGCCGCGGTCCAGCACCTTGTGCAGGGCGTTGACGATGCCCTTGATGCGCGGGTGGTCCGGGGCAACGCCGTAGCGGATCAGTCCGTAGGGTGCCGGGTAGCGGTCGAAGAGGTCGATGCTGACGGTCAGCTCGCCGCTCTTGACGGCTTCGCTCTTGGTGAGGATGTCGGCGGCGTACACGCCGGCCGGGCCGGAGCCAACGACGGCGACGCGCAGCGGACGCGCAGCAGATCCTACGGTGGTGCTGGATGACACGGCTGTGTTCCTTTTCTTCGTTCCCTCCCAACTAAGTAGCGCTAAGTGTCGTTATGAGGGTTCAAAACGACACTTCGCGCTACCTAGTTGGGTAGCGGGCTAGGTTGTGAGGACGGTTTTGCGGGGGCTGTTCGGGGTGGTGGTGCTGTAGTCAGCGGTCTTGAAGTGCGACGGCGCGAACGGACTCACGCGCACTACGTCGCCGATGACAATGACTGCCGGGTTGGCGACGCCGGCCGCCTGGGCCTGGTCCGCGATGGAAGCAAGCGTGCCGATGGTGACGCGCTGGTCCGGCAAGTAGCCGTTTTCCACGATACCAACAGGGGTGTCCGTGGGCAGGCCGGCTTTGCCCAGGGCGGACGCCGACTCGCGCAGCTGGCCCACACCCATCAGCAGGACGATCGTGTGGTCCGGTCGGGCAGGAACTTCGGAGAGTTCCTCGTGACCCGTGACCACGCTAAAACCTTTGGCCAGGCCGCGGTGCGTGACCGGGATGCCGGCTGCTGCGGGTACCGAGATGGCGGAGGTGACGCCGGAAACCACCTCCACCTCCACACCGTGCTGGCGGCAGTATTCGGCTTCCTCGCCGCCGCGGCCCAGGACATACGGGTCGCCGCCCTTGAGCCGGACCACGCGGTGGCCTTGCTGGGCCTCTTCGACCAGGATGCGGTTGATCTCCCCTTGCGGCACCGGGTGGTGGCCGGGTGTCTTGCCGACCTCGATGACACGGACGTCAGGGGCGAGTTCGTTCAGGAGGTCGCGGGGGCCGAGCCGGTCAGCGACGACGACGTCGGCCTGGCCCAGCAGCCTCCGGCCGCGGACCGTAATGAGGCCGGTGTCGCCCGGGCCGCCTCCCACGAGCGCCACTGATCCCCGGTGGGCACGGCGGCGCCGCAGGGGCAGGTCGCCGGTTTCGAGCGCGGTGGCGACGGCGTCGCGGAAGGCCATGGCGCGGCGCGGGTCTCCCCCGGCGTTCACTGCGATCTTGACGTCGTCCACCTCCGCGACAGCCGGAGTCCAGGCGGCGGAGGCTTCATGGTCGGAGGCGTTGACGCACCAGACCCGTTGCGCCTCGGCGTCGGCCGATACCCGGGCATCCACCTCCGGATCGCCAGTGGCCGTCTGGACGAACCAGGCACCATCAATGTCGGAAGAAAGGTAAGGCCGCGCTTCCCAGGTGAGCAGGCCGCCGTCGGCCATTTCCTGCAGCGCGGGCGAGGCAACCGGAGCCACGACGGTGACCACGGCACCGGCATCGAGCAGCCCCTTGGCGCGCCGGGCAGCAACGGGGCCGCCACCCACCACCAGCACGGGGCGGCCAAGCAGCCGCAGCGCCGTGGGGTAAATGTCCTGAATTGCCATGGATCAACGGTAGGGCCGCGTCATATTCGCCCACAAAGGCCGAGCAACACCAGTTCACGTAAGGTAACGCTGCGTCACAAAGGGTGGCGCCTCGGTGCGGCACACGAAGCTGACGGTCATGGCGCCAGTCTGCCAGGGCTCGTCCTGGTCGGCGCCGGTGCGGTCGCGGGGCACTTTGGCGCGTCCCGGCGTCGAACCGGCCCTGAAACCCGGCGTGTCCGTGTCAAAGTGCCCCGGTTCCGCCGGGGCAGGAACGGCAAAGCCCGACGGCGGGAGGTCGCCGTCGGGCCTGAAAGGTGCGCTGGGTGCGGGGCTAGCGGGTGCTGCCGGCCAGGAGTCCGCGGCGACGCAGGAGTCGCTTCTCGATGGGGCCGAAGACCAGCAGTTCGATCAGGATGCCGACGGCGAGGATCAGCAGGATGGCCGCCATAACTACCGCCATGTCGGACAAGGTGCGGCCCTGGTCCAGCAGCGAGCCAAGGCCGAAGCCGATGGTGCCGCCCACCGCGATGATTTCGGCCGCCATGAGGGAGCGCCAGGAGAAGGCCCAGCCCTGCTTGAGGCCGCCCAGGTAACCGGGCAGCGCCGCGGGAAGGATGACCTGGAGTGCCATCTGGAGCCGTGATGCGCCCAGGACGGTGCCCACGCGCCGGTATTGCGGCGGGATCTGGTCCACGCCGGAGATTAGCCCGTTGATGATGGACGGAATGGCACCCATGAACACCACAAAGTAGACGGTTGCGTCGGTGAGGCCGAACCAGATGATGGCGGCGGGCACCCAGGCCACGGACGGCAGCACCTGCAGGCCGGAGATCAGCGGCCCGAAAGCGCGGCGCAGCGGTGCAACCTGCGCCAGCAGCAGGCCCACGGGGGTGGCAATGGCCACGCTGATCACGAAGCCAATGATGCCGCGCTGCAGCGAAGTCCAAACGGATTCCTGGACCTTGCCCTCGCCCCAGAGGAGTGCCATTTGGTTCAGTACGTCCAGCGGCCCCGGCACCTGGTCGCGGCGCTTGAGCCCAAGGGAGACGTAGAACTGCCAGATGAGCACCAGGACCACCAGCGCTGCGATCGGCAGCAGGATGCGACTCCAGTCGATCCTGTGCTTTCGCTCCGCATGGGACTGCAGCGAATCGAGCCCGGACTCGAGTTCGCGAAGGTCCTCCTTGCCGGTGGACGTCCGGGTCAAAGCGGCATGCACGTGCTCACGGGCTGCGGTTTCGACAGGCTCAACAACCGGCTCCTCCTGGACCACAAACGGGTTACTTGGCATGGCGGCGAATCTCCTCACGCAGCCGGGCGGTGATGACCCCGGTCAGCTGGCCGGCGAGCCCGGCGTCGGTTCGGTGTTCCTCGGTGACGGCCCACTCCTGGACCACGCGGCCGGGGCGCGAGGACAGCAGCAGGACGCGCTGGCCCAGCCGGACGGCCTCGCGGACGTTGTGGGTGACGAAGACGATGGTGCGGCCGGTTTCCTTCCAGATGCGTTCCAGCTCGTCGTGCAGCAGGTCGCGGGTGATGGCGTCCAGCGCGGCGAACGGCTCGTCCATCAGGAGCAGCTGCCGGTCCTGTGCGAGGGACCGCGCCAGGGAGACGCGCTGCCGCATGCCGCCGGACAGTTCGTGCGGCCGCTTGTCCCCGGCGGACCCCAGGTGCACCAGCTCAAGGAGTTCCTGGGCCTTGGTGCGGCGTTCGGCCTTGCCAACACCGCGCAGCTTCAGGGCCAGTTCGATGTTCTCCCTGGCAGTCAGCCAGGGGAAGAGGGCGGCGTCCTGGAACATGAAGGCGGCGCCGTCGCTGGGCACTTCCAGGGCGCCCGACGTCGGCGCTTCAAGTCCCGCGATGATGTTCAGGAGGGTGGATTTGCCGCAGCCGGAGGCACCGAGGAGGGCGACGAACTCGCCCTGCTTGATGTTGGCGTTGACGTCGTCCAGTACCGGGGCGCCGTCGCCGAAGCGCTTGCCCAGGTGTTCCAGTACGACTGGCATGGTGCCGTCCTTAGGTAGAGGGTGGGGTCAGTCCTGGCCGAGGCCGGCTGCTGAAATCCTGCTGGTTCCGGTGACTTCGTTGAGCGCCCTGAGGTCGAAGAGGCCGTTGATGTCGGCCTTTTTGGTTGTCCCGGCCTCGACGCCGTCCTGCAGCAGCTTGGGGTAGCTCCCGGCCAGCGGATCGAGGGTGAAGGTGATGTTCGCCATCGACCTGGCGAGGACGTCGGCGGGCAGCGCTGCCCCGGCGGATTCCTGCAGGGCGCCGTTGATGATGCTGGCTTTCTCATCGGCCGGTGCAGAATTGAGCCATGCCACCGACTCCGCGTTGCCCTTCACGAGGGCCTTGACGGTGTCCGGGTGGTCAGCGGCGAACTTCTGGTTCACGATCAGGATGGTGGTGGGAAACTCGCCCGGCTTGCCGGTGCCGGTTCCGTCCCAGAGGTCCTTCTCATCCACCAGCACCTTGGCTCCGGCCTGGAGCACCAGCCGTGACGCCCATGGCTCAGGCAACCACGCGCCGTCGAGCTTTCCGTCCTGGAACAGTTTCAGGGCCTGGGCGTTGTCCGTGGGGTTGATGGCGACATCGCCGCTGCCGTCCACGCTGGTCTTGTAGCCCTGCTTGGCGAGCCAGGCGCGGAGCGCTACGTCCTGGGTGCCGCCGAGCTGCGGCGTGGCCAGGGTCTTGCCCCTGAGGTCCGCTGCCGAGTTGATGCCGGGCTTGACCACCAGCTGGGCACCACCGGCAGCGGCGCCCGCAATCACGCGCACGGACTGGCCCTGGCTCTTGGCGAACGAGTTGATGGCCGGGTTGGGGCCGATGTAGGCGGCGTCGATGGCCCCGGCGTTCAGGGCTTCGATGGCGGCCGGGCCGGCGTTGAAGGTTTCGGTGCTGAGCTTGGTACTGCCCAGCGCATCCGCAAGGAAACCTTTCTTGATGCCCACCAGGGCCGGGGCGTGGGTGACGTTGCCGAAGTAGCCCAGCTTCAGCTCCGCAGCCGGGCTGGGCTCAGCGGCATGGGCCTCGCTGTTGCGGGAAATGTTCGAGGCCACAACGGCGCCGACGGCGATCAGCAGGACCAGCCCGATGGCCAGGGCAGCCTCGACGGCGCGCCTGCGCGTGGGAACCGCGCTTTCGCCTGCCACGATGCGGGTCATCCCGGGCTTGGAACTAGTCATTGTTTCACCATATGGAGTGGTCCGAACCCGTTCAATGAAGCGGAAACGGGGGGTCACGCACGTTCATCTGGCGTCACATTTGGCCGCTCTGCTGCCCGGTTCCGCAGATTCAGTTGCCTTTGACGTTGACCAACTGCCGCAGCTTGTGCCGCACGGTGACCAGGTCCGCAGCGTCCTGCATGACCTGGTCGATCGGTTTGTACGCGGCAGGAATTTCGTCGATGAAGGCCTCCGACGCCCGGAACTCGATCCCCCGCATGGCCCGCTTGAGTTCCGCCTGAGCTTCCCACGCCGCTGCCGGCTGCGGACGAATCGTTCGGAACCTTTGCGGTTAACGTGCGGCTGCCGCAACAACGCGAAATCGCCGGAACGCTGCCGGACAGCCGTAGCGTTACGGCGACCTGGCAGCGTTCCGGCGATTCCGGCGGGAACTCAGATGGAGTAGCGTTCGTCCTCGTGGTCGCCCGGGTGGTCCTTGACCAGGCCGGCGGCCAACGTGTTGCCGTCCAGCGGATCGATCACCAGGAATGCTCCGGTGCGGCGGTGGTGCAGGTAGTTCTCCAGCGGCAGCGGGGCCGCGAGTCGGAGCTGCGCGTGGCCGATGTCGTTGAGCTCCAGGCTGGAAGCGCCCTCGAGTTTGAAGGTTGCCAGGTCCAGCTTGCCGGCCACGCTGCGGACCATCGCCTGGACGGTGCGGGTGCCGTGCTTGACCAGCACCTTGGCGCCTTCGCGGAGCGGCTTGGGCGAGAGCCAGCACAGGGCCGCGTAGAGGTCGGCGGAGGCTTCGCGGACAGTGCCTGCGGCGGCGATGGTGTCACCGCGGGCGACGTCGAACTCATCTGCCAGCCGGATGGCCACAGACTGCGGCGCCGCGGCTTCCTCCATTGAGGCGCCGGCGAAATCGATGCCCACCACGGTGGTGGTCCGCGGCGACTGGCCCGGCGTCAGTACGGACACCTGGTCACCCACCTTCACGGACCCTTCGGTGATCTGGCCGGCATAGGCGCGGTAGTCGCGGTAGGCCTCCGCGTCCAGGCCAGCGGCCACGGCGTCGGGAGCAAGGGCGCCCTGCGGCCGGACGACCAGCTGCACCGGGAAGCGGAAGCTTTCCAGGTGGCTCTCAAGTTCGTCGGCGGCCGGGAGGGTTTCGAGGACCTCCAACAGCGCCGGGCCGGTGTACCAGGGGGTGCGCGCGGAGCGTTCCACCACATTGTCGCCATCCAGCGCGGAAACCGGGATGACCAGCAGGTCGGAAATGCCGTCCGAACCCAGGCCCAGCTCGCGGCCCACCTGCTGCACGTCGGCTTCGATCCCGCGGAACACGGGCTCGCTGAAGTCCACCAGGTCGATCTTGTTCACGGCCACGATCACGTGCGCCACGCGCAGCAGCTGCAGCACGGACAGGTGCCGGCGGGTCTGCTCCAGCACACCCTTGCGGGCGTCAATGAGTACGACGACGGCATCCGCGGTGGACGCACCCGTCACCGTGTTCTTGGTGTACTGAACGTGCCCGGGGCAGTCGGCCAGGATGAAGCTGCGCTGGTCGGTGGCGAAGTAGCGGTAGGCGACGTCGATGGTGATGCCCTGTTCACGCTCGGCGCGCAGGCCGTCGGTCAGGAGTGCCAGGTCGATGCCGCCCTTCTCGCCGCCGAAGCCGCGGTCCGCGGAGGTGCGGGCAACGGCGTCGAGCTGGTCAGCCAGGATGGCCTTGGAATCGTGAAGGAGGCGGCCCACCAAAGTGGACTTGCCGTCGTCGACCGATCCTGCGGTGGCGAACCGGAAAAGCGTGGTGGGCAGGGCTGTTTCCAGGTCCGCCGGGAGAACTGCTTCGGTGGTCATTAGAAATACCCGTCCTTCTTGCGGTCTTCCATGGCGGCCTCGGAGATGCGGTCATCTGCCCGGGTGGCGCCACGTTCGGTGAGGGTGGAGGCGGCGACTTCAACCACGACGTCGGACACCGTGTACGCGTTGGACTCCACGGCGCCCGTGCAGGACATGTCGCCTACGGTGCGGTAGCGGACAGTCTTGGTGATGACGTCCTCGCCCTCGCGCGGCTGGGAAACCTCGCCCACTGCACGCCACATGCCGTCGCGGGCGAAGACCTCGCGCTCGTGGGCGTAGTACAGGCCGGGCAGCTCGATGTTCTCGCGCTCGATGTAGCGCCAGATGTCCAGTTCGGTCCAGTTGCTGATGGGGAACGCGCGGACGTGCTGGCCCACCGTGTGGCGGCCGTTGTACAGGTTCCACAGTTCGGGGCGCTGGTTGCGCGGATCCCACTGTCCGAATTCGTCACGCAGGCTCAGGATGCGCTCCTTTGCGCGTGCCTTGTCCTCGTCGCGGCGGCCGCCACCGAACACGGCATCGAACTTGTTGGACTGGATGGCGTCCAGCAGCGGAACGGTCTGCAGCGGGTTACGGGTACCGTCGGCACGCTCGGCCAGCTCGCCGCGGTCGATGAACTCCTGCACTGAGCCGACAACCAGCTTCAGGCCCAGTCGCTCCACCGTGCGGTCACGGAAGTCGATGACCTCGGGGAAGTTGTGGCCGGTGTCCACGTGCAGCACGGGGAACGGAACCTTCCCCGGCCAGAAGGCCTTGGTGGCCAGGTGCAGCATCACCACGGAGTCCTTGCCGCCGGAGAACAGCAGCGCAGGCTTCTCGAACTCGGCCACGACCTCGCGGATGATGTGGATGGCCTCGGACTCGAGGGTGTCCAGCGACGAAAGGCGCGTTGAGATGGCGGACTCAGTCACCTGGGTCTCCTCGGTTAGTGAAGTGCTCATACGTGTAGCCCGCATTCTGTCTTGTCGGATCCTGCCCAGCGGCCGGCGCGGGGGTCTTCGCCGGGCGCCACCTTTCGGGTGCAGGGCTGGCAGCCAATCGAGGGGTAGCCCTGGGAAAGCAGCGGGTTGACGGGCAGGAGGTTGTCATCGGAGTACTGGACCAGCTGGTCGAACGTCCAGGCAGCCATCGGGTTGACCTTGACCAGGCCGTTCTTCTCGTCCCAGGTCACCAGCGGGGTGTTGGTCCGCGTGGGGGCTTCATCGCGGCGGACGCCGGTGAACCAGAGTTCGTAGCCGGCCAGCGTGCGCTGCAGCGGGGCCACCTTTCGCAGGGCGCAGCACTGGGCGGCGTCTCGGGCGAAGAGGTCCTTGCCGAGGAGCCGGTCCTGCTGCTCCACGGTGTTCTCGGGGAGCACGTCCACCACGTTGACGCGGAGGTTCGCGGCCACCTCGTCGCGCGTGGCGTAGGTCTCCGGGAAGTGGTAGCCGGTCTCCAGGAACAGGACGTCGACGCCAGGAATCTGGTCCGCGACCAGGGCCGGCAGGACGGCGTCGGCCATGGAGCAGGCGACGGCGACCGCGGGCAGCTCGAAGTTCCGCTCCACCCACGCGATGACGTCGCGGGCGGGAGCGTCCCAGCCGAGCTCGGCGGCGCCGGCTTCAGCGAGGGCCTTCAGCTCGTCCTTGGGGCGGATGGCAGGTACGGGCGCGGCGTGCTTACTCACTGGAGTGCCTCCTCGTCTGCTGCGTGGGCCCACTCGGCGAAGGTCTGGCCCTCGGCGCGGTCGGCAACGAACCGGCGGACCACGCGCTCCACGTAGTCGGGCAGGTCATCAACATAGACCTTGAGGCCGCGGACGGTGCGTCCCAGGCCCGCTTCCTCGCGGTCGTTGTTGGCCAGCCCGCCGCCCAGGTGGACCTGGAAACCCGGGGAGGGGTCGCCGTCGGGCGTTGGCAGCATCATGCCCTTGAGCCCGATGTCGGCCGTCTGGATGCGGGCGCAGGAGTTGGGGCAGCCGTTGATGTGGAGGGACAGTGCCGCGGGCAGCCGGCCCGAGTCGGCGAGGTCTGCCAGGCGGCGTTCCAGCTCGGCGACCGCACTTGCGGCGGTCATCTTGGTTTCCACGATGGCCAGCTTGCAGTACTCGATGCCGGTGCAGGCGATGGTGCCGCGGCGGAACACGGAGGGCCGGGCGGACAAGCCCAGGGCGTCCAGTTCGGCGATGAGCGGCTCCACGTGGTCCTTTTCGACGTCCAGCACCACGATCTTCTGGTGCGGGGTGGTGCGCAGCCGGTACGAGCCGCGTGCCTCCAGGGTGTCGGCGAGCTTGACCAGGCCGGAGCCGGACAGGCGGCCGCCCAGCGGGGTGGCACCGATGAAGAACTTGCCGTCCTTCTGTTCGTGCACGCCCACGTGGTCGCCGGGGGTGGCGGGCTTGGGCGCTGCGGGGCCGTCGGCCAGCTTGTAGCCCAGGTATTCGTCCTCCAGGACCTGGCGGAATTTCTCCGTGCCCCAGTCGGCCAGGAGGAATTTCAGGCGGGCCTTGGTGCGCATGCGGCGGTAACCGTAGTCGCGGAAGATGCTGGTGACGCCCAGCCACACGTCGGCGGCCTGGTCCGGCTGGACAAAGGCACCGAGGCGCTTGGCCAGCATCGGGTTGGTGGCCAGGGCGCCGCCAACCCACAGGTCGTAGCCGGCGCCCAGTTCGGGGTGGACCATCCCCACCAGGCCGAAGTCGTTGATTTCGTGGACCACGTCCTGGCTGGGGTGGCCGGTGATGGCGGTCTTGTACTTGCGCGGCAGGTTGGACAGGATCGGGTTGCCGATGAACCGTTCGCCCAGCTCTGCGATGAGCGGCGTGGGGTCGATGATCTCGTCCTTGGCGATGCCTGCCACGGGCGAGCCCAGGATCACTCGCGGAACGTCGCCGCAGGCTTCGGTGGTGGACAGGCCAACGGCTTCGAGGCGCCGCCAGATTTCGGGGACGTTCTCCACCTCGATCCAGTGCAGCTGGATGTTCTGGCGGTCGGTGACGTCGGCCGAATCGCGCGCGAAGTCCACAGAGATCTGGCCGATGACGCGCAACTGCTCCGTGGTGAGTGCGCCGCCGTCGATCCGCACGCGGAGCATGAAGTACTTGTCCTCCAGCTCATGCGGCTCAAGGGTGGCGGTCTTGCCGCCGTCGATCCCCTGTTTGCGCTGGGTGTACAGGCCCCACCAGCGGAACCGGCCGTGCAGGTCCTGGCTGGGGATGGCGTCGAAGCCTTCCTTGGCGTAGATGGACTCGATACGCTCGCGGACGTTCAGGCCGTCGTCTTCCTGCTTCCAGGTTTCGTTGGCGTTCAGCGGCGTTTTGCCGTCCACCTTCCACTGCCCGTGCGGCTTCGCGGCGGGGCGGGACGGGCGGGCGGGGCGCTTCGCGGCAGCGGAGTCCGCCGACGCTCCGGCTAGAGCTGTATCAGTCATGCATCGACTCTAGGGCGCCCCCGATTTGCGTCACAAAGGCCCGGAAACGCTAAGTCACCTAGGGAAATATTTCGTCACGAAACGCCGGACGGCCTTGAAGAACCCACCCTGCTGTGCATCGGCTGCCGCCTGCTCCCGCGCCTCGGCCGGCACTTCCGCGGGGCTTTGCGTTGGGGCCGCCCCGGGGGTTTCGTTCATCCCGGCGACGGCGGCGTCGTACCTGTCCAGCGCAATCTCCGCGAGCGTGGCCGACGGCAGCAGGGGTTCGGTGACGACGTCGGCGCCCGCCTTGGCCAGCTGGTCGTGGAAGAAGCCCGGCGCCAGGAGGTAGGAGGCAATCACCACCCGGCCGCCGACGTCGACCGCTCCCGCCGACTCCCCCGCCCCGGCACCCCCGGCGAGCTCCTCGCGAAGCATGGCGACGGCGTCGGGCACGGACGGCTGGGCGGAGGCACCATAGGCGGCCACTATCCGGTTGGACCGCAGCTCCTGCAGCTGGCCCAGCAGCTCCTCGACGCTGACGGCGGCGTTGGGGTTGGACGAGCCTGCGGCGGCCAGCACGATGACGTCATTGTCCGTGGTGCCGGCCTCGCGCAGCCGCTGGTCCAGGAGTCCTGCAAGGCGCGTGTCCGGGCCCAGCGGCGCGGCGGCGGCACTGCCCGGCCGGCTCTTCACGGCACGCGCAATGTCCACCTTCACGTGGTAGCCAACGCTCAGCAGCAGCGGGACCACCACCGCCGGCTCACCCTCCGGCAGGCCCGCCACCACGTCCACCAGATCCGGCTGCTGGACATCCACATAGGCCTCGCGGACATCAAGGCCCGGGCGCAGTTCCGCGATGGCGGCGCGCAGGGCGTTAACCTCCGCGGCCCCCTGCGCGTTGGACGTCCCATGGGCGCAGGCGATCATGATGGGGCTGTTCATAGGGGCTAGCGTAACGTTGGAGCCGCCCTGTCCGCCCTCTTTGAAATACCGGGACGCCCCATGACATTCGCCTTTGACAACTCCCCGGTGTGGCTGGACCTGTTGGGCGTTTTCTTCTTTGCGGTTTCGGGCTCGCTGCTGGCGGCGCGGAAGCAGATCGATATTGTGGGATCGCTGCTCCTCGCCTCCCTGGTGGGTCTTGGCGGCGGCGTGATCCGCGACGTCATCCTGGTTGTGGTCCCGGCGGCCTTCACCACCCCTGCCTACCTGGTTCCGCCGCTGCTGGCCACGGCGCTGGTGTACTTTCTGTTCTCCAGCGTCCAGCGCTACACGTCGCTGCTGGTCCTGTTCGACGCCGCCGGCCTGGCCCTGTTCTGTATGACGGGCACACTCAAGGCACTGGCCACGGGGTTGAATCCCGTGGCTTCGGTGCTGCTGGGGGTGACGACGGCGGTGGGCGGCGGACTGCTCCGGGACGTCACCGCCAATGAGGTTCCCGAACTCTTCAACCCCAAGGACATTTACGCGCTGCCGGCATTTTTGGGTTCCTCGCTGACAGCTGTGCTGTGGGTCCTGGGCGTGTTCAACGTGCTGACCGCAGCCGGCATCGCTGCACTGGTTTTCACATTCCGCGTCCTGGCGTGGCGGCGCTCCTGGCAGGCGCCGCTTGCCGTCCGCGGGTGGCACCGGCGGCCAAGCGATTCAGGGCTGTGACGTTGGTTTCCATGTCGTTTAGGGAGCGCCGCGATTAGCTAGGATATGAGCATGACTGACATGTTCCTCGAGAAGTTCCGCGCGCTTGTTCCGAAGTATCTCGAGGATGAATGGCAGGAAGCGGACGGCCTGACCACCGAAGAACTGGACAAGGCCCTCGCCGAGCACCAATTCGAGATCCCCCTTGTCCTGCGCGAGTTCTACCTCGCGCTGGGTGGCTGCGAGGACCTGATGGAGGCGTACCACTACTTCTGGGACCCCGAAGAGCTCGAAGTCGATGACGAGGGCTTCCTCATGTTCCTCGAGGATGAAGAAGAACAGTTCACCTGGGGCTTCCGCGTTGGCGACCTCAGCGTCCCGGACCCCATCGTGTACCGCCGCAACAATGCCCGCGGCCAGTGGAAGTCCGAGGAGGGCACCTTCTCCGAGTTCGTCTTCGACATGTTCGAGTGGGCGTTCGAGGAAGAAGAGGAAGAGTAAGCTCCCCTACTTGCTGGCGCCTCCGTGGGGCACTTTGACACGGACACGCCGTGACCCGAGCCGGTTGTCCTGTTCACGCGGCTCAAAGTGCCCCGCGACGGCGTGAATCACCTTGCGCTGAAGGCTCCACGCCTGCTCTGCTCCAGTACCGCCAAGACCTGGGCCACCATCTGCTCGGGATGATGGACCACATCCGCGTAGCCGAACCTTAGGCAGAGACGTCCGCCAACCACGGCGGCGTTGTTGCGTACGCGGTCCTTTTTGACCTGTTTTGCCTCCAAATGGGTGGTCCCGTCAGTTTCCACTACCAGGAGATCCTCGATCACGAAGTCCACCTCGCCCACGCCTTGGAGCTCCACATGCCGGCGGACATGGAGACCCGCCCTCCGGAAGTGGTAGTTGGCCAATACCTCCAGAATGGAGTCTGCCCGGACAACGACATAGTCCAGGACCGACCGGGCACGGGCGTTACGGTTCCCGGGAAGTTTGCGGCGGAGGAAGTCCACGGTGACATCTCCCCTCTGCGCCGCGCATTGCACCATGACCAGGGCCTCCAGCAGGGGCAGGCAGTGCAGGGCGTGGATCAGGACGTCCGCCAGGCCCGCTACCGGCAGCCACGGGTGGACCGGATGGACAATCCGGCCGTGGGTCAGCGTTCCCGGCACAGACTTCCTGTGTCCAGGGCTCAGGTGGACCAGGCCGGCGTTCTGCAGGGTCCCCACAACTGATAGGCGGGTGCAGCGGACAGGCAGGTCAGGAGCGCGTTGTGTCGCAGCGCCAGGCTCAGCGCGCCGGCCTCTTCCGGCAGGCTGTAGACACCCCGCCGGACCCTGACGATGCGCCCAGCGGCCAGTGCCTTGTCCAGCTGCGTCCGCGCGTGCCCGGCCTGGCGCAGGGTTGGTGTCCGGGCCATGCCTCCCCTGTGGCGGAGTAGGTTTTCGATTTCCATGGGTTCCACGGTGGCCCCACCCTTCGATGAACGGCAGGCCGGGGCTTTGTCATGTGGACAACGTGCCGCCGCCGGGCACTTCGACACGAACACGCCGTGCGATTGGCGCCGCAACCGGGAACAGTGCGGCAATGCGCCTCGCGAGTAGGCGGCCGGGACGTCGGTAAAACTGTTTGACAAGACAGCTAACAGAGGACTTGCGCATTGTGACAAATCTGTCATAAGCTATTCACGGATCCGCTAAACGCCTCCGGCGGGTCTGATGCGAACGGAGAGATAGCCCCGGTTCACAGCAGCTTCGGTTGTTGAGGACCGGGGCTATCCCGTTAACGCCAATCGATTGCTCCGTAACTGCCGTTATGGGACGTCAAAACGGCGGTTACGGAGCAATCGACTTAAGAAGGAGCCCGGCACCAAAAGGCACCGGGCTCCTGTACAAAAAGAGACTTGTCAGCTGGCGCGGTCCACCACGGCCAGGGCGAAATTGGACAGCGACTCCTTGACCACACCCTCGGGTAGCGGCGCCAGGGCAGCGATGGCCTCGTCAGCCCAGCGGCGGGCAACAATCCAGGACTCGGCGGTGACAGGGTGCTCGCGCAGCCCGGCAACAGCGGCAGCCAAGGCTTCGCCGGAGGACAAGTCACCGTCAATCAGCGTCAAAAGGTCGACGGCGGACTGGTCGCCGTCGGCGGCAGCCTTGCGCAGGAGCAGCACGGGAAGGGTGGGAACCCCTTCCCGCAGGTCCGTTCCGGGCGACTTGCCGGACTTGACCTTGACCCCGGTGACGTCAATGACGTCGTCGGCCAACTGGAAGGCCACCCCCACCTTCTCGCCGTATTCCACCAGGACGTCTTCGTACGCCTCATCGGCGCCGGAGAAGATGGCCCCGAACTGGCCGGAGGCGGCCACCAGCGAACCGGTCTTGTCGGCGATCACGGACAGGTAGTGCTCGATCGGGTCTTCGTCCGGCCTGGGGCCCACGGTCTCATGCAGCTGGCCCAGGCACAGCCGCTCGAAGGTCCGGGCCTGGATTCCCAGCGCACGGCCGCCCAGCTCGGACACCAGGATGGAGGCGCGGGCGAAGATCAGGTCGCCGGTGAGGACTGCTACGGAGTTGCCCCACACCTCGTGCGCCGTGGGGGCGCCACGGCGGAACGGGGCGGAGTCCATGACGTCGTCGTGGTACAGGGTTGCCAGGTGCGTCAGTTCCACCACGACGGCGGCCTGCACCACTGCGGGCAGGGACGCGTCACCGAGGTGCGCGCAGAGCAGGGTCAGCAGCGGCCGGATGCGCTTGCCGCCGGCCTCCACAAGGTGGCGCGACGTTGCGTCAGCCAGGGGATCCGAGTTGGCGATGGCTTCGCGGAGTTTCTTCTCCACCTTGGCAAGGTTGGTGGTGATGGCGGGGCCCAGTTCGGCGTCGCCGGCGATGGCCGCAAAGCCTGCCGGCAGCTGGAGTCCGGTGGCAATTGCCGTGGTGTTGAGGCTGGGTTCGGAGTCCGGCAGGCCGTGCCCGGCGTGCGTCCAGCTGTGGTCTGCGGATTTAGTCACGGGTTAACCCTAACTTTTTGTTGCGGATACCGCTGGTTCGGTGCTGGCGGGGCGTTGGATGTATTGGTTGTGGCCGGAACCAGCGATTCCAGGACGCGGATCACCCGGTCCTCGAAGCCCTTCGCGGCTGGGTCCGTGAGGTTGGCCAGGAGCCGGACCACGAACCGCATCAGCACGGGAATCGGCATGCCTGTGCGCAGCGCCAGTTTCATGACGGCCGGCTTCCCGATCAGCGCGGCAAATGCCCGCCCCAGGGTGAAATGCGATCCCCACTGGTCCCTCACATAGTCCGCGTACCGCGAAAGGTGCTCGTCGACGTCGTGCGTTCCGCCCGAGGAGGCAGCCCGTGAGGAGGCGTCGATGATGAACTCTGCCGCGAACCGCGCGGATTCCATCGCGTAGGAGATGCCTTCGCCGTTGAACGGGGAGACCATGCCGCCGGCGTCGCCCAGGAGCAGCAGCCCTGGAGAGTAGTGCGGGGTGCGGTTGAAGCCCATGGGCAGCGCCGCGCCGCGGATCTCGCCCACCTGG
The DNA here is from genome assembly GCF_014639275.1 of Arthrobacter liuii. Taxonomy (GTDB): domain Bacteria; phylum Actinomycetota; class Actinomycetes; order Actinomycetales; family Micrococcaceae; genus Arthrobacter; species Arthrobacter liuii. Next base: position 383,444 of record NZ_BMFW01000002.1, on the reverse strand, counting down.
TTCTCGGGCGTGAAGCCCCATTCCGCGGGCATGCCGGCGGTCCATTCGCGCAGGACCTGCTTGTAGTCGAGCCTGCCGAATTCCTTGGAGGAGTTCAGGATGCCCAGGCCCACGTTGGAGGTGCCGTCGCCCACGCCGAAGATCCACCCGTAGCCGGGCAGCAGCTTGCCGTCGCGGCCGGGAAGCTCCAGCCAGCCCTCCATCCAGTCGTCGTCCGTGCGGGGGGAGGTGAAGTACGTGCGCACGGCCACGCCGAGGGGCCGGTCGTCGCGCTTTTGGATGCCCAGCGACACGGCGGTGCGGGTGGAGTTGCCGTCTGCGGCGAGGACGACGTCGGCGGGAAACTCGCGCGTCTCCCCCGTCTTGCGTCCGGACTCGTCAAGGAGCGCTGCGCGGACTCCGGTGACGCGGCCGTCGTCGTTCGTCAGGGCATCCGTGACGCTGTGCCGCTCGAGGACCGTGGCGCCGGCGGCCTGGGCATGCCGGGCGAGTTCCTCGTCGAAGCCCAGCCGGGTCCGGATCAGGCCGTATTGCGGGAAGTCGGACAGGTCGGGCCACGGCAACTCGATAGTGCGGCCGCCCGCGATCAAGCGCAGGCCCTTGTTCCGGCGCCAGCCGTCGTTCTCCGGGTGCGGCAGGCCGAGCTTCTGGATCTCGCGGACGGCCCGGGGCGTCAGTCCGTCGCCGCAGACCTTTTCCCGTGGAAACGACGTCTTTTCCAGGACCGTGACATCAAGGCCGGCCTTGGCGAGGTAGTACGCGGCGGTGGATCCGGCCGGACCTGCGCCGACAATCAGTACCTTCACGTGTCAGCGGACGATGTTGCGGCGCAGCTTGGCCACCGGGCCCTTGTGCGCGGCGATGGCGGCGGCGCCGTTGGATGGGGAGGCGGGCTTGAACGCCCGGTGCACCGCCACGATACCGCCGGTGAGGTTGCGGTAGGTGACCTTCTCCCAGCCGCTTTCCTGCAGCCACGCGGCCAGGTGGTCCTGGTCCGGCCACGCGCGGATTGATTCGGCCAGGTAGACGTACGCGTCCGGGTTGGAGGCGACCTTGACGGCGATGGCCGGGAGGGCCCGCATCAGGTATTCGGTGTACATGGTGCGCCAGAGCGGGACCACCGGCTGGGAGAACTCGGCGATAACCAGGCGGCCGCCGGGCTTGGTGACGCGCAGCATCTCTGCCAGCGCCTTCTTGGGCTCGTTCACGTTGCGCAGGCCGAAGGAAATGGTGGTGGCGTCGAAGGTGTTGTCAGCGAACGGCAGATTGGTGGCATCCCCTGCGATGAAGTCGATGTCCGGGCGGCGGCGCTTGCCCACCTTGAGCATTCCCAGGGAGAAATCGCAGGCCACCACATCTATGCCGGCATCGGCATATGGTTCGCTGGAGGTTCCGGTTCCGGCCGCGAGGTCGAGGACCCGCTGGCCTTTGGAGACTTCCATGGCGTCCACCACGATCTTCCGCCAGCGGCGGGTCTGCCCCATGGAGAGGACATCGTTGACGACGTCGTATTTCGGTGCGACGTCGTCAAACATCGTGGCTACTTCGTCCGGACGCTTATCCAAGGATGCTCGGTTCACCATGACATTGTCTCAAATGTTCCCGACGGTCCTGACCAGCCATGCCCTGTCTCCGCCGAAAGGTGTCCGGCGCCGAAAAAGCCCCGGGCCTACGCCGGAGTAGTGTTGTCTCATCATGACGAGCACGTTCCGCACCTTGACAGTCCCCCTGGATGGCAAAGCGTTCCCCGGGGGGCTGCCTTCGTTTCTGGTCCGGGACGACGTCCTCTGCTGGACCCGCCGTGAAGCAGGGCTGGCGGGTTTCGGCGAAATCGCACGCTTCACCGCCACCGGGCCGGACCGGTTCCTCGAGGCCGACATCTGGTGGCGGCACCTGGTCCTGGAGGCAGCTGTCACGGACTCCGTGGAGTTGCCCGGCACCGGCCCCGTGGCGTTCGGCTCCTTTGCTTTCTCCAAGACCTCAACCCACGAGTCGCGCCTGATCGTGCCGGAGATCGTGGTGGGCGTGCGGGACAACCAGGCCTGGCTCACGCAGTTGACGTTCGACGACGGCCGGCTCACCGAAGAAACAGCCCTCGCCGCGTTGGGCCGCTGGCTAAGCGGTGGTCCCGCGGGTGCCACGGGCGCGGAAGGCACGACGCCGGCCCCGGACTCCGCCGGGGACGCGTCCCTGGCTGCCGTACCCGGCTCGGGGGGTGGCGCCGTCGTCCGCCCCCTCCCCCTGGCTGCCGGCGCAACCCTGCATACCGGTTCCCTCAGCGAGGAAGCGTGGATGGACGCCGTGGCCGCCGGCGTTGCCGAGATCCGTACCGGAGCCCTGGAAAAGCTGGTGCTGGCACGGGATGTGGTTGCGACTGTTCCTTCCGGCGTACATGCAGCAGATGTGCTGCGCGAGCTGGCGGCGAGGTACCGCGAATGCTGGACCTACGGCGTGGACGGGCTGGTGGGGGCTACGCCCGAGATGCTGATCCAAGTGGAGGGGCGTACTGCCCAGGCGCGCGTGCTGGCCGGCACGCTGGACCGCCGCGACGCGCATGGCGAGGACGGACCCCCGCTTGATTACGCCACTCGGGTGCTTGCCGGATCCGAAAAGCAGCGACATGAACACGAGATCGCCATCCAGTCCCTGACCAGGCAACTGGCGCCGTTCTCGGAGGCGATGAATGCCCACGACGAGCCCTTCATCCTGGAACTGCCCAACGTCTGGCACCTGGCGTCGGACGTCAAGGCGGAGCTCACCGAGGTGGAAGGGCACGTCCCCACGTGCCTGGCGCTGATCAACGCCCTCCACCCGACGGCCGCCGTCTGCGGAACCCCGACGCTGGTGGCGGGAGAGCTGATCCGCAAGCTGGAGCACCTGGACCGCGGGCCGTATGCCGGACCGGTCGGCTGGCTGGACGCGGCCGGAAACGGCGAATGGGGCATTGCGCTGCGCGGCGCGGTCATCGAATCCCCCGAGACAGTGCGGCTTTATGCCGGCTGCGGCATAGTCGACGGCTCGCAGCCGCAGGCGGAGCTCGCCGAGACGTGGGCCAAGTTCCGCCCAATGCTGGAATCCCTGGGCATCAACAGCTGACGCCCCCTCCCCCAACTAGGTCGCAGTTAATGTCGTTTTCAGCCCCGAAAACGACATCTACTGCGACCTAGTTGGGTAGGAAGTCTGGGATGACAGACGGCCGCCGCTCGGAAAGGCTTGATTTTGCTCCCGTAATAGTTATCCAATAGTGAAACTTAGTTGCGTGTGACGTACCTCTCTTGTTGAGCGTTACACTATAAGCCGCGTTAGTACCTCATAGCCCCTGCAACAAAAGGTAAGAAATGCAGACTCCCCGTACCCTCCTGGGCACCTCCAAGCTGACCGCCGCCACTATGATCGCCATCAGCGCCCTGGCCCTCTCAGCATGCACCAATGCCTCGGAAACGGGTCCCTCCAGCGCGGCTACCTCGTCAGGCAGCGCCAGCGCCAGCTTTGATCCCACCACCGTCAAGAAGGACGACGCCCTGGCCGCCATGGTCCCGGACGCCATCAAGTCCAAGGGCACCATCACAATTGGTTCTGACACCAGCTACGCCCCGGCTGAATTCCTCGGTCCGGACGGCCAGACACCCGTGGGCTACGACGTGGACATCGCCAAGGCCATCGGCGCCACGCTGGGCCTCAAGGTCCAGGTCCAGACCGCGGAGTTCACCGGCATCCTCCCTGCCCTCGGCCCCAAGTACGACCTGGGTATCTCCTCGTTCACCATCAACCCCGAACGCCTGGGCGCGGTGAACATGGTCAGCTACTTCAACGCCGGCACCGCCTGGGCCGTGCAGAAGGGCAACCCCAAGAAGTTCTCCCTTGACGACGTCTGCGGCAAATCCATTGGCGTGCAGACCGGCACCGTCCAGGAAGATCCGGACCTTGCCGACCGCAACAAGAAGTGCGCCGCCGACGGCAAGAAGCCCATTGACATCGTCACCCTGAAGAACCAGACGGATGTCACCACCCGCCTGGTGAACGGCAGCATCGACGCCATGGCCGCCGACTCCCCCATCATCGGCTACGCACTCACGCAGACCAACGGCCAGCTCGAGAAGCTGGGCGACGTCTACGATTCCGCTCCGCAGGGCATCGCCGTGGCCAAGGCTGACACCGCCTGGGCCGACGTGATCCAGAAGACCGTCACCAAGCTGATGGCAGACGGCTCCTACAAGAAGATCCTGGACGGCTGGGGCAACTCCGAGGGCGCCATCACCAAGTCCGAGGTCAACCCGGCGGTTAAGTCTTGAGTTTTAGCGTTACCGACGACAAGTCAGGCGTGCACATGGAACACCATCAACACCCGGACGCACCGGTACTGAACAAGTCGGTGCCGGTGCGCCACCCCGGCCGGTGGATCAGCGCCATCATCATCCTCGCTTTCGTTGCGGTGTTCCTGCAGAGCCTGTTCACCAACCCCAATTTCCGCTGGGACATTGTTGGCACCTACATCCTGGACGTCAAAGTGGTCCAGGGCGTGGGCTGGACCCTGCTGCTGACCGTGGCATCGATGGTGCTGGCGATCGTCCTGGCCATCCTGCTGGCGTTCATGCGCCAGTCCGACAACCCCATATTCCGCTGGTCCAGCTGGGTGTGGGTGTGGTTCTTCCGCGGCACCCCTGTGTACACCCAGCTGGTGTTCTGGGGCCTCATTGCGGTTCTGTACCCGAAGATCAGCGCCGGTGTCCCCTTTGGGCCTGAATTCTTCAGCCTGGATACGGCTGCCATCGTCAATGCGACCGTCGCGGCAATCCTCGGCTTGGGCCTGAACGAGTCCGCCTACCTGGCGGAAATCTTCCGCGCCGGCCTCAAGTCCGTGGACAGGGGCCAGCAGGAAGCTGCCGAGGCCCTGGGCATGTCCAAGGGCAAGATCATGTGGCGCATCATCCTCCCCCAGGCCATGCGGGTCATCGTGCCACCTACGGGCAACGAAACCATCGGCATGTTGAAGACCACGTCGCTTGTCCTCGCGGTTCCGTTCACGCTGGACCTCACGTTTGCCACCAACGCGTTGGCCAACCGGACCTACTTGCCGGTGCCACTGCTGATCGTGGCCGCGATCTGGTACCTGGTGATCACCAGCATCCTGATGGTGGGCCAGCACTTCATCGAGGCGTATTACGGCAAGGGCGTGGACAACCTGGCCCCGGCAGCCGTCAACCCGGCCGCGGCCAAAGCGGCCGGCCCCGGCGCTGACGCCCAGCGGTCAATGAAGACGGACTTCCCCGAGGAGAGTGCACGATGACGGTCACCGCAGAAAAGCCGCTGGTCAAGATCGAAGGCCTGCACAAGTACTACGGGCACCACCATGTACTCCGCGGCATCGATATGACCGTCAACCAGGGCGAGGTATCGGTGGTGATCGGGCCCTCGGGGTCCGGCAAGTCCACCATGCTGCGCTGCGTGAACCTCCTGGAGAGCATCAGCGCCGGGCGGATCTCCGTGGGCGGCCAGCTGATCGGCTACCGCGAGGTCAACGGCAAGCTCCATGACCTCAAGACCAAGGAAATCGCCGCCCAGCGCCGCGAAATCGGCATGGTGTTCCAGCGGTTCAACCTGTTCCCGCACAAGACAGCACTCCAGAACGTCATGGAAGCGCCGGTGCACGTGAAGGGCCAGCCCAAGGCTGCCGCCCAGAAGTGGGCGCTTGAGCTGCTGGACCGGGTGGGGCTCGGCGACCGTGCCGGCCACTACCCGTCCCAGCTCTCCGGCGGCCAGCAGCAGCGCGTGGCCATTGCCCGGGCCCTGGCCATGGAGCCGGAGCTGATGCTCTTCGATGAGCCCACCTCTGCTTTGGACCCCGAGCTGGTGGGCGATGTCCTGAACGTGATGAAGGACCTGGCAAAGTCCGGCATGACCATGATCGTGGTGACCCACGAGATCGGCTTCGCTCGCGAGGTGGGCGATACCCTTACCTTCATGGACGGCGGTGTGGTGGTGGAATCCGGCGACCCCCGCGAGATCATCGCCAACCCCCAGCACGCCCGCACCAAAGAGTTCCTGGGCCGCGTGCTCTGAGGGACCTCTTGAAATAGCGAGTGCCGCTGCGTGGATTCACGCAGCGGCACTCGCTATTCGCGTTACCGGCATGTTTTGGTCATTGCCCGGAGAGCACGCCCTCCACGGCCGCGGACACAGCTTCCCTGATCCGGGCATGGAGCTGCCGCAGCGAGCGACGGTCCGTCCGGACTTCGACGATGGCGCGCCCCCGCACAGGCCGGCCCAGCGCCTCGGCGAGCCCCGCCGTCGTACTTACCAGTGAATGCCCGACGCCGTACGCTGCGGCAAGTGCCGCGATGTCCACGGCGTGCGGGGTGCCAAAGAGGCGTTCGACGGCATCCCCGTAGCGGCCGCCCTCCTCCACTCCCCCGTGCTCAAGGAGGCTGAAGATTGCACCGCCGGAGTCGTTCAGGACCACGATCCGCAGGTCCGGCTGTTCTTCCCCGGCGCCGAGGAGGAGGCCGCCGGCGTCGTGCAGGAAGGTGACGTCGCCCAGCAGCACGGTGGTCGCCTGCCGGCCGCCCAGGGCGATGCCGGTGGCGGTGGAAATGGTGCCGTCGATCCCGGCCAGCCCCCGGTTCGCGTATACGGTGGCGGCAGGATCATGGGCAGGAAGTCCGGCAAGGTCAACGTCCCGGATTCCGTTGGAGGAACCGAGCAGCAGCTGGCCGCGCGAGTGCTTCCAGACCAGGGCGGCCACGGACGGCCCGGTGGCGGCGGCCTCCGCGGACAGCACCTGGTCCAGCGAATGCTGCGCGGCCGAGCCGGCCAGCAGCCAGGTGTCCAGCCAGGAAGATGTCCCGCGGCCGGCAAATTCTGCGAGGTCCGTGAGGTTTTCAAGGGGCAGCTCGGTGCGGCGGCCAGGCTCGTACCAGGCAACCGGGACCGGTTGGTACAGGGCTGATTCAACATCGGCGCGGGCCAGGAGGGCAGCCACCGGGCGGGACAGAGTTGGCCGGCCGAACAGCACCACGCGCTCGATCGGCTGCGCCGAGCCGGGCCCGAAATGCTCCAGCAGCAGCCGGTAGGGGCCCACCGCGTTTGGTCCGAACCTGGAATTGGAGGACGGTTCGGCGAGCAGCGGCAGGTTGTGGGCACGGGCGAACGCCTCGGCCACCGGGCCGGCGTCGTGCCCTGCCAGCACCACGGTGCGCCGCTCCGGAAGATCCTCGGGCGCGGGCGGCAGGTTCATGACCAGCGGCTCGGCGCCCACCCGGTAGCGCTGCCGTTCCACCGGCTCCGGCAGCCCCTCCTCCGGTCCGGGAACCAGCGGGTCGCGGAACGCGAGGTTGAGCTGGACCGGTCCCGGCGGAAGGTCCGGGAACGCGCCGGTAGCAGCGGAAAGCCCGGTCTGGATGGCCCGCTGCGGGTTGCTGCCGGCGGGGATGTCCGCAGCGAACCGGACCTGCTCGCCGAACAGGTCCGGCTGGATGGTGGTCTGGTTGGCGCCGGTCCCGCGCAGCTCGTCGGGCCGGTCCGCTGACAGGACGATCAGCGGAACCGCGGCGTGGTTGGCCTCCATCACTGCGGGCATCAGGTTCCCGACGGCGGTCCCCGACGTGGTGAGGACGGCTGCGGGCGAACCGGTGGACAGGGCCAGGCCCAAAGCCGTGAACCCGGCGCACCGCTCGTCAATCCGGACCAGCAGGTCCATCCGGCCGGCAGCGGAGGCCTCGGCCAGGGCGTATGCCATGGGGGCCGACCGAGAACCGGGCGACACCACCACGTGCCGCACACCACCGTCGAACAAAACCTCGACGGCGATCCGCGCCGCAGCAAGCGCGCCCAGTTCAGGCACATCCAGCTCGGGGGTGTCAGGAGCAGATTCGTTCAGCGAAGTCACCCAACCAGTCTGCCACCCTCCAACGCCCCATCACCTCCTGCGCCAAATGAGGAAACGCCCCATCACCTCCTGCCTCGATAGGCCGAGAGGTGATGGGGCGTTTCCAAAAAGCGGGCGGAAAGTGGTGGCGCGTCCCAAGGTGAGCGGGCGTTGCGAAACTAGCCGCGGAACACCTGGACCACTGCCGGACGGGGCGCGCGCACCTGGCCGGCGACCGGCGTCGTACCTGCCGGGACGTAGTCCGGGAAGTAGGAGTGCGGCGCCTCGAAGGTGCCCTCTTCGCCCGGGTGCTGGACGGCAACGAAAACGGTGCGTTCGTCGTCGTGGATGATGGGTCCGCAGGTTTCGGCGTCGCGGGGCACGGCGAGGAACTGCTCCACCTTGCCGCGCTCGGCACCGTCAAGGGTGACCTTGAAGAGGCCGTCGTTGTAGCCGATGCCGGAGGATGCGCCGTCGGTGGAGATCCAGAGGTTGCCCACGGAGTCGAAGGCCACGTTGTCCGGGCACGAGATCGGCGAGACCTTGTCCACCGGGTAGCCGGAGAAGTAGGTGACGTCGCCCTGGGCCGGATCGCCGCAGACCATCAGGAGGGTCCAGTTGAACTTCGTGGAGATCTGATCGCCGGTTTCGGTGATTTCCACAATGTGGCCGTCACGGTTCTGGGTGCGCGGGTTGACCTCGGTGGCGCCTTCCTTGGTTCCGGTGCCGCGGTCCGAGTTGTTGGTGCAGACCACGTAGACCTTGCCGGTGTGCAGGCTGGGCTGGACGTCCTCGCAGCGGTCCATCTTGGTGGGGCCAACCTTGTCAGCGGCCAGGCGTGTGTACACCAGGACCTCTTCCACGGACATGCCCGGGACGGCCGACTTGCCGCCCACCACCAGGGGCAGCCATTCGCCGGTCCCGTCAAACGCGCCGTCAGAAGGCAGTGCTCCGGTGCCGGTGATCTCCGCGGCCGGTGAGTTGCCGGTGAACTTGGCAACGTAGAGGTCGCCCTCGGACAGCAGGTCCATGTTGTGCTTGCGGTCCCCCTCACGGTACTTCTCCGCAGAGACGAACTTGTAGAGGTAGTCGAACTTTTCGTCGTCGCCCATGTAGGCCACCACGTGGCCGGACTCGGCCACGATCACGTTGGCGCCCTCGTGCTTGAACCGGCCCATTGCGGAGCGCTTCTTGGGGGTGGAGGTGGGGTCGAACGGGTCAACCTCCACGATCCAGCCGAATCGGTTGGTCTCGTTCTCATAGCCGGCGTTGCGGGTGTCGAACCGGGGATCGTCCAGTTCCCACTTGCGTGCGGTGGGCTTGGCGGTGAGGCCATACCGCTTGTCGCTCGCGGAGGTGCCGGGAGCCACGAAGTACCCGTTGAAGTTTTCCTCGCCGGAGAGGATGGTGCCCCACGGGGTGGTGCCGCCGGAGCAGTTGCCGAACGTTCCCTTGATGGCGCGGCCGGAGGGATCGGCCACGGTTTTGACCAGTGCCGAGCCGGCAACCGGGCCGGTCAGTTCGTAGGTGGTGTCGGAGAGGTAGCGGCGGTTCAGCGGCGCGCCCTTGACGTAGCTCCACGGTTTGGTGGTGTTCTTGCGCTCGAGCTCAACCACGGCCAGGCCATGGGCGGCGCGGCCGATGGCACGAGTCTCCACCGGGTCGTAGCCAGCGGGCACCATGATGTTTTCGTTGGTGTACTCGTGGTTGGTGAACAGCACCGCGCGGCGGCCCTTGCTGCCGGGGATGTCAACGATGTCCGTGTAGTCGTTGTTGTAGCCAAACTGCCGCGCCTGCGCTGCCGCGGTCTGGTGGTTCAGGTCGAAGTCGGGGGAATCGTTGAACAGCGGGTCACCCCAGCGGATGATCGGCTGCCAGGTGAAGCCCTCCGGCACCGTGAACGCGTCAACAGCCTTGTCCACGGGCTTGATGGCGGTGAACTCCAGCTTGGAGTTGCCGAAGCCTTCCTTTGCGGCCTTGGACAAGCCCGCGGCGGAGGCGGGTTCGGCGGAAGTTACGGCGGACCCGAGGGCGACGGCGAGCGCTCCGGCGGCGCCCAGGCCCAGGGCGGCCCGGCGGGACAGGGTGGCGGAGGCTATGTCGCGGAAGTAGCTGTTGGAGCTGGTGTTGCAGACGTCGCCGGCGCAGGCGTTGTCGCATTTGAGTGCGCATGTCACAGGGCTGCGCTTGCCCTTCGTATGGCCGAGCATGGGCAGGAGGGTGAACTTGCGGGCTGTTTCAGACATGGGGAACCTTCCGAAGGAATGTCTCTGGGGTGCCCGCTCACCCTTCCAGCCCGTTCTGAAATGCCGACGGCCTGCAGATGAACCTGAGGTTAACCCGCAAAAAGGCTGAAAGAAACCTGTAAAAGACGGCCCTTCACTGGCCTCCTACGGCGTGAGGAGGGCGTGGACCCGCCGGAGGCGGCCCAGCCACCAGTCCCGGCGTTCGGCGGGAGCTGCAAAGCGCTCAAGCAGCCCCGCGTCGGCGGCCACGTCGCGGAGGCGGATGGCGCCGTCGTCGGCCACCAGGGGGTCCAGGGTGATGTCTGATTCAAAAAGCGACACCGTTCCCAGGCCGCACGCGTAGGGCAGCGCGGGCAGGGCGGCGGCGAGCGCCAGCCCCGCGCGGATCCCCACGGAGGTGTCCAGCGCGGAGCTGACGACGGCGGGGAGTCCGGCCTGTGCCACGATGTCCAGGGCGCGCCGCACTCCCCCAAGCGGCGCCACCTTAACCACCAGAAGGTCCGCCGCGCCGGCCCGGGCCACGCGGAGGGGGTCGGTTTCCTTGCGGACGCTTTCGTCGGCGGCTATGGGCACCGGCGTCCCGCCGTCCCGCAGCCGGGCCCGGACCTCTGCCAGGCCTTCGATCGAAGGCACCGGCTGCTCGGCGTACTCCAGTCCAAAGGACGCCAGCCGGGTCAACGCCTCCACGGCGCCCGGCACGTCCCAGCCGCCGTTGGCGTCCACCCGCACGGCAGCCGAAGGCAAAGCCGCGCGGACGGCGCGGACCCGGGCGGCGTCGTCGTCCAATGACTGCCCCTGCTCGGCCACTTTGACCTTCACGGCGTCCACCCGGCCGAACCGGGCCAGCACGTCCGGCACCTGGTCCGCGGGAACAGCGGGCACGGTGGCGTTGACCGGAACAGAGGCGCGCAGGGGGGCCGGGAAGCCCTGCCACCCCGCCTCGAGGGCGGCGGCCAGCCAGCGGGACGCCTCGGCGTCGCCGTACTCGGGGAAGGGGCAGAACTCGCCCCAGCCCGCGGGACCGCGGAGCAGGAGCGATTCGCGCTGCATGATGCCGCGGAACTTCACCCGCATGGGCAGGCTCACCACGTGGGCGGCGGCGAGCAGCTCCTCCAACGGCGGAACGGCCAGGCGGACATGAGCAGAGTCAGGCGAAAGGCCGGGGTTGGGCATGCCGTTTACTGTACGCGGGAGCGCAGGAGGCAAACGGCTACTCACGGACCACCCGGATGGTGCCCAGCGACGGATCCGCGGGATCGGGCAGGACCATGCCGGCCTTCAGCCCGGACTCCAGGTAGTCCAGGACGGCCTCGTTGATCCGCTCCCCCGGCACGATCACCGGGATGCCCGGCGGGTATGGGGTGATCTGCTCCGCCGCAACCCGCCCCACCGCCTCGCGTGCGGGAACATCCTCCCGCGGGCCGAAGAAGGCGTCCCGCGGAAGGGCCACCGTTTCCAGTTCCAGCCCCTGGGGTGAGGGCAGGTCCACCTTGGCAGGGGCGGGAAGCGCCGGAGCTGCTTCGATGAGGGCCTGCAGCCCGTCAAGGAGCCGCCGGGCGGAGGCGTCGTCGTCAGCCATGGACATGGTGGCCATGAGGCGGCGGTGGTCGCTGAGGCCCATGTCCAGGTGGCGGTTTTCCCGCAGCCAGTCGGCGGCCTGGTAGCCACTGATGCCCAGTCCCGTGACGTCCATCAGGATCTGCATGCGGTCCAGGTCGTGTGAGGATTCAACAGCCAGGAGCTCGTCCTCCACCACGTGGATCCCCGGGAGCGCGTCGATGTCCCGCCGCAGCCTCCGGGCGAGGTCAAGGGCGTTGCCCAGGAGCTCCGCCCCGTGCTGCACCATCTGCCGGCGCCAGCCGTCCATGGCCGAGTACAAAATGACGTTGGGGCTGGTGGTCATCAGCAGGTCCGCGCACTCGGACAGGTGCGCGGGATCCACCAGGTCGCCCTGGATGTGATAGACCGAGCCCTGCTCAAAACCGGCACCCATCTTGTGCACCGACACCACGCAGACATCGGCACCGGCACTCATCGCCCAGGTGGGGAGGCCCTCGTGGAAAGGCAGGTGTGCTCCCCATGCCTCATCCACGATGAGGGGCTTCCCCCGGTCGTGGCAGACCTTGGCGATGCCGGCGATGTCCGCGCAGGTCCCGTACGGGGTGGGGCTGACGATCAGCGCCCCCGCGGCGTCCGGGTACCGTTCCCACATCTCCTCCACGTCCGATGGCGCCGGCGGGTGCGCCAGGTGCAGCTTGGAGTCCCAGCGGGGCCGGATCCACCGCGGCTGGATGCCGGAAAACACCAGCCCGGCGGTGATGGATTTGTGGGCGTCGCGGCTGACCAGCAGGTCGCCTTTGCCGGCAGCCACCGCAATCACGGCGGCCTTCACAGACAGGGAGCTGCCGCAGGTGGAGAAGAAGGCCTGCTCCGCGCCCACAGCATCCGCCATGAGCTGCTCGGCCTTTTTCAGGTATCCGCCGGAAGACGATCGGTCATCCAGGCCCGCCGAGGCCAGGACGTCGGCGCGGAACGTATCGGCCCCGAGGATGTCCCGGACCCGCGGGTCGGCGCCGCGGCCCTGCCTGTGGCCGGGCGGGGTGAACCCGTAGCGGTCCAGCCGGTGGTACTGGTCCATGGCGTCCAGCAGGGGAGCTTCGTTGTGGTCCACGTTGTTCTCGCTCTCTCTATGGGTTGGTCAGCAGGGTCAGGGTACGGGTTTCAAAAAGCAGGGTGTACGACGCCGGCAGTACAGTCAGGTGGTCGGGCTAGCCTCCGGCTCCGGTCAGTGTGGTCCACACGCCGATGCTGCCTGCCACCACCATGACTGCCGCCGTGAACCAGCCCAGGGTGGCGGCAAGCCTGCCGTTGCGGTACTCGCCCATGATGGCCTTGTCCCGTGAAATCAGCATGGTGACCACCAGGAACGGGGCGGCGGCGATTCCGTTGACGGTGGCGCTGAAAACCAATAGCCCGATGGGGTCGGCGGAGAAGAAACTGATGAGGACGCCGGCGACCATTCCGACTCCAAGCAGCGTGTGGAACAACGGAGCGCGCCGTGGGCTGAGGTCCAGGCCCCAGTCCCTGCCGAGCAGTCCGGCCAGTCCCGCTGCGCCGGAGGCGGCGAGGACCGGGACCCCGAGGATGCCGGTGCCGATGAACCCGGCGGCGAACAGGAATGTGGCGGCCGGCCCCACAACCGGTTCCAGTGCCTTGGCCACGTCGGCAGCTGTTTCCACCTTGGTGCCGTCCCTGCCCAGGGTTGCCGCAGTGGCGGCCATGATCGAGAACATCACCAGGACGGAGAAGACCATGCCGATGAACACGTCGGCCCGGGCCTTACGGAGGGTATGGGCGGCGGCGGCCGCATCGGGCCGGTCCTTGAGCCCCACTGCCTCGTCCCCGCCGTGGTCCTCGGCGCGCAACTCCTGGACCCTGTGCGCGCTCTGCCAGAAGAACAGGTACGGCGAGATGGTGGTGCCCAGCACTGCAACGATCAAGCCAAGGTATTCCGGGGCGAAGCTGAACTTCATGCCCAGGACTCCTTCCAGGACGTCGGCCCAGTCGACGTTGGCGACGAACAGGACCGCAACATAGGCCAGGAGGGTGACGCACAGCCACTTGAAAACCTTGGCGATGACGGCAAACGAGCCGCTCATAAGCGCCACCGCGATACCGACCCCTGCAATGGCACTCCACAGGTGGTCGGGGCCGGCGCCGAGCATCTGCATGCCCTGCCCGATCGCCATCAGGTCTGCGGCGGCATTAAGGATGTTGCCCACCAGCAGGGCAACAATCAGCACCGCAATCACCACCCGTGGACGGCGGGAGAACTTGCGCCGGGCCAGCCTGCCCAGGCTTTCACCTGTGGCCAGTGCCGTGCGGTCACAGATTTCCTGGACGGCCATCATCATGGGCAGTGTCACCGGCGCAGCCCACAGCATGCCGTTGGAAAAGGTGGCACCGGCCTGCGCATAGGTGGCAATTCCTGAGGGGTCATCGTCCGCAGCACCTGTCACCAGGCCGGGGCCAAGGAGTGAACCGAAGCGGCGCAGGAGGGACTTCCGCCCAGCACCGGCCGCGTCGCCATCAATCCGGGGCCGCCCGGAAATTTCGGCCTTGCTCATCCAGTTCTCTCCACTCACCATCGACTGCTAAGCCGCCAAAGTACTAAGCAGGCTTATAATTTGTAGCCCATGGTAGGGCATGAAACTGGAAAGACCGCTTCAGGGAGAGCGGTTCAGATCCACTTGTTGTGCTTGAACGCCAGGTACAGGACCAGGCCCATCGCCACCATCAGGCCCAAGGCATAGGGGTAGCCGTAAGTCCATGCCAGCTCGGGCATATTGGTGAAGTTCATGCCGTAGATGGAGGCCACCAGCGTGGGAGCGAACAGGATGGCAGCCCACGACGAGATCCGCTTGACCTGCTCATTCTGTTCAAAGCTGGACTCCGTCATGCGCTGCATTTCATCGTTTTGCCGCTGGGCCACCAGGGCGGCGTTGACGGCGAGCGCGTTCTGGAGCAGTGCGCGGAAGGACGCCACCCGCTCGTTGAGCCGGATCACGTGGTCCAGGACGTCCCGGTAGTGGTCCCGAAGCTCAGTGGCCTGCTCATGATCCGGGGTTCCGGCGATCAAGGCCTGCAGGATACCGGCGAGTGGGCTGGTGGCGCGCTGGAACGTGATGACCTGGCGGGACAGTTCATAGATCCTGCGGGACACGTCGGGGTCCGCGCCGAACAGGTCGTCCTCGATTTCGTCAATGTCGTTTTCCAGGCCGGCCACCACCGGCTCATATTCGTCCACCACCTGGTCCAGGATCCCGTACAGCACAGCATCGGGCCCCAGCGCCAGGAACTCCGGCATGGACTCCATCCGGCGGCGGACCTTGGCCAGGTCCGGGGACTCGGCATGCCTCACGGTGACCACGTAGTCATCGCCCGCAAAGACGTGGATCTCGCCGAAGTCTACTTTCTCCACGTCATCGCGGTACCTGGCGGGCCGGAGCACCAGGAACAGGCACTCGTCATAATGCTCCAGCTTGGCCCGCTGGTGGCCGGCGAGCGCGTCCTCGATGGCCAGCCCATTGAGGTCGAACTCCTCGCCCACGGACTGCAGTTCCTCTGCGTCGGGCCGGTACAGGCCGATCCATGCCATTCCTTCCCGCTGCCGCAGCAGGAAGTACGTTTCGTCGAGGTCCGCCGGGTCCTCGGTGCGCAGCCCGTTGACGTATACCGCGTTGTCAATGATGGTCACTGCTCCGCCTCCCGTTCACGCTCCCAGTCGTCCAGCAGTGCGGGCATCCGGGAATTGAGGAACCGGTAGAACCGGGCCATCTCCCCCATCCGGGCCCGGGCCGCCGATCCTTCCGGAAGGGTTTCCGCCGTCGCATCGGTCAGGGCCGCAAGCTTTTCGTAGACCGGGCTGTTCCGCATGGACACCACGTACCACTCGTCCTTGTGCAGTGCGTAGAGGTCCCGGCGGCTGCCGGGCTGGGAGACCCGGTGCACGAAGCCCACGGTCTGCAGGTACCGCACCGCCCCGGAAACAGCCGCGGCACTGGCACCCAGCCGTTCCGCGAGCTCCGCAGCGGTGAGACTGCCCTGCTCCGATGACACGAGGGCCAGCAGCGTCCGTGCCGGCATCTTGGGGAACCCGGCCGCGGCGAAGGCGGCCGCAGTCCTTTCGGCAGCGGCTGCCGTCACGCCGTCGGGAACAACGACACCAGCAGGAACAACGACGCCGGCAGGGGCTGAAACCGAGGCATCGGCACTCATGCCGAGCCCACCTCCCTCCGTCGCATCACGGCAACGGCCAACCCGCCCGCAGCGGCGGCAATGGCAAGCATCCACCAGGCGCCGCTCCAGTCGGTGTCCGCTCCGTGCGGAACCGGCGTGTGGGTGAACGGGGACAGATTGCGCAGGCTCTGGTCCATGCCGAGCATGCCGCCGAAAATGCCCAGCATCACCCCCACTGCCAGCAACGCCCAGCTCGCGGCGATGGTCGCGGGAGGCCAGAGGACAAACACCAAGGCGGGAACGGCCAGATAGATCAGTGCCGCCGGCAGCTGGGCCAGGGCCGTTTGCCAGAGCGCATCCGCAGGCATGGACGCATCACCGGATCCGGTGAGCGTCACCCAAGCTCCCACTCCTGCCAGTCCGACCACCAGCACCACAGCCGCCGCGCCGAGCACCAGGTACCCGGAGAGCCACCGCACCCGGCCCACCGGCACGGCCAGCAGCAGCTCCGCGGTTCCTGCCGCTTCCTCCTGCCGCAGCCTGATCACGGCCTGCAGGGCACAAGCCGCCGCCAGGACCCCGGCCACGGAGAACAGTACGGAGACCATGAGCTGTGTCTGCGAGGTTCCCTGCGACTGGAGCATCTCCCTCATGACGGCAGTGATGTTGGTCTCCGGGGTATCGACGGCGGCAATCGCCTTTCCGAGCGATCCGGCGAGCAGGCCCAGGGCCAGGCCGCCGAGGCCCCAGCCGATGATCGATCCGGCCTGCAGCCGCAGTGCGAGCGCCGCGGGACTCCGAAGCCCCTGCCGGGCTGCGGCGCGTCCCGGCCGGGCTGCCCAGACGCTCGCTCCGCTGTCACGCACGCGGAGGATGGACCAGGCCGCCGCGAGGCAGGCGACGGCTAGTCCCAGCGGCAGCAGCAGCGGCCACGCGCGGTTCCCTGAGTAGGCATACGTTTGCTGGCCCCAGCCGATGGGCGAAAACCAGCTGGCCGCCCCTTCGGTCATGGTGGTCCCGCCAGCGCCGGGCGTCCCCGTGGCGTCCCCGATCCCGCGCAGGACGTATGCCAGGACAACCAGTGCGGCCGAGACGCCGTTTGCACCCCGTGACGTCCCCATAAACTGGGCCACCAGCAGTCCCACGCCCAGGAAGGCGAGCCCGACGGCGCCCGTTGCGGCTCCGGCGGTCAGGGAACCTTGCGGGTCCAGGCCCTGGGCAACAAAGCCGGCGAACACGGCAAGCGCCACGAGGATGTTCGCCGCGATGCCGTGCAGCAGGGTGGCGGCATTGGGGAGCAGGCGGCCGGCGGGTGTGGCGGCCACGAGTTCCGCGCCGCCGGTTTCCTCGTCGGCGCGCGAGTGCCGTACCGCCAGGAACGTGCTCATCAGGCCGGCCAACAGGGCCAGGAAGGCATAGATGAGGAAGAACGTGAAGGCCCCCTGGTCAACGCCCCGCGGCAGGCCGCGCAGCATCAGGACGGCGGGCGTTGCGATGGCCACCTGCAGGATTTCCGTGCGGCTGACCAGGTTGCCGTAAGTCTGGGTGACGGCGGCCGCGGCGAACAGCGCGAACGCCCCGATGGCCGCCACCCAGCTGACCAGCTGCCAGCGGTCCCGGCGCAGCCGCTGGCCCCAGAGAACCAGGAGGATGGCCATGTCAGTTCCGCCCCCTAGCGCCGAGCAGGTGGCGCCGGGCGCTGTGGCCCGTGTCAGCAGGTGCGGCCTCCGGCTCCGAAGGACCGGAAGCATCGCCGTAGTGCCGCAGGAAGAGCTCCTCCAGCGACGGCGGGACGATCGTCAGGCCCTGCACGCCCAGGGCGGCCAGCGCGGGTAGTACTTCGGAAATCCGGTCCGAGTCGGCGCTGAACCGGACCCGGCCGGCGTCGAGCGTCAGGTCATGCACTGCGCCCAGGCGGGCCAGCGCCTCCGCGTCCAGGCCGTCCGCCGCGAAGGAAACCTCCGACCTGGTGAGGTGCCGCAGGGAGTCCAGCGTGCCGCCGTCGACAATTTTTCCGGCGCGGATGATGCTCACCCGGTGGCACAGCACCTCCACCTCGGAGAGGATATGGCTGGAGAGCAGCACGGTGGCGCCGCGGTCGACGGCGGCGAGCAGCTCCCGCCGGAAGACCTCCTCCATGAGCGGGTCCAGGCCGCTGGTGGGCTCGTCCAGCAGGTAGAGCTCGGCTTCGGTGGCCAGGGCCGCAATCAGTGCAACCTTCTGCCGGTTGCCCTTGGAGTAGGCGCGGCCCTTCTTCGCAGGATCGAAGTCGAACTCCCGGCAGAGCCGGTCCTTCCGGCGGCGGTAGTCGGCTCCGTCCGCGGTGCCGCCGCGCAGCCGGGACAGCAGGTCGATGGTTTCGCCTCCCGACAGGTTGGGCCAGAGCCGGACATCGCCCGGAACGTAGGCCAGGCGCCGGTGCAGGTCGGCCGCCTGGGTCCAGGGTTCGAAGCCCAGGACGGTGGCGGAGCCGGAGGTTGCCCTGGCCAGGCCCAGGAGGATGCGCAGGGTGGTGGATTTCCCGGCGCCGTTGGGGCCCAGGAAGCCGTGGATCTCACCGCGCTGGACTTCCAGGTCCAGGCCGTCCAGGGCGTGGACGTGGCCAAAGTGCTTATGCAGGTCCATTGTCTGGACAACAGTGTTCATGATCCAAGTCTTTGGAGTTTTCACAAGTTTGTGAAGGCACTAAAGTCCCAATTATGAGCCCTGACAGTTCCCTGCCAAATGCGCAGGCCACCAGGTCGTTCACGGCACCCCTGTATGCGGCGGGTTTCGTCACGGCGTTCGGTGCCCACAGTATCGCGGCGGGGTTGGGCTCGCAGAGCGGAAACATCGGCCTGTCGCTGCTGAACCTCGGCATCCTGCTGGCCCTGTACGACGTGGCCGAGGTGTTCCTCAAGCCGGTTTTCGGCGCCCTCAGCGACCGCATTGGAGCCAAACCCGTCGTCGTCGGCGGCCTGTTCGCCTTCGCCGCACTGTCGCTGATCGGCCTCGGTGCTGCTGACCCGTTCATCCTTGCCCTGGCCCGGCTGGGACAGGGGGCTGCGGCGTCGGCGTTCTCGCCGGCGTCGTCCGCCATGGTGGCAAGGATGGCCCGCGGTGGAAAGGCGGGCACCTACTTTGGCCGGTACGGGTCCTGGAAGAGCCTGGGCTACATCATTGGTCCGCCGCTCGGCGCCGGCCTGATCCTGGCCGGCAGTTTCCCCCTGCTGTTCGGCACGCTTTCGGGGCTTGCCGCCGTCACAGCCGTGTGGGTGCTGGTGTCCGTGCCGCACCTGGAGCCACTGCCGCGGACGCGGTACACAGTGATGGACCTGGCGCGCCAGGTGGGCGAGCGACGTTTCATGGTTCCCACGCTGGTACTGGCCGCCTCCACCGGTGCGCTGGGCGCCGCCGTCGGCTTCCTCCCGGCACTGGCCGCGCGGCACGGTCTGGACGCCTTCGCCGGCACAGCCGCGGTGAGCGTGGTGGCGCTGGGCTCGATCCTGACCCAGCCGTGGATCGGCAGGCTGCGGGACCGCAATGCCGTGACCGACAACAAGGGCACGACGACGGGCCTGCTGCTGGTTGCCGCAGGCGTGGGTCTCGTTGCGGGCGCCCCGGGGGCGGTCACCATTTTCGTCGCTGCCGCGTGCATTGGGACGGGCATCGGCGTTGCCACCCCGCTCGGCTTCGCCCACCTGGCGGACACCACGCCGCCGGGGCGGATGGGACGGACCATGGGCTCGGCCGAACTGGGCCGCGAACTGGGCGACGCCGGCGGTCCCCTGCTAGTGGGCGGCATCGCCACGGCCACGGCACTGCCGTTCGGGCTCGGCGCACTGGCGGTGCTGGTGGCCGCGGCGAGCATCCCCCGGCTGGACCCGGTCAAACCCACGCCGGGCCCCTGAGCGGCCGCCCAGCTTTTTGTGTCACCCTTAACCGCGATGACTTCTTCACGGCAACTACCCACCAGGATTCCGGCGCGGCCTGCCCCGGGCTCGGCGTCCCTGTTCGTGCTGTCCACCTTGGCCTGCATTGCAGGGCTGGTTGCCACCTATTGCTTCTTCGTCCAGACCGCCACGGGCCAGTTCATTGACGAGTCGGCGCTGGCGGAAGCGGTGGAGATCCACGGGCCCGCAGGCAAGGCCGCCACCCAATTCCTGGATCTGCTGCCCACCATCTCATTGGTGATGGCCGCCGTCGTGGTCCTGTTTGTCACCGTCATCCGGCGGCACTGGGCGGAAGCCGGAATCGCTGTGGCCGCGTGCGTCAGTGCCAACGTGGCAACCCAGGTGCTGAAGGACCTGCTGCCGCCGCGCCCGGACAAAGGCGTTTTGACGCTGGAACTGAATTCGCTGCCGTCCGGGCACACCACGTTGGCGGCGTCCGCCGCCGCGGCCGTGTTCCTGATGGCGTCCCCGCGCTGGCGGCCCATGGCCGGCTTCATCGGCGGCAGCTTTGCCATCGCGTCCGGTGTGTCCACGCTGATCAACCAATGGCACCGGCCCGCCGACGTGGTGGCTGCGTTCCTGCTGGTGGGCGCGTTCATGATTCCGGCGGGCTGGCTGATCCTCCGCCGCGGGTCATGGAACGAATGGGACGGGTTCGATGAACACGTCGGTTCGGCCCGGATCTGGCTCACGCTGCCGGTGCTGATCGGACTGGCCTCGGCAGGGGTTGCGGTGTATTCGCTGATCCGGATAGCGCCCAGCCCGTGGCAGGAGGCGAGCACCACCAACTACTTCTGGGCGGGAATCTCGCTGATTGTCATCGCGGGTTACCTGGCCACGGTGGCCACCACGTCCCTGTTCGCGTTCGCCGCACGACGGCGGGACGCACCCCTGCGCTGACTGGTCACGCGGGTGCCACTCCCCCAACTAGGTAGCAGCAGGTGTCGTTTTGGGGCGTCAAAACGACATTAACTGCTACCTAGTTGGGTCCCGGGTTAGTCCTGGGTGTTGAGGCGGGCCAGGAGCAGGGCCTCTGCCACGATGGCGTTTTCGAAGTCGCCCAGGTGGATGGACTCGTTGGCCCCGTGCGCGCGGGAGTCAGGGTCCTCGGCGCCGGTAATCAGGATGTCCGCCTCCGGGAACAGCCTGTTGAGGATGTTGACGGCGGGAATGGATCCGCCCACTCCCATGGAAACCGCCGGCACACCCCAGGTGTCCTCCATGGCCGCCAGCATCAGGCGCGACACAGGCGACGACGCGTCCCCCGCAAACCCCTCGGTCCGCCCGCCAGGCGTGAACACCACTTCGGCGCCGAACGGCACATGATTCTCCACGTGCCGGCGGACAGCTTCCATGGCGGCGGCGGTGTCGGACGCCGCTGCAAGGCTGAGGCTGAACCTGGCCCGGGCCGCCGGCTGCAGCGTATCGGTGGACAGCGCCACGGACGGCGCGTCGATCCCGATGATGGCCATGGCCGGCTTGGTCCACAGCCGTGAGGTGATACTTCCCGAGCCCGCCAAGGGCACCCCCGGACGGACGCGCGAATCGGCCCGGAACTCGGCGTCTGACAACGGCGGACCCGGTTCTTCCGAAGCCGGCAGGCCCTCCACCGCCACGCTGCCGTCGTCGTGATGGAACGATGCGATAAGGCGGGACAGTGCGGCCACCGCATCCACCAGCGGGCCGCCGTAGCTCCCGGAGTGCAGGGCGTGATCCAGCACCCGCACCTCGACGGTGCCCAGGATCAGCCCGCGCAGGCTGGTGGTCAGCGCCGGCACGCCCACCTTCCAGTTGCCGGAGTCGGCCACCACCAGCACGTCCGCCCGCAGGAGGTCGGCGTGCTGCTGGAGGAGCAGGGGCAGCGACGGCGACCCGGCTTCCTCCTCGCCGTCGATGAATACCGTGATCCCCACACCCAGACGGCCGTCCAGGACCCGGAGCGCGTTGCGGACGGCGGCCACATGCAGCAGTACCCCGGCCTTGTTGTCCGCCACTCCCCTGCCCCACAGCCGGCCGCCGCGTTCCACTGCTTCGAACGGCGGGCTCTCCCAGAGCTCCAGTTGGCCGGCGGGCTGGACGTCGTAGTGCGCGTACAGCAGAATGGTGGGTTTGCCGGGCTGGGCTGGCCGCCGCCCCACCACGGCCGGTGCGCCGGGCGTGCCGTCCGGCCGCGGCGCCTGCAGGATGTCGACGTCGGGCAGGCCGGCACCGCGGACCAGCCCCGCCGCCTGCTGCGCGGCCTGGTCCAGCTGGGAGGGGTCGAAGGATTCCCAGGCCATGGCGGGAATCCGGACCAGCGCTGAGAGTTGGTCCACGGCGGCGGAAAAGTCGCCGCGGACGGCCTGGCGGAGGTCCGCCAGCACGTCCCCCGACTGGGGAAACAGAGATGCCACGGGCTACCCCACCCCGTGGCGCTGCAGCCACATTTCCAGCAGTGCGACCTGCCACAGGACGTTGCTCTTCACCGGGGTCCGCCGGCCGTTGGGGTCGGCCAGCAACCCGTCGATGTAGTCCGGCCGGAACAACCCCCGCTGCTTGGCCTCGGGGGCGTGCAGGGCATCGGTGACCATGGTGATGAACGGTTCCTCCAGGTGCCGCAGCGCCGGGACCGGGAAGTACCCCTTGGGCCTGTCGATCACGGCCGCCGGCAGCAACTGCCGGCCCAGGTCCTTCAGGATGCCCTTTCCGCCCTGCGCTGCCTTGAGTTCCGGCGGGCAGGAGGCGGCCAACTCCACCAGTTCGTGGTCCAGAAACGGGACCCGGGCCTCGAGCCCCCAGGCCATGCTCATGTTGTCCAGCCGCTTCACCGGATCATCCACCATCAGCAGGTGGGTATCGAGCCGGAGGACGGCGTCCAGCGCCGTTTCAGCTCCGGGGGTGGCCAGGTGGTCCGCCAGGACGCGGCGGCTGACATCGGAGCCCGGCAGCCACTCCGGCTCCAGGATCCCCAGGAGCTCCTCGTGGCTGTGGTCAACGAAGGACGCCGTGAACGCCGCCAGAGCCTGGCCCCGCGGCACCCCGGCCAGCGGCTGGTGGTAGCCGTAGCCGCCGAACACCTCGTCGGCGCCCTGCCCGCACTGCACCACCTTCAAACGCCGGGAGACGGTATCGGAGAGCAGGTGGAAGGCGGTGACGTCGTGGCTGGCCATGGGCTCGGACATGGCGCCCAGGGCGTCGCCGATCGAGGGCGCAAAATCAGCCGTGGGCACGTGGAGCCGCTCATGCCGGGTCCCGAATTGACGCGCCACCAGGTCTGAGTACTCGAACTCGTTCCCCGCGTCCCCGCCGGCGCCGTCGTCGAACCCGATGCTGAACGTGGACAGTCCGTGCTGGCCTTCGTCGGCGAGCAGGGCAACCAGGAGGCTCGAATCCAGTCCCCCGGACAAAAGGACACCCACCGGCACGTCCGCCACCATCCGGCGTCGTACTGCCGTCCGCAGCGCATCCCGCACCGCATCCTGCCAGTCGGCGGCGGACCAGTCCGTGTGCTCCGGCTTCCGGGTGTAGTCGGGCCGCCAGTATTCGCGGTCCTGCCAGGTGCCGTCCGGACGGATGGTGCGGATGGTGGCGGCCGGCAGCTTCTGCACGCCGCGCAGGATGGTGCGCGGGGCCGGGACGATCGAATGCCAGCTCAGGTAGTGGTGCAGCGCCACCTCGTCGACGTCGGTGTCGATCCCGCCGGCAGCCACCAGCGCCGGCAACGTGGACGCGAAGCGCATCTTCCCCGGCAGGTGGGAGACGTACAGCGGCTTGATGCCCAGCCGGTCGCGGACAAGGAGGACTTCCTCCCGCTGCGGATCGTAAATGGCGATCGCGAACATGCCCGCCAGGTGGTGGACAAAGCCGTCCCCCCATTTGCGGTATGCCTTGAGGATCACTTCGGTGTCGCTGGTGGAGCGGAACCCGAACTCGGGCTCCAGTGCCCGGCGCAACTCCTGGTAGTTGTAGATGCAGCCGTTGAAGGCGATGGTCAGGCCGCCGTCGTCCTCCATGGGCTGGGCACCTGCATGGGAGAGGTCGATGATGCTCAGCCGCCGGTGCCCCAATGCAACCCAGCCGCCGTTCCAGCTTCCCCTTCCGTCCGGTCCCCGGGAGGCCATGGCCCCCATGATCTTCAGAACTGCGTCCCCCGATGCCGCCCTGCCGTTGAATGCGATTTCGCCGGCTATGCCACACATGATGTTTTCCTTGCTGTTTACTGCGGTTTCCAGGGTCCTAATGCTGCGGCTTATGCGGTTCCTCCCGTACCACGCGGATGGTCTTCAGTGACGGGTCGGCGGGATCAGGCAGGACCATGCCCGCCTCCACGCCGCTCCGGAGGTAGTCGATCGCTGGCTTGTTGATCCGCTCGCCGGGCAGCAGCAGCGGCACGCCGGGAGGGTACGGGGTGGCCATTTCCGCGGCGATCCGGCCGGGCGCTTCCTTCACCGGGACCACTTCCACGGGGCCAAAGAAGGCGTCGCGGGGCAGCGTCACGGTTTCCAGGAAGAGGTCCTCCTCATCAGGGATGACGACGGCGGGCGGCCGGGGCAGGGAGGGCGCGGCATCTACCAGCGCGCGCAGGCCGTCGAGCAGCCGTTCCGCCGTGCCGTCGTCGTCGGACACGGACATAACTGCCTCGACGCGCCGGTGGTCGTCGGTGCCCAGGTCGATCCGGCAGTTCCCGCGCAGCCAGTCCGTGGCCTGGTAGCCGCTGATGCCAAGCTGCGAGACGTCGATCAGGACATGCAGGATGTCCAGGTCGTGGGAAGCTTCCTGGTGGACCAGCTCATCCTCCAGGACGTGCAGTCCCGGGATCTCCTCGATGTCCGTGCGGACGCGGCGGGCCAGGTCCAGGGCCTTGCCGATCATGGCCTTGCCCTCCTGCACCATCTGCCGCCGCCGGCCGTCCATGGCAACCGTAGATGAGGGTGTCGGCTGCAGGCCGGACAGCACCAGGCCGGACACCACCGACTTGTGCGCGTCACGGCTGATCAGGAGTTCCCCTTCGCCGCGCGTCACGGCCGGGATGGCGGCCTTGACGGAGAGGGAACTGCCACAGGTGGTGAAGAAGGCCTTGTCCGCTCCGACGGCGTCCGCCAACAGCTGTTCGGCGGTGGCCAGGTAGCCGTTGGAGGATTTCCGGTCATCCAGGCCCGAGGAGGCAACGACGTCGGCCTTGAAGCTTTGTTCGCCCAGCACCGCCAGCACGCGGGGGTCCACTACGCGGCCTTGACGGTGTGCCGGAGGGGTGAAGCCGTACCGTTTCAGCCGTTGGTGTTCGGCCAGTGCGTCGATGACGGGGGCCTGGCTCTGATCCATTTTGCGCGACATTGCACACTTCCACGCCACGCGGTCCCGCAATCGGCACCCACCCAAATGCAGTCACGAAAGCGCTTTTACGGAAGCCAGCCGGAAGGGTCCCTGGGGGCGGAAACCCGTCCGCGCTTGCTTCACCTTACCCCCACATAGTAAGCATGCTTATTTATCATCCGCAAGGATGCCTGACGCTGCAACGCAGCCATTGACGGTGTTTCCGCAGGTCAGAAGGCTTCGGGATGGACCGAGATCGCCGGCGTCGTTCCCGGCAGGAAGGAAGCGGGCGAGTCGGCAACGGACGGCGGCGTTGCCGGGCGCAGGCGGGACAGGTATGTGGCGCGGGCTGCTTCGACGAAACCCTGGAACAGCCCGTAATCCTCAGAGAGTTCCTCGGGGTGCCACTGAATGCCCATGGTGAAGGTGGCTGCCGGATATTCGATTGCCTCCACCACGTGTTCTTCCGTCCACGCGGACGCCACCAGGCCGTCGCCCAGCTTGTCCACTGCCTGGTGGTGGGCCACCGGAACCATTTGGACATCGGAACCGATCAGCTGCGCGAGCTGCGACTCAGGGCGCACCTCCACCGGGATCCGGTTGTACTGGAAGCTGCCCAGCTGGTGCTCGCTGTGGCCCACGACGTCAGGAAGATGTTGGTGCAGGGTGCCGCCGAGGGTGACGTTGAGCAGCTGCTCGCCCCGGCAGATGCAGAGCAGGGGGACGTCCTGGCGGATGGCTTCGCGGATGAGGGCCTGTTCCCAGGCATCGCGTTCGGGCCGCGGCTGGTCGGTGCTTGGGTGGAGCTCCTGTCCGTAGAGTGCAGGGTCCACGTCCCAGCCGCCCGGGATCAGCAGGCCGTCCAGCCGACTCACCAGGACCTCGATCACACCCTGTGCCACGGGCTGCGGAGGAAGCAGGGTGGGGATGCCGCCGGCGGCGATGATGGGGGCAAGGTAGGTCTCCGGCAGGAACGCGGCACTGACGGCACCACAGCCGGCGGTGTCCGCCTGCTCGAGGTAGGTGCTGAGCCCGATGACGGGCTTCACGACGGTGTCCGTGGTTTCCATCTGCTGGTGGTTTCCTTCCCTGAAAATGTGCTGCACTAAGGGTATAAGAGCACGGGCCCCGGTGAGTTTCGTTCGGATCGAAATCACATGTTATTGGCGTCACCAAGGTCCCTGGCGTCGCGTCCCATGCTTTCCCCCATGGCGGCCGCAAGCTCGATGTCGTCGAGGTATCGGGCGGCGGGGCGCCCGGTCGCATTGGCCAGCTTCCTGAGGGTAGCCAGGTGCTGGCGTGCCAGCTCGATGGCCAGCTCCTCAATCATGCTGGGGCCGTTCCGCACCACCAAATCGCTGAGGTATGCCTGGATGCGGCCGGCGGGTTGTCCCTTGGTTTTGGCTTCGGCAGCGACGAGCCTGGTAAGGGCCGCTGCGGCCACGGCGGGTTTGTCGCTGAAAAGTTCCACGTCATCCCCCCGGTAGCAATGGGCCATGTTGAAGCAGGCAACGCTAATCTAGCCTTTCCGTGCCCGGCCCGTAAGAGGCTGCGCGCCCTTATTTACAGGCAGGTCCGGGGCTCCGCCGCTTCGGGCCTCCAGGCCGACCCGCTGCCGGAGGCTTTCATACCTGTGTCAAAGGACTTTGTTGTGTGAATTCCCCAGAACCGGCCGTCCCTGGGCGGGCACGCCGCCCCACGTCTCACACTCGGGCACGTTGTGCATCACAGCCGAACTCACCTCTATGTGCGCATAGTCCCCTACCGTCAACCCGTCCCCGATGCCTGCGTTCATGCCGAGTTGCGCGCCCGGCCGATCCGCGCGCCCTCCCCGACCGAGACACGGGGGGACAGTGTGGCGAAGTCCCCCACACGAACGCTGCAGCCCACATTCACCAAGGGTTTCAAAAGGACATGGCGGCCAACTTCGGCCTGCGGGGCGATGGTGGCGTTCCGCATCACAATGCTCCCGGGGCCAATCACGGCATCCCTGGGTACCCGGACATTGGGGTCCACCACCGTGGCGTACCGGTCGTCATCCAGGCCCAGCAGCGAGAGCCGGCCAACCAGGGCTTCCCTGTCCTGCCCGGAGGGGAGGCACGCAGCAAACAAGGCGTGCCCGAACGCGGGTGCGTCGGAGATTGCGCCCATCACCACGGTGCCGTCAATGGAGGTGCCCAGGAGCCCGGGGTCATCGTCCAGGATTCCCAGGACGTCGTATTGGCCGCTGTGCCGGACCGCCGCAAGTAATTCCCGCGCCAACCCGTTCATGGTCAGCAACATCAACTCGCTCAAGGTGCGCCTCTTCCAGTCCCTGCAAATCGTGCAGGACATCATGCGGCCCGTTCACCTGCTGCTTGATAACTGGCTGTCTCCAAACCCTATGCCCGCCACGCACGGCAGGAAAGGCTGCCGGGCGCTAAGATTCGCGAGGCGGGTCCGGGCTTAGCACAGCCAGGGCTTTCTTGGGCATGTCTTGATTGAACCTTGAGGATTAGGGGGCCCTAGCTTGAGGCGGGCACTGAATAGTTGAAGGTGCCTGGCCGGCGTCTTGAAGTGGGCGCCGCCAGGTTTCTCATCTCAGGGATCGAGCCGCTTGCGCAGGAGGCAGAACTCGTTTCCTTCGGGGTCCTGCAGGACGTGCCATTGCTCCTCGCCGGTCTGCCCGACGTCGGCCCGCCGCGCTCCAGGGCCAGCAACCGTTCCAGCTCGGCGTCCTGGTCCCGGTCCACCGGGTTGACGTCGATGTGCAGCGGGAGCCTCCCCACCCGCGGATTGCTGCTCGGGCTCAGGAAGATAGTGGGCTGCAGCCCGCCGAAGCCGGCCGGCGGCCCGATCTCAATCGCCCCGTCCTCCCGGTCAGGCTCCACATAACCAAGGACGCCACGCCAGAACCGCGCGAGCAGTTCGGGGTCGGCGCAGTTCAGGACCAGTTCGCTGATACGGCATGACATGGTGCCAGTGTACGGACCGCCCGGATGCCGGGGGCGGGACGCGCAGGCGAATGGACGACGTCGGCCTCCGCCTTCGACTCGCGAATTGCCTTGCCCGAACACCAGGGGCGAAAAACGTTGCTGCGCGTCGGCGGGGATTGAAAGTCCAACCGGGGCCTGACCTGCTCTTTCATCCGGAATCCGACACGGCCGGCAGCAGGGGGCGGTATCCAGGGAAACGCTAGGAAATGGTGTAGGAGTTCAGCGGCCGTCCGGTGCTGCCATAAGTGAGGTCCAGGACCAGGAGTCCCTTGCGTTCCAGGGTGCTCAAGTACCGTTGCGCTGTGGGCCTGCTGACCCCAAGCTGCTCGGCGATTTGCGCAGCGTTGACCAGGCCGCGGGCTGCCCGGACGGCGTCGAACACTTTCTGCATGGTGGGTTGCAGGCGCGGTGCCGGGGCTGCTGCCTTGATCCCTGCCAGCCGCGCCTTGTACAAATTGTCAATGGTTGCCTGGTTTGCCAGGGATACCGACTCCAGCTCCTCCCGCCACCTCCGGTAGGCCTCCAGCTGCGTTCGGAGCCGGTCGAAGCCAAAGGGTTTGACCAGGTAGTACACGGCTCCGCTGGTCATCGCGGACTTGACGGTGGCCAGGTCCTGGGCGGCTGTGATCACGATGCAGTCAACCTGCGTTCCGGCGGCCTGCAACGACCGCAGGAGGGACAGTCCGTCCTCGTCCGGCAGATGGATGTCCAGCAGGAGCAGGTCCGGGTCCAGCCGCGCAATGGCCTCGCGCGCGGCAGCCGCGCTGTACACCTGGCCGACGCATTCGAACCCGTCCACCCGGGCAACCCGGGCTGCATGGATGCCCGCGACCCGGAAATCGTCGTCCACGACCAGCGTCTTGATCAAACGCCTACGCTCCTGTCTTCAACCGCTGCCTGCGCCGTTGCCGGCAGCCATACCTCAAAGTTACCGCCGGGCCCCGGGAACACATCCAGCGTTCCGCCTGCCCTGCGCACAATCCGGCTCACCAGGGCCAGCCCGATCCCGCGCCGCATACCCGGCCGCGGGTCCTTCGTGGAGTAGCCGTCCACCATCACCTGGTCGATCTTGTCCGCCGGGACGCCTGGCCCGTTGTCCCGGACGGCGATGAAGACACCGTCCGCGTCGTCGAACTGTACCGTGACAATGCGCGGCCGCGGCGTATTGGCGAGCGCGTCCACGGCGTTGTCCAGGAGGTTGCCCACGATGGTCACCAATTCGGTGTGGTCCACCTCGGGATGGTCCAACCGGGAGTCCGCGGTCACCTCCATCTGCACGTCCTGCTCGGCGGCAACCGCTACTTTGGCCAGCACCAATGCAGCCAGTTCCGGCGGGGCAATCGTGGCCCGCAGCCGTTCACCGAGCGACCTGGACATGGCGGACACCTGGGAGACATACCTCTTGGCCTGCTCCAGGTCCCCCATCTCCAGCAGGCCGTCAACGATGTGCAGCCGGTTGGCGTATTCGTGTTCCAGGGCACGCATCGCCTCCATCAGGCCTTGGATGGAGTGCAGGTCGCGCACCAGGCTTTCAATTTCCGTGCGGTCCCGCAGGGTGACTACGGATCCAATGCTGCGGCCCGCCGTGGACACGGGCATCCGGTTGACAACCAGCAGGGCGTCGTCGGTCAGCGCCACCTGGTCGGCTCCCGGGAGCCGGCCGGCGAGCAGGTCCCGCAGCCGGCCGTGCGGCAGCAGTTCGGCAATGGGCCGCCCCAAAACTTCCCCTTCCAGGTGGAGGAGGCGCCGCGCTTCCTCGTTGATCACTGTCACCTTGCCGCGGTCATCGAGTCCGACGACGGCCTCCCGGATTCCGTGCAGCAGCGCCTCCCGTTCCTGCAGCAGGGAGGCAATCTCGGCCGGCTCCAGGTCGAAGGTGACACGTTTAATCCGGCGGGACAGGAGCAGCGAACCGACCACGCCCAGGGCCAGGACCAGCACGGAAAACCCGGTAATCAGCCAGATGTTCTGCATCTGGTTGCTCAGCACCTCGGTGTCCTCGATTCCCACCGACACCTGGCCAATCACGGAACCGTCAGCCCCGAAGATGGGGGCCTTGGCGTTGGCGGACCGGCCAAGGCTTCCGGGGTCGAAGCCTACGTGGGTCTGGCCGTCCAGGACGGCCACCGGCTCCTCCAGCCGCCGGCCGATCAACGCCGGGTCCGGGTGGGAGAACCGCATGCCTTCCTTGTCGCTGACCACAACATAGTCAGGCTGGGCAGCGGCCATGACCTGATGGGCGATTCCATCGATGACATGGCCTGGGTCCCCGGCCGCCAGGGCGGAGCGGACCTCGGACATCTGCGCCGCGGTGGTCGCGATGCCCAAGGCTCGCAGCTGGTACTGCTGGTCCAGGGTCTGGTTGCTGATCATCGAAAAGAGGAACCCGCCCAGGGCCACCGTGAAGACCAGCAGCGACAGCGAGGCCAGGAGGATCTGGGCGGTCAGCGTTGAAAACCGGTGGCGGCCCCGGAGCCGCTGCATCACCGATCCCAGCTTCACCGGGTGCCCGGCTGCACGAGTTTTGCCGGGGAGCAGAAAACGCACAAAACGTGCACTTTTGCGGCTAAAGCACACATCTTACGGAAGTCTTTCTGGCCGGATTGATCACTTCCTAAGCTTCACACAGTTCCCGTGATCTCCATCACGAACGAACTTCATAAACAGAAGACAGCGAGGTCTTGCAGTGAAAAGCACTCACACCCCCAGGCCGCCGGACCATCCCGATGCATCCGCCGCCGGAGCCCGGATCGAGGTCTCCGGACTGACCAAGCGCTACCTCACGCCGAAGGGCGAAACCTTTACGGCCATCCGGGATGTGACCGTGGCGGTCGAAGCCGGGCAGTTCTGCTCCATCGTCGGCCCCACGGGCTGCGGCAAATCCACCACCCTGGCCCAGGTCTCAGGCCTGGAGCACCCAAGCGCAGGCTCGGTCAGCGTAGGCGGCAACCTGGTGGAAGGCATCACCAGCGGCGTGAGCTACATGTTCCAGGCGGACGCATTGTTCCCCTGGAAGAGCGTGCTCAGCAACATCATGATGGGGCCCGTCCTGCTAGGGATGCCGAAGCGGCAGGCCACCGACCTTGCCCGCGACTGGCTCCGCCGGGTTGGCCTCGCCGGGTTCGAGGACCGCTATCCCCACCAGCTCTCGGGCGGCATGCGCAAACGGGTGGCCATGGCGGCTGCCCTGATCAACAATCCGCGGATCCTCCTCATGGATGAGCCGTTCGGGGCCCTGGATGTGCAGACCAAGGCCATCATGCAGAACGAACTCCTGAAGCTTTGGGAGGAACTGCGCCCCTCGGTCCTGTTCATCACCCACGACCTGGACGAGGCCGTGGCACTTTCGGACCGCGTGGTGATCATGACCAGCAGCCCAGGCTCAGTCAAGGACGTCTTCGACATCGACCTTCCTCGGCCCCGCGGCAACGTCCAGGAAATCCGGCACGAGGAGCGGTTCCTGGAACTCCAGGGCCGGATCTGGGAATCCCTCAAGGATGAAGTCACCCGCGCGTACGCCCTGACGGCAGGTGCGGCATGACGGCCCTTACCCACAGTGAAACCCGCCAAAGCGAGAAGCCAGTGGACACAGAAACAGCTGTAAAGAACGCAGGCCGGATCAAGGCCCGGCGCCGCTCCACGTCCATCTGGATCGGCCGGATCGTCCTGGCAGTCGCCGTCGTGGGCGGCTGGCAGTGGTTCACCGCCGTGGGATGGGTGGATAAGTTCTTTTTCGGCCAGCCATCGGAGATCTGGGACAGCCTGGTCAAGCTCTTCACGGAAGGGACGGCCTTCGGGACCATCTGGGAGAACCTGGGAGTCACGGCGCAGGAAGCGTTCCTGGGCTTCCTGCTCGGAACGCTCGTGGGCGTGGTGCTCGGCATCCTGCTGGGCTCCAATAAATACCTGTCGGCCGTCGTCGGGCCCTACATCCGGATCGTGAATTCGATTCCGCGCATAGTCTTGGGCTCCATCTTCATCGTTGCATTCGGCTTGGGGGTCTTCCCCAAGATCCTGCTCGCAGCCGTGCTGGTCTTCTTCGTCGTGTTCTTCAACGCGTTCCAGGGCGTCCGCGAGGTGGACCAGAACCTGGTGGCGAACGTCCGGGTGCTCGGGGCTTCGCCGTACCAGGTGGCGATGCACGTGACCATCCCGTCAGCCATGACGTGGATCATCGCGAGCCTTCACACGGCGTTCGGCTTCGCGATCATCGGCGCCCTCGTGGCCGAGGTGCTTGGAGCGCAGAAGGGAATCGGCTTGATCATCAGCCAGGCGCAGGGAACGTTCGACCCCAATACGGTCTTCGCCTGCATGGTGATCATCGCCGTCGTCACGCTCTTTGCTGAGTCCTTGATCAACCTGCTGGAGCACAGGCTCCTCAAGTGGCGCCCGCCAAACCGGTCCGAGGCCCAGGCAATCTGAGCCGGCCAACCAGCTTTTCCACCCGTAACACCCACAACCATGTCCCACCCGGGACGAACCAAAGGAAGCGTAAAACAATGATGATGAAGCGCCCCGTCCTTGCCGCCGCAACTGCCGGCGTCGTTGCCCTCAGCCTCGCAGCGTGCGGCAACAGCTCCACCCCCGCAGCCAGCGGCAGTGCTGCCGCGGACACCAGCTCAATGCCCACCGTGAAGATGATGGTGGGCGGCATCGACAAGCAGATCTACCTTCCGTACCAGCTGGCGCAACAGCTGGGCTACTACGAGAAGTACGGGGTCAAGATGGAACTCTCCACCGAGCAGCAGGGCGGCGTCGGGGCCGAGGAAGCCATGGCGTCCGGTCAGGTGGACATGGCCGGGGCGTGGTACATCCACACCGTGGATTTCCAGGCCAAAGGCAAGAATGTCACCAACCTCATCCAGCTCTCCGGCGCACCGGGCGAGCGCATCATGTGCAGCCCCAACGCCAACGTCCACTCCGGTGCCGATCTCAAGGGCAAGACGGTCGGCGTGACGGACCTCGGCTCAGGCACGGATGAGCTCACCCAGTTCATCGCGTCCAAGGCCGGGCTGTCCAAGAACGATTACCACACGATCGCCGTGGGCGCCGGCGCCACCGCCATCGCCGCCATCCAGCGCGGCTCGGCCGACTGCGTAATGACCACCCAGCCAACGGTGGGCGCGCTGGAATCCAAGAACCTGGCGGTCCCGGCCATTGACCTCGCCTCGGCGGATGGCGCCAAGTCGGCCCTGGGCAGCACCCTGCCGTCTGCCGGCCTGCTCGCCCAGACGGCCTGGGTGAACAGCCACCAGGATGAAGTGCAGAAGGTGGTGGACGCGCTGGTGGACACCATGCACTGGATCAGCACCCACTCGGCGCAGGAGATTGCGGACAAGCTACCGCCGGCCTTTGTCCAGAACAGCACCATCAGCAAGGACGACTACGTCAAGGCACTGGACCAGGACAAGGGTCAGTTCCTCCCGGATGGCATCATGCCCGCGGGCGGCCCCAAGACGGTCTTTGATGAGGAGAAGACCATTGGAGTGGACACGTCCAAGGTCAACATCGCCGACACGTTCGACCAGAAGTACGCCCAGGCGGCGTTGAAGCTTGAGGGCTACGCGGCCACGACGACGCCGGCGGGTGCCGACGGCTGAGAACGCCCCGGACAAATTGGTTAAGTCCCCCCGCAACGCCCACCACGGCTTAGCGGGGGGCTTTGGCGTTTAGGGACGGACAACGTCAGGCCGGAAGGTTCAGCTGCTCCACAATGAGCCGGGCAGTCGCGGGATCGCCAAGGATCTTGAAGTGCCCCGCCGCCGGCAGTTCGATGTTGGTGGCCCCGGGCAGGACGCTCCCTTCGGGAATGTGCGGATCGAACGGCCCATAGATGGACGTGATGCGGCTGTTGATGGCCAGCTCGCGGGACATCTGGAGGGTCAGGGCGTTCCGCGGAGAGAAGATCCGCAGGCTGGGCAGCAGCATGTACCGGGCGTAGCGCGAGCCGGAAAACGGTGCGCACACGGCAATCATCCGCTCGATCCGGTGCTCGGGATCAAGGGACAGCATGGTGTATTTACCGATCAGCCCGCCCTTGCTGTGCGCCACCAGGATGGCATCGCGCAGGCCCGCCTCTTCGAGGTGCTGGGCCACCAGCTTGGCAGCGTCCGGAACCTTCAGTTTGTTGCGCTGGAGCACCGTGACCACGTGGACGGGATGGCCGGCGTCGTGGATGGCCTGGATGAGCGGCATCATGAACTGCCAGTTTTCGTACACGCCAGGAATGATCACCACGGGAGCGCGGGTCCCATTGCGGAAGGACGCCGGCTGCACGCGCGACAGGAAGCCGCGGACCTGCCAGCCCGCGGCGTACACATAGTCCTGCGCCCACCACACGGCCTTCTGCAGCGGGCTGATGCGGGCGTCGGCGCCGGGATCCCTCATGTGTCGAGAATATCCTCGCAAGGCGCGCTACCCACCAAAACGTCCCGCAAACACGGTCAGTAGTTGCGCCGGTGCTTCAGGCGGGGAATCACGACGGCGAACACGGCCGCCGCCGCGAACCCCAGGATGCCCGTGGCTGAGATCCCCGGGCCCAGGGAGGCCAGCGCCGTCACCGCGGAGAGGATGACGGGGCCTCCGGTGGACCCGGCGTCCGCCATGAACCGCCAGAGGCCCAGGAACTGGCCGCGGCCGCGGTCCGGCGAGAAGTCGGCACCGAGGGTCATCACCAGTCCGGAACTGATGCCGTTGCCGAAGCCGATCAGCAGCGCGGCCAGCAGCAGTCCCACGAAGGACCCGGTGAGCGGAATCAGGAGCAGCGCGGAGCCCATGATCAGCGTCGATGGAACCGCCACCCACAGCCGTCCCTTGCGGTCCATCAGCCGTCCGGCGGGATAGAACACCAGCATGTCGATCGCGCCGGACAGCCCGTAGATAAGGGATGCGGACGTGGCGTCCATGCCCAGGTGGTCGGACCAGAGCGGGATCACCACCTGGCGGGAGGACCGCAGCGCGCTGAGCAGCAGGATGCCCATGCCCAGCGACAGGAACACGCCCGCGTGCGAGACCGCGACGCTGCGCAGCGTGGGCTGGGGGCCCGCGTCCCCGCCCACGGGGATATCCGGCGTCGTAAGGTCCGGGATGGTGAGGGACAGCAGCGCGGCGGCCGCCATGGCCACCACACCCACCCAGTAGGCGCCGGCGATGCCGAAGAACTGCATCACCCCTGCCCCAGCGAACGGGCCGATGAACACGCCAATCCGGTTCACGCCGCCCAGCGTGGACAGCGCCCGGGCGCGGAACCCCACGGGGACCGCCTCCGTGAGGTACTTCTGGCGTGCAAGGCCAAATACCGCTCCTGACATCCCGACGACGGCCATCGCCGCGGCGAGCAGCCACAGTCCGTTCGGGGCCAGGGCTGAGGTGGCGGCGGCCGCCAGGGCGAGGCCGGCAGCGAGGGCGGCGCCCACGATGGACCAGCGTTCGCCGAAACGCAGGGTCACCAGGGATGCCGGCAGGTTGAAGAACCAGGAACCCAGGCCGATCAGGGTGACGATCAGGGCTGCCACCGCCACCGAGGCCCCCAGTTCCCGGGCGGACAAGGCCACCACCGGAAGGATAGCGCCCTGCCCGATACCGAAAAGCAGGGTGGGGCCGAAAGCGGCCACTGCAATACTGCGCAGGCTGAAGGGCTCGGGGTCATCCGGGGAAGTCATCGGATTTATCCTATGGCCCGCGGGTTTGGCCCCCTGCATTGGAAAGGGGGCCCGGTGCGGGGGTTCCTCCGCGGCCCTGCATCCTAAGATTTCCGTAATCAGCACATTGGGGGAAGATGCCGCATGGAGGAGAAACCCGGAGCTCCGCGCCAGGAAGGAATCGTGGAGCACCTCCAGGACCTTGTCCTGAAAAGCCCGGACATGGCCGAACTCCTCCACGAACTGGTGACTTTCTCCGCGGCAGCGCTCTCGGTCCACAGCAGGTTGCTCTGTGGTGTGACCATGGTGCGGAAGAAGAGACCGGCAACTGTCGCCACCAGCCACCCCCGAGTCAAGGCCATGGACGAGTTGCAGTACGCCTACGGCGACGGCCCGTGCCTGACCGCACTCAGGGACATTGCCACCGTCTACATCCCCACGCTGCACGATGAAAGCCGCTGGCCCCACTACTGTTCCACTGCCTGGTCAGAAGGGATCCGCTCGATTCTCTCCGTTCCTCTTCCGCTGGAGGGCGAAGCAAGCGCGGCGCTGAACCTGTACGCGGCGCAGACCCACGCGTTCAGCGCCGAGGCCATCCAGAGGGCGGAAGCGCACGCCGGTCAGGCCTCGAAGGCGCTGCGCCTAGCCGTGCGCATTGCCCAACTGCGGGAAGACCGCGAAAACCTGGCCGCGGCGTTGGAGTCCAGGACCATCATCGACCTGGCAACCGGCATCATCATGGCACAGAACCAGTGCAACCAGGACACTGCCGTGCGGATCCTGCGGAGTGCCTCCAATACGCGCAACCGCAAGCTGCGGGAGGTCGCGGCAATGTTGGTTGCGTCCGTGGGCAAGGATCCCAACGTCATCACGCACTTCGACTGATGGGTCGAATTATCGGGCCCGCGGCTCGAAGCCGGCCAAGGAGCGGAACAGGTTGATGATTTCCACCACGGCGCCGATGATCGAGCCCACGATGCCGAGCGCCAGGAACACGCGCACCACCAGGGGCCAGCCGGACCAACTGGTGCCGAAGTCGAAGGGGAAGACTTCCCAGAGACGCAGCAGGGCGGCCAGGCCGATGCCGAGGACCACCAGGTTTCCCAGTGCCATGAGCGCCCGGGCACGGATCACGACGAACACCAGGTTGACCACGATGCCTGCGATCAGGGATGCATTGATGAGGTCCAGCACCCGGGTCATGTCGGAAGTCAGGAAGGGCAGCACCTGCCACCCGGGCCAGATGTTGATCCCGTAAAGCAGCAAGGCGTTGACCACCACGGAGCCAACGTTTCCGCTCCGGGTGGTGGTTGTTGTCCGGTCCGGCATTTATCCTCCAGCCGTGTGCTCAAGATGTCTTTTGAATCCGTTCCAGATCCGCAGCTCATTGCGACGTCCCATCGCAGCCAAGACGGGCGCTGCAAGCTTCAGCAGCCCTTTCGGCTTCAAGTCCCAGGACCAGTCCATCCTTGTTCCGTCATCAATGGCCTGAAAGGTCAGTGCACCCTGGATATCGAGTGTTCCCGTTCGGGTAAGGGATTCCAGCCGGAAGGGCCGGACGTAGTCAATGACCTCCACGTCGAATGACGCCGCCCTGCCGGGTTGGTCAATCGTGGTCCGCCAGACAGTGCCAGCCCCAACGGGTCCTGGCGTGATCTTCTCAACACTTTTCATCTGCGGGTTGTAGGCCGGTTCGTTTCTCTCGTCGGCCGCAAAATCAAAGACTTCCTCCACAGGCCGCCGTATAACGATGGAGCCATGAATGGTAACCATCCCGACCCCCTTGGCTCGCGCGTTCCCGGCACCCCTGCACAGCAACAGACTCCCCCGGAACGATCACGGCCAGAAGTGCCGAAGGTCCCCCAGGACCTTCAGTTTGCGTAAGGCGTCCAGAAGGTGAATATGCCGTTTGGCCCTGTTCCTGCGACGGACGCAACAACGACGCTGGCTGCAGGAGGTGGTGGGACATGTTCACTCTTCGCACCCTCGGCGGGATCGCCCTCTTGATGGCGGGGAGCAGCTGGCTGTGGCTGACCCCCACGTTCGCTACGCGGGGCGTGGACGTGTCAGGCATCTGGTGGAGCATCACCATGGTGCTTTCGCTGTTGACGGTCCTGGGCTTCCTTGTGGCGACGTGGGGACTGTTCGCCCGCTGGGGCTGGTGGGAGTATGCGGCCCTTGCTTCTTCGGCGCTTGGGCTGGTGGCCTTGGTGCCATTTTGGGTCGCCGCCACCGGCGGAGGCGAGACAGTGGGAACCACGGCGTGGAACGTGTTCGTTCACGTCCTGATGGTGGCCGGCATCGCGGTGCTGCTGCTGGTACCCCCGCTTGAGCGGTGGGTTAACCAGCAGGTGATGGGCTAGCCGGAGATCAGTACCCCGCCAGGATTTCCTGGGCCTTGCCGTTGGCCGCTGCCTCGACCAGTTCTTCTGCCACGATGTGCAACTTGGTGTTGGCGTGCTGGCTTCTGGTGGCCAGGACCTGGAACGCTGCCGCCCCGTCCACACCCTTCAGCACCATGACAATGCCCTTGGCCTGTTCAATAAGGGCTTTGTGCCCGTAAACGCCCTCGATCGCATCCGATGCGGCGTGCTGGGACTCGATGCGCAGGCTCTGGGTCACGTCCACCATGAATCCGCGGACGTACTCCACCTGCCCGGACGGCTCAGCCTCCGCCTGGAGTGCCGAAAAAACGCGGCGCTCCTTCCCCCGGACGTCGAGCACCCGGTGCAGCAGCGCACCTTGGCCGCCGCCGTCCAGGAGGTCTGCCCAGATGGCGCCTACCGGTTCACGGTCCAGGGGGTGTTTGTGGGCCATGAACAGGTCGAAGGTGGGCACCACAGCGCCCTTTCCCAGCCCGTGGATGCCAAACATGCCTTCGGACCACTCCATCTTCCCGGAGGGGACGTGCAGCTTGAAGGTCCCCGAGGGGCAGTCCGTGGAGGGCCGGAGCGGAAAGAGATACGTATCAAGCTTCGACCACATACATTCCTCCCAACGTCAGGTGCGGCCCGGCGGACCAACGGCACCACAATAACCAACGCCATCCGCCATTTTCCTGTTACGGCCGTGCCAGCGGTAACAGGAAAATTGCAGGGGTCACAAAAGGCCTGTGGAGGAGTAGCGTTCGCCGTATGGGGCGCTGATCCGCGCCCACAGCCAAGGGGAGGTCATTCATGGGTGAAGTGTGGATCCGCACGCTGGGCAATGGGCTGGTCCGGGCAGATCGAGTCACCGAGATTTCATCCACGCGCGGGTCCCTGCATGAGGACCGCGGGTATTCATTGAAGGTCATTGTGGACGGCAAGGGCCATGTGCTGGTTGACGACGGCGGGCTGGAAGGTTCCCTGCCCGAGCGGCTGGAATATGCCAGGCACATGGAGGACGCCCTGCTGCTGGCCATCGACGAGGCGCGCGAGAGCGACGCGTCCATGGTGATCTCATACGAGCCGGAACGCGAGCGCTGGTCATCGGCTCCCGTCTCTGTATTAACGGGCAGGCTCCCCGAAGTCGTCTGACCTGGGGACCGCCCGGCCCAACTAGGTCGCAGTTGTTGTCGTTTTGACTGCTCAGAACGACAACAATTGCGACCCAGTTGGGTGGTGGCTCAGACCTAGTTGTGGGTCGGCTCTTCCACCAGCGCCGTGGCGATGCTGGCGGCGTCTTCCAGCGCGGCGAGGAAGCGTTCGGCGTCCAGGGCAGCGGCGCAGCCGGTACCCGCGGCCGTGATGGCCTGCCGGTAACGGTGGTCCACGGCATCGCCGCACGCAAATACACCCGGCAGGTTGGTGCACGTAGTGGGCGCATCAACCTTGATGTAGCCCTCCCCGTCCAGGTCCACCTGCCCGGCCACCAACTCGGTCCGCGGCACATGCCCGATCGCCACGAAAATCCCCGTCGCATCCTGCCGCCGGGCCTCCCCCGTGCGGGTATCCGTCAGGGTCACACCGGAGACCTTCCCGTCACCATGGATGGCGGTCACGGCGGAGTTCCAGGCGAAGCGGATCTTGGGGTTGTCCTTGGCCCGCTGCGCCATGATCCGGGACGCCCGCAACTCGCCCTTGCGCACCACCACGGTCACGGACTTCCCGAAGCGGGTCAGGAACGTCGCCTCCTCCATGGCCGAGTCACCGCCGCCCACCACGATTATGTCCTGCTCCCGGAAGAAGAACCCATCACAGGTGGCGCACCAGGACACCCCATGGCCGCTGAACTTCTTCTCCTCCGCCAACCCGAGCTCCTTATACGCGGAACCAGTGGCCAGGATCACCGCCGGGGCCTCATAAGTCTCACCGGCACCGGTGACCACCCGCTTAACCGGACCCTTCAGCTCAACCGACGTGGCGTCGTCGAACACCACCTTGGCGCCGAACTTCTCTGCCTGCTGCTGCAGCCCGTCCATCAACTCCGGACCCTGCACACCACCCGGGAACCCAGGGAAGTTCTCCACCTCCGTAGTGTTCATCAACGCACCCCCGGCCGTGACGGACCCCGCCACCACCAACGGCGCCAAGCCGGCACGGGCGGCGTAGATGGCCGCGGTGTAGCCCGACGGTCCGGACCCGATGATGATCAGCTGTTCTTTACTCATGAAAAGTCCTCCGGTGGCGGTATTGGGCAGACGTCGTTCCTTGATCCCATCATGGATCGGCGATGCGGGCCCAGCGCTACCTTCGATGTAATAAACTTCACCATGTTGCGCGCATCACATTGTTTCCCTAATCTGGTTGAGGCTTAAGCAAACAGGCCATGCAAGAAGCTGCAGCGTCGCAGCCAATGCCGGGGAAGGCTTTACAACTTGAACTCAAAGCTAAACATCGTGGTCCGGGTAGATCTGGACCACGGCAAGGCCCAGGTGATTGCAAAGGGGCATATCACCATCCACAGCGTCAAAGCACTTTATGTAGTGGCAAAGCGTGCCAACTCCCTCAAGGGAGGCCTTGACCTGGAGCTCGACGTCTCCAGCGCCTGGGTGGATGAGGAGGCGTTGGACATGCTCCGCACCGCTTCCGAAACAAGGCACCTGCCCGCGATGATCGATCCGGATCAGGCACCCTGCACCATCGGCGTGCTGGCCGACCGCCGCCTTCCACGGAAGACGGCACCCGGCCTGGCCGCGTAAATCTCCCGGCCACTCGCCGCGCCCATGTCTCGGGCCAGAGCAGGCCGACCACCGCTTCTCTTTTCCGCTCCAAACGACCCGAAGTGCAGCTGCATCTGAACAGACGGATGGCTGCACTTCGGGGCCGGCGGAGCTTTGGGGTCCCACGACTTTACATCGATGGGG
The DNA here is from genome assembly GCF_014639275.1 of Arthrobacter liuii. Taxonomy (GTDB): domain Bacteria; phylum Actinomycetota; class Actinomycetes; order Actinomycetales; family Micrococcaceae; genus Arthrobacter; species Arthrobacter liuii. Next base: position 342,469 of record NZ_BMFW01000002.1, on the reverse strand, counting down.
CGCTGCCACCCAGGAATTCCTGCAGCTCCACTTCGGTCAGCCCCGCGGCCCTGCCCAACTCCTTCTGGTCCGCGCCGAGCCGCGAAGCGTTCCGGAGTGCGTTCTCGAACTGTTCCTGCGCCGCATCCAGCTCCCACTGAACGCTCTCCGCCCTGGCCGAGGCTAGGCGCACGGCCTCCAGCGGATCACCAGCGGGCACGACGTCCATCCTGTAACCGCAGGTGCAGGACCATTCCGGTGAGCCGAGCTCAAGCGGGGCCCATCCGAGGGAGATTATCGGTACCGGCCCGGCCGTCATCGCTGACCCGCAGTGAAAGGGCGCCGGATCATCCAGTGCCAGGGGCACTGCCGGCCAGGGTTGAAGTCCATCGCAAACCTCGGCGTACATGGACTGTTCCGGCGCCTGAGGTTCAAGTACTGCAGTCATTCAATCCGCCGTCCGATAGTTAACCAACAATGTAGCTAGTCTAACTAGGATTACGCGATTGTCTACTATGCGGTAATACGAGGTCCCGAACTGACGGCGTCCACTGCCTCGCGCATGCACTCCAGGAAGTGCATTACCGCTTTGATCTCCTCGGCAGACAGGGATTCGGCGGCTTCAAGCATGCGTGTGTGCATCTGGTTGAGGTTATGCCGGACCTCGTCAGCGGCGCCCGGAGTTGGCCTGAGGATGACGGCGCGCCGGTCCGAAGGGTGGGGTTCGCGGGTCACGTGGCCGCCGGCAACCAAACGGTCAACAAGGCTGGTCATCGACGCCGAGGTAATCGCCAAGCGGGCGGCAAGTTCAGTGGGACGGATTCCGGCGCCGGCAGCCTCCGCGTCGATGAGGTAGCGGAGGGCCAGCAGGTCGGTCTCCCCCATGGTGGCGGAAGAACGGGTCCGCCTTCTCATGGCGCTTTCTGAGGTCCGAAACTCCCTGAGGGCGTTGATCACGTCAACAGCTCCGGGCTGGGCGCCCTCCACGGGTGGGTACCAGTAGCCTTCGCTTGCACCATGCGGGTTCATGCGAAATCCTTCGATATCCTACTTGCTTGGCTGTCTAACAAACCAATGTTAGCCCACTTGCTGCCACCCCACCTCCACAACGTTGAAAAGCGGGGACAAGAAACGGCAATTAGGAGCCGCCGAAGCGGCCCGCGTACGTGGACAAACGGGGTCAAGGCAGGTACCTGCGCAGTCGGCGGGGAAAAGTAGAGTACCCGCTACTCGTGCCGCTGCCCCGCCGGCCCAATAAGTTTCAATGAAAGCCCCGGCAGCATGGCCAAGGGACTTGACGTAGACGGGAGTGCAGGGTGGCTGTTGGCCCGGCAAACAACAAGGGGCCGGAGCGGCAAGGGTTCCTGCTGGACTTGGTGACAGGAGCTGGCGGCGACGCCGAGTCCCTCCAGAAGCTCACCGACGCTGCCGCCCGCTGGATCAGTACCACGGCAGGCACGGCGATCGAATGCGCCGCCGTGCTGCACCGGCAGCGCTCCTGTCCCGCCACCGCGGGAAGCACGCCGGACGCGGCCGGCATCGCAGCATCAGAGGACCAGCACGGGGACGGCCCCACCGCGCTGGGTTCGGCACTGGCTGCTCCGACAGTGATCAGCCAGGCCGGCTCACGCTGGCAGGCGTACCGGAGACGTCTGCTGGACAGTGGTTTCGGCTCCGCCCTGGCCGTCCCCCTGGAACTGCTGCCGGGTTCGGCCGGCACCCTCGTCTTCCTGGGGCCGGCCCATTACGGTTTCAACGCCAGGGTCATCAATGAAGCAGCGTGGTTTGGCGAGGTGGCGTCGCACAGCCTGAAACTGGCCCTCGACGTGCATGGCGTCATCCGTGCAGGGGACAACCTGAAGCAGGTGCTGGAGAGCAGGACCAGCATCGACGTTGCCTGCGGAGTACTCATGGCGCAGAACCGCTGTTCCTACGCGGAGGCATTCAGCAAGCTCGCCGGCACCTCCAGGAACCGCAACCTCAAAGTCCGCAGCGTCGCGGACAGCATTTTGAAGGCGATGCCCAGCGGCGCGCCGGGAACGCGGTTCGAGCCCCCGGCGATCGCCTAGAGGCTGACGGGAAAAGTCCTAGTGCCGCGCCCGTGCCCGGATGAGGCCGGCGGCCAAGAGCCCTGCACACCCGAGTGAAGCCAGCATGCCGCCGAGAGCCGCGAAGTAATCGGTGATGGTCATTGTCCTGCGCTCCTTCCGTACTGCCTGAGGTACTGCCCGATGTACTGCCTGATGAGCCCAAGCTACGCGGCGAAACTCAGCGTTCCCTGAAGGATCGCCAGCTGGTTTGGTCAAGATCCGGTTAAGGAAAACTGCGGGCATCCACATAGTTTTACCCGTGATCTTCTCTTTATCGGGGCGCTCCGTATTATTCATGCATGTGGACTAAACAAAGCCAGAGCTTCTGCCCCACCTGCGGCAGGACCACCAATCACGTCACCCATTTCCAAAAGGACGACGCCGGGTCCCTGGTTGCGGACGTCCGGTGCGTTGAGTGCCCCCAGGCCGCGGGAGCGGTCGCCTAGTTGGTCCGGCTCCCGGAAGACGGCATGTTTCCGCTGCCGGCACCGGGAGCGTGGGGACGGACGACGGCGAAGACCACCAGGGCGGCTGCCTGGACTATTGTGACGGTAACGGCCAGGGCAAGAACTGATTGCTCGTAGAGCAGGCCGATCAGGAAGCTCCCGGCCAGCCACGCAAGGCCGTAGCAGGCAGTGAACATCCCGTAGGCACTCCCCCGCCTGGCCGGCGGAGCCAGCCCCGCCACACCCGCACGCATGGTACTTTCCTGCACGCCCATCGCTGCTCCCCAGACCAGGGCTCCCGTCACCGCGAGCGCCGTGTTGTTGCTGAAGCCCAGCCACGGCACCGCGGCGGCCAGCACCGGAAGGACCACGAGGACCTTCAACCCCACCCGGTCAAAGAGCCAGCCGGAAACCAGCGCGGCCACGGCGTCCACACCCATGGCGGCCGCGTAGAGGACCGGGACAAGCGCCGGCGGAAGGAGTCCTGTGGCCACCAGGTGGAATGAGAGCAGCCCGAACGTTGCATAGCCAAACATGGTCAGGCTGCTGAACGCCGCGTAGAGCCAGAACTGGCGCGGCATTGGAACGGCAGTGCCGGAAACCGGGGTGGCGGTGGCTGGCTGCACGGCTGCGGGCTCGTAAACAGCAGGGTCCGGAACCTTGCGCTTCAGCCAGAACAGGATCAGCATGGCCGCAAGCCCCGGAACAGCCAGCAGCAGGAACCCCGGCCCGTAGCTGCCGGAAAGCGCCAGGGCCACGCCCACCAGGAGCGGCCCCGCCAGCGCCCCGGCCTGGTCCAGTGCCTCGTGCAGCGCGAACGCCTTGCCCTGGCCCAGAGCCGAACCTGCCTCGGCCAGCATGGTGTCCTTCGCCGGGCTCCGCACCGCCTTGCCCAATCGCTCGGCCAGGACCAGCACGCAGGCAATCCACAGCGCGTCCGTGATGCCCAGCAGAGGCACAGAAAAAGCGGTCAACGCGTAACCGCTGATGGCGAGCACCCACCGCTGCCCCGGTTTGTCAGCCAGCCGCCCGAACACCAGCCGGAGGACCAGGGCCACGGCCTCACCGGCACCGGTAACCACGCTGACTAAGAGGGCGGACGCACCCAGCGCTCCGAGATACGGCCCGGAGACGCTCCGGGCGCCCTCGTACACCATGTCCATCAGCGCGCTGACAATCCCGAAGACCAGGATGAAGCGGATGGCAGTCATGGGCGCCGCGGGTGCTGCAGGACCAGCCCCGCCGGAGCTACCGCTGGTTCGCATACTCCGGGACCTGCTTCACACCGGGAGAAGGGCGGCCTTTGGCACGGAACCGGGAGGCGCCACGGGAGCGGACCGGCTCCGGGATCAGCCCCTCGGGACGCGTCACCGCCAGGATCACCCCGATGCCGGCCAGGGAGGAGACCATGGCCGAGCCGCCATAGGAGATGAACGGCAGCGGCACGCCGATCACCGGCAGCAGTCCGCTGACCATGGCGATGTTGATGAACGCCTGCCCCAGGATCCAGGTGATCACGCTGCAGGCCACGATCCGCGAGAAGGTGTCCGTGGTGCGGGCGATGGTCTTGAACACTGCAATGGCCAGGATGGCGAACAAGCCCAGCACCAGCAGCGAGCCGGCCAGGCCGAGTTCCTCGCCGAGGATGGAAAAGATGAAGTCGTTATGGGCTTCCGGGATCCAGTTCCACTTCTGCCGGCTCTGCCCCAGACCCACGCCGAACCAGCCGCCGGAGGCCAGGGCGTAGGCGCCGTGCTGCGCCTGGTACCCCATGCCCTGCGCATCCTCGTCCGACCCCATGCCCAGCCAGGAGAAGATCCGCCCCATCCGGTTGCCGCTGGTGGCCGCGAGCAGCAGGGCCGCCACCACGCAGATCAGCCCCGCCACGGAGAACACCTTCATCCGCACGCCGCCGTAGAACATGGTGGCCGCAACGATCATCATGATGATCATGGTGGTGCCAAGGTCGTGGCCCAGCGCCACGATGAGCATGATCAGGCCGCCGGCGGGCCCCAGCGGGACCACCGCATGCTTCCACTTCCCCAGGAGGGCCTGTTTCCGGTCCAGGATGGCGGCGGCCCAGACAATCAGCGCGAGTTTGGCGAACTCGGACGGCTGCGCGGTGAAACCACCCACGCTCAGCCAGTTCCGGTTGCCGTTCACGGACATTCCCAGCGGCGTGAACACCAGCACCAGGGCAACCAGGGAGCCGATCAGCAGCGGCCAGCCCAGCCACCGGATGCGCCGCACTGGCATCCGCGCCAGCACCAGCATGATCACCACGCCTGCCACGGTCCACATGGCCTGCTTCAGGGGAAGATCGTACGGATTGTTTCCCGCCGCGATGGACTCCACGGACGACGCCGAGGCCACCTCCACGAGTCCGATCGCCGAGAGCGTGAGCACCACCGCCAGGATCAGCGGCCGGAGGCTGCCCGGGGGGTCATCCTCCAGCCATACCGCCAGTTTGGCCAACCCGCGCCGGCCAGGACGGCCCGTCCCGCGCTGCTTTTGTCCTGTATCCATCTGTCCATTCCTCAGCCTGCGCACCGGGGGTTTCCCAGGTCCGGGCCCGTCTCCGGGACGGGTTCCGCCGAGAAGAAAGAGTACGCCCCCGCACGCCGTCGCGGACGATGGCCGGGCCGTAGACACGGCGGTTCAAGGCGAATTGCCAGCTTGGGCCTGTAGCGTAGCGGGGACCTGTCCCCTTCCGAAGGTTATTTTGTCGTGTTCGGTTCCAAAAAATTCCGCGGCCCGGAACAGGAAGCTTCCAACTCCGCTGCGTACCCCGGCCAGGGCGAGCTGTACGCCGCCAGTTCGCGCCGCCGTCGGCCTTTCCGCAGCGCCCCGCGCTGGATGAAAGCAGCGGTTGCCGTTGTCGCAGTCCTTCTCCTTGGCGTCCTGGCGTTCGGCGGCTATTGGGCCTGGCGCCTCCAGTCCAACATCAGCACCGCGGCGCTGAGTGCGGGTGGTGAGCGGACCGAGGGTGCGGTCAATGACAGCACAGACCGGTTGCAGATCCTGGTGCTGGGCTCGGACACCAGGAGCGGTAACAACGGCCAGTACGGCAGCGCGGACGATTCCTCCGGCTACGGACAGTCGGATGTGATGATGCTGGTAGACATCTCGGCGGACAACAAGCACGTCAACGTGGTGAGCTTGCCCCGTGACCTCCTGGTGAATATTCCGGCCTGCACCGACTCGAAGACCGGGCAGAAGTTTCCCGCGCAACAGGGTGCCATGATCAACAGTGCCATGGCCCAGGCAGGGATTGGTTGTGCAGTGGATACCGTTAACAAGCTCACTGGCCTGGAGGTCGACCACTTCATGATGGCCGATTTCAACGCCGTCAAGGAATTGTCAAACGCAGTGGGCGGGGTGGATGTTTGCGTCAGCGACGCTGTTAACGATCCCGACTCCGGGCTGCACCTGCCCGCCGGCACCTCCCAGGTGCAGGGCGAACAAGCGCTGGCGTTCCTGCGCACCCGGCATGGTTTCGCCAACGGCGGGGACCTGGGCCGGATCAAGGCCCAGCAGGGGTTCCTCGCCTCGCTGACCCGCAAACTCAAGTCGGAGGGAACCCTCGGCAACCCGCAGAAGGTACTGACCATCGCCGATACGGTCACCAAGAACCTGACCGTGGATTCGGGGCTGTCCTCCGTACCGTCGCTGCTGACCATTGCCAACCGGCTGAAGAACATCGATCCGGCGAGCGTCAACTTCATCACCACTCCCACCGTCCCGGCACCGCAGGACCCCAACAGGCTGGTCCTGGACGAGCCGGCGGCGTCCAACTTCTTCGCTGCACTGCGCAGCAACCCGGACCTGAGCCAGCCGGCCACCGCAGCCCCCACCCAGGCACCCGCGACACCCGCGGCGCCGGCCTATGACAAGGCGCTGCAGCCGGTATCCATTGCCAACGGCACCGGCGTGACGGGCCGCAGCAACGCCATCGCAGGCCTGCTCTCCGACGCGGGCTTCACCAAGGTGACCAAGCTGCAGGCCCAGGCACAGAGCCAGACCATGGTGTACTACTCCGCCGGGTTCCAGGACGTCGCCGCGGACGTGGCCGCCCTGTTCGGCCTGCCCGCCGCCAGTGTCCAGAAAGTGGCGAACATCCAGGGCGTGCAGCTGTACGCCGGCGCGGACTTTGCCACCGGCACCAAGCCCGCCGCGCCGCCGTCGTCCGCTGACTCCTCAGGGAGCGTGGTGGCCCAGACCGGCAGCGACCAGACCTGCGAGGCCACCAACACGGCCGGGCGCTAGCGCTCACGGCTTCTGGTGGGCATCACTCTGCCGCACTGGTGATCGCAGGCACTTTTAGCCCGCTGAAGCCGATACCTGCGCCGTTGACCGTTCCTGAGCTGAAGGCACGACGGCGGGCTCCAGCTTCCTGTTCGCCCATTGCCGGAGCGGCCGCTCAACAAAGCGGAAGGACGCGTACGCGAGCACGACGGTGAGGGCTGCGGCCAACGCGATGCGGAGCGGCAGTGCCGGGACCAGGGGCATCAGCAGCAGATAGACCGGCAGGTGCCAGAGGTACATGCCGTAGGACAGGTCGCGGCCCGGGCGGGCCAGCCACGGGTGGCTGAGGATGCGTGACAGGAACCCGGCAGGCTGGAGGACCAGCGAGCCGATGAGCACGGCGGCCAGCAGCGCGAGCGCGGTGGGGCCCGCCGTCCAGAACGTGTTGAACCAGGCCCCGGGAGTGTCTGGCTCCTTCAGGAGGAACAGCGCCACCGCCAACGCGATGCCGGCAAGCGGTGCGCCCCACCGGGCGACCGACACCAGAGCATTGTGCAGCCGTGAGCCCTGGCGCACCGCGGTAAACAGCAGGGCGAGCGCGCAGCCGATCAGCAGTTCATCGGCCCGGGTGTCCGGCCCATTGTAGATCCGGTCCAGCGGTTCGCCCGCGGTGACCAGCAGGAACCGGTTCAGCACGAAGGCGGCGGCCAAGGCAACGGTGGCGAAGGCTGCCGTGCGGACCTTCCAGAACCGGAGCATCACCAGCAGGAGCAGCGGCCACACCAGGTAGAACTGTTCCTCCACGGCCAGGGTCCAGGTGGGGCCGAGGGTTTCGCCGGCGATCGAGTCGCCGAACATGCCAAAGTGCGCCAGGTTCATCACGTAGGCGGCGGCGGGAAGGACGAAGCCCGCCTGGCCGCCCCAGCCTGAGGCAGGGAAGAAGAGGCCGACGGCGACGATCACCGCGCAGAGCGCCAGGAGGCCCGGCCAGAGCCGGGCCAGGCGCTTGGCGTAGAAGATGCCCAAGTGGAGCCTGCCGGTGGCAATCCGTTCCTTCATGATCAGCAGCGTGATCACGAAGCCGCTCAGCGTGAAGAACACGTCCACGCCAATGGAGCCGCCCGGCATCGACTCGGTGGCCGTATGGAAGAAGAACACACCCGCCACGGCGATGGTCCGGAGCCCGTCCAAGGCGTGCTTGCGTCCGGCGATGAGCCCTGTTCCCGGCACTGCCGGGCCTCCTGGCGCTGACAAATTTTCACTGCTTGACCTCAAAACCACTAAGCAAGCATATATAACGTTTCCATAACTGCGCTGGGTGGAAGCTGGGCTAAGGCTGGCAGCGGGGCAAATAATCACGCCTTGTGGCTGGCTGCCTCCGCTTCTAGATTGAACACATGGTGGACCAAGACACGACAGAGGACTTTGAAAAGATTGTCGACCTGATCGCCGGCACCCAGGACATCAAATCCGTGCTGGACGGCCTCACCGAGTTTGCGGCTGAGGCCATGACCGGCGCCACCGGAGTCCCGATTGAGTGTGCGGTGACGCTGCACCGCCGCAAGCGCACGGCCACCATCGGCGGCAGCAGCGGCAGGGCCGTGGTGCTGGACCGGATTGAACAAACCTTGGGCGACGGCCCTTGTGTAGAGGCGCTGGAAAGCGGCGTTCCCGTCCTACTCGGGGACGTGTCATCCGACCGGCGATGGCCGGAATACCGCAACGCCCTCACGGCTGCAGGCATCGCGGGCGCCCTGGGCATCCCCATGAAATTGGATGACGACGCCGGCGCGGTCCTGGATTTCTTCGCTCCCCTCAGCGGACGCTTCAACGAGCAGGCCGTGTCCGACGGGGTCAGGTTCGCCGAAATGGCCGGAAAGGCGCTGCGGCTCGCCGTCCGGATCGCGTCAGCGGAACAGCGCGCCGAGGACCTGAGGGCTGCGATGGACACCAGGACAGTGATTGACCTGGCTTGCGGGATCATCATGGCCCAGAACAATTGCAGCAAGGACGCCGCTTTCGCACTGCTCCGCAGTGCCTCCAACACCCGGAACCAAAAGCTCAACGAGATTGCCGAAGCGTTGGTGAACCGCTTTTCAGGGCCTGGGGACGCCGCGGCCCACTTCGAAGACTGACGATCGAAGACCGGCCCGGGAGCCAGCCACGCTGCTGGCTCCCGGAGGATAAGACGGGGATGTGGCCCACCCCCAAACTGATCTACCCAGGCCACATCCTCGTCAGCATTGAGGACGGTTGCCTGCCCAGGAATGGCTCACCATAGGCCCGGCCTTAGCGGCGGAGCGGGGGAATTTGGGTCGGTTCCTTAGACAGCAACAGAGGGGCCGTCTGCCTGACCACGGACCAGCATAACAAACCCCCGCCGCCGGCAATAGGGGCTAATTCCGCAATCTTTGCCCAGACTCCCCTGATTAATGCATCCGTGGCGGCAGATGCATTAATTATCAAGTGGCCGGAACGCGTTGCTGCGACCTTTGTCCCCTTGATGGCAGCCATGCCGCGATGAACTTCCGGGACATAATTTACCTGACTTCCCATTGACCATCAGTATGCTTATCAATATCGTGGGGGTGGACAGGAAACAGTGCCGAGGCTGGTGCTGGGGGTTTCCTGGACAGGCGCAAAACGCCGTAAGAAGGAGTGCCTTTCCGGCCCCCTCGGGCTCTTCGCCCCTTTCGCGGGCGACAACCACATATCCAACAGAACACTGTGCCCTTTCAATGGTGGAGGGCAAGCCCGCTCCCACAACAGCTGGGGTCGGGCCGCTTCAGGAGGAAATAAATGCGTACAAAAATCACTGCATCCTTGGCAACCTTGGCCCTTTCCGGGGCTTTTCTGGCCGGAGTTGCGGCTCCATCCAATGCCGCAACACCGACGGCCGCTCCCACAGCCGCTGCCACCCAGGCACCGAGGGCTACCGTTTCACCGGTCACCATCAACCAGGTCCTGAGCAATGGGAGCACCCTGGCTGGTACCTTCACCCCCACCAGCTTTGTTAATCAGAACGGTACCCTGACAGCCCTTGGAACCTTCACCGGTACGCTGACGTCCGCGACGGGTACCGTCACCCAAATCACCAATGCAGCCACTTCTGCGGGTATCACCCAAGCCGCGGCGAACGGGTCATGCAAGATCCTTGACCTGACACTTGGGCCGCTGCATCTGGACCTGCTTGGCCTCGTTGTTGACCTGAACCAAGTGCATCTGACCGTCACCGCCCAGCAGGGCCCCGGGAACCTCCTCGGAAACCTGCTCTGCAGCGTTGCCAACCTCCTCAACAATGGCGTTCCCGGACTGAACGGCCTCGCCAACCTCCTCAACCAGCTTCTGGGCCTCTAGACACAGGACGCAGAGTCCGGAACCCCCGCAGGTCCGCCGCCCTGTCCAATGGGCGGCGGACCTCTCCCTCAGCGGCGACGACGAAGCCGAACTGCGGGGCTACTGGGACAAGCTGTCCGACGGCGGCACCGCGGCGGTCCGGCCACGCTCAGCGAGTATTTACCGGCCGGCCCCGCCGCACCAGGTCTCGAGGGCTCCGGCAAGCCCGTCGGCTGTGCCTTCACCGACCCATGCGACGTAGCCGTCGGGCCGGACCAGGGCTGCCGTCGGTGCAGCAACCCGGCCCAGCACGGGAAGCTGCCACGCGCCGTCGTACGTTGCCGCGACATGCCGCACCCGGGCGGCCCACGCACGGACGTCCAGCGCCGCACCACCGAATTCCAGGAGAATGGGCCGCGCCTGGTGCAGTAGCTCGTACACCCGCGCCGGGCCATCAGCACCCATGATGTCCAGGTCCGGCATGCGCCGTCCCAGGAGCGGATGCCCCGTGCCGAGCGGGTAGGCGACGTCCAGCCCGGTGACCAGCCCCGCTATGGGCGCACCCGCACCGTCGACGCGGAGCACCTCGTCCAGCAGGTCGCGCAGTGCCTCCTGGCGGGGGTCTGCCTTCTGGAAGAGGGACTGCGCCATGGTGTACTTGAGCGCCCGCTCCCCCGCCGGGTGGCGCTCGGCGTGGTAGGTGTCCAGCAGGTCCTCCCCGGAGATGCCCCGCACCACCTGCCCCAGCTTCCAGCCCAGGTTGACGGCATCCTGCACCCCGAGCCCGATGCCAAGCCCGCCCGTGGGTGAGTGGACATGCGCGGCGTCACCGGCCAGCAGCACCCGTCCCTTCCGGTAGGTCTCCGCCTGCCGTGTGGCGTTGGTGAAACGCGACAGCCAGATGGGGCTGTGCACGCCGAAGTCCGTCCCGAACACGTCGGCCAAAGCCTGCCGCAGGTCCTCTAGGGTGGGCTCCTTGGCAGGGCCCAGGGAGGCTTCGGTCACCACCACCCGGACCACGCCGTCGCCCATCGGGTACAGCCCGTGGATGCCGCGCGCATCCACCTTCCCCTGTTGGACGGGCTCCCCCGCCACCTTCACTTCAGCGATCAGGCTGCTGCGGGTCGCGTCCGGGCCCACCATCGGGATGCCGGCCGAGCGCCGCACCACGCTGCGCCCGCCGTCGGCGCCCACGAGGTACCTGGCCCGCACTGGACCGCCGGACGCGAGCTGAACGTCCACGCCGCCGTCGTCCGCTGAAACGCCGGTGACCTCCACGCCGCGCCGGATCTTCACATCCAGCTCCTCCACCCATTCAAGCAGCAGCTGCTCGATGTGGTTCTGGAACAGCGCCAGCGTGTACGGATGGCGTGTGGGCAGGCTGCCCAGGTCCAGCTGGGTGCTGCCGAACGATGCCGTCTGCAGCGTCTTTCCCTCGGCGAGGAACCGTTCAGCAATACCCCTCTGGTCCAGCAGCTCGATGGTGCGTGAATGGATTCCGCCGCCGCGCGAGCCCGCCAGCTCCTGCGACTCCCGCCGCTCAAGGACCACGGCGTCCACCCCCGCCAGCCGCAACTCCCCCGCCAGCACCAGCCCGGTGGGCCCGCTCCCCACAATCACCACATCATGCATACCTACCCGCTCCCCTTCCTCTTCGAGCGCCAGTATGCGGTACCCCCGGGGCATTGCCGCAAGGCCCGGGCTGCGCGGTAACTTGGAAATGGAAGGAATGCCTGAAGTGCAGGGATTTCGGGCGACGCTTCCGAGGCGCAAAGGGGAAGCCCCTCCTAGGAGGGGCTTTCAACGTAGTGGTCAATTGTCTTCTGGTAACGGTCAGTGGTGATGCACTCCCCCTTCCCGGACGCCCCCCGGCGCCCATCCGGACTATGACACGAATCACTTTAATGACTCGAGCCCGCACAGTAAAGGGCAATTTACAAAAATTGACAACGTGACGGCGGCACGGGGCCGCCGTCGCACCTGCGGGCTACCGGGATGCGGCCGGCGCCTCGTCGTCGGCAGCGATGAGGATGTTGCCTTCGCTGATGGACTCGGACAGGACATCGTGCTCCACGGCGGTGGCCAGCGGCTTCTCCTTGACGAAGAACAGCACCGCGGCGGCGATCAGCGCCAGCGGGACCATCCAGATGAAGATGGGGGTCAGGGCGTCGTTGTAGGAGGAGATGATGATGTCCTTGATCTGCGCGGGCAGCTTGTTGACCAGGGCCGGCGTCAGCGAGTTGGACCCGCCCTGCGCGCCCCCGCCGGTGGCGGCGGCAGGCATGCGCTCGGTGAGCAGCTGGGCAAGGCGGCTGGCGAACAGGCTTCCCACCACGGCCGAGCCCAGGGTGGCGCCGATCTGGCGGAAGAAGTTGTTGGACGCCGTCGCCGTGCCCACTTCACGCAGCGGGAAGGAGTTCTGCACCACCAGCACCAGGATCTGCATGCTGAGGCCCAGCCCCAGGCCCATGACCGCGAGGTACGCGCAGATCTCCCACAGCGGCTGGCCGGGCTTCAGGGTGGAGAGCAGCACCAGGGCCACCGCCACCAGCAGCGATCCGGCAATCGGCATCCACTTGTAGCGGCCGGTGCGGCTGACCAGCTGGCCGGAGCCCACGGAGGCCACCAGGAGGGCGCCCATCATGGGGATCATCAGCAGACCGGATTCGGTGGCGTTCACGCTGAAGGCCATCTGCAGGTACGTGGGCAGGTAGCCGATGGCACCGAACATGGCCACGCCGATCAGCAGGCCCGCGAACGTGGACAGATTGAAGTTCAGGTCCTTGAACAGGTGCAGCGGGATGATGGGCTCGGCGGTGCGGCGCTCCACCAGGACGAAGGCCACGGCGCTCACCACGGTGCCCGCGATCAGCGCAATGATGATCGGGTCGGACCACTCGTACTTGCTGCCGCCCCAGGTGGCGAAGAGCACCAGGCAGGTGGTGGCGACGGCCATCAGCACCATGCCGCCCAGGTCCAGCTTGGGCTTGCCGGCGTGCTTGGGGAGCTTGAGGAAGAATGCAGCACCGGCAAGGGCCAGCAGCCCCAGCGGGATGTTGATCCAGAAGACCCAGCGCCAGCCGGGGCCTTCGGTGAACCAGCCACCCAGGAGCGGGCCGGCCACGGAGGCGATGGCGAAGACGCCGCCCATCATGCCCATGTATTTGCCGCGCTCCCGGGGCGGGACGACGTCGGCAATGACTGCCTGCGACAGGATCATCAGGCCGCCGCCGCCCAGGCCCTGGATGACGCGGGCGGCGATCAGGACGCCCATGTCGTTGGCGAGCGCGCCCACCACGGAGCCGGCCATGAACAGCAGGATCGCTGCGATCAGCAGGGATTTACGCCCCATCAGGTCACCAAGCTTGCCGTAGATGGGCATGCTGATGGTGGAGGTGAGGATGAACGCGGTGATCACCCAGAGCATGTCGCTGACGCCGTGGAGTTCACCCACGATGGTGGGCAGCGCAGTGCTGAGGACCGTCTGGTTCAGGGCGGAGAGGAGCATCGAGAGCATCAGGCCCACGAAAAGAAGCACGATGTGCTGCTTCTGCGGGGCCTGCGCCGTTTCGGGCGAAGGGGCCGTGGTCATGAGAGTTTCCTTTGCAAGTGATGAAAAAGCGCCACAGCGGGCGCGAGGTCTTCGGGGGTCATGCCCGATGCGGGGTCGAAATCTGCGGCCTGCGCCGTGAACTTGGCGGGCACCGATGCGAGCATCACCAGCATCCGCGCGGTCTCCTCGGCGCTGAAGCCTTCAGCACTGGAAGCCCAGTACGGATCAGCGGCGAGATGGTCAACCACGGCCTGGCGCACCAGCGCTTCGGCCTTCACCATGACCTCCAGCTGGCGCGCGAACAGGTGCGGATACCGCTTCAGGAGCTGGCGGCGCCTGGCCGTGTTTGTCCCGCCCAGGGCGGAACGGGCGACGGCGACAAGCAGCAGGGTGGCCTGCCCCAGGAGATCTTCCGCGCCAGTGAGCTTCGCGGCCTCACTGGGGTCAAGCACCGGTTCGTGGAGGCCCAGGACGGCGTCCTCCTTGGCGGGGAAATAGTTGAAGAACGTCCGGGGCGAAACCCCTGCACTCTCGGCGATTGCTTCCACCGTGGCGTGCTCAAGGCCGCGCTGCTGCGCAAGGGACGCAGCAGCCTCATGGATGGCGGACCAGGTTTCGGCCTTTTTGCGCTCGCGCAGCGAAGGCGAAGAAGTGGGGGGCATGTGTAATATTTTTGCACAGCTGCACACTTTGCACAACTGCAGATTTGTCATCCCGCATGGGCGAAGATCACAGGTCCCGGGAGCCCATTTAAAGTGACGCCTCCCTCGCCTACGCAATAACCTGAGAGTATGCATTCTTTCGAGGCGGAGGCCCTCATCCTTGCCGGGACACCCACGGTGTGGGACATCCTGACCGACGCCGGCAACTATGCGGTGTGGGAGTCCGGGATTGTTGCTGCCCACGGCGACATGGTCTCCGGCGGAAGGATCCGCGTCCAAACGCGGGAACGCAGCAGGAAGAGCCTTTCCGTCCTGGTCGGATTGAGCGAAGGGAAGTCCATGACCTGGACCTACGGGCTGCCGCTGCGACTGGCACGGGTGGTCCGGACGTTCACGCTCACCGACTACTCAGGGGTCACATACCTGGCGGTCAAGGAAAAGGTCACCGGTCCCTTGCGGCGGCTGGTTCACAAATCCGGACCCGACGCCAGTGAAGCCCTGGCTGATTTCGTGGAGGCCGTCAGGTTCCGTGCGGAGTTGCTCAGCTTTCATCTCGACGGCGGAGTTTTTCCTGCCGCGGCACCCACTGGCACAAGCCAACGGCACGGCCGGCAAGCGCCGCCGTTCACCGTCCGTTCACTGCAGCAGAGTAACTTCGGCCGGTGAATGTTTCTGATCTGCCGGAATCGGCTGCAAAAGAGGAAACCGTCGCGGTAGGCCCCAGCGGGGAGCACCTCCCCCAGCTGGCAGGTGCCGCGAAGGCAGCCCCGCCGCGTACCTTGGTGCAGGTCTTTGAGGAAACGGCCCGGCAGTTCCCTGACGCTTCCGCCCTCGACGACGGCAGGGTGTCCCTGAGCTATGCCGACCTGCACGCCGCGGCCAAGGAGTATGCCCGCCGCCTGCACAGGGACGGGATCGGGGCCGGTGACAAGGTGGGGATCCGCATCCCGTCCGGCACCAATGAGCTCTATATCGCCATCCTCGCCACGCTGCTGGTGGGGGCAGCCTACGTGCCGGTTGATGCGGACGACCCGGAAGAGCGGGCCAGCCTGGTCTTCGAAGAAGCCGGCGTCGCGGCCATTCTCCGCGCCGGGGAAATCGCCACCCTTCCAGGCAGGACCGCGCCCTTCCCAAGCCCCCGGCAGCCCGGCGTCGACGATGATGCGTGGGTGATTTTCACCTCCGGTTCCACCGGCAAGCCCAAGGGCGTGGCGGTGACGCACCGGTCGGCCGCCGCGTTCGTGGACGCCGAGGCGCGGTTGTTCCTTCCGGCGAATCCGGTGAACACGTCGGACCGGGTCCTGGCCGGCCTGTCCGTGGCATTCGATGCCTCATGTGAGGAGATGTGGCTGGCCTGGCGGAACGGCGCATGCCTGGTGCCCGCTCCGCGGTCGCTGGTCCGGACCGGCATGGACCTGGGACCGTGGCTGATCACGAACGGGATCACGGTGGTCTCCACCGTTCCCACCCTGGCCGGGCTGTGGCCCGCCGAATCGCTGGAGGCGGTCAGGCTGCTGATCTTCGGCGGCGAAGCCTGCCCGCCCGAGCTGGCAGCACGGCTCGCCGTGGACGAACGCGAAGTCTGGAACACCTACGGCCCCACCGAGGCGACCGTCGTTGCCTGCGCCGCCCGGATGGACGGAACCGGGCCGGTGCGGATCGGACTGCCCCTGGACGGGTGGGACCTCGCCGTCGTCGATGCTGCGGGAATCCCCGTGGACGAAGGGCAGGTGGGGGAGCTGATCATCGGCGGTGTTGGCCTCGCCAGGTACCTGGACCCAGCCAAGGACGCAGAAAAGTACGCGCCCATGGACACCCTGGGCTGGGACCGCGCCTACCGCAGCGGTGACCTGGTGCGCTACGAGCTCGAAGGCCTGCTCTTCATGGGCCGCGCCGATGAGCAGGTGAAACTCGGCGGGCGGCGGATCGAGCTCGGCGAAATCGACGCAGCCCTGCAGTCCCTGCCCGGCATCCAGGGCGCGGCTGCCGCAGTCCAGGGCGCCGCCGGCGGGAACCAGGTCCTGGTGGGCTACCTGGTGCCCGCACCCGGGACCTCCCCCGACCTGGACAAGGCGCGGAACCTGCTGGCAGCCCAACTCCCCGCGGCCCTCATTCCACTCCTGACCGTCCTGGACGGCCTTCCGGTGAAGACCAGCGGCAAGGTGGACAGGCATGCCCTGCCGTGGCCGCTGGCGCCCGCGGACACAGGCGAATCCGTGGTGCCGGACCTGGACGTCCAGTCTACGTGGATCGTCCAGCAGTGGGCGGACGTCCTGGGCACTCCCCCGGACAGCCTGGACGCCGATTTCTTCGCCTACGGCGGCAGCAGCCTGGCCGCGGCCCGGCTGGTATCGGCCCTCCGGGTGCGCTACCCCACCATCACCGTGGCGGACGTCTACGCACGTCCGCGGGTGGCCGCCCTGATCGAACTCGCCAAACTTTCAGCGCCCGACGGCGGCGCGGCGGCTTCCGCGCCCACGGAACGTTCCGTGCGCCCGACGGCCCGCAAATCCCAGGTCTTCCAGATCCTCGCCGGCCTGCCGCTGCACGTGCTGGTGGCCATGCGCTGGCTGACCTACCTCATGGCCATCAACAACCTCCTGGCCGCCTGGGGTGTGCTGAGCTCCGCCCCCACCGTTTCCTGGTGGTGGGTGCTGGCGTCCTGGCTCGTGTTCGTCAGCCCGCTGGGCCGGATGGCAATCTCCGTCGCGGCGGCGCGCCTGCTGCTCCGGAGGGTTGTGCCGGGCAGCTATCCACGCTCCGGGAGGGTGCACCTGCGGCTGTGGCTGTCGGAACAGATCGCTGACCTTTCCGGGGCCATCAGCCTTGCCGGAGCACCCTGGGTTCCCTACTACGCGCGGGCCTTGGGCGCCAAGGTGGGCAAGGACGTTGACCTTCACTCCGTCCCGCCCGTGACCGGCATGCTCAGCCTGGGCAGCGGCTGCTCAGTTGAACCCGAGGTGGATCTTTCGGGCTGGTGGGTGGATGGCGACCTGGTCCATATCGGCCACGTCCGGGTGGGCGCGGGCGCCACTGTCGGTTCCCGCAGCACCCTGATGCCGGGCGCGAGGATCGGTGCCGGGGCAGAGGTGTTGCCCGGTTCGGCGGTCCTGGGGAAGGTCAAGGCGAACCAGCGTTTCGCGGGCTCACCTGCCGAGCGCCTGGGCAAAGCCCAGCAGGACTGGCCGGCCAGGCCGCCGGCGGGCCTGAAGGCGGTGCTGTCCTTTGGCCTCTACGCGCTGGCCGCGGCCTTGCTGTCGCTGATCCCCTTCGTGTCCGCCGCACTTGGCGCCCTGCCCGTGATCGCCGCCGTACGGGGACACGGGTCCCTGTCCTCGGGCGGCGTGTCGCTGCTGTGGGCGGTGCCGGCCGCGGCCGCGCTCTGGTTCCTGTCCAACATGGTCCTGACGGCCGCCGTCGTGCGCCTGCTCGGTCTGGGACTCAAGGAAGGCCACTACCGCGTGCGCAGCTTTACCGGCTGGCGGGTGTGGGCCACGGAACGGGTCCTGGATATGGCCCGGGACCTGCTCTTTCCCCTGTACGCGAGCCTGTTCACCCCTGTCTGGCTGCGGCTGCTGGGCGCCAAGGTTGGCCGGAACGTGGAGGCGTCCACCGTTCTGCTGCTGCCCTCCATGACCACGGTGGGGGACGGGGCGTTCCTGGCCGATGACACCATGATTGCCTCGTACGAGCTCGGGGGCGGGTGGATGAGGATCGCACCCGCGAAGATCGGCAAGCGGGCGTTTTTGGGCAACTCAGGCATGACGGGGGCGGGCCGCAGCGTGCCCAAGAACTCCCTGGTTGCCGTCCTATCGGCCACCCCGGCGAAGGCGAAGTCCGGGACGTCCTGGCTGGGGAGCCCGCCGGTGCGGCTCCGCCGTGCCCGCATGGAGGTGGACCAGAGCCTGACGTACAAGCCTCCCCTGCGGCTCAAGATCTACCGCGCCTGCTGGGAATTGTGCCGGGCGGTACCCGTCGTGCTCACGGCGGCCATCGCCGTCGGCATCCTCGTGGCCCTTGACTGGATAGCCAGCTACGCCGGGTACGGCATCGCCGCCCTGCTCGGGGCGCCCGTGCTCCTGGCGGCAGGCGGCGTGGCGGCCGCAAGTTCCGTGGCGGCCAAGTGGCTGCTCGTGGGGAAGATCGATGCCAGCGAACACCCCCTGTGGAGTTCATTCATCTGGCGCAATGAGGTGGTGGACACGTTCATTGAAATGGTCACCGCACCCTGGTTCGCCCGGGCAGCCGCGGGGACCCCCGCCCTCGTCTGGTGGCTTCGGGGCCTCGGCGCCAAGATCGGCTCGGGCACCTGGTGCGAAAGTTACTGGCTGCCCGAGGCGGACCTGGTCACGCTCGGCGAAAACTCAACTGTCAACCGGGGCTGCGTGGTCCAGACCCATCTGTTCCACGACCGGGTGATGAGCATCGACACGGTTACGCTTGAAGCGGGGGCAACCATGGGCCCGCATGGAGTGATCCTGCCCGCAGCACGTATCGGGGCCGGCGGCACGGTAGGGCCCGCATCCCTGGTGATGCGCGGCGAAACCGTTCCGGCGGCCAGCTACTGGATCGGAAACCCGGTCAGCCCATGGGCGTCCCCGGCCGCAGCCGTTCCCGCCCGAGAGGCCCAGCTACAGTGACCGCACCCCAGGAGCACCTGCCAGTAGCAATCGCCGGCTCCGGTGCCGCACGTGCCTCCCGCTCCTTGCCGGATCCCTACACCCCGGGCCACGGGTCCGCGGAATACGAGGTGTCCCGCTACGAGCTCTACCTGGACTACCGTGTGTCCTCAAACAGGCTCTCCGGGCATGCGGCCATCACCGCACGCTCCAACGTAAACCTGGGCACGGTGACCCTGAACCTGGCGGGGCTGCGCGTATCGAAAGTCCAGGTGGATGGGCAGCGTGCAGTGAGGTTCAGCCAGCGCGGGAACCTGCTGTTCATCACGCCCGCGCGTCCGCTGCCGGCCGGTACGGAGTTCAACCTGGACATCCGGTACAGCGGTGCGCCCGGTCCCCTGCGCGGCAACTGGGGCGAGGTGGGCTGGGAAGAGCTCACCGACGGGGTCCTCGTGGCAGGTCAGCCCACGGGGGCGCCGTCGTGGTTTCCCTGCAACGACCATCCCAGCCAGAAGGCCAGCTTCGGCTTCACCATCACCACCGAGGCCAATTACAGGGTGGTCTGCAACGGCGTGCTGGTCTCCCGCCACGCCAAGGCCAGCCGCGAAACCTGGGTGTTCGAACAATCCGAACCCATGGCAACCTACCTGGCCACCGTGCAGATCGGCCGCTACGACCTCCGGCCGATCGCCCTCCAGCACCATTCCCCGTCCCACCGCGCGGAAGTCCGGGACGACGGCGGACCCCGCCTGGTCCCGCAGTACGTCGCGGCGCCGCCGGCCCTGATGGTGCCCGCCGCTGCGGCCCTCAACCGCCAGGAGCAAATGATGGAAACCTTCCAGACCTGCTTCGGCCCCTATCCGTTCGCCGGCTACACGGTGGTGGTGGCCGATGATGATCTGGAAATCCCGTTGGAAGCACAGTCCCTTTCCGTTTTCGGCCCCAACCACCTCACCCAGCAGTGGGAGGACCAGCGGCTCATTGCCCATGAACTGGCCCATCAGTGGTTCGGAAATTCCCTGACCGTCACGACCTGGGCCGATATTTGGTTGCAGGAAGGCTTCGCCTGCTATGCCGAATGGATCTGGTCCGAGGCTTCCGGCAGTGCCACCGCCGCGGCCCGGGCCAGGAGCGCCTGGCGCGGACTCTCGGTGCAGCCGCAGGACCTGGTGGTGGGCGATCCCTCGCCGGAATTGATGTTCGATGACCGGGTCTACAAACGGGGTGCCCTGGCCCTCCATGCCCTGCGGCAGGCGGCCGGCGATGAGCTGTTTTTCACTGTCCTGAGAACGTGGACGCACAGCTACCGCTATGGCGGCGTCACCACGGCTGACCTCGTCGTTACCGCCAACGGGATCTGCGCCGGGCTCCCCGGATTCAATGCCGGCACCATCCTGGCCCCATGGCTCTACCAAACCGCGCTCCCGCCGCTGCCCTGATGCCGGCAGAACCCGTGCCGTCGCTGGACGCCATCCGGTTGTCCGGCGTCGACCTCGGCCTGGCGCACCTCCTGGACGCGGCCGAGCTGGACCGGGCCGCAACCTTCCGTTCCCCCGCCCTGCAAAACAGGTTCCTGGCCGGCCGGATTGCACTGCGGCTCCACATCAGCGCGCTGACCGGGGAAGACCCGGGGTCCCTGATTGCGGATTACGCCTGTCCGTCCTGCCGGAACCACGGCGACACGGGACACGGCATCCCCCAATACCGGCTCCCGTCGCATCCCGGCCGCCTCCGCGCCAGCCTCAGCCGGTCCGGGGACTGGTGCCTGCTGGCGGCCAGCCTTGACCAGGACGTCGAGGGTATTGGGGTGGACATCGAAGACGGAACAGCAGCGGACTTTGCCGAGTTCCAGTCCCTGGCGCTGACCGCCAACGAGCGGCGCGAGCTTCACAACGCCCCTCCTGCGCTGGGCGTCAGGCTCCAGACCGGCCTTTGGGTCCGCAAGGAGGCCGTCCTCAAGGCACTCGGCACGGGGCTGGCGCAGGATCCAGTCCTCGTTGATGTGTCCGGCTCCCAACCCGCAGTGCTTGGCCAGCCACCCTTGCCCGGGCTATGGAACCTCGAAGACATCAACCCGGCCAGCGTCGGGCTTCCCGATAACTTCATAGCTTCCCGTGCCGTTCGACGGGCCGCCCGGCTGTAGCGCCCGTGCGGCGGGCGGCGATGCCGCTCCAAACAGCCCTCTTGGCAGGCGCGTTGGTTTGTTCTATAACTAATAGAACAAAGGGAGGTGCGCGCGTTGATCCTCAATGTGGACTTGGCCGGAGCAGTGCCGATCTACCAGCAGATCCGGGACCAGATCGTGGAAGCGATCGCCCACGGCGAATTGGTCGACGGCAGTTCCTTGCCGCCCACCCGCACCCTTGCCGCCGACTTCGGCATCAACTTCCACACTGTCAACAAGGCCTACGACCTCCTCCGCCAGGAAGGCCTGATCCGCCTGAACCGCAAGACCGGGGCCGTGGTGACCGCGGCTGCAGGGGACCAGGGACCCACCGCGGAATGGACCGCCAGGGCCCGCACTCTTCTGGCTGAGGCCGTGGCACGGGGAATACCCGCTGACGACGTGCTGCAGACCTGCCGCACGTTACTCGATTCATTTGGCGCCACGCAGCAGGAGGACATGCCATGACCATTGCCATCATTCTGAGTTTCGTGCTGCTGGGGCTGGTCCTCCTGCTGGCGTTGGTGCTTCCCTCGGTCACGAGCCCCACGGTGCCGTTCGGGGTCCGGGTACCGGCCCGGCATGCGGCCGATCCCGTGGTGCGCGAACAGGCCCGCCTGTACCGGCGGAGGGTCCTGGTTGGCGGGTCCGTCGTCGCCGTGGCCGGCGTGGCCAGCGACGCGCTGACCGGCGAACCGTTGCTGCTGCCCTTGTCTGTACTGGTGCTCGTCGGCCTCTGGTACGGCTGCTTCTTCCTTGCCCACCAGGAAATCCGGGAGGCAAAGACGGCAGGGGGCTGGTTCGAGGGCCTGCACCAGGGCATCGCCGTGGACACCGAGCTGCGGACCAATCCCCCGCGGTTCCCCTGGCTTTGGTTAACGCCGGCGCTGGTCATCATCGCCGCAACGGTGGTTGCTGGAATCCTGATGTACCCAACCATGCCCCAAAACCTCGCCGTGCATTATGGAGCCAGCGGCGCCCCGAACAGGATGGCGGCGAAATCGGTGGGCACTGCTTTCTCACTGGTTTTCGTACAGCTGGGCTTCACGGCCCTGCTCGCGGGGATGGCCGCTGCAATCGTCCACAGCAGGCCGGACATTGACCCGGCGCGCCCAGTGGGCTCGGCGCGCTGGGGGCGGCACTACCTGTTGCTGGGCGCCAAAGTGCTGCTTGGCCTGGTTGCGCTGATCGATCTGGGGATGCTGGGATCGTCGCTGTTGATGTGGACCGGTACCACGACGCGCTGGGCGCCGCTGGTGGTGGTGCTCCCGGTCCTCACTGGCGTAGTGGCAGCCGTCGCGGTCCTGGCCAGGAACAACAGGGACCGCGGCGGGAACGGCGAGGACACCGGCCTGACGCACCGGGACGATGACAAGTACTGGCGCGGCGGCCTGTTCTACATCAACCGGGACGACCCCGCCCTGCTGGTTCCCCGGAGGTTCGGCATTGGTTGGACCCTGAACTTCGGGGACCCGAGGGCAGCGATGCTGCTGGCCGGCGTCGTGGCCCTAATCGGATTGGTGGTCATCCTCCGCTTCGGCGGCTGACCGGTCCACGGGCGGGGCTAGATATCCGCCAGGAGGGCCGTTGGGTTTTCGATGGCGTCCGCCACGAACCGGAGGAAGCCGCCGGCCGTGCCGCCGTCGCAGACCCGGTGGTCGAACGTGAGGGTGAGCTCGGTGACCTTCCGCACTGCCAGTTCGCCGTTGACCACCCACGGCCTGTCGATGATCCGGCCCACCCCCAGGATGGCAACCTCCGGATGGTTGATGATCGCCGCGGAGCCGTCCACGCCGAACACGCCGTAG
Organism: Arthrobacter liuii; assembly: GCF_014639275.1. Lineage (GTDB taxonomy): Bacteria > Actinomycetota > Actinomycetes > Actinomycetales > Micrococcaceae > Arthrobacter > Arthrobacter liuii. Next base: position 319,567 of record NZ_BMFW01000002.1, on the reverse strand, counting down.
TTGTTCAGGGTGAACGTGCCGCTGCCCAGCTCCGTGGGGGTCGCCTTTCCTTCGCGTACGACGGCGGTGAGCCGCTTGATCTCCGCATCCAATTCGCGCGCAGAGAGTTTCTCGGCGCCACGGACGGAGGGCACCACCAGGCCGCGGTCGGTCTGCGCGGCGAAGCCCAGGTTGATACCGTCAAACGCGACGATCTCCTGTGACCCGTCCTCAGCCGTTTCAATCCGCGTATTCAGCTCCGGGTACTTCCTCAGGCCGGCCGTGACGAACCGGGCGATGAACGCGAGCAGGCCCGGCACCTCGGCGCCGTTGGCCTTGAGCCCCTCGCGCAGCTCCATCAGCGCGGTGGCATCCACGTCCACCCACACCGTTGCTTCCGGGATCTCCGAGCGGCTGCGGGCCATGTTTGCGGCAACGGCCTTGCGGACGCCGCGGACAGGAGTGCGGGCGGCGATGCCCAGGCCGGTGCGGGAGTCGGTGGTTGCGCCTGCAAGGGTTTCAACCGACGGGCGCTCCGGCGCTTCCACCGAATTGGCTTCGGGTTCCGCCGGAGGTGCTGCCGTCTTCAGCGCAGCCTCCACGTCGCGGCGCATGATCAGTCCGCTGTCGCCGGAGCCGGAGATGTCCCCCAGGTCCACGCCATGCTCGCGCGCCATGCGCCGGACCAGCGGGGAAATCACGGCCCCGAGCTTGCCGGGCACACGCGTGCGCAGGAGGGCCAGGTCGTCCTCGGTCGGCTTGGCCTCGGCAGGGTCAGCCAGGGCGACGGCGGCCTTCGGGACGCGGGTGCGCCGGGCAACGCCATGCCCACCTGGAGTGCCATAACCAATCAAGACGTTTCCAGATCCGGCCTTCTCCTCCTCACGGTACGCTTCCGCCTCAGCCGACGCGGATGATGCCGCCCCGGGAGTGGCATCTAAGGAACCGGACGAGGGACCCGATGCGAGCTTGCGAGCATTGGGAAGTCCGGGGCCGCTGTCGGAGCCGGACGGCATGCTGCTTGCAGCATTGCCGTCCGGCGAAGGGGCGGGGGCGGCATCATCCGCGCCGGCACCGACCCCAGGAGAAAGGGGCGTCACCGAGATCAGCGGGTTCCCCACGTCCAGCGTCTCCCCGGGCTTCCCGTGCAGTTCGGCAACGATGCCGGCATAGGGGGACGGCACCTCCACCGCGGATTTGGCGGTTTCCACCTCGGCGATCGGCTGATCCACCTCAATCGAATCCCCAACAGAGACATGCCAGGATACCAACTCGGCTTCAGTGAGGCCCTCGCCCAGGTCCGGCAACAAAAACACGCGCGTCTCGTTCATAAAATCAGTTCTCCCACTGAAGGTCGTCAACGGCGTCGAGGATGCGGTCCACGCCGGGCAGGTAGTACTTCTCGAGTTTGGGTGCGGGGTACGGGACGTCGAACCCGGTCACGCGGCGGATGGGGGCGGCCAGGTAGTGGAAGCAGCGCTCCTGCACCCTGGCTACGATCTCGGAGGACACGGACGCAAAGCCGTGCGCCTCGGCGATCACCACGGCCCGCCCGGTCTTGCGGACCGACTCGCACACCGTCGCATCATCAAAGGGAACAATGGTCCGCACATCGATGACCTCCAGCGAGCGCCCTTCCAACGCAGCAGCCTCGGCGGCAGCCAAAGCGGTCGGCACGGACGGACCGTAGGCAATCAGCGTCGCGTCGGTCCCGGGACGCGCGACGGCGGCCCGCCCCTCGGAGCCAAGGCCCGCCGTCGTGCCTTCCCCCTGAGCGTCGTGAAGGCGGCGCAGCTCGCCAAGGTCCACCGAGTCCTTGGTCCAGTACATCTTCTTGGGCTCCATGAAGACCACAGGGTCGTCCGAGTCAATGGCCTCGCGGAGCATCCGGTAGCCGTCCGCCACGGTGGCCGGGGTGTAGACCTTCAGGCCGGCGGTATGGGCGTAGTAGGACTCGGAGGAATCGCAGTGGTGCTCCACTCCCCCGATGCCGCCGCCGTACGGGATGCGGATCACCAGGGGCAGCTTCACGGTCCCGCGGGTGCGGTTGTGCATCTTGGCCACGTGGCTGACGATCTGTTCGAACGCCGGGTAGGCGAACGCGTCGAACTGCATCTCGATCACCGGACGCATCCCGTTGATGGCCATGCCCACGGCCATGCCCACGATCCCGGATTCGGCCAGCGGGGTGTCGAAGCAGCGCTGGTCGCCGAAGGTGGCGGTGAGCCCGTCGGTGATGCGGAAGACGCCGCCCAGCATGCCCACGTCCTCGCCGAAGACCAGGACGGAGGAATCGGCCCGCATGGCATCAAACAACGCACTGTTCAACGCCTTGGCCATGGTGACCGGCGGCGGGCCGGCGGCTTCGGCGGATGCTGCGGCGGAGGCGGCGGCCCGGGCGGTGGCGGCGGAAACGTTGCCGTTGGCCTCGGACGAGGTGGTGATGGTGGGGCTCACTTGCCTGCCTCCTTCGAGTCGGTAGATGCTGCGTCACGGGCCAGCTCATCAGCTAAAAACGCCGACTGTTCCCTCAGTTGCGGCGTCGGCGAAGAGAAGACGTGGCGGAAGAGTTCCTGCGGGTCCACCGGCACGTCCTCGCTGAGGCCCTTGCGCAGCTGCGCGGCAACCAACTCGGCGTGCGCAGCGATCCGCGCCTCGCCGTCGTCGTCCAACAACCCCCGGCCGGTGAGATACGTGCGCATCCGGTTGACGGGGTCCTTGGCCCGCCACTCGGCAACCTCGGCGCTTTCCCGGTAGCGGGTGTCGTCGTCGGCGTTGGTGTGGGCCTGCATGCGGTAGGTGTTGGCCTCCACCAGCAGGGGGCCGGAGCCGCCCCGGGCGAGCGCAACGGCGCGGTCCAGGACGGCGAGGAGCGCCACCACGTCGTTGCCGTCCACGCGTTCGCCCGCCATGCCGTAGCCCACGGCCTTGTGCGCCAGCGACGGCGCCACGGACTGGTGCGCCAGCGGCACCGAGATGGCGTACTTGTTGTTCTGGACGAAGAAGATGACGGGCAGGTGGAAGACGGCGGCGAAGTTGAGGGCTTCGTGGAAGTCGCCTTCGCTGGTGGCGCCGTCGCCGCACATGGCCAGCACCACGGTGTCCTCGCCGCGGAGCTTGGCGGCGTGGGCAACACCGACGGCGTGCAGCAGCTGGGTGGTCAGCGGGGTGCACTGGATGCCCACCTTGGCTTCGAGGGGGTCGTAGCCGCCGTGCCAGTCGCCGCGGAAGATGGTCATCACCTGGACGGGGTCCACGCCGCGGGTCATCACGGCGACGGCGTCGCGGTAGGTGGGGAACATCCAGTCGCCGTCGGAGAGGCACAGGGCGGCGGCCACCTGGCAGGCTTCCTGGCCGTGGCTGGAGGGGTAGACGGCCATGCGGCCCTGCCGGACCAGGGCGGAGTTCTGGTCGTTGACGCGGCGGCCGACGACGAGCTGTTCGTACGCAGCCAGCAGTTCCCTGTCGCCGGGCACAGGATATTCGTGGCCGGGCTGGGTGCCCTGCTCGCCCCGGGGCTTGAGCCTGCCTTCCGGGTCCACCATCTGGATCTGGTGCCGGGCGGGGAGCATGTAATCCTCCACCGTGATGCCGAAGTTCTTCACAGCCTCGTTGAGCGCGTTGTCCGGCGCTTCCTGCGGGCTGGTGGTGTCCGGCGCGGTGTGGTCTGCGGAGATCGTCATTGGTCCGTCCTTCGGTAGCCACTATTCGCTCCCAGTATCGTCCTGCAGCAGGTTTCGTATCTACCGGGTGCGCAAATGGTGGAGAAGCCGCTTCAAACTGCCTACTATGGGAGACGATTTGCAACTGTGACGTGGATTACCGATAGGGGCCGTGGACAAAATGCCGGGCAAGGATGCTGCTGCCGAGGTTCCGCTGGACGAGATTGACCGGCGCATCATTGCCGAACTCACGAGGGACGGCCGGATGTCGGTCACCCAGGTGGCCGAGAATGTGCACATCTCCCGGGCGCATGCCTACTCGAGGATCGCGCGGCTGACGGGCGACGGGGTGCTGACCCGGTTCACGGCCTTGGTGGACCCGATCAAGGCCGGCTTGAAGTCCTCGGCCTACGTGACGTTGAAGCTGAAGCAGGATTCCTGGCGCGAACTCCGCGACCAGCTGGGCGCCATCCCGGAGGTGCACCACATCGCACTGGTGGGCGGGGACTTCGACGTGATTCTGCTGGTCCGGGCCGTGGACAACATCGACCTGCGCCGGGTCATCTTCGACCAGCTGCAGTCCATGCCGGGCGTGCTGGATACGCAGACGTTCCTGGTGTTTGAGGATGTGGATACGCGGTAGCCCGGCTGGCCAAGTCTCGAGGTCCTGTCGCCACACCTGGTGACACAGCTAAGGCCGGTTCGCAGTGGTCGGGTTTAGACCAAGCGAACCGGCCGTTAGCCGCGCTGAAGGGGCCTTAAGGTCCGTCAGTGCGTGCTAATCAGAGAGCAGGATTACTTCTGGGTGTATGTGACGGTCGTAGTTCCATTGATGTTGGTGATGCGACCGCCTTGGAAGTCCTGCGCTGTTCCATTGGGCACCGAGTAGACCTCGCTGGTCGGGTAGCCCAGGGCGCCCGTCTCGAAGCCGGTGGACATCCACGCCGCACGGATGGCGCCGTAGGACTCGTGGGTGCCGGACGTCGGTGATGAAACGATGGCACCGCCCTGGTAGTTCTGGTACGAGCCGCCGTTCACCAGACCCGTGACCACTCCGGTGGTCGGGTAGCCCAGGATGCCGCGTTCGAAGCCCAACGCCTGCCACTCGGTTCGGATCGAGCCAACCGACTCATGCGTCCCCGAAGCCGGCGAGGACACAATCGCCCCGCCCTGGTAGTTCTGGTACGAGCCGCCGTTCACAAGGCCCGTAACCACTTCGCTGGTTGGGTATGCGAGAACGCCGCCCTCGAAGCCGAGCTGTGCCCAAACCTGGCGGATGGGTCCAACCGACTCATGCGTACCGGAAGCCGGCGAGGACACAATCGCCCCGCCCTGGTAGTTCTGGTACGAGCCGCCGTTCACCAAACCCTTGACCACTCCGGTCGACGGGTAGCCCAGGATGCCGCGTTCGAAGCCCAACGCCTGCCACTCGGTTCGGATCGAGCCAACCGACTCATGCGTACCGGAAGCCGGCGAGGACACAATCGCCCCGCCCTGGTAGTTCTGGTACGAGCCGCCGTTCACCAGACCCGTGACCACTTCGCTGGTTGGGTATGCGAGAACGCCGCCCTCGAAGCCGAGCTGTGCCCAGACCTGGCGGATGGGACCGAAGGACTCGTGGGCGCCTGTGGCGGGGGCCCAGATGATGGCGCCGCCATCGTAGTTCTGGTACACGCCACCGTTCACCAGGCCACCGACTTCGTCGGTTGCCGGATAGCCCATCAGGCCGTTTTCAAAGGCTAGCGCAGCCCATTCATTGCGGATGGCGCCGCGGGAGACAAACAAGCTGTGCGCCGGCGTCGAGATAATGGCGCCGGACTGGTAGTTGCGGTAATAGCCGCCGTTACGGATCGGCGTCACGTCGCTGGTGGCAGTCCCAAGACCCCACTGGGCGGCCTTGGCGTCCATCGCCAGGGCCAGTGTCTGAACTGTAATGGTCGAGCTCGCGGACTTCGTTGAACCATTGCTGTAAGTAGCGGTCAAGGTGGCGGTGTAAGTCCCGCCGGTGGAGTACGTGTGGGTCGGATTCTGCACCGTGGAGGTCGTGCCGTCGCCGAAGTTCCAGGACCACGAGACCGGAGCGCCCGTTGAGGTGTCCTTGAATGTCACAGACAGCGGCGGGGTTCCCGAGGACGGGGTTGCCGTGAACGAGGCTGCTGCCGCACTCGCCACGCTCTTGACGATCAGGTCGTCAATGTACTCGTCACCCATTTGCTGGTAGTGCTCAGCGCCATTTTGTACCCGCGTCACGGCGGTCGCCGTTATGTTCACCTGAGAATTGGAATAGACCTGAGCCCCGTCAACCCACACCTCTACTGTTGACGTGGCACCGTTGGGGATGAAATGTGTCGCGACGTGGTGCCAGGAATTCAAAGCCACCGTAGAACTCATCAGGCGGGTGGAGTTGTATGTCCCGTCGGGGGCAAGAACCCGCAACCACAGCAGTCCCGAGGCATTGTCGCGATAGATATCAACGTAACGCGTGTTCCCATCGAAGAAACGGAAATATGGGACGTTGTTACCGGAGACACCCTCCACGGTGATGTTGAACCAGCCGTCAGCGTACACCTGCTGGGTTGCTGCCGGCAGCGCGGTTGAAAAGTTTGCCAGGGAACCCGAATCCGCGGTCACGTGCAGATAAGCCGAGCATGCTCCACTGTGAGCCTGCGCGGAGGAAACTGACGCTGTTCCCGTCCCGCTCGTGTTAACAACAAAGCCGTTCAGCGTCCCCGATTCGAAATTGTTGGCCATCACCACGTCGCCGGGAAAGGTGTTGGTTGGGGTGGCCGTTCCGGTCTGGCAAGTGACCGCCTGGGCCGGTGCCGCCAAAACTGAAGAGACCGCAATCAGTGGAACAGCGAACGTTACTGCAGCCCCCAGCGTGCGTATTCTTTTCACTACGAACCTCCGAAAGGTTGCCCTCGAAAGGCGAGATTTCACCCCCGGGGAATTGGATTGTACCGGCCATGCTACGGAGGGCCGCGGTTCGAAGACCCGAGTAGCCACTACCCGAATAAAGGGGTACCGAAGGAGGCCGGCGGGCAGGTGTACTCAGAATTGGCATAAGGTATGCGGCCATCGGGACCCAAAGAGAACCCAATTATGCACCAGAATTGAAGACATCGTTGCCGAAGCAATTTACTCCAGGGGCTCCTGCGTAGCCGAGGCGTGGCAGGGAGAATATGTCTTCGATGCTGGCCAGAAGACTGTAATGGTTATAGGGCGTGGCGGAGGTGGTTCCGCCTTTTGTAAAGGGCGACAGTGTAAGGGCTCCGATCCGGCCCCCGGCAGTTCCACCCACCACGTTTGAGGGCCCGGCGGCGTTGCCCTCGGCTTCATCGAACGTGATGACGAGCATGCCGTCCTGCTGGTACGCCGGGGAGCTCAGGATGACAGGGACCTGTTGCTGGAGCCAAGCGTCAGCGCTTTCGAGGCCACCCGGGCTCCCGTCCACACACGGGGCGTCATGGCCGTCATTGCAGAGATTAGGGCTGATGTAGGAGAGGTTCGGCGTGGTGGCGATGGACGTCAGGTCACTGGCCAGGTTGGAAAAGTTGACCACGTTCTTCCTGCAGTCCGGCGATGACGTGATTGCCTCAAAGTACACGAAGGGGTTATGGCGTGTGGCGTATTGGTCTCCGACTTTGGCACCCTGGTGGTCATCCTTGGAGTCAAGGGCAGGATGTTGGCATGGTGTCCCCATGTCTTCCATGTAGCCTTTCCACGTCTTCCCGGCCGCTGTGAGCTGCCCCGCGACGGTAGGCACGGCCGCGGGGTAGACGCACCCGTTGCCCTGGACCTGCCCGTGTTCTGCCGTTCCCGTCTGCCGGAACGGGGCGTATGTCGGGCAGTCGTGTCGTGTCATGTCGTTCGACGCCTGGCCTGAAATTTGGGCAATGTAATCCGCGGCGGAGTTGTGGGCGGTCCCGTAGTACTCCGAGAGGAGCACGCCCTGGGCACGCAGCGTTTTGGACAGGTACGGCGCTGAAGAGTTGGGTCCCCAGACCTTGTCGTAGCCCTTGTTCTCAAGGTTAATCACAAACACGTGCCCGGGCCTCTTCGAGGCCCCCATCTCCGATGGGGGATGAGAAGTCGGGGAGGCACCGGGTTCGGGAGCCGCAGTGGACGTGCCCGGGCCAGCGGAAGTGCCGGCCCCATCGGACGGTCCAGGACCAGGATTCGGGGATTGACACCCCGTTGCTGCCAGGCTGAGGGCCACGGCCAAATTAAGCCAAAGTACTCCCCGCGTGAAGTGCCGACTCTGAGCGCTTGCGATTTTTCGGCTCATTTTCGTTCCGGCTTTCTCTGTGTCTGGTCCGTCCGATTGTAAAACTGAACCATAGTGCAAGCAGGATTTCCCTGCTGGCCTCCTATGAGTTCTCTGTGGAAGTCCTGGCACTCCCTCTACGGCACCTTAGGCAACCTTTTTGTACGTCGTTGGGGGTTTTGCCAAACTTGCATCGTGGCCTGTTTCGCAGAATTTGCCTCACGAGGTTCAGACAAACACAGGTCAACGGTTCACAGCGCAGAGCACGAAGTCATCCAGCAGATGGTGTCCTCTTTCTCGTTCATGGACGCCTGCAGGACCGAAGCGCAGCGACCTGACCGCGGCCCAACGCGCGGGCAGCAACCGCCCGCGTGGTAGCTTGCTTTCTTCGCGGCCATGCAGCCCCGCAATGGGCTGTCCATGACTTTGATCCCCTTGCACGCGCCGGTCCGTTCACGAACCCACTCAGAGGTTCTTTTCACAAGTCAAGGCGGGCGAATGAGTAGCCTGTGCTCAAATTCCGTCTGGATCTGCTGGATGACGGTGGTGATTGTATTCATCTTCGGCGCTGTGGCCCCGTGGTGATCGGCCTGCCGTAGGCGGCGTCGGCATTGTCTTTGTGACTGTACTTTCGGTACTCTTCGTCATTTGGATCCGGACCGAAAAGACGCTGTACATCCACACCGTGCACACTCGGCGCCGTTAGGTGTTCGACTGGGCGGGTGTGCTGACCACCTTGGCAGTGGGCACTGCCACCCGTCGCCTCACCGCACACGGCCTCGATCTTGGCTATCCTCCGTCGGGAAGCTTATGCGCAGCGGTCACCGCCGTCGCTGCCGTGGCATTTCGGCGGCACCTGTCCGCCTCTATCCCATCATTCTGCTTCGCCTATCCTTACCCGCCTGCTTAAGCGTCCTTCCCGGTTTGGGTGGCCGTGGGCTCCAGACCGCGGCCACATGCGGCAGGGGACCTGGTCAGGTCGGCGTGGGCCTCGCCCTTTGCCTGTCCGTCGTCGTTGCCAGCCAGTCAATCCGGCCCGGAAAGCTCTAACTCCCCAGAGGAGCCAACGGTAGGCTGGGAGCCTCAGTAGTCTTCCCGCGGGGAACGCCTGAATTCGTGATCCCCCGCCTGAACGTCATTTGTCGGCAGCTTGCCACCAGCGTCATCCGTGTCAACCTGTTCACTGCTCACCAAGGGTCGGGAAACCAGTGGAACCACGGACTAATGGCCAGGACTCAACTGTCATCGGAAGATCGACACCACTCCTAGGTAGCGCCCTACGCAGCGTTATTTGTGCTCGTGGACGTAAGAGCGGCGCGTGCCAGGTGTAAGCCAGGAACCCGTCCTTGCAAATTCACATCACCCTTGACACTCAAAGCGCTCGTCCGCCACCTTGGCATGCGCGCTGGTAGGCGGCGACTTCGACACGATCCTGCTGGTCCGTGCAGTGGACAGCATCAGCCTGCGGCGAGTCATCTTCGACCAGCTGCAGACCATGCCCGGCGTGCTGGACACCCAAACGTTCCTGGTGTTCGAGGACGTGGACACGCGATAGTCCGAGGGCGCCGATTCTCCGAGGCCCTCACCTATAGGGGTCCCCAAAGTAGTAAGTATGCTTGCGAATTCATTTGCCTTGTGGTTTAGATGGGTTGGTGGGCATGTTCCAGCGTCGAGAATCCACAAGGAGTACTCATGATCAGCAACGAGCACATCGACCGCCTGCTGTCTGCGCGAGGCCACGTCATCGGCACCAATGGGGAAAAGATCGGCAGCGTCGGCCAGGTCTACACCGACGACGAGACCGGGCAGCCCAACTGGGTCACCGTCAAGACAGGACTTTTCGGCACCCGCGAATCATTCGTGCCGATCCAGGAGGCCAGGGTTGAAGGCGAGGACCTGGCAGTTCCATACACCAAGGACCACGTGAAGGACGCCCCGGGCATCGACCCGGATGGGCATCTGGACCCAGCTGAAGAGGACCGGCTTTACGAGCACTACCGGCTCCACGGCGGCCGCACCTACACCGAAGCCACCACCGGAACGGCTGGCCAAGCCGCCAGCGGAACCGGAACCGGAACCGACTACGACACCACCGGCCGCGGAACTGTCGGCCATGACACGTCCGGCCCCACGACCGACGACGCCATGACACGTTCCGAGGAGCAGTTGAACGTCGGCAAGGAGAGGCAGGAAACCAGCAGGGCCCGGCTGCGCAAGTACGTCACCACTGAAAATGTCACCAAGACCATCACGGTGGAGCGTGAAGAAGTCCGCGTGGAGCGCGAGCCTATCACCGACGCCAACCGCGGCGCCGCCCTCGACGGACCTGCCATCAGCGAAGAGGAACACGAGGTGGTCCTCCACGAAGAGCGCCCCGTGGTGGAAAAGGAAGCCGTCCCGGTGGAGCGGGTCCGGCTGGACAAGGAAACTGTCCGCTACGAGCAGATCGTCAATGAAGAAGTGCGCAAGGAGCACATCGACACCGGCGGAGCAGACGACACCCGCCGCTAGCCCCCGGAAGCAGGCCAAAAGGCCGCCGACGCTACGAACCCCGCCCCCGGAAGTGACCCGCTCCTTCCGGGGGCGTTTCGTGGGAGGACCGGAAGAAAGAATGAATTCAAGCAACTTCACCACCCCTGACGTGCCTGATCCGGCAACTGCGGGCAGCCCTGACAACTACCCCGACGGCCCGGGGCGTGCGCCTGCTCCGGGTCCACGGTGACGGGGCCGCCCGCGGAAAAGCACACGGGGAGGAGTTCCAGGAGCTCATCGGCGCGGCAATGCACCGGTGGCGGCAAGCCCTGGCCCTTCGAGAGAACATTCCGCCGGAAAGGTATATCACGGAGTTCCTGTCCTCCACCGGCTTTGCGGCCAGCGCCAAGGAGTTAAGCCCCGATCTCTTCGCTGGGGTGGAAGGAATATGTGGGTATTGAATCACAGATTAGTACGACGGCGGCGCGCACTTGGGGAACTTTCGGCACCTGTTCCCCGAGGGCAAGAGACGGGGAAAATTCGGCTTCTTGACGTTGCGGATACTCGAAAGCCGGTCGATGTGAGCGCGGCCAAGAGGCTGTCCCAGCAGCGTTTCCCCACCCGTGGGCGCACCACTTGTTTGGTGTAGTGGGGCCTGGATTCCCGCGTGTTCGGTGTATCCCTGCAGGTCAGGCGCCATCGAACGGAACGAGTAGTGGGGCGCTTATCCAGGTGGTCAATTTTTCGAGGCGCCACAAATTCGGGTACCGCTACGTGTTGTTGCGCCCATTTCCGTCCAGCGAATATTGGGCCATCGATCCACCGAAAGGCACCTGGATGGAGCCACCAATGGGGGAACGGGTTCTCACAACACATTCATTAGGAGTCTTTCCATGCGCAAAATGACCAAGAAAAACAAGATCGCCGCTGTCGCCGCTTCCGCCGCTCTGGTCGCAGTCGGCGGCGGCGCGGCTTACGCCTACTGGAGCACGACGGGTTCGGGTAGCGGAGGTGCGGCAGCTGGCACGACGTCCCCTATCACCATCAATGTCACCGTGGCCCCGGGTGTCGCTCCGGGCAGCCCCGTGAACATCAACTACACGGCCACAAACCCTAACACCAGCAGCACGCCAGTGACGCTGGCAAAGCCCGTGGTTACCACCAGCAACGCAAACTGCCTGCCCGGCTGGTTTGTCGCCACCGCTCCCACCGGCACCGCCACCGTTGCTGGAAATGCTGTCAAGACTGACCTGGGCAACGGCACGCTGACTCTCAACGATGACACCGCCGTCGACCAGAACGCCTGCAAGAACGCCACCATCACGGTGACCGTAGCCAGCAACTAGCCAAACGAGCGGGCCGGGGGCGGTGCGAGTCCGTCCCCGGTTTGCCGTCATTTGCACCAAAGAACAAGGGGGCACAAGGTGCACAACCAAGACGGACATCCGCGGCGTCGTACGTGGACCGGCATCAAGGCAGCGGTTGCGGCACTGTTGCTGATGCTGCTGGGCGCGGGGTCGCTGATCGCGGCGGCGAACAATCCGAAACCGGGCATAGCGGTGCAGGTTTCCCCTGCCAGCCAGTCCGTCCAGCAGGGCCAGTCAGCCTCCTACACGGTGGCTGTTACCTCCACCGGCGGCTTCAGCGGGGCCGTCAACCTGGCCACCGCGGGACTGCCGGGAGGAGCAAGCGGTACCTTCACGCCGTCGTCCGTCATCCTCAACCCCGGGTCCACTGCAACCGCCACCCTAAACGCCAGCACCAGCGTGGGCACACCGGCGGGGACCAGTTCACTGACCATCACGGGCACCAGCGGCAAGGTCTCCGGCAGCACCACCGCCGGCCTCACCGTGAACTACAAGATCTCCACCTCCTTTTCGGTAAGCGCCACCCCGGACTCCGTGACCATCCCGCCGGGCGCCACCGCCGTCTACACGCTGCAGCTGAGCCGCAACAACCTCAGTGGCCCCGTCAACTTCAGCGTCATGGGCGGACTGCCGGCCGGTGCCACAGCGTCATTCTCGCCCAGCGCCACCACCGGCAACTCCACCACCCTCCAGGTAGCCACCACCGACGGATCCCCCAAAGGAACATCCAGCCTGTACCTGATGGCAACAGGAAAGGACCCGTCCGGGACGGCACAGTACGCCTACGCGAACGTCCAACTGGTCCTGGATCCCACCATCAAGCAGTTCGCCCTCTCCGGCAACGTCCCCGGCACCCTGTCCCCCGGCACCTCTGCCGGCCTGGATCTGCAGATCAGCAACCCCACCGGTAAGCCACTCTCCCTGACCAACCTGTCCGCAGCCATCGCGGGGGTTACCAGGAGCGCGGACGCCGTGGCCAGGAATCTGCCCTGCTCGTCTGCGGATTTCGCGGTCACCCAGTACCGGGGCTCCTACCCCCTCGCCGTTCCCACCGGGACCAGCTCACTCTCCGGGCTCGGTGTGGCACAGCAGGCCTGGCCGCGGGTGGGCATGCTGGACAGCTCCGCCAACCAGGACGGCTGCAAAGGCGCAGCCCTCCAGCTCACGTATTCAGGATCAGGACAGGGGAACTGAGATGACCACCACCGCAAGGACCTCCCGGCGCGGCCGCGGCATCAAGGCTGCGGCACTGGCAGGGCTCCTGGCCAGCGCCGGCGCCGGAACCGCGTACGCCTACTGGACGGGATCAGGCAGCGGCACCGGGTCCGCAGCCGCCGGCACCATGCAAACCGTCACCATCGACGCCCTGGTTGCCAGCGACAACCTGAAGACAGTCCTCATTCCCGGCGGCAGCGCCGACGTCGTACTCCGCCTGACCAACCCCAACCCCTACCCGGTGCAGGTGTACAGCGTCACCGCCAACGGCTCCGCCACGGCCGACGCCGCACATCCAGGCTGCACCACCACAGGTGTCAGCTTCCGGGGAACCTCAGCCCCGCTGTCCCCCGCAACCTACGTTTCCGCCAACTCGTCAGCACTCATTACCCTCCCGGGAGCGGCCGCCATGGATACCACCTCGCTCGCAGCCTGCCAGGGCGCAACCTTCAGCCTTCCCGTGACGGCGGAGGTCCGGAAATGAGCCTCATGTTCCTGCGCCCATCCCGACGGCTGCCGTGGATTGTCACCGCCCTGTTGCTCCTGCTCGGCACCGGCACCGCCGCGTACGCGTTCTGGGCCGCCACCACCAGCAGCAGCAATGCGGCCGCCGCCGCTGACACGCTCTCGCCCGGTTCCAGGCCTGCGGTCACGGCCGCCAATTCCGGGATGACCGTCAGTTGGGCCGGCGGAACCACTGTGAACGGTCGCTCCGCGACCGGCTACACGGTCACCCGCTATTCCGCGGCCACGGGCGGCACTGGCACTGCGGCCACCGGCGGCTGCGCCGGGACGGTCACCACGCTCGCCTGCACGGAACAGGCTGTGCCCGGCGGCATCTGGTACTACACCGTCACCCCGGCCATCGCTCTCTGGACCGGCACGGAAAGCCCGCGCAGCAGCGGCACCAGCAATGATGCGAGTGCCCCCGTAGCCACCGTTTCGGGTATCTCGCCCGCCCCCAACACCGCGGGCTGGAACAACACCAGCCCGGTTACGGTGACCATCACGGCCGACGACGGCACGTCCGGTTCCGGCGTCGCCTCCATTTCCTACACGGTCGACGGCGGCGGGCAGCAGACGGTGAACGCGGCCGTCGCCACCGTCCCGGTCAGCGGCGACGGAACGCACACAGTGTCCTACTTCGCGACGGACAAGGTGGGCAACGCCGGGTCGCCCCAGAGCCAGACGGTGCGGATTGATACCCAAGCGCCGGCTGCTCCCGCCTTCACAACCGTTCCGACCTATGTAACCCTGGCCACCGTTTCCGGGGTAGCGATCAGCGGCACCGCCGAAGCCGGGACGACGGTTAGCCTGGTGGCCAGCGACAGTGCCGGGCATTCTGTCCCGGCGACCGCTAGCGCCTCCGGAACCGGTGCCTGGTCCGCTACCTTCAACCTCAGCAGTCTGAACGAGGGGACCGTGACGTTCTCTGCCACTGCCACGGACGCCGCCAGCAACGTGGGCGCCGCAAAGACGGCGACGAGCACCAAGGACACTGTGGCTCCGGCCGCGGCGTCTGCCTGGAGCGTGCCGACCTACGTGAACAGCGCCACCGCGGCTTCCATCCGTATCTCCGGGAACGCTGAAGCCGGGGCTACTGTGGCGGTTTCCGCCATGAGCCCGGGGTCCGCCACCGCTGTCACAGGCACGGCCGCTGCCAACGGCGGCTCCTGGTCACTGAACCTGGACCTCAGGTCCCTCAAAGATGGCACGGTCACCTACACGGCCACTGTTACAGATGCGGCGGGCAACACCAGCTCAGCCGCTACTGCCTCAGACACGAAGGACACTACGGCGCCGATCCTGAGCATCACGGCACCGATGTACGCCAGCGGCAGCAGCAAAGTCACTGGCACCACTGAGGCCGGGACTGTAGTGAGCGTGACCGTCCGTGATTCCGCCCTCAACACGGTAACGACTCAGGTAAACCCCACCGGGACGTCGTGGTCAACAACCATGGATATCTCAAGCCTGCGCGACGGCGCCCTGACCTATACGGCGTCCGCTGCCGACGCCGCGGGTAACACCGGAACGGTCACTGCGGGTGGCACCACCACCAAGGACACCACGCTTCCCAGCGTCGTCGATGTGACTGGGCAAAATGGCGTTGGCTCGACTTCCAACTCCCTCGACAAGGGCGACTTTGTCACCATCGAGTTCTCCGAAGCCATGGATCCAGCCAAGTTTTGCGCGGGGTGGTCAGGGGCAGAGCTAAGCGGAACTGCTACGATCGCGGACGGGGGCAACAACGACACCATCAGTTTTACTGCCGGCACCTGTGTGGTACCCGCCGGAAATCTCTACCTGGGTGCGAACTATGTGGGAACCACCCCTGCAGTCTTCGCTGCCAATGGCAACGGCAACGGGGGCACTCCCTCGATCCTGACGCTGGATGCTACGGGCAAGATCCTCACTATTAAGCTGGGTACCTACAGATCGAACTCGGGAAATTTGAGCACGCCTGTCACTCAAGGAATTCCCTCGTATCGCACGGCGGCTGGACCTGCTGACATGGCCGGAAACGCCCTTCCCGCAGGAGTTACCACCAGCGGGAAGACGAAAACCAATTTCTAGGTTCCGGAGATAAGACGCACCCCCACGATGAATCGTCGGGGTGCGTCTTCATTCGCGGAAATGCTGCGTAATGGGCCTCGGGCCCGAACAGGGGAAACATCGAATCGGCAATCCCGGTCTCGCCGCAGGAGGATGGCCAGGACCATACTGTTGACATGGGCGATCGCGACGATTTCCTGGCCTGGGTGCGGACCGAGCTCTGCGCCGCAGAACTGGCCCTCCACAACGGTGATGCCGCCCCGCGCAGGGCGCTCTGGTCCCGCAGGGAACCAGTGAGTGTCTTGGGCGCATGGCGCAGTGCCTTCGGGCAGGAGGAACTGGACGAACTGTTCACGAGCCTTGCCAAGCAGTTCTCCAACTGCACCTCGTACCGGCTCGAGCTTCTTGTCTGCGACGTGGTGGGCGACATGGCATATACGGCCGCGCTGGAACATACCTCAGTGTCGGTCGATGGCGAACCACGCACCTATGTGCTTCGCGCAACACAGGTTTTCCGGCGCGAGGACGGTGCATGGCGGGTTGCCCACCGCCACGGCGATACAGTGGCCGGCTGACTCGTCCAGCGGTCCGTCCTCCGCCAGCCCCCGGTGCCAAGCTGCGCCCACGGCAAAGCAGTTACGGGTCACCGCATCAAAACCAACGCGGAATATCGGCTGGCGTGGTTGAATGGCGAATGTGCCCCACGTCACAATGACGCCCCAAACGAGCACCAGGAGGACAGTATGGCTGGAATCAACTCGAAGTTCGACAAGGAATACATCGACAAGGGCATCGACGACCTCGCGAATGCGCCGGTGGAGGCGCTGAAGGGACTTTCCGAAAGCGACGCCCAGAAGCTCAAGGAAGCCCTAAACATCAAGACGGTCAAGGATCTGGGCACCAACAAGTTTTTCATCTGGGCGCACTCGGTCGCCAAGCTCGCGGAGTAGCCGGCACAGCAGCATGGTGTGGCGTGGTGTCCTCGGACAGCCACCCCATCGAGGGAACCTTCAATTTTGGCCGTGCCGGCGCTGCTCGGCTTTCAGGGCGTGCAGCGTCATGGTGGGCCTTGCCCGGTCCACACCCGCAAACATCAGGAGTTCTCATGCCAAAGCCCGTTATCGCCCCCGGTGATCCCTGCTGGATTGACCTAATGACTTCCGACCCTGGAAAGTCACGGGAATTTTACTCCCGCCTGTTCGGATGGACCTACGAAGAGGGCGACCAGGAGAAATACGGAGGCTACGTTATGGCCTTCGCCAACGGCGCACCCGTAGCAGGAATGATGAAGAACGACGGCCAGTCCGGATATCCGGATGCGTGGACTACGTATCTGCGTGTCGAGGACATCCAGGCAACGGCGGATGCGGCCCTGGCTGCCGGCGGACAGATCCTCATGCCGCCCATGGAAGTTCCGGAGCAGGGCCACATGGCGATGCTCGGGGACGCAGGCGGCGCAGCTGTTGGCGCCTGGCAGTTCGGCGGCCACACCGGATTCCAGGCGAAGGGTGAACCTGGGACCCCCTACTGGCATGAACTCCATACCCGCAGCTACGCGCCGTCCGTAAAGTTCTATCAGGACGTCTTCGGCTGGGATACCGCCGTCATGAGCGATACCGAGGACTTCCGGTACACCACGCTCGGGTCCGGGGATGACGCCCGGGCCGGCATCATGGACGCCTCCTCTTACTTGCCGGAAGGAGTGCCGTCCAACTGGCAGACCTATTTCGCGGTCGAAAACACCGATTCGACCGTTGACATTGCTACGTCCATGGGAGCCCTCGTGGTCCAACCTGCAGAGGACACCCCGTTTGGACGCATCGCAACCCTGACCGATCCCACCGGGGTACTGTTCAAGATCGCACAGCGGTAAGTTCCGGGTCCACGCCCCTGGCGGTGAACGCCAGGGGCGTTCCGGCTTCTTGGCCAGAAACTGGCCCCGTTCCATCGTGGCTTCGGATTCCTGTTGGGTAAGGTCGGAGCATGATCCAGGCCGCCGCCGTGTCCGCTTTGACGTCCTATCACTGGCTGGGTATTCCCATCGCCGCCGTCGGTGCCGTCCTGCTTGCCCTCGGAACCCTGTTCCAGCACCGGGCCGTGGAGGACCAGCCTGCCGCATCCGGGCGCGCCTCCGGCAGCATGGGCGGCGGGCGCCTCCAGGCCCTCCTGCGGAAACCGGTGTGGCTGGCGGGGACCGGAATGCTCGGTGCTGCGATCCTGCTCCAGCTCACCAGCCTCCGGTTCTCGCCCCTGATTGTTGTCCAGCCCATCGGGGCGATCGCCCTGGTTGTCACGACGCTGGTGACCGCGCGAATGACGCGTAGGCCACCGGGACGCCGTGTCCTCACCGCGGTGGGGCTCTGCGTTGGCGGGGTGGGTCTTTTCGTTACCGTGGCGGCGCTGTCCGCGCAGGACGTTGAGATCAGCGACCGGCACCTGGTCACCATCCTCCTCGTGCTCGCCGCCGTGCTGGCCTGCGTTGCCGTGGCCTTTGCCTTATGGCGGCACGGAGCTGGCGCGGTGTTCTTCACGGCCGGCGCCGGCATCCTTTTCGGGTTCGTCGCAGCCCTGGCCAAGACCGTGATCGCCCGGCTGTTCCAGGGCGACTTCGAGTGGCTGTCCCTGACCTGCCTGGCGGGGCTGCTCATCGCGGCCCTGTCCGGCAGCTTCCTGGTCCAGAACGCCCACACCCGCGGGACACCCGAACTCGTGGTGGCCGGCCTGACCGTCATCGACCCACTGGTCGCCGTCACCATCGGGATTACCATCCTGGGCGAGGCCGACTCCGCACCCGCACTGGCAATCGTCCTGTTCCTCGTGTCAGGAGCCATTGCCGTCGCCGGCGTCTTCCTGCTCGCCGGGGTGAAGAAACCGGTGGAGCCAGGGATCGCACGCTGACCCCTGGCTCCATCAGGCCCGGCCCTTATTCGTGCTCGCGGACGTACTCTTCCGGGCTGATGTCCTGGGGCTTGATGCCGTCGGCGTGGGATGACTCGAAAACGGCGAACGACAGGCCCAGGCGGTGGCGCAGCTCCAGGGAAGCGTGCTGACGGAAGTCGGTCAGGCCTTCACGTTCTTCCTCTGCCATGTGATCGCCGTTGGCTTCATTCAGCTTTGTCATCGCCTCCCACCACTCCGGTGAACCTGCCGGGTGTTGCGCAACTTCACCGATGGCGTCCCGGATTTCGTTGTGGTCGTGGATCGCGTCCTCGGTTTCATCCCCCGCGGAATCCTTGCCGCCCGCCCCCGTCCCCAATTCCATCAGCGCCGGGTAGAAGAGTTCCTCTTCTGCTTTGGCGTGCACTTCCAGCAGGATGCGCAGCTGCTTCCACACAGCTTCCAGGTCGGACGGCCCGCACCCGTGCATCTCGTCGAGCAGGGCGAACCGGCGCCGCTGCTCGTGGTGGTCACTCAAAATCACTTCAACGATGTCCATGGTGGTCCTCTCGGCAGGGTAGCTACCCGTCAACACTGGCCCTCAACAGCCCGATTCGCCACCCGGGCAGCCGGGGAGGCCCCGATTCCCAGCGTGTTCCCAGCAGGCACCCGCGGTTGCGCCCGTCGATGGGTGCCGCCCGGATGCTGCCGGTAGCAACGAACTCTCCGTAAAGAATTAGTAAGTACGCTTGCCAAAATAACAGAAGACATGCCTAGAGTTGACCCAGTTGAGGCCGCGCAGGAAGGTCCCAACCGGCGGGCTCCTCTCCCGGTTCCCATATTGAAAGGTTCACACCTTGGACATTCTCGACTCGCTTAAAGCCGGCCTGACAGTGGTGGCAACGTTCATCCCGGCGTTCCTGCTGTTCCTGGTCATCCTCATCGTGGGACTCCTGATTGCCAAAGCGATCTCCAAGGCCCTTTCCAAGGTGTTGCACAAGGTCGGCTTTGACCGCCTGGTCGAACGCGGTGCGCTTAAGAACGCCATGGCGAAATCCTCGCTCGATGCCAGCGACATCATCTCCAAGATCGTTTACTACGCCCTGGTGCTGTTTGTGCTGCAGTTCGCCTTCGGCGTCTTTGGCCCTAACCCGGTCAGCGTGCTGCTGGCTGCCATCATCGCATTCCTGCCGAAGATCGTGGTTGCAATCATCATCGTCATCATCAGCGCCGCGATCGCCGCGGCCGTGAAGACCCTGATCCAAGGCTCCCTCGGCGGCCTTTCCTACGGCAAGGTCCTGGCCAATATCGCCAGCATCTTCATCCTGGGCATCGGCATCATCGCCGCGCTGAACCAAGTGGATATTGCCACCACTGTCACCACCCCGATCCTCATTGCCGTCCTTGCAGCCATTGTCGGCGTCGTGGTGGTTGGTGTGGGCGGCGGCCTTATCAAGCCGATGTCCGCCCGCTGGGAGCAGTACCTGAACCGTGCCGAAGAGGAAGCCCCCAAAATAAAGGCGCACGCACAGTCCGCACCCCCTGCCGCTGAACAGATCAAGGACGCCGCCGGGCAGTACCTCCCCTCGGATGAAACCCACCAGTCCGGCGCACACCAGATCTAACCCAAACGCGCCGGGCTCTGCCTGCTTGATCTTCATCCATTGCCGGCCCGGCACGCCCCGTCCCTGACGGAGCAGGATCGGCACCATCGGCCTAAATCCTCGCCGACGACGAGACCGGCCAGCTTGACCGAGTAACCGTCAAAACCGGCCTGTTCGGGGCCCCGGAATCCGTTGTACCGCTCCAAGGGACGCTGGCCCTTTCGAGCAACTGGGCTCCCGCCCATGGCCTTTGAGTGCCAGGCAACAGCAATCACGGAACAATCTGTTGGACCGGCTTCGAGACCCGGTCAGCGCTGCATACTTCATCCCGTGATGGCGTAATTATCGTGGAAAGATCGTGCTATGGATCCGAATGCTCTACCGGAAGAAAAAGCCGCAGACTACAACTCCCGCTCCCATCATTCCCGTCTGAGGTTGCTGGCGATGCTCTGCATTGGCTTGGTAGTTGCGGCGCTGGTGGGTTCAACCGGGCATTGGGCCTACGCGCCCGCACTGGGCTGGGCTGCGGCCTCGGCTACGTATTTGGCCTGGGTATGGAGCGTCATAGGCCGCATGGGTCCCGACGATACAGCAGCTCACGCCCGCAGAGAGGACCCGGGCCGGGTGTTCTCGGACGTTCTGGTCCTCACGGCAACTGTGGCAAGCTTCGCCGGGGTAGTGCTGATCCTGGTGGACGCCTCTAACGCCCAGGGTTCGGCTAAGGACGCCATCGTCGCCATGGCATTGGGCAGCATCGCCCTGTCCTGGTTCCTGGTCCACACCCTCTACACCCTTAGGTACGCCTCCATCTACTACCGTGACGGAACGGGCGTGGACTTCAACGAAAAGGCCCCGCCCCGGTACGCCGATTTCGCCTACTTGGCCTTCACCGTCGGGATGACCTTCCAAGTCTCCGACACCGACCTGAAAACCGATGCGATCCGCACCACGGCGCTGCGCCAGGCGCTCCTGTCCTACCTCCTCGGCGCCATAGTCCTGGCCACCACCATCAATCTCGTTTCCGGCCTGATCCACTAACCGGGATTCCCGGCGATAAGCGGCGCGGTTGATGACGTAAAACTCCCTGCCAACCACAGCCCCGCCCGCAGTAAAATAATGTGATGTTCGGTATCGACGCCGAAAAACTATTCGTGCTCCTCATCATCGGGGCCCTGGTGCTGGGCCCGGACAAACTGCCTGAATACGCTGCCAAATTTGGCCATCTCGTCCGGGAACTGCGCCGTATGGCCACCGGCGCCCAAGAGCAGCTCCGCCAGGAACTCGGCCCTGAGTTCGAGGACATCGACTGGAACAGGCTCGACCCGCGCCAGTATGATCCCCGCCGGATCATCCGTGACGCGCTTTTGGATGACCCTGCCGACGTCCAGCGGAGTCCCGCCACGAAGAAGACCGCTGCGATGGAGGTTCCGTCCCCGCCGCAGGGGCTTTTGCCTGGGCAAGGCGTCCCCTTTGACTCGGAGGCAACCTAGGAAAACCAGGCTGCCCTTCTTTAGTGTGTCAGCGCTGGGTTCCGGACTTGGCCCGGTTGGGCGAGCGCAGTCGGAATCGCTTGGGTTGGGGAGCGGTTGCCGACGGCGGGGATACCGGCGGCCGGGTGACGGCGAGGATGACGCCCATTCCGGCCAGGGTGGAAACCATGGCGGAGCCGCCGTAGGAGATGAAGGGCAACGGAACACCAATGACCGGTAATAGTCCACTAACCATGGACATGTTGAGGACGGCCTGTCCGATGATCCAGGCAATGATGCTACTGGCCACGATCCGGGAGAACGTGTCCGTATTGCCGGCAATCGTCTTGAAGACGGCGATCGCCAAGACCGCGAACAGTGCGAGGACCAGCAGGGTGCCGGCCAGGCCAAGCTCCTCCCCCAAAATAGTGAAGATGAAGTCGTTGTGCGCCTCTGGTATCCAGTTCCATTTCTGCCGGCTTTGGCCCAGTCCGACGCCAAACCAGCCGCCGGAGGCCAGCGCATAGAGCCCATTTGTGGCCTGGTACCCCACACCCTGGGCATCGTCGCCTGAGCCGGCGCCCAGCCAGCTAAAAATGCGGCCCATGCGGTTGCCGCTGCTGGCGGCCAGCAGCACCGCCGCCACCGCGCAAATAAGTGCTGCCACGGAGAAGACCTTCATCCGTACTCCCCCGAAAAATAAGGTGGCGGCCAGGATCATCATGATGACGAGCGTGGTTCCGAGGTCGTGGCCCAAGGCCACCACTGCCATAATCAAGGCGCCCGCAGGCAGCAGCGGGATCGCTGCGTGCTTCCACTGGCCCAGCAGAACTTGCTTGCGTTCCAGGATTCCCGCTGCCCAGACGATCAGCGCGAGCTTGGCAAACTCGGAGGGCTGGGCGGTGAAGCCACCTACGCCGATCCAGTTCCGGTTGCCATTAACGGTCATGCCAAGCGGGGTGAACACCAGTATCAGGGCGATGACCGCTCCGATGAGCATCGGCCAGCCCAGCTTCCGGATGCGCTCCACCGGGAACCGGGCCAGCACCAGCATGATCACCACACCGGCAATGGTCCACATGCCCTGCTTTATCGGCAGGTCATAGGGATTGATTCCGGCGGCTACAGATTCTACGGACGACGCCGATGCCACCTCTACCAGGCCGATGGCGGACAGGCTTAGGACAGCGGCCAGGATCAGCGGCCGCAGCCGGCCCGGGGAATCGTCCTCAAGCCAGAGGGCCAGCTTCCCCAGGCCCCGCCTGCCGCTCCGGTCCCAGAGAGGCCGCTTCCGCCGAACGTTCATAGTGTCATTCCTCAAACGCGAAGATTTCGGTTCCCCCTGAGCCCTCCCCTTCAGGAGGAACACCGACCCACCGGCCACGGTACGCGGAAGCGCTCACGTGCCCGCGACACCACGCAGAGCTGGCCGGGATTAACAGGCTGCTTGCAGCTTATTTCAGGTATCTACACAGACTGCGCCGGTGAAGTGGATAATGGGTTCTTCCCTGCGGCGCGGCCGTCGCCGGCGGGAACCGCCAGCGCATGCCGGTGCCGCCATCACGTCAACGCATGCTGGTGCCGCCATCACGTCAATACGAAAAGAGCATGCCATGAACGGCGCGCAAACCGGGTTCGCAATCCGGGACCGGAATCTGGAAGCGCTTCTTCTGGTATTGGCGCTGATGACTGGGGCGGGCGCCAGCGCAGTGGTTGCGCTGGACAGGAACCAGCCGCTGAGTCAGGACTTTTGGGTCCAGACCGCCACCCAGACCGTCCTCGCGGCGGCCTTTCACATAGTCCTGCGGCTGCGCGCCCGGTACGCGGACCCGCTGATCCTTCCCATCGTGGTGGCCTTGAACGGGGTTGGAATTGCCGTCATCCAAAGCCTTGACCAGGCCACCGGGAGCGACGCCGGCACGAACCAACTCCGGTGGACCGGGCTTTCGATGCTTCTCGCCGCCGTCGTCCTGTGGTTCCTGAAGGATCACAGGAAACTGGCCCGCTACACCTTCATTTCCCTGGCTGTGAGCGCCATCTTGTTGGTGTTGCCCTTAGTGCCAGGCATTTCTGCTGGCGACATAAACGGTGCCAACGTGTGGATCCGCTTCGGCCCCATGACTTTCCAGCCCGGGGAAATCGCGAAGATCACGCTGGCGGTTTTCTTTGCCGGCTACCTGTCCAGCCACCGGGACCTGATTCTGCTCGCCGGCCGGAAGATTGGCCCTCTGCAGTTCCCGCGGGTGAAGGACCTGGGGCCTATGGTGACCGCGTGGGCCGCCGCTGTGGGACTGTTGGTCTTCCAGCACGATCTCGGCATGTCCATCCTGTTCTTCGGATTGTTCATGGTCATGATCTACGTTGCAACCAGTCGCGTCACGTGGCTCGGCCTCGGTCTGGTCCTGATGGCCGTCGGCATGTATTTCGCCGCCAAAATCTTCCCGCACGTCGCCTTGCGAATCGATGCTTGGCAAAACGCATTCGATCCCGACGTGTACGGGCGTTTCCCCGGCGGAAGCTCCCAGATTGTCCAAGGCCTGTTCGGGATGGCCTCAGGCGGCCTCGTCGGGGAAGGGCTGGGCCTTGGACGACCGGATTTGGTGCCGTTTGCGAACAGCGACATGATCGTGGCCTCATTGGGGGAAGGTCTGGGCTTGATCGGGCTTTTCGCCATCGTGCTGCTGTACCTGATGCTATTCACGCGCGGGTTCCGTGCCGCCCTGGGAACCAGGGACGCGTTCGGAAAACTGCTCGCATGCGGGCTGTCCTTCGGCTTGGCCCTGCAGTGCTTCGTCATCACCGCGGGCGTGACCCGCCTGATTCCGCTCACTGGCCTGACCACTCCTTTTCTCTCGGCCGGAGGGTCATCCCTGCTGGCCAACTGGATTATCGTGGCAGTACTACTGGGCATCAGCCACTCCGCGCGCAGGCCCGAGCCCATAAAGACAAACTCGGGAATCATGGCGGAAACGCCCGCCATGTAACCCTGTCATCGCGGCAATAAATTCCCGCGATTCCGAACGGTAACTGGTGAAGCGATTCTCATGGTCCCTCAATTCCCAGTTGATCCTGGTTCCAGGGGACCGCGGAGCCGGTTACTTTGGTGGTCGCAGTAGTGCGGGACCGGGTTGTTTTGGCGGTTCGGCGCCGGGAGGGTTTATAGTCGTTGTGCAAGGTGCCGTTTGTTAGCTGAGGCTCCTTCACGGATACATGCCAACGACCCCTCCCGTCGAGAGACGCCCCGGGTCAGGACAGGTTTCCCCGGCCTAAGGGGATACCCCGATTGGCTCCCGGTTTTCGGGTTTACGACGTGGAGTGCCAAAGGTCTTACGAGGAGGGGTGCCCGCGGGGTTTTCATCCCCGCGCTCCCTTGCGGCACAGGTTCAGCGCCTGGGAGGTGAGAGCTTGTCATGACAGATAGTCATCATTGTTCCCTCCATTCCACGATTTCTTTCTGATTTCCCCGGGATTCTCGGTCCCCCTCCCCATCTCTTTTCACGCTTCGTGTCCGGTTTCGGTTTATGCCGGGCGCGTTTCCTGTGACTTCTGTGCGCCCGGTAGCCCGGGCAGAAAGCCGGCGACCATGATCAAGCACCATGAGACCAGTAGCAGTGCCCCGCCGGGCGGGGCAGCGTTGGATTCGGCCCATGTGGGCGATATCCACGGCGCATTCGGTTCGATCCGGCTGCACGAGGAGAACGCGCCCAGCGGCTGGCGGGCCCGCGCTAAGACGCTCCTGGCCATTATCGGGCCGGGGCTGATTGTGATGGTCGGGGACAATGATGCCGGCGCATTCGGGACGTATACAGAGGCGGGACAGAACTACGGCACGTCATTGCTGTGGACGCTTCTGCTGCTGGTTCCGGTGCTGTACGTGAACCAGGAAATGGTCCTGCGCCTCGGGGTCGTTTCCGGTGTGGGACACGCCCGGTTGATCCTGGAACGGTTCGGTAAGTTCTGGGGCGCATTCAGCGTCATCGACCTGTTCATCCTCAACGCCCTGACCATTGTGACCGAGTTCATTGGCATCAGCCTGGGCCTTGACTATCTGGGCATCCCCAAGGCCGCGGGCGTGCTCGTGGCCGCCGTGGTGATCATCGGCGCGGCATCCACGGGGTCGTTCAAACGGTTCGAGCGGGTGTGCATGACGCTGGTGGCGGGGTCGTTGGTGCTGGTGCCGGTTATCGTCATGGTCCACCCGGACCTGGGACAGGTTGCCCATGATTTCTTCATTCCGGGCCTGCCCGCGGGGTCGGAGCTGTCGACGGTCACGCTGCTGATCATCGGCATCGTGGGGACGACGATTGCCCCATGGCAGTTGTTCTTCCAGCAGTCCTACGTCATCGACAAACGCATCACCCCCCGGTACATGAAGTACGAGAAAGTCGATCTGTGGCTCGGGATCGTCATCGTGATCATCAGTGCCGGCGCCATCGTGGGCTTCACCGCGGCCACGTTCGCCGGACAACCTGAATTCGGGAACTTCACCGACGCCGGCGGGGTGGCCGACGGCCTGGAAAAGTACGTGGGGAAGGCAGCCGGGGTGCTGTTCGCCGTGGCGTTGATTGACGCCTCCATCATCGGTGCAGCCGCCGTCGGGCTCTCCACCTCCTACGCACTGGGGGACGTGCTTGGGCTGAAGCATTCCCTGCACCGGAAGATCTCCGATGCGAAGGGCTTCTACGCCGTGTTCGCCGGGATCCTGGTCATCTCGGCGGTCATCGTCCTGATCCCGGGGGCTCCGCTGGGGCTTCTGACCGTCGGCGTCCAGGTACTCGCCGGTGTGCTCCTGCCCTCGGCCACGGTGTTCCTGCTGCTGTTGTGCAATGACAAGCAGGTCCTGGGTCCCTGGGTGAACGGCAGGGCCACGAACGTTTTTACCGCGCTCATCATCGCCGTCCTGGTGATCCTCTCCATCGTCCTGACCGCCGGGGTTCTCTTCCCCGATATGGGCGCCGATGTGATCGTGGGTATCCTGGCCACCGGGGCCGGAGCCTGCGTGGTGGGCGGGGCCGGATACCTGCTCTATGCCAGGGCCCGCCCCGGCCGCAACGCAGCACCGGTCGACCGCACCGGGAAACAGGACTGGCGCATGCCTCCCCTGGCACTGCTGACCGCCCCCAAACTCTCCACCGCCCGCCGTTGGGGCCTGACCGTGTTGCGGACCTACCTGCTGATCGCAATGATCCTGGTGATCGTCCGGGTGGTCCAGCTCGCCCTTGGCGGCTGAGCCGCTACAGCGTAAATTCCCCTTACGACGGAATTATCCCCCATCTCGTTTTCCTGAAAGGCACCGCCAAAGATGAGCACGCCCGGCACTACTGGCACCACCGCACCCACGGGAGGACCGGCCCTCAGGCTCTCGGCCCTGCTGCGCCGCCCCGTCCTGGACACCAAAGGCAACCAGATCGGGACCCTGGCCGACGCCATCGTCCGGCTACAGGACGGCGGCTACCCGCGGCTGGCCGGCCTGGTCCTCGCCGTCGGATCAAACCGGGTCTTCGCCCCGCTGGACAACCTCTCCGGGATCGACGTGGACGGGATCCGCCTGCGCACAGCAACACTGGACCTGCGCCCCTTCACCCGGCGCGAGGGCGAGGTCCTGCTCAAGGAAGACGTCCTGGGCCACCGGCTCATCGATACCGACCACACCGCCATGGTCAAGGCGTACGACGTTGAACTGAACATCACGGCCACGGGATGGAGCGCGACGGGCCTGGACGTGCACAAACCGCGCTGGTTCAGCCTCAACCGGGCTCACGACACCCACCCGTTCCTGGACTGGAACCGGTTCCTTCCCCTGATCGGCCACGAAGAATCCAGCAAGACACGCGCCCTCTCCGCCCGGTTCGCCCAACTCAAACCGGCCCAGATCGCGGACCTGATCGAGGACTCCTCAGACAAGGAACAGGATGAACTCCTCGCCCGGGTCCACACCGACCCAGAACTCGAAGCCGACGTGTTCGAAGAACTCGATGAGGACCGCCAGTCAAAAATCCTCAAAGACCGCACTGACGCCGAAGTCGCGGACGTCCTCTCCCACATGAGAGCCGACGACGCCGCGGACGCCGTCATGGACCTCCCGCAGGAACGACGTACGGGCATCCTCACACTCCTCCCCGCCGCGCAGCAGACCAAGGTCATGACACTGCTCGGCTACCATGACGCCACCGCCGGGGGCCTCATGGGCACCGACTTCCTCGCCCTCCCCGGCACCGCCACCATCGCCGAGGCCCTCCAGAGAGTCCGCACCGCCACCACCGAACAACCCGAAGCCCTCACCACCATCTACAGCCTCAACCCGGACGGAACCCTCGCCGGGGTCATCGGCCTGGTCCAGGCACTGCAGGCCGATCCCACGGCCCTGCTCGGGGATACAGCCGACCCGGAACCGGTCAGCGCAACCACCGGGGACGACATCATCGACGTCACCACCACCATGGCCGACTACAACCTCCTCGCGCTCCCCGTCCTGGACGACCACGGCCACATCCTGGGCGTCATCACCGTCGATGACGCCCTCGAAGCCGCCATCCCCCCGGACTGGGCACACCGGGAACCCAACCGAAACACAACCAGCCACCGCTCACCGGAAGACTGAAACGGGAACAAACAATGAAGCCATGCCGCTCAGGCTCAGTGGCGATCTGAGCTCGCCCCATTCGCTGACGTTAGTTCGAAATTTCCACCCGGTCCGCGGCGGCGTAGGTGCCGGTCGCCGAAGGATTCTTGGTTCCTGTTATCCGCACCTTTAGCGTGTGCGTGCCGCTGACCAGAGTGGGGCTGGTGTACAACAGGTTCTGCTCTGACCGTGACGAGGCGTAGGGATCGACCATGGTCTCGGCACCGCCGTCGATGGACACACCCACGATTCCCAGGGCCGAGCTTTTTTCGGCAAAAATTTTGGCCTGCGTGCCACTGCACTGCACTTGGTAACTGGCATTGGTGGCGTTAGCGAAATGGTTGTCGGACTGGTAGGCAGCCGCCGGGTTGCTGACGCTCCAGGAGCCGCTGTAATTGAACTGGTTCAACCCCGTACCAACGGTGGCGTCATTCAGCTCAAGCGGCGTGGACGTGGTGGCTGTCGTGACCGTGACCGTGCCGGTGGCCGACCCTGAACCGGTGCTGTTCGTCGCGGTGAGCTTGGCGGTGTAGGTCCCCGGCGCGGCGTAGCTGTACGTGGGATTCTGGACCGTAGAGGTCCCGCCGTCACCGAAGTCCCACGCCCAGGACGTCGGGGTCCCCGTGGAGGTATCAGTAAAAGAAACGCTCAATGGCGCCGTACCCGACGTCGGGGTAGCCGTGAACGACGCCACCGGAGCAGGGCTGGCCGGTCCAAGTGGCCGGTCCGAGAACCAGTAGGTCTTGGCGACGTCGTCGCTGGCCAGCACCACCAAGCCGGAAGTGCCGTTGACGCCCTGTTTGGTGGTGGTCACGCCGGTGGTGGAGATCGTGGACTGGGTAAAGGCCCCGGTCCCGGGTTTAAACACGAGCAGCAAGTGTTGGGGCAGGGTGGGATCCGAGGACGTGTCGTTAAGGCTGGTCTTTACGGCGGCGAAGACCCGGCCGCTGGGATCAGCCTGCAGCGACTTGAGGTTGAGATGGTCATCGGCCTGCCCTTTGCCACGGATGGCTGGTTGGAAGTTCCACGAGGAAGTTGCCGTCGGAGTGGTGCCGTCATTGTGTGTGGCCCACCAGACGGATCCGGTGAGCTGGTCGCTCCACATGATCCCGATTTTGCTCTTGCTGAAGGCGACAACTGCGGAGATGTCGTCGGGGGCGGGGTGCGGATTGGAGACCGGGATGACGAACGGGCTGGCCCAACTGGTGCCTCCGGGCGCCGAGTCGTTCACATACACGGTGTTGGTAAAGCCACTGGTGGAGTTGCCGGCGACTTGGGTCCACGTGGCCCAGAGGGCGCCAGTGCTGTCTTCGTCAATGGTCATCGATTCACTGCTGTTATTAGTTATGACCGTGGGAAAGCCCGCGTCGAGTGTGTACTTGCCCCCGGCATAGCTGTACCGGTAAAGGTAAGCGGGCTGGCTTGGAGTTAGTCGAGACGCCAACGACGTGGGAAGCAATATACAAATGAGTGCCGTCCCAAAGCGCATCGGCCAGGGTGTTTCCGCGCGCATCGTTCAGTGTTCCGGTATCCACCCAGGTATGCGTTCCCCGGTCGAGCCGGTAAATGTGCCAGCCGCTGCCGGTGGTCCACATATCCGCCCACCAAGAGCCGTCATTCCACCAAAGCTTGCTCTGGGGTTTATCCGAAGTAGGCGGATTTGCAACCCCGGAGTAGGAGATGCTTTGCGTACCGTAGACGGGATCAGCTGAGGCCACGGGGGACCACGCCAAGAACGACCCTGCAACAACCAGGACCGCAAGAACGGACTGGGCTAACCATGTTAGAGAACGCTTAATTTTCACGGAAAGGCTCCTGGGCGCCAACGCCTTGCAAGTTATTTCGTGCTCTTATGCGCGGCACCCAGTCACGCATGCTGATTGCGGTTGTAATGAAGGCCGGCAGGAAGGCCTCATGCCCAGCTGCTTCCACACTGTCCATGATGGTCCTCCCGGCAGGGTAGCTACCCGTCAACGCCGGCCCTCAACAGCCCGATTCGCCATCCGGGCAGACCGGGAGGCCTTGATTCCCAGCGTGTTCCCAGCGTCTGGTCACCGTTTCCACTGAGTCGATGGGTACGTGCTTTCGTAGACGCGGGTGACCACCACCCACGGAAGGGAGAGCCATGGAGTCACTGCCCGTAGCGGTTCTGCTGCTGATTTTCGCCGGAGCCGCAGCGGTGATCTGGGTGGCGGGAATCCACCTCTCAAAACAGACGGACGTCCTTGATGACCGGCTGCACCTGGGGTCGTCCCTGGGCGGCCTGATCCTGCTGGCCATCGCCACCAACCTGCCGGAGATAGCCATCACGGTCAGCGCAGCCGCTTCCAACAACATCGGAGTGGCCGTCGGAAACATCCTGGGCGGCATCGCCATCCAGACGGTGGTGCTGGCCATCCTCGATGTGTTTGGAACCAGGGGCACCGATCCGCTCAGCTACAAGGCAGCCTCGCTGACCCTGGTCATTGAAGCCGTCACTGTCATCGCAGTCCTGGGCGTGGTGATCGCGGGCAGCCAAATGCCGAACTCGCTCGTGGCCTTCCGCCTGACTCCCGCTGCAGTTCTGATTGCGGTGATCTGGGTCCTCGGAATGATCCTCGTCCAACGCTCCCAGAAGGGCCTTCCCTGGCATCAGCAAGGCGATGCCCCGGGCGGCCAGGACCAGCCCCAGGGACACTCCAAGAAGAAAACCGGCGAAAAGACCCGGCACGTCAGCACGGCCAAGTCGGCCCTGATCTTCACCGCCGCGGCCCTTGCAACCTTGGGCGCCGGCGTCGTCCTTGAACGCAGCGGCGACGCGATCGCCGGGCATATCGGCCTGTCCGGGGTCCTCTTCGGCGCCACCTTCCTGGCCCTGGCCACATCCCTGCCCGAAATTTCCACCGGGTTGGCCTCGGTGAAGCAGGGCGACTACAAATTGGCCTTCAGCGACATCTTCGGCGGCAACGCGTTCCTGCCCGTCCTGTTCCTGGTGGCAGTCCTCATCACCGGCAAGCCGGTCCTGCCCCAGGCCCAGGCCACGGACATCTACCTCACCGCCCTGGCCATCCTGCTGACCCTGACCTACCTCCTGGGCCTTCTTTTCCGGCCAAAAAAGAAGCGCCTCGGCATGGGGGCAGACTCGTTGGCGGTGCTGATTCTCTACCTGGTTGGCGTCGCTGGCCTTTTCGCCGTGGCCACCACGTCCTGACGGCGACACGGACCATCAACAGGGTGCCCTCATGGGATTCCGGGTTTTTTTCACAGGTTCCCGGAAGGAGTGGGGAATTGGCCCTTCCCGAGTCCAGGACCAAGTGGGCCGGAGGCCCGGTACCGAGTCGCGACACGAAAAGAGCATTCCATGGGCGGCCAAGTTGGGACCGCACCCGTGAACGGAACGCGGAGGCCCTGCTTCTGGTGCCGGCCCTGGTGATTGGTGGAGGCGCCAGCGTGTGGATCCGGCTCGGTCACCTGGCAGAACGCTTTCGATCCCGGGGTGTACGGGCGTTTCCCCGGAGGAAGCGCCCAGATTGTCCAAGGCCTGTTCGGAATGGCCGCGGGCGGCCTGGTGGGTGAAGGGCTTGGCGCGATCGGGCTTTTCGCCATCGTGTCGCTGTACCTGATTCTGTTCACCCGCGGGTTCCGCGCCGCACTGGGGACCAGGGACGCGTTCGGAAAGCTGCTGGCGTGCGGACTATCGTTCGTCATGGCCGTGCAATGCTTCATCATCATGCCGGAATCCCCTGCGGCCGGGCTGGCCGCCCCGCGGAAGAATGTGTAGCCTCGCATCGGGACCTCACCCGTCAAGGCATACGGAGGCCAACACCATGCACTCGCGGGCGGACGCATTGTCAGAAGGCCCACTGCACCCTCCAGGCCCGGCTGAACGGAAAGGCCTGCAGGCGTTGGGAGGCGCCGCGGTGGTCGGCGCGGCTCTGATGGTTATTTGGATCATGGCCGGGCTCTGGCTCTTTGTCGTTCCCCCTGCCGACCATGCCCGGCGTGCTGACGTGTTGCTGGTCCTCGGGCCGCCTGATGACCGCATGGACTACGCCGAGCAGCTGATGCAACATGGCGATGCTGGAACTTTGGCGGTGTCCTCGCCCGTGGACAATGCCGGGCAATTCACCGCACCCATCTGTAAGGCCGCCACCGCCTACCCCGTCATATGCTTCCACCCCGAGCCGTTCACCACCCAGGGCGAAGCGCGGTCACTCCAGGCGCTTGCCCAGCAGCACAGCTGGCACAGCGCCAATGTGCTCACGGCCCAGTTCCACATCACCAGGGCCCGGGTGATCGTCGCTCGCTGCTACACGGGCGATTTACGGATGCTTGATTACAGCCCGCAGCTGTCGTTGGGGGCATGGGCGTACCAATATGCCTACCAGTCGGCCGCATTCCTGAAGGTCGCAGTGCACCCGGGGTGCTGATACCGCCATCCCACGGGCTCATAGCGGCCGGAATCGGATCAGCCCATCTGGGCAGAAACTGGCCCCAGTTCGCCCTACGTTTTCCTTCCCGCTACCGACACCGGGTAAGGTCACCCCGTGATTAACATGATCCAGGCAGCAATCCTGGGCTTCCTCCAGGGCCTCACCGAGCTTTTTCCCATCTCCAGCCTCGGCCACAGTGTCATACTGCCAAAGTTGTTCGGGTGGAATCTCGACCAGAACTCGGGTGACTTCCTTACGTTCCTCATCGCCACCCACCTGGCCACCGCCATTGTCCTGTTCATCTTCTTCCTCAAAGACTGGATCGAGATTTTCAAGGGACTCGCCCGGTCCGTGCGCGCGAGAAAAATCAGCCCGACGGACACGTACGCAAAGCTCGGCTGGCTCCTCATCGTCGGCACCATCCCGGCCGGAATCCTGGGCCTCGTCCTGGAAAAACCCATCCGTGCGCTGTTCGCCTCCCCCCTCACGGCAGCTGCCTTCCTGGTGGTGAACGGTCTTGTCCTGTTCACCGCCGAACGGCTTCGGCGTCGGGAAACGCAACGGGTTGAGCCGCTCTCAGTTTCGGCGCGCACCAGCCCGCACGGCGCACAGGAACCGCGGGAACCGGCAGCAAACGCTGAAGATTCGGATGCCGGGATCGCGACTGTGCTGTCCTGGAAGCAGGCCCTGGGCATTGGCGCGGCACAGGCAGCGGCACTCGTGCCAGGCATCTCCAGGTCCGGCTCGTCCATGGTTGGAGGCCTGTTGTCCGGGCTGAACAATGAGAACGCGGCCAGGTTCAGTTTCCTGCTCGCTACTCCTGTCATCGGCGCAGCAGCGGTCCTTAAGCTCCCCGAATTGTTCAGCCCGGCGATGGCCGATCAGCGGGGCGTTTTCCTCGTCGGAGCGTTGTGCTCCGCTGTCGCCGCTTGGTTCGCCACCAAGTTCCTCCTCAGGTTCTTCGAGACCAGGACCTTGACGCCGTTCGCCATCTATTGCGTGGTTGGCGGTGGCATCTACTTCGTGGCCATGTTGGTCATGGGATAACCATGCTTACCGGTCAGGGCTTCGCGGGTGTCTGGGCGCCCTTGGCCTGGATGGCTTTCGCTTCCTTTTGGATCTTGTCCCCGTAGCCGCCGTTAAGGGCGTTGTCCTTGATTTTCGCTGCATCGCCGTCGCGGTCGGAGGCCGCCGCTGCTTCCAGGGTCTTCAGGTCCGTCTGCAGGTTTGCGGGGAGCTTGGCGAAAGCCGTGGCGTGGTGAATCAGGACGTAGGCGATCTGGTGGGCCTTGTCTCCGAATCCGTCCCCGGCCTGGATGTCGACCCGGAGCTCGGTTCGGAGGGCGCGGACAAACGGATGAGCGGCAGGGTGCTTCCCGTTGCTGGTTCCGGGAGCTGCCGTCGTACCCGGTGCGGATGCATTGCCGGCGGACGGGGACGGGCTTGGGCTGGCTGCCGATGCTGCCGTTGCCCCAAGGACCGCTCCCCCTGCCAGGACAGCTCCTGCGGCGGCAGCGCCTGCGCGG
The DNA here is from genome assembly GCF_014639275.1 of Arthrobacter liuii. Lineage (GTDB taxonomy): Bacteria > Actinomycetota > Actinomycetes > Actinomycetales > Micrococcaceae > Arthrobacter > Arthrobacter liuii. The sequence continues at coordinate 285,539 of NZ_BMFW01000002.1, read as the reverse complement.
ACCCGCCAGGGACGGGCGCTGCGGTTCCGGGGTGCGGCGGGGGTCGTGTTCATAGTTTTTCTCCTCAAGATTCCGTGCCCCTGGAACGCTTCGAACCAGGGCCTGCACTGTTTTGCTGTTCCTAACTGTCGCCCGGGGAGGTCAGTGCCGTGTTCGGGGAATGTAAGGGGACGGTAAAGTCCCGGCGCCGTCCCGCCGGGCCGGCGCTGCGGTAGCGTTCAATGGATACATGGAACAACCAACGCCTCCCGCTGCGCTGCCGGCCCGCGGGCTGGTGCTGGTGGTTGAGGACGAGCGCGCGATCGCGGACGTGCAGCGGCTCTATCTGAGCAGGGCGGGCTTCGGTGTGCACGTCGAAACGACGGGCGAAGGCGGCCTGGAGCGGGTCCGGAGCCTCAGGCCAGTCGCGATCGTGCTCGACGTCGGGCTTCCGGGCATCGATGGGATCGAATTCTGTCAGCGGCTGCGTGCCCGGAACGACTGGACACCGATCATCTTCGTCACCGCCCGGGACGAGGAAGTGGACATGCTGCTGGGGTTGGAACTGGGTGCCGATGACTACATGACCAAGCCGTTTTCGCCGCGGGAACTGGTCATACGCCTCAAGACGGTTCTCCGCCGCAGCGGCGGAGTCCCGGGCAGCGGCACCCTGCGGGTCGGCTCGGTGGCCCTGGACCCGGAGAACCGCACCGCCAGCGTGGAAGGCGCGCCCGTGGAGTTGACCGCCAGGGAATTCGATGTGCTCGCCTACCTGTTGGCAAGCCCCGGCCGGGTCTTCAGCCGCGAGCAGCTCCTCTCCGCCGTGTGGGGGCAGGCTGACTACTCGGCCGGGCGGACCGTAGACGTGCATATCGCCCAACTGCGGTCCAAGCTCGGCCCGGGCAACCCGATCCGGACCTTGCGCGGCGTCGGATATTCCGCCGACAGTGACCGGGCGTGAAGGCCGGGCCCCTTGAAACGGGCGCGCACCAGGGGCGCACGCGGCGGGAGCCGGGTCAGGCCCTGGTGCTCTGGCTGCGCTCACTGGCTGGACGCATCACCCTGGTCACTGCCGGCGTCGCCATTTTGGCCGTCCTGGTCACCGGAAGCGTCGCTTTTCCGCTGATCCGTTCCGCCGCCGCCACCCAGGCCAGGGAACAACTTTCCCGCCAAGCCGATGCCTTCAGCGCCGCCCCGGTTGCTGCCCAGGCGCTGGACCTGCGCGAACGCCACCTCCTTGGACCGGACAATTACGACCTCTCCACCATCACGCCCGCCGGCGCCGTGACGGGGGCGGCGGCGGTCATCCTCGGTCCGGACGAGGTACACCAAGTGTTCTCCGGGCAAAAGATCTCCCGCACCCTTACCCGGGGAGGCGTCCAGTTCCTGGTGGAAGGCAGGCCCCTCACCCGGGGCGGCGGGATCGTCCTGACCCGGTCGTTGGCGGACGTTAACGCCGCATCAGCCCAGCTCCTTCAACCGACGCTCCTGGCGTTGGCGGCCGGGCTCCTGATCGCCGGGGTGGCCGGGACGCTGCTTGCCCGGCGGCTCTCGGGGCCGCTCGTCAGGACAGCAGCCGCAGCACGGCGGATGGCTGATGGTGAACGGACCGTCCCCCTTGACCCTGCCGGGGTTACCGAGGTCCGCGCCGTGGGAGAAGCCATCAACACCCTGGACCGTGCCTTGCTCGCCAGCGAAAGCAGGCAACGTGAATTCCTGCTCTCCATATCCCATGAGATCCGCACCCCGCTTACCGCGCTGGGCGGATACGCCGAAGCCCTGCAGGACGGACTGATCCCGCCCGAAGACATGGTCCGTGTGGGGCAGACCCTGTCCGACGAAACGGAGCGGCTGGACGGGTTTGTCCGTGACCTGCTGGCACTGGCGCGGCTGGAGGCAGACGATTTCACACTGGATGTCCAACCCGTCGATGTCCCCGCGCTCCTGGAACAGGCACAACGGGCATGGCAGCCGGCAGCGGTGCAGGCCGGCGTGGATCTCATGCTTCAGCTGCCCGCTCCGGCAACCCGGGAACCTTTGTTGGCCACCACCGACGCGCAAAGGCTGCGCCAAATCATCGACGGGCTCATCGGCAACGCCCTGCGCGTCACCCCGTCCGGGACGCCCCTGGTCCTCCGCGTGATCGTCGAAGATCCCGTCCCCTTGCCCGAAGAAGCGCATGGCACCGCCCAGCAGGCCAGTCTGAACAGCATCGTCGCGATCCAGGTGCGGGACAGTGGCCCCGGCCTCACCGCGGAGGACGCCGCCGTCGCCTTCGACCGCGGTGCCCTGGCACGCCGGTACAACGGACAACGCCCCACGGGCAGTGGACTCGGCCTGTCCATAGCAGACCGGCTTGCCCAGCGCATGAACCTCGAGCTCACAGTGGAACCCACCAGCCCAGGCGAAAACGGCGCCTGCTTCTGCATCCGGCTGCCCCGCGCAGCCAGCGTCCGTCCCTGACCCCGCACCCTCAGCGGGAAGACGGGGGCGCCCCCACATCATCCTTCGGCGCACTGCGCTGGGACCGCCGGATCCGGTACTCACGCCACGTAATCCACACGATGAAGATGTCGAATGCGGTGAGGAGCACCATGCCCCAGGTGATGGACACCGAGATCCGGTACAGCTGGTAGGCGATAAAGACGAGCAGGAATGCAATCATCCACGGGTAGGCCCACAGCTTTTCCTTCAGGACCGCCCAGACCAGGACGATTTTCACCACGCCATGCAGCAGGAGATAGACAGCGCCGAACAACGACGCCGACCCCGAAAGGTTGGAGGTCAGGTGCAGCAGGCTGTTGGCCACGAGGTCCCGGGGGTCCTGGGCGAGTTCATGCTGGGTGAGAAAGCGGCCCACCTCGCCGATCTGCGCCGGGGTGACCACCAAAAGGAGGAAGCCGCCGATGAGTTCCAGGACTCCGTCCAGCCCCTTGAGGAGCAGGGAGATACGGAATGTCCTGTCGAGCAGGGCCGTTCCCGATCGCGTCTTTTCCATGGTCATTTCCCTTCCGGACCCTTGCCGTCCCAGCAGTTCGTAGCGCCCTTTATCAGTTGCTCTTGGTCCGTTGCCCGGCGGGGTCGCTGATGAGGTTCTGTGGCGGGGCGTCGAAGTTCCCGTGGTCGTAGAGGCCTACTGCGCCCTGCATGTACTGCGCCCACTGCGGACCGGCGATGAAGGCCCCGTCCACCGCGGGGTAGAACTTGCCGTTGACGGTGACGTTGCGTCCCAACCGGCTCGGGCCGCCATTGAACGGGTCACCGAAGAAGGATGCCGTCGACAGGCCTTTGGTGTAGCCCACCACCCAGGTCTGGTTGTTGTACTCGTTGGTTCCGGTCTTGGCTGCATCCGGGACTCCGAGTTTCTGCGGAATCAGCAGCCCGGAGCCCTTGGTAAGGACGTCCTGCAGGACATTGGTGACGGCCTTGGCGACGTCCGGTTTCAGGGCGCCGTTCTGGCAGGAGGACGTTTGTCCGCCGATCTTCTTGCCCTGGGCGTCGTCCACTTCCGCGATGGCGATGGGAGCACAGTAGGTGCCGTTGGCCGCGAACGTCGCGAACGCGTTCGCCATGGTCAGGGGTGCCACGTTCTGGCTGCCCAGGATGTTTCCCAGCGTTGAGAAGTCGATCTTTTCGTCCTTTCCGCTGCCCAGGTGCAGGCCCATGGCATCTCCGGCGCGCTGGACGTCGCAGAAATCGTTGAGCCCGGCAAGCGAAGCGAAGGTGGCCGTGTTGATCGACTGGTAGATGCCTTCCCGGACCGTCATGGGCCGGTACCAGTTGGGCTCATCGTTCTGCAGGTCCGAGGACTGCGGGACGGTGCTGTCGAACCAGCCCTGGACGGGATGGCATGTTGTTTTCCAGGGGTAGTTGATGCCGTAGCGCCGCTTGGATGCGTCGACGATCTGGTTGGTCGATTTACCCTCGCCAAGCCAGGCCGCGAGGGTGACCGGCTTCATGGTGGAACCGGGCTGCATGCCTCCCACGCCACCAAGGGCGTTCCCGGCCGCGTCACTGCCGTCCACGTTGAAGTTGTAGTCAGAGACGAATCCGGAACCTTCGCCGGGCAGCTTCCGCGAATTCTGTGCCATGGCCAGGACTTTTCCGGTGCCAGGTTCGATGGTTACCAGCGAGGCCCCCCACTTGTCCGGGTTCGCGCCGGCAGTGGCGTCCACCTGGGCCTGGGCTGGTCCCTGCAGGCGCGGGTCCAGGGTGGTCTTGATGGTCAGGCCGCCGGCCATGATCTTCTGGTCACGCTCGTCCTGCGTGGCGCCATAGGCAGGGTCGTTCTCGATCTGATGGATGACGTAGTCGCAAAAGTACTGCGCCTGGGGAGCGTAGGCGCAGCCTTGCTTGGGCGGGTTGACCTTGAGCTGGATGGGGGTTTTCACGGCGTCGTCGTGTTGCTGCTGGTCGATGTAGCCGTGCTGCAGCATCGCATCGAGCACCAGGTCGCGCCGGGTTTTGGCGGCTTCGGGGTGGACGGTGGGATCGTAGAGCGAAGGTCCATTGACAAGGCCGGCGAGCAGCGCACCCTGCGGCAAGGTGAGGTCCTTGGCATCAACGGAGAAGAAGTACTGGCTCGCGGCCTGGATGCCGTACGCGTTGGTGTTGAAACCCACCACGTTCAGGTATCCGGCAAGGATCTGGTCCTTCGAGTATTTCTCTTCCAGGCCGATGGCGAGCTTCATCTCCTGGATCTTCTGGTTCAGGCCCTTCTGTCCGTTAAGCACCACCTGGGCGTCCTTGCCCTGGGCGATCAGGTTTTCGTTGAGCATGTTGGTGACGTACTGCTGGGTCAGCGTCGACGCGCCCTGGTGGCCGCCGGCGGCGTCGGCGGCCAGGGCCCGGAAGATGCCTTCGGGATCAATGCCGCCGTGCTGGTAAAACCGGTAGTCCTCAATGGCAACGATCGCATTCTTGATGTTGGGCGACATCTGGTCAAGGGAAATCCGCGTGCGGTTCTCGTTGAAGAGGGTGGCGATCTGGGACCCATCCGCTGCCAGCACCCGCGTCATTTGCGCCGGGGGCGCGGAGAATACGTCGTTGGGGAGGTTGGTGGTCAGCGCGGTGGATCCGCCCGCCACCACCGTCTCGGTCACGGCTGCCGCCGGCATGATCAGGCCCGCAACAAGGGCCCCGCACACTGCACTGGCGGCAATGAAGCCGGTGAACCTGCCCAGCGTAATTCCCAGTGCACGGAACAGGTTCAGGACACGGGACGCGGTGGATGTGGGTCGGAAAGGAACTTCCTTGGACATGCGCGTGTCTCCGGTTCTGCGTTGTGTACCAGCAGCGGTTGCCTGCCGGGCCAGCCTACTCTTCCGGCGCCGCGCACCACGGGTCGGCACAGCGGGACGAGCATGATTATGGGGCGGCATTCAGCATTTCCCCAGCCTGCGCTCCTAAACTTGACCTGCGCCGGTTCCTGGGTTCGGCGTGCACGCAAACATTTGGAAGGACACAACGTGGCGAAGCCAGCGATTCCGTCAATGAAGACCCGCATCGGCGTCGGAGCGGCAGCCGTCCTGGCCGCCGGTGCCATGGCCGCCGTCGGAGTCGGTGCAGCTTCCGCAACTCCCGGCGCAGCCCCGGCGTCTGCAACCTCAACTGCAGCGGCCGCTAATGCCAAGGCAGCCAAGGGCTCCGGCGGCCTGGAGGCCTTCCTGAGCCTGAAGGCCGACAGCCCGCAGGCGGCAGGGGACCGTGCGGCGAAGGCAGCCACCGCCCTGGTGGACCACCCGCAGCTGTTCGCCAAGCTCCCCGCAAACCTCCAAACGGACGTGACCGCCCTTAAGGATGCCGCCCCGGCTGACCGGGTGAAGGACGCCTACAAGATCAACACGACGGCACTGTCCGGCGGGTACGGCGCCGATATCCAGAAGCGTGCCGACGCGGCGGAGAAGGCCGCCACCAGCCTGGCCGGCCTGCGCCAGGAGCTGCGCACCGCGTTCAGCTCGGGCAACCCCGGGGCCGGGCTCCAGCAGGTGGCCAGCCAGCTGATCGGCCACCCCAAGGTGTTCGGCACGCTCCCGGCAAGCCTCCAGGCGGACCTGACGGCCCTCAAGAACGCCGCCCCGGCTGACCTTGATGCCCAGGCGAACAAGATCAAGGACACCGCGGTCAACGGCGGGTACGGCGCCATGGTCCAGAAGATGGCCCAGGCGCTGGAAAAGAAAGCGCCGGCCGCCTAAGAGGACCAGCTGTTGCGGAACCTGCGGCGACCTTGATGCATTCTTGATCGAATCCGGGCCCGTTCTTGAGGTCCTATCTGCAAAGTGATGCACAAGGGACGGGAACGCAGCCTTAATGCACCTGGGTACTGGGACCCAGTTAACCGCGCCCACGTCGGATAAAACCGATGGTCTCAGACGCCTGGCGGCACCAGCAATGGCGCCGCCAGGCACCTATTCCACATTCCCCACAGACCAGGGGCCGGCGGCGGGGGCCACGGATCAGCGTCGATCCGAAAAAAGCCGCCGGCCCCCACACACGTCAGGAACGGCGGACGACGGCGGCACGCGGCCGCCGCCGAACCCGCCAAGTCGTTCCGTCGTCGCCCATCGCCCCGCTACCCGTCGAGCCGCGTACCCGCATTGATCACCAGGGTAACGGAGTCCGCGTCGTGGGCAGCCTTCATGGGGACCATCCTAGAGAGCTGTCAGGTTCCCATCCGGATGCACGCCCTCAGGACATCTGCGACGCCGCCGCTGACGGTTCCAGGTCGGCCAGCGTAAGGGGGTGGGCGGGTTGGTCCGGGAACGGGAAGGTGCAGGTCACCGCCAGGTCCGGACCGACGTGCACCAGCTCCCCCGGCGCCAGGGGACGCCAACCGGGGTTGTGGTTCATCGGTTCGGTGGCAAACAGGACCGAAGGAAAGACTGACAGTTCGGTGCTTCGGGAGTGGATCCGGTGGCTCCTGGCGTCCAGGGGAGCTGCCGGAGCGGGCTCGGCCGAGGGGTCCCTTTCCAACAGGTACAGCGGGTGGGTTGCCGGGTAGCGGAGCGCCCAGAGGTCCGTCGCCGTCGTCACAATGAGGTTCAGGGCCAGGACGGGCAGCTCGGCGGCGACCCAGCCCACCGCGCGGGCGATCCCCTCCGCCACGTCCCCGCCGGCCCTCCGGCTCTCGGCCGTGATGAGGGCGAAGAGGCGTTCGCTGTCGGTCTGGCCGTGCACCAGTCCCGCCACGCCAAGCTCCTCAAGGCGCCCGTCCAGCCGGTCCAGGCCATGGAAGGCGCCGTTGTGGGCAAACAGCCGGCCGTCCTGCTCGAAGGGGTGGGTGTTCACCAGTGTGTGGGCACCCGTGCTGGCATACCGGACGTGGGCCAGGAAGGTGGTGCTCACCAGCTGCCGCGCTTCGCGGGCGAAGGCGTGGTCCTCCCATGCGGCGAGCGGCCGTTTGGTGACCCGTGCGCCGCCGTCGTCATCAAAGGTCCCGATCCCCGCGCCGTCGGGCTCCCGCCGGCTCTGCTGGGACAGGCTGTACGGGGCGTCCAGCAGCCAGAAGGTGGCGCGGACGGGCCGGGACCCCGCGTGGAGCCCGAACAAGCGGCACATAACGCTCCTAAAAGAGGCTAGTGGTGGAACGCTTCCTTGTGCTTCCCGTCGGGCATGGGCGCCGTCAGGGCGTCCAGGTAGGCAACTTCCTTTTTGAGGTCGGTCAGGAAGCTGGAGGCGAGGTCGCGGGTGAAGCCGTTGCGGACCACGATCCGCTGCACCGTGATCCCGCTGAGCCCTTCCGGCAGGGGGTAGGCCGGGACCAGCCAGCCGTTCATGCGCAGCCGTTCGGAGAGGTGGTGCAGGTCCCAGTTTTGGCTGTGGCCGTCGGTGAGCTGCCAGGCGAAGACGGGGATGTCGGACCCGTCGCTCCAGAGGGTGAAGGCGTCCATGGCGCCGATTTCGTGGGAGAGGTACAGGGCCACGTCGCGGGAGCTTGCCTGCACGGACCTGTAGCCGGCGAAGCCCAGCCGGAGGAACAGGTAGTACTGCAGCAGCACCTGGGCGCCGGGCCGGGAGAAGTTCAGGGCGAAGGTGGGCATGTCCCCGCCCAGGTAGCTGACGTGGAACACCAGGTCCTCCGGCAGGGCTTTTGCGTCCCGCCACACGATCCAACCCAGGCCCGGATACACCAGCCCGTATTTGTGGCCGGACGTGTTGATGGAGGCCACCCTGGGGAGCCGGAAGTCCCACACCAGGTCCGGCTGCAGGAACGGCGCCACCATGGCCCCGGAGGCGCCGTCCACGTGGATGGGGATGTCCAGGCCCGTGCCGTCCTGGATGCGGTCCAGTGCGGCGGAGATCAGCTCCACGGGTTCATAGGCCCCGGTGTAGGTGACGCCCATGATGGCCACCACGCCGATGGTGTTCTCGTCCACGTAGCGCTCCAGCTCATGGCCGTCCAGCGTGGGATGCTCCACTGACACCGGAACGTACCGGGCTTCCACTTCCCAGTAGTTGCAGAACTTCTCCCAGCACACCTGCACGGCGGAACTGAGGACGATGTTGGGCGCGTCCGTAGGCTTCTTGTCAGCCCGACGGCGGTGTTGCCACCGGCGCTTCAGGGCCAGGCCGGCCAGCATGCACGCCTCGGAGGAGCCGATGGTGGAAGTGCCGACGGCCGCCGCCGGGTCCGGGGCGTTCCACAGGTCCGCGAGCATCCGCCAGCAGCGGGTCTCGATCAGCGCGGTCTGCGGGTATTCGTCCTTGTCGATCATGTTCTTGTCGAACGTTTCCGCATAGAGCTGGGAGGCTTCCCGTTCCATCCAGGTCCCCACGAACGTGGCCAGGTTCAGGCGCGAGTTGCCGTCCAGCATTACCTCGTCGTGGACCACCTGGTAGGCGGTGCCCGGCAGGGACTCCCCGTCCGGGATGGTGAAGCGCGGAAAGATGGTGGACTCCCCCGGCCGGCTGAACAACGGGTTCAGCTCCACGTTCGTCTCGGGCTCATGCCGTACGCTCCGGTGTGACCTCGTCATGTCCAGCTCCTTCGCCCGCCGTCGTCCGCAGGCACGCGCCTGCCGCTGCACTTCCGCTGTTCCCAGCACTCCGTATTATTCATGCACAACCTGTACACGGCACCCAGACACGGTAATACGTGGAACACGTTCCGGGGGCGCATCAGCGATCAAGGCCCGGACCGCGGCCCTCAACCAGATCAGAGCCTTCCTCGTATCGGCCCCAGACAAAATCCGAGCGAAATACCGGGCGCTGGCCAGCTCCGCGCCAATGGTGCGGAGATGGTCGTTTAGCTGTTTCCGGTATGGACAAGATTTTCCTGGTCCTCTTCATGGGCCGGGGCGTTAGCCAGGCCATCGGGGGTCAAGTCAAAATCATCAACACCGGTGTCGGTTGTGGCGTGGGCCGGGGTTGGGCTGGTGTCAGTCATGGTTACCCTGCCTTCAGTTCTGGGTGGGCACGGGCGGCGGTTTCCAACGAGGTCCGTATACTGCCCCAAACACCTGCGACACAACGCTTTATCAAAAACGAGGGGGGTCATGGGGCAAAGGCCGGGTAGCTGGCCGGTGCGATGTTTCAGACCAAGGCCGGGTAGCTGGCAAGGATGTAATCGGCGACTGCGGGACATTTCTTCATATGGAGGAATTCCCCTGCGCCGAGCCGCTCCCGCATCGCGGCCCAGAAGTCGTGTTCTGTCTGCGGCTCCTTGCCGGACACGCAGCACCAGCTGGTGTACAGGCCGTAGAGGGTGTCCCGGTCCAGGTGTTTTCCCGGCTCGCGGTCACGGTAGGTGGTTTCCTGAAGGAACTGGTCGAACGGTGTTTGTGCCATCGTGGCTCTTTTCAGCACGTGCAGTTGTCCACCATCAGGCTCGAGGCACCAGAACGCGCGGTCCGTGTGTGCGCGGCGCCCGAGGTGTTCGTTCAGGGTTGGAGCAGTCATCTGTTTCTCCCAAGGTTCACGTGAGCACCCGGACGGCTATGCAAACTTTGGTCCCTTGGCTGACACCATGTCGACAACTAGTCTACAATGTAGACTTTAGGCGTAGAATAGGCCGTAAGCAAGCTTCCATACGGTTTGCCTCCAAGCCTGGTGCAATGAACAGGATGATTTTGCATGGCCAACCCCAAAGGCATTTCCAATAGTCCAAGCTCCAGGAAAGTGCCCCTGAACAGGGACGTCGTTCTTTCCACCGCCCTCGAACTCGTGGACACCGAAGGTTTGGACGGCCTCACCATGCGCAGGCTCGGCCAGGAACTCGAGCGGGACCCTATGAGCCTCTACCGCTACGCCGCCAACCGGGCCGCCCTGCTGGACGGGATCACCGAGTTGGTTCTGAACGAACTCGCCATCTTCGCCGATGATCCAGACTGGCAGGCCCAGCTGCGCCGGATAGCTCACGACCTGCGGCTACTGGCCCTCCGACACCCCAACGTTGTACCCCTGCTGGTCACCAGGCCCCTGTCCACACCTCTGGGCCTGCGCCCGCTGGGCACGCTGCGCCCCCTCGAACAAATCTTGGGACTCTTGATAGGCGCGGGGTTCTCCCCTGCCGACGCTCTTCATGTCTACCGGGCCTACTACGGCTTCCTCTACGGCCACATCCTCAACGAACTCCAGGAATACATCGTTGACCCGGAGGAAAACGTGGCACTCCTCCGGCTCGGACTGCACCGTCTGCCTGTAACGGAATTCCCGACCCTCCGCGCGCTGGGCCCAGTCCTGGCAGACTACGACGGCGACGCTGAGCTTGACCAGGGACTCACCCTCTTGCTCTCAGGCCTCGCCGCGCAGCTCGCCGGGTAAGATCGCTGACGCTGTACCACGGGACTGGGCCGTTATGTGTGCCTACTTCAGCACCCTGATCGGCGGTGGCTTGCATGCCCTGCCACAGCCGAGGCCCCTTCCTTCACTGCACCTTTCCCGGACCCGACCCCTCCGTCTGGCGTGACGGACGGGGTTGACGCGATAGTTCGCAATTTTTTAGTAAGTATCCTTCTATTTCCTGCACCGACTGGTCTGTCTGATTTTCCTGTAGTGTCTGCTTGTGATGGCCCACACATATGACTTGCCGCCCGCCGTCGACGCTGGCGCCTCTGCTCCCGCACGCCTGGTCTCCGGTGGTGCCAGGGAGCGCATCCTGAGTGCCGCCTACGAGCTGTTCCTGCACCGGGGCATCCGCGATGTCGGCATCAATGAGTTGATCTCACGGGCCGGGGTCGCCAAAGCAACCTTCTACGCGCACTTCACGTCAAAGGATGAGCTGGTCGCTGCCTACTTGGAGCGCTGCCACCAGGACATGACAGTCGAAGGGCTAATCGCCGAAACCGGAAGGCGGACCGGGAACCCCACGGGCCGGATAACGGCTATCTTCGATGTCCTGGACGGGTGGTTCCGCCAGGATGACTTCCAAGCCTGCGCCTTCGTCAGCGCCATGCTGGAAATGGGTCCCGCCCACCCCCTCGGTATCGCATCAATCGAGTATCTGGCGCAGGTCCGGGCCTTCATACGGGGCCTGGCCGTGGAGGCCGGCCTTGAACAACCCGACATTTTTGCCCGCTCCTGCCACATCCTGACAAAGGGATCGATCATTTCAGCGGTCGAGGGAGACCGCCAGGCGGCCGTCTTCGCCAAACGCATGGCCGCTTCCCTCATCCGGGACCACGGAGGTGACGCCCCCATGGGCCCCTGACGCATCATCGCCCGCGCACAGTGTTCTCCGATCCCTTGGTTCCAAGATGCTGCGGCCCGCCTATCCACAATTTCGTACAAGGAGCTGGAGCCGTTGCAAATGGAAACCCCGGACTACGCCCGTTTTGTCCAGGAAAGCATTGCCGCCGATACGGTTGATGACCACATACTCACTGAAGACCAGTTCTACGGCGTGTACTTGAGCTGGTGCGCACTGCAAGCACAGGCCCCCGGAGCCTGCGCTTCGTTTTGGGCAGCGATGTCCCAGCAAGGCATCCACGAACGGGGCGCGAACGACCACGGGCGCCTACGGCCGGGGCTTCGAATGATCGGCCCGGCTGCCGTGGACTACATCCTCGCCAGCCAACCAAGCCTGCTCTGACTGAGGGCCCCTGCCACCTCAGGAGCGTGAACCTGACGGGCTCGAGGCCGACTAGAATACTCTCGTTGCGGGTGTCCGATGAAACGGAGTGCCGCCAGTGAAAGGGACACCGATGTCAAACAATCTGCGGATCACCCCTGCCGACCCGTTTCCCGAAGATCTGGAAACACTGAAAGACGAGAAGCTGCAGGTTCTCGACAGCCAAGTCCAACGCCAACTCGACCACGAAATCGTGGCCGACGGTGAGTCTCACCCGGAGACCGACTTCCGCCACCACGAGCTTGATACCGAGTTTGAGCAGCGCGAGAAATAAGCCGCTGCTCGCAGCCCCCGAAGGTCCGATTTATACCGCGGTTTCACAGTTGTCGCAGGGCCCGGTACGTCGGCCCTCCAACGGGCCACCACGTCCAGGCCGCGTGTAGGCCGAAGGTCTATACTCCGCTCATGCCCGACATGAATTCCTGGCCCACCGGCCGCCTCCTATCAACAGCGGCCAGACTCGTGGAACATTCCTGGAATGCGAAACTGGCCGACGCCGGGCTCACCCACGCCGGAGTGATAGCTCTCGATGTTCTATCCAGAGCCGAGGAGCCCATGAGCCAGGCGAAAATTGCCCAAGGGGTCCGTGTTCAGAACCAGACAATGGGAAAGACCTTATCCCGCCTGGAGGCATGGGCCTACATCCGCCGACAGCCCAGCCCGTCTGACCGCAGAAGCCAGGTCGTCTCCATCACCGACCTCGGCGCGCAGGTGATTAGCGAAGCCCGTGAAGTGGACCGCACAATATTGACACGTGCGGCAGGGGACGGAGACAAGCTCCGCAAGGAACTACAAACCATCGTTCACCTGCTCGCCATCGACACCAAGCAAAAACCCGGCAACAGATCTTCCTGAAGGCCCGCCGCTCCCGTACGGAACTTCGCCCATACCAGTGCAGACATCGTTTTACGTCTACGGACCGGACAGCTATCGCAGATATGGTTGTGCTGACGAAGAGTTACCGCACGTCCAACACAAGGAAGCCAAGAGGTGCATGTGTGAACGAGTACGAGGCTTCGCTGGTCATCAAGTCGGGAGCGGAACTGCTCTCCTCGGCTTCATCCGACCCCCGCTCGGATGAAGGCTACGAGGCGGTAAAAGCCAATCTCTCGGAAGCATTGGAGCGGATAGCGGAAGCTCTTGGCAACTTTGAAGCAAGTTCGGGAACGCCGGGCCGTTCAACCGGGTGGGTCCAGGACCTTCGCCGCGTAGCAGACGACTTAGTAAACCGATAGGCCGACATCCTTCTCTCTTGCCCCAACAACGGCAAACGAGGCCGTCGGCCGTGCGCGCGATCAAATCCGAAAATGGGCGCCAACATCATCGATCACGGATGTAGAGCAGCACGGATTGAGGGACGCCGGCCAGACCGGTACGCAGATGCGATGACGGGTTCGAGTTCGTCGATGACGGTTCGGTTACCGGGGAGAACAACATGGGCGAGAAATTCCGATTCGAGCGTGGCAACACCCGCTGTGGCCGCTGCAAGCTTGGCGTCTGTTGCCAGGGCGAAGGCGTGCCAGAACCTGCGGGCGTTCAGTTCCAGTGCTTTGGCTGTAACTTCATGCCCTTGAACCTGTTCAGGTTCACCCCCGGTAGCTGCACTTCCCTGGGACTGCAGCACCGAGACGACAATGCGGAACTGTCTTCCACAGGCCCTGAACGCGAGGGCGTTGAGGTCCCCGCGCTGGCTGAAACGAACCTCCGTCGCACCAAAACCCACAAGCGCACGCTCGATATGTTCGCGTGAAGCTCCAACGCTGAAGGAGTCGCCACGCGTGTAAAAACTCCGGGAATCAATTGCCGTCATCATCCAACTATGCGCCTTCGCACCGTCCCGGTAAGCCTTCAGCGCTTTGTTCACCGACCACTGGCCCTTGGCCAAGGTCACAATGCAAAGAAATCAACACCTGCACAAACGTCGCGGCGTCCGCCAGCCCAGACCTCGCTGGATCAATACCTACCGAGCAGCTTCAATCAGCGGCCCTGATAGACACGGTGCGGGCAGCTGCCGGCGCATCAGCAAGCCGCGTGGCGTCCACCAGCACGTCAAAGTACGACGACGGCGGGCACCGATGGCGCGCTTCTTCAGGTTTCTGCCGGGTGCGTAAGGGACAATCACCGCATGACCGAACCACCACAACAGAACATCGAACCCCACGGCGCCACGTCGGCGGTACTGGACGGCGGCAGCACGACACCGGGGACAAGCACACGGACGGCCGCGCCGGAGCGAACGGCCCTGGCCAAGGTCCCGGAAATCACCGCCTGGTTCTGGGTGGCCAAGGTGCTCACCACCGGGATGGGCGAGACCGCCTCCGATTTCCTGGTCCACCAACTGGACCCGGCCGTGGCGCTGGCCCTCGGGGCCGCCGGCCTGGCCGCTGCACTGGTCCTGCAGTTTGCCGTGCGCCGCTACGTCGCCTGGATCTACTGGCTGGCGGTGGTGATGGTCAGCGTGTTCGGCACCATGGCGGCCGACGCCGTGCATGTGGTCCTGGGCGTGCCGTACGTGGCGTCGGCGGTGTTCTTCCTGGCCGTACTCTCTGCGGTCTTCTTCATCTGGTTCCGGACCGAGAAGACGCTGTCCATTCACAGCGTGGACACCCGGCGCCGTGAGATGTTCTATTGGGCGGCTGTGCTGACCACGTTCGCGCTGGGGACCGCCACCGGCGACATGACCGCGTACAGCCTGGACCTGGGCTACTTCGCGTCAGGGCTCATTTTCGCGGCGGTGATTGGCGTGGCAGCGCTGGCTTACTGGCGCGGCTGGATCGCTGCCATCCCGGCGTTCTGGTTCGCCTACATCCTGACCCGCCCGCTGGGCGCGTCCTTCGCTGACTGGACGGCCGTGGGCGCCGACCGCGGCGGCCTGGGCTGGGGAACGGGACTGGTCACCGTGGGACTTGGGGTCTGCATCGCGGCCGTGACTGCCAGGGAAGCCCTCGGGGGCCGGAAAGCCTGACCGTCAGGCGGCGATACTCCCGGCCAGGGAAATAAGACGTGCCGCCGCCTCATTATTGGGGGGTATGAGGCGGCGGCACTTCAACCAAGGTACCCGTGCAGCACGCTGGATAAGCCGGTAACCGATAGTCAAGCCCCAAACCTTGACGAATTCTTTACACCGGGACACTAAGTGGTCTGCGAGCACTTGGGTTTCGACCAGGGTGAGCGCCTGCCATCTCCCTCTCAGCAAACAACAGTCAAGGGATTGGCGGTGTTGCTCTTCCAGACGTTCGTGGTGCCAGGAACCCGGTACTGGGCCTGAACGTAGTACTTCCAGGTGCCAAGCGCGGGTGACTGGTTGGAGTACCCGGAACTGGCGGGGTCGACGGTGTAACTCGTGCCAGAGGGGTCGGTCACGATAAGTACATAGGCGTTGGCCCGGGGTACCGAGCCA
This sequence comes from Arthrobacter liuii, assembly GCF_014639275.1. Classification (GTDB taxonomy): domain Bacteria; phylum Actinomycetota; class Actinomycetes; order Actinomycetales; family Micrococcaceae; genus Arthrobacter; species Arthrobacter liuii. The sequence continues at coordinate 270,093 of NZ_BMFW01000002.1, read as the reverse complement.
ACACTCGACACAGCGATATTCAGCCGGTTTTTGCCCTTACCGCTGCCGCCGCCGGCGCAGCTTGCGGTGATTGATGCGACCGGGGGCTGCAGGACGAGGGCGCTAACCCGGAAACCGGACTGGCCCGATGCCGTAAACGCTGCGTGTGCCGCCGGGACGCCGACGAAAAGCGAAGACAACAGAAGCACCAGCAGCGCGCTGGCTCCCCCTGCATGGTTCCTGCCGGCCCCCACGATGTCCTTTCACCGATCCTGAAGGCCCATGGCCAACACTGCTTTCTACCCTCGCCTATGAATATCAAGAAAGTCTCAAGACCCCGTCTGGTTCGTATCAATCCCCGCGCAAACTCACGGTGATGCGCATCACAATACGGCCCTGACCTGCGCAGATCTTCATTCTTGACTAAATCTTGAGCCTATGCGGGGACACGTCTTGAGGCTCGCCCTGAATGGTGATGCGAGGTCAGGCCAAGCAGTGTGCCTGACCTTCCGCGGCCGGCCCATGTGGTGGGCCTTCACAGAAATGGACCTAAGCAAATGGGCATCATGAAGACCACTTCCGGCAAGATCCTCGCCTCCATCGCACTGGTTGGCACCGCTGCCGCGGTGGCCGGCATGGGCACCTACGGTGGGTTCACCGCCACCACTTCGGCCAGCCAGTCCGTCACCGCCGGCACCGTAAAGATCACCCTCGGCCAGACCACAGCTGACACCCTCAGCCTTCCCGTCGCGGGTCTGCTCCCCGGCGACACCGTCGAAAAGCTCGTTACCCTGACCAACACCGGCAACTCCGACCTTGGCACCGTCACCCTCACCACGGCAGACACCGCAACTCCTGTTTCCGCACTGTCCACCGACGGAACCAACGGCCTGAAGCTGCTCATTGAGAACTGCAGCACAGGCTGGACCGGAGCCGCCGCGCCCTACACCTGCTCCGGCAGCAAGACCACGGTCCTTGGCTCCTCCCCGATCATTGGGGCCAACCGTGCGCTGACCAACCTGACCGCACTCACCAACGGTAAGAACGACAACCTTAAGGTCACCACCACCTTGCCGTCCGCGGCTCCGGATGCTTTCCAGGGCGCCGCCAGCACCATCAGCTTCACCTTCGACGCCACCCAGCGGGCTGCGACGGTCAGGTAAAGAGCCGGCCGCCTGGAACTACTCCCTCAGACCTGAACGCGTGCCATGACTGCACCGCCCATCGCCCGTAAGCCCCATGGTCCGGCCGTCGAGGTCCAGGAAAGCAGTACAGCGTCCGGCTCCGGGCGGCTGGTCCACCTCCTCAGACGGTCCCTGACCGTCATCACGACCACCTTGTTCACCCTGGCTCTGGCCGCATTCCTGGCCCTGGCCATCGGGCCACGCATTTTCGGCTACCACACGCTAACCATGCTTACGGGGTCCATGTCCCCGCTGATCAATCCGGGCGACGTCGTGGTCACCAAGCCGGTTCCGGCCAGCGAGATCAAGGTCGGCGACATAATCACGTACCACATCCCGGTCGAGGACCAGCGGGTCGAAACCCACCGGGTCACCCAGGTGAGCACCAGCCCGGATGGGTCCATCGTCGTGCAGACCAAGGGTGACGCGAACAACGGCATCGACCCGTGGCTGGCCACCCTCAACGCCCCCACGGTGGACCGGCATGCCTTCACCATCCCCTACGTGGGGAACGCCATCCGGGCCATCCGCGAGCCAGTCATCCTGAACACACTCATGTATGGGGCTCCTGCCATCCTGGTCATCGGGGTGCTGAGGAACATCTGGGGCAAGGACCCATGGGCCAAGAAGCCTGAGCAGGCGGAAGCAGGTACACAAAAGGCATGATCGACGGCGTCGACCCCCAGATCATCCAGGACCTTGGCCGGGAGCTGAACAGTCCTCAGCTCGCACTGCGGTTTCTTACAGACTTCCTCGCCATGCTGCCGCCGCGGTTCACCCGCATCCAAACTGCTGTCGCCGCGCAGGACCGCGAGGATGCCATGGACGCCGTCCTCAGCCTCAAAATCACGGCGGCCATGACCGGTGCTTCTGAAATCGAAGCCAGCTGCCTGGCTTTGCAGGCTTCCATTAAGAACGAGGACTTCGCCGTCGCACAGGTGCAGACCCGGCAGTTGGGAGACATCGTGGCACGCCTGAACCAGGCTGCGCGGCCCTTTTCCACGATGTAGGGGTATCCCGCGTTGGGGCCGGTTCAAAAAATTTTGCGCCAGGCTGCATCCGGGCAGGGCATTCGGCCGGTAGTAGGGGTGTAAGCACAACGGCGGCCCCAAGGGGGCCCGAAAAAGGAGTTGGAAATGCGCAAGACACTCACTGCAGCCGCCGGAGCAACCACGCTGCTGGCAGCATTGGCCCTGGCCGCCCCGGCCCAGGCATCAACCTGGCATCACAGCCACGACGAGACGGCAAAACTCTCCGTCCTCCACGGCGTCCCTGGCCTGACCGTGGACGTCTGGGTGGATGGAAAGCTCACCCTGGACAATTTCAAGCCGGGCACCCTGGCCGGCCCTCTGACCGTTCCGGACGGAGACCATAAAATTGCCATCACCGGCGCGGACGCCACCAGCGCCGACAACCCGGTGATCGGCCCCGTTACCGTGGACCTTGAAGCCGGCGGGGACTACACGGCCGTCGCGCACCTGGCCGCTGACGGAACCCCCACGGCCACACTGTTCACCAACGACACAACACCCAGTCCTGACGGAAAGGGAAAGCTGACCGTCCGGCACGTCGCAGCCGCCCCGGCCGTCGACATCCTGGCCGGCGGGACCGCCGTCGTCAAGGACCTCACCAACCCCGACGAGAAGACCCTCACCCTCAAGCAGGGAAGCATCTCCGCCTCGGTGGCAGCGGCGGGAACCACCGCCCCGCTCATCGGGCCCGCCGACGTTAACGTCGCCGAGGGAAAGAACACCATCGTCTACGCCTGGGGCAGCCTGGCTGACAAGACCCTCGGGCTTGCCGTGCAGGTGGTGGACTCCGCCGCACGCGGGCACGACTGCGATGATGACTAATCCCCGGAAGCCCTGAAGAAATCCAGTCCCATCGATTTGTCCCCGGCGAAGCCGTTCAGAGCCCAGCCTCGCCGGGGACAATCACCGGGAACTCCCGCGTCCCTTGGCACCAGCCGACCCTAGCGGACCACATCGGGCAGCGGCATAATAGGCCTCAATCAGGCCTGTTGCCGCTCAAGGAGCACCCGATGGAGGCTGCCGCCAACCACGACTGGGACCCCGGCTTCGACCAGGCGTTTGCGGGCGGGGACGAGGGCGCCCTCGCCGAAGCGTACCGGAGGCTGGGCCCGCTGGTGTACACCCTGGCGCTCAGATCCCTGGGAGACCGAAGCGCCGCGGATGACGTCACCCAGGAAGTCTTCATCCGCGCCTGGAAGTCACGCACCACCTACCGGCCGGAAGCTGCACGGCTGCCCGCCTGGCTGGTGGGGATCACCCGAAATGCCATCAACGACGCACTGTCCGAACGCGCCCGCCAACGCCACCTGGAACAAGCCGCTCTCCATCTGCTCCCGGAGCCGTCCGTGGAACCGGAAGAAGGAAGTGTGGAGGCAGTGGCCGACCGCCTGATCCTTGACGATGAACTGGAACATTTAGGAGACCCGCAACAGTCAATACTGAGGCTGGCGTTCTACGATGACCTGACCCACGATCAGATCTCGTCACGCCTGAACCTGCCGCTCGGAACGGTCAAAAGCCATATCCGGCGCAGCCTCATCCGCTTGCGCACCCGCCTGGAGGTGGAACATGGAACACCTTGACGCGGAACTCCTGAGCCTGATGGCGCTCGGTGAGACAGCAGGCACGGACGCCGACGCAGACCACCTCGCCAACTGCCAGGAATGCGCCGAAACCCTGCGGGGCCTCCAACTGGTCCGGGACATCGCCACCCTCGAGCCCGCCGGCATCAAACTTGAGCAGCCCGGCCCCCAGACCTGGGCGGCGATCCATCAGGCCCTCGGGCTGTCGCCTGCCCTTGCACCGGATCCACTGACCCGGCCGGAGAGCCCAGGCATCAGGCTGGCTGCGGTGGAAACGCCCCCGCAGCCCGGCAACGAACCGGACGCCGCACCCCCTTTCCTGCGGCCTGCAACCAGAGACCGGCGCCGTCCCCGTCCCGGACTCTGGCTGGCGGCCGCCGCCGGCATCCTCCTGGGCACGGCCGCCGGCTGGACCGCGGCCGGCATCACGGGGCAACCGGGCACCCCTGTCCCCGGCCCCACCTCCATCGTCCTCGCCCAAACACCGCTGACCCCATTGCCCGCACACACAGGCAGCGGAGAGGCACAGGTGAGGCAGCTGCCCGACGGAACCCGCCAACTCACCATCCGTCTCAGCGCCGATAAGACCACGGGCTACCAGCAGGTATGGGTCGGCACCAGCGACCTCACCGGAATGGTCAGCCTGGGTGTCCTGGCCGACGGGACCGGCACCTTTACCATCCCCGCCGGGATCGACCTGGCCCAATATCCCATCGTGGACATCTCCGATCAGGCGTACAACGGGAATCCTGCACACTCCGACGACAGCGTCGCCAGGGGAAGGCTCAACTCCAAAACCTGAGGGTCCGGGCAGGCGGCACCAGCAACGCACGGGCTGTCCATGCCGCCGTGCCCGCCGGTGGCGGACTACTTCAACGCCGCCACCCGCCCGGGCTGGCTATGGCGGTGGCTCACCGGCCGGAAGATGACGTACGGGAACTACCAGATCAACGGCCGCCCGCTGCGCATGGACGGGATGAACAACTGGATGGCGTCCAACAAGAACCCGGGCGCCAACTGGGAGGACTTCGCCAAGCTCCGCGCTGAGTGGAAGGGGAACCTGGTGATCAAGGGCATCATGGACGCCGAGGACGCGGCCCGGGCGGTGAACGAGGGGGCGGACGGCATTTTCGTTTCCAACCACGGCGGCCGGCAGTTCGACTCCCAGCCGGCCACCATCGACGTCCTGCCGTCCATCGTCGAGGCTGTGGGCGGCCGGGCGGAGATTTACCTCGACGGCGGCATCCGGCGTGGGCACGACATCGTCAAGGCAGTGGCGCTGGGCGCCAAGGCGACGCTGGCCGGGCATCCCTTCGCGTACGCACTCGCCACCGGAGGGGAGCCGGCGGTTGATCGAGTGATCAGCATCCTCCAGGAGGAGTTGAAGGGAGCCATGGGCTTCGTCGGCAAGTCCGCCGTCGCGGGCCTGGACGCAAGCATTTTCGCGGGGGATGCCCAGACTGCGCCGGCTGAGAGCGTGCCCCTATAAGTCTTCGCAACCACTGTCCAGTAGGAAAGACGCCCGCCCCATTCAGTCAGGGGTGGGCATCTTTTGTCGAGCAATCTCCGGAAGTACGACGGCGGCACGCCCCGGAGCGTGAAACGCTAGTTGATGAGGTAAGAGTCCTCAGGCTCGATCGGACCGGCATGCTTCCTGACGAACGGCAGGGCACCCACCACGGCCTTGACCCCGATCGCAGGGAGCAGCACCGCTGCGGCGGCCACTGACAGGGCTGTGAAGCCAATAATCTCCAACGTCTCGCGCTTCGGCAGGCGGCGAGGTCGGGGCGCACCGTCCATGAGTTCCATCATGGTGACGAGGTTAGGGTTCCGCAGCAGGGATTACCCCGGTATCGGCTACCTGTCTTTGAACCCGGTCACTACTGGGAGAAGGAAAACCTACCGGTACCCGTCCACAATCGCAGCGGCGATCTCCTTGTAGGCACGCCGCGTCTCGGGCTTTAGCGCGTCCAGGGTCACCAGGTCGCCGTCGGCAACGCCACGGTCATGCGGCACGGCGATGAGTTCGCGGCAGATCCCCGCCAGGTGCTCCTCGATCGCGTCCTTGTCCACACGAGAGGACACCTCGTCCTTGTCCGTGATGACTACAACCGCGTTGCGGGCCAGGTCCTCGTAGCCGTGGCTGGCCAGCCAATGAAGTGTGCTGCGGGCCCGCTTGGCACCGGACACCGCATAGCCGGCGGCGATCACCAGGTTGTCGGCCGACTGCAGGATCCCGCTCATCGCGTTGTGGGTCACGCCGGTGCCGCAGTCCGTCAGCACCACCGAGTAGTAGCTGGAGATCAGTCTGCGGATCCTCAGGTACTCTTCGGCCGTCAGCGAGTCAGAGACCTCAGGGTCCTGCTCTCCCGCGATCAGGTGGAGCCGGCCTGCGTGGTGCATGTAACGGGCCAGCGAAGTCAGGGAGTTGATGGACTCGATGTTTTCCAGCAGGTCCGTGATGGTCCGGGGGCTGGACTGCTGGTAGATGCCTTCACCCAAGGCACGCTCCACCAGGTCACCGGAGTCCGGGTTGGCGTCGATGGCACATGGAGCATCGCCACGGTATTCGGCCAAAGTCAGGCCTACGCCCACCGTGGTGGAGGTTTTGCCGATCCCGCCCTTGAGGCTCAGGACGGCCGTGTTGTAGCTGCCCTGGAGCTGGCGTGAGATTCGGCGGCCCAGCTCGTCCTCCTGACGCTGCTTCGGCCCGGGGCCCAGGTTCCACGCGCCGCCGCTCATGTTGTAGAGGGCGCCGCGGATGCCGCCCCGGGGACGCGGCTTCTGCTCCTTGACGAACAAGCCGGGCGAGCCGATGAAGTCCGGCATGGGGCTTTCGTCGATTTCGTCGGCCACGGTGGGCCGACTTCGGCGGAACGCGGGGCCGTCCGGCGGCGGTGCGACGGCTTCCGGGGCATGTCCGCCGGAGGGGCCGCCCGGTACAGGAGCCGGCGCAGCGGCAGGTTCGGAAGCGATGGGCGCCGGTGAAGGATCGGCAGGAGGAGCGAAAGGCTGATGCGGGGGCTGCGCGGGGGAAGGCGCGCGGGAGGGCTTGGTGGCGTCGGCGGCAGCAGCCGCTTCCGCCCAGGAGGAGCGGCGTGATACCGGCTTCCCGGCGTCGCTGGAACTAGATGTATCGGGGGCAACGGCTGGCATGGTTCCTGTCCAGGCATCCTGAACTGAGCCGTCGGCACGACGAAGGTCGCGGCGTCGGCGCAGTTGCGGCTGCCCTGCATCCTCTGCTGGGTCGCCTGCATTCTGATCCGCCGGATGTGGCATGTCTGTCCCCCCGGACGTTCTCGGCAAGCGGTTGTGCGGCACTGGTTCAATCAGTAAGTCTAGGGGGTTCGGTACCAGGCGCTGCCCAGCAGGTCTGGTCAGTGGTGGATGAGGGCGGCTGAAACCACGGCCGCGGTGATCACCAGGAGGACGGCAAGAATGGCGTAGCCCACCCACTTGGGACGGCCTTTATGGGGGTTAATATCGACATACGGCATGGTCAGCGTTGATTGCCTCTGGGTGCGGGCGCGGTAGGGACGGGGATCCGGAGCGCGCGGCGCTTGAGCCTCAGCAGCTGGTACATGATGGCAAAGGGAACCAGCAGGGTACTCAGTAGAGCGGTCAGTGCGAGGGCATAGTCCGAAAACGTCACAGAAGCCTCCATTGGTAAGTAGTCTTTCCGTTCCCCATTTCAATGAACTCAATCACGCGTCAACGCATTTGACAAACGTGTCAACGAATCGGAGGTAACTGTGCCAACCCAGATGCGGGGCCGAACATCCACGATTGCTGCCCATATTGACAGGGGTGGTGCGCCTGAAGGTGCCGAAACAGCCACTCCAAACGGGACTAAAGCCGCAGGTCAAAGCCGATTTAGCCGATTCTCCGCGACAGGCTGGTGCACACGGTGTCAAGCGACGTGACAACGTAGTGACGGAGACCGGCCGCCCCATTGGCTGGCCCGGACCCCTCACACCCGGATCAGGGCTGAAGGAGGCCGCTGGCGACGTCGGGTGCCGACGCCCGGGTCAGAACGCTAGGGGCAGTACGCTGCCCCGCCCCTGGGGAAGCGTTCGAAGCCGGGGTTGATGGAGTTGCCGGTGGAGTCCCAGGTGTTCCGCGGGAAGCAGGTCGGCAGGGCCGGAACAGTCCCCGGCGCCCGGGGCGTCTGAGGTGATGTTCAAGGTGTCGCCGTCATGGGTTTGGGAGCCGAGCAGGTAATCGTTCCAGGGACGGAGAGCGCAGCCTGCCCGTGGTGGGGTGGCGGAGTGGGTGCCGCGAAGCTGGAGGCTGATGGGAGAGAGGGGTCCGCCGAGCTGGGACTGGTTGACGCCCAGGTAGGTTTCCTGGGATCCGTAGCCGGCCAGCCGGATGGCCTGGGCGCCCCGGTCCGTGAAGTTTGTTCGGGCCCGGCGGCGGGGACGGTGGCGGTCATGCCGGTGACGGTGGCGCCGTCCGCCAGGGTGGATTTGGTGTCGGCCAGGGCGCGTGGCGCGGTGCGGAGCCCCTGGCCGGTGCCGGTGGTGGTGAGGGCGGGGCGGCCGGCCTGGGTGCCGAGCGTGGTGCTGGCGGCGCCGTGCGTGCTGCTGATGCTGATGATGCGGGAGCCGGCGGGGAGGGCGGCGGCCTGGGCGTCCACGTCCGACGGCGGCACTAGCTTGAGTGCGGCGTCCGGGTAGCGGTGGGCCAGGTCGGCCGGGACGGGGATGAGGATGGCGGGCACGGAGGGGGCCAGGAATTCGGCCACGGTGGTGGGCGCGGTTTCGGCGCCCTGGGTGGTGAGGCTGATGCTGCTGAGCGTGGCGGTGGACTGGGTGGCGGTGCAGACGTCCCGGACGGCGGGGTCATATTCGAGGGCCAGGACCAACTGGTGGTCGGTGAGGTCTGCCGCGCTGAGGGGGGGCGTCCAGGACGATGGTTCCCTTGGCGGGTGCTTCGAGAAGGGTGCGGCCTTGGGCGCTGACGCGGATGGTGCCGGTGATGCGCGCGGGCTGCAGGCCCTGGGCGACCGGAACGGCGAGCTGTTGGCCTGACTGGCCGGGCATGGCCGAGACGGAGCCCAGGCCGGCGGAGGCGGTGGCCGGGCTGGTGTGGGACGCGGCGGCGTTGTCCGCAGGTACTGCGGCGGGCGCGGCGGCCGCGGCCGTGGCGGTGGCGGGCTGGAATTGGACGGCGGCAAGCAGGGCGCAGGTGAGAACAACGCTCCCTGCCCGGAGACGTGAGAGCATGCCTCCACCTTGGCGGGGCGAACTCAATTTATCCTGCGGTGCGCCCTCAAGGTTGACTCAAGAATGGGTGTTTATGCAGGTCAGGACTGATTTTCGACGCTGTGAGCGCGTTCTGTGGGCGGGTGGCGCGCTCAGCGCTCCACCGCCATCAGGACCACCCCTATGGTGGCAACGGCCAGAGCCGCCAGTGCCACATAAGAGATGTACCGCAGCCTGCGCTGCCGTGCATCCCGCTTCGAATAGCAAACGTCGTAACTTCCCCCGTGCCGGCTCATGCGCTGACCATAAGGAGCAAACCTCAAGATTGCCCGGGAACTGCCGTTTGTTACGAGGCTTCGTGGCTGCTGCGCCGGTTCTCCTGGAGCCGCTTGATGAACCACCGGGACTGCTCAGGGCCGTAGGGCAGGACGGGAATCGCTTTGGTGGCGTCGTTGGGGGTGTCGCGGATGGACTGGCGGGCCTGGCGGACGGCGGTGGTCATGGTGTTGGCCATAGTTTTGACGAACTGGTCGCTGCACGGCCTGCCGTGGCCGGGGATCAGGAATTCGTAACGGTGGCGCAGGGCGGAGATGTGCCGGAGTGCGTCGGCCCATTCCTCGGGGTACGAGTCTTCGAACGAAGGGTGGGCGCCCTGTTCCACCAGGTCACCGACGTAGAGAGTGGTGGCCGTTCCCGCCAGGAGATCACCGTCCGTGTGGCCGCGGCCCAGATAGAAGAGCGTTGCCGTGAGGCCGCCAAGGTCCACCCATACAGGCTGGTCCTTGACGATGGCGTTGGGAACCACGAGTTCGACGTTCTCGCCCTCACCGGCGGCCATCTCAGGCTCAAGCGTTCCAACGTGCCGACGCTGCACGTCACCACGCTGGTCAATCTCGCTTGCACAGTTCTGGTGCGCCCAGAATTCGGTGACGCCGGCTTCGGCGAAGACGGCGTTGCCGAAGAAGTGGTCGTAGTGGGCGTGGGTGTTGACGACCACGAGCGGCAGGTCTGTCTTCTCCCTGACCGCGTCCAGGATCTGGCGTCCCTGGCGGGGTCCGCATCCGGTGTCGATGACCATGGCGCGTTCAGAGCCGACAATCAGGCCCGTGTTCAGCAGGGATCCTTCAGTGACCAGTACATAGTTGTCCATGCCGACTTCGAGCCATTCCGACATTATTTTCGTACCTCCGGCAAAGCAGTGTGCGTCCGTCTGGTGACCGATTGTACCCACTCCGCATAATCCATGCGGAACTGCAAGAGCGATTACGCGGGATTTGCGTCACCCCTGCCTTCGAGATGGAGCCGTCCCGACAACAGGGTCTCCCGATGCCTTCACACGTGCAAAATCCTGCGGACTTGGCAGTTCGAATAGCCATTTGACCGGGATGAATCGACGGAAGGAAGATAGGACAAACCCGACCAGCATAGCCGCCAAGAATACAGCAGGGATCAAGAGATTTATGCCGGTCGTCCCATGAGTTGCACGGACTATTGCCAAGATTATTGGGAAGTGCGCCACATAAAATACAATCGAATTTACGCCCATGAATAGCAGCGGACTCAGAAAGCTCTAATTCGCAATCCTGTTTGCGACTCCAGAAATCCCCACTATACCGCAGATGACAAGGGGAGCATATTGGCCTCGGTGCTCAACGCCAATGCTAATGGAAAGCATTCCCACGACAGTAGACGCAACAAGACAAACCGAAACCACCCACACATTTCCTATAAGGCGTTCAAAAATGCCTTTAGAATGTGCGGCCAAATTCCCCAAGAAAAAATGCGCCCATGTAGAGAAACCGCCTGGTCAAACCATCAGCTTGTGTGTCCACGGAATCGAAGCAAGCAGCATTAATATTGTAAGAATCCAATGAGGCAACTTCCTAAATACCGGCGCTATACAATAGTAACAACCGATAAAGAAGAGGAACCATAGGTAATCGGTGGCTATCCAGGAGCGGGGATTCAGCATTGCCTGGATCCCAGAAAATACGCCTAGAAAAATGGCAGCCCAAATTACGTAGGGCCATCCCACATAACGCAGCTTTCCCACGTAATACCCGTAACGTCCCCTTAGTAAGGGATCGCGGGAGTAGCATCCCAGAAAGGAACATCAGGGTTGGCATGCGAAAGGGCAGGAAGAAAGTGTTCAACTCTGCTATCCATCTCGGCACCCGTAACCGTTCAACGCGGGTATAGCTTGAGCATGCCAAGCAATGACCAACACAATGGCCAGCCCTCGGACAAGGTCCATCCACAGGTATCCGCGGCCGCTTTTCGCATCACGCATGAACTTCCCCCACGGCAAATAGCAGTTAGTTGATCCTACCCGCTGCACGTCCGCCAGCTCGATTGTTGCGTCTGACGCGCTCATCACCTGAACAGATTTGGCGAGTACCCGGCGCATGGGCTTGCGCCCAAGTGCGGCTGCCGGAGCGGGCCCTCCAAGGCCAACCCGAAAGAAACCAGCCTGCCCCCCGCCGGAGTTGGGTGTAACACCCCGTACAATTGTGCCGTCGGCGCCCTACGCGCCCACGTTGCGGGCGATAAGAGCCCATATAGGCTGCTTCAGGGGGCATCGATTTGGATTTGCATGAGTTCTTCCGTATTCTCCAGCGGAACTGGATGCTACTCGTCGGCGGGACTCTTGTTGGGCTGATCGCCGGAGCCGGCGCGTCCGTATTGACTACGCCTACTTACACGTCAAGCACCCAGCTCTTCGTTGCGATACAAAATTCCGGCAGTGTTCAGGAGCTTCAGCAGGGTAACACCTTCAGCCAGGCGCGCGTTCAGTCATATGTCAAAACCATCGCTTCGCCTATGGTCCTGCAGCCAGCCATCGACGAACTTGGTCTCAGCGAGACACCTGAACAGTTAGCAGCGCGTGTAACCGCAGGCACTGACCTCAACACGGTACTTATCAACATATCTGTGAGTGACACGTCACCAAGCAGGGCCGCTGCGATAGCCCGCGCCATTGCGGACAGCCTAGTTCGCGCTGTCGAGAAGCTCGAAAGCCCGAAAGCTGGTGGCGCTTCACCGGTCGGACTCTCAATCATCAAGCCAGCAACGGCAGCATCGAGCCCGTCGGCTCCAAATACAAGACTCAATATAGCGGCCGGACTCGTCGTCGGCCTTGCACTCGGTCTAGGACTCAGCTTCCTGCGAACAACCCTCGATAATAGAATTCGGGGCGAAGAGGATTTCCGGCGGATCAGCCCGATCCCTGTTCTAGGTGGAATCTCATTTGATCAAGAGGCTTCACGCCGGCCCCTTCTGACGCAAGCAGCAGCTCAAAGTCCCAGGGCAGAATCCTTCAGACAACTTAGGACTAACCTTCAGTTTGCCAATGTGTCTGGCCAGGCTCGTACAGTCCTTGTAACATCCTCCCTCCCCGGAGAAGGTAAAAGCACAACCGCCACGAATCTCGCTATTGCATTGGCCCAGTCTGGACAGTCGGTATGCATCGTTGACGCGGACTTGCGTCGACCAATGGTGGCTGAGTACCTAGGTTTGGAACGAAGCGCGGGGCTGACAACGGCGCTTCTCGGTCAAGCCGACGTAGATGACCTGCTTCAGCCATGGGGCGATGACAGCCTTTACGTCCTAACTTCCGGCGTCACTCCCCCTAATCCCAGCGAATTGCTTGGTTCGCAGGCTATGAAGGCGACACTTGCTCGTTTGGAGGGACACTTCGATACTGTCGTTATTGACGCCCCACCTTTGTTGCCGGTTACGGACGCGGCAGTTCTAGCACAATATGTCGGTGGGGTTGTCTTGGTAGTTGGGTCAAAAAAGCTACGAAAGAATGAACTCGAGAAGGCTTTCAAAGCGTTAGAGTTGGTCGACGCAAACCTTCTCGGGGCTGTCCTAAACCGACTGCCCGCAAAAGGTCCAGACGCCTACCGCTACGACTACTACCGCACTGATGCACCCAAACAGAAAAAAAAGTCGTCTGGCCGCCGCACGGTCAACAACTCTAATTTCAGGGACGAGTACATCGATAAGATTGATCACGACGCGTTGCCCGAATTAGAAGATCGTCGGCCCCCGAGCTCATTTCCAAATCGAATCTCGGCCTCAGATCGCTCTCAAAGCTGATAAAGCTTTTACAGTACAATCGGTTGAACGTCATGGATGCGTTTAACCGATTGTGATGTTTTTGACAAGGTTTCCCGTCTGCGGTCGCTCATAGCCGTATGTAACAAGTTCGACTCTATCTACTCCTGCCCCACGCTACTAGGACAGCCGCCCGACACCGTTCCGTCGGGGATCGAAGCATATCGTTGTGCCCCGAAGGGGCTCTTCGCTGTTTGTGGTGAATGGTCTGCTGTGATGAATGTTCATGCCGCTGTTTTGGCGGCACTGCGCAACAGGATAGGCATTTTGTAGTTGCGTGCGTTGGTGAATCCCAGGCCTGTCCTTTTGATGTACTTGATCGCGGTGTTGATGGCTTCCACTTTCGCCGTTGTCGCGCCGGTGACAATCAGGACTTCGATCTCTTTCCACCATCGGCAGATTGTGCGTCAGAGCCGGCTGGTTTCCCGCTGTGCGGATTATTCTGCCAAGGCCTGGAGTCGGTCTTTCGCGGCGGCCGCATCGGCGAGGGATCCGCTAGCGAGCAGGGTCCGCAGCTGTTCTTTGACCAGCCAGGCGGCCTGCAGTTTCCCAGTGGCATCGTCGGTGGCGAACACTGTGCTTAGCCTGTTCCGGGCCCGGTCCGATAGCGTGTCCCCGGCCCGCAGGAGCAGTCGCCGGTTGGCCCAGACCGGATCGATGGAGCGTCCTCGCCGGCCATGCACCTGCTGGGTGAGGCGTTGCCGGACCACGGTGAGCATGTCGTTGCCGAGCTTGACCAGATGAAACGTGTCGACCGAGACCGCGGTGCGTGGCAGCCACATCCGCAGTGCCTTGCGGAAGCCCGCTGACGGGTCGATCACGACGACCTGCACGCCCAGACGCCACTGCAGTGGCCGGGCGAACAGCCATTCTGCGACGCCCTCGCTGTCGCGGCCGTCAACGATCCCGAGCACTTGTCCGGTGTTCAGATCGACAATGGTGGTCATCCAGGGATCGTAGCGCTTCCAGGCCTTCGTGGCCGGGTCACGGAAAACCGCACAGACCGGTAGCGGTGTTCGTCGATCCCGAGCATCCGGGGAGCCAAGGCGAAGAGCCACATTGGGCAGAGTCAGTGCTGCGGAATCCAAGGCCCGCTGCACCAGCCACCAGGAGACACCCGAACGAGGAAGCCGCTTCCGCCGCGGCCCGTCCGGATCCGATGACGGCGGCCACCAGGATGTCGCGGAGTCGGCGGGTGGACCGTGCCCGGCGCGGGATCTGGGCTGTTTCCTGCACGAACGTCCGCCGCGGGCAGAGGTACTCATCGCAGAAGAATCTCCGCTTGGCCCAGACCACTTCGACCGGGCCAGCGATAGGGATGTCGCGCAGACGTTGTGGCCGGCGTGAATGCACCCGAGCGCTGATCACTCCGCAGGACGGGCAGCCGGCCTCGGCCGTGGCTTCGATATTGACCCGCCACTGTCCTAAAGTGAGGACATCAGTATCGGTGGCGCGGCAATCGGGCAGGTTGAAAATGGCGGTGGCAGCATCGGGGTGCGGGGAAGTAGGCTCGATCAAGGCTCGTAGCTCCTGACTCTTGATGAATGCGTAGAGAACATTCATCACAGCAGGGCTACGAGCCCTTCAGCTTTCAAGACACAGAATCCGTTTCACCACGAACCACGGAGAGCCCCTTCACCCACCTCCCGGTAGCGGCGGGATCATAGTACCGCCATCGGCACAGAGACACCGAACCGCTCAGCATCCCGACGCTGCGGTCACCACAATGTACCGGACCACCTGCAGATGCCCTCAATAGGCCGAACACGCTTTAAGGTGGGACACGAGGACCTCCTGGTTTGTGTTGGCTCTCGACAAGCACCACACAACCCACGGAGGTCCTCTTATTGCATCAAATCAATCCGCCTGTCGCTAATCTGCCAAGACGGTATAGTAAGACGCTAATCCGGACCCTGTTCACCTGTTTAAGCGCCAAAGCAGAACAGACAAGCAGAAGCTCTGACGACGAGCCAAAAATTTTGGGTCAAGCAACCTTTACGGATCCAGTGGTCCTCTTAAACCTCTGATTCCATGCCAGATGCCAAGAACCTGGTAGGGTAACTTGCGCCATGAATGGAAATTAGAAAGGTCCCGTGCTAGGCTCCGCATCAGACGAAGCAATAGGGCAACTTTTTTGAGAGCCGCTAACTCTACGTCTCCGAGAAGAAGTAATAAGTTGCGTGATTGGTAAAAACCACGCTTGTGGCTCGCATGAGAATAGACGAAAGTATTTCCCCGACCAGCACTGGCCACTGTGTCGCCCAGTGAGTGCGTCATAAAAGCAGCCGGAATAACAAAACTTTCATAGCCTCGAGCAGCGGCGCGCAAACCCCACTCCAAATCAACGTGATCTATAAAATAATCAGCACGCATTAGTCCGATCTCATTCAATCTCTCAAAGCTCGTCAACGAACCAGAGCTCAACATGAAGGCCACCTCGATCGGAGAATCCCCGACAGGAAGAGAATACTGTCGGAGACGCGACCCTTGCCATCTGAAGATGAGAGACTCCTGAGAACGGGCGTCTGTGATTACCGGCCCAACAGCCGCTACAAGGCGCCCCGAAGCAGATATGGAGACAAAACTATTCAGAAGTGTAGAAATTGCCTCGACACTAATAGCGCTGTCATCATCCAGGAAAAGCGCATACTCATGCCCTTGCTCCCTCGCGCGGAGTATCGCGCGATTCTGCGCTTCACCGATGCCAACATTCCCGTTATTGTATTCGTAAAAAAAACTAAGGTCCTGAGCGAGAGACGTCAGCGACGAGCGAACTTCCATGTCCGTACTATTGTCGGAAACAAATACTGATATCCATGACCGATCCTTGAAAGCTTCGAGGCTGGACCTTAACTTTGAAATTTCCGAGTTGAATGTGACAACAATGATAGCCACACGACTATTTACAGCCGACGGCTCTACACGAATGCTGCTCATCCGAGGACGTCCTTTGGACTAATAGGGTACCGAAATCTCTCTAACGGCTTATGCCCGTCACTTAAACCATGGGATAACGCAGCCTCGCGCCCCGCACTCGATTCTCTCAGCCCGATAAGTCCCCAGTAAAGCCACGGGTAAGCAAACCATATGAGATTTGTCGTCGAAGCGCAAACGAGGACAACAACGTACACCGCCAGAGCGCCAATTTTTCGCTCGGCACCGACGAAGCCGACCAAAAGGATGGCGACAAAAAAGATGAGCCCAATGATTCCAACATCGTACAAAAGAGCCCACCAAACAGAGCTCAGATATGCCGCGCCAACATTTGTTGGATCAACGAGATTATGCTGCGAAAAAGTGTTCATTCCCGAGCCAAAAAACCATCTCCCCGATGCATTTATGTCAGAATAGGCAAGATCATATATCTGAAGACGATAGGCGCCGGTACCCGATTCGGTGTCCATGAGGCTAAAAAATCGATCCACCAGGGGAAGCTGATTATAAACACCAGTCGCTGGCGTGTAGAAACTCAAATACAATCCAGCCGCGGCGATTGGAAAAATTGCGAATATAGTGGCCATCGGACGACCTTTGTATCCGGTCACTACCCACAATGCGAACAGTATAATTAGCGCAATCCAAGCAGCACGTGTACCAGCGAGAATGACGGCCACAACAAGGACTACGGAAGCTTTTCGCGTCCATCTCGGTAGGTCATCACGCCAGTAGTAGAGTACCGCAAGCCATCCGATAATTTGGCTCGCAAAAATGTTGGGTTCAAAAGACACTCCGACAAGTCTTAGATCACTGGAGACACCTATTACCGACTTCGAGGGAAGGCCAGCAAAGACGACTAGACAGAAGCTCAACACACTTACAATACAAAGCAGCATCAAAAACTTGGTTCCAATTAACACTAGTTCAATCTTGATGCTATTCGAAACTGGGCGCACTAAAAGAAATCCCAAGATGCCAGTAGAAATCTGTACCAATACCCAAATACTTTTGTTCGCTTCGGGGGCACGGACAACTGTGACGACAAGCGCGAGAAGAACCCAAGTCACGCTTAGAAGAACGATCATTGCCATAGGGGGCTTAGGCAGCCGTGTTTCACTAGGAAGAATAGGACTCGTAAGCAAACGAACGGTGAGAAAAACTAGTAGCGGTAGACATAGATGCTCCAGACGCACCGAAGCTGGTCCCACCATGAATATCACACCAGTTAGAGACATTCCGGCAAAGTACAGTAACCACAGGCCCTTGAGCTGCTTCGACATCTGGGAACCCTTCCGCGTCGTTTGCCGTGGTCTGCCACTTTTGGCGGTTTCGAGCAAGAAATTCAAGGCTGAGACCACAAACTGTCAGCCAACGCGTTGACCTCTTGGTTTGCGTAGTTCGTTGTAGCAGCACGGACATCACCTTGTCGCACCGCATAGTCCACCAAGGCCAGTTCCAGATCATCAAATCGGGCAGCAGACCAATCGGCGGCACTACCTCGGCCCAGCCTTGCCGCCTGGTGAATTGCCGACGCAAATTCAGTCAGTGGATCAGGGGAGGAAGCATCAACCAGGACACCATGGCCGCCGGCGGCTCGAAGAACTAACGCTGCGCCAGTTCCTTCGAAACACACAACCGGGATGCCTGCAACGGTTGCCTCACCAATTACTCCCACCGCCCCCTCCCGACCAGATGGATGTACGAGCACATCGGACTTACACATGAAGTCCAGGATCACGGAGCGGTCGACAGCTCCATGAAAAACTACCCTGTCAGAAAGACCGAGTCGCCGAACCATATCTCGAAGCGTACGGTCATCTCCCCCAGTTGCGCCCCCAAATACGTTGAGACGAGCTTTGGAAAGAGCAGGTTCACACAGAGCTGCGATGGCCAACTCCGGTCTCTTACGGGGTATCAAATGACCAACGAGCATCAGTTCAAGAATGTCACTCGGCCCGTTTCTCCTGGCTGCGTGGCGCGCGGATAGGATCGTGTCGCGAAGTTCCTCGGGGAGAATGAGGTTAGGAAAGGTGAGTGCTCTAATATTGTGATCGACCAAGTTTTTGCTAAGTTTCCCCTGCTGACTCGTTATCACTAGATCGACACTGGAAGCTAAAACTGGCGCCACGATTGCAGACAATTTATCTCGTAGAGCTTGGATCCAGAACTCCCGGCCTGTACCACGTACGGTTGGATGAACCCTATAAACATCGGCTGCACCATCTGAGCCTACAGGTCCCCAAACCTTAAACGACCCTTTTCCAGCTGCCGTGATTGGCGTTGGCAACATTTCCGTTGCAAAGGTAACGTGGTGCGCAAGTAAAATTTGGGTTCTACGCGCCATTGCGCCAATTGATCTTTTAGCATAGAGAAACCAAAGTAAGTACTCGATCCGGGCCAGAAAATTAATACGAGGCCGCTCTAGCCATCGCAGCCACTGCGGTAATCCTACGGCAGCAACCTCTAGATTCCCATTAAGTTCCAAGGGGAAAGCTCTGCAAATTGCCTGCGCAGACCGACGATTCGTAACCACAACTACTTTTACTTCTCGTCCCGAAACTGCCCTCATTGCGCTGCGGATAAACGTCCACCCGATGGTTGGTTCACTAGGAATATTGGGATCGGCAGCATATGCGCATATTAGGACAACCGGCGGGTTGTCATAATTCTGAACCTTGCGCTGCGACATAATAGATAAGAACGCTTGCCCGAGATTCGTAAAGATCATTTTGACTTAGCCTTCGCGAGAGAAACAGAAAACTTGGCGAAGCGTCTTGATTCATAACTCCAATCATAAGAGTCCGACTCTTTCCTGACTGCCATTCCTTTTATTAGATAGGCCCCGGATCTAGCCATTAGACCTGAGCAAACCACCATCTTCCATGCAACACGTGCAAAGACATTACTAGTAACCGATGAACAGTAGAAATCGAAAAGATTCACAATCCAGTCAGAACGCGTAGAGCGGAGGTGACCGGAACTTCCTCCTACGAGGTGCGTGGCGGCGATATCACGCGCCATCAACACATCTAGACCATTGTTCTTGGCCCTCCAGCAGAACTCAACGTCCTCCGCGTACATGAACCAGCGCTCAGTAAGGCCATTCAGCCTACGCCATTGCGCTGTTGGAATGATCCAAACGGCACCCGTCACCCAATCGACAGACTCGAGAGCATCCAGCTGGTGCTCTAGTAGATAGTGTCCCTCAAAGCGCGGAGAATCAATAATCCGAGAAATGGCAAAATAATGACATAACATTCGCCATACTGTTGGAAAGTGACCTCCGGAACTGATCAGTAGGCGACCCTGGGGTTGGATAATTCGAGGAGCAATGATCGAGGGCGTAGCCCTTGAATCCTGAATTTTCAAAAGCTGTCGCAGCGCAGTCGAGGAAACTATCGCGTCTGGATTCACCAGGGCTAGATTATCACTGCCTGACATAGAAGCCCCAAGATTTACTGCTTTCGCGAAACCAACATTTTCAGAGTTCTGAATGAGGCGAACCTCAGGATAGTTCAAACGAACGAAATCGGCCGTGTCATCCGCAGAGGCATTATCTACAACAATTATTTCAAGTTCCAGGTCCTCGACGGGAGCTAGGGCCTGTAGACATGCCCCAATGACGTCAGCGCTATTATACGTGACAATGACTATGGCTAAGCTAAAGACGGTCACTAGCAGCTCCTGTGCGCATTTTAATAATTTTGGCAGGAACACCGCCGGCTACGGCAAACGCTGGAACGGAGCGTGTGACCACGGATCCTGCCGCAATGATAGCCCCGGTTCCTATTATGACTCCAGGTAGGATCGTACTGCCGGCGCCAACCCAGACATCGTCCTCTATAAAGACGGCCAATCGCGATTCACCCTGCAAACGAATTGGTCTCGCAACATCCTCAAAATTGTGATTTTCAGAGAATATCGAAACGTTGGGACCGAGAAGACAATTGGCTCCAATCTTGACACCCCCACCACCGTGTATGAAGTTATAGGCCCCGATTGAGCTGTTCTCACCTACTACAATGCCTACACCGAGGTTTCGAAGGACACCCGATGCCCGCAGTATTGCGTGGTTATCAAGTGTTACATTCGAGTTGAGGACGATTCCATCAGTTGAGGCCGCGTTTATAGCGACATTGTCAGCAAGGGCGACCCCCGTACCGATCTGCAAAAGTCCGCGCGCGACAATTTTTACACCCGTTCCTTGGAAAGCGCCAGGACGTCCATGCAAAATGGAACGACCCCTTTGGACTAACTTCGACGCGACAAACGCAAAAACAATTGAAAGGTTCAGTCGCGGATCAAGACCCTCACTTGTGCCACGAAGTTTTTTGTAATAGTTATTGATTGCCGTCAATAGCATCTACGAACTCTCTTTCAATTCAGTAAGAATGCGATTCCGTAAGTGGGAAACAACTGCTGTCCACGACCGCAACTTGCTCGCATCGTAAGGAACTCCGCCCTCAGGCGATTTATCCACTAAGCGCTCCATGGCCAGCTTTATTGATTCGATGTTTTCTGGGTTAAAGTATTGACTTGCAACTCCGACCTCTCGAAACGGCGCAATGTCGCTGGCTGCTATCGGGATGCCAAAATACGCAGCCTCAATTATGGGGAGACCAAATCCCTCGTCTAGAGAAGGGAAGATGAAGGCAGTCGCGTGCTCGTATAACCATCGGAGTTGATCATCTTTTACCGCGGTAAGAAAATTTACACCGGGGTGCTGACGAGCGATTTTGCCCGCTAAGCCGTTCGGTTCGCCGATCACGTAGAGATCAAATTCGTCTGAGATTGGGCTGTTTGAGTACGCCTCTATAAGCCGTGCCAAGTTTTTCCTAATATTAAGGCGTCCCACCGTCATCAAATACGGGCGACTAAACATCGGAAGTGCGTTGGGTTCAGAGGCTGTTGCTTCAACTAGCGCATACGGGACAGCAAGACCAATTGCTTCCACTTTACCGTCCAGAGACGGCCACAGAGTTTCTATCCGCTTTTTCTCAGAAGCGGAGGAAGTGAAGATTGCACGGCTTCGAAAGAGCGAAGGTTTTATGAGGCATAAATATAGGCGTTCAAGCATCGAAAACCATTGAGGTTGTGCTTTGTAAATGCCATCATGGAGAAATGTAAACTTTGGCGTAGAGCCAAGTATCCCGCCAAAGTTTTGCGACAAGTATGCATCAAAATGATCTTCATGTGCTTTTGTCGTCAAGACACTCAACGCGTGATTTTTCCCCGATAGGGGCCCACTACGTTGGATGCTCAAATTCTCAACGAAATGCGGCAAGGGTCCGGCGGGCAGCCTGATCGTCAATTCATCTTGAGGGAACGCCTCAGTCCACGCGCGAATGATTCCTTCAAGAACGTTCTTCCCGGAGGGTGGCCCGTCTATTAACCAATGCCCGTCGATGAGAACGCAAAGGCCGCCAAGAGTTTGCACTTCATCGTCCGTTTCTATAAAGCAATTTTCACTCATGACCGCCATCCCTTGAGCGCTGTAATTAGGGATTCCTCGTACTTGGCTAGGACCCCTTCCCATGAGTAATAGTCAATAGCGCGTTCTGCGGTTAGCTTTGAAAGGCGCTCCCTTTCTGAATCATCATTCAGAAGGCGCATTATCGCGCTCGCAATCTCATGCGGATCGCTAGAAGTAAACTGCCCAGTGTCACCCAGAACTTCCCTGTTATAGATCGTGTCAAGCGCCAACGTGGGTGCACCACACATCATCGCCTGCACTAGCGCGGGATTTGTCCCCCCTACACTGTGTCCGTGAAAATATACGCCAGCATTTTGCCACAAGCCGAATAGACGAGCATCGTCACTGACATGTCCTTCCCATCGGACGTTGGGTCGTTCATCGACCAGGGCTTGGGTCTGATTTTCGAGTTCGCCCCCGTAGCCAGAAGAACCTACGATGACAACCTGTACCTCATCTGGCAACAGCTCTACAGCTTTCAAGAACTGAGGTACTGTATTTTCAGGTACGAATCTGGCTACCAAAAGAACGTACTGCCGCTTGAGTAGGCCGTCTCCGGGATCAACGGATGCGGCCTTCGTTCCACCGTACGGGATAAAATCACCGCCTCGATGAAAGTCTCTTTCCCAACGCTCAGAGATCGCTATCGCATCATATACGAGGCGGGTCGCGAAACGCGCGGTGAAGGCCGCGCCGGCTTTGAATACGTTTTTAGCGACACGACCCCATTTTTGTCTATCCCATTCGATCCCGTCAACATTTACAACACTGGGAATACCACGAATCCAAAGCAGGGGTAGCCAGAATCCATTGGCTACATTCATTATCAGCGCAACGTCGTGCTTTCTAACGATTGCATCGACAGTGGCAGTCAGCCCGTGAGACATTGTGCTCAGGGATTTGGTTTCGAGTCCCGGCGTATTTCTGCTTGTAACGAGTTTTTCGCGTGTGGGATCGTCTAAGCGCACAGCACCCGCACGCCCGTATACAGTCACATCCCATCCGTTTCGAGCCAGGTACGGCGCTAGGTGACGAACGGCGGTCTCGAAGCCACCGTAATAACTGGGATAACCCCTCGTGCCAATGATTGCTACTGAACGCCGCATCCGCTTTTCCTTACTCTTCCAATTGCGCGCTTTGAGCACATATTAGGAGAATATCCATGTCGTGACTCCTGAATACAGTGGGTAAAATTCCTGCTCACGTATAGCGCTTCGACTCTTTGACGGTTGTATCTATTTGTTTTTGTAGTAGCCCGCGTTTCGACGGGCATGTCTCATGACCGGCATGGCGGCTTGCCTATTGGTTCGACCTCTACCGGTTATGAGAAAAGTTAGTAGAGCTACTATTTGATATAGAAGTACAGTGACTTCGGCCATAGCCATAGCCATGGCCGCCCCAATGGCCCCCATTGGGGGCACAAGCACGCCCAAGGCAAGCACGCACGTCCCGGCTCCAACAAAAGAACTGATAGCTACGGATTTTGCATCGTTCAAGGCGATAAGACACGCTCCACCTGTACAGCGCGACACGGTCGTAGCTGCAATTGCGACTGCTACTCCTGCGATGAGCATGCTGTCCAGGGAAATGGTTCCGCCGCCCAGCAGGCGTCCCAACACAGGGCCCAGCAGATATAACGCTATGCCAGCGCCTCCGCCAACTGTTATCGCTGCCAAGATAGCGGCGCGAATACGCTGATTGATTGATGAGGAGTCCCGGGCCGCCGGAACCCAACCCTGCATCCAGTTGTGGAGGGGAGTAACAGCCATAGTTACGTAGCGACCCAGTCGCTCGGCGAGTGCATAGACTCCCACCCCTGCGGGAGCGAGCCAAGCGACAGCAAGCGTGGGCAGCGCACCGTACACTGAAGTCGCGATTGCTGTGGCTGACGGGAGCAGTTGCTGTCGGATGGTCAGCAGAGACCATCGAAGAGACCAGACCCAATTAGTCCCGTCGCCGCACCTCCCTGCAGAAGCACGAATCGATATAGCAACGGCCCCGCAACTGAAAAGAAGCTGCACGGCCGCAAACAGTTCCAGAGATCGAGTAGCCCACAGAAGACCCCCGGCAAGGATGCTTCCCAATGCTCTCGGGAGGGTATCCAGAATGAACAGTTGCCTTGGCGACCCGACTCCTACGAAATACCAAACTAGGCCTAACCCAACCGTTGCAACATTTGTCGCCGCCAAAAGCGCGGAAACGGGATACAGTGGCGTCGATATCCAGGCAACGATCGCCGCTACAGGCAAGACCAGGGCGCTTAACCAGAGGCGTGACACGACCGAGTCTGCGACTAATTGCGCCCGTTCGTCCGGCAGAGCTCTGGCTATCAGGGCCGGTCCCGTAATGCCCCACCCCAAGGCTATGAGAACTGCTGCTATCGACCCCACTGACTGTCCTACGGCTATAGCCGACCATCCACCAGCCCCCGACGTTGAGATAACGATGGGTATAACTGCCACGCTCACAGCGGCGGACGTGACCACCGTCGCCGAGTAGCCAGATACCGCGGCGAGAAATCGGCTAGCCCGAGTACGCCGAAAAGACGTGTAAAGAGCCATAGGTCCCCCCTCCTACCTTCCGTCGAGCCAGGATTTGTGCCTGGTGCACGAACCCCAAGCACCAGAGCCTGTTTGACGGTGGTCCCTCACCGGCGAACATCTAGTGCGTTCGTAGGTAGCGTCCAGCAGTTTGAAAGGTGAGAGACCGTGGCCAGAGGCGGCACTGTGCTTTCTGGAAACACGTAGCACCAATGCGAGCCTCTAATAAGATACCTGAATCTGGAGCGCGGACACGCACGGGTGCGCCAGAATGGTCGGAAGCTGGTGGTTCACACTTCGTCCTATGTGCCGTGCCGCAACGTGAAGGCAATAAGATCGGTGCAGTCGCACGTTTTAGTGGCTGTGTCAGTACCTGCCGCCGCCCCCTGTAATCTATGACGCGGGGGTGTCCCTGACAGAAGAACAACTAGGACTGCTTGGGGTAAACATTGGGGATCGGTCCGGAGTGGCGTGCTCGCAGATCAAGAACACTCCGCGTTGTGGACGGGTTTGTTATTGCGTGGGCAATTACTGGGGCGTACGTTTTGAGGTTTGGCTTCGTCACCGACACGGCCGTGCGTGGTGACGAAACAACCTATATCGGGTTGTCCGTAATTCTAGCCATCGCGTGGTGGTCCATGCTTGGTGCTTGGAACAGTAGGGAGAGCAGGATTCTGGGCGCCGGCCCCGATGAGTATAAGAGAGTCGCTGCGGCGTCTCTTTGGCTCTTTGGCTTGATTGCCATATTCTCCTATGTACTGCGCTTCGACACCGCCAGAGGCTACGTTGGAATTGCCCTTCCTGTCGGCCTTAGTGGACTTCTACTGGCCCGGTGGCTCTTCCGTCAGCACATTAATGTTGACCGCGAAACGGGAGGCAGTACCCTGCGTCTCCTAATAGTCGGCGGTCCAGGCGCGATTGCACATTTAGCGGATTCGTTGCACCGGGCCCGGTATTCAGGCTACCTCCCTGTGGCCGGCTATTCTCCTGGAGCTCCCGAAGGTTTCACGGTGGAGGCGCAGTCTGGCCTGGAGATACTAGGCAGACGCCCGGACTCCGAATCTATTCTTGAAGCTATAGACGCCTGCGCGGCCGACGCGGTAGCTGTTTCGGCAGGTGTTCAACTACACCCCCAAATTTTGCGCCACCTCGGATGGGAGCTAGCTGCAAGAAATGTTGGCCTCATAATGGCCCCCGCCCTAACAGACATTGCAGGGCCTCGGATCCATACCCAGCAAGTCGCCGGACTGCCGCTCATTCACGTAACCACGCCGTCACTCGAAGGTGGTCAGCGCGTTGCAAAGCGCCTCTTCGATGTCGTCACTGCCGGACTCTTGGTGGTCGCAACACTTCCTTTGATGGCTCTCATAGCACTTCTGGTGAAATGTAACGATGGGGGACCCGCACTCTTTCGTCAAGAAAGGGTGGGCATAGAGGGCAAGCAATTTAACATGCTCAAGTTCAGGTCAATGGTGGTAGATGCTGAACAACGACTATCGGATCTGAGGGAGCAGAATGAAGCCGCCGGTGTACTGTTCAAGATAAAGAGCGATCCGCGGGTTACGTCTGTGGGTAAAATACTGAGGAAATTCAGCCTGGACGAACTACCCCAACTTTTTAACGTACTGGCAGGATCGATGAGCCTTGTTGGGCCTAGACCGCCTCTCCCGAGCGAGGTCGCCGGGTATGAGAAGGATGTTCGCCGGCGACTCATGGTAAAGCCTGGGTTGACTGGCCTCTGGCAGGTCAGTGGACGCTCTAACCTGTCTTGGCAAGACTCAGTACGATTAGACCTTTATTACGTAGAGAACTGGTCCCTGGCCGGAGACCTACTTATTCTGCTCAAAACGGGCAGGGCTGTAATAAGAAGCACCGGGGCGTATTAGAGACCTTGCTCATGGTTCAAAGTATTGCTCATTAGGGAAGGAACACCTCATGGCGGAATCCGCCCCCCCAAAAGAGAATGATGGGAAGGAAATTAGGGCCGAGATATCCGTCATTAAGATTCCTTCTCGAAAGCGGCGAACCCTAGTAAGTTTATGCTTAGGAATCTTGGTCGTTGGCTCATGCGCGGCCGCCGCAGCCCTGCTTGTCGCTACGGCATCTTCCATCAAGTCAGACTTGCAAGCCGCTGCTGAGATCGTCCCCACGCTGAAGGATGAACTGGTAAGTAACAGGTCTTCTGATGCAACTGCATCCGCGGAATTGCTTCGTATGCATACTTCAGCTGCAAAGGACAAAACCGAGAACCCGCTCTGGATTTTGGCCTCCTCGCTGCCGGGCCTAGGTGAAAACCTCAGTGCGGTTTCAGAAATGGCGAGATCGGCTGACGATGTCGCTAGTTTAGGCCTACTGCCCATAGTCAGAACATTCAACACTCTCGACTGGACCAGCTTGATCCCCGGTGATTCGGGGACGAACCTGCATCAGATCAGGGCTGCCTCATCTAGCGTGTCTTCCGCCTCGGAGACGGTCAGGCTTTCGGCTGAACGCCTCAGCCGGATAGATACCACCAATCTGCTACCTCAAATCGCGCAACCGCTAGAACAAGCCCGGGGCCAACTCAATGACGTGACCAAAACCTTGGGTGTGGCAGCGGACGCAGCTGACCTGGCGCCGGATATGCTCGGCGCTGACGGGGCGAGAAGCTACCTTCTTATGATTCAGAATAATGCAGAAGCTCGAGCATCTGGCGGTATTCCCGGCGCGCTAGCGATCATGACGGTGGATGACGGAAAGCTATCACTTGGAGCTCAAAGTAGTGGAGGCGACGTTGGAATCATGACACCGCCAATCTCTGTGGATCCGCAACAGCAACAAATTTATTCCACCCGCCTGGGTAAGTACATGCAGGATGTAAACCTCACACCCGACTTCCCAACCGCAGCTGCTACCGCTCAAACAATGTGGCAGAGGAAAACTGGGCAGCGAGTTGATGGGGTTATTTCGATTGACCCTGTCGTCCTTAGCTACATCATTCAGTCCACGGGTCCTGTGGCAGTAAATGGCCCAGAGTTGGCATCGGTGAAAGCAGCCGGTCTACCCACTGACCTGACCGGTGACAACGTTGTGCCAACGCTGCTCTCAGACGTGTACGCAAAAATTAGGCAACCACAGCTCCAAGACGCATACTTTGCTGGCGTGGCGAAAGAAGTCTTCTCAGCACTTTCCAGTGGAAAGGGCGAAGCCAAGGGCCTTATCAGCGGCATCACCCGGGGAGCAGAAGAAGGGCGGGTCTTGGTATGGTCAGCCAAAGCATCCGAACAGTCCGTCGTTTCAAAATATGCCATAAGCGGCTCCATCTCGGGCCCAAGTGTGTCTCCCGCCCAGTTTGGCGTCTATTTCAACGACGGGACGGGCGCCAAGATGGACTACTACGTGAAGCGCACCGTCAAGCTCATCAAAGAGTGTCCAGCAGGCGGCTACGAACAGACGACGCTTCGAGTGACCAGCACCAATACGGCGCCCAGCGATGCTGCCATTTCCCTTCCGGCCTATGTCACAGGTGCAGGTGCCTTCGGAGTCGCACCGGGTACGGTACAAACAAATGTCGTCGCCTACGGCCCTGCACAAGCAAACGTGGAATCAGCCACCGTTGACGGCCAGAAGACTCCTTTCGCTCCTTACATCCATGCGAATAGGCCAGTCGGTGTCGTTGCCCAGCAGCTTGCTCCAGGCGAAAGCAAAACGGTGGAGTTCACTTTCGGAAAAATCGTTCAGCACACAGAACCTAACGTGGTTGTTACACCCGGTGTCCAGCCTGTAAAGGACGTTATCCTTCCGACTAAGAACGCGTCCTGCGACCAGGGCCAATGACGGCCACGTTAACACTAAGTAAACCGGCTGGATTGAGGTTGGTTACAAGCGGTAAGGGATGATATGTTCTGTCCGGGATATCTATCCGTAGTTCTGCACTCGGTCTCATGCAGAGGGGACATCTCCCCAAAATCGGGTAATCAAAACTTATAACGTCTCCGGGGGGACAAAACATGAAAAAAACACTCGCTGCGCTTGCGCTTGCAGGCTCTATCGCACTTATCGGTTCCGCGCCTGCCATGGCCACAACCTACCCGGCACTTCCGCCGGCAGCGGGCGTCTCTAACGGCACGGTTGCACCGGGCCAGACCTTCATTTTCACAGCTCAGGGCTTCCTGCCCGGTGAATCCGTCACCATAAGCATCACCCTTGTAACGACTGGTGCTGCAAACACTGGCGGCACCGCTGTCTCGGCCAAGATCCCTGTATTTCAGGCTCCGCAGACTCTGAACGCAACGGCTGACGCCCAGGGCAAGATCTCTGTGCCACTGACCATAAATGAAGCCGGAACCTACTCCATAACCGCCACCGGCAACACTTCCGGTATCAGTGTAGGTCCCGTAGTCGTCAAGGTTGCTGCTTCACTGGCCAACACGGGCAGCGCTCCGCTGGCTAACACGGGCGGCCTGGCTAGCACCGGCGTCGACTCCGGCTTGGTTCTGTGGACCCTGGTAGGCGCTGGCGCACTGGCCGCAGGTGCAACCTCCGTCGTGGTGGTTCGCCGCCGCGCCAAGGCTGAGGTCGCCGCCTAACCGCAGCCCTTCCCAGCACCAACAAAGGTGGGTGCGTCTCCTGAAACGGAGATGCACCCACCTTTTGTATTGCATTATGTGCTAACTAGTAGGGCTACGGGGGGACATTGGCGCAGAACACCACGGGAGTACGACTTTTCGGTTCTCCTCCCCCAGCCACAGGTGCTGGGCTACGCCCTCCTTGTTCTCCTCGCAGCCTGTGCCTTCGCCGTAGCCGTATCTGCCCTTCTGCCGATCTCTTGAGGCCTTTTTGAGATTCCTTTACAATCACCGCCTATGGCAACTTATTCTCACGGCCATAGCAGTGCCTTTGGCTTTTGTCGCCTTCTGGCCGACACCAGTGGACCAGCCGTTCGGCGAACAGCTAGCAAAAGCGCTCAATTTCCTCCAGTTCCATGGGATTCCCCAATGGTTTAACTATAATTTTGTGGAGAAGTCCGCCAACATCGGCCTATTCCTCCCTGTTGGATTCGTAGCGGCCCTAGCCTTTCCAAATACACGATGGTGGCAAATCGGCGCCTTCGGGATGCTCATTTCCGGGTTTATAGAGCTGGGGCAGCTCCTGTTTCTTCACAGCCGCGTTGCAAGCCCGTCAGATGTCATGACGAACACGTCAGGCGCTGTCATCGGGGCGCTCCTGGCAGTCCTGGCCACGCAAAAAGGGAGGCCCGCCGCCTTCCGGCAACGAGCCTCCCAAGAGCAGTAGAGCGTCAGGACTACCCGACGAAGCCCTTCATCCAGGTCTTCAGGTCCTCACCGAACTCCACGCGCTCGGAAGCAAGTGTGATAACAGCCTTGAGGTAGCTCAGCTTGTCTCCGGTGTCATAGCGCCGGCCCTTGAAGACCACACCGTACACGCCGGAGCCTTCGCCCTCGCCGGCTGCAAGGGTCTGCAGGGCGTCGGTCAGCTGGATCTCGTTGCCACGGCCCGGAGCGGTGTTCTCCAGGACGCCGAACACCGAGTGGTGCAGCACGTAGCGGCCAATCACGGCCAGGTTGGACGGTGCGTCAGCGACGGCCGGCTTCTCGACCAGGCTGTTGACGCGGACATAGTCCTCGCCCTCAACCACCGCGATGTCCGCGCAGCCATAGGCGCTGATCTGCGAAGGGTCAACCTCGATCAGGGCGATCACCGAACCGCCGGTCTTCTGCTGCACCTCCATCATGGTGCCCAGCAGGTTCTCGGCCTCATCGATGAGGTCGTCACCCAGGAGCACGGCGAAGGGCTCGTCTCCCACGTGCTGCTGGGCGCAGAGCACAGCGTGGCCCAGGCCCTTGGCCTCACCCTGGCGGACGTAGTGGATGGGGCCCAGGTTGGAAGCGTACTCCACCAGGCCCAGCTTGTCCTTGTCCCCCTTGGCCTCCAGCGCAGCCTCAAGGCCGGGCTCGCGGTCAAAGTGGTCCTCCAGGGCGCGCTTGTTACGGCCCGTGATCATCAGCAGGTCCGAGAGGCCAGCGTCAATCGCTTCCTCCACCACATACTGGATGGCCGGGCGATCAACAACCGGCAACATTTCCTTCGGCATTGCCTTGGTGGCGGGCAGGAAGCGTGTTCCCAATCCGGCAGCAGGAATGACGGCTTTGGTAATAGCTTTCCCCTTAGTCATAGCTGAACCTTACAAATCAGCAGCGGACAAAGGCAATTTTCCGCCCGCGAACTTCGGCTCGCGCTTCTCCTGGAAAGCCCGGAAACCCTCCGCGTAGTCCTCGGTCTTGCAGAGCCGTGCCTGTTCCTCGTTCTCCTCCTGCATGGCCTGCCACAGGCCTAGCCGCTGGTCACGGATGTGCGCCACCAGCTCCTTCGAGGCCACAAAAGCACCCGTGGCGCCGGCAGCAACGCGACCAACAATGGCCCGCGACGACTCCAGCAACGAGTCGGCAGGCATCGCCCGGCTGAACATCCCCTGCGCCACCGCCTCGGCGCCGGAGATCAGGTCCGCCGTGTAGATCAGGTCCAGCGTCCGGTGCATCCCCAGGCGCTCCGTGAAGTACCAGTGCCCGCCCGAATCCAGCGTGGCCCCCAGCTTGGCGAACGGCGAGCCGAACTTCGCGTTCTCCGCCACGTACACCACGTCCGTTGCCAATAGCAGCCCCAGCCCCACGCCCAGGCACGCGCCCTGCGCCGCGGCAAACGTCGGCGCGGGAAAAGAAGCCATCTTCTTCAGCAGCGGCTCCACCAGCCCGCCCAGGTACGCTGCGGCGTCGTCATTCTCCGGGATGACCCCGGCGATGTCCCGGCCCGCGCAGAAGGCCCGGCCCTCTCCCCTCAGCAGCAGCGCCCGGACCTCACCGCGTGAGGCGGCGGCAGCAGCGTCGTCGTACGCCTGGGTTAAATCCCGCAGCGCCTGCTCATCCAGCGAGTTCAGCTTTTGCGGCGCGTCCAGTACGACCTCTGCGACGCCGTTGCTGATGGAAAGGGAAATCATGGGGCTCCTTGGGTGAAGGCCAATAAAGGCTTAGACGTCGAAGTCGACTGTGACTTCCTTGCTGGTGGGGTGGCTCTGGCACGTCAGCACGTAGCCCTTGTCCAGCTCATCCTGCTCCAGCGCGTAGTTCTCGTCCATGGTCACGCTGCCCGTGACCACCTTGGCCCGGCACGTGCCGCACACTCCCCCGGCGCACGCGAACGGCACATCCGGGCGCACCCGCAGCGCCGCGTTGAGGATCGACTCGCGCGCGTGGGTGGGGCTGGCCACCTCGCCCTGCAGGCCGTCCAGCTTGAACGTGATCTTGTACGTCTCCTGGGACTCGTCCACCAGCACGGGACGGCCGGCATGCCCCTCCGGGCGGTCCGGCTTGCCGGACGTGAACAGCTCGAACCGGACGTTCTCCGGCTTCACCCCGCGCTCGGCCAGGGTGTCCCGGCACAGCTGCACCAGCTCGAACGGCCCGCACAGGAACCATTCGTCCACATCGTCAGCGTGCAGGGCGGTGCCCAGCAGCTGCTGCAGCTTCTCCGCATCGATCCTGCCGGACAGCAGCGGCGCGATCCGCTGCTCGCGGCTGAGCACGTGGTGGATGGCCAGCCGCTGCGGGTACTTGTCCTTCAGGTCCGCCAGCTCCTCCAGGAACATCACGTCCATGGCGGCCTTGTTGGCGTAGATCAGGTCGAACCGGGTGTCCGGGTTGGCGGCCAGCAGCGTCTGGGCGATGGCGATCACCGGGGTGATGCCGGACCCCGCCGCGATGGCCACGAAGTTCCCCGCCTCCCCGGCCAGGTCCTCCGGGTGGTTCATGGAGTTCATGACGTTCTGGTCCACGGCCACGCCGTCGCGGCCGTGCTTGGACACGAACGCGCCCATGGGGCTCATCACGTCCAGGGTGTCCCCCGCCTTCAGCCCGGCGTTGGCCCACGTGGAGAACAGCCCGCCCAGGTCCTTCTTGATGGCCACACGGATCTCGCTGGTGCCGTCCGCGAAGCTGCGCGGCTCGGCGCAGATGGAGTAGCTGCGGCGGATCTCCTTCGGCTCGCCGTCCTCATCCGGCAGCGTGGTGCGCAGGGCCACGTACTGGCCGGGCAGGTAGTCGAACTTGCCGGCGAGCTCGGCCGGCACATGGAAGCCGACCTCGATGGCATCGTCGGTGAGCCGGCGCACCTCCTTCACCGCAAGGGAATGGAAGGATGGACGACGGCGGCCGGTCACCTCAGCCTCTTCGGCGGCGGTCTGGCGGACAACAGGCATGGGGCTTCCTTACAGGACTTTGAAATAGTCGAACGGTTCCTTGCAGTCCCGGCACACATACAGCGCCTTGCAGGACGTGGAACCGAAGCGGGTGAGTTCCTTGGTGTTCAGGCTGTTGCACTGCGGGCACTTCACGGCCAGGCTCAGCCTTACTGGGCCGGAGTGGCCGCCGGCCTTGGAGTGTCCGCTGGGCGGGGCGATGCCGTACTGCTGCAGCTTCTGCTTGCCAGCGTCCGTCATCCAGTCAGTGGTCCAGGCCGGCGACAGCACCAGGTCCACGTGCACGTCCGCGTAGCCCTTCTTGGCGAAGGCCGTGTAGACGTCGTCGCGGATGGCGTCCATGGCCGGGCAGCCCGAGTACGTGGGGGTGATGGTGACTTTCACTTGTCCTGTCTCTGTCACCTGCGCGTCCCGCAGGATGCCCAGGTCCGCGATGGTGAGCACCGGGATCTCCGGGTCCACCACGGTGGCCGCGATGTCCCACGCATCCTGCTGCGGGGTGCGGGTCCGGGTTTCGAAGTCCGAGATGTACACGGCAGTCACCAGCTGGCCCCGGGATGCTCGCGGGCCAGCACCTGCATCTCCGCGAGGATGTAGCCCAGGTACTCCGAGTGCTTGCCCTCCCGGCCGCCGCCCGGAGCTGCGGGCACGTCCGGGACCTCCAGCTCGGCCTCGTTCAAGACCTCAGCGGTGAGTCGGTCAAAGTCTTCCTTGAGCGTGGAAGGCGCGACGGCGGCACCCGCCTGGGCGAGCCTTTCGGTCAGTTCGTCGTCGCGGAACAGTTCGGCGACGTACGGCCACATGGTGCGCAGGCCGTGGATCATCCGCTTGCGGGATTCGTCCGTGCCGCCGGCCAGGCGCAGGACCCACTGGGCGCTGTGGTCCCTGTGGTAGTCCACTTCCTTCACGGCCTTGGCAGCGATGGCGGCCAGGGTGGCATCGGTGGATTCGGTGAGGCGGCGGTAGAGCTCGTACTGGTAGTAGCTCACCACGAACTGGCGGGCGATGGTGGCCGCGAAGTCGCCGTTGGGCTGCTCGAACAGCTGGACACTGCGGAATTCGTGCTCGCGGCGGAAGTAGGCCAGGTCATCCTCGGTCTTGGCCGTGCCGTCCTGGTTGGGCACGCCGGCGCCGGCGTAGGTGAGGAAGCTGCGGGCGTGGCCCAGCTGGTCCAGGGCGATGTTGCCCAGGGCGATGTCCTCCTCCAGCTCCGGTGCGCGGGAGATCCAGTGGCCCAGGC
Source organism: Arthrobacter liuii (assembly GCF_014639275.1). Taxonomy (GTDB): domain Bacteria; phylum Actinomycetota; class Actinomycetes; order Actinomycetales; family Micrococcaceae; genus Arthrobacter; species Arthrobacter liuii. Next base: position 236,549 of record NZ_BMFW01000002.1, on the reverse strand, counting down.
GCTGGGCGAGGATCAGGGCGTCGTCGCCCAGCCTCAGGGCGTACTCGGCGACGTCCTCTGTTGGCTTGGCCAGGCCGGTGCGGACCTCGAGCGCGATGTCCTCCGGGCGGAGGGCGTTGCCGGGGGTGATTCTTGTTGCACTTGCGTTGGCTTCGCTCACAGGTGCTTCACCCCTTCGCTCTTGGTGTAGTACGTGGCGTGGCGGTAGTCCTTGCCCTGCGGGGACTCGAAGAAGGAGCCCTTGGAGTCGGGGTCGCTCGCGGCGATGGCGTCGGCCGGGACAACCCAGATGGAGACGCCCTCGTTGCGGCGGGTGTAGAGGTCCCGTGCATTGCGGAGGGCCATGGCGGCGTCCGGTGCGTGCAGGGACCCGGCGTGGACGTGGCTCAGGCCGCGGCTGGAGCGGACGAAGACCTCCCACAGGCCCCAGGTGTTTCCAGTGGGCTCGGCTGTTGACTCGCTCATGCTGCGTATTCCTTCTGCTGCTTGGCTGACTGTTTTGCTGCATAAGCCGCAGCTGCTTCGCGGACCCAGGCGCCGTCGTCGTGCGCTGCCCTCCGCCGCTCAAGGCGCTGGGCGTTGCAGGGACCGCGGCCGGCCAGGACTTCGTGGAACTCGTCCCAGTCCAGAGGCCCGTGCTCCCACTTCTTGGTGTCCTCGTTGAAGCGGACCTGGTCATCGGGGAGGGTGAGGCCCAGGACCTTGACCTGCTCCACCATCATGCCCACGAAGCGGCTGCGGAGCTCGTCATTGCTGAAGCGCTTGATGTTCCAGGCCATGGACTGCTTGGAGTTGGGCGAATCGTCGTCCGGCGGCCCGAACATCATCAGGGCCGGGGCGTACCAGCGGTTCACGGCGTCCTGGGCCATCTGCTTCTGCGCTTCGGTGCCGTAGGAAAGTTCAAGGAGGATCTCGAATCCCTGGCGCTGGTGGAAGGACTCTTCCTTGCAGACGCGCACCATGGCGCGGCCGTAGGGGCCGTACGATGCCCGGCACAGCGGGACCTGGTTGCAGATGGCCGCGCCGTCCACAAGCCAGCCGATGGCGCCCATGTCCGCCCAGGTGCGGGCCGGGTAGTTGAAGATGCTGGAGTAGCGGGCCTTGCCGGCGATGAGGTCGTCCATCATCTTGTCCCGGGACTGGCCCAGGGTCTCGGCTGCGGAGTAAAGGTAGAGGCCGTGGCCGGCCTCGTCCTGGACCTTGGCCATCAGGATGGCCTTGCGCTTCAGGCTGGGGGCGCGGCTGATCCAGTTGGCCTCCGGCTGCATGCCGATGATCTCGGAGTGCGCGTGCTGGGAGACCTGGCGCAGGAGGGTCTTGCGGTAGGCGGCCGGCATCCAGTCGCGGGGCTCGATGCGCGAGTCCTCGGCGATGATCCGGTCAAAGTGCGCCTGGCCTGCGGCGTCCTCTTCCGGGGTTAGCTCAGCCGGCACTGACTGCAAGTTCTGCGCTGCCATGGTTGCTCCTATGCAAAGACCTTCTGGGACGTCCGGAATTATTTACCGACCGTTCGTTCAGGATATGCGGGAGCGCGCGCGGGCGTCAAGCGTGGCGCCCCTCTTTCGACGCGCCATCACGTTTGGCAGCCTTTCCCCCGACGCCCCATCACGTTCTGCAGCGTTTCCACCAACGCCCCATCAGCAAGCCACGGCTTCCGGGGTCATTTCTTCCAGGCCCGCCCCGGGGTCTTGGACAGGCTGGCGGACACCGCCAGGGCACCGGCCACCTGTGCCACCCCAAGGGCCCTGGTCAGGCCCGGGCGCTGCTTGAACCAGCCCATGAGCGGAGCCCAGGGCCCGAACTCCCACCGCGCGCAATGCTCCACCGGGAACAACGCGGTGAGCACCCCGTCCCCGATCTCCGCCATGACCAGTGACTCCACGACCCGAACGTCCATGAGATTTCCTCCCGCGCCTTGTCCGATCCTTGCTGATCGGCCGCTTGGAAACAGTCTGCGGCGGGCAACCACGGCAGCTTAGGGCTGAAAGCCCTGAATGGGGTCTGACTTCGCGATGGCAGGCAAGGAGTGCACTTTTTGGGCTCCATGACGCGTGGCCTGGTCGACGGCGGCCGGGTGGGCGTTGTCCGCAAGTTTGCCCGAGGCCTTAGGCGCCAGGGACCGACCCTGCTCATGTACAAAGCCGCTGCCGGATGGGACCCGTGCACCGGCCTGGGCAGCCCGGACGGAACGGCACTCCTGCATGCGCTGGCGTCCGGCCGGTCTCCTGCCGGCGCCGAAGGCATTTCTTAAGCCTTTCTTAAAGCCTCCGGGGGAGAGTGGAACTACGGGCCGAACAACAACGCCCCCAGGCCACGACTCCCCAAGGAAGTAATGCACGGATCAACCCACGATGACCGCCTGAACCAGCACACAGCGCCCACGGCACCCCCGGCCGTCGGCACCCGGTTCAGGGCACTCCCCCAGCCCCGGCACTGGCTGCCGGTGGGCATCCTGCTGTGCGCCGCCGTCGTCGTCCTGGGCCTCACCGTGCAACTGGTCCCCGGCGACACAACCGCAGAACTGGGCGTTGACCAAAACCTCAGCCAGCACCACGTGGCAGCGCTGACCGCGGTCGCGATGGTGATCAACCTGGTATTCGGCCCGGTAGTCGGCCTGCTGCTCATCGCTGTCGCAGCCCTGGCCATCTGGCTGTTCCGGCGCGACCTGGTGACCGCCGTCGCGTTCGGGCTCACCGCGTGCTCGGGCTGGGTGGCCAGCGAGGCCTTCAAGCTCATGTTCGCCCGGCAGCGGCCCAACCCCGCCCTGCTCTTCGACCCCCTGGCCCCGGAAACCGGATCCAACAGCTTCCCCAGCGGGCACGTGTCGTTCGCCGTGGCCCTGGCCTTCGCGCTGTACTTCCTGGTCCGCGGGACCCGCTGGTCCCGGCCCGTGGCCATAGCTGGTGCAGCCATGGCCGTGATTGTTGCGTGGTCGAGGGTATATGTAGGGGTGCACTACCCCACCGATGTGATTGCCTCCTTCCTGGCGGCCAGCGCCGCGGTGGTCCTGCTCGCCGGACTCTGGAACCGCTTCGCTCCACGGTTCCTGGACCGCCTGCCCGCAGCGCTCTCCGCCCCTGCAAGCCGACGCTAAGGATCCCCACCGTGCACAGCATCATCGCCCCCGCCGCGATCTCCGGCCTGGCCGGCGCCAGCGGAACGCCCTCCCTGCTGGACCCCGCAAGCCTGCTGGGCGGGCTGGGACCGGCAGCCCTCGGCGTCATCGCCGCGATGGTCTTCATCGAATCCGGGGTCCTGTTCCCGTTCCTGCCCGGCGATTCGCTGCTGTTCACCGCCGGGCTCCTGCACCAGCAGCTGAACCTGTCACTGCCCGTCCTGATCGGCGTGGTCACGGCAGCCGCAGTGGCCGGCGACCAGGTGGGCTTCCTCCTGGGCCGCAAATACGGCCGGCGGTGGTTCAAGGACGACGCCAAGGTGCTGAAGACGGCCCACCTCACCGCCACCGAGAATTTCTTCCACCGGCACGGCGGCGCCGCCGTGGTCCTGGCCCGCTTTGTGCCCATCATCCGGACCTTCGCGCCCCTGACCGCCGGGACCGCCCGGTACGGGCACAAGGCCTTCACGCTGTGGAACATCGTGGGCGCGTTGGCGTGGGCCACGTCCGTGATCCTGCTGGGCACCTGGCTGGGACACTACGAGATCATCGCCAAGAACATCGACGTCATCGCCATCCTCATGGTCCTGGTGTCCGTGGTGCCGTGGGGCATCGAGTACCTCAAGCACCGCCGCAGGAACCGCCGCGCTGCCGGCGCTGCCGCCAAGGATGCTGCCGGCGAACAGACCGTTGACGACGACGGCACGGACTTTGCTGCCAACGCCCGCCCGGAGCTCGACACGGCAGCCCGCACCTCCGGCCGGGACGGCAGCACGAAAGAATAGGCGGCATGACAACCGCCCCTGACCGGCTCTCCCTGCTGCTCGCCGAGGACGACCCCGCCCTGGGCCCGCTGATCACCGAATTGCTGGAACCGGATTACCGGGTCCGGCTGGCCGTCAGCGGGCAGGAGGCCCTGCATCTGGGGCTGACGCAGCCCTGGGACGTGATGGTCATTGACCGGGGACTGCCCATCATGGACGGGATGGGCGTCATCGCGGCCCTGCGGTCCAAAGGCATCGCCACCCCCATCCTGATCCTCACGGCCCTGGGCGACACCGGCGAAAAGGTCCGCGGGCTGGACGCGGGCGCCAATGACTACATGGCAAAACCGTTCGACGCCGGCGAGCTGGCTGCGCGCCTGCGCGCGCTGACCCGGACCTTCAGTACGCCCGCGGGCCCGGTGGGGATCGGCACCTGGGAGCTCGACCCGGCGTCGCGCTCCCTCCGCTCCCCGTACGGGGACCTGGTGACACTGACGGCCAAGGAAGCTGAACTCCTGGCGGCGCTGGCGGCAGAGCCCGGCAGGGTGTTCACCCGCGATGAACTGCTCGCCGCCCACTTCCAGTCCACGGACCAGCCGGGCGTCATCGACACCTACGTCCACCACCTTCGCCGCAAGATTTCCCGGACCGTGATCCGCACCGTCCACGGCGTGGGCTACCAGATCGGCGACCCCTCATGACCCCAGCCCCTGCCCCTGCCCCTGCCCCTGCCCCCGGCGATCCTGACCGGGACATCCTTCGCCGCGCATCGCTCAAGGTGGCCCTGCGGATCAGCGCCGGGGTGGCCGTCCTGGTGGTGCTCCTGCTCGCCGCCGCCACCGTGTTCCTGATGAACAAGCTGGCGCATCCCTCGCTGCCGGAGGCCACGGCGGGCAAGGCCTACACCTACCTCGATTCCAAGGACCTGATTGAGGGGATGATCCTGGCCGGCCTGGCGGGCATTGTGCTGGCCGGCGTGGTGGGGTGGGTCAGCGCGCGCAGCGCCATCCGGCCGCTGGGAGAGGCCCTGGCCCGGCAGCGCCGCTTTGTCCAGGATGCCAGCCACGAGCTCCGCACCCCCCTTGCCATCCTGGATACCCGGATCCAGCTGGCCCAGCGCAAAGCGGAGCCCGGATCCGAACCGGCACAGGCCCTGGCCAGGATCCGGGAGGACACCGCCACCCTGACGGGGATCGTCAACGAACTGCTGCTGGCCGCCACGGCCTCCGCGCCCCGGGCCGCGTTGGAGCCCGTGGATGTGGCAGCGGCGGCGGAATCCGTCGGCGCCAGCCTGCAGGACCTTGCCCGGCAACAGGGCGTCCAGCTGCTGTTCTCCGGGGGCGGCCCGGCGTTGGTCCGGATTGACCCCAGCTCACTGCGGCGCGCCGTGCTGGCCCTGGCGGACAACGCCCTGGCCCATACGCCCGACGGCGGCCGCATCACCATCAGCGCCGCCGCCGAAGGTTCCCGGGCGGTGATCGTGGTGTCTGACACGGGATCCGGCATCACCGGGGTGGACCCCGGGCAGATCTTTGACCGCTTTGTCCGCGCCCCGGGGCTGGACAGGGACGGGGGGCGCCGAAGCTTCGGGATTGGCCTGGCGCTGGTCCGGGACATCGCGACGGCGGCCGGCGGGACCGTGGAGGTGGCCCGCACCGGACCGGAGGGGACCACCATGCGGCTGGCGCTTCCCCTGGCCCGGGGCTGACCCGGGGCTGACCGCTGTGGTGCGTGCCGCCGTCGTGCTTTGCGTTGCGTTGGCGGGTAGCCGGGGTATTGACGGTTGACTTGTTTTTTGCAAGTATCAGAGCTGTCAGCACCTTTCTGGAAAAGAGACCATGATGACCGCAATGTTCGTCAACCTGCCGGTGACCGACCTGGAGCGCGCCAAGGCGTTCTACACGGCGGTAGGGTTCACCATCAACCCGCTCTTCACGGACCACAACGCGGCCTGCGTGGTGGTGGAGGAAGACCACAGTTACTTCATGCTCCTGGTCCGCGAGTACTTCCAGACCTTCAGCGAGCGTCCCATCGGCGACCCCTCGGCGACAGTTTCAGCCACCACCGCGGTCTTCCTGGACAGCCGGGATGCCGTGGACGCCAGCATGGCCAGCGGCCTCGCGGCCGGCGGCTCGGAGGCGCAGCCCACTTCCGATTACGGCTTCATGTACCAGCGCCAGCTCACGGACCCCGACGGCAACATCCTGGAGTTCGGATTCATGGACCCCACGGCCGCCCAACAGGGACCCGAAGCCTTCATGAACCAGCAGGCCTGAGGTTCATGGCCGCACGCGACTACGGGCAGTACTCCGGTATTACGCAGGCCATGGAGATCGTGGGCGAGCGGTGGGCCCTCCTGATTGTCCGTGACCTGCTGGTGGGGCCGCGCCGCTACGGGGAGCTCGCCGCCGGGCTCCCCCGCATCCCGAGCAACATCCTGGCCGCGCGGCTCAAGGAACTGCAGGCCGCCGGGGTCATCAGGCGGGCGCCCCGCTCCCGCGTGATCGTCTACGAACTGACGCCCTACGGCCGCGAGCTGGAACCCGTCATCCTCGCGCTGGGTGCCTGGGGCTTCAAAACGATGGGCGATCCCCGCGACGAACAGATCATCACCCCTGATTCGATGACCATGGACCTGCGCACCACCTTCCGGCCCGACGTGGCCGCAAGCCTGCCAGCCACCGCCTACGCGGCGCACTTCGGTTCCACTGAACTCCTGATCCGGGTGGATGGCACCCGCCTGGACGTCAGGCGCGGCGACGGCGTGGCCGACCTCGCCTTCGCCAGCGGGCCGGGCATCCGCCGGCTCATCGCCGGCGAAATCGCCCCCGACTGCGCCATCGAAACCGGCGTGGTCCAGGTGCTGAGCGGCCGGGGGAACCTCCTCCACCGCTTCGCGGACACGTTCCATCTGGCAGCCTGACCCGCTAGCCTGACCCGAAACCCTGATCTGCCCACGCGACCCGCCACTGAATGGAGCAATGCGATGACAAAAACCCAGGAAACCGGCACCGTCTTCAACGTGGTGGCGCCGGACGGCACCTCCCTCAGCGTCGAGCGGATGGGGACCGGACCCAGCCTGGTCCTGGTGGATGGAGCCTTCTGCGGCCGGAACTTCGGGCCCTCACGTGCTCTGGCGAATGAACTGAAGGATGCCTTCACGGTGTACTTCTACGACCGCCGCGGGCGCGGTGACAGCGGTGAGACCATGCCCTACGCCACCGAACGCGAGATCGAGGATCTCCAGGCAGTGCTGACTGAGGCGGGCGGCAGCCCGTACGTTTACGGGATCTCCTCCGGCGCCGCCCTGGCCCTTGAGGCTGCCGCAGCGGGAGTCCCCATGCGGGGCCTTGCCACCTACGAGGCACCCTACACCGGCGTCCAGGGCTCGGACGGGACTCCGGGGAGCCACCGCGAGCACCTGGAAGCCCTCCTTCGGGAAGGCAAGCGCGGCAGCGCTGTGTCCTATTTCCTGGTCAAAATGGTGGGAGCGCCGGCCTTCCTCCCCTACCTCCTGCGCCTCATGCCCGGCGTGTGGAAGAAGCAGATCGCGGCGGCCAACACCCTGCCCTACGAAACCCGGGTGACCAACAACTTCGTGGCCCCGCTGGAGCGGCTCCGCACCATCACCGCGCCTACCCTGGTCATGGTCGGAGGAAAAGCCGGCGCCCCCATGGCCCAGGGGCAAAAGGCGATCGCGGGAGCCGTCGCCGGCAGCGAACACCGAGTCCTCGAAGGCCAAACCCACCAGGTCTCCGCCGCTGCCATCGCCACCCAGCTCAGGGGCTTCTTCACCGCCTGAGCCAGCCCGTGGGGACAGCGACCCGGGTTGTGGAAGGGGATGCGTTGAGAGCCTGAACGAGGGCATGCACAGTCAGCCGGTGCGCGCTCATGAAGGCGGGGGTGAAGGTTAATTCTTCCTTAAAGGCAGCCATGGTCCCCCTGCAGACGCCAGCTTTGGGCATAGGGTCGGTGGTAATCGATCAGGTGTCCGGTGTTCGGGCCGAGGAAACGGGGATGTCATGGCTGGCAGCAGAATCAAGCGCGTGGTGCTGATGATTCAGGAAAACCATACAACCGACAACTATTTCCGGGGCCTGGCCCCGTATGGGGCCAACGTGTCGTCCGACTGGCCGATTCAGGCCAACCCGCCTGCATCCGATCAGCCCCACGACCGGCATGCCTACTACCGGTGGCTCACAGGTCAGCACAAGGCAACCCGCACCCAGTTCGACACCGCGACCGTCGTCCCGTTCTACGCGTACTTGGCACTGACGGGGGCCTTCCTGGAAAACCACTGCAGTGGCTTCGGCACCAATTCCACACCAAACCATCTGTTGATCGTCGGGGGTCAGTCGCCGACCCTGCGCAATCCGTCCAGGACCCAGCCACCGCCCCTGTGGGACATGCCCTCCGTCCCTGGGCTCGCGGCCGACGCCGGAATCGGCTGGGCCTGCTACACCGGCACCAATAACTACCCGGCCGGCTTCTACAAGCAACTCAACGGCTCGAAGAACCTCATTCCCAATGCGCATTTCGTCGCTGACGCTGCCGCCGGGAAACTGCCGCCGCTGACATACCTGTGGCACAACTCGCCCGAAGACGAACATCCGACCGCCGACGTTACCATCGGGATGAACAAAATCTGGGAGTCCGTGGACGCGGTTGTCAAAGCCGGCGGCTGGGACGATACGGTGTTCCTGCTCACTTGGGATGACTGGGGCGGCTGGGATGATCACGTTGCCACCCCGAACGTCGAACACACCCCGGACGGGGTACAGCTCGCGTATGGTCCGCGCGTCCCGCTGATCATGTTCGGCGGGGCGGTCAAGCCGGGCATCGACAGCCGCTGGTCCAATCACGCCGGCATCCCGAAAACGGTGATGCAGCTGCTCGGACTGCCGAAGCTGGGTGTGGACCGCGTTGACAACGATCCTGGTCTCGCAGACCTGGTTGACCCCGCACTGCACAACCCCGCACCCCCCGCCTACGGTGCGAAAATCACCCTTCCTGGCCCTCCCCAGCCTCCCCGCAATTCCAAACCGCTGCCGGCACCGCCCGTGGCGACATCAACTCCGGTGACCCCGGTGATGTTACGCGGCGGCGGCACGCTCCCGCCGCCCAATGACGTTCCCCTGACTACAACGAAGCCCTGAACGATGACCGTCTTACGGATGGAGCATTTCCATGTCTGAAGAAAACACCACCCCGAACCGCGTTCCGCTTGCCGGTTCCGACCGTCCGGCAGCGGCACGCATCCAAGCCGCGCACGGGCCCGTTGATCCTTCGCGCAGGATTGAGGTGACGGTGATCCTGCGCCGCCAGGAACCGTTGACGGAGATGCCTGCCGAACCGATGACCAAGGAGGAGCTGACGGCCCGGCACGGGGCCTCCGCCGCCGACGTGAACCTTGCCATCGAGACGTTCACACGGCTGGGAGCCGACATCATCCATGCCGACCCAGCCTCCCGCCGCCTCAGGCTGGGAGGAACCGTGAAACAGCTGAGCACAATCTTCGGCACCAGCTTGGAGGAGGTGACCAGCAGTGGGCCGCACGGCCACGACATCACCCATCGGCACCGGACCGGAGGCCTGCAGATCCCGGCGGAACTGGACGGGATCGTCACCGCCGTCCTGGGCCTTGACGACCGGCCCCAGGCCCGGGCGCAATTCCGGGCGATCCCGAACGCTGCAGCAGGCACCAGCTACACACCGCCGGAACTTGCCAAGATATACAACTTCCCTGCAGGCACCGACGGCAGCGGCCAGGTTGTGGCCATCATCGAACTCGGCGGCGGCTTCGGGCAGGCAGACCTGGACGCCTATTTCTCGGCTCTGGGGATCACGGGCCCGAAGGTCACCGCAGTGGGCGTTGACGGCGCCGCCAACCAGCCCGGACAGGATCCGACCGGCGCAGACGGTGAAGTGCTGCTCGACATCGAAGTGGTCGGCGCGCTGGCGCCCAGGGCAGAGATCCTCGTGTACTTCGCACCGAACACCGACGCCGGGTTCCTTGACGCGGTTATCAACGCCTCCCACGCAACCCCGGCACCGGCGTCGATCAGCATCAGCTGGGGCCAGAATGAGGACGAATGGACCGCGCAGGCGCGGACCGCAATGGACCAGGCCCTCGCAGACGCCTCCGCGCTGGGCGTGACGGTCACCGCGGCGGCAGGAGACAACGGCAGCGCCGACGGGGCCACTGACGGCAAAGACCACGCGGACTTTCCAGCCGCAAGCCCACACGTACTGGCGTGCGGCGGCACCCGCCTCGATGCCGACTCGGCCACAGGAACCATCAGATCAGAAACCGTCTGGAACGACGGGCCACACTCAGCCACAGGCGGCGGCTACAGCGACGCCTTCCCCGCCCCGGCCTGGCAAAAGCACCTCCCCTCCCACAACCGGCACCACCCGCCGGCTCCAAAACCCACAGCCGCAGGCCACGGCCGCGGCGTCCCGGACGTCAGCGGCGTCGCCGACCCACAGACCGGATACAGGGTCAGAGTCGACGGCAAAGACATGGTCATCGGCGGGACAAGCGCCGTCGCTCCACTCTGGGCAGCACTGATCGCCCTCCTCGCCCAAGACACGGGCAAACGATTCGGACAAATCCAGCCACTGCTCTACAGCCTGAGGAATGGGTTCCACGACGTCACCGCCGGAAACAACGGCACATATCAGGCGGCCGCCGGCTGGGACCCCTGCACCGGACTCGGCAGCCCCGACGGGACAGCCCTGCTCACAGCAATCAAATCCGGGATATAGACCCTGCGCCGAGTCAGAGACTTCCACGGCTGAGTCCTCCCGTGTATGCCCGGCGGCCCTATCCTTTTGGTGCGGGCCGCCGTCGTGCTTTCCGCTTCCCCTTTTTGGCGTGTCCGCGCGATCAGCAGCACAGTAGAAGGCATGACAGACCAAGGCGATGACGACGTCACCGGAACCATCGAGCTCGAGGGGGAATTGCTGCACCTGAAGTGGGCGCCCGGGGATGTGGTGACGGAACGCGACGCCAGGGCATTGATGAAGCGCGCCCAGGTCCTCAGCGCCGGCCGGACCCTTCCGCTGCTTGCCGAGATCACGGGCGTGGCGTGGATCGATCAAGGAGCCCTGAAAGCTTTTGCCGGAACCTGGCCGCTGGCACGTGCGGCAGTAGTGGGCGCATCCCCCGTGGACCAGACCCTGGCCGACTTCTACACGGGGCGGCACAAGCCGGTGCACCCCACACGATTCTTCACCTCGATGGACGAGGCGATGGCGTGGCTGAGGGCGGAACACTGATCTGGCCGTGCCGTGCCGTGTCGCGGGAATAGGCTCAGTTCTTCTCCTGGACCGGCACCCCGGCGGCCTGCTGCGTGGCCGCCCAGCTGGCCAGGACCTTGAGGGCGTCCCCGGACGGCGAGCCGGGTTCGGCGGTGTAAATGTTGATGCGCAGGCCCGGATCCGCGGGGAGCTCGAGCGCCTCGTAAGTGAGGTCCAGGTCCCCCACCACGGAATGGTGGAGGCGTTTGCGGCCGGTGCGGTGGTACTTCACATCGTGCCGCGCCCACCGGGCGCGGAACTCCTCGCTGCGCGTTGACAGCTCGCCGATCAAATCGGACAGATCCTTGTCGTACGGGTTCTTCCCTGCCGTTGACCGCAGGACAGCCACGATGTCGTCCGCCGCCCGCTCCCAGTCGGCAAAGAACTCCCGCGACTTCGGGCTCAGGAAGGTAAACCGGGCACTGTTGGGCGGGGTGCCGCCGTCGGCCATCATCTCCAGATACAGCGCCCGGCCCAGCTCGTTGGACGCCAGCACATCGCCGCGGTCGTTCCGGACCCAGGCCGGCGCCGCGGTAATCGCATCGATGACACGCTGCACGCTGGGCCGGACCGCCCGCGGGCTCCGCTTGCGGCGCGCCCGCGGAGCCGCGGAGGCCGCGCGGGCCAGGTCGAAAAGGTGGGCCGTCTCGGCGTCGTCCAGCTGCAACGCGCGCGCCAACGCCTCGAGGACGCTGTCCGACGCACCTGAAAGGTTCCCGCGCTCCAGCCGGATGTAGTAGTCGATGCTCATCCCGGCGAGCATGGCCACCTCCTCGCGGCGCAGCCCCGCCACCCGCCGGTTGCCGCCGTACGCGGGCAGCCCGGCGTCCTCCGGGGTGAGCCGCGCGCGGCGGGAAGCCAGGAATTTCCGCACGTCATCGCTGTTGGTCATGGCTCCAACGGTACGCCCGCCCGAAAAAGTGAAGGAGGGACTGGCAAGCCCTCCCACAAACCCGCGGACCCAAATAGCGTGAAGGCATGGTTATGGAACTCAAGCTCAACAATGGAATCACAATGCCCGCCCTCGGCCTGGGCGTCTTCCAAAGTCCCCCGGAAGAGACGACGGCGGCCGTCCAGACAGCGCTCGAGGTGGGCTACCGGCACATCGACACCGCCGCCGCGTACGGCAATGAGCGGGAGGTGGGCGAAGGGATCCGCCGGTCCGGACTGGCCAGGTCCGACGTCTTCTTGGAGACGAAAGTCTGGGTCAGCGACTACGGCTACGACGAGGCGCTGCATGCCTGGGACAAGGCAGTCGGCAAGCTCGGCGTGGACCAGCTGGACCTGCTCATCCTGCACCAGCCCGCCCCCGACCGGTTCGAGAAGACCATCGCCGCGTACAGGGCGCTGGAAACCCTGCTCAAGGACGGGCGCGTGCGGGCCATCGGCGTCAGCAACTTCATGCCGCACCACCTGCAGCAGCTGCTGGCGGAAACCGAGGTGGTTCCCGCCGTCAACCAGATCGAGCTGCACCCCTACTTCGCGCAGCGGAACGTCCAGGCCGCGGACGCGGAACACGGCATCCTTACCCAGGCATGGTCGCCGATCGGCGGCATCACCTTCTACCCGGGCTGGGGCGAGAACCGGAAGAACGTCATGCGGGACCCGGCGATTGCCGCCGTCGCGCAGGCCCACGGCAAGACCCCCGCCCAGGTGATGCTGCGCTGGCACCTGCAGCAGGGCCGCTCAGCCATCCCCAAGTCCACCAACCCGGCCCGCATCGCGGAGAACTTCGACGTGTTCGGCTTCGAGCTGTCCGCGGAGGAGCTTGCGGCCATCGACGCGCTGGACACCGGCGTCCGCAGCGGCCCGGACCCGGATGTGGCCCGCCCGGAGCGGTTCGCCATGGTCATCCCGGAAGCCTAAGGAGAAAAGCAATGGAATACCGCCCGCTTGGCCGCACCGGAGTGCAGGTCAGCCCCTTCTGCCTCGGCGCAATGATGTTCGGCCCGTGGGGCAACGACGACCGTGCCGACGCCACCCGCATCATCCACCGGGCCCTGGACGCCGGCATCAACTTCATCGACACCGCGGACGTCTACTCGGGCGGGGCATCGGAGGAGATCGTTGGGGAAGCGCTGGAGGGCCGCCGCGACGATGTCTTCCTGGCCACGAAGTTCTTCATGCCGATGGATGAAAAGGACCCCAACCAGCGCGGCGGCTCCCGCCGCTGGATCATGCGGGAGGTGGAGAACTCGCTCCGGCGGCTGAACACCGACTACATCGACCTCTACCAGGTGCACCGGCCCAGCCCGGACACCGACGTGGAGGAGACCCTGGGCGCGCTCACCGACCTGGTCCGCCAGGGCAAGGTCCGCTACATCGGGTCCTCGTCCTACTCGGGCTCGCAGATCGTGGAGGCGCAGTGGGCGTCCCGCGAGCGCAACCTGGAGCGGTTCGTCACCGAGCAGCCGCCCTACTCCATCCTGGTCCGCGGCATCGAGGAGGACGTCCTCCCTACGGTCCAGCGGCATGGCATGGGCACCCTCACGTACAGCCCGCTGGCCGGCGGCTGGCTCTCCGGCCGGTGGCGGAAGGACTCCGCGTCCCGGCCCACCTCAAGCGCCCGCCCCAGCGCCCGGTTCGACATGACCCAGCCGGCCAACCAGCGCAAGCTGGACATCGTGGAGGAACTGGCCCAGGTGGCCGAATGGGCCGGCGTCACGCTCATCGAGCTGGCCATCGCGTTCGTGATCCACCACCCCGGCGTCACCTCCGCCATCGTGGGCCCACGCACCATGGAACAGCTCGAGTCCTACCTGCCGGCCGCCGACACCAGGCTCGCCCCCGAGGTGCTGGACCGGATCGACCAGCTGGTGGCCCCCGGCGTCACCGTCAATCCCGAGGACAACAGCTACGGCGCCCACGAACTCACCGCACAGGCACGACGGCGGCACCAGCCTTAAGTGCCCGCCCCACCCAACGCAAGAACCAACGAAAGGAAAACCCATGGCAACATGGCTCATCACAGGCTGCTCCACCGGACTCGGCCGGGCACTCGCGGAAGCCGTCCTCGCGTCCGGGCACAACGCCGCGGTCACCGCCCGCAACGTTGACGCGGTGCAGGACATCACGGCCGGCTTCCCCGACACCGCGCTCCCCCTTGCCCTCGACGTCACCGATAAGGCCCAGATCAGCGCGGCCGTGAAGCAGGCCGAGGAGAAGTTCGGGAGCATCGACGTGCTGGTCAACAATGCCGGCTACGGCTACCGGGCGGCCGTGGAGGAAGCGGACGACGCCGACATCCGGCGTTTGTTCGACACGAACTTTTTCGGGGCGGTGGACATGGTCAAGGCAGTTTTGCCGGGGATGCGCGCCAACAAGGCCGGGTCCATCCTGAACATTTCCTCCATCGGCGCGCGGATCACGCCTGCGGGTTCGGGCTACTACGCCGCCACCAAGGCGGCGCTGGAAGGCATGTCCGGATCGCTCCGCAACGAGCTGAAGCCGCTCGGCATCAACGTCACGGCGATCGAGCCGGGTGGCTTCCGCACGGACTTCGCGGGCCGCTCCCTGACCCAGTCCGCAACCGCCATCGGGGACTACGCGGACACCGCCGGCAAGCGCCGCAAGGAACACGACACTGCGCACGGCAACCAGCCCGGGGACCCGGACAAGGCCGCCCGGGCGATCATCGCCGTCGTCGAATCCCCCAACCCGCCGGGCCTCCTGGTGCTGGGCACGGACGCGTTCGGCGCCTTCGGCATGGTGGCCGATGCCCAGCGCGCGGAACTGGACCAGTGGCAGGAGCTGAGCACCGGCACGGACATCACGGACTGAGCCCTGCGCGCGCACGACCGGTCCTGACCCGGCCTTCGGATGCCATTAAAAGAGCGGGCTGGGCGCTTTCCGCCCAGCCCGCTCTTGTGGGATGTCAGCGACTGGCGCTGGACTTCCCCGTCAAGGAGTTATCAGTCGTCCTCGTGGTTCGTTGAACCGGCCGGGATGCCGGGAACCTCGTCAGGGCCGTAGATCTTCTCGTCACCGGGGTAGGGGCTCTCCCACTTGTGGGCCTGGTACCAGGTCCAGCGGTTGAACAGGTTGGGGTTTGCGTAGTCTTCCTTCGCGCCGTTGCCTGTCAGGTGCTGTTTCTCGGACCAGTCATCCCACTTTTCGGCGGTTTCCTTCATCGGGGCAGGAACAGCGGTGGCTTTGGCTGCGGCGTCGTTGACTGCCGCGGCGGCCGCTCCGGTCTGGCCCAGGGTGTCCGGGCCGCAGGCGGGGGCGGTCTTGACGCCCTCGGTGAGCGGTACCTGGTTCGGGACCGCGGCGTACGGTGCCAGGTCGGCCTTGTTGGTGAAGGCATCGAACATCGGGGTGGCCGCGGCGACCTTCTGGTTCAGCGGTTCGGCGCCCAGGATCTGCTCGATGGTGCGGACCATGTTGATCTGTGAGTAGAAGGTGCTGACGGTCTTACCGTGCGCCGCGTAGGGGCTGATGACCTGGACGGGGGCGCGGTGGCCGTCGACGTGGTCGGTGCCGTTTTGGCTGTCGTCCTCGGCGATGAAGATCGCGGAGTCCTTCCAGTACTCGGAGTGCGAGATCTCATCGACGATCTTGCCCACGGCGAGGTCGTTGTCGGCAACCTGGGCCTCGGGGTCAGCGGTGCCGCCGGTGTGGTCACTGGAGAGCCACGTCATCTGGAAATTCTTCGGGCCGTTCTTCTCAAAGTCCTGTTTCCAGGTCTCATAGCGGTAGATGTCCGGTACGGCGGTGTCGAACGGGGCCGCGTTCGGGTCCGTGATGTCGTTGAGTGACGGGATGGCGGAGCTGGCGTGCATCTGCAGGGCCGGGGTGAAGAGCTGGGCCGGGTTGCCGCCGGCCATGGTGCTCGTGGCGGCGCAGTAGTACTGCTGCCAGGTCGCACCCGCCGGCTTGCCCTCCACGGAGTCGAACTCGCCGTAATTCCTGGCGGTCTTGCCTGCAGCCTTGATCGCGGTCCAGAGGAAGCCGGAACGCTGGTGGCCCAGGACGTCGTCTTCGGTGTCGTAGGAGCGCTTGTATTCACCGGCGCTGGTTTCGGTGTAGGCCGGGTCATCGCCCTGCATCATCCAGTTGTGGCCCTCGGCGGAGTTGGTGCCGATGTCGTAAGTGTTGTCATACAGGCCAAACTGGCTGGCCAGGGCGTGCTGGTTCGGGGTGACCTTCGCACCGAACTGGGCCAGGGAGGCGTCACCGCTGCCCTGCTTCATGTCGCCGTACACCTGGTCGTACGTGCGGTTTTCCTTCACGATCAGGAACACGTGCTTGATGGTGGACGGTTCGCCGATCCGCTTGGGGACTGCCGCGGCCGGAACGTTGCCCGCTTGGGCTGCCGTCGCTTCCTTGACCGAGCTGCCGTCCCAGCCGTTCTGCTCGAAGACCGTTTCGGTGTTCTTCTGGATCTCTTCATCGCTGGGCAGGGTGAATTTGGTGAGCGAGGCCGTGGTGGAGTGCGTGCCGTGGCCGGTCGCAGCCGTGGTGTTCGGGCCCTCGTTGATGGTCACCTCCGGGCCGCGCGCATCGATGCCGCGGATATTGGTAACCACGATCTGTCCGTTCACCGCGGTGACGTTGCCGGGGTAGTAGTCCGTGGGCAGCAGGCCGATGTAGCTGGCGGGGTCTTTCGGGTCCTGCTTGTTGACCTTGTAGACGGCGACCGCGTTGGCGCGGCCGAGCGAGATCAGCAGGTGGTCGCCCTGCATGGTGATGGCGGTGGGTTCGTAGCCCACCTGGGATGAGGCCCACGGCTGGGTGGCGATGGTTTGGAGGACCTTGTTGCTGGCCGTGTCCACCACCGAGACTGTGTCGCTGTTGGTGTTCGCCACGTACAGGGTGGCCCCGTCCAGGAACATTGCGGTCGGGTGCAGCTGGACGTCGAGGGAGGAAACCGGCGCGGCGGCGTTGGCGGTGTCGATGATGCTGAGCGTGCCGGTCGTGGAGGTGCCGAGGTTTGTATCGGCCGGGACGTCGGTGCCGTAGGAGTTCATGGTCGGCTCGCCCGGGAGTGCCTGCCGGCCTCCTTCGTTGGAGACGTACAGCCGGGTGCCGACGAACTTCAGCTGGCGCGGGGCGATACCGGTACTGAAGGTCTGTTTGATGGTTCCGGCGACCGGGTCGATCGCGACGACAGCGTTCTGGCCGTTCACGGCCGCGTACAGCGTCGAGCCGTCGGGAGAAAATGCCATGCCGGCGGTCAGTGCCTGCTTGTCGCCCGCGGTCGGGATGTTGATCTTCGTGCCCGTGCCCAGCGAGCCGTCGGCATTGAAGGGGTAGCGGACGATGCCGGTGGCGACCGGCTCGTACAGGAACTTGCCGTCGGGTGAAAAGACGGGGCCGTCCTGGCCCACCGAGCCGTCGGTGATGTGCTGGTACGCCATGTTCGCGTAGCCGGCATTGCCTGCCGCTGTGGCAAAAGCGGTAGCGGCTTGGGTGCCGGCCGCAGCGACAGGCTTGTACGTGCTGAGGTCGAAGACCTGCAGGTCCACCGAGCGGTCAGCGCTGGTGCCAACGAGGTAGCGGCCGTCCGGGCTGACGGTCGAGCCCATGATTTTGCCGAACGGGGTCATCAGGCGGTCGCCGATGGGCTTGATCATCTGGTTCGAGGAGACCTGCTCGCCCTCGTCGGTCTGGGAGCCGACCTGCTGCTGGCCGAACGGGATGGTTGAGGCGGCCGCGATCCCGGCGCCACCCAGGATGGCGAGGGTGCAGCTCGCGGCAACGATTGCCAGCGGCTTCTGGCGACGCACGAAGGCGGCCACGTTTCCCATCCGGGAGGGGTTTTCTTCGTGTTCGGGGGCTGAACTACGGACAATTTTTGGGGGTGTTTTCACATCCAAAAACTTAGGTAACCGAGCTTAAATGCACGTGACAATTTTGGTTATTTGAGGCAACGATTTGGTTATCGCAGGCAACCTTGCGTCGCCGCACCCCGGATACAGACAGCGCGGCCGCCGTATGGCTCCAAAATCGGGTAGTAAGTACCCATGACAGGGCGCGTACCTGGTGCGAGCATATTTGCTAACGCTTCATCGCTTCACAAGAGGGACCAACCATGGCAGCAAAACGACGTCGCTCACGTAGCAAGGGCGGCTCTATCGGGTGTGCCCCCTTCCTCATCCTGATCTTCATAGCCCTCATCATAAAATTCTGGTGGGTCATTCTGATCAGCCTGGGCGTGGTGGCAATTTCGGTGGCGCTCGTCCGCTCCGCGAAGGCCCCGGCACGTCCGGCCAGGGTGCCCCCGCCCAAGCCGCATCCCGCCGTGGCCCCGCCCCGACCGGTTATGGCCGGTGATGAGCTGACAGCCCACATGCGCGCCCAAAAGCGGACCGGCCGGGAACGGGACATGCAGGAGTGGGACTATGAGTGGATCCGGTTGGCCAATCCGGGGAAGAGCGTCCGCGAAGTCAATGAGATCGCCAATGCGCATTTGGCCCGGGGCCGTTCCATCGGCATCAACTGGGGCGACCCCTCCGTTTCATGAGGCCGGTCCAGCGGAGGGAGCTGGGCACTACTACTGGCGTCACCGAATAGCCGGCGGCCATTCGGCGCCCTGCTGCGTGACCGCACCAGCAAGGGCCAGGTAGGGGAACCCGCACAATTCCCGCCGATTTGATTCTTCCCTTGCCGCGCTCCGAGGAGGGGCAAATAGGATGGCCATTGGATTTACCGGCCGGAGACGAAGGGCGCCCCATGATCGAGATCCTGAACCCCGCCGAAGTGGCCCGCGCCCGGGAGACCGGCGCCCTGGTGGCGGACATCCTGCAGGCGATGAAAAGCCGTGCCGCCGTGGGCACCAACCTCCTGGACATCGACCAGTGGACCAAGGAGATGATCACCGATGCCGGGGCCGAGTCCTGCTACGTGGACTACGCGCCCTCGTTTGGCCGCGGGCCGTTCGGGCACTACATCTGCACGGGCGTCAACGATGCCGTGCTGCACGGGCTGCCCCACAACTACCAGCTGGCCGACGGCGACCTGCTGACGCTGGACCTCGCCGTCGTCAAGAACGGGATGGCGGCCGACGCAGCCGTCAGCTTCGTTGTGGGCGATTCGCAGCCGGCGGAGAGCGTGGCGATGATCGAGGTGACCGAGCGGGCACTGGCGGCCGGGATAGCGGCCGCCCGGCCGGGGGGCAAGATCGGTGACATCTCCTACGCAATCGGCCGCGTGCTCGGCGATGCGGGCTACCCGGTGAACACCCAGTTCGGCGGCCACGGCATCGGCTCCACCATGCACCAGGACCCGCACGTGCCCAACACCGGCCGCCCCGGCCGCGGTTACAAGCTGCGGCCGGGGCTGCTCCTGGCCCTGGAGCCGTGGATCATGGCGGACACGGCGGAGCTGGTGACGGACGACGACGGGTGGACGCTTCGGAGCGCAACCGGCTGCAGGACGGCCCACACCGAGCACACCATCGCCATCACGGACCACGGCGCCGAGATCCTGACCGTGCCCTCGCGGTGAGGGCGCAGGGCCGGTACACGGAGCAGGTTCAGTACAGGTAGACGTCCACAACCAGCGCGGCCAGCGCGGCGATGGCCGTTGTTGCTCCCACATTGCCCGCCGGATCACGCCTGCAAGGGCCTGCCATGAGGGCGATGCCGGCGCCGGCGAGGGTGAACACCCCTGACCCCGTGTCCTGCCAGCTGATCGGAAACAGCGGGAACGGCAGGTCATGGGAGAACAAGCCAATCGCCCCGGTCCAGTTCAGGATCGAGTTCCAGGCCATGGGCATGATGAGCGCCGACGCTGCGGCCGTGGCCACCACGCCGGGCCGCCGTTCCCGGCGCACCAGCACCAGAAGAACCAGGGCAACCACGGCGGACAACAGGGCGCCGAAGAACATGGCTTGAAGGCTCATCTAACGCCCCAGGTGTGCGACACCGGTAATCATGCGTCCAGTGTAGGCGCCGGTTCCAGGCATTGACCCTGCCTTGCTGGGGTGCGGCTATCCAGTCCCGGCGACGGCGCTCCGGCGTTCCAGCAGCAGCGTGTCCTGCCAGTGCCCGGCCTTGGGACCGTGGCTGATCCGGGCGATCCGTTCCCTGGTCCCCACCACCCGGAAGCCAAGCTTTTGGTGCAGGGCGAGGCTTGCCGTGTTGTCCGGGAAGATGCTGGACTGGATGGTCCAGATCCCCGCGGCTTCGGTGGAATCGATCAGTGCCCCCAGAAGCAGCCGGCCCACACCCCGGCCGTGCGTCTCCGGCCCAACGTAGATGGAGTGTTCCACGACGCCCCGGTAGACCTCCCGCGACGAAACAGGCGAGACCGCGGCCCATCCCACAACCCGGCCCGCATCCTCGGCGATGAGCCGGTGCCCAGGCAACCGGCCGCCGTCGAACGCTTCCCACGTGGGCGGCTCGCTCTCGAAGGTGGCCTCCCCTGTGGCGATGCCGGCGGCGTAAATCGCGTGGACGGCGTCCCAGTCCCCTGGGCACAGTGGGCGGATGGTCACGGAACTGCGCATGGATCCCATTATGGTGCGTCGGCTCCGGTCCCGGCGGCGTGTGGAGTGAGCGGGCGTCCTCCGAAAACCTGCCAAAGGTGAGCGGGCGTCCTCCGAAAACCTGCCAAACGTGAGCGGGCGTCGCGGGGGCGGGACGGCGTGTAAAAAATCCGTCAAGAAAACGGCCGGGCCGCCCCGCTTCTGCCTGCGTTGACCTTTGATGGAGGCGTAGGCAGCATGTGGGGAGGCGGCGGGCGCAGATGCGTTGGGATGAGGACTCTGAAGACCGTGGCAGGGTCAAGTTTGCCGCGGCAGCCGGGGCCGTGGAAGGCTACGGCGGCCGTGCACTGAACGGCCGCGCGCTCCATCCTGCCGCCGGGTACCTGTTCCCCGACCAGGACGGTGAGGGTTGGTGGGTCATTTTCCAGCCCTGGCCCTCACCCGGTGCGCACGGGAACAAGGTTCCCGGCGACATCCTCGCCTGCAACGATTCCTACGGCGACATGGTGCACGTTGTGGTGCTGGCCGCCGGCGTGTGGGAGGACGACGCCGAGGCCGCGTTCCGCACTAAGGTCCCGTCGAGCCTGGCGGACGCCGCCCGGGTCGCCGCCGGGGTGGCGCATATCAGCCGACGTGAACCCATGGGCGCTGGGTAACGTCCGGGACGGCCTCGCGCAGCACCTCCCTGGTCACCGGCGCGATTTCGCCCTCACCCAGGAACAGGAACCGTATGAGGTTGGTGATGGGGTTGCCCTCGGTCCAGCGGAAGTAGATGTGCGGCATGAGCCCGGTGACGTCCCTGATGTGAAGCAGCACGGAGGCAATGGTGTTCGGCACCACCGGGCCGTGGACCTCAAGGATGTGGTACCCGTGGCGGTCCACTCCACGGACGTACAGTTCAGTCTCGAAGTCCGAGGAGTCGTCAACGGTGACCTCGAGGAACAGGACGTCGCCCGCCAGCGGGAGGTGGCTGACCTCAATCGCTGACTCGAGTTTGTCCCGGTAGGCCTCCGCGGACATGCGGAGCGGCTCGTGCGCGATGATGGCGATGGGCCCGTCGACGGTGCTGGACATGAACTCCAGGGCCTGCTGGTCCAGATGCACCCGGGTCGCATGAAGCTCAAAGGAGCGCCGCACCCTGGACAGCAGGGAGATGACGATGATGCCGAGGATGAAGATGGCGGCGATCCTAATGCCCTCGGGCCGTTCAAAGACGTTGGCCACCGTGGTGTACGCGAACACCACGGAGATTGCACCGAAGCCCACGGTCAGGTTCCGCTGCCCGCGCCGGCGCGCCGACAGCGTGACAGCCACGGCGGCGGAGGTCATCAGCACCAGGACGCCGGTGGCGTACGCGCCGCCCTGGGCATCGACGTCGGCGTTGAAGATGAAGGTGATCAGGAACCCGATGAGGGTGAAGACCAGCACCAGGGGCCGGACGGCCTTGGCCCAGGCGGGGGCCATGCCGTAGCGCGGCAGGTACCGGGGCACCAGGTTCAGCAGGCCGGCCATGGCCGACGCGCCGGCGAACCAGAGGATGCCGATGGTGCTGATGTCATAGACGCTGCCGAAGCCCACGCCGAGGTATTCGTGCGCCAGGTAGGCCAGGGCACGGCCGTTCGCCTGCCCGCCGGGCTGGAATTCCTGTTCCGGGATCAGGACCACGGTGATGAAGCTGGTGGTCAGGAGGAAGACGCTCATGATCACCGCGGCGGTGGTGAGCATGCGGCGGGCCCCCTGGATGCGGCCCTTGGGGTTCTCCTCCGTATCGTCCGCGGCACCCTTGACCTGGGGCATCACGGCAACGCCGGTTTCGAACCCTGACAGGCCCAGGGCCAGCTTGGGGAATACCAGCAGCGCGATGGCCACGGCCATCACCGGGTTTCCGTGCGACACCCACAGGTGGGTCCACCAGTCCCCCATGGCCGTGGGGTGCGTGAGCACCTGCGCGAGGGTGGCAACCACCACTATCGCGTTCAGGCCCAGGTAGAGGACCACCAGGACGACGGCGACGCCGATGGCTTCCTTGAAGCCCCGCAGGAACACGGCTGCCAGCAAGGCAAGCAGGAAGAGCGTGACGGGAACGTTCTGGTTCTGGAGCCAGCCGGGAGCCACGGGATTGCCCAGCAGGTGGGCGGTGGCATCTGCTGCCGAAAGGGTCATGGTGATCATGAAGTCAGTGGCCGCGAACCCCAGCAGGACCAGCACCAGGAGCTTGCCGCCCCAGCGGGGCAGCAGCCGCTCCAGCATGGCGATGGAGCCTTCACCGCGGGGGCTTTCACCGGCAACCCTGCGGTACACCGGCAGCGCACCCAGCAGGGTCACCAACACCAGCACCAGGGTGGCCAGCGGCGAGATGACCCCTGCGGCGAGCGCGGCGATGGCCGGCTGGTAGCCCAGGGTGGAGAAGTAGTCCACACCGGTCAGGCACATGACCTGCCACCACGAGTGCTTCTTTTCGTGCTGCGTCGGCACACCGCCGGGGCCCTGGTGGGCGCCCTTGCTGTCCTGCAGCCCGAACAGCAGCCATTCCCGGAGCGCCTTCCTGCCGCGCACGTGGGGCGCGGAGGGATCCGCCGGGGGCCTGCTCAACGTGGTCATGTCTGCCTTTCCGCGCTGCCCGTTGCACCGCGACCACTGCGAAGCTAACACCGGCGAAAACGGCTGGCCTGCGAAAAAGGGATTTCTTAATGATTCCTTTACGGTCCATTCACGACGGCGGCAGCGGCCTTTCCGCGGCGCGTTACGGCTCGAAGCGGTAACCCATGCCTGCTTCCGTGAGCAAGTGCCGGGGCCGGGCCGGGTCTGCTTCGAGCTTGCGGCGCAGCTGGCCCATGTAGACGCGCAGGTAGTGGGTCTCGTTGTCGTAGCCGGGACCCCACACCTTCGCCAGCATCTGCTGCTGCGTTATGAGCCGGCCGGGGTTGCGCACCAGCAGTTCCAGGATGGCCCACTCGCGCGGGGTGAGCCGGACGGCCTCCCCCGATCGGGTCACCTTCCGGTTTGCCAGGTCCACCTCGAAATCGCCCACGTCAACAGCGGCCCCTTGGTCCGCCGCCTCCGGCAGGCCGCTCCGGCGGCCGGCGACGCGCAGCCGGGCCAGGAGTTCATCCAGTCCGAACGGCTTGGTCACATAATCGTCCGCGCCGGCATCCAGGGCACGGACCTTGTCCACCGACCCGTGCCGGGCAGAAAGCACGATGATGGGGATGCTGCTGGTGCGGCGGATCCTGGTGATCACGTCTACGCCGTTGATATCCGGCAGCCCGAGGTCCAGCACCACAACGTCGGCATGGCCGTCCTCCGCGTGCTTCAGGGCAGACGTTCCATCCAGGGCAGTGAGTACCCGGTATCCCTCCGCCTCCAAATTGACCTGCAGGGCCCGGAGGAGCTGCGGCTCATCATCAACCACCAGGACGGTTCTCATGAGGTGGCGGACCCTGCTTCCGTGTGGCGCGGGGACATTCGCGGTCCCGTGGATAACGGCAGGCGAATGACCATGGTCAGTCCTCCGCCGGGGGTTGGTTCAGCCAGGAGCCGGCCGCCCATGGCCTCGGTGAAGCCTTTTGCGACGGCCAGGCCAAGTCCGATGCCGAGGCCCTCGGGGGCGTCATCGAGCCGCTGGAACGGCTGGAACATGGCCACGACGGCGGCAGGGGGCACACCCTGCCCGTGGTCGACGATGCGCAACTCGCCAAAGGGCGTGCCGCCGTCGTCCGCTGCATCCGGCACCCAGGGGACGCCGACGATCACCACGTCCGAACCCGGAGCATACTTGAGTGCATTTTCCACGATGTTGGCGATCACCCGCTCCAGCATCCCCAGGTCCGCGTCAACGGCGGGCATGTTGGGGGTGAGATCGATCCGGATGCGGTCCGCGGGGATGCCCCGCAGCGCGTCTTCGATCGCGTCGCGCCACGCGACCGGCGCCGTGAGCGGCGCTGCCGATCCGCTGGAAATCCGGGACATGTCCAGGAGGTTGGAAATGAGGACACCAAGTCTCTCGGCATAGGACTCAATGGTGGAAAGCATCTCGGCCTGGACGTCCTCCGGCAGTTTCCGGTTCTGGCGCTGAAGGGCAGTTACCGCCAGTTTGATCCCGGCCAGCGGCGTGCGGAGGTCGTGGCTGACGGCCCGCAGGATGGAGGTACGCACGCTGTTGCCCTCGGCCAGTTTGGCGGTGTTTTGCAGCCGGCGCTGGAGGGCATGGCGTTGCCGCAGCAGTTGGAGGTGTGCCCCGTGGGCGGCAAGCAGGAGCCGCTCGCCGGCCGCCAGGGTCCGGCCGGAAAGCACCAGTGCGGTCCGTGGGTCGGGAAGTTCCACGCTGTCCGCCGCCCCTGCGGCATCCGGCGGCGGCGCGGTGTCGCCTGCCAGGACCTGGAGTTCCCACCCAGCGCTTTCTGCTGCCCGGGTGTACAGCGCCGCCGCCCGGACCTGGAAGGTTTCCCGGACCTTGCCCAGGAACGCCGCGACGGTGTCGTCCTCCAGGAGGGCATCGCGTGCGAGGTCCGCCAGTGTGGCCGCTTCGGCACGGGCACGGATCGCCTCCCGGGCCCGCCGCGCCGAAAGGCCCACCACAAGGGACACAGCCACCGCGGCACTCAGGAAAACGAGCAGTGCAAAAACGTTCTGGGGGTCACTGATGTTGAACGTGCCCACGGGGGCCGTCTCGAAATAGTTGAGCAGCAGCGAATCCAGGACCGCTGCCAGCACGGCCGGCCACAGTCCGCCGATGAACGCCACTGCCATCACGCCCGTGAGGTGGACCAGGGTTTGGGTGGCAAGGTTCAGGTCCGGGGAGACGGAGAGCAAGGCAGTTATCGCCGCCGGGAGGACTGCGGCCAGGATAAAGCCCGTTGTGGTGCGCGCGCGGCCCAGGGCTGCCGGGGCAGGCCTTGCCAGGCCACGGCCGGCTCCCGGGTGGGAGACCATGTGCACGTCAATGTCTCCCGAGTCCCGCACCACCCGGTTTCCGGTGCCGGCGCCCAGGAGGCGGCTCCAAAAGTGCCCCGGGGAGGCACCGATGACGATTTGCGTTGCATTGACACTGCGGGCGAATTCCAGGAGGGACTGCGCTGCGTCATCCCCGGAGACCGTGTGAGAGGTCCCGCCCAGGTCCGCAACGAGCTGCCGCTGTGCGTCCAGCAGCTTCTCCGACGTCGCCGGCCGTTCCTCCGCGCTTCGCACGTGCACGGCCACAAGCTCCCCGCCGCTGGCCCTGGACAAAATCCGCGACGCCCGCCGGATGAGCACCTCACCCTCGGCGCCACCGGCAAGTCCCACCACCACGCGCTCGCGAACCGGCCAGGTGGTGGTGATGCCGTGGCTTGCCCGGTATGCCGCAAGGCTTTCGTCCACCTGGTCCGCGAGCCAGATCAGGGCTGTCTCGCGCAGGGCGAAGAGGTTGCCCAGCCGGAATTCGTTGGCCAGCGCTGAGTCGATCATGTCCTTCGGGTAGATCTTGCCGTCGGCAACCCTTTGCCGCAGCAGTTCCGGGGAGATGTCCACCAGTTCAACGTGGTCGGCCTTCCGGACGACGTCGTCCGGGACGGTCTCCCTGCCGGGCTGGTCAGTGACCGCCGCAATAACGTCCGTCAGCGACGCCAGGTGCTGGATCCTGAGGGTGGAGAGCACATCAATGCCTGCTGCCAGCAGCTCCTCAATGTCCTGCCGCCGGAGTTCATTCCTGCTCCCCGGGGTGTTGGCGTGGGCATATTCGTCGACGACGGCCACGTCCGGCCTCCGGTCCAGCACCGCCGCCAGGTCCAGCTCGGGTACCTCCGCGCCCTTGCCGTCCTGCAGAAGGCGCGCCGCAACGGCGTCGAGCCCGTCCAGGAGCTGCCTGGTTTCCTGCCTGCCGTGGTCCGCTGCGATGCCGACGGCCACGTCCCTACCGCAGTCTGCGAGGCGGTGTGCTTCCCGCAGCATGGAGAATGTGGTGCCGGCCCCTTCCGCCGCCCCCAGGAAGATCCGAAGTGTTCCCCGTGCCATACGGACAGTCTTATCCCCAGGGGCCACCGTGGCCAACTCCCAGCGCCCCCACAGAGCGGCCTATGCGTCCGGCGTGCGGCGTCGGACGGCGGGCTGCGGCGATGATGGCCGCCGTGGTGGAGGGCCGCGGCTACTTCCCGGTCAGCTCCGCGTGCAGTTTCCGGACCCGCGCATTGATGTCATCCCGGACCAGGCGCATGCGCTCCATCCCTTCGATGCCGCGCTCGGAGGGTTCGTCCGTTTCCCAGATCTCGAACCTTTTCCCGGCCGGGGCCTCAAGCTTTGCTTCGGTACCCAGGATGATGACGGCGTCAACAGTGTCCAGGACCTCGTCCGTGACGGGCTTGGGGTGTTCACCGTTGATGTCGATGCCGAGTTCGGCCAGGGACTCTACCGCCTGCGGGTTCAGCGAGTTTCCGGGTTTGGTGCCTGCCGAGTAGACGGCCACGCCACCCTGGGCCAGCTGGTTCATCAGGCCGGCGGCGAGCTGGGACTTCCCGCCGTTCTTGCTGCAGACAAAGAGCACGGCCGGTGCCTTCTGCGTGCCGGGCGTTTCCTGGGTCATGAGTGCGTCGTCTCCTTTTGGGTCAGTTGATGCCGGCGCGGCCGCGTGCCAGGCCCGTGGGGTAGCCGACCAGCACGGGTTCCGGCGTGCCGCAGCAGCCGCCTGCGGTGGAGGACGACGGCGGGACGGCACCCGCCGCCGTCGTCATTCCAGCCGGCGCGGGGACATCGCAGCTGGTGCCGGCATCGGACGAACAGACGCCGGTCTCCGGAAGTTCGAGGTGCACGGTGTCGGCTGCTTCGTGGTCACCGGCGAGGGCGGCGACCACGGAGCGGACCTGTTCGTAACCGGTGGCCAGCAGGAAGGTGGGTGCGCGGCCGTACGATTTCATGCCCACGATGTAGAAGTCCTTGTCCGGGTGGGCCAGGAGCTTCGCCCCATGCGGGGGGACAGTGCCGCAGGAGTGGAATTCGGGGTCGATCAGGGGGCCGAGCTCCAAAGGTGCTTCGACAGCCGGGTCCAGGTTGAGCCGGAGCTCGCGCAGGATGTCCAGGTCGGGGCGGAAGCCGGTGCACGGCACGACGACGTCGGTGTCCAGGGTGCGGCCGTCAACCGCGCCAACGGCCACGCCGGAATCCAGGGCCTTGATCGAGGAGATTCCGAAGCCGGTGTGCAGCTCGATTTTGCCGGCCTCCACGAGCCGCCGGAGCCGGCCGCCCAGCTGGCCACGCGCGGGCAGCCCGTCCAAGTCGCCGCCGCCGTACACCTTCGCCGCGGACGCGCCCCGGACGGCCCACATGATGACGGTGTCCGGCTCTTCCTTGGCCAGGTCCGCCAGGTTGATCAGGGTGTTGGCGGCCGAATGCCCGGCGCCGACCACCAGGACACGGCGGCCGGCGAAGGACGCGCGGTCCCGGCCAAGGACGTCGGGAAGCGCCGTGGAGATCCGGTCCGCTGCGGCGTCCTCACCAATGGCGGGCAGGCCGGAGGTACCCAGCGGGTTGCGGCTGGACCAAGTGCCCGAGGCGTCGATGACCGCCGCGACGGTGTGGTCGCGGGTTTCGCCGTCCGCGTGTTCGACACGGACCGTGAAGGACGTGGTGTCGCGGTCCTTCACGTGGGTTTTGTCCAGGCCCTGCCGGGTCACGGCCACCACCCGGGAGCCGGTCTGCAGCCGCGAGGCGATCTGGGGAAGCGCGGCCAGCGGCGCCAGGTAGCGGTCGATGAGTTCGCCGCCGTACGGGAGCGCTGTGGGCCGGGGCGATTCCCAGCCGGACGCCTCGAGCAGGCGGAGGGCGGCGGCGTCCATGTTGAACCGCCACGGTGAGAACAGCCGGATGTGGCGCCATTGCCCGATGGCGGCGGCCGCCGTAGGGCCTGCTTCGAAGATGACCGGCTCCATGCCGCGTTCCAGCAGGTGTGCCGCCGCGGCCAGCCCCACGGGGCCGGCGCCGATCACGGCAACGGGAAGGCTCTTGCTCGAATCCATGCTGTCTTCTTTCGTAGGGTCTTAGGCGTGGGTTGGTTCTTCGACCAGGGCGGTGGCGATGCTGTCGGCATCCTCCAGGGCAGCGAGGTAGCGCTCGGCGTCCAGGGCCGCGGCGCAGCCCGTGCCGGCGGCGGTTATGGCCTGGCGGTAGCGGTGGTCCACGGCGTCACCGCAGGCGAAGACCCCGGCGAGGTTGGTTACCGTGGTGGGCGCATCCACCTTGATGTAGCCCTCCCCGTCCAGGTCCACCTGCCCGGCCACGAGTTCGGTGCGCGGCAGGTGGCCGATGGCCACGAAAATGCCGGTGGCGTCCTGGTGCCGGGTCTCACCGGTGACGGTGTCCGTCAGAGTGACGCCGGTGACCTTGGAATCGCCGTGAATGGCGGTGACGGCGGAGTTCCAGGCGAAGCGGATCTTGGGGTTGTCCTTGGCGCGCTGGGCCATGATGCGGGAGGCGCGCAGTTCGTCCTTGCGCACCACCAAGGTGACGGTCTTCCCGAAACGGGTCAGGAAAGTTGCTTCCTCCATCGCGGAATCGCCGCCGCCCACGACGATGATGTCCTGGTCGCGGAAGAAGAACCCGTCGCAGGTGGCGCACCAGGAGACGCCGTGGCCGCTGAACTTCTTCTCCTCGGGCAGCCCGAGTTCCTTGTACGCGGACCCGGTGGCCAGGATGATCGCCGGGGCCTCGTAGGTCTCCCCGCCGCCGGTGACCACGCGCTTGAGGTGGCCCTGCAGCTGGACGTCGGTGACGTCGTCGAACTGGACCTTGGCGCCGAACTTTTCCGCCTGCTGCTGCAACCCGTCCATCAGCTCCGGGCCCTGGATGCCGCCGGGGAACCCGGGAAAGTTTTCCACCTCGGTGGTGTTCAAGAGGGCACCTCCGGCGGTGATGGAGCCGGCCAGGACCAGCGGCGCCAGGCCGGCGCGGGCGGCGTAGATGGCGGCCGTGTACCCGGCGGGGCCGGACCCGATAATGATCAACTGTTCTTTACTCATGAATGTGTCCTTTGCTGGCGGTGCTACTGGGCGTCCGCGTGCTGCGCGGGCAGGAGTTCGGTGATCAGCTGTTCGATGCGGGCCTTGATCTCATCGCGGATGGGGCGGACGGCGTCGACGCCCTGGCCGGCCGGGTCCTCCAACTCCCAGTCCTCGTAGCGCTTGCCGGGGAAGATGGGGCAGGTGTCGCCGCAGCCCATGGTGATCACCACGTCCGATTCCTTCACAGCCTCCGTGGTGAGGACCTTGGGAATCTCCGCGGACATGTCGATGCCAAGTTCGGCCATGGCCTCGACGGCGGCGGGGTTGACCTTGTCGGCGGGCTGGGATCCGGCGGAGCGGACCTCCACAGCGCCGTTGGACAGGGTGGTGAGGAACGCGGCGGCCATCTGCGAGCGGCCGGCGTTGTGGACGCAGACGAACAGGACGGAGGGCTTCTTGGCGGTTTCGGTGCTCACTGGTATCTCCTGGGATCAGTTTGGGTGATGGGTGGAACAGTCTCTGCTGGGATCATCGCCCGGCACCTCATGCATCGCTCACAGGATATTGATGTTGATCGATATATGGAGTATCGGACGATAAATAGATGATTGTCAATATTTCGGAATGGCCGCCGTGCGATCAGGCTTTCCGATCCGCCTTCCCGGAACCGGGACGCCCGCGGCTCAGGCGGCGGTCAGCCTGGGTGCGAGGTCGTTGACGCGGTGGGTGATGTCGCTGAAGGCATCCTCAAAGGCTTTCTCGGTATTTCCGCGCAGGGGGTCCGGGACGGACCAGTGGATGCCGCGGAGGCCACTTAGTTCCTCGTGGGCGTTGTCGCAGACGGTGACGATAAAGTCCCCTTCCCCGGCCACCTGGTCGAGCTTCCGCGGGCGGCCCGAGAGGTCCAGGCCATGCCGGCGGGCGACGTCGACCGCCCCCTGGGCGATGCGCTCGGCCGGGTGCGTGCCCGCCGACGCCGCGGGGATCCCACTGACCTGCCGCCAGAGGGCGGTGGCCAGCTGGGACCGGGCGCTGTTGCGGGTGCAGACGAACAGGACGCGCACGGCCGGAAGCCCGGCACCGGGGGCGAGGCCGTCGAGGGCGCCTGCGGCGAGGCGGATATAGCTGCGCCTCCGGTCAGCTTCGGAGCGTCGGCGCGTTGCCAGCCCCGCGCCCTCCAGGGTCCGCAAGTGGTGTGCCAGCAGGTTGGAGGCCATGCCCAACTCCCCCTGCAGTTCCGTGGGGGAGAAATCGCCGAGGGTGAGCAGATCAACAATGCGCAGCCGCGCGGGGTCGGCAAGGGCTGCGTGCTTCGCCACCCTTGCCTGGAAGACGGCAGCTGGATCAGTTTTCATTGACTCAATTTTGACTGAGGTAACTTTGTGGGTCAAGCTTGGATTCATGATTTCGAACCAGCCACCCTTGTGGCGCCGTGCCGTCGCTGAGTTCCTCGGGACCAGCCTGCTCGTCATGATCGTCGTCGGCTCCGGGATTGCCGCGCAGCAGCTCTCCCCGAACGACGTGGGCCTGCAGCTGCTGCAGAACAGCACCGCCACCGTGCTGGGCTTGACGGTACTGATCCTCGTGTTCGGACCGATCAGCGGCGCCCACTTCAACCCGGCGGTCTCCCTTGTGGACTGGGTGCTGGGCCGGCGCAGCGGCACCGGCCTGACCCTGGCCGGGCTCGGCACCTACGCCGTCTCGCAGACGCTTGGCGCGATCAGCGGCAGCGTCTACGCGAACGCCATGTTCGAGGTGGGCACCTCCATCTCCACCAAGGACCGCGCCAGCAGTGGCCATCTGCTCGGCGAGGTGGTTGCGACCGCCGGGCTGGTCCTGCTGATCTTCACCCTGGCCGCCACCCAGCGGGGCGTCCTGGCCGCACCCGCCGTTGGTGCCTATATCGGCGCCGCCTACTGGTTCACGTCCTCGACGTCGTTTGCGAACCCCGCCGTGACCATTGGCCGCATTTTCAGCGACACCTTCGCCGGCATCGCACCGGGTTCCGTACCAGCCTTCATACTGGCGCAACTCGTCGGTGCAGCGGTGGGCGTGGGGCTGCTCCTTCTCTTGTTCCCGTCCGCGGGCCGCACCGCCGACGACGTCGTACTCCCGCATGAAGCCGGAAGGGTTGCCTCGTAGCGCCCGCAGCGGGCAGCCCTACATTGATGAATGTCAATATAGGCGCATAATGGGTACATGAAGCTGCTGCCCGTCCTCGAGCCCGTCACCGACGAATCGTGCTGCGTGCCGGCAGGAGCCCCCGTCCTGGGCGCCGATGAAGCAAGGCAGCAGGCCGTCGTCTTCAAGGCCTTGGCCGACCCCAACCGGCTTCGCCTGCTCTCCATCCTCAAAGCGGCATCCCCCGGCGCCACCTGCGTCTGTGACCTCACCGAACCGCTGGACCTGAGCCAGCCCACAGTGTCCCACCACCTGAAAATCCTGCTCGAAGCCGGACTGCTGCACCGGGAAAAGCGCGGCACCTGGGCCTACTTCTCGTTAATTCCCGGAGCTCTGGACAACGTAGCCGGCGTCCTGGCCGACCTTTGACCCGCTAACGTCAGGGAATCACCCGCCAAAGGTGAGCGGGCGTCGCGGCGGGAGGACGGGGGGCTCAGTAAGCTGGCAGCATGCCCGACCTTGCCGCCCTCGTGCCCACCCTCGTGGCCATCGCCATCCTGGCGGCAATCACGGTGGGCATCCTCTGGGGCTCGCGGACGCCGTCGTACCTCTCCCCTGCCCTTGCGGTCCTGCGCGGCGCGGCACAGCTGGCGCTCATCAGCCTGGTGCTGGGCGGCGTCATCTCCAACCCGGGATGGGTGGCGGTGGCCCTGCTGGTCATGTTCAGTGTGGCATCCGTGACGGCAACGCGGAGGCTCACATGGTCCTGGCGTCGCTTTGCCCTGGTGGCCGCCACCATGGCCGTCGGCATCCTGGTGACGGTGGCCATCATTTTTGGCACCGGTGCCATCGAGTTCGCCCCGCGGTACGTGCTGGCGGTGGGCGGGATCGTGATCGGCAATTCCATGACCATCGCCACCCTGGCCGGCCGCCGGTTTTTTGAAGCGGTGGTGGAACAGTGGGACCAGGTGGAGGGCTGGCTGGCCTTGGGCGCCACTCCGCGCCAGGCAACGCTGCTCCAGGCCCGGCAGGCGGTGCACTCGGCCTTGATCCCCTCCACCGACCAGACCAAGACCACCGGCCTGGTCACCCTGCCGGGCGCGTTCGTGGGCGCCATCTTCGGCGGCGCGTCACCCCTGGAGGCGGGCCGGTTCCAGGTGGTGGTGCTTGCCTCCATCATGGCGGCCGGGGCCATCACCGCCGTGGCGCTGATCCGGTCGCTGGGCAGCGTGAAGGTGCGTCCCGCGGCGCCCTGAGAACCCCGGGCGCCGCGAAAACCGCCGGTCAGCCCTGCTTGACCAGCGCCGCCTCGAGGTTGATCTTCACCTTGTCGCTGACCAGCACGCCGCCGGCCTTCAGGGCAGCATTCCAGGTCAGTCCGAACTCCTTGCGGCTGATCTCGGTCTCGGCGGAGAAGCCCGCCCGGGTGGCGCCGAAGGGATCCACGGCCACGCCGGTGAACTCCACCTCAAGCTCCACGGGCCGGGTCACGCCCTTGATGGTCAGGTCGCCGGTCAGGGTGTATTCCTCGCCGTCCCCTTCGATTTGGGTGCCGCGGAAGGCCATCTCCGGAAAGTGCTCCACGTCGAAGAAGTCAGCACCGCGCACGTGCCCGTCCCGGTTGGCGTCGCCGGAGTCGAAGCTGGCAGTGGATACCGTGGCGTGCACGGACGAGTCCGCCAGGGACTCCCCCACGCGCGCCTCCGCCTGGGCCTCCGTGAAGCGGCCCCGGACCTTGCTGATCCCGGCGTGGCGGACGCTGAAGCCGATCTCGCTGTGGGCCATGTCCAGGGTCCATGTCCCGGACGTAAGTTCCTGAGGAAGGGTCATTGTCATTCTCCTTGCTGGTAGGGCCTGGTTCTGGCAGGATGGCGGGCTCTGCTGCCCGCTACCGGCGCAAGCTATCGCGCCTCCTAAATATTCCCCATAAAACCCACATAAGTAACAGGGCCGGGTGAACCGGAAGGGAACTTCCGGCGTATACATAAGCGTGGCACTACGACTACTTACGGCACTGGCGTTGTTCATCGACGCCGGCGTTCATTTCTTCATGGCCCCGGGATACCAGTATGCGCAGCCGGGCACCATCAGCCAGGGCACCCTGTTCCTGCTCGAGGCGGCTGCGGCACTGGTGGCCGGCATCTACGTCCTGGTCCGCGGCAGCAGGGCTGCCTACGCACTGGCCCTGCTGGTCGCATTCAGCGCGTTCGCCGCCGTCATGCTGTACCGGTATGTGGATATCCCCGCAATCGGCCCCATCCCCGCCATGTACGATCCCGTCTGGTTCTTCTCGAAAACCCTCAGCGCCGTGGCCGAGGGCGCCGGAACCCTGCTGGCACTCGCAGGCCTGGTCCGCACAGGCCTCACCGCAAAGTACGACGCCGGCACCACGCTTCCAGCCGGGCGTCGCCGGCGGTGAGGATCACCGCAGCCGTTGTTAGCATGCGAGGGGAGGTGGGCGCATGACGGGCCGGGCAGCCGAACGGGTAGTGCCGGACGCAGTGGCCACCCTCGCCGGTTATGGGCTGGCGGCACTGTGGCTGCTGTCCCTGGCTCCGGCCCTCCTGGTTTCCCAACTGGCCGGGCTGGGCGCGGGTGCCGTTGTGGCCGGGGCCGCCGCCGGGTCCCTCCTGCGGCGCATCCCGCGCTTCTCAACACCGGCGGACCGCGTCACGCTGCTGCGGGCCGTCCTCATTGCGCTCTGCGCCGCACTGGCGGTGCCGCAACTGTTCACGGGGCCACGCGCGGACCTGCTCCTGCCAATCCTGGGCGGCGCCGCGTTCCTCCTGGACGGGCTCGATGGTGCTGTGGCACGGCGCACCGGTACGTCGTCGCCGGAAGGAGCCCGTTTCGACAGTGCCACCGACGCCGCCCTGGCCCTGGTCCTGTCCGTCGCGGCAGCCCCCGTCACTGGCCCGTGGACCCTGGCCATCGGAGGCATGTACTACACGTTCGTGGCCGCGGGATTCTTCCTGCCGCATCTCCGCGCTGCGCTGCCCGCGAGTGCTTCCCGCAAGGCGATCGGGGCGTTCCAGCCGTTCGCCCTGCTGGTGGCGCTGCTGCCCGGGATCCCGCTCGCCGCGGCAGTTGCAGCCCCGGCATCAGCCCTGGCGCTTCTTGTGTTTTCCTTCGCACGCGACGTGGTCCAGCTGGAAAGCCGCCACCGGGCAGTGCCCGCGGATGCGGAAGCCGGACTTAGCGCCCTGTAGCCACGTTCACTGCAGCCAGGTGCTCCAGGATGGCCGTGGCCACGGAACCGGGCCACTGGATCACACGCCCCGCTCGGCGGCCAGCCGCCCGGATTTTACCGCCTCCCCCAGCGCCGCGTGATCGGCTTCGGTTTGGTCCGCATAGGCCCTGGCCCAGTCCGCCATCGCATCGTCAAATTCCTCGCTGCGTCCCACGTACCCGAGGATGAAGGCGCTGTCAGTGCTCTGGGAGTGGGCCCGCGCCAGCAGCCAGCCGCACAAAACCCCGTAGTCCAGAGTCTCTTGGGCATTCATTTCCGCGAGCGTGAAGGAACCTTTCATGTCGCGAAACTGTCGGATGTAGAAGTCCCGCAGCTGGCCGTCGTCGCCCTTCACATCCTTAATCCAGCCCAGGAATGGATCGGACTGCGCCTGCAGAATCCGCTGCGCCCCGACCACTCGGAATCCTTGTCCGCGGGTGATCAGGTTCTTCTCTACAGGCGCCGGCGGGTGACGCAGGCGGCCGTGGGTTTCCAGGACTGACTTTCCGGCTTCCTTGGCCTGCAAAAACAGCGGCTCTCCCGCCGGACCTTCAAACAGGAGTACCCAGCTCCGGGTCCCCACGCTGCCGACACCCACGATCCGCCGCGCAAAGTCCACCAGACGGTACTGGCTCAGCAACAACGACGTATCGGGCCGGAGGGTGCCCCGATAGAGTTCGACAAGGTTCTCCAACAGTGCCGGATCTATCCCTGAGTGGCGGACTATCGGCGGTTGGTCAACAATCCTGGGTTCGCCTGACTCTGTGCTTGACGTCAGTTTGGCGAGGACCTGTTCAGAGGTTCGCTGGCGGGCCTTTCTCTCCTCCGTCCTGATTCGTTTGCGTGCCGCCGTCTGCTGCGCCGCGAGAAGTTCCGCGTCCGCTTGGAAGTAGTAGCGTTCGGTCGCGGTGTGGCTGTAGAGGGTCTTAAGCGCCTGGCGATAGCTGCGTATGCAGGACGTGACCGCCGTTCGACATTGTTCCTCCGTGTGGGAGCTGTTTCGCCCGTTCAACCAGATGCTCGCGGCGAGGCGTTTTACGTCCCATTCCCAGGGCGCCGGGTAGGCTTCATCAAAGTCGTTGAGGTCGAAGATGAGCCGCCGTTCAGGGCTGGCAAACAGACCGAAATTGGCCAGATGGGCGTCGCCGCAAGCGATCAGGCTGTGGCCGGTGACAGGGGAATCAGCCAAATCGTGCGCCATGACCGCTGCGGCGCCCCGGTAGAAGGAAAACGGCGTCTCCAGCATCCGCCCCACGCGGACCGGAATAAGGTCCGGGACTCGGGTGGCGTGCTGACCTTCAAGGATTCCGACGGGGTCCCGCTCCGGCAACCGGAGTGTCCCGAACTCCCGGCGCGGCAGGGCGGCCCGGGCCTCCCGCCCGGCGGCCTGGGCTCGGGCGATCGATTCCTTGTGAGCGGAGCCTGGCGGGGTCTTCACGGCCGGCCTGCGTTCCTGGGAAGCGGATGCCGGGCGCGGCGATCACAAGGGGTGGACAATTTCGAAATGTCTGTGGCGCGCATACCCGAATCGTCACACAGTCGCCGCCCCTCCGATAGGTCATTTGGACCTGATTAGGCCCGGCTTTCTGCGCACTGAACGGGGCTGGGCCACGGCTGGTCTCCGTTTCGAGTTGGGGCGGGGCTTCCGCCCGGCAGGGTACTTGGCTACGCCCGGGCGGCGAGGACTGCCGGCAGTTCGGGGAGGGCCGAAATGGTGACGTCCG
Organism: Arthrobacter liuii; assembly: GCF_014639275.1. Taxonomy (GTDB): domain Bacteria; phylum Actinomycetota; class Actinomycetes; order Actinomycetales; family Micrococcaceae; genus Arthrobacter; species Arthrobacter liuii. The sequence continues at coordinate 199,898 of NZ_BMFW01000002.1, read as the reverse complement.
GGGACTGGAAATACGACGGGTAACGGGCGCCGGTCCGGTTGATCCACGCTGTCCGCAGCCCGGCTTTAGCCGCCCCATGGATGTCCCAGGGGTGTACGGCGACCAGCAGCATCCCGGACGGATCCCCTCCGGATGATGTTGCTGCATACTCATACGCGGCCTTGGCCGGCTTCCAGGCAGGGGCGTCCTCCACGGAGAGGAGCAGCTCGAAGTTGCCCCTTATGCCGCCGGCAGCCAGCAGCCTGTCCGTATTGGCCGCCGCGCCGTTGGTCAGGGTGACCAGCCGGTGCCCGGCTGCGGCCAGGGCCCGGATGCCGTCCGGGACGTCCGGGTGAAGGGAAAGATTCTGCATGGCAGCCATGACGCGTTCGACGGCGGTGTCCAGGCTTCCGGAAATCCCTTCGGCTGCCAGCACGGTGCGGAGGGCATCGGCGCCGATGGCGGCGAAGGACTCCTTGCCGCCGCTGGCGGTGAGGGCGAATCCGTCCCGCAGGAGCGTGGCGAACCAAAGTTTGGCCAGCTCGCGGGGTGCCCCGACCTGCACAAATGCTTCGCCGAGCGGGCCCATGTCGGACAGGGTTTCGTTGACGTCAAAAACAATGACCAGCGGTTCGGACATGATGTTTCCTTCCTGTTCAGGCTGCCAGCTCCCGGCGGGGCTGTGCGTTACTTGGCCGGGTACTTGTCGGACCGCAGGAACCGGGCCAGGTGCACGGCGTTGCGGGCAAGCCCTGCGTTGGTGGAGGCCACCGGCTCCGGCACCTTCTCAAGGTCCTTGAAGTCCACGGTCTGCATGGCCTCGCCCACCCAGTAGGTGCCGCCCTGGGCCGGGAGGCTGAAGCCGACGTCGTTCAGTCCCTGCATCAGGTCGGCAATGGTCTTGTGGGCCCCGTCCTCGTTTCCCACGACGGCAACCGTGGCGACCTTGCCGTACATGACTGGCCGGCCGTCGTCGTCCGTTTCCGACAGGTCGGCGTCCAGGCGCTCCATGACCTGCTGGGCAACACTGCAGGGATGGCCCATCCAGATGGGGGTGGAGATCACCAGGATGTCCGCGGCCAGGATCTTGGCGTGGATGGCGGGCCACTCATCGCCGTTGCCCATGTCCACCTGCACGCCGCGCTTGACGTCGTGGTCCACGATCCGCAGTGACTCCGTGGCCACCCCGTGGGTTTCCAGCTCCGCCAGGATGTGCTGGGCCATCAATTCGCTGCTGGACGGTGCCGGGGAGGGCGTGAGGGTACAGATCAGGGCAAGAGCGGACAATGCGGACATCAGCGGGGGCTCCCTTGGTTTTCTCTACGAAAATAGTCAGTCTACTTACTAGTAGCCCAGAACGGTACAGGCGGGAACGAATGGGAGGCTGCCGGGCCCGGAAGCCTCCCGACAAAAGCAACGCGGGGCCCCGCCTTTCCGGCGCGGCCCCGCGTTGTGGCTTGGCGGGCGTACTGCCTACTTCGTTGCGTCGCCCAAACTGGCCAGCGCCTTGCGAAGGCGCGTGCCGGCGTCGTCCGCCACCTCGTTGACCGCAGCGGCATCGCTGAGCTGCACCATGGTCTGCGGGTCGATGGCCTCCACGGTGGTTGCATCCGCACCCTTGTTCCGGCGGACCACCACGTTGCACGGCAGCAGCGCACCCATTTCGGGCTCGGCGGCCAGGGCGGGGTTGCAGGCGCCGAGGATGGTGTAATCCCCGACGGCGTCCGCGGCTTCGGGGCCAAGCTTGGCTTCGAAGGTGGACCGGACGTTGATCTCCGTGAGGATGCCGAACCCCTGGGCAGCCAGGGCCTCGCGGGTGCGCTCCAGCGCTTCCGCCCACGGGAGGGAAACAGTTGTGGCCAGCGTGTATGTCATGGTTCTCCTCGAGGTTGGGCGGGTGGGGCGTTAGGCGTTAGGCCAGGGAGAGGAACAGCTTTTCCAGGTCTTTGCGGTCCATGGTTTCGTCCTTCTGGACAATGCACTGCTCCAGCCCGGTGGCGATGATGGCGAATCCGGCCCGGTCAAGCGCCTTGGATACGGCCGCAAGCTGCGTGACCACGTCCTTGCAGTCCCGGCCTTCTTCAAGCATCCGGGTGACGGCGGCAAGCTGGCCCTGGGCGCGCTTGAGGCGGTTGATCACTGGCGTCAGTTCGGTTGGGTTCAGTTCCATGGGAGGCCTTCGTAGTTAGGGTCGATTGCCCTCAACTATATACCCCCATGGGTGTTTTGACTACCCCCAGGGGTATCTGCAATACTCGGTGGGGTATCCACCCGACCCCTTCCGAGAGGCCACTCATGACTTCCCCTTCCGCCGTTACCGCACTCGCCCCTCAAGCCCTCCAGTCCTGGTTCAAAGAGCACCAGGACCTCATGGTGATCGATGTGCGGTCCGCCGCTGAATTCGAATCCATGCACATCCGCGGCTCCTACAACGTGCCGCTCCCCCTGCTCTCCGAGCACACCGGAGACCTCGCTGCCCGGCTTGGTTCCCGCGTGGTGCTGGTATGCCAGTCCGGCGTTCGTGCCGAGCAGGCGCGCCAGCGCATGGCAACCGCCGGACTTGACACCGCCTACGTGCTGACCGGCGGCGTTCCCGGCTTCGCTGCCGCCGGCGGCGACGTGGTCAAGGGCAAGGGCCGCTGGGACCTGGAGCGCCAGGTCCGCCTGGTCGCCGGATCCCTGGTGATGCTGGGCCTGGCCGGGGGCAAGTTCGTCTCCCCCAACCTGCGCATGCTGGCCGGCGCCATCGGCACCGGGCTGACGTTCTCGGCTGCCACCAACACCTGCGCCATGGGCAAGGCGCTCTCCGCCATGCCGTGGAACAAGGCTGCCAAGGAACCCACCCGCGAAAGCGCCATCCTGCAGCTTCCCGTCACGGCAGCTGAAGAGGACGCCGCGGCATGATTCCCGCCCTGGGCCTGGGGCTCGTCGTCGGAATCGTCCTGGGCGTCGTGGGCGGCGGCGGCTCCATCATCGCCGTTCCAGCCCTGGTGTACGGGGTGGGCATGAGCCCGGCCCAGGCAATTCCCACGTCGCTGCTGGTGGTTGGCGTATCCTCGCTGGCCGCCCTGCTGCCCCGGGTCCGGGAGGGCCTGAACTGGCCCGTCATCGCCCTGGTGGGAGGCGCCGGAATCCCGGCAGCCTGGGCCGGTGCGGCGGTGGGAAAGATGCTCGACCCGAACATCCTGATGCTGGCATTCGCCGCAATCATGGTGGCCGCCGGCATCCGGATGCTCATGAAGCCCAAGGAAACCGAGGGGTCCTGCAGCACGGGGCCGCACCGGGCGTTCCGGTCCTGCGCCCCCAAGGCCGTAGGGGTGGGACTGCTCGTGGGGTTCCTCACCGGACTCCTCGGCGTGGGCGGCGGCTTCCTCATCACGCCCGCGCTCACCATCTTCCTGGGGCTGCGCATGAAGCAGGCAGTGGGAACCTCCCTGGCGATCATCGTCGTCAACTCCGCCGCCGGGTTCAGCGCCCACGCCGCCGGCTACACCATCGACTGGGCCACCACCCTGGCATTCGCCGTTCCCGCCATCCTGGGATCCGTCGTCGCCGCCCGGCTGGCCCGCCGCCTGCAGGACAAGCACATCCGCATCTCGTTCGCGGTACTGATCTTCGCCGTCGCGGCGTGGGTCACCGCCGGCACGGTCACCGCCTGACCCACCAAGAGGAGCACACCATGGGACTGATCAATTCCCTCAAGCAGGCCTTCAGCAAGCCCTACAAAACAATATCCGTTGCACAGGCCAAGGACCTCCTGGGCTCCGGTGCCACGCTCATCGATGTCAGGTCCGCCCAGGAATGGCGGACCGGCCGGGCGCCGCAGGCAAAGCACGTCCCCCTGGACCGGCTGCAGGCCAGCACCGCAGGGATCCAGAAGGCACGCCCCGTCATCGCCGTCTGCGCCTCCGGGGTGCGGTCCGCTTCCGCAGCCCGCCTGCTCGCCGCCCAGGGCTACGACGCCTACTCGGTGCGCGGCGGCATGGCCGCCTGGCGCCAGGCCGGCGAACCCGTCCGCTAGCAACTGCCCAACCACACCCGACCAACCACTTCGAAGGAGAAAACCATGGCTGAGATCACCATCACCGAAACCGAACAGCGCCGCTCCACCGCCCGCATCCTGGATGTCCGCGAGGACTTCGAGGTTGCCGAAGGCATGATCCCCGGCGCCCTGCACATCCCCATGGGACAGCTGCAGGCGCGCCTGGGAGAACTGGACCCGGCCGTCCCCGTCATCGCCGTGTGCCGCAGCGGCAACCGCAGCGCCGCCGTCGCCGAGGCCCTTACCGGCGTCGGCTACAAGGCAGACACCATGGCCGGCGGCATGACCGCCTGGACCCGCGCCGGCCTGCCCACCATCTAAGCCGCGCCGCAGCGCAACCACACCCACCCTCCCGAAAGGACACGAAAGACCATGGCAACCATCGACATCACCCAGCAAACCTTCGCCCAGACCCTGGAGGACAGCAACATCGTCTTCGTCGACTTCTGGGCGGCCTGGTGCGGCCCCTGCCGCATGTTCGCCCCCACGTACGGCGCCGCCGCTGAACGACACCCGGACATCACCTTCGCCAAGGTGGACACCGAAGCCGAACAGGCCCTCGCCGCCGCAGCGAACATCACCTCCATCCCCACCCTGATGGCCTTCAAGGACAAGACCCTCGTCTTCGCCCAGCCCGGGGCGCTCAACGCCACCGGACTCGAAGAAGTCATCCGGGACGTCAAGAACCTGGACATGGACAAGCTCCGCGCCGAGGCCGGGCACCAGCACGCCTGACACAGTGCCGGGCACGCAGCAGTTCAGCACGGTCACGGCCGATGAACTGGCGGCAGTATGGCCATGCGCCACCCTGGTGGACGTCCGGAGCCGGGAAGAGCATGCCACCGCGCACGTACCGGGCAGCCTCAACATCCCCTTGGACGAGTTGCCCTCCCGGCTCGCGAACCTGCCCAACAGCACGGTTGTTTACCTGCTGTGCGGGTCGGGAAAACGCAGCAGCCAGGCCGCACGTATCCTCACAGACCTCGGATACCACGCCGTCAACGTGGCCGGCGGGATCACCGAGTGGTACCGCTCAGGCCATCCGGTCACCTACGGGCAACCGCAAGCAGAGCCACCCCCGAAGGGAAATGGCCGCGCGCTTACCAACCTTTTGAACCTGTTCCGCAAGGGACGCCGCACGAAATTGCCCTAGCCGCAGTCCACTTGCGATATACCCCCGGGGGTATCTATACTGGACTCAGCTAACCCTCCCAATCCCCTTTCAACCGAAGGAGCGCACCAGATGCTTATCGAGCGCATTTACGACGAAGACCTTGCCCAGGCCAGCTACCTGATCGGCTGCCAGGCCAAGGGCGAAGCGATCGTGGTGGACGGCCGCCGCGACGTCGCCGTCTACCAGGAGCTTGCCGCCAAGAACGGCATGAAGATCGTTGCCGTCACCGAAACCCACATCCACGCCGACTACCTCTCCGGCACCCGCGAACTGGCAGCCGCCACCGGCGCCAAGATCTATGTCTCCGGCGAGGGCGGGCCGGACTGGCAGTACGGATTCGACGGCGAGCGGCTTTACGACGGCGACACCATCGCCTTGGGCAACATCAGCATCAAGGCGGTCCACACCCCGGGCCACACTCCTGAGCACCTGTCCTTCCTGGTAACCGACGGCGCGTTCAGCGACAAGCCCGGCTACCTGCTCTCCGGGGACTTCGTCTTCTCCGGCGACCTGGGCCGCCCCGACCTGCTGGATGAAGCAGCAGGCGGCGTGTATACCCGCTTCGCTGGTGCCAAGCAGCTCTTCGCCAGCCTGCGGGACAAGTTCCTCACGCTGCCGGACTACGTCCAGGTCCACCCGGCCCACGGCGCAGGCAGTGCCTGCGGCAAGGCACTGGGCGCCATCCCGTCCTCCACGGTGGGCTACGAGCGCCTCTACGCCTGGTGGGGCCCCTACCTGGCCGCCAACGACGAGCAGGGCTTCATCGACGAACTCCTGGACGGCCAGCCCGACGCCCATGCCTACTTCGGCCGCATGAAGCGCGAAAACCGTGAAGGCCCGGCTGTCATGGGCGAACGCACCCCGCTGCCCGAGCTCTCCACCGACATCGTTGCTGCAGGCCTGGCGGAAGACACCCTGACCTTCATTGACACCCGCTCCAACGGCGAGGTCCACGAAGGCACCGTGGCACGGTCCCTGAACGTTCCCGCCGGCAAGTCCGTGGCCAGCTACGGCGCCTGGGTGGTCAACCCGGAGACCGACAAGAACCCGCTGGTGCTCCTGGCCAAAGACCAGGAACAGGCCCAGGACATGTGGGACCACCTGGTCCGCGTGGGCATCGACAACGTGGCCGGCTACCTCACCGGCATCGAGGGGCTGCCCACCTTCACCCCCAAGCTGATCCAGCCGGAGGAACTCGACGGTTTCGACGCCGCCATGGTCCTGGACGTCCGCAACAAGACCGAGCACACGGCCGGGCACGTCCCGGGCTCGTACCAGCTCAGCGGCGGCCGGGTCATGTGGCACCTGGATGAACTCCCCGCCGGCGGCACCATCGTGTCCTACTGCCAGTCGGGCGTACGGAACTCCGTAGCTGCCAGCGCCCTGCGCCGTGCCGGGTACGACGTCGTCGAACTCGATGGCAGCTACGCCGCGTGGAACTCCTGGCAGAACAGCGTCCCCGCTGCCTAACCAGGCCTGACCACCCCAAGACCGCCCGGGCATGACCCCCCTCCTGCCCGGGCACCCCGGCCCGGGCGCGCCCCCACGCGCCCGGGCCACCTCACGCCTACCGAAAGAAGCACCTAATGCGGCCCAACACTTCAACCCCCAGGACCGCCAGTCCCGCCGGTCCAGTGCTGGGACTGCGGCAGAACCTGGCCCAGTTCATGCTGCTGGTGGCCGTCAACGCCCTGGTGGGCGGGACCCTGGGCCAGGAACGCACCGTCCTGCCCCTGCTCGCGTCCCAGACCTTCCACCTTGACCTCTACACGGGCGCACTCACGTACATCCTCGCTTTCGGCCTGTCCAAGGCCGCGATGAACTATTTCGCCGGCACGCTCTCTGACCGGTACGGCCGGAAACCGGTCCTCATCGCGGGCTGGCTGGCGGCGGTGCCCGTCCCGCTGATGCTGATCTTCGGCCCGTCCTGGGGCTGGATCGTTGCGGCCAACGTGCTGCTGGGCATCAGCCAGGGGCTGACCTGGTCCACCGCGGTGATCATGAAAATGGACCTCGTGGGCCCCAAGCAGCGCGGCCTGGCCATGGGCTTCAATGAGGCCGCCGGTTACCTGGGCGTGGCCGTCACGGCGCTGGCCACCGGCTACCTCGCCACGGCCTACGGCCTCCGCCCTGCCCCCTTCCTCCTGGGCGCCGCGTACATCGCACTCGGCCTGGGCCTGACGGTCCTGGCCGTCCGGGAGACCCACCACCATGCCAAGACCGAGGCGTCCCGGCACGCCGCCGCCCACGACGGCGCGCACGCCGGCCTCACCACCGGCCAGGTGTTCACCCTCACCAGCTTCAAGGACCGCTCCCTCTCGGCCGCCAGCCAGGCCGGCCTGGTGAACAACCTCAACGACGGCCTGGCCTGGGGCCTCTTCCCGGTCCTGTTCGCCGCTGGCGGGCTGAGCCTTGGCCAGATCGGCATCCTGGCCGCCGCCTACCCTGCGGCATGGGGTGCCGCCCAACTGGTCACCGGCGCTGCGTCCGACCGGTGGGGCCGCAAGTGGTTCATTACGGCCGGCATGCTGGTCCAGGCCGTGGCACTGGCAGTCGTGGCCTCGGTCCACAGCTTCGGGCCATGGCTTGCCGCCGCCATCCTCCTGGGCCTGGGTACCGCCATGGTCTACCCCACCCTGCTGGCCGCCATCGGCGACGTGGCCCACCCGGCCTGGCGGGCCCGTTCGGTGGGCGTTTACCGGCTGTGGCGCGACGGCGGATTCGCCGTGGGTGCCCTGCTGTCGGGAGTGCTCGCGGACCTCTACGGCATTCCCGCCGCCATCGCCGCCGTCGCAGTTCTCACCGCGGCCTCCGGCGCCGTCGTTGCCGTGCGGATGCGCGCCAGCGACCACGCGGCGCAATAGGGTCGGGGCACCCTGCGTTACCCTCCCGGGGCAACGAACCGCCGGATCTCCTCTGCCATCCGCCTGGACTGGGTCCAGTGCAGGTAATGCCCGCCCTCCAGCGGCACCACCTGATGCCGGGCGACGTTCTTCAGCAGGCCCGGCGCCAGCGTGGCCACCTCAAGGACCACCAGCGCCGCGATGCCAAGGCGGCGCGGCCAGCGCCTTGGTCCCCTGCGGGGTTTCACCCGTGCCCGGCGACGTACGTGACCAGCCCGTCAACCGTTGCCACCGCGGGGTAGTCGGCCTCCGGGATGTCCACGCCGGTGGTTTCCGCGATGACCTGCACCAGGCGGAGGAAATCCAGCGAGTCCAGCTCCAGGTCCTGGCGCAGCCTGGCGCCGCCTTCCAGGTCTTCGGGTTCGACGTCGGGCGCGACTTTGCCGATCGCCGCCCCCACCGCCTGGCGTGCGTCCTGATCGTTCACGGTTCCTCCTAGGCCCTGGCAGGTTTCACAGATTTTCGGGTGCCTGCAGCAGTTCGTCGATGCGGGCCAGGAAGCGTCCCCCGCGCAGCCCGTCGCTCACGCGGTGGTCCGCCGACAGAGTGGCGGTGGCGGCGTGCCGGATTCCGAGCATTCCGTTGTGCGCCCATGGTTGTTCCAGGACCTTGCCGAAGCCCACCATGGCCACCTGCGGCGGGTAGATCACCCCGTACACGCTTTCCACGCCGAGGTCGCCCAGGTTGGTCACGGTGATAGTGGGATCGGCCATCTCGGCACGCTGCAGCCGGCCTGCCCTGGCGCGGCCCACCAGGTCGCGCAACTGGTCCATGAGCTCGTCCAGCGTCAGGGTGTCGGCGTCGTGCAGGGCCGGGGCCACGAGTCCGCCGTGCCGCAGGGCCACCGCCACGCCCAGGTGCACCCCGCTGCTGGGCTGGAAGGCGCCCTTGGTGAAGAAGCCGTTCATGTCCGGCACCTCCTTCGCCGCGAGCGCCGTGGCCTTCAGCAGCAGGGCAGACGGCACCAGCCGCGACGACACCGGCCGCTGCTGGTTCGCCGCCTGCATCCACGCCATCGCCGCTGCCAGGTCAAGGGTGGTGGACAGGTAGTAGTGGGGAATCTCCTTCTTGGACCGGGACATCAGCGCCCCGATCGCCTGCCGCAGGCTTTCCGCCTTGCCGCCAACCGCCGTCGGCCGCTGGCGCTTGGGCGCTTCCTCCAGAGGGACCCCGGGTTCCGGTGTGTGAGCATCCGACGGCGGTGCTTCCGCCGCTTCGTCCGTCTGCGGCTTCTTTGGCGGGACGCCGGACAGTACGTCCTCCTCGGTCACCGCTCCGCCGGGGCCGGTGCCCGCAAGGCCCGACAGGTCCACGCCGAGTTCAGCGGCCAGCCGCCGGGCCAGCGGCGATGACCGCACCCGGCGGGCCTCGGCAGGTGGGGACGGCACTTCGGTCGCCCGCGCTTCGACATGCCGCTCCCCGGCGCCGGACGCTTCAGCGGCGCGTTCGACGTCGTCCCTGGTCACTTCGCCGTCATCGCCGCTTCCGCTGATGCGTCCGACGTCGACCCCCAACGTGTGCGCCAGGTGCCGGACCGGCGGTGAGATCTTCGCCGACGGCTCCGCATGGCCGCCCTCCGCGCCCAGGTGAGCGGGCGTTGGCGCTTCGGTTGCCAAAGGTGAGCGGGCGTCGGGGGAAAGGGTGCCGGAAGTGAGCGGGGGTGCAGGGGGTTGGGGTTGGGATGGCGGGAGTTCGGCGGGGGTGGCGGTGATCCGGGCAATCGGCGTGCCCACGTCCACGGTGTCGCCGATGTCCACCAGGAATTCGGCCACCACGCCTTCCTGGAACGACTCGATGTCCATCACGGTCTTGTCGGTGTCCACGGCCGCCACCAGGTCGCCCTTGTGGACGTAGTCCCCCGGCTTGACCAGCCATTCCACCACCTTGCCGTGCTCCATGTCCGCGCCCAGGGACGGCATCCGAAAGTCAGCCATTGGCCCCCACGGCCCTTCGCGCGGCGGCCATGACCCGCCCGACGGACGGCAGCGCGGCCTCTTCCAGGTGTTTGGCGTACGGAACGGGCACCTCCAGGCTGCACACCCGTTCCACGGGGGCGTCGAGGTCGAAGAAGGCCAGTTCACAGATCCTGGCCGCGATTTCCGCGGAGATGCTGCCGCTGCGCCAGCCTTCGTCCACCACCACCGCCCGGTGCGTGCCGGCCACGCTGTCCAGGATGGTGTGCGTGTCCAGCGGACGGAGGGTGCGGAGGTCGATGACGTCGGTGTCGATGCCCTCTTCGGCCAGCTGGTCCGCGGCGGCCAGCACCAGGGGCAGGGTGCCGCCGTAGGTGATGAGTGTCAGGGACTCCCCGGTTCCGTCCGCGTGGCGGAGGAGTGCTGCCTTGTCGACGTCGACGGGCCCGGCGTCGTCGTCGAGGTCCCCTGCCATGTTGTACAGCGAGCCGTGCTCGAAAATCAGCACCGGGTCAGGGTCCTGCAGCGCGGTCCACAGCATGCCGCGGGCGTCGGCCAGGGTGGCAGGGGTCAGGATCCGCAGCCCCGGTATGTGCGCGTACCAGCCTTCGAGGCTGTGCGAGTGCTGGGCGCCCAGCTGCCGACCGGCGCCGGTGGTCATCCGGATCACGATGGGGACGTTGAACTGGCCGCCGGACATGTGCAGCAAGGTGGCGGCGTTGTTGATGATCTGGTCCAGCGCCAAAAGGCTGAAGTTCACGGTCATGATTTCCACGACGGGCCGCATGCCGCCCAGCGCCGCCCCGATCCCGGCGCCCACGAACCCTGATTCGGAGAGCGGCGTGTCGCGGATCCGGTCCGGTCCGAATTCCTCCAGCAGGCCCAGGCTGACGGCGAAGCTGCCGCCGTACCGGCCCACGTCCTCGCCCATGAGGAAGACCCGCTCGTCGCGCTGCATGGCGTCGCGGAGGGCCGCGCGCATGGCTTCACGGTACGTTGTTTTCATCCTTCGGCCCCGCCTTTCCCTGATCTCGTATCCCGCTCCGCCGTGCCGCCGTCGCCCGTGTAGCCGCCGTCTTCCGCCCGGTCGCTGTAAACGAACCGGCTGAGTTCTGACACCGGTTCCGGCGTCCCGTTTTCGGCGAATCCGACCGCGGTGCTGATTTCCGCGTCCACGTCCGCCTGCAGTGCTGCCCAATCCTCCTCCGGCAGCTGCCCAGCCTCCTGCATGGCGCCCTGCAGGAGACTGATGGGATCCCGTTCCATCCACTGGGCCACCTCGGATTTCTCCCGGTACAGCTCGGGATCGAACATGGAGTGGGCGCGGAACCGGTACGTGCGCAGCTCCAGGAAGTGCGGCCCGCCGCCGGACCGCACGGCGTCCACGGCCCGGCCGGCGGCTTGCTCGACGGCGAGCACGTCCATGCCGTCCACCGCCCACGCCGAGATCTCGTAGGCGGCGGCCTTGAGGGCAATGTCCGTCTGGGATTCGGAACGGCCCAGGGCGGTACCCATGGCGTAGAGGTTGTTTTCGCAGCAGAAGAGGACCGGCAGCTGCCACAGCGCGGCCAGGTTCATGCTTTCGTGGAACTCGCCTTCGGCCACCGCGCCTTCGCCGAAGAAACAGACGGTCACCCGCTGGCGCCCGGCCATCCGGTCCGCGAGCGCCAGGCCGACGGCGAGTGGCAGCCCGCCTGCCACGATGGCGTTTCCGCCGTAGAAGCGGGTGGCGGCGTCGAAGAGGTGCATGGAACCGCCGCGGCCCCGGCAGCAGCCCTCGGCGTGGCCGTACATTTCGGCGAGGATGGCACCTGCGGAGACGCGGCGCAAAAGGGCGTGCCCGTGTTCCCGGTAGGTGGCCACCACCGCGTCCTCCGGCGCCAGGGCTTCCATCACTCCGGCGGCCACGGCCTCCTCGCCGATGTAGACGTGCAGGAAGCCGCGGATCTTGGCGGCGCTGTAGAGCTCGATGCATTTTTCCTCGAGCCGGCGCACCCTCAGCATCTGCCGCAGCAGGTGGCCGGCGTGCTCCGCGTCCGTGACGCCCTGGTTCTTGAGGGTGCTCATGGCCTGTCCTGCAGCGCCACGGCAGGTCCTGCCGGGGATTCCAGTGTTGAGGTATCGCCTTCCGGCAGCCCGAGTTCGCGGGATTTCAGGAGCCGGCGCAGGATCTTGCCGCTGCGCGTCTTGGGGAGGGTGGAGGTGAAGTCGAGCAGCCTGGGCGCGACGGCGGCGCCCAGCCGTTTCCGGGCGAAGCCGATGATCTCCAGCTGGAGGTCCTCCGTGGGCTGATGGCCGGGCTTGAGTTCCACGAAGGCCTTGACCACTTCGCCGGCCACCGGGTCCGGCACACCGATCACGCCCGCTTCGGCCACTGCCGGGTGCTCCATGAGGCAGCTTTCCACTTCGAAGGGGCCGATCAGGTGGCCGGAGGACTTGATCACGTCGTCGCCGCGGCCAACGAACCAGAAGTAGCCGTCGCCGTCGCGCTTTGCCAGGTCCCCCGTGAGGTACCAGCCGCCGGCGAAGCAGCGCCGGTAGCGCTCCTCCTCGTTGAGGTAGCCGCGGAACATGGACGGCCAGCCGGGGCGCAGCGCCAGCTCGCCCATGGCGTCGGGCTCGGTGACCAGGACCGCCTGGCCGTCCTTCACGACGGGTTTGCCGTCGGCGTCCCTGGCCACGAGGGCCGCCTCGATGCCGGGCAGCGGCCGGCCCATTGAGCCGGGGCGGATGTCCATGGCGGGGTAGTTGGCGATCATGATTCCGCCCGTCTCGGTCTGCCACCAGTTGTCGTGCACCGGCAGGCCCAGCACGTCCTGTCCCCACACCACCGCTTCCGGGTTCAGCGGCTCCCCCACGCTGGCGATGAAGCGCAGCGCGGAAAGGTCGTGCCCGGCGGCTCGTTCGGCGCCTGCCTTCATGAGCATCCGCAGTGCCGTGGGGGCGGTGTACCAGACCGTGACGTGCTGCTGCGCGAGGATCCGGTACCAGCGGTCCGCGTCCAGTTCCTCCTCATCCACGATGGCGGTGACACCGTGCACCAGCGGCGCGATGATGCCGTAGGACGTGCCGGTCACCCAGCCGGGGTCGGCGGTGCACCAGTAGACGTCATCGGGGTGCAGGTCCAGCGCGAAGCGGCCGGTGGCGTAATGGGCGGCGACGGCGTCATGGACGTGGATGGCACCCTTCGGCGCGCCCGTGGTGCCGCTGGTGAAATGCAGCAGGGCCATGTCCTCCGGCTGCGTGTCAGCGATGTCATGCCCCGGTGGCGCGTGGCCTTGCTGGGGAGCCTGCGCCAGGAGCTCTGCCAGGTCCAGGGTTCCGGGCTCCGGGTTGCCGCCGGCGTCCACCAGCAGGACGTAGCGGAGTTCGGGCAGGGAGTCCCGCACCGGTGCCACCTTTTTGCGGTAGAGCGCCTTGGTGGTCACCAGCACCCGGCCGGCCCCAAGGTGCAGCCGCTGCCGCACGGGTTCGGGGCCAAAGGCTGAAAAGAGCGGGCAGAAGACGCTGCCGTTCCTGAAGGTGCCCAGCACCGCGACATACAGTTCGGGGCTGCGGCCCAGGAGTGAAAAGACCCGCTCGCCGCGCCCCACTCCCAGGTTCTTGAGCACTGCCGCGAACCTGCTGGTTTGGCCGGCAAGGTCGACGTAGCTCAGGGACCGGGTGCCGCCGTCGGCCTTGACAAACCGCAGGGCCTCCTTGCCACCGTGGCCTTCCGCCACGTGGCGGTCCACGGCCTCGTAGGCGATGTTCAGGCCCCGGCCGCCGGGCAACCCGGCCAGCTCCTGCCGTGCCTGGTCCCAGCTGAAGTCCCGCCGGGCGGCGCCGTAATCCAGCAGGTTGGGCTGCACCGGGAAGGCGGCCACGTCCTTGGTGATGGCAGGCCAGCGGGTGGAACCCTCAACTCCGGTGGTCATGGTGCTCCTCTGGTAGTGGCTAGAACCCCGTGGGCTCGGTCTCAAGCTCGGGTTCGCCGGGCTGGTACTCATGGTGCAGCGGGCGCAGCGCCTCGGTCCGCGGATGCCAGAACAGTGCGTCGTAGCGTTCCCCCATCCGGGTGGGCACGTAGTTGCCCCTCTCCCGGTGCGGGTTGTACACCACCCCGATGGCCCGGTGCCCGCGCCAGGACGTGAGCCAGGGGCCGGTGCGGTCTGCCCCGAAGACCATCACCGCCGGCTCCCCCAGCGCCTCGTTGAGAAGGTCCTCGTGGCTCCCGTGCACTGCGGCCGGAACCTCCATGACCCATTCCGGCGAGCCCCAGGATTCGGCGGCGGTGACGGAACCGGCGAAGGACGCGAACCCGGCCAGCACCACTTCGCCGGGGTGGCGCTGGCGGACCAGCTGCCCGATGTTGAGCATGCCGTCATGGGCCATGTCCGTGGCCCGTGCATCACCCACGTGCGTGTTGTGCGCCCACACAAGGCCCCTGGATCCGGGCCCGTGGTGGCGCGCGATGCGTTCGATGGTGTCGCTCATATGCTGGTCGCGGATGTTCCAGGACTGCTGGTCGCCGCGGACCATCGTCCTGTAGTAGCGTTCCGCGTTGGTGGCCACGATCGCGTTCTGGATGGCGTCAAAGGCTGCCGGATCATCTTGCATCCGGCCCAGCGTCCGCCGTCGGACTTCCGCCAGCAGGGCCACCACGTCCGCTTCGCAGGACTGCGGAACCAGGCGGTTGCTCAAGGCGTACCGCTGCGGGTCCTCGCGGAACGGAATGAAGCAGTGCCACGCATGCAGTGCCGCCGGGAGGGCCTCGCTGGCGTTGGCCTCAAGCCAGGCGAAGATTTCACGCAGCGAATCCCACAGCGAGTACACGTCCAGGCCGTAGAAGCCGGTCCGCTGGTGTTCGGGCAGGCGCAGGTTCCATTCGCGCAGCCAGGTGAGGAACCCAGCCACCTCGTGGTTGGCCCACATCCAGGTGGGCCAGCGTTCAAAGCCAGCCAGCAGCTGGCGGGCGTCCATCTCCTGCCCGGCCTCGCCCCTGACCCAGCGGTTGATGCGCCAGCAGTCCGGCCAGTCGCCCTCCACGCCGATCCAGGTGAAGCCGTACTCTTCGATCAGCCGGCGGCTCAGCAGCGCCCGCCAGTGGTAGTACTCCTGGGTGCCGTGGGATGCCTCCCCCAGGCAGACGAAGCGGGCGGGGGCGGCGAGGCGGACCAGCGGTTCGAGGTCGTCGGCAGTGGCCAGGGAGTGGGCCAGGCTGCGGATCTGGGCGGTTTCCGCCCCGCGTTCCGCACCCCGCTCCGCCCAGGGGCCGGCGCCGGTGCCTGCCGCGGTCATTCCCTGGCCTCCGGCATGGACCGGCCCACCGGTGATGGCAGGAGGTACTGCCGGAACCAGTCCGCGGCCAGCGTGGCCGCCGTGGCAAGGGTGCCGGGTTCCTCGAAGAGATGGGTGGCTCCCGGGACGATCTCCAGCCGGGTGGGGGCCTGCATGCGCGCCATGGCCTGGCGGTTGAGGGCCAGCACCTGGGTATCGGCGCCGCCAACAATCAGGAGGGTGGGTGCTTTTACGGCGGCCAGCCGCGGGCTGGCCAGGTCCGGCCGGCCGCCCCGGGAGACGACGGCGGCAACCTGGGCGCCGGGCTCGGCTGCGGCCCACAGTGCAGCGCCCGCCCCGGTGCTTGCCCCGAAGTACCCGATCCGGCCGGCGGAGCCGTCGTGCCGCGCTTCCAGCCAATGGGTGGCGGAGGAAAGACGCCGGGCCAGCAGGCCGATGTCGAAGACGTTGGCCCGGTTGACTTCCTCCTCCGGTGTCAACAGGTCAAGGAGCAGCGTGCCCAGGCCCGCCCCGTGCAGTACGGAGGCCACGAAGCGGTTGCGGGGGCTGTGCCGGCTGCTGCCGCTGCCGTGGGCGAAGAGGACCGTGCCGTCGCACCTGGCCGGCAGGTAAAGGCTGCCGGGCAGGACAACCCTTCCGTCGGAGATTTCGACGTCGTCCTCCAGGCTGCCGTCTCCCCCTTGCACCCCGCGCTGGTACGGCGGGGATGCGGCGGCGTCCAGCAGCTGCACCACCTCGCCATCCTCGGTGGGTGAGAAGTCGTGGTAGTAGTAGCCCACGGCCTGGAAGTCCTGGGGCGAGAGGAGGCACACGATGTCGTCCGGTTCCTTGAGCTCCACGATGGCACGGGCGGGGGCAACGGGGACGGCAAGGATGACTTTTGCCGCACCTTGCCGCCGGGCCACCTGGCAGGCAACCCTGGCCGTGGAGCCGGTGGCGATCCCGTCGTCAACGATAACCGCCGTGCGCCCGGCCAAGTCGACGCGCCGTCGCCCCTGGCGGAAGCGTGCCACCCTGCTTTCGAGCAATGCGCGTTCCTGCCGCTCCACCTGTTGCAAGTCTTCCTGGGAGATCCGGGCCATGGAGATGGTGCGCTGATCCAGGACGCGCACGTTCCCTTCCCCGATGGCTCCCATGGCCACCTCGGGTTGGAACGGAACCCCCAGTTTCCGCACCACGATCACGTCCAAGGGCGCTTCCAGGGCCTTGGCCACCTCGAACGCCACGGGGACGCCGCCCCGCGGCAGGCCCAGCACCACAACATCCCCGCCGCGCAGGGGGGCCAGCCGCTTGCCCAGCCGACGCCCGGCGTCGGGCCTGTCATGAAAAGCAACCATCGTCGTCACCCGCCATGCGTGATTTCTTCCCCGGGCAACGCGGCCGCGGAGGGGGTCCATGACATCCGGAGGACAAAGTGGGCGTCGGAACTGCTCCTGGCAATCACCGCCCCGGCGTCCCCCGCGAGCTTCACTCCGAACTCGATCTGAATCTGTTCGGGGGTGAGTTCCGCCATGGCCTCCAGTGCTGCGCGGGCTGCCGGGCGAACGCTGGCAAGCGCATCTTCCAGGCGCCTGCCCGTGTCCAGGATCCCCTGTTCGTTGCGCGCAGGATGGTCCACGCCGAAGCTGTTGTCCGCAGCCTCAACGAGCACGGTCCCGGAGCCCACTTCGTAGCGCAGCACCTCAGTCATGGCGGATTCCTCTTGCTAGTGCGAGACCCGGTAGGTGTGGCGGACGTCGGTGCTGGGCTTGATTGCCGCCGCTGTTACCACCAGTGCCACTGCCCCCGCGATCCATGACGTCCAGGCTGCCCCCGTCGCCCCCGTGTACGACCCAAGCCATGGCGAGAGGACCAGTCCTGCTGCGAGGATGGCCTGCACGTATTCCATGGCCGGAGTTCCCGGCATGGCCAGGTTGATGATGCCGCTGACCACCAGGAGGCCGCCGAAGATGAGCATGAGGGTGGTGGACATGCTTTGCTGCCGCGTGAACAGGACTGCCACCGCGGCGAAGAGTCCGGCGGCAGCTGCAACATAGTCCTGCCACCGATACCACTTTTTCACTGAACTTTCCTTTCCTTTCAGGGCGGGAACGCCCTGTGCGCTTCCGCCCCGGCGGGCCTTTGTTTCCCGCGATTTAAGTCAACGCCTGCCGCCCGCGCGCTTCTAGGGCAGAAAGACCTAGGGCCGGGGCCCGCCGCGCGCGCACCGGGATTCACTGCCAACTCACAGGAACTGTCCGTAGGAAACGCGGTTCCGGTGTGCAGGAGTGTGGCCAACGCTGGCGCGTAAAACTTCGATATCGGACAGCAGGGGCCGCACGTGAACCCAAGCCAGCCCGCCGATCCGCAGGAGGCAACCACGTCGCCGGGCGCCGGGGCGTCCCAAAGCCCCATGCCCGGCGCAGGCACCGCAACCAAGCCTGCGGACGCAGCAAAGCCCGCCGGCACCCCCAAGCACATTTTCGTGATCAACCTGGAGAACAAGGGGTATTCCAGCGTCTGGGGGGACGGCCCAACGACAGCACCATGGCGGACTGCCACACCTACACCGAGTTCAACGCCACCGGCACTGATTCGGAGGGCACGCTGCAGGGCGACGGCTGCGTCTACCCCCAGGACACCCAGACCGTTGCCGGGCAGCTGTCCGCCCAAGGCAAAACGTGGAAGGGCTACATGGAGGACATGCAGCAGCCGTGCGAACACCCCGTGCTGGGCGAGGCTGACAACCACGTCAAGGCCACCCCGGACGGGCAGTACTCCACGCACCACAACCCCTTTGTCTACTTCCGCTCCATCACCTCGTCCCCGGACTGCACCGGGAACGTGGTCAACTTCTCCACGCTCAAGGACGACCTGAAATCCGTGGACACCACCCCGAACCTGGCCTACATCACGCCCAATCTGTGCCATGACGGGCATGACGCCACCTGCGTCGACGGTTCCGGGGGCGGCCTCGCGGCGGCGGACAATTGGCTCAAGGAACAGGTGCCGGCCATCCTGTCGTCGCCGGCATACAAGCAGGACGGGATGCTCGTGATCACTTTCGACGAGGCAGAGGGCGACACGGCCGGCCCCACGGACTCCGATGCCCCGGCCGGAGGTGCCGCCGGAGGCAAGGTGGGGGCGCTGGTCATCTCCCCGTTCAGCCCCGCGGGGACGTCATCGGACCGGGCCTACAACCATTACAGCCTGCTGGCCAGCATCGAGGACTTCTTCCACCTCCCCCGCCTCGGGCTGGCCGGCAACCCCGGCGTCAGGACCTTCGGCGACGACGTCTACCGGAACGAGTCCTGACATGGCAGTTTCAGGAAACGGGGCGGGGCGCCCGGGGAACGGACGACGCCGGGCCATGCTGGCAGGTGCCGGCGTGCTGGCTTTGGTGATCCTCGCCGTCGTCCTTTCCATGGCTTTGCGCGCCGGCCCGCCTGCCCCGGACGCAACCGCCTCAAACCCCGCCTCCGGTTCTCCGGCCTCTGTGGCCGGTCCGGCACCTGCTGCGGCGGCCCCCGACGGGATCTCCAAGATCAAGCACGTGGTGATCATCACCCAGGAGAACAGGTCCTTCGACAGCTACTTCGGAACCTACCCGGGGGCTGACGGGATTCCCATGAAGGACGGCAAACCCACGGCATGCGTCCCGGACCCTGCTGACGGCGGTTGCACGCGGCCGTTCTACAACTCTGCTGACAGCAACGCCGGCGGCCCGCACAGCCATGCCGACGCCACTGCGGACATCAACGGCGGGGCCATGGACGGGTTTGTGGGCCAGGCGGAGAAGGGCCTGTCCGGCTGCGGCGCCACCAGCACCAAGTGCCAGTACAGCAACAACATGCCCAACGATGTCATGGGCTACCACGACGGGCGGGACCTGCCCACGTACTGGGCCTACGCCCAGAACTTCACGCTCCAGGACCACCTGTTCGCCTCCGCCGCCTCCTGGAGCCTGCCGGCGCACCTGTACCTGGTCTCGGAATGGTCCGCCAAATGCAGCAAGGCCGGGGACCCGACGTCGTGCGTGGATGCGCTGCAGGACCCGGACCCCGAACCCGAGCCGCAGATGATCAAGGACACCCTGATTGGCAAGTGCCAGGCCGGAATGGACCTGGACCCGTGCCGGGAGGCGCTGGAAGCCGCCGGCATTGACCCCGGCCTGGCCGCGCAGATCGACGCTCTGATCGGCGCCAGCTGCAAGCCCACCGATTCCTACGCCGTCTGCCAGGCGGCGGTGGATGCTGCCCCCGTCTCCGACGGCCTGAAGAAGAAGCTGACCGACGCTGCCAAGAAGCTGGAACTGCCGGACTACGCCTGGACGGACCTGACGTTCCTGCTGCACAAGCACCAGGTGCCCTGGGCCTACTACGTGTTCCAAGGCACCGAACCGGACTGCCGCAACGATGCCGCCACCTGCGATCCCGTAAAGCAGGACGCGAAAACCCCGGGCCTGTGGAACCCGCTGCTGTACTTCGACACCGTGAAGGAGGACGGCGAGCAGGGCAACATCAAGCCGCTGAGCGGTTTCTACGACGCCGCCAGGACGGGAACACTGCCGGCCGTCACCTGGGTGGCGCCTACGGACAAGGTCAGCGAGCATGGGCCGGCCAAGATCAGCACCGGGCAGGCCTACGTGGCCGGGCTGGTCAACGCGGTGATGAGCGGGCCGGACTGGGACAGCACCGCCATCTTCCTCACCTGGGATGACTGGGGCGGGTTCTACGACCACGAAACCCCGCCGGTGGTGGACAACAACGGCTACGGCCTGCGCGTCCCCGGCCTGGTGATCAGCCCCTACGCGAAGAAGGGATACATCGACCACCAGGTCCTCAGCCACGACGCCTACTTCAAATTCATCGAGGACGACTTCCTGGGCGGCGAGCGCATCGACCCCACCACCGACGGCAGGCCGGACGCCCGCCCCGATGTCCGCGAGAACAACCCGCAGCTCGGCGACCTGGCCAAGTCCTTCGACTTCAACCAGGCGCCGCTGCCGCCGCTCATCGTGCCCAACGCGACGACGTACTGACGTCCGCTCCGGCGTCCGCTCCGGACCGGGTTCCCGGCCTGGCGTTGCGCCTGGCGGGCCTTGCTAGGTTGCGGCCCCCTCGGCTGGATTCGCATCCGGTGGCGCAGCTTCCCGTTGCCGTGCTTCCTCCGGCACAGCTTCGGCCTGCAGCACGGCCGGCTGCTGTACGGGGACGGCGGCCTGCGCGGCCCCGGCTACGGCGGGCTTGATGTTCTGGTTGACGTGGAAGAAATTGTCGGGGTCGTACTTGGCCTTGAGTTCGGCAAGCCGCGCATAGTTTGACCCCAGGGTGTCCTCGATCCGGGACTGGTCATCGGCGTCCTGGAAGTTCAGGTAGCCGCCGGGCTCGGAAAACTCGTGGAGTGCGCCCCAGTAGTCGCGGACCCAGGCGATGTTCTTTTCGTTCTCCGACGGCTCGGGCCACTGGCCGGCGATGACAGGCGAGAAGTTCACGTCACGGTAGGCGAAGGCGGTCGCTTCGGGTGCCACCCGCTGGACGGCCCCGTCGATCGGATAGAAGTGGTTGGCGGAGTGCACGCCGGGAATACCCGGAGCGTAGTGGACTGCGGTGCGGAGCGCGTCATCGCTGAGGGTGCGAAGGAAGTCCGCCTTCCAGTAGCCCTGCAGCCCGGGGATGCCGCTCAGCCCGTCGAACATGATGTTGAGCGCCGGGTACGGCATCGGTGCAAAGAAGCTTCCCAGCACAGGTCCGGCGTCCAGCATGGCCTGCCAGTGGGCGGGGCCGGCGTCGAGATCGCCCGTCCACATGCCGGCAATCACGGCTACGGGCTTCCCATGCCATTCCTCGGGGAGGAAAGGAACCGGAGGGCCTCGATGGAATCCCAGGAAGGCGCCCATTTCCTCGGGTTCGGCGGCAATCCATTCGCGGTAGGCCGCACCCACCTGGGCTCCGAGCGTGGCGTCGAAGAATATGATCCCGATGTGGACCATGTCCACCGGGTGCAGGCGGAATTCCATCGACGTGACCACACCGAAGTTCCCGCTTCCGCCGCGGAGCGCCCAGAAGAGGTCGACATTTTCTGCTTCGCTCGCCGTAACAAAGGTTCCGTCGGCAAGGACCACGTCAGCTGACACGAGGTTGTCGCACGCCAGCCCGTACTTCCGGGACAGGTATCCGATGCCGCCGCCCAGGGTGAGTCCGGCAACACCGGTCGAGCCGACGATACCGCCCGTGCTGGCCAGCCCGAACGCGTGGGTGGCGTGGTTGTAGTCTGCCCACGTGGCGCCAGGCTCCACTCGGGCCAACCTTGCCGCGGGGTCGACGCGCACTCCCCGGCGGGCCGAGAAATCAAGGACCAGGCCGCCGTCCACCGTTCCAAACCCCGGGGCGCTGTGCCCGCCGCCGCGCAAAGCGACCTCGATGTCCAGGCCACGGGCAAACCGGACGGCGGCCATGACGTCGGCCACCTGGGAGACCCGCAGCACTGCAGCGGGATGACGGTTGATCATCCCGTTAAACACAAGCCGAGCGGCGTCGTACTCGGCGTCGTCCTCTTCGATAACCTGTCCGCGGACCTGTTCGCGGAGTACGTCAAAGCGATCGCTACCCATCACAACTCCAGATTTTTTTGCTTCGAAGACCAGAGTGCGTGCCAGCTCCATACAGGGCCCAGCGGGGGCCAGCATGATGATTCTTTCGGTATACGCCCAGGCTTTAAGAGGGTCAAGGGGCCCGCGGTTGGTACTACAGCCGGTACGTGGAGAGCGTGCAGTTTGCCGCGTCCTCCACCACCGCCTCCAGGTCCCCGGTCCGGTGCAGCACCTCCATCTGCCGGACGGCGCCGGTGCCCTCCGCGAGCAGCCCGTCCAGCAGTTCCTCCACCCGGCGCAGGTCCCCGCTGTCCTCCAGTGCGCCACGGACGTGGTTCAGCAGCGAATTCACGACGGCGAGCGCGGGCGCCGGGCGGTGCGTTTGCGGATCCAGCAGCTCGCCCCGCAGACCCCAGCGGCTGGCCTTCCAACCGGCCAGCCGGAGCAGCGCCGACGGGACAGCCACCGGCTCGGTGCCTTCCCGCCATTCACGGGCAGCCGTTTCCACCAGAGCCCTGGCAAGTCCGGCCAGCAGCACCGTGTTCCCCGGCCGCAGGCACACATCGGCAAGGCGGATCTCGACGGTGGGATAGTGCCGTGAGAGGCGGGCGTCAAAATAGATCATGCCCTCGTCCATGGCGACGCCGGTGCTCACCATGTCGTGGACCAGCTGGTGGTACGCGTCCGGGGTACCCAGGATTTCCAGCGGGCCCGCGGAGGGCCAGCGGTTCCACACCTGGGAGCGGTAGCTGGCGTAGCCGCTGTCCTCGCCGTGCCAGAACGGGGAGTTGGCACTGAGCGCGATGAGTACCGGCAGCCAGTTCCGCGTCCGGTCCAGCACGGCAACGGCTTCAGCCGGTGACTCCACCGAGACGTGGATGTGGCAGCCGCAGGTGAGCTGTTCCCTGGCGGTCAGCCCGTATTCCTCCGTCATCGCCCGGAACCTTCGGAGCTGCACGGGGTGTGGATCGGCAGGAAGCGGCGAGGTGCCCAGCGCGGCCACCCTGACGCCGACGTCCTCGGCTGCCTGTCGGGCGATGGCCCGGCCGGCCATGATGTCCCGCTCAAGCCGTGCCAGGGTGGCGTGCGGCGGGGTGACCACCTCGATCATTTCCTGCTGGAACTCAGCTGCCAGGACGGGGCCGGTGCCGGCTTCCAATGGGCGGACGTACAGGTCCAAAAGGGCACCTGCCAGCGGTACGGCTTCACCTGTTCCGGGATCCACCAGGAGCAGCTCCTCTTCGATGCCGAACGTCCGCCTGCCCGCACCCGCGCCACCGGTGCCGTCATTGCCGTAAGTGTCCATCGCCGTCGTCCCCAATCCCCTTGCCTCGCTGCAAGTTCTGCCCGATCACTGCGCGCGTTGGCCGCCGCCGAAGGGGAACATTATGATAGGCGGCCTTATCAATCCGTGTGAAGGGGTAGCGGCGAGCATTCCGGCTGTACTTGGCGGTTGCCCACGCGTAGATTGGAAACCGTGACGGGAATCATGGCCCGCCCTCCCCGGAACTTCTGCGCAGGGCCGGTAAGAGCAGCTGCTGTCGTCCACCGGCGGCAAATTATGCAGAAGCGGAAAAGACACGCAATGGCGTCCTCGCAGTTCCAACAATTCCTTGATGAAGCAACCACTTCCGATCCTTCCAGTGATTTCCCCCTTGGTCCCGACTGCCTCTACGGCCTCTATGTCAGCTGGGCGGCACTGCACGGGCTGACACCGAAGCCAGACCAGGCGTTCCGTGCCGGGATGCTGCGCTGCGGCGTGGACGTCCGGAACTCCAGGCTCCGGATGACCGGCCCCGCCGCCGCCGACTACATCCTCAGCAGCTACCCCGCCGTCGCCTGACCACCCCCTGCCCGGGCGCGCTGCTGTCCTGGAGCGGCGCGGTGCTTGATGTGGCCCGCATGTTTTATGGCGGCCCATCCTTCCCCGGCGCCATGTCGGGGCCGGGGAAGGGTTTCTTCCCGCCGCAGCGGGCGGCAGGATCAGGAGTCGACGGGTTGCCTTCCCTTGCCTTCCCGCAGAACTCGTACATCCCACGGCCCGAGTTCGATTTTTTCCAAGTTGCCAACGTCCGGATCGAGCAGGTCCTGCATGGGCGCCGGGGCCGCCGTCGTCACCGGGTCCCAACCCCAGTTGTGAAGGAAGTGGATCCGTGAGCCGTCAGCCGCGGTCGCTGAATTCGCAGTAACGCCCGCGGGCAGCTCGCCCCAAAAGGTTGTTGCGTTGTCGGGGGCCAGCCAGCGGATGAGGTCGGCGGCCAGTGTGTCGTCGGGCAGGGTCCCGACCGTGATGATCCGTCCAGCTCCAGTTGCAGCTGTGGTGACGGCGGCATACTGCCCGAACTGCGGATGGGTGTAACGGGCAAGTACCCTGGCCTCTCCGGGCTGGAGGTAGTCGACCCAGCGGGTGGCGCGGGCCTCGGAGGAGAGTGGGAGCTCTCCGGACGCTTCGACTTCCAGCGGCAGCTGGATCTGGGAGAACTCCTGGTAGGTGACACCCGCGTCCAACCTTGCGGGTTTGACGTCGAGGCGTGCCCTTGCCTCCTGGTCGGCATAGGCGGTGCGCATTCCGAGCACGAGGTGTCCGCCGGCTCGGGCATAGGCGTTCAGCCATTCGAGCAGGGTGTCATCAGCGATGTAGAGCCCGGCGGCGATGATCACGGGCAACTCCTTCGCTACCTGAGCCGGGTCGAGGAGGTTGCCTTGCGGGCCGCTGATCTGGGTGTCATGGAGGATCCGAACCGGCACCCCGGCGTTATGGGCACCGCGGTAGAAGGCTTCGAAGATCTTCTGGTAAGAGCGTTCGTCTCCTGTCATGGGAGGTTCCAGGAGGAAGCAAGGCTGGCCGGCGAGGGCCCACTTGGAGTCGTTGGAGTAGATCATTCCGATGCGGGCATCCGGGGTGAGTCCGGTCAGTGCGCTCCCTGCTGCTTGCAGTTCCTCGCCCAGTTGCGCGAGTTCATGGTAGACCCGTCCCGGTTTCTGGTCGTGAGGGAGGACGCCAATCCAGTAGGTTTCGGTGCCGTAATGGTTGGTGGCCCAATGCCAGTACTCGATCATTTCTGCGCCACGTGAGATGAATGCGTAAGCTGCCTGCCGCCATTGCCCGTCGAATGCGGGGTACTGCATTGCGGATCCCCCGATGGCGCCGGCGTTGGTTTCAGTGACCAGGAAGGGGGCCTGCTTTGAGGAGTACATCCGGTCCCCGCTCTGAAACAGGGTCCAGGCGCCGGAAGTAGCCCAGCCCTGCGGCGGGTCGCTGCTGTGAGGGACTGCGAGGGCGTCCTGCATGGCGTAGTACGGGTTGCCTGCCGTGATGTCGAAGGACCGGGTCATGTCCTCGTCATGCTGGGAGGGCCGGTCGTAGGCGATGCAGGTGGTCACGAACTGCTCCGGCGTGGCGTATTCACGCACGATGGATGCCTGCCAGGTGAGGTATTCGGTGGTTAGCTTTGCCTGGAATTGCCGCCAAGCGAGGTCGTACTGGGGTTGGGCGTTGTTGTCGGGCGTCCACAGGTCAGCCCAGGTGGAAAGCTGGTGGGACCAGTAGACCAGGCCCCACTCCTTGTTGAGGTTCTCCACCGTTCCGTATCGTTGCCTGAGTTCGTCGGTGAACCGCTGGAAGACGCCCCGGTTGTGGAATGAGAGCAGGCCGGGCTCGTTGTCGACCTGGTAGCCGATGATGGCCGGGTGCGAGGCGAACCGCCCTATGATTTTGCGGATAACGCGTTCGGCGTGGAACTTGAAGGCGGGGTGGGTGTAGTCCACTTCCTGGCGTGCCCCCCAGCCCAGGGGCTGTCCGGTGCGGGTTTCCGCGGCGATCTCTGGGTAGCGGCGGGCGAGCCACATGGGCACCGCGTAGGTTGGGGTGCCCAGGATGATGGAGATGCCGCGCTGGTGGGCGCCGTCAAGGACGGGGGTCATCCACTCCAGGTCAAACCGGCCGTCCTCGGGCTCCCATTGGGACCAGGTGGATTCACCGACTCGGATGACGGTCATGTGGGCTGCAGCCATGAGGTCCAGGTCCTCCTCCAGGCGGGGGGACGGCTGGTATTCGTGGTAGTACGCCGCACCGAAGAGCACTTTATTGGGTCGTTCAGACATGGATTAGTTCTTTCGTTCAGGAGAGGGGAAGGGGTCAGGCTTTGACGGCGCCGCTGCCCAGGCCGGACTGCCAGTAGCGCTGAAGGAACAGGAAGGCGGCCATGAGCGGCAACACCGAAACCAGGGACCCTGTGATGACGGTGGAGAAAAGCGCCTGGGAACCTGATCCGGCCGCAGAGGCCGCCTGCCACTGGGCCAGTCCCACCGGGAGCGGGAACAGCTCGGGGCTGTTGAGCATGATCAGGGGCAGGAAATAGTTGTTCCAGCTGGCCACGAGTGTGAAGAGCAGCACCGTGATGGAGCCGGGTACAAGGAGCCGCAGGACGATCTGCAGGAAGATCCGCATTTCCCCGGCGCCGTCAACGCGTGCCGCTTCGATGAGTGAATCCGGGACAGCGTCGGCGGCGTAGACCCGCATGAGATAGACGCCAAACGGGCTCACCAGCGAAGGCAGGATCACAGCCCACACGGTGTTGGTCAGGTTCGCACCTGCAAAGAGCAGGTAGGTGGGGATGGCCAGCGCCGTCATCGGGATCATTACGGCCCCGAGCACGATGGTGAACATCGCGTTCCCTCCGGGGAACCTGTACTTCGCGAAGGCGTATCCGGCAGCAGTGGCCAGTGCTGACGCACCAAAGCCACTGGCGATCGCGTACATCAGGCTGTTGATCATCCAGTGGCCGAAGACTCCGTCCTGGAAGGTGAAGACGTTGTGCAGGTTCTCGGCCAGGTTCATATTGGAGAACCAGAGGCCGAAACTGCTGAACAGGTCCTCGTTCGCCTTCGTCGAGGCAACCACAAGCCAGAAGATGGGCAGCAGGAAATACACCAGGCACAACAGCATGACGACGGTCAGGAGCGTGCTCTTGCCCGACCGCCGGCGCCGCTGCGGGCTCCCCGCATTGCTTCGCGCCGCCACCTGGTCAGCGAGTGTGGCGGTCAAGAGGCCCTCTCCTTCCTGTTGGCAGTCAGTTGGACCACGTAGCTGACCGCCATGATCACTATCCCCAGGAGGAAAGCAATTGCGGCGGCATAGTTCGAATCCTGGTTCACGAAGGACAGCTGAAAGGCGTACATATTCGGCGTGTAGTCCTGTCCGATCGCCGCCGGCGCGATGACGCGCAGGAGATTGGGTTCATTGAAAAGTTGGAACGACCCGATGACGGAGAAGATCGTGGTCAGCAGCAATGCGCCCCGGATGGCGGGTATCTTGATCGACCATGCCAGTCTCCATTCGCTGGCGCCGTCCACGCGAGCGGCTTCGTACAGTTCAGCGGGAATGGACCTGAGGGCGGCGTACATGACGATCATGTTGTACCCGACGAATCCCCAGGTGACGATGTTCATGATCGAGAACAGGACGTTGCCCCCGGCGAGGAAATCCGGCGCCGGAAGCCCCAACGCCTTGGCCAGTTGCGCAAACGGTCCGAAGTCTTTCCCGTACAGGTAGCCCCACATCAAGGTCGCAATCACGCTGGGAATGGCGTAGGGCAGAAAGACGCCGAGCCGGATGAACCGTTGCAGGCGCAGCATTCCGCTGTCCAGGATGAGGGCGAAGAGCAGGGAAAGGCCAAGCATGATCGGGACCTGGATGACAAGGAACAACGCCATGCGCCCCACGCCGCCCAGGAAGGACGGGTCGGTCAGGGCACGGACGTAGTTGTCCATGCCCACGAATGAAACACCGCCGATGAGCTGTTTCTTGAAGAAGGAAAGATATCCGGCGTAGAACAGGGGGACGGCGATCATCAACGCGAACATGACCATGAACGGCATCGACAAAGCGTAGGCGGCCGCGTATTGGCGCCGCTTCGCGATGTTCACCTTCTTCTTATGCTGGCGCAGCGGCGCTTCCTGGGTTAAGGTTTCAGCTCGCAACGGTGAATCCCTGACCCTTGGCGTACTGCACCAGGTCGTCCTGCCAAGCGGACAATGCTGCATTCAGGTCGCCCCGGTCGCCGATCGCCTTCCCCATGGTCTTGTCGTAGCTGGAGGCGGCGTAGTCGTTGAAGGGCAGGAATTGGAACCCCTCCTGGACAGTCGCGGAAATGTCTGTGAACTGCTTATTGACTTTCTGGCCACCATAGAAGCTGGCAGAAGCGTCAGCGAAGGCGGGGTTGTTGAGGGTTTTGGTTGATGGCGGGAAGAGGAACTGTTCATTGGCCAGGGTCAGCGCCGCTTTTTCGTCCGTATTTACGAATCGGGCGAGCATGGCCGCAGCAATAGGGTTCTGGCTGGACTTCAGAACCGCGTCGGTGGAACCACCGTAGTTGCCGCTCGCCGGGCTGGAGGAGTCCCACTGCGGCAACGGCGCCACACGCCACTTGCCCGCCGTGCTCTTTGCAGTTCCCTGCAGGAAGACCGGGCCCCAAGCTCCTGTAAGCCAGGCAGCGTACTTTCCGTTGTTCAGCCCTTGATACCAAGCATCGGCGAAGTCAGGTTCATTGCCGATGTTGCCGGATTTGAAGAGATCGTTCCAGTATGCGGTGACCTTCTTGCAGGCGGCATCTCCGGTGAGGTTGATCTTGACGTTCTTTGCGCCATCGAAGGAGAAGGGGCGCCCCCCGGCCTGCCAAAAGAGGGCCAGCATGTTCGCTTCAGAGCTCGGCGCCCAGTTGGTGAGCATGCTCGATGCGTTCTTACCGCGGTAGGCCGTTACTGCCGCCGCGAACTCGTCCCACGTCTTGGGCACCGTGAGTCCGGCGGCAGTGAATAGGTCTTCGCGGTACAGCATTCCCATGGGGCCGGTGTCCTGGGGTACGCCATAAATTCCCTTGCCGCCAGGGGTAACACCACCCCAGACCCAGCCTGGGTAGTCAGACTTCAGTTCTCCGATCCCGTAAGGCGTGAGGTCCAGGAGACTGTCGGTCAGTGTGAATGAAGGCAGTTTGTCGAACTCCATCTGCACAACGTCAGGGGCACCCTTCCCCGCTTGGATTGCCGCCCGAAGCTTCTGGTAGTGGGCCCCACCCTGCCCGACATTGACTACTTCGACCTTCACCGCCGGGTATTTCGCCTGGAACAGATCCACTTCCTTCTGTATATCCGGCACCCAGGTCCAGAAGGCCAGTTTCGTATCCTTCTTCATTGCGGCGTCAATGTCCGCCTGTGAGACCGGGGCCCCGGCAGCCGCCGACCCACCACCACCGCTGCAGGCAGTGAGAGCGCTAACACCAAGGGCAGCAAGAGGAATTGCGGCAAGGATCGAACGACGTGAAACTTCTCGTGTCATGATTTCAACTTTCTTCGAAGCGGTGTGATGGTGCGCGGCATTTGCCTGCGGGGTCGGGGCGCCGCTGCCCCCGGGAACACGCGGTGATGTTCCTTCCAGCAGGAATATGTGGGGTTTCAGGCAGTATCCAAGGCAATGACAGAGGCTGTTGAGTCCCGGACGATGAGCTCTGTGGGTAGGTAGATGCTGGTGGTCTCGATAGGTTGGTTTTCAATCAGCTGGACAAGTTCGCGGACAGAACGTTCGGCGCCGGCCACGAAGTCCTGGCGGACCGTCGTAAGGGGCACCATCTGATAGGCGGCCTCGGGAACGTCATCGAAGCCGACTACTGACATGTCGCCCGGCACCTGGATGCCCTTCTCGGTGAATGCGCGAATGGCCCCCATGGCCATATGGTCGTTTGCGACGAATACCGCGGTCACTTCGGCTCGATCAAGTGAGAAGGCTGCCTCGTGTCCGGATTTTGCTGACCAATCACCCTCGACGACCGGGCCCGGCTCAAGGCCCGCGTCCTTCATTCCCCGGAGCCACCCGTCGCGGCGCTGGACGGCCGCATGCCAACTGAGCGGGCCTGCAATGTGGGCAATCCGCCTGTGACCCAAGTCGTACAGGTGACGCACCGCAGCCCTTGCGCCCATGGACTGGTCCGTGTCGACAACCACGTGATTAGGTGCCGCGTCGGAAACAGGACTGGTACTGACAACAGGCATGCCGGCGAGTGCCGACGGTGCCAAGTGGAGGACCCCGGTGGCGCCGGAAATGATCACACCCTCCACGCCTCGCGCCAGCAGGTACCGGATCGCTTCTGCAAGTTCGCCCTCGGACGGCTCCCGGACGGTTGTGAGCGTCAGGGCATAACCGGCTTTCCATGCCGCCTGTTCCAGGCTGAAAAGTCCCGCAGTGGGACCATACAGGGAACTCGCCGTCGTGATAAGCCCGATCTGGTGGGTACGCTGCGTCACGAGTGCGCGCGCCGCTGCGTTCGGGCGGTACCCCAGGGTCACGACTGAAAGCATGACCCGCTCGCGAACCTGGGGTCGAACGTTCGGTTCATTGTTTACTACCCGCGAGACCGTCTTGGTCGAGACACCCGCGTGGGCTGCGACGTCGGACAGGCGGGCAGTGGCCGGCGGAAGAGCGCCCGCCCGCGATCCGATTTCGACAACGCTGTCATTCATGACTGTGATCTAACTCTCAGTCTGACAACGCTGTCAACCCGATAAAGCGCCTTCGTAACCCCTTTGTTATGTGGAGGGTCGGGAGAGGCGAGTTGTGCCCCCGTGCTTCCCCTGCCCCACCGGGACCCCCGGCCCCACCTGTGTACCTCCCACGGACCAGTGCGTCGTCCCGGCGGGCAACTGGCGCTCCTGCAGTTCAAAGTCTCTGCCGCTTGAGGACGGCCCTATCCCTCGCCGCGACGCCGTGTTAGGGGATGCAAACCTTCGTGGCACCGGGATCCGGGCGGTGGTTTACTGCCAACATGTCTGAAACCCTCAAACTGAGCCACAACGAACCCCACGACAGCAGCGTGGCCGCGCGCCTGAACTGGCTGCGCGCGGGTGTCCTCGGCGCCAACGACGGCATCGTCTCCGTCGCGGCAACCGTGGTGGGCGTCGCTGGCGTAACCAACGACCTGTCGCCGATCCTCGTGGCAGGCACCGCGGCGGTAGTGGGCGGAGCCGTCTCCATGGCCTTGGGCGAATATGTCTCCGTGAGCAGCCAGAGTGACAGCCAGCGGGCGCTGATCGAGAAGGAACGCCAGGAGCTCCGGGACGATCCCGACGGCGAACTGGCAGAACTGGCCCACATCTACCAGGCCAAGGGACTCAGCGAAGCCACCGCGCGGACCGTTGCCGAGGAGCTGACGGCAAAGGACGCATTGAAGGCCCACCTGTCCGCTGAACTGAACATTGACGAGGAGGAGGTGGCCAGCCCCTGGCACGCTGCCTTTGCCTCGGCCATCGCCTTCACCGTCGGGGCCGTGCTGCCCATGCTGGCGATCATTTTCCCGCCTGAACAAGTTCGTATCCCGGTCACGTTCGCTGCGGTCATCCTGGCGCTCGCCCTGACCGGCAGCGTCAGCGCCAAGATCGGTGGAAGCTCCAAGCGCAAGGCAACCATCCGGCTGGTGGTGGGCGGGGCATTGGCCATGGCCTTCACGTTCGCGGTGGGAAGCCTGCTGGGCACCACCGGCATCGCCTAGCAGCCCCTACCCGGGGCCGCCCACTTCGGTGGCCTGTGCGGACTCCTGGAATCCGTTCCCGGCGCCTTCCCGGCCGCGGCAAAACCTCTTCCATCAGCGTCCTCCCGGGCGTAGGGTGGGCTCACAACTGCTGGCTTACGGGCTGGTGGCGGGCTCATGCAGTTGGGCTCCTGAAGCATGCCGGAGGGACCGCGGGTGGGTAAGAAACCATTGAGAAACCACAGCATGCGGCGCTTCGCAGCGCTGGCCGCAGGCGTTCTTGCCCTGCCGGCACTGGCCTCATGCTCCGCCGAAGTCTCCCGCGGCTTCCTTCCGGGAAACCGCGACACCACGAACAACACCCAATTGATCACGGACCTGTGGGTCAACTCCTGGATCGCCGCGCTGGTGGTGGGCATCATCACCTGGGGACTGATGATCTGGGTCATCGTGGCGTACCGGCGCAGGAAGAACACCGTGGGGTTCCCCCCGCAATTGAGCTACAACCTCCCCCTTGAAGTTTTCTACCTGGCCATCCCGCTGATCGTTATCGGCGTCCTGTTCGTCTTCACGGACCGGGAACAGCGGGCCATCGATGAGCGCTACGCCAACCCGGACGTCGTGATCGACGTCTTCGGCAAACAGTGGTCCTGGGATTTCAACTACGTCAAGGAACAGGTTCACGAGGATGCCGGGCAGCAGGCCCACCTGACCGGCGACTGGGGCACCCCGGACCGGCTGCCCACGCTCTACCTTCCGGTGGGGAAAAAGGTGGAACTACACCTCCAGTCCCGTGACGTGCAGCATTCCTTCTGGGTGGTGGATTTCCTGCAGAAGCGCGACCTGTATCCGGGCCACGAACAGTACAACCCATACATCAGCATCACCCCAAACCGCGTGGGCGAATACATGGGCAAGTGCGCAGAACTGTGCGGCGAGTACCACTCCGAGATGCTTTTCAAGGTCCGGGTGGTGAGCCAGCAGGATTACGACAGCCACATGGCGGACCTGAAGGCAAAGGGCAACACCGGCAACCTGGGCGAGGACTACGTCAGGAACCCGCAATCGGCCCCGGCCCCCCAGGCCCTGGAACCAGCAGAGTAAAGGACGGCACCGCAATGACCACCACAGGCCAGAGAATGGGTGGAGCCGCGGCCACCGCGGCGCCGGCAGTGGTCCGGCGCCCCAAAGGCACCATGGTGGTCAACTGGATCACCTCCACCGACCACAAAACCATCGGCTACATGTACCTGATTGCGTCGTTCGTGTTCTTCTGCCTGGGCGGTGTGATGGCGCTGCTGATCCGCGCCGAACTGTTTGAGCCCGGCATGCAGATCCTGCAGACCAAGGAACAGTACAACCAGCTCTTCACCATGCACGGCACCATCATGCTGCTGATGTTCGCCACCCCGCTGTTCGCCGGGTTCGCCAACGTGATCATGCCGCTGCAGATCGGCGCCCCGGACGTGGCGTTCCCCCGACTTAACGCCCTGGCGTTCTGGTTCTTCCTGTTCGGTTCCACCATCGCGGTGTCCGGCTTCATCACCCCGCAGGGCGCGGCGTCCTTTGGCTGGTTTGCCTACGCGCCGCTGTCCAACACCACATTCACCCCCGGCATCGGCGGTGACCTGTGGGTCTTCGGCCTGGCGCTGTCCGGCTTCGGTACCATCCTCGGCTCGGTCAACTTCATCACCACCATCATCTGCATGCGCGCTCCGGGGCTCACCATGTGGCGGATGCCCATCTTCACCTGGAACACCCTGGTCACCGCCATCCTGGTGCTCATGGCGTTCCCGCCGCTGGCCGCCGCCCTGTTCGCCCTTGGCGCGGACCGCAAGTTCGGTGCCCATATCTTCGATCCAGCCAACGGCGGAGCGATTCTCTGGCAGCACCTGTTCTGGTTCTTCGGCCACCCGGAGGTGTACATCATTGCGCTGCCGTTCTTCGGCATCGTCTCCGAGATTTTCCCGGTGTTCAGCCGCAAACCCCTGTTCGGCTACAAAGGCATTGTGTACGCCACCATCGCCATTGCGGCCCTTTCGGTGACGGTGTGGGCCCACCACATGTACGTCACGGGTGCAATTTTCCTGCCGTTCTTCGCCTTCATGACCATGCTCATCGCGGTGCCCACCGGCGTGAAGTTCTTCAACTGGATCGGCACCATGTGGGGCGGATCGCTGACCTTCGAAACCCCCATGCTGTGGAGCATGGGATTCCTTGCCACCTTCCTCTTCGGTGGCCTCACCGGCATCATCCTGGCCTCGCCGCCCATGGACTTCCACGTTTCGGACTCCTACTTCGTGGTGGCGCACTTCCACTACGTGGTGTTCGGCACCGTGGTGTTCGCCATGTTCGCCGGGTTCTACTTCTGGTGGCCCAAGTTCACCGGCACCATGCTCAACGAGCGCCTGGGCAAGATCCACTTCTGGATGCTCTTCCTGGGCTTCCACGCCACGTTCCTGATCCAGCACTGGCTGGGCGTCCTGGGCATGCCGCGGCGGTACGCGGACTACATGCCGGAGGACAACTTCACCTTCATGAACCAGTTCTCCACTGTTGGCTCATATCTGCTGGGCGCTTCCCTGATCCCGTTCTTCTGGAACGTCTTCATCACGTGGCGTGCCGGGAAGAAGGTCACCGTGGACGACCCCTGGGGCTTCGGCGCCTCGCTGGAGTGGGCCACGTCCTGCCCGCCGCCGCGCCACAACTTCACGTCCCTGCCCCGGATCCGTTCAGAACGGCCCGCACTGGACCTGCACCATCCCGAACTGAGCGTCCGACTCCATCCGTCGGAAGCTGCCCCTGCGGAAAGCGTCCTGGGCGCGGCTGACATCGGGGAGCACGACGTCCACGACCCCAACCCGAACAAGTAGCGACACCACATCACTGCTCGGGGCGATCACTCCAGGCCCATGGCCTCCGATCGGACCGAATTACGTCACGCCATGTTTGCGTAATTGATGTGAACCTTGTCACTTAAACCGCTTTTTGGCTTGGAGCTTAGGTTTGCCTACCCTACAGTTTCCTGACATAGGCAACGTTTACGTTTCCTATTAGGACTTTAGGTTCAAGCAGACTTTTTCCCCACCGAAAGCAGCCTCAATGAAGATCCGCAACAGCGCGCTGGCAGGCATCGCACTCGCCGCCACCGCAGCTCTCGGCCTGACCGCCTGCGGCGGCGCCACCCCTGCCGGTAACGGCTCGTCCGCCGCATCCGGGGGCGCCGCCTCGGGCGAGATCACGGTCTACAACGCCCAGCACGAGAGCCTCACCAAGGAATGGGTGGATGCCTTCACCGCCGAAACCGGCATCAAGGTAACCGTGCGCCAGGGCGATGACACTGAGATGTCCAACCAGATCATCCAGGAAGGCCAGGCGTCCCCCGCGGACGTGTTCCTCACCGAGAACTCCCCCGCCATGACGCAGGTGGAGAACGCCGGGCTGTTCGCGGACGTGGACAAGGACACCCTGGCCCAGGTCCCCTCCCAGTTCTCGCCGTCCACCGGCAAATGGACGGGCATCGCCGCCCGCTCCACCGTCCTGGTGTACAACAAGACCAAACTCACCGCGGACCAGCTGCCCAAGTCCATGCTTGACCTGGCCAAGCCGGAGTGGAAGGGCCGCTGGGCCGCGTCGCCCACCGGCGCCGACTTCCAGGCCATCGTTTCCGCCCTGCTGGAACTCAAGGGTGAAAGCGCCACCGAGGACTGGCTCAAGGCCATGAAGGACAACTCCAAGGCCTACAAGGGCAACAGCACGGCCATGAAGGCAGTCAACGCCGGCGAAGTGGATGCCGCGCTGATCTACCACTACTACTACTACGGCGACCAGGCCAAGACCGGCGAGAACTCCAACAACGTCACGCCGTACTACTTCAAGAATGAAGACCCGGGCGCCTTCCTGTCCGTTTCCGGCGGTGGCGTGCTTAAGTCCTCCAAGAACGCTGCCGCAGCGCAGCAGTTCCTGAAGTTCATCACCGGCAAGAAGGGCCAGGAAGTCCTCAAGAACGGAACGTCCTTCGAATACGCCATCGGCTCCGACGTGCCTGCCAACGACAAACTGGTTCCCATCAAGGACCTGCAGGCACCCAAGGTCGACGCCGCGAAGCTCAATTCCCAGAAGGTCAGCGACCTGATGACCCAGGCCGGACTACTGTAATTCCGTGACCACCGATCTATCGGCTCCCCCCAGGCGGAGCACGACGACGGCGGGCCGGGGCACAAGCCCCCGCCCGCCTTTCGGCGTTTCCGCGGTGTCCGTCCTGGCGGTGCTGATCGCCCTCTTCTCCCTCGTCCCGTTGGGGTACGTGGCGTACATGACGGTGGCAACCGGGTGGGACACCGCCGTCGGCCTCATCCTGCGCCCCCGCGTGGGCGAACTGCTGTTGAACACCCTGCTCCTGATGGCCGCCACCATCCCGCTGTGCCTGCTGCTTGGCGTGGCGGGGGCGTGGCTGGTGGAACGGACCAAGCTCCGCGGCCGCCGGATCTGGGCCGTGCTGCTGGCCGCGCCGCTGGCCGTTCCGGCGTTCGTGAACAGCTACGCCTGGGTCTCGGCCATCCCGTCGCTGGGCGGCCTGGGCTCGGGGATCCTGATTTCCACCTTGTCCTACTTCCCCTTGGTGTACATCCCGGCGGCAGCCACCCTAAGCCGGCTGGACCCGGCCATCGAGCAGTCCGCCGCCGCGCTGGGGCTGGGCGCTTGGCGGGCATTCTTCAGGGTTGTGCTCCCCCAGCTGCGGATTGCCCTGACGGGCGGTGCGCTGCTGGTGGGGCTGCACCTGCTGGCCGAATACGGCGCTTTCGCCATGATCCGGTTCGATACCTTCACCACCGCGATCATGACCCAGTACCGCTCCACCTTCAACGGGGCCGCGGGGAACATGCTGGCCAGCGTGCTGGTGTTCTTCTGCCTGCTCCTGCTGATGGCCGAGGTCCGCAGCCGCGGCACGGCCCGCTATGCCCGGATCGGGTCCGGCGTGCAGGGTAAGGCGCTGCGGCTCCCGCTGCACGCCTACCAGGGCCCGGCCCAGCTCTTCCTGCTGGCGCTGACCGCCCTGGCGTTCGGCCTGCCGCTCTTCTACGTGCTGAAATGGATCCTGGCCGGCGGTGCGGACATCTGGACCGCATCCGAATTCCTTCCTGCCCTCCTTGCCACCTTCTGGTACGGCCTGGTCGGCGCCGGAGCCACCATCGTGGTCGCCTTCCCCATGGCGTACCTCGCGGTCCGGAAGCCCGGCTGGTTCAGCAAGTCCCTGGAACTGTCCAACTATGTCACCAGCTCCATGCCCGGGATCGTGGTGGCCCTGGCATTCGTCACGGTCAGCATCCGCATAGTGCCGGGGATCTACCAGACAACGGGAGTACTGGTGGCCGCGTACGTGCTCCTGTTCCTTCCGCGGGCGCTGGTGAACCTCCGGGCCGGGCTGGCCCAGGCCCCCAAGGAACTCGATGAGGCAGCCCAGGCCCTGGGCAAGCCGCCGCTGCTGGCCTTCATCCGCGTCACCCTGCGGCTCACCGCCCCGGCCGCCGCCGGCGGTGCAGCCCTGGTGTTCCTTGCCATCGCCAATGAGCTCACCGCGACCTTGCTCCTGTCCCCCAACGGCACCAAGACCCTGGCCACCGAGTTCTGGAGCAAGAGCAGCGAAATCGACTACGCGGGCGCTGCGCCCTATGCGCTGCTGATGATCCTGCTCTCCGCGCCCATGACCTATCTCCTCTTCCAACAGTCCAAGAAAGTAGCCGGACAGTGACAGCACCATCAACCCGGAGGCTGCCCGAGCCTCGGGTGGCGCCCTCCGTGGCAGCAACCACCAACAGCCACCTGCAGATCACGGACGTCACCAAGAACTTCGGATCGCAGGCAGTGCTGAAGGGCGTCAACCTGTCCGTGGCCAAGGGAGGCACCACCGCCATCGTGGGCCCGTCCGGGTCCGGCAAGACCACGCTCCTGCGCCTCATCGCAGGGTTCGAGCACCCGGACACTGGCACCATTTCGCTGAACGGGACCACCGTTGCCGGTGACGGCGCCTGGCTTCCCGCGCATAAGCGGCAAATCGGGTACGTGGCCCAGGACGGTGCCCTCTTCCCGCACCTCACCGTTGGCCAGAATGTTGCCTTCGGCCTCAACCCGGCCAAGTTGGAGGGCGGCCGCCGCGCCGTTGCTGCCCGCGTGGCAGAACTCCTGGAAATGGTGTCCCTGGACGCGGCCATGGCCAAGCGCCGCCCGCACCAGCTCTCCGGCGGCCAGCAGCAGCGCGTCGCCCTGGCCCGGGCGCTGGCCCGCGAACCGGAGCTGATGCTCCTGGACGAACCGTTCTCCGCCCTGGATGCAGGGCTGCGCGTGGCCACCCGCCGCGCCGTGGCCAAGGTCCTGGCCGAGGCCGGCGTCACCACCATCCTGGTCACCCACGACCAGGCCGAGGCGCTCTCCTTCGCCGACCAGGTGGCCGTAATGCGCGGCGGCAAGCTGGCCCAGATCGGCAACCCCTTTGTGGTGTACACCCGCCCCGCGGACCGGGCCACCGCCGAGTTCCTGGGTGACGCCGTCATCCTGGACGCCTGGCTGGAGGGATCCCTGGCCACCTGTTCGCTGGGCGGCATCCCGGTGCGGCGGCCGCCGGCGCAGGGTCGGGTCCAGCTGATGCTCCGCCCCGAACAGATCCGCATCGCCGAGGACGGCCCCATCCGCGGCGTGGTGGTGGACACGGACTACTTTGGCCCCGAAACCACGGTGCGGCTGAAGCTGAACGTGCCCAAGGAAGTGGCCGAGCACGCCGACCACCGTTACCCCGGCGGGGGCGAAGTGATCACCATCCGGCACTGGAACGCATCAATCGCCCGGCCCGGCATGGAACTGTGCCTGCGGGTTGTGGGCGAAGCCGTGGCATTCCCGATGGACGAGTAGGCGCCATCAGCCACACGCGATACAGAAAAAACACCGGGCAGAAACACTCCGGCAACCTGCCCACGGCAAGCTATGGCTTACGGGGACACAACAGCAGGAGGCAGCCCGCATGGAGGCACAAGGAGTACGTACCGCCCAGCTCCGCATTGGGGACCAGATAGAGGCGTGGCACAGGGGCAAGCTCTTCCACAAGGGCAAGGTGACCGACGTCGTCCCGGCCCTTGAGCTCTTCTGGATCCTGGACGCACGGACCGGCGCGCGCAAGCTGCTGGACCCGGAAGCCCTGGAGATCCGCCACGTGGACCCGGCCCGGGCCGGCCTGGACGCCCCACCCAAGCCCCAGGCCCCGGCCAAGCCGCTCGCCACCGCCTGACCCCCTCCAACCAAGGAGTCAGGTGCGTTCCTGATAGACGTCCGGGACGCCGTCGTGGTCTGAATTCACCTTCTCCAGCTCTTCGGTGGCCCGGTATTGGCGGTTGCGGGTGCGCAGAACGGCCGTGGCCAGCAGCGCGGCGATCAGTGATGCGGCCAGGATGCCCACCTTGGCGTGGTCGTCGTGCAGGCTGCCGTTGCCGAAGCTGAGCTCTGCCACCAGCAGGGAAACGGTGAAGCCGATCCCCGCCAGCAGCGCAACTCCGAACACGTCGATCCATTTGAAGGAGCTGTCCAGGCTGGCCCTGGTGGCTTTGGTCAGGACCCAGGTGGTGCCCATGATGCCAATCGGCTTGCCCAGGACAAGGCCCAGGATGATGCCCAGCGCTACCGGGTCCGCCAGTGCCGAGCCCAGGCCTTCCCATCCGCCGACCGCGACTCCCGCAGAGAAGAACGCGAAGATGGGAACGGCCATACCCGCGGAAAAGGGCCGGAACCGGTGCTCGAAGATCTCAGCCAGGCCGGGACCGGCCCCGGGTCCGCCGGACGCCTGCGACCGAATGACGGGGATGGCGAAGCCCAGCAGCACGCCGGCGACGGTGGCGTGGATGCCGGACGCGTGCACCAGCGCCCAGGTCACGGCGCCCAGCGGCAGCAGGATCAGCCACGCGGCCGCCGCATGGCGCCCGAAGAACCGCCGGTACTTCTGCGCCAGGAACGTGTAGAGGGC
Source organism: Arthrobacter liuii (assembly GCF_014639275.1). Lineage (GTDB taxonomy): Bacteria > Actinomycetota > Actinomycetes > Actinomycetales > Micrococcaceae > Arthrobacter > Arthrobacter liuii. Next base: position 160,510 of record NZ_BMFW01000002.1, on the reverse strand, counting down.
CAGCGGGATAAGCGCCAGGAGGAGCGGGGCGGCCTGGATGTCGCTGGAGTAGAAGAAGGCGATGATGGTGATGGCAATCAGGTCGTCCACCACTGCCAGCGTCAGCAGGAAAATCCGCAGGGCGCTGGGCAGATGGGACCCGATGATCGCCAGGACAGCCACGGCGAAGGCGATGTCGGTGGCCGTGGGAATGGCCCAGCCACGGAGTGTTTCCGGACTGGAAAGATTGACGAGGGCGTAGATCACCGCCGGGAGGGCCACGCCTCCCACGGCGGCCGCCACCGGCACGACTGATTTGCTGGGCTGGCGCAGGTCACCGGCCACGAATTCGCGTTTGAGTTCCAGGCCCACGAGGAAAAAGAAGATGGCCAGCAGTCCATCAGCCGCCCAGGCCCCCATGCTCAGGTCCAGGTGCCACGGCTCATAGCCCACCGTGAAGTCGCGGAGGGCAAAGTAGCTGTCCGACGCCGGGGAGTTGGCCCAGACCAGGGCGATCACCGCCGCGATGACCAGGAGTGCGCCGCCCACCGTTTCCTTGCGGAGGATTTCCCCGATCCGGAGTGCTTCGGCGTAACTTCCGCGGGCGAAAACGGTGGAGCCGAAAAACTTGTTACGGCCGGGAGGAGGCGGGGTGGGGTTCATGCAGGCGTCCTTAAATCCGGGTTCGACAAAGCCATGCCGACCAGACTTCCCGGCGCACCTCCACCCATCCTACGGGCCCGGCATGTGCCGAAGAAGCCCGCAACGGAGCAGCCGTGCAGCAAATTGTGGGCCATTTCACGTAAAGCCCCATCCGGCCGGGCTCCGGCACCGAACCGCTTGTGTCCCTCATCTGGGACGAACGTCACTTGTATGAGGAGATTGCTTTCCGATGAACAAGACACTTCGCTTCCTTGCAGTACCTACCCTCGCGTTAGGCGCCCTCGCCCTCTCGGGCGCTCCCGCCATGGCTGCCGACACCACCTACCAGTCAACGCTGACCCGCATCAACGGCAGTTCCGCCTCCGGTACCATCACGGTTGACGTGACCGGCAACCAGGCCCACGCCGTCCTGAAGGTCTCAGGCCTGGCCCCGACCTTCAACAACGCGCCGTACCCGCACGTCCAGCACATCCACGGCGGCGCCCAGGGAACCTGTCCGGCACCCTCGGCCGACAAGGACGGCGACGGGGTGATCTCCACTACGGAGGGCGCGCCCAGCTACGGTGGCATCGTCACCACATTGTCCACCAGCGGCGACACGAGCCCCGCCGCCGGCCTGGACCTCAAGGTGGCCGGCCAGGGCGCTAGCTACACCATCGACCGCACCTTCGAGCTGAACGCCGACACCAAGGCCGCCCTGCAAGCAGGCACCGCAGTCGTGGTAGTCCACGGGTTGGATCCCGCCACGCTCAGCGCTGCCGGGCAGGCGGCCAAGTCCGATCTCGTCCCCAGCCTCCCGCTTGCCGCCACCTCCCCCGCCCTTTGCGGCACGCTCAAAGCCGGCCAGATGAAGATGCCGGCCGGCAGCGCTGACACTGGCGTGGCGCAGCAGGCCGCTGGCACGGACGCCGGTGCCCTCGCCCTGGGCGGCGGCCTGGCCATGGCAGCAGTCGCCGGCGGGGCCTACCTCATCCGCCGCCGCAGCTCCGGATCCGAGGCGTAGGCGCCGGGCTGACCGGACCATCACCATGACTCCATCAAGTTCCGGCCGCTACGGGGGCCTTCGGGCCGCCGCAGCGGCCGGGCTTCTGTTGCTGCTCGCCGGCTGCGGCAACGCCACCGCGTCCGACGCCGGCTCCTCACCTCCGGTTCCCGCGTCACAGCAAACTGCAGGTACTGCGGCTGAGGGCCCGGCAGCCGGGAGCGGGATCCCGTCCAGCCCTGCCGCTGCAAGCCCGCCGCCGCCCAACACGCCCGCGCCCGCACCGGCTGCCGAACCGCCAGTGCTTGCCCGCTCCCAGCCGGTGGCCATGGAAGTCCCATCGATAGGGCTGCGCACCGAACTCCTTAGCCTTGGCCTGCGCCCCGACGGTTCCTTGGAGGTCCCGCAGGATACGGGCAATGGTGCCCCCGCCGGCTGGTACAGCGGTTCACCGACCCCCGGCGAGCGGGGCCCCGCGGTGGTGCTGGGCCATGTGAATGCACTCGGGGGCCATAAGGGGGTCTTCGCTGATCTGCGCCGCCTGGCACCCGGCGCGGAAGTGTCCGTTGCCCGGGCCGATGGCAGTACGGCCGTCTTCGTGATAGATCACGGCGCCACCTACAGCAAGGAAAACTTTCCCACTGTCGAGGTCTATGGCAACACCGCCGGGTCCGAATTGCGGCTTATCACCTGCGACGGGTACGACCCCACGACGGGCCTGTTTGAGGACAACTTCGTGATTTACGCCAGGCTCAAAGCCTGACCGCGCTGACAAGCGGCCACCGGAAACGACCCGGAGGCCGGGATGGACGAACCATGAAGAACCCTGTTCCCCTGCCGGCCTACCTGGCGCTGTGTCTCCTCCTGCTCTCCGGCTGCGCGGCAGCGGCGGGCTCCCCAGGCAGCGCAGGACCGCCGTCCAGCGCCTCGTCCTCTGTTGCGTCCCCGCCCGGGGGCGCGCATGCCGCCCACCACGGAACCGAGACTGGAAGTCCCGCGCCCGCCCCTGCCGGGCCGAGCGAAGCCGCCAGGATGGTATGCGGAGACCAGCCCATGGACAGGCTCACTGCCATCCTGGAACTCAAAGAGAAACCCCACACCGTGAGCAACTGGGCCGACAGCACGTTCACATGCACCTACCATCTGGCCGAAGGGACCCTGAGAATTTCGGTTCAGCAGGCGCCCGATGAGGCTTCAGCCCGGAAATATTTTGATGCCATGCAGGCACTGGCCAAGGACGCCAAGCCCATCGAAGGCCTGGCCAACCTGGGCTTCCCCGCCTACGAGACCGCGGATGGGTCAGCAGTCTTCCAGAAAGACAGTTTCGTTCTGCACGTGGACGCATCAGCCCTTCCAGCGGTTGCGGGTCCCAATGCCATCACCCGCAACGCCCTGGCCTATCAGCTGTCCACCACCATCCTCGCGTGCTGGGTGGAACATCATTAACGGGCATCAGCCCGCGCGGCGACCCCCGGTATGGTCCGGCCGCGCATGCAGCTGAATGGCCCGCACGGCCCGGTCCAGGTAATTCCGGGCTTCGGGGGAATTGGCCAGCTGCACCAGCTCCGCCGCCACCACCACCAGCTTGACGTTGCGGCGGCTGCTGGCGCTCACCAGCATCTGGAACGCGTCATCGGAACCGAGTTTCAGCTGGCCCATGAGGATGCCGCGGGCCTGGTCGATCACCGTGCGGGTTGCCGTGGCACCGGCAACGGCTTCCCGTGCCGTTTGTTCGGTTTCGCGCTGCAGCGTACGGCTGAGGTCTACCATCACGCCCTCGAGGGCAACCACTGATCCATCGGTCCCCAGGATCCCCTCACCGGAGGTCAGCACCCGCCGGGTCCGGCCGCGGGCATCGACCACCCGGTGGTACATGCAGAAGAATCCGCCGGACTTTGCAACCTGCACCACGATCTCTTCGCACCGCTCCCGGTCATCGGGATGTTTGTGGGCGAAGACCAGTTCCAAGGTAGGGACAACGTCGCCGCGCTGGTACCCGTGCAGCCGGAACATCCCGTCCGACCAATGAACGCCCGGCGCGGGTTCCATCTCCACCTTGAAGATCCCGGCGTCGCTTTCACTGTCCCCGAGCGCACTCGAATACGTGTACAGATCGCTGAGCTCCGCCACAGGTCCACCTCCCGTGCATAGGCCAGCCCCCAAGCGGGCAGGCTCTGTCCTCGCTCCCCTCAGTATGGCCGCCCCGGGCAACGGAAGGTAGTGCGGGAGGGCCTATGGAACTCAATGGGAAAATGCGCTACACCTCTTGACCTCAAATACCCCTAGGGGGTATGTTGGCCGTGTTGTCAGTGAAGTGGTATGTCCCGGCTGGTGCGCTGTACCGGCCTTCACAGCCGTTCAACCCCAGCACCCATTGATCCCCTCAACGGATTGGAACTGACATGAACAACGAAAACCGGCCACAGCTCCCCCTCGCTTCCTCCGCGACGCCCGCCCACCTTTCGCGGATTTCCGGCTAACGCCCGCCCACCTTTCGCGGCTTTTCAGGCGACGCCCGCCCACCTTCCGCAGCATTCCGGGCGGCCATCCTCACAGGAGGACCCCATGCAGGACCATAGCGACATGCACCACCAGAAGGACCCGCACGACCACCACCGGCCCGCGGGCGGCACCCTTACCCAGCCGGCCGCGCACACCGACGGACATGCGCACGCCGGGCATGCGCAGCACGGCCAGCACGACGACGACCACACCGTCCACACCCACGGGCAGCATGCCGGGCATAGCACCGCCATGTTCAAGAACCGGTTCTGGCTGACGCTGGCCCTTGCCGTTCCGGTGGTCTACTTCAGCCCCATGATGGCCCACCTCCTGGGCTATATGCCACCGGAGTTCCCCTGTTCCGCCTGGATTCCGCCGATCCTTGGCACCGTGATTTTCCTCTACGGCGGCCAGCCCTTCCTCAAAGGCGGACTGCAGGAGCTCAAAGACCGTACGCCGGGAATGATGCTGCTGATCGCCATGGCCATCACAGTGGCGTTCGCCGCATCCTGGGTCACCAGCCTGGGCATCGGCGGTTTCGACCTGGACTTCTGGTGGGAGCTGGCGTTGCTGGTGGCCATCATGTTGCTGGGGCACTGGATCGAGATGCGGGCGCTGGGGTCCGCGCAGGGCGCCCTTGACGCCCTCGCCGCGCTGCTGCCGGATGAGGCCGAACGCATCACGGACAGCGGGACCGAGACCGTACCCGTGTCCGAACTCAGCCCCGGCGACCTGGTCCTGGTCCGTCCCGGTGCCCGCATGCCTGCCGATGGAAACGTGGTGGACGGGCAGGCCGAGTTCGACGAATCCATGATCACCGGTGAATCAAAAACCGTGGCACGCGGGGCCGGTGACCCGGTGGTGGCCGGAACCGTGGCAACCGACAGCAGCGTCCGGGTGCGGGTCACCGCAGTCGGCGACCAGACCGCCCTGGCCGGGATCCAGCGGCTGGTGGAGGAAGCCCAGGCCTCGTCTTCACGCGCCCAGGCCCTGGCTGACCGCGCCGCTGCGTTCCTCTTCTACTTCGCCGCCGGCGCCGGAGTCCTGACGTTCATCGCCTGGACGTTGCTGGGAAGCGTTCCGGACGCCGTCACCCGAACCGTCACCGTGCTGGTGATCGCGTGCCCGCACGCCCTTGGCCTGGCCATTCCGCTGGTGATCGCCATCTCCACGGAGCAGGCCGCGCGGGCCGGGGTGCTGATCAAGAACCGGATGGCGCTGGAGCGGATGCGCACCATCGACGTGGTCCTGTTCGACAAGACCGGCACCCTGACCACCGGCGAGCCGGAACTGAAGGATGTTGCCGTCGCCGAAGGGGCGGACGCCGATGCCGTGCTGGCCCTTGCCGCCGCCGTCGAATCCGACAGCGAGCACCCCGTGGCGCGGGCCATCGTGCGGGCTGCCAGGGCACGGAACCTGACGCTGCCCGAAGCCACCGGCTTCACGTCGCTGCCGGGCCGGGGCGTCCGGGCCAGCGTGGACGGCCGTACAGTGCACGTGGGCGGACCCGCGCTCCTGCGCGAACTCGGCGTCGCCGAATCCGCCACACTGGCCGGCAGCACCCGGGCGTGGATGGACCGCGGAGCCGCCGTGCTCCACGTGGTCGACGCCGGCAACATCCTGGGTGCCGTGAGCATGGAGGATGCGGTACGGCCGGAGTCGCGGCAGGCAGTGTCAGCCCTGCAGCGGCGCGGCGTGAAGGTGGCCATGGTCACCGGCGATGCGCACCAGGTGGCCCGGGCCGTGGCTGCGGACCTGGACATCGATGAGGTGTTCGCCGAGGTCCTGCCGGCGGACAAGGACAAGAAAGTGGCGGAACTGCAGGCCCGCGGACTGAAGGTGGCCATGGTGGGCGACGGGGTCAACGACTCGCCCGCGCTGGCCCGCGCGGAGGTGGGCATCGCCATCGGGGCCGGAACCGACGTCGCGGTGGAATCCGCCGGCGTGGTGCTGGCCGGGAACGATCCTCGGGCCGTGCTGTCCATGGTGGACCTGTCCCGCGCCAGCTACCGGAAGATGTGGCAGAACCTGGTCTGGGCCACCGGCTACAACATCCTCTCCGTGCCGCTGGCAGCAGGTGTCCTGGCGTTCGCCGGGGTGGTCTTGTCCCCCGCGGCCGGGGCGGTGCTGATGTCCGCCTCCACCATCGTGGTGGCGCTGAACGCCCAGCTCCTCCGGCGCCTGAAACTGAACCCGTCAGAGGTACGTTGATATCCACAGACCGATTGGAAGGAGGGACCGCCGTGACCACCCGCGCCGTGGCGTCCCTCCTCCGCATGGCCTGGCTGCTCGCCGGCACCCTTGCAGTCATCGCCGGACTCCTGGGCATGCATGTGATGGCCTCGAGCCACGCCTCGCACGGGGCCGTGCAACATGGGTCAGTGTCATTTGGCGCGCCCGCCGGGCACACCGCCGTCGCGCATTCTGCTGCCGGCGACCATGCCGGCGGCCACGCCGGGCACCTGCCCGCGGCCTCCGCCATGGACGCGCCGGCCCTTGCGCCCGCCGGCTGCGGCGACACCTGCCCGGGGGCCAAGGAGTCGGGGGCGCCCTGCATCCCTTCGGCGCCCAGCGGCCCTGTCACGGTCGTCCCGCCGCAGGCCACCCTGGAAACCCTTCCGGAGCTACGCGCAGGCGGCAGCCCCGCCGATGCGTACGACTACCTCCCGCCCAGCCCAACGCCCTGCGACCTGTCCATCAGCCGGACGTAAACCGGACTGCGCCACCACCCGAGGCCCAGTCCGACTACATCCCTGAAAGACAACCATGAACACCACTGTCAAGACCCTGTCCATTGCCGCTGCCCTGGCCGCCTCGCTCGGCCTCGCCGGCTGCGCCGCCAATGCCGGCTCCGGCACCAGCATGCCCAGGGACCACGGCAGCTCCAGCACAATGCCGAGCGCCGGCACCAGCGCCAACGCCGACCACAACCCGGCCGACATCATGTTCGCGCAGATGATGATCCCGCACCACGCCCAGGCCGTGGAGATGAGCGGCATCGTCCTGGGCAAGCCGGACATGCCGGCGGAGGTGACCGCCCTGGCCACCAAAATCAAAGCGGCCCAGGCGCCGGAGATCGAACAGATGACCGGCTGGCTCACCGGCTGGAACGTGCCCACCATGATGAGCGACCACACCGGGCACGGGATGACCGGCATGGTGGACGACGCTGGCATCGACAAGCTCAAGTCGGCCACCGGCACCGACGCTGCACGGCTGTTCCTTGAGCAGATGACCGGCCATCACGAGGGCGCCATCGACATGGCACAGCAGGAGATCGGCGCCGGAAAGTTCCCGGACGCCGTGAAGCTGGGCCATGACATCGTGGCCGCGCAGCAGGCAGAGATCACGCAGATGAAGCAGCTGCTGGCCACGCTCTAGCCTGCACCCCGGCCCGCCCGGGACATGCGAACGGCGCGCGGCGGCACCCAGCCCGGGAGCCGCCGTCGCGCCGTTGCGTGTTAAGTTGAAAGGCACGGGCCAGAACGGATCCGTCACCAGCTGGGAAAAGAGAACATCTCCTTGGACACTTCCGAACCAGTACGAATCCTGACCGTCTGCACCGGCAACATCTGCCGGTCGCCCGTGGCCGAACGGCTGCTGCAGGCAGGACTCGACCAGGCGGTGCCGGGCGGTTTCCTCGTGGCCAGCGCCGGCACCCGCGCCTTGGTGGGCGAGCCGATGCAGCGCGCCTCGGCTGACATCGTGCGGACCTTCGGCGGAAATCCCGAAGGGTTCGCGGCCCGGCAGCTCACGCCCAGGATCCTGCGCGGCGTGGACCTGGTGCTCACCATGACCTCCGGGCACCGCGGCGAGGTCCTGCAGCTCGATGCCTCCCTGCTCAAGCGGACGTTCACCATCCGCGAGTTTGCCCGAATGCTCGACGTCCTGGACCAGCGGGCCGCCGCCGCTGCTGACGGCCAGCCAGCCGCCGTCGTATCTTCGCAGGACACACCTCCTGCCAGCAACGCGTCCGACGACGACGCCCGCCTGGCTGCCAACGGCGCCTTTTGGCGGGGCTTGCCGGCGCGGGCCGCCGGGGTGCGGCACCTCTCGCTGCCTGGCGACCCCGCAGCCAACGACATCGTGGACCCGTACCGCCGCGCACCCGAGGTCTACCGGGAGATGGAGGACCAACTGGCCCCCGCGATCGTGTCCATCCTGCGCCACGCCCGCCTCAACTCCCCGGTCCCCGGGAGCGCAACCGGTTCGCCGTAACGGAACGGTGTCCCCGGCAGCTCTCCGGCGAGCCGGCGGACCGTGCTCAGGTGACAGTTTGGATACTCCTGTAGCCAACAACGGCACCACCGGCGGACACTGATCCCACCCGCAACACGATGAGGTGGAGGCAGAGCATGAGCACGCCTGATCCAACCGGACCTGCCACCGGCCCGTCCGGCTCCCACCGTCCCGCCTGGCTGGCTTCGCTGGGCCGCCGCCGCTGGATCGCCGCACTGCTGGCGCTGGTTCTTGTGGTGGCGGCCGTAATCGCCATCTTCAGCCTGAACCGGGCCGGCAAGGATGCCGAACCGGCAGCCACCCAGACGCAGTCGCCCAGCGCAACACCCACGCCAACGCCCTCCGAAACCCCGCCCCCTGTTCCGCCGCCCCCGCCCCCGCCCCCGCCCCCGCCGCAGCCGATCCCCGAACTACCGCCCGCGGCCATGAACGTGCTGGTCATCGGCAGCGACAGCCGCGGCAACGCCCGCGACGAGGCCGCCCACACTGCGGCCACGGGTGAGGCGTCGGACCAGCGGTCGGACTCCTTGATGCTGGTCCACGTACCTGCGGACCGCCACACCCTGTACATCATCTCGATCATGCGCGACCTGTGGGTGGACGTCCCCGATGTGGGGGGCTCCAAGATCAACGCGGCCCTGCAGTACGGCGGCATCGACCTGGCAACCCAGGCCGTGCAGCAACTGCTGGGGATCACCATCGACCACACGCTGATGCTCGACTTCAACGGCTTCAAGGCGCTCACGGACGGTCTTGGCGGTATTGACGTCAACGTCCCCTTCGCCTTCCAGTCCACCATCGAAACCCAGCACTCCTTCAGCCAGGGGATCAACCATCTTGACGGGCAGGCGGCCCTGGAGTTCAGCCGCGAGCGCTACGCGTTCACCGACGGCGACTACCAGCGGGTCCAGAACCAGCGCACCATGCTCCGTGCCATCCTGGCCAGGCTCACCGGCGGCGGCGCCCTCAATGACGTGAACGCGGTCCGGTCGCTGGTGGACTACGCCGCCTGCTGCCTCACGGTGGACAAAGGCTTTGATCCCGTCCAGGCCGCCATTCTTGCCTACAGCCTGCGCAACCTGGATGTGAACGCGATCGGCACCATGACGCTGCCCACCGCCGGGACGGGCATGGTCGCCGGCCAGTCCGTGGTGTTCCCCGACTACGGGGGCATCGCCGCTGTGGGGGCTGCGCTGCGGGAGGGCAGGATCGCGGACTTCGCCGCCCCGTAACGCCAGGCGCCCGACCGGGCCGGCGATGGTCGGCCGGGGCACCCATGGTGCGCCGCCGCCCTCGTCCGTTATTTTCCGCGGGGCCGTGGGTACGCCGTTGGTAGTGTTCCTGCATTCGGCACGGCGAACGGACGGGGTGATGATGTGAAGGACGATTCTTCCACCAGGGATTCGGCGAACGACGACGGCCTGACGGCTGCCGTCCAGGAGGCCGGGGCGGTGGAGCTGCTGCTGATCCGGCACGGTGAGAGCGAAGGCAACGTTGCTGCCACCGAAGCCCGTGAGGCCGGGGTGGAGGTCATCGAGGTTCCCGCGCGCGACGCGGACGTGGACCTTTCCGGAACCGGCAGGGACCAGGCCAAGGCGCTGGGTATTGCGCTGGGACGGACCGCCGACGCGTTCCGCCCGGACACGGTGGTGTCCTCCCCCTATGCGCGTGCCCGCCAGACGGCCGAGATTACGGTTGAAACAGCTGGCTGGCCGCTGCAGGTCCGCCTGGACGAGCGGCTCCGGGACCGCGAGCTCGGCATCCTGGACCGGCTCACCCGCCTGGGCGTGGAGACCCGCTATCCCGGGGAATCCGAGCGCCGGGACTGGCTGGGCAAGCTGTACTACCGGCCGCCGGGAGGGGAATCCTGGGCGGACGTGGCACTTCGGCTGCGGTCGGTCCTGGCCGAGCTGAACAACCTGGGCATGGGCCAGCGGGTGATGCTGGTGTGCCACGATGCCGTGATCATGCTGTTCCGGTACGTGCTGGAAGGGCTCAGCGAAAAGGAACTGCTGGATCTCGCGGCGAGGGAGGCCATCCTCAACGCCTCGGTGACCCGGTTCGTCCGGCCCTCCGGCGTGGGTCCGTGGACGCTGGAGAGCTTCAATGTGGCCGACCACCTGGCCGAGCAAGGCGTCGCCGTCACCGAGCATGCGGGAGACACCAGTGTCCGGCCGCGGTGATTCCGCAGGCGCCACCTTGGTGACGCCATCGCTCCTGCGGGAGTGGCCGCTGCCGGCGCCGGGCGAAGACAAGTATTCCCGCGGGTCCGTGCTGGTGGTGGGCGGCGCCCGGTCCACCCCCGGCGCCGCACTGCTGGCCGGAGTGTCGGCCCTGCGGGCCGGGGCCGGGAAACTCACATTGGCGGTAGCGGAGTCGGTGGCCGTGCAGCTGGGGGTGGCGATGCCCGAGTGCGGTTCCATCGGGCTCCCCGAAACTCCCGAAGGCTCCGTCATGCCGGACCTGGACAGGATTTCCTCCTACCTGGACGGTGCGGACACCCTCCTGGTGGGACCCGGGCTCGACGACCCGGACCTGGCCGGTGAACTGATGGCGGCGATGCTCACGCGCGAGGCCGGCAACGACGATGGTTCGGGTGGTGGCCGTGGCGGGGCGGGAGGTCCCGCCGTCGTCCTCGACGCCTACGCCCTGGGCGCGCTGGTGCCGCTGGAGGACCAGCTGGGCCCCTGGCGCGGCCGGCTCATCCTCACCCCGAACGCCACGGAGGCAGCGATCCTGCTCGAGCGGGACGTGGACAACCTCGGAAAAGACCTCGCCGAGATCTCTGCCAGGTTCGATGCCGTCGTAAGCTGCCAGGGGCTGATCAGCCAGCCGCCCGGACTGGACCCTGACGTGCCGGAACTGTGGGAGATCACCACCGGGCACGGCGGGCTGGGGACCTCCGGCAGCGGGGATGTGCTGGCCGGAGCCATTGCCGGGCTCCGCGCCCGGGGAACCAGCAGCACCCAGGCGGCCTGCTGGGGCACGCACATGCATGCAGCCGCGGCGGACCGGCTGGCCAGCAGGCTGGGGCCGCTGGGGTTCCTGGCCCGCGAACTTGCCGACGAACTGCCCGCGCTGATGCTGGAACTGGGCACCTGACCCTCTTGCAGCCGTCCAGTACCCAACGCGTGGATGGCCCCCGGCCGAAGCCGGGGGCCACCGTGTCGGGAGGTTAAGGCCTAAGCTGCCGATGCGCTGTCTGGCGCTGTGGCGTGCACAGAATGGCGATTCGCCCCTATAGGCAGTCAACAGATTTGCCCGCCTCCCGAGCCTGCCGGACCCCTGCGCGGGATCCTGCTCCTAGGCGGAAATCTCCTGCCGTGCCCCCTTCGTTTCAATCTCGATTTTGCGCGGCTTGGCCTTTTCGGCAACCGGGATCCGCAACGTCAGGACGCCGGCGTCGTAGCTGGCCTTCACGTGATCGGTATCCAATGTGTCGCCAAGGATCAACTGGCGGCTGAAGACCCCGCACGGCCGCTCAGCGGCAATCAGTTCGGTATCCCTGCCCACGGGGTCGGGTCGTTCGGCCCGCACCGTCAGGACATTCCGCTCAACATCAAGCTCCACCGAGTCCACCGTGACGCCGGGCAAGTCAAAGGCCACAACGAATTCCTGGCCCTCACGCCACGCGTCCATTGGCATCGCCGCCGGGCGCGCAGGCGTTCCGAGGACCTGCTGGGCCAGCCTGTCCAGCTCGCGGAACGGATCGGTTCGCATCAACATGGCTTGCCTCCTCCTAAGAAGTGCTCCACTCACCACCACAGCCGATCTGTATTGGCTGATATAGATTTCTTAGCACCGAAGAGGGAGGTCTTCAAGGGTCTCCGGTACGGTTTTCCGGAACCTTTTGAGGCTTTTCCACCCGCGGTTTCCCGCGGCGCACCGGCGCAGGAAAGGGGCCCCTCCGGCACGGCTTCCGACCGTGCGTGGGGCCCCTTCCGGAGTCTTTCCTGGCGCTGTGGTCAGTCCCTGGTGGGGTCGGGACGAAGCGGTGCGGGGCCGGGGTCCGGGACGGGCAGCGGGCCCGGCGGCGTGGGTGCGGGGAAGGGGTTCGGCGACGGCGGCCCCGGCGGACGCGGCTGGGTAGGGTCCGGGGAGGTGGGCTCGGGCCCGGGTTGGGGCGGAAACGGCTCAGGTTCGTGGATTGGCGGGATGGTCATGGAACTTCCCCTCTCACACTGGGCGGATGTGCCTTGAACTGAACAGGATACGCCTGCAGTCCTCCGGCAACTACCCTCGGCTTCCGGACCGTTCAGTCCCGGACTGCGCCCACCAGCCGCAGCCAGTCGCGCAGCCCGGCGGGGTCTTCCCCGCTGGAGCGGAAACCCACGTACCCATCCGGGCGGACCGCAACCACACCCCGGCCGGGATGGCTGGTGAGACGGTGGACATGGAGCAGCGGACCCTGATTGGCCAGGGCGGGACCGGCACCCACGGCGCCCGTGCCGGCGTCGCGCTCCAGCAAAAGGTGGATCCCTGGTGCGGCAGTCAGTTCGTGGAGGCGGGCCGCCCGTCCGTCGACGGCAACCGGCGCATCCGGCAGCCGCTCCCCGGGCCGCGGCCACTTCCCGGCCCTGGGCGGGCAGTCACGGGAAATGGCACTGTCCCGGTACCGCACGAACGGCTGGGCCAGCAGCCTGATGCCCTTGGAGGTGAGCCACTGCCGGCGGAGCAGCAGCGGGAGGACCGGGGCAACCGCGGGCAAGACGTTCCGGGCCAGGCGGGCCGCCGGATGCGGTGAAGCTTCGCCGAAGAAGATGACGTGCGTCAGCGCAAGCACCTGCCGGGCCGCGGGTCGCCGCTCCTGCCCGTAACTTTCCAGCAGTTCGGGGAGGCGCCTGCCTGCCGTCGAGGCAAAGCCGAGCTTCCAGCCCAGGTTGAGGGCGTCGAGGACGCCGTTGTTCATGCCCTGTCCGCCGGCGGGAGAGTGGGCGTGGGCGGCGTCACCGGCCAGGAAGACGGGATCGCTCCCGAAGGTACTGGCCACGCGGTGCTGCAGGGGGACCTGCGCGGACCAGCGCACCTCCCGGACAGCAGCGTCCAGCCCGGCCTCCGTCAGCAGGCGCGCCACCTCCTCCGGCGGAACGGAGGGGCCCAGCTGGCCGAAGCGGGCGCCGGGGTGCGGCACCGCCGGGCGGGTGGCCAGCATGCGCCAGGTAGCCCCCTCACCCAGCGCGAAGAGGAAGGCCAGCCCCGTGCCACCGACCGCGACGTGCAGCAGGCCGGGGTCGAGTGTTCCATCCAGTTCAACGTCGGCCAGGACCGTCTCCACCCGGTAGGGCCCGCCGCGCCACTGTGCGCCGGTGAAGCCGCGAACCGTGCTGGCCTGGCCGTCGCAGCCGACCAGGAACCGGGACACGTGGAGCCCATGTCCACTGCTGCTTGCGTGCAGCTCCGCGTGGACCAGGCCCCCGTGGAGTCCTGGCGATCCGCTGGCTTCCGTTCCGAGCCCGCGGAACTCCACGCCCCAGTCCACCGGCACCCCCTTGGCCTGCAGTTCCTGCCAGAGCACGTCCTCGACGTCGGCCTGCCGGACCAGGGTCAGATGCGGGAAGGCGGTGTCCGGGAGGATTGCGTGGCCCAGCCGGGCTTCAACCACCCGCGGGCCCAGGTGGATCCGCGCTTGGGGAGTTGTGTCGGCACGGTCCAGCAGTTCGTCGGTCACGCCAAGCGGGCGGAGGCCCTCCAGGGCCCGTGCGTGCAGCATCATGGCACGGGACGGTCGGATCCGTTGCCCGCGCCGGTCCACCACCCGGACGGTGGCGCCATGCGCATGGGCCTGGAGGGCGGTGGTGAGCCCTGCGGGACCTGCGCCCACCACCAAAACGTCGGTGTCCGCCGTCGTACCTTGCCCGCCTGCCATTCCCGCTATGCCGTCAGGCCTCGGCGAGGAGCCGCCACCAGGCGTGGTCGGGCTGGGCTGCTGCCTGCATCCTGGCAGGGTTGGCGAGCACCTCGTCGCGGCGCAGCCCGGGAAGTACCTTGTAGCTGATCGAACCGGGGACGCTGACCAGTTCCAGGATCCGCCAGAGGGCTGCAGCGTACGTGCGGGCCCGTTCGGCGCCGTCCCACTCATACAGGCCGCGGTAGGCACCGAAGGTGTCATGGGCACACCAGAGCTTGGAAACAAAGCCCGGGAAACCCACGAACAGCGGAGTGTTCAGCAGGCTTTCCACCTCGAAAAGGCGGTGTGCCCTGCCCCGCACCAAGCGCAGCGTGAACGCCACCACCAGGACGCAGGGTTCGCCTGCTTGGCGGTCGACGGCGGTCTCCCGATAGACCCGCGACGTGCTTCCGTCGGCGAAGCGCAGCACCCGGCCCACGTTCCCCTTCGGAAGGTGCACCTGCCTGCGGGCAAGCATGGCGCAGGACGTTCCCACGCACCTGGCCACCGCCAGCCATGCCTTGGCCCGGGGAGCCGGTCCTGGTTCGAGGGTCATGGCTTCTCCTTTTCCTTGCAGTGCCCTTCCAGCCTGCCGGGGGCCGCGGGCAGGACCCAGAGTCTTTGGCCCCTTTCCGGATGTCCTTTCTCCCCCGGTAGCGAACGCCCTGCCGACTTGTCTGCGGTGGTCGATATATTGAATCCATGACCTCCACTTCCCTGCAGGATTCCACCGGCACCGCTGTCCCGGCGCCCCCGGTTGCCAAGAAGATCCCCACCGAACGCACCCACCACGGGGAGACGTTCGTGGACAACTACGAATGGCTGCGGGACAAGGAATCGCCCGAGGTCGTGGCGCACCTGCGCGCCGAAAACGCGTACCAGGAAGCCGTCACTGCGCACCAGGAGCCCCTCCGCGAAGCCATTTTCCAGGAGATCAAGGGGCGCACCCAGGAAACCGACCTGTCCGTCCCGCACCGCAAGGACGGCTGGTGGTACTTCAGCCGTTCGGCCGAGGGCAAGGAGTACGGCATCCACTGCCGGGTCAAGGCGCAGGACAGCGGGAGCACAGTGGCCGACTGGACTCCGCCGGCCGTGGAGCCCGGGGTGGGGATCCCCGGCGAGGAGATCCTGCTGGACGGCAACATGGAGGCTGAAGGCAAGCCGTTCTTTTCCGTGGGCGGCACCGCAGTCACCGTTGACGGCCGCCTCTACGCCTATGCCGTGGACAACTCCGGCGACGAACGCTTCACGCTCCGGATCAAGGACCTCCGCGCCGGGGAACTGCTGCCGGACGTCATCGAGAACATCTTCTACGGCGTTGCGTTCTCCCCGGACGGCACGCGCCTGTTCTACACGGTGGTGGACGAGTCCTGGCGCCCCTACCAGGTGAAGGCGCATGTCCTGGGCACACCCGTGGCCGACGACGTGGTGTTGTACCAGGAGGACGACGCCGCCATGTGGCTGGGTTTCGAACTCTCCGCCGACCGTCGCCACCTGGTGCTGGGCATCGGATGTTCCGAGTACAGCGAAACCAGGCTGCTGCGCTTCGACGACCCCGCGCAAGCGTTGACCACGGTGATCTCCCGCAACGAGCGGGTCCTATACGAGGCAGAGCCCTTCCTGCTCGGGGGCAAGGAGAAAATCCTGCTCACTCACAACCGGGCCGCCATCAACTCCATGGTCTCCCTGGCGGACCCGGCCGAGCTGGAAAAGCCGCAGGCCCAGCAAACCTGGCAGACCGTCGTCGAACATTCCGACGACGTCCGGGTCAACGGCGCAGGCGTCACCGCCACGCACCTGATCGTGTCCATCCGCAAGGACACCATCGAACGTGTCCAGGTGCTCGGGCTGGCCGGATTGGGCACGCCCGCGCAGCAGGCCCCCGTTGAACCGGCGTTCGACGAGGAGCTGTACACGGCCGGTGTGGGCGGCTCCGACTACGAAGCCCCCGTGATCCGGCTGGGCTACACGTCCTACTTCACGCCGTCGCGCATCTACGACTTTGTCCTGCCCACTCCGGAACAACCCGCCGGCGAGCTGCTGCTGCGCAAGGAAAGCCCGGTGCTGGGCGGCTACGACGGCAGCGACTACGTCGCCACCAGGGAATGGGCCACCGCCGGCGACGGCACGCGCATCCCGCTTTCGGTCCTGCGGCACAAGGCTGTCAGGCAGGATTCGACGGCGGCGGGCCTGGTGTACGGGTACGGCTCCTATGAGATGAGCATGGATCCGGGCTTTGGCATCGCGCGGCTGTCACTGCTGGACCGTGGCGTGGTGTTCGTGATCGCCCACATCCGCGGCGGCGGCGAACTGGGCCGGCACTGGTACGAGGACGGCAAGAAACTCACCAAGAAGAACACCTTCACCGACTTCGTCGACGCCACTGACTGGCTTGCGAAGTCCGGGTGGGTGGATCCAGACCGCATCGCGGCCCTGGGCGGCTCTGCCGGCGGACTCCTGATGGGCGCCGTGGCCAACATGGCGCCGGAGAAGTACGCGGCCATTGTGGCGCAGGTGCCGTTCGTGGACCCGCTCACCAGCATCCTGGACCCGGACCTGCCCTTGTCCGCCCTGGAATGGGAGGAGTGGGGCAACCCCATCACGGACCCCCAGGCCTACGCCTACATGAAGTCCTACTCCCCCTACGAGAACGTCCGGCAGGTGGCGTACCCCAAGATCGCCGCCGTAACGTCCTTCAACGACACCCGGGTCCTGTACGTGGAGCCGGCCAAGTGGGTGCAGGAACTCCGGAACAAGACCGCCGGAACCGAACCGATCGTCATGAAGATCGAGATGGACGGCGGCCACGGCGGTGCGTCCGGGCGTTACGTGCAGTGGCGCGAACGGGCCTGGGACTACGCGTTCATCGCCGATGCCCTGGGCGCCGCCGAGCTGCTTCCCGGCGCCGGCCTGAAGTAAGGGACGGCACCGCGCGTGGCGGGGCCTGCCGGTGCGACAACCTCGCCGAACGTCTTGAGTCGCTGCGGCTGGACCTGGGCCAGGAGCGCCTCGGCGTGCTCGGGCACTCTGCGGGAGCGAACATCGTGCTCCGGTATGCCGAGCGCTACCTTCGAAACGTTGCCAGGCTCGTGCCCGTCGCACCAAGTACCCGCGCCGTCGGGATCGAGATCGCGGGACCAGGCCCGTTCCGCCGTCGCCCGATCCAGGTCAGGGGAATTCCTGGTACCCGCCGGCAGCCCAGGCGTGGGCCAACTGCGCCTTCAATTCACCCGCCAGCCGGGCAGTCCTTTCCACGCTGCAGGCACCGGTGGCGGTCCTGGCCGGGCCGGCCCAGTACCCGGGAAAGCTAACCATGCTTACCATTGCCATTGGGGGGCACTTGTTTTCCGGCACGGGACACCAGAGGAGCAGGCATGTCATTGAGCAAGGGAACGCACGTGGAGTGGAACACTTCGCAGGGCAAGACAAGCGGCAAAATCGTGGATAAGAAGACCAGCGACTTCGAACTCGACGGCAACACGCACCGGGCCAGTGGGGATGAGCCGCAGTACGTGGTGGAATCGGACAAGACCGGCGCCCGTGCAGCGCACAAGGCATCCGCTCTGACCGAGAAGAAGTAGCGCCGTGGCTGCCCAGCACGAGGTGCTGATCATCGGCGGCGGCAATGCCGGCATCTCCCTGGCTGCAAGGCTGCAGCGCTATGGCGTCAAGGACGTGGCCGTGATCGAGCCCAGGGACCACCACCTCTACCAGCCGCTGTTTTCGCATATCGCCGGCGGCCGGGCGGAGGCCCGGGAGGCTATCCGGCCGCAGCAGTCGGTCATACCGCCGGGCGTCACCTGGATCCGGGATGCCGCCGCAGGCGTGGACGCGAACGCCAACACCGTCACCCTGGAATCCGGGGCCACCGTAGCCTACGGCCAACTGGTGGTGTGCCCGGGGCTGCAGTATGACTGGGACGCGGTGCCGGGCCTTGCGGAAGCCGTGCATTCGCCTTACGGCGGGTCCCATTACGAGTTCGACCTGGCCCCCAAAGCCTGGACGCTGCTCAGCGCCATGACCTCCGGAACCGCCGTATTCACTATGCCGGCGGGGCCCATAAAGTGCGGCGGCGCCGCTCAGAAACCTATGTATCTGGCCTGCGACTATTGGCGCGGACAAGGGGTCCTGGACAAGATCAGGGTGGTGATGGTCCAGCCCTACCCCACGGTGTTCGGGGTCCCGGAAGTGGACCGGGAACTGGACCGGAAGATCGCCGAGTACGGCATCGAGCTGCGGACCAACAGCGAACTGGTGGCTGTGAGCCCTTCCGGCCGCAGGGCCACCGTCCGGGACAACGCCGCGCACACCACCGAGGACCTGACCTACGACGTCCTCAATGCCGTCCCGCCGCAGTCGGCCCCGGACTGGCTCAAGGCCACGGACCTGCCGGCTGCCGGGGACGCTGGCGGGTTCGTTGAGGTGGACCGGCAGACGCTGCGGCATCTCCGGTACCCCAACGTCTGGTCCCTGGGCGACGCCGCCGGCACCACCAACTCGAAGTCCGGCGGGTCCCTGCGAAAGCAGACCAAGGTCGTGGCGAAGAACCTGGTGGCGGCCCGGAAAGGAAAGCCGCTGCGCGCCAAGTATGACGGTTACTCGGTGTGCCCGTTCACCGTGTCGCGGAACACCGTGGTGTTCGCCGAATTCGACGACCGGTACCGGCCCATGCCCACCATTCCGCGGGTGCCCACCTGGAACGAGAGCAAGCTGTCCTGGGTGGTGGACCGGGACCTGTTTCCAAAGATCTACTGGAACCTGATCCTCAAGGGCAGGGCGTAAGGCTACCCACCGGAACCGATGCGCCATGCAGGGGCGAGGATGGCGTAGACAAGCTCTGTGGCCCACTGGCCCTTGTAATGCCATTTGTCGATGTGCCGTGCCTCCAGCCGCATGCCGAGCCGGCTGCACAGTGACGCGGACGCAGTGTTGAGCTCGTCCAGCCGGGCTTCAATCCGGTGCATCCCCAGCTCCTCGAAGCCCAGGCGCAGCACGGCGGCGGCAGCCTCCGTGGCGTAGCCCTTCCTGCGGGCTCCGGGCGCCAGCGTCCATCCCACTTCGCCCTGCCCGCGTCCCGGCAGCCATTTGAGCACCACTTCGCCCTGCAGCCCGGGCAAGCCCGCTGCCTCGATGGCGAGGGCCAGCCAGTCCCCCTCCTTCTCGAACGCGAAGTTGGCGTACCGGCCCACCCGCTCCATCGACTGCGTATAGGACTTGGCCGGGCCGGGAAGGAACCGCGCGGTTTCCGGCAACGAGTGGTAGGCTTGGAACGCGTCGAGGTCGCCGGCCTCAAACCGGCGAAGGACCAGCCGTTCAGTCCGGATGGGCAGGGAGATGGCTGGCATGCCCGTCAGCGGCTGGAGGAGACGACGGCGGCCGTCGCCTCCGCGATGGCGCGTTCCTCATCCGTGGGAACCACCAGGACGGGGATCGCGGAGGAAGGCGTGGAAATGACGCGGGGTTCCTTTGACCGCCCGCGGTTCAGGCCGCCGTCGAGCTCGATGCCCAGCGCACCCAGCCGGTCCGCTACCTGGGTCCGGAACTGGTGGGAGTTCTCGCCGATCCCGGCGGTGAACACCAGGGCTCTGGCCCCGCCGACGGCCACGTGGTAACCGCCGATGTACTTGGCCAGCCGGTAGGAGGCCACCGCGAGCGCCATCGTGGCCTTGTCGTCGCCGGATTCGGAGGCCTCCACCACGGAGCGCATGTCGTTGTTTCCGGCGAGGCCTTTCAACCCCGATTCCCGGTTCAGCATGGTGTCGATGTCCTCCGGCGACCACCCGGCCCGGCCGAGGAAGACCAGGATGGAGGGGTCCAGGTCGCCGGAGCGGGTGCCCATCACCAGGCCCTCGAGGGGGGTGAATCCCATGGACGTGTCCACGGAGCGCCCGCCGCGGATGGCCGTCACGGACGCACCGTTACCCAGGTGGGCGATGACGCCGTCGAACTCCTCGACAGGGAGGTCCAGCAACGCGGCCGACCGGCGCGCCACGTACTCGTTGGAGGTGCCGTGGAAGCCGTAGCGGCGGATGCCGTGGTTGGTGTAGAGCTCGTCCGGGACGGCGTAGCGCCATGCGTGCTCGGGCAAGGTCCGGTGGAAGGCCGTGTCAAACACGGCCACCTGCGGCATCTTGGGCCACTTCCTGGTAATCGCCCGGATGCCCAGGACGTTGGCGGGGTTGTGCAGCGGCGCCAGCGGGTTGAGGCGTTCGATGGCCCGAGTGATTTCGTTGTCCACCAGGACGGGCTCGGCGAAACGCTCGCCGCCGTGGACCACCCGGTGCCCCACTGCGCCCAGCTCCCGGTCTCCCAACTCTGCGTGGATGGCTGCATCCACCTGCTCCAGCGCCTCGGCATGGTCCCGCGGGCCTTCGATCTCGCCATCCCCACCGCCGCCGTTGCCCATGCCGATCTTCTCGATCAGCCCGTCGGTGAGGACCGTCCCGGCGGCCACGTCACGCACCTGGTACTTCAGCGACGACGAACCGGAGTTGATGACGAGCACGAGCATGCGGGGCCTCCTCAGCCTGGCGTCTGCAGTTCAACCCCCACTATATGTGGCCCCCCTCCCCTGCCGTTCCTTGCGGATCAGGGCCGGCTGTGCCTATGGTCGGCGGACAAGGCTGGACCACGCCGAGAGGACAATTCCATGACGAACGAGCCCAATTCGATCGACGAGAACGACCCCACCAACACGGGATCCAGCAGCACCGCCCCGCTTAACGCGCAGCCTGATTCCGGCAGCAAAGACGATCCAACCGGGGTGGAGGGTGCCAACCCGGCCCTGGACGACACCGGCCACCTCAAGGCCGGCGAGACCGGCGAGGCGCCTGAGGCTCCCGAGAACCGGGAGGACCTGGACCTCACCCCGCAGGGCCTCTCCGATGAGCCAGCCAAGCAGGAGGACCCGGAGAGCCTGGCCAAGCCGGACAACAGCTGACTGTTCCCGGAACACAAGGGCGACGCCGGCACCCACCAGGGTGCCGGCGTCGCCCTTCTGCGTTAGGCGGCCGGGGCGGAGCCGGACTCCATGCGCTGCCCCTGGTTCGCCAGGTAATTGAGGAGCTGGCGAAGGCCGAAGGTCCACTCCGGCAGTTCCTCGCAGGGACCCACCCGGTTGACCAGGGCACCAAGGTGGCGGCTGCGGATGGTCACCACGTCGCCGTGCTTGTGGGTGAACCCTTGTCCCGGTTCGTCCCGGTCCTGTGCGGGGGCGAACAGGGTTCCGGTGAACAGCGCGAAGCCGTCCGGATACTGGTGGTGCTTCCCGTGAGTGGCCGCCACGAGTTCTTCGAAGGGCCTGCTGATCCGGGACACACTGTTCCGGCCCTCCAGCAGGTAGCCGTCCGGCCCTTCCACACGCAGCAGGATTTCCTCGCCGCGCAGCGTCTCCAGGGTGAATGTCCCGTCAAACAGCCGGATCAGGGGCCCCAGCGCGCTGGAGGCGTTGTTGTCCTTGGCCTTGCCCAGCAGGAGGGCGCTTCTGCCTTCCACGTCGCGCAAATTGACGTCGTTGCCAAGCGTGGCGCCCACCACCTGGCCGCCAGCGGTGGCGATCAGGACGAGTTCCGGTTCCGGGTTGTTCCAGGAAGAAAACGAGGGAATACCGATGTCCTCTCCCAGCCCTACCGATGACAGGACGGGCGCCTTGGTGAAGACCTCCGGATCCGGGC
The DNA here is from genome assembly GCF_014639275.1 of Arthrobacter liuii. Classification (GTDB taxonomy): domain Bacteria; phylum Actinomycetota; class Actinomycetes; order Actinomycetales; family Micrococcaceae; genus Arthrobacter; species Arthrobacter liuii. Next base: position 138,585 of record NZ_BMFW01000002.1, on the reverse strand, counting down.
CGATTCCCACCTCCAGGTACTGCGACCACAGCCCCTCGGCGATCAGGACCCGCTTGGCTTCTGCGGCCTCGGGCGAGCCGGGCCGCAGGTCGGCGAGGCTGCCGCCCAGCGCGCGGCCCACCAGTTCCCGCACTTCGGCCGCCCGCGCGGCATCACCGGCGCAGCGCTCCTCGATGACCCGTTCAATCATGCTGTCCACGAAGGTGACGCCGCATGCCTTGACGACCTGCAGGTCGATGGGGGCCAGCAGCCTGGGCCGGGTGCGGTCCCCTGCCAGGGAGGCGTCGACGACGTCGGCCGTCGCCCAGCGGGGTTGGGCCAGGTCCGGATCCGGCAGGGCGGTGCGGACCGCAGCGGCCGGGTCCGGCAGTTCCATCAGGTCAGCGACGGTTCCGGCGAGGCGGTGCAGGTCGAAGACGGTGTCCCCGCTGACAGCCACGACGCGCGGGCCGCCGGTTTCCGGGTCCCAGACGCGCCCAATGAGCAGCGCCTGGTCCGCGTCCTCGGGCAGGACGGAACGTGCGGCCTCGGACAGTGCGCTCACCGGAGCCCCTCCTTACCGGCAGCCGGTGGCCGCTGCCAGACGCCGTCCACCCTTTGCGGGACCCGCCACGGATTGCTGTCCCGCAAAGGTTCGGGCAGCCGCGAAGCTGGGAAGGACTGGTACGCCACGGGCCGCAGGAAGCGCCGGATGGCCGCCGTCCCCACCGATGTGGTGTTCGAGGTGGTGGCCGGGTACGGGCCGCCGTGGTGCTGGGCATAGCTCACCGTGACGCCCGTCGGCCAGCCGTTCCAAAGGACCCGGCCGCTGATGTCCGCCAGCCTGGCAGCGAGCGCTGAGACGTCGTCGTCGTCCTCCGCCTGGACTGTGGTGGTCAGCTGCCCTTCCAGCAGCCCGGCCAGCCCGGGAAGCTCCGTCTGGTCCTGGTACTCCACCACGAGGCTGGCGGGGCCGAACATCTCCTGCCGGAGCAGGTCCGGGTTTCTCCGGACATCCGCCGCAGTGGTGCGGAGGACGGTAGGCGCCGGCTCCTCGGCGAAGTCCCCTTCCAGCAGGACCCCCACGCCGCCGCTGTCCCGGAGTGTGGCAACAGCCTCCGTGTAGCCGCCATGCAACCGGCCGCTGAGCAGGCGTGAGGGAGCAAACCCTGCCAGGGCCTCCCCCAGTTGGCGGCGCATGGCCTCAGCGTCCCCGGCAGGGACGAACAACAGCCCGGGCTTGGTACAGAACTGTCCCATGCCCAGGGTGAAGGAGCCGGCGTAGCCGTTGAGGATCTCGGCGCGACGTGCTGCCCATGCTGCAGGCGTGACGAAGACCGCGTTGATGCCGCCCAGCTCGCCGAAAAACGGAATGGGTTCGGGGCGTGCAGCGATGCGGTTGAGCAGGGCGCGGCCGCCCGCGGTGGAGCCGGTGAAGCCAACGGCCTTGACCAGGGGGTGGTCCACCAGCGCCTCGCCGGCCTGCCGGCCGGTCACCATGGAGAACAGGCCCGACGGCGCCCCGGCAGCATCCAGGGCACGGGTCACCGTTTGTGCGGTGCGGGCAGCCAGTTCCCGGTGCGCGTCGTGTGCCTTATGGACGACAGCGCATCCGGCTGCCAGGGCGGAGGCGCTGTCTCCGCCCATCACGCTGAACGCGAAGGGGAAGTTCGAGGCGCCAAAGACCCCCACCACACCGAGGGGCACATTGCAGCGCCGCAGGTCCGGGCGTGGCCCCATGCCCCAGATGGGATCCTCGTGGTCGATGGTGGCGTCCAAGTGCTCACCGAGGCGGATCTCCTCCGCGAAGAGCCGCAGCTGGAACACGGTGCGCTTCAGCTCGCCCTCCAGCCGGGCTGCACCGAGATGTGTTTCCCGGACCGCACTCGCCACAAGTGCGGCAGCGTCCTGCTCCAGGCCCGCAGCGATTGCTTCGAGCCAGCCGGCGCGGGTGCCGGGGTCCTCAAGGCGGCCCTGTTCGAAGGCTGACTGCGCGGCTTGGACGGCGGCGTCGAGTTCTTCGACTGTGCTGGGACCGGCGACGGCGGCACCCGCCCCGGCGCTCATCGGGCGGCCCCCGCAGGGCTCGGGGCGCCCCCGGTAACGGCGGCGCGGGTGCCCACTTCCTGCCAGCCTCCCCCGTTGGGGAATTCCCAGCGGGTGCGGGAGGCGCTGAGCATCTCTGCGCCCGTGCCGGGCAGTTCCGGTGCCGCATAACGGCCGTCGATGATCCTGACCGGCTCGGCGAAGTGCTCGTGCAGGTGGTCCACGAATTCGATCATGCGGTTTTCCTGGCTGCGTCCCACCACGGCGTAGTCGAAGAAGGAGAAGTGCTGGACCAGCTCGCACAGGCCCACGCCCCCCGCATGCGGGCAGACGGGAACCCCGAATTTGGCGGCCAGCAACAGGATGGCGATGTTCTCGTTTACACCGGCCACGCGGGTGGAGTCCAACTGCAGCACGTCGATGGCGCCGGCCTGGAGAAGCTGCTTGAAGACGATGCGGCTGGCCACGGCTTCTCCGGTGGCGACGCGGACCGGTGCCACACCCTTGCGGATGTCGGCGTGGCCCAGGACGTCGTCGGTGCTGGTAGGTTCCTCGATCCAGTAGGGATTGAATTCGGCCAATTCGTTGACCCAGTCGATGGCTTCGGACACTTCCCAGCGCTGATTGGCGTCGATGGCTATGGGCAGGTCGCCTACAGCTTCGCGGGCCAGGGCCATGCGGCGGCGGTCATCGTTGATATCGCCGCCCACCTTGAGCTTGATCATGGAAAAGCCGTCGGCCGCGGCTTCCTTGCTCAGCCGGACCAGTTTCTCGTCGCTGTAGCCCAGCCAGCCCGGAGAGGTGGTGTAGGCGGGGAAACCGCCGGTCTTGAGTTCGGCGATCCGCTGGTCCTTGCCTTCCTGGCCGGCGCGGAGCATCTCAAGGGCTTGCTCGGGGCTGAGGGCGTCGCGGATGTGGGTGAAGTCCACCACGCTCACCAGTTCCTCCGGCGTCATCTCGGCAAGGAGGAGCCAGAGCGGCTTGTTTTCGCGGCGGGCACGGATGTCCCAGAGGGCACTGACCAGGGCGCCGCAGGCCATCTGGGTAACGCCCTTCTCGGGTCCCAGCCAACGGAGCTGTGAGTCGTGAACCAGGAGCCTGGAGGCCCCGCCAAGGTCATGGATCAGTTCGTCGATGTCCCGGCCCACCAGCAGGCGTGCGTAGGCGTCGATCGCGGCGGTCAGGATTTCATTGCCGCGGCCGCAGCTGAAGACGAAGCCGTGGCCCTCGTCGCCCGCATCGGTGCGGATGACCACGTACGCGGCGGAGTAATCAGGGTCGACGTTGACCGCATCGGAACCGTCAAGTTCAAGGGACGTGGGGAAACGTACGTCCTGGGTCTTGATGGACGTGATGGAAGGCATGGATCTCAACTTTCGGTTTTCAACTGAGGGGAAGGGAAAGATTCGATTCCTATACGAATTTCTAAAATCATATATGACAGGTGATCCGGGTCAAGTCCTGGCTGCGCCGTTCCGTTGCCCGGGTGCAAAAAAGCCCCGGCCTTGTGGAGCCGGGGCTGCGCCACCTTGGGCTAGCCGGTAACAATCCGCCTGCGGGGCGGACCGCCATCCTCCAGGGGAGCAAGTTCGCCTTCGAAGGCCTGGGCAAACCTGTCGAAGGAGTTGCGGATATGGGTGGTCATGGCCGCCTCGGCCCGCTCCGGATCGCAGGCTTCGATTGCCTCACGCACGGCCGTATGCTCAGCCACGGTGATGGCACCGTCCACATCCGCAGGGTAGAGCCTGAAGGTGTGGAGGTGGCAGTGCGTCTGGGCAAAGGCGTGCCGGACCACCGGATTCCCGGAGGCGGCCAGGATGGCGTCATGGAAGCGGGTGTCATGGGCCACCAGGTCCTGCCTCAAATCCTTGCTGCGCTTCATGGTGTTCCGGAAACCCGCCAGTTCCTTTTCCAGCGCCCCGGCAGGATTGGCAAGGCGGTCCACCGCAGCCGCCCGCGCCGCCCAGGGCTCCACAAGGAGCCTGAACTCGAACAAGGCGCGCAGTTCAGGCAGGCCCAGGAGCGGAGTGGTGCTGTAGCCGCGGCCGGGGTTGTACACCACAAGGTTGTCACCCTCGAGCCGCTGGAGCACCTCCCGGACCGGGGTCTGCGACACCCCAAGGCTGCGGGCCACGGCATCAATGTTGATGCGGGCACCCGGAGCAATCCCGCCCTCCAGGATGGAGGCGCGCATGGCCGTATAGACGTCGGGAACGGCTGCTTTGCCGCGCGAAACTTCAGATGGTTGACGTGGGGGCACGCAATTACCTCTTGCACTGGGTTGGACCGGGCACCCGGCTGGACGGGCACGGATTGCACTGGAGCTGCTGGGGGAATCATAAGCCACCCGCCGCCAGCGGCTTCTTTGCGGGCTTTCAAAAGCAACACTTGATCTGGATCACAAAATCTATATGATTAACCCGATTCCTATATGATTTTGGCGCAGATACCTTCCGCGCCCCTCCCCTCCGTGCTCACCGCACCCGAAGCCATGTATATGTCGAAGGAGACCGCATGACTACGCTCGGAAGTAAGACAGGCATCACCAATCCATCCCGGCAGCCACGCCTGATGACCCGCAAACGCTGGGTGATCATCTGGCTTGCCTTCCTGGGCCTCAGCATCAACTACCTGGACCGTTCCAGCCTCAGCGTTGCACTGCCGTTCATGGGCAAGGATTTCGAACTCAGCGCCACCCAGCAGGGCCTGATCTTCGCAGCATTCTTCTGGGCCTACGACTTCTTCCAGCTCGCCGCCGGCTGGTACGTGGACAAGGTCGGCCCGCGCCGCTCGTTCTCACTGGCCGCAGTGTGGTGGTCCGTCTTCACCATGGTCACCGCAGCCGCCTCCAGTTTCTGGTCCCTTTTCGCGGCACGCTTCCTCCTGGGGGTGGGCGAAAGCCCAGCCCCCAGCACTGCCGCCAAGGTGGTGGCCACCTGGTTCCCGGTCCGGGAACGCGCCTTTGCCACCAGCATCTGGGACTCGGGCTCGCGCGTCGGAGCAGTGATTGCGCTGCCGATCGTCACCCTCCTCGTGGGGTTCACTTCCTGGCACGCCGTCTTCATCATTATCGGCGTCCTTGGAATCATCTGGGCCGCCGCCTGGTGGAAGTACTACCGCAGCCCCGGGGAGCACAGCGGCGCGAACGCAGCCGAGGTCAGCTACATCCAGGAAGGCGGCGCCCGCGGCGCGGCGAGCGATGACGAAAGCGCCGCCAAGCTCCCCTGGCGTTCGCTCTTCAAGTACCGGACCATCCTCAGCATGATGTTCGGCTTCTTCTGCCTGAACAGCGCCATCTACTTCTTCATCACGTTCTTCCCCAGCTACCTGGTCAAGGAACGTGGCTTCGATCTCCTCAAGCTGGGCTTCTTCGGCGCCATCCCCGGCATCTGCGCGGTCCTCTTCGGCTGGCTTGGCGGCTACCTGGCAGACCGTGCCGTGCGGGCAGGGTCGCCGGTCAGCAAGGTCCGCAAGACGGCCATCGCCGGCGGCCTGGCCGGAGGCTCGGTCATCATGTTTGCCGCGCTGGTCCCGGAAGCCTGGATGGCGCTGGCCCTGTTGTCGGTCGCCTACTCGAGCCTCACCGTGGCAGCCACCGGCATCTGGTCGCTGCCGGCCGACGTCGCCCCCAGCTCACGCCAGGTGGGCTCCATCGGTGGCCTGCAGAACTTCGCCTCCAACCTGGCCGGCATCTTCACGCCGATCCTCATCGGCGTGCTCGTCGACCAGACAGGTTCCTTCGTGGCGCCTCTTGCCGTAATCGGTGCAGTTTCCCTCATCGGCGCAGCCAACTACCTGTTCGTCATGGGCAAGATTGAACCGCTGAAGGTGGAGGCTGCTGCCTAGGTCCTTCCAAGTACCCCCAGGCAAAAGTACGACGCCGGCACTCAAGAAAGTGCCGGCGTCGTACTTTTGTGCATGGTGTCCTAGGAGGCCGGTGCCCCTGCCGGAGTGTGGGCTTGAGCCTGGCTTTCCGCTTGCGCTGGACCCTGGGCCTGCGCCTGGATTGCCGTGATGGCCACCGTGTTCACGATGTCCTCCACGGTGCAGCCGCGGGAGAGGTCGTTGACCGGCTTCCGCAGACCCTGCAGGACCGGGCCCACCGCCACGGCCCCGGAGCTCTGCTGCACCGCCTTGTACGTGTTGTTGCCAGTGTTCAGGTCCGGGAAGATGAACACGGTGGCCTGCCCGGCCACGGTGGAACCGGGCATCTTGGACGCGGCGATCGAGGCGTCCACGGCGGCGTCGTACTGGATGGGGCCCTCCACGGCGAGGTCGGGCCGGCGCTGGCGCACCAGCTCGGTGGCCTGCCGCACCTCGTCCACCGCCTCGCCGGAGCCGGAGCCGCCGGTGGAATAGGACAGCATGGCAACCCGTGGCTCCACCCCGAACTGGGCGGCGGTCCCGGCCGAGGCCAGGGCGATGTCCGCCAGCTGCTCCACGTTCGGATCCGGGTTCACGGCACAGTCGCCGTAGACCAGCACCCGGTCCGGCATCAGCATCAGGAATACCGAGGACACGATCTTCACCCCCTCGCGGGTTTTCACGAACTCCAGGGCCGGCCGGATGGTGTGGGCCGTGGTGTGGGCGGCGCCGGAGACCATTCCGTCCACGACGCCCAGCTGGACCATCATGGTTCCGAAGTAGCTCACGTCCTGCATGATTTCCAGGGCTTTGGGGAGGTCCACTCCCTTGTGCGCGCGCAGTTCGGCGTACTTCGCGGCGAACTTCAGCCGCAGGTCTGACGTGGCCGGATCGATGACGTTGATGCCGGACAGGTCGATGCCGTTGGCGCCGGCCAGTTCACGGACGTCGGATTCCGGTCCCAGCAGCGTCAGGTCGCAGACGTCGCGGCGGTGCAGGATCTCGGCCGCGCGCAGGATCCGGACATCCGTGCCCTCCGGCAGCACCACGTGGCGGCGCTGCGCCCGCGCGCGCTCGATGAGGTCGTGCAGGAACCGCAGCGGGGTCATCCGCTCGGGCCGCGGCAGGTGCAGGCGTTCCACCAACTCAGCTTCATCCACGCGACGCGACCACAGGCCCAGCGCGGAGGCCACCTTGCGGCGGTGCCCCGACCAGATCTCGCTGCGAACCTCGGAGACCCGGCGGGCGGTGTGATAGGTGTCCTCGTCCGCGGCGAACACGGGGAACGGCGCCTGGGCCAGGAGCGGGTAGATGTTGGCGTCCGGAGCCAGGCCGCCGGTGAGGATGAGCGCGGATGGCACGGGAAACTCGGGCGAGAAGGAGGACGCCAGGCAGGCCACCATCACGTCCGCCCGGTCCCCCGGAACGATCACCAGGGCGCCCTCGTCCAGCACGTTCAGGAAGTTGCCCACGTTCATGGCGGCCACCTTGATGTCCCTGACGTCGCGTTCCATGTCCGGGGTTCCCGCGATCTGCCGGACGCCCAGAGCTGCGGCCACCTCGCCGGTGGTGGGCCGGGCGATCTCCTCCAGCTCGGGCAGGATGTACACGGGCCGGCCGGAAGCACCCGGCTTCACGGCGGCGGCGATGGCATCCAGGTCCCTGGCGTCCGCCCGGTTGACCATGATGGCCAGCAGCGCGCACTTTTCGGCGGCGAGTTCCTTGCGGGCAACTTCGACGGCGGCAGCGGCTTCGCCCACTGTCCGGCCTTTGGCCCCCACCACCGCCACCACGGGCGTGGCGAGGTTGTTGGCCAGCCGTGCGTTGAGGTCGAACTCGACGGCGGAGTCCTGGCCCACCAGGTCCGTCCCCTCCACGATCACCACGTCGCAGTTGCGGGCGATGTCGGCGAAGATCTCCACGCACCGGGCGTCGATTTCCGCCCGGTTGCCTTCTGCCAGCAGGGTGCGGACCTCGTCATAGGTCAGCCCGCCGCGGCAGCGCTCGTCCTCCAGTGCAAAACGGGCTTTCATCAGCGCCACCATGGGATCGTCAGCCGGGGACCCGTGAACCACCGGCTTGAAGAATCCGATCCTGTCCGCGTGCCGGTGCAGGGTGTCCGCCAGACCCAAGGCCACGAGGGACTTGCCCGAGCCGGGTGTGGTTGCGCTGACGTAGATGCCTTTGGCCATGGTCCGCCCTTTGCTGTTCTTGCTGGTGCCGGTCCTCCCATCCTTGCACTTCCCTCCCCGCGAGTTGCCACCTAAGGGCAGTGTTCACCGCCGCGACTGCCGCCAAGTGCCGTCTCGCGGGGAGGGGTGCGGGCCGCCGTCGTGCATTCCAGCCCAGTTGCTTTTCCCTCCAGCCTGCGGCGCGCCGCGGACGACGGCGTGTCCCCGGCCTGACGCCCCGGGCCACCAAAGTAAGTGGGCAGGAAGGCCCCGCACCGGAAGGGCATCCCCCTTGACACCGGACCCCCTCATGGGATTACCTAATGAACATTCGGTAAATAAAGCTGGAGGCAATGACGCATGGCTGAGACCACCCTTTCCGGGGCCACCCACCCCATCCTGGAAAACGACTATGCCTCCGAATGGATGGGAATCGAGGTCCTCGCCCTCAGCGACGGACATGCCACCATCCGGATGACCCTCCGGCAGGAAATGCTCAACGGCTTCGGCATGGCCCACGGCGGAATGATCTTCGCCTTCGGCGATACCGCCTTCGCCCTGGCGTGCAACCCCATCCACCCTGCACCCGGCGAGGAAGGCACCATCACCGTTGCCTCCGGCGTGGACATCAATTTCCTGAAGCCGGCGTTCCGGGGCCAGGTGCTCACCGCCGTCGCGGACCGACGCTCCAGCGCCGGCCGCAGCGGCCTGTACGACATCCAGATCTTCGCCGCCGGCGCCGGTTCACCGGCTTCCAAATCACAGCCCAGTTCCCCGGGCGAGCTCATCGCCGAGTTCCGCGGACGCAGCCGCACCATCCCCAAGAAGTAGGAAAACCATGACCCTGCATGCCCCCGAAACCCCCGCCGCCGCCGGCATCGACCCTGGCCTGGACCGCGAGGAAACCATCTCCCGCGACGAGCTCGAAGCCCTCCAGCTCAGCCGCCTGCAGCACACCGTGGCCTACGCCTACGACCGGGTCCCGCTGTACAAGCGCAAGTTCGACGACGCCGGCATCCACCCCAACGACCTGCAGGAACTGGACGACCTCGGCAACTTCCCCTTCACCACCAAGGACGACCTGCGCGAGGAATACCCGTTCGGCATGTTCGCCGTCCCGCAGAGCGAAGTAGCCCGCGTGCACGCAAGCTCGGGCACCACGGGCCGGCCCACCGTCGTCGGCTACACCAAGCAGGACCTGGCCGACTGGGCCAAACTGGTGGCCCGCAGCTTCCGCGCCTCCGGCATCCGCCCCGGCATGAAGGTCCACAACGCCTACGGCTACGGCCTGTTCACCGGCGGCCTGGGCGCCCACGCCGGCGCCGAAGCCCTGGGCTGCACGGTCATCCCCATCTCCGGCGGCCAGACCGAACGCCAGATCCAGCTGATCCAGGACTTCAAGCCGGACGCCATCCTTGCGACCCCCACCTACCTGCTCACCATCGCCGACGCCATGGCGCACATGGGCATCGACCCCGCCTCCACTTCCCTGAAGTACGCCGTACTGGGCGCGGAGCCATGGACCGAGGAGATGCGGCACGAGCTCGAAGTCATGATGAACATCAAGGCCTGCGACATCTACGGCCTTTCCGAGGTGATGGGCCCGGGCGTCGCCGGCGAGGCAGTGGAAACGCAGGACGGCAGCCACATCTGGGAGGACCACTTCCGCCCAGAAATCATCGACCCGTTCAACCCGGTGGCCGGCAAGGAAAACGTCCTGCGCGACGGCGAACACGGCGAACTCGTGTTCACCTCCCTCACCAAGGAAGCCCTGCCGATCATCCGCTACCGCACCAAGGACCTCACCCGCCTGCTGCCCGGAACGGCACGGCCCGCGCACCGCCGGATGGGCCGCATCACCGGCCGCAGCGACGACATGATCATCCTGCGCGGCGTGAACCTCTTCCCGTCCCAGATCGAGGAAATTGCCCTCCGCATCCCCGAACTCAGCCCGCACTTCCAGCTCGAACTCACCCGTCCGACAGGCCAGCGGATGGACCAGCTGACCGTCCGGATCGAGCGCCGGGACACCGTCACCATCGAGCAGAGCACGACGGCGGCACGCACCTTGAAGGAACAGATCAAGATCCACGTGGGTTCTTCGTGCTCGGTGGACGTGGTGGAGCCGGGGTCGCTGGAGCGGTCCAACGGCAAGCTGCGGCGGATTTACGACCTGCGCCCGAAGGGCTAAGGCGCCCCCGGAACGCTGCCGCCCCGGGGCGGCAGCGTTTCCCTCTTCCCGCTGCCCGCAGGGCCGCATGTCCCCGGCCAACGGCTGGGGGCGCGCCGGTGCCAGAGTAACCGAACGTTCATGAGAAAATGGCGCGTATGCCCACAACTGATGCACCCACCAAGCGCGGCCGCCCCGGATACGACCAGCAGTCGGTGCTCCGCATCGCAGTGGACGTCTTCAACCGGCACGGCTACGACGCCACCTCGATGGGAATCCTCGCCGAGAACCTGGGCATCTCCAAGTCTGCGATCTACCACCACGTGCCGTCCAAGGGTGATCTCCTCAAACTCGCCCTGGACCATGCCCTGGGCGGCCTTGAGTCCATCCTGGAGCAGCCGGAGGCAACGTCGGGGGCGGCCGACGCCCGGCTTGAGTTCGTGCTCCGTCAGACAGTTGCGGTACTGGTGGACCGACTGCCCTTCGTTACCCTGCTGCTGCGCCTCCGCGGCAATACTGACATCGAGCGGGACGCCCTGGAACGGCGCCGCACTTTCGACCACAAGGTGGCCGGCCTGATTTCGGCCGCCCGCGACGAGGGGTCGCTTCGCGCGGACATCGACCCCCGCACCGTCTCACGGCTCCTGTTCGGCATGATCAACTCCATCGTGGAGTGGTACAAGCCGGGCGGTTCCCTCTCGCCGCAGCGGCTGGCCGACGACGTTATCACCATGGCGTTCGAGGGCCTGCACGCAGAAGCTTAAGTCCCCGCCGCCCGGGTACGCCGCAGAATGATAAGTGTGCTTGGTATTTTCCCTGTTTCCCGGCTACGGTGGTAGAAAGCCACCATCCGGAGGAAGGAAAGAAAATGAGCCACCACAAGGAAGAACCCGAGGCCGGATTCATCGTTCCGGACCCGTCCAAGCTCCGCGAAGACGTTCCCGGCGACGCGGGCGACGAAGCCAACGTGATTCGCTTCAGCGAGGAGCAGGCCCTGATCGAGGAACAGTCGCACGGCGTCCGCCCGGACACGTACAGCATCCCCTCCGGAGGCCCCACCATGGATGAAGCCCGTGGCAACATGGACCTCTCCGACCGCAGCGAAGACGGCCGCGGCACCGGCCCCGAGGATGACAGCAGCGACGACAGCCTGCATGGCGGCGCCGAAAGCTGACGCGCGCCGCCCAAAGACAAGCAGCAGGGGTGCCCCGATCCGACCGGGGCACCCCTGCTGCTTTGGTTTGCGGCCTGGCTGCGGCCCGCTTGCCTGCCTGCTTGCCTGCCTAAACCTGGTACTCCAGTTCGCCGCCAAGGTTCTGGTGGACGCACAGGATGTTGTGCTCGGTGTCCATGAACCACGCGCACTTTTCCGACCCGGTGGTACAAATGTGGTTTTCCGTCTTCAGGGTGGGCAGGTCGTAGTCCTGGAAGGTTACGCCCCTGGCCTCCATGTCGCGGACGGTTGCCTCGATGTCCGCGACCTCAAAACTCAGCGCGGTGTGTTCGGAGTGCCTGCCGTCGGAGACCGGCATCAGCTGCAGCATCGGGCCGCCGTCCGTGCCTAGTAATTCGCTTCCATCGTCCGTCTTTCCGCGGTGCGGCAGTCCGAGCTTTTCGGTGTAGAAGCTGCGGGCGCGCGCGGCATCATCGACTGGCAGGATGGTTGTGGCTGTGTTCATTCTCAGGGTCATTGGGCCACCTCCTACGGGCAGAATCTTACGCCCGCGTGACCCAAAAAGACCCGCCCCAACTCCCCACCTTCCCGCCCCAAATCCCCCAAACGCCCGCTCACCTTTGACTACCAAAAGCCAAACGCCCGCTCACTGTCCTAAGAAAAGTGAGCCGGCGTTTAGAGAAAGACTGCCAAAAGTGGGCGGGCGTCTGGTGGGGCTACTTCTCCACCAGGGTGAGGACGTCGTAGGTGGCCACGATTTCGTCGTCCTGGTTGGTGAGCACGGCGTCCCAGGCCACCTCGCCGAATTCGTCGGTTTCGCGCGGGGTGATCTTCTTGGCCGTGAGGGTTACCCGGATCGAATCACCTGCCGCAACAGGGGTGATGAAGCGCAGGTTCTCCAGGCCGTAGTTGGCAAGCACGGGGCCCGGGGCGGGCTCCACGAACAGCCCGGCGCCCCAAGCCAGCAGCAGGTAGCCGTGCGCCACGATGCCGGGGAAGAACGGGTTGGCTTCCGCCGCCTCATGGTTGGTGTGGGCGTAGAACGTGTCGCCGGTGGAGTTGGCGAACGCGTCGATGTCTTCGAGCGTCACCTGCCGCAGCTCCGAACGGACGGCATCACCGATCCGGAGGGTGGCAAGGGCCTTGCGGAACGGGTGCATCCCCTCGGTCTCCAGCGTGAAGTTGCGGTCAGCTCCCGCGTGCCACACACCAGTGACGGCGGTGAGCATGTTCGGGGAGCCCTGGATGGCGGTCCGCTGCATGTGGTGCAGCACGGAGCGGATGCCGCCCAGCTCCTCGCCGCCGCCGGCACGTCCCGGTCCGCCGTGGACCAGGTGGGGAACCGGCGAACCGTGGCCGGTGGACGAGCGGGCGTCCTCGCGGTTGAGCATCAGGACGCGGCCGTGGTGCGCGGCGATGCCGGTGACCAGTTCGCGGGCCACGCCGGGATCGTTGGTGCACACCGAGGCCACAAGGGAGCCGCCGCCGCGGGCCGCCAGCCGGACGGCGTCGGGCAGGTCCTTGTAGCCGATCACGGACGACACCGGCCCGAACGCTTCGAGCGAGTGGATGGCTTCGGCTTCCGGGTTGTCCCAGTTCAGGACAACGGGGGCCATGAACGCCCCGGCGGCCACTACCCCGGTGGTTCCGTCGGCGGAGGTGACCGACGGCGAATCGAGCGTTCCGTACGCAAGCTCACCGCCGGCGTCGAGCATGGACTGCACGGCCGCACGGACATCCTCAAGCTGTTCCACGGACGCAAGTGCGCCCATCGTGACGCCCTCCCCGCGGGGATCACCCAGGACAATGCGCTCCGATATGCGCTTGCCGATGGCCGCCGACACGGCGGGCACCAGTTCCTGGGGCACAATGGCGCGACGGATAGCGGTGCACTTCTGGCCGGCCTTGACGGTCATTTCGGTGACCACGGACTTGACGAAGGCATCGAACTCGGGGGTGCCCTCCACCGCATCCGGGCCCAGGATGGCGGCGTTCAGGGAGTCGGTCTCGGAGGTGAACCGGACGCCGCCCTCCACCACGTTCGGGTGGGACTTCAGCGACTTGGCAGTGGACGCGGAGCCGGTGAACGCCACCAGGTCGCGGTAGTCCAGCAAGTCCAGCAGGCCGCGGACAGAGCCGGAGACCAGCTGCAGGGAACCCTTGGGCAGGATGTTGGATTCCACGATGGCCTTGACCACCGCGGCGGCAACGTATCCCGTGGGGGTGGCGGGCTTGACGATGGTGGGGACGCCGGCGAGGAAAGCGGGGGCGAACTTTTCGAGCATGCCCCAGACCGGGAAGTTGAAGGCGTTGATCTGCACGGCGACGCCCGGAATGCGCGTATAGATGTGCTCGCCGGCAAACGACCCGTCCTTGGAGAGCACCTCCAAGGGCCCCTCCACCACCACCTGCGAATTGGGCAGTTCGCGCCGGCCCTTGGAACCGAACGTGAACAGGACGCCGATGCCGCCGTCGATGTCCACCATCGAGTCGATCTTGGTGGCGCCGGTCTGCGCGGAGAACGCGTAGAAGTGGTCGCGGCGGCCGTTCAGGTACTGCGCCAGCTCCTTGAGCTTGAGGGCCCGCTGGTGGAAGGTCAGCTTGCCCAGTTCAACCTGGCCGGTGGTGCGTCCGTATTCCACCACGCCTGCGAGGTCCAGCCCCTCCGTGCTTACCTTGGCCAGGATCTCCCCCGTGCTCGCGTCCCGGACGGGGACCGCGGAAGCCGACGAGTCGGCGTCGGGAGTCCACCAGGCATCCATGACGAAGCTGGGCACTGTCTCCACGGTGTCGACCGTGGCCTGGGGAGCTGTGGCTGTGGTGGTCATCGTTGACGGTCCTTCCAACAAGGGGGCAGGCAAACAGGACAGCCATTACTGACCGTCCGTTCGGTAATATATTCACCATACATGAAGTGCCGTGCTGCAGACTAGAAGGCCAGGACCGAATCTGGCCGCCTCAAAGGAGAACTTATGAACGCCCCGTCCCCCACGGATGCCGCCGGGAACCGGCCGTCCGCGCACGAACTCTGGAAAATCACCCTGGGTGAGCTGGACGAGAAGATGGGCGTGAAAATCCTGGAGGAGTCCGTGGAACGCGTCGTGGCCACCATGCCGGTGGAGGGCAACAGGCAATCGTTCGGGCTGCTGCACGGCGGCGCCTCCCTTGCCGTGGGCGAGGCCGTAGGGTCCTGGGCCGCGGTGATCCACGCCAGCACCATGGGCAAGACGGCGGTGGGCGTGGACGTTTCCGCCACCCACCACCGTTCGGCGCGGGAGGGCCAGGTGACCATCACGGCCACGCCCATCCACCTGGGCGGCACGCTGACCACGCATGAGGTGCTCATCACCAATGAGGCAGGCCAGCGGCTGTGCACGCTGCGCATCACCAACCTGCTGATGAAGCGCCACAAGTAGCGGCTACCGGGCCGAAGACCGCTTCCTGCGGCGGACCAGCACCATTAGCAGGGTTCCGACGGCGAGCGCGGCCACAGCGGCGGCCGCGGCGGCCATTACCCCGGCGGATCCGGTGGCGGCGAGAGCCCCATTTGTGATGTTCCCGGCCGGAAGAACCGGGGGCGGGGCGTCGACGGTGAACGTGAGGTCAGCGGGGCCGGACGCCACGCCGTCCACCGTCTGCGTCACCGACAATGTGTGGGGGCCGGCGCCCAGACCGGCGGGAAAGGGAACCTTCCAGGTTCCACCTGCCACCAGGACCAACGGTGCCAGGCCTGTCCCCACGGAGCGGGATCCCGTTGCGCCCCCGCCGACCGTGCCGGCTGCGGGCTTTCCGTCGATGGACACCGTGATGTCTGCGCCGTTCAGTCCGGTTCCGGCAATGCTCGCCGGCAGCGCGTCCTGCTTGAGGTGCTGCCCGTCGGTAAGGCTGGTCACGGCCGGGGGTGGCGGCGTGACGGAAAAAACAACCGTGGTGGCGGGGCTGTCGGGGAGGCCCGGGTATGACTGCACTGCGGTGGCGACTACCTTGCCGTACGGCGCCGGGGCCGGCAGTGAAACCGACCAGCGGCCATCGGTCCCGACCAGCACCGAGCCTGCGACGTCCCCGGACAGGGTGACTGTGGCGCCGGGCGTTCCCGTGCCTTCGATGGTCTTCAACCCGGGCAGCGGCTCGTTCGCTGGGGTGGTTATGGCCGGCGCGGGAAGGAACGATGGCGCAATGACGATGCTCAGTGATACGGGACCCGAGCGGCTGAAACCGTTCACGGTCTCAGCCGTAAAAGTAAATGGTCCCGGCGCTTCCGGTGCGGTGAAGGACCAGTTGCCGGCGGCATCCACGGGCACGTCGAACGGCTGCCGGCCGGAATAGGTGATTCGGACCTGCGAACCGGCGGCCACGGCGGAGGCCGGGGCGGCCGGGACCCGGCCCGTGATGCTGGCCCCTGCCTTGAACGTTTTGTCTGCCTGGGCCACGAGTTCGGGCTTATTGAGGAAGAGTTCCAGTTGGTACCCGGGAAGCACCTTCAGGGAGTCCTGGAGGGTGGCCGCCACGGCGATGTTTTGGGCACCGCCCGAGTTACCTGCGGAATGGGTGCCCACCGCGAAGTTTCCGCTGATCCAAGGGCCGCCCGAGTCACCACCCGCGGAATGGACGTCGTAGGAGAGGAACCCGTTGAACGCACGGATATCGTTATGCCTGGGATCGGAGGGGTTGTCGACATAGGTGGGGCCGCCCACCAGGAAGATCCCCACGGCACCGATGTGCCCGCAGGACCACCCCGTCCTCCACCCCGAGCGGCAGACCGGCATGCCCAGCACCGGGGAGGCCGTTCCGATGATCTTCACGTCCGGACCTGGCTCCGAAGGGTCCCCGTGGGTACTGGCGGCCGGCAGCGGGTCCAGGTCCTGCCGGATCGCACCGATGACGGCAATGTCGGTTCCAACGTTTCCCGGATCGGTGACCGCGGTGTAGTCCGGGCCCATGGGGGTTGTGGGGTTGAGCACCGGGGAGTTTCCAGGACCGCCAAACTGGCTGAACTGGAAGCTCCCCAGCCGGCCGGCCGGTGCTCCCCCAAGCAGCAGGTCAACCGTTTTCGCAGTACCGTCTTCTGCGCAGTGCCCGGCGGTAAGGACCGCAGGCAGTCCCGCCGGACCAAAGGCGGAGAAGCCTGTCGAACAGGTGAACCCGTTGTCGGACCTGTAGCCCACCCCGCCGGGGACGTCAGCTTCCGGTTTAAGGGGGGCAGCGCCGTCGAGCACTACGTTGGCGTACTTCGAGACGAATTCCGATGGCGAGATCTTTCCGGGGCTCGCCACGGCACCGGTTTGGTTCGGGGCGGCTGCCGCTGCACCGCCGTCAGGTGTCGACTGTGCCGCGGCGACTCCGCCTGTCCGGATGACGAATCTTCCCGCCTCGGAGACCACAGCCTGCAGCCCTGTTGTTCCGACATCCCGCAGATAGGCCTGGAAGAGTTGATCGGCGCTGACTGCGATCTGGCGGTCCCGGCCCGGGCCAGCAGTTGCAGCGGCGTGAGGCTGCGGCGCTGCAGCCGGCGCTGGTGTTGCCGGCGCTGGTGCTGGTACTGGTGCTTCCGGCGTTGCGGGTGCAACGAGCACGAACTTTGCCCCGCCGGACTTGTTCAGTTCGTCCACCCGCGCCTGCAGGGCAGAACCGGTGCCGCGCACCTGGATCATCCCGTTTCCAAGGCTGATCCCCGCATAGCCCGGAAGCACTTGCAGGGAATTCAAGGCCTGCACCGCCTGCCGCCCCAGCTCGCCTGCCGTGTTGAATTCCGCCATGGTCATGCCCAGGTCACGCAGCACGGCTTCAGGGAGTCCTGCACCGGAGGGAGCAGGCGAAGGCGAAGGATCTGCCTGCCCGCCGGACTGGGGGGTTCCGGGCCCGCCAGTGGGCGTTGGCGAAACTACAGGGTTGCCCGCCGCCGGGTCGCCCGGCGTGGAGCTCCCCGCAAAGGCTGCCGTTGGCCCGGCAGCAGCGCCCAGCGCAATAATGATCCCAGCCATCACGCCCCCGGCAAGAATCTTGTTCCTTGGTGCAACCGTCCCAGTCATCGAAGTCTCTCCGCCTACTAACGTAACGAAGGCATCATTCCCTTACGTCACATGCGTCACATGCGTCCCATTCTATGCGCACGGATTCCGGAGAGGGCCAGGACGGCCTCCAGCTCCGCCTCTTGCAGTCCGTTCGCGAGCAGGAAGCTTCGGACATCCAGGCCGCGGACGAACGCGACCACCGCCAGGCCACGTTCCTCCAGCAGGGGCGCCAGTTCCGCCTGGTCCAGGTACCGTTCGCGGCTGTGCGGCGGCCCGTGCGTGCGGTAGCGCTCGTTGATGCCGCGGGCGGCCCGCCGGTAGCCCTCGGCGATTGCCTCGTCTGGGTCACCCGACAGGTCCTGGATCATGGCAGCCACCAGGCCGCTGCGGTCGCGTCCGGCGGCGCAGTGCAGTACGACGTCTCCCTTGGGTGCGGCCAGGGCAATGGCCCGGAACACGCCCACCAGCTTTTCCGGGAACAGCCGGGCGTTCTCGGCGTAGTGCGCAGGATCGTTCAGGTAGGGCCCGGTAACGGCGGTGAACCGCGGATCGCCGGGATCCTCGGTGGGTGCCTGCACCACGTCGATACCCGCCAAGGCAGCCGCAGGCACCACAGGATCGGTGTCCCGGTGCCGCGCCTCCGCTGCGTTGCGCAGGTCCACAATGGTGCGGACGCCGTCGTCGAAAGCCTGCTTCCACCCTGCTTCAGTGAGCCACTCGCGCCGCCCCATCCGGTAGATGCCGCCCGAAACGTGCCAGGCGTTGACAGCGCCATCCCAATCCACGGACCTGCCCACGTCTTTCATCCGATCAGCTAATCACATTGGTCACTCAGCACCACGTCACAAAAGCACGGAACCGGAAGGGTACAAAGGCCTCAGACGCTCAACCTGCTGGGCCATACTGTTGCAACACCAGCTACTTCAAGTGACTAATGTTCAAAGGGGAACCCAGTGGGAAATGCAGCATTACGACGCCGAGTCCCGGCTTTCGCGGCCAGCCTCGCCAGCCTGGTGATGGCCGCCAGCCTCGCCGCGGCCCCGGCGCAGGCAGTGGACAAAACCAAATACATCGCGCTGGGAGACTCCTTTGCTGCCGGACAAGGGGCGGGACCCTACCTGGATGCCTGCTACCGCAGCGACAACGCCTATTCCGAGCTCGCTGACCAGAGCAAAGCCATCCAGTTGGTGGTTAACGCGGCCTGCAGCGGCAACACAACCTCGGACGTGGTCAACACCCAGCTCCGCCAGCTGAACAAAAGCACCGAACTGGTGACCATTACCGCCGGCGGCAATGACATCGGCTTCGGTTCCATCATCGGTGCCTGCGGCGTGGCGCTCATTAATGTCACACCAGGTCAGGATTGCTTGGACGCCACAACCACTGCCAACACGCTGATCCAGAGCAAAAAGCTCTACAACAATGTGCTTTCGATGATCAATAGCGTGCGGGCGGCAGCGCCCAACGCCAAGATTGTGGTGACCGGCTACCCCTACCTGATCGACCCCATCCCGGGGGGCATGACCAGTCCGGCGGCGCTGTTCATCTACCAGGCCACGCAACTGGCTGACGACCTAGATGGGTCGATTGCGGAAGCAGCAGCCTTCGCCGACGGGGCTACCGCCGGCGACCCCAAAGTGCAGTACGTCGATGTGCGCTTGAAGTTCCTCGGCCACGGAGCCTTGACGCCGGGTGACCCATGGATCAACGCTGCCACGGGCAATGCCGATAGCTTCCACCCAAACGCCAAGGGCTATCAGGCGTACTACTCAGCGCTCAACCAGGCTGGCGTTTACTCGGCTCCCTAGTTCAGGCACCTAACCCCCGCCGATACAGCCGGTACTCGAGCCCGGCGCGCACCGCCGGCCATTCATGGTCCAGGATGGAGAACACCACGGTGTCCCGCAGGTTCCCGTCACTGGTCCGTGAATGGCTGCGGAGCACCCCGTCCTGCTTGGCGCCCAGCCGGGCGATGGCCTCCCGAGACTGGTGGTTCAGCCAGTGCGTGCGGAACTCCACGGCCGGGCAGCCCAGCACCTCGAAGGCGTGCCGGAGCAGCAGGAGCTTGGAATCGGGGTTGGTTCCGGTCCCCTGCGTCGAGGCTGCGTTCCAGGTGGAGCCGATTTCCACCCGAGGTGTGGCGGCGTCGATGTTCATGTACGTGGTCATGCCGATGATGCGGCCCGGGCTGCCCGTGCCGGCGTCGATCAGCCGAGTGGTGAACGGGAGCATGGATCCCTGTTCCTGCAGTGCGAGCCGGCGGCGGATTTCCGCTGCCATCGCGCCGGGCGCGGGCACCGACGTGTACCAGAGCTTCCACAGCTCGCCGTCCATGGCAGCTTCCAGCAGTCCGTCGTGGTGCTCTTCGGCGAGCGGCTCCAGGATTACGTGGCGGCCGGTCAGGGTAAGGGGTTCAAGGAAAGTCACGGCACCAGCCTAGGCCGCCGGCAGGGCGGGTTACGCTGGGGACAGCACCACGACCTTTGAGCGAGGGAGTTATTGTGTCAGGAACCAACCCGGATCCCGAGGAAGACAAGATCACAGGACTGGAGCCGGGCGGCGGTGTTCCGCCCGGCGAAACCCCCCCGGGCGAGGCATCCACCGTCGGCCCCCAAGGCCGTGAGGAGCGGGGGCCGGGAAAGGGCACGCAGTTCCTCTGGATCGCCATCATCGGCGTCGTGGTCCTGCTCTGCCTCCTGTACTTCATCGGCTACATCGTGGGCTTTTTCGACTAGCCGGCGCTATTGGCTGGGCCAGTCGAAAAACCCCTTGCCGGTCTTGCGTCCCAGTTCCCCCCGGGCCACCTTGTCCTTGAGGATCTGCGGCGGCGCAAACCGCTCCCCAAGGGTGGAATGCAGGTACTCGGCAATGCCCAGGCGCACATCAAGGCCCACGATGTCAGTGGTTTTGAGCGGCCCGGTGGGGTGTTTGTAGCCCAGCACCATCGCGGCATCGATGTCCTCCGCCGAGGCGACGCCCTCCTCCACCATCCGCATGGCCTCCAGAGCGATGGCCACGCCAAGGCGTGAGGACGCGAATCCCGGGGCATCGTTGACGACGACGGCGGTCTTGCCGAGTCCCTCAACCCAGGATTTTGCCGCGGCAGCGAGTCCGGGAGACGTGCGCTCCCCCAGCACCACCTCAATGAGCGTGGATGCGGGCACCGGGTTGAAGAAGTGCAGGCCCAGGAACTTTTCCGGCCGCTTCAGTTCGCGGGCCAGGCCGTTGACTGACAGTGAGGACGTGTTCGAGGCGATGAACGCGTCCTCCGCCAGCCGCTCCTCGATGCCCCGCAGCGCCGTCACTTTGAGGTCCCAGCTTTCCGGAACCGCTTCCACCACCAGTTGGCGGCCGGCGAAGGCGTCGTAGTCGGTGCTTACGGTCAGCCGGGACGCCAGTTCCTCGAAGTTGGCGTCCACAGCCCCGCGCTCAATGCTCTTTAGCGCTGCCGACTCCACCCGTTCCCGCGCAGCCTCGGCGGAGACGTCGTCGCGCTCCACCACCAGCACGTGGGCACCCTTAATGAGGAAGGCGTGGGCGATGCCGGCGCCCATGCGGCCGCCTCCCAGCACTCCCACGAAGCGGGGAAGGCCGGCGGCTAGTTCAGTGTTGCTCATGGTCTACTTTCCGTCGGCGGAGGTGGCGGAGGCTGCGTTTGCCTTCCTCGCCGCATTGCGGTCGAGGAAGGCCTGCATCCGGTCGAACTTGGCCTGGGACTCGAAGAGGATGCCCTGGGCCAGCTGGTCGATAAGCGGGTGCGCTTCCGCAGGTGCGTGGAACACGGATTTGGTGATGCGGACGGCCAGCGGGTCCTGCCGTCCTATCCTGTTGGCCAGGCTGTGCGCGGCGTCCAGGAGGTCGGCGGGATCGTGGATTTCGGTGATGAGGTTGGCGGCGCGGGCTTCATCCGCTCCGAGGACCAGCCCGGCCAGGAGGATCTGCTTGGCCAGCGGCTCACCGACGAGCTCTTTGAGCCGCCAGCTGGCACCGGCGGCAGCCAGGATCCCCAGGCCGGTTTCCGGATTGCCGATGCGCACATTGGGGGTGCCGATCCGGAAGTCCGCGGCATATGCGAGCTCCGCGCCGCCGCCCAGGCAGTAGCCGTCCAGCGCGGCGATGACCGGCATGGGCAGCCTGGCGATCCGGACGAAAATTGTGGAGTTAATCCCCTGCAGGGCATCGTCCCGCCGCCGTTCGCGCAACTGGGCGATGTCAGCGCCGGAGGCAAAGACCCCGTCCACCCCGGCGATGATCAGCACTTTCGGGTTCTGTTCAAGCGCGGCGCAGACGGTATGGAGTTCGTCCACCATCTGCTGGTCGATTGCATTCTTCACCCCGGGCCGGTTGAGCAGCACCACCACGCGGTCGTCCCGCTCCTCCACCAGGAGGGCGGAGAAGTCTTCGGAGGCCAGGTCCACGGCGGCCGCCATCAGATTTTCTCCAGCAGCATCGCGGTGCCCTGGCCCACGCCGACGCACATGGTGGCGAGGCCGATTTTGGCGTCTTCGCGTTCCATCCGCCCCAGCAGGGTGATGGCGAGCCGCGACCCGCTGGAACCGAGCGGGTGCCCCAGGGCGATGGCGCCGCCGTCGCGGTTCACGATCTCCGGTTCCAGGCCCAGCCGCCGGATGCAGGCCAGGGACTGGGTGGCAAAGGCTTCATTGAGTTCGACGGCGGACAGGTCACCGATGCTGAGCCCGCTGCGCTTGAGCACTTTCTGCGTGGCGGGGACCGGGCCGATGCCCATGATCTCGGGTTCGCAGCCGGCGGAGGCGCCGTCGATGATGCGGGCGCGCGGTGTCAGGCCCAGGCGTTCGATGGCTGCTTCCGAGGCAACGATGATGGCCGAAGCGCCATCATTGAGGGACGAGGAGTTGCCGGCCGTGACCACGGATCCGCCGTGCGCCACCGGCCTCAGTTTGGCGAGAACGTCCAGGCTGGTACCGGGGCGCGGGCCTTCGTCCGTGTCCACCACGGTCTCCGACTTGCGGGTCCTGACCGTCACGGGCACGATCTCGTCCTTGAAACGGCCGGCCTCGATGGCGTCCAAGGCGAGCTGGTGGGAGCGGACCGCGAACGCGTCAGCGTCTTCCCGGGAAATACCGTCCACCCGCGCCACCTCCTCCGCCGTTTCGGGCATGGAGTATGTCATCTTCCCGTCGCGGGACAGGCCGCCGTGCTGGAAGTGCGGGTTGGTGAAGCGCCACCCGATCGATGTGTCGAAAATCTGGCCGGGCTTGGCGAACGCGGCGGCGGGCTTTTCCTGTACCCAGGGTGCGCGGCTCATGGACTCCACGCCGCCGGCGATGACGATGTCCGCGGCGCCGGCCTTGATCATGTGGCTTGCCTGGATGATGGCACTGAGGCCGGAGGCGCAGAGCCGGTTGACGGTGATCCCGGGGATGTGGAGCGGCAGCCCAGCCAGCAGGGTGGCCATCCGGGCTACGTTCCGGTTCTCCTCGCCCGCCCCGTTGGCATTGCCCAGGATTACCTCGTCAATGCCCTCCGGATCCAGCCCGGCGCGTTCCACTGCTTCGCGGACCACCAGCGCCGCAAGATCGTCCGGCCGCACGGAGGACAGCGCGCCTCCGTACCTGCCCACGGGCGTTCGGACCCCACCAACAAGGAAAGCCTGCGGACCTGCGGTTGCAGCCATGGAAACACCCTTCACGCGATAAACAGCACTGTCATCGGCGGCCGGCACAGCGGAATTCTCCACTTACCGACCGTTCGTTCTGTAAATGGTACACGGCACGGCCGCCGGTGCGCATCCGCTTACAGGACGGTGACGCCAAGGTGTGCGGCAATCAGGGGCGCCAGGAGGCCCAGTTGATACTCGTCAATGACGAGTCCGGACAGACTGCCCAGCCCGCTGATCTTGCGGAATGCCGTACCCCTGAGGTCGAAGTCCTTCAGCTTGGCTCCGGTCAGGTCCAGGGATCCGATGGTGCAGTCCTCCAGCTTTACGCGGGTTGCGCCCGCGGCGCCGAGGTCCAGTTCGTTGATGATGCACCCGCTGATCAACACGTCAGTGAGCTTGGAGCCGCGGAGGTTGATGAAGTCCACTTTGCCGCCGTCGATCCGCACGGACTGCCAGCCACTTTCGTACAGTTCGGCGGAGCCCAGGCGGGGATTCCGGAACTCAACCTCGCGCCAGGTGCTGCGGGCACCACGGAATACCGGCGCGTACAGTTCCGCCAGGACGCAGTCACGGAACGAGGCGCCGCGGAGCTGGGCCTCATGGAACGAAACCCCGTCGAACCGGCACTCGGCAAAGACAGCTCCCCCAAGGTCGAGCCCGTCCCCGGCGGCGCGGCTGAACCGGATGCCCTCATGCCGTTCGCTGCGCTGGAAAGCCGGGTCCGGCAGGTCTTCAAGGTCCTCCAGCTCCACTGGGGAGAGCCGGGGCGGAGCCACCTTGACAGCTCCCTTGCCACGCACTTTATCCATGACTCCGAGCCTAACGGCAGCGCCGCTGACGAGAAACAGGGAGGGTGCGGCGGGGACTTGAAATAGTAAGCAAGCTTTGTTTAGCCTTAAAGGGCACGGTTGATCGATGGAAACGAAAGGAGGCCGGAACCATGGGCCTCGGAGACAAGATCAGTAACGCGGCAGAGGACCTTGGCGGCAAGGCCAAGGAAGCTGCAGGCAACGCTACCGGCAACGACCGTCTCAAGGCAGAAGGCCAGGCCGACCAGGTCAAGGCGGATGCCAAGAAGGTTGGCGAAAGTGTGAAGGACGAGTTCAAGCGCAAGTAGTCATTGCTGATGCAGCCGCAGCGAACGGCATGCTGCACCAGTCCGACGGCGGCGGGTCCATCGGACCTGCCGCCGTTTCGCTGTCCACCACCATCGATTGCTGAGTAAATGCCGTTATGACGCTTCAAAACGGCATTTACGGAGCAATCGATCAGGATCGGTGGATGGGAAAGTTCCCGGGTCACCATCCGCTCCGGGTGGGAGTATGCCCCTGCCGTGAATCGTCCGGCATCGTCATTTCGGCCCTCAGGCCGAGCAGCCGGATAGGGCGTCCCGCCTCGATTTTCGCTACGAGATCGAGGGCATGCGCCAGTACTTCCGCGGGATCCGGCGTCTCGGGAATCTTCCGCGCATACGTCCTGGTGGTGAACGGGGCGTAGCGCACCTTCAACGTCAGCCCGACCACCGGCCTCCCCTCGGCAGCAACGTCCTCCATCACGCGCGCGGCCAACTCCCTGACGGCGTCGTCAACCTGCGACGGATCAGTCAGGTCGCGCTGGAAGGTGGTTTCCCGGCTGTGCCCGCGGGCCACCCAGGGCGTGTCGTCAACCACCCGCGCGCCGTCTCCCCGTCCCAGTTGGGCGTACCACGGACCCATCTTCGGCCCGAACTCAGGGACAAGGTGGTTGGGGTCCGCGGCCGCAAGTTCCGCAACGGTTTTTATGCCAAGGGTGGCAAGGCGGCGCGACACCTTGGTTCCCACGCCCCACAGCTCGATCGTGGGCAGCTTCCCCATGACGTCCAGCCAGTTGCTTTCCGTGAGCCGGAAGATGCCCGCCGGCTTGCCCAACGACGTCGCAACCTTGGCACGGACCAGCGTGTCCCCGATCCCGATGCTGCAGTGGAGCCGGGTTTCCGCCAGGACGGCCTGCTGGATTTGCCGGGCGAAGGCTTCCGGGTCCCTGGCCTCGATGCCAACAAACGCCTCGTCCCAACCGAGCACCTGAACGGTGGTTCCGGACTGCGACCGGAGCACCGCCATGACCTTCTCCGACGCCTCAAGGTAGGCCTCGTGGTCCACCGGCAGGATGACAGCGTCCGGTACTTTCCGTGCGGCGACGCGCAGCGGCATTCCGGAGCCGACGCCATAGGCCCGGGCCTCATAGGAAGCCGTGGACACAACTGCCCGCTCGGTGGGATCGCCGCGGCCTCCCACGATCACAGGCTTGCCCGCAAGCTCGGGGCGGCGCAGCATTTCAACGGCAGCGATGAACTGGTCCAGGTCCACATGCAGCACCCACTGTTCGCTCACATGCCCAAGTCTGCCGCGGCCACGCGGCGCAAGCCACCTTTGCCCGCATTCTCCGGCACTGGAAGTCAAGCAGCGGACTTTCCGCAGGCGGACGGTTAGCCTTGGGCATGACCTACGTAGACCTGAGCGCACAGAGCATCGCAGCCGGCGGATCGCCTTCCCTCCGGGGCTACCTCGCCGTACCGGACGGACAGGGCCCTTTCCCCGGCGTCGTCATGATCCACGAAGTGTTCGGCCTGGATGACCAGACCCGCCGGCACGCGGACCGGCTGGCGCGCGCCGGCTACCTCACCCTGGCGCTGGACCTGTACAGCGACGGCGGCGCGCGGCGCTGCCTGGTGGGAACCATGCGCGCCATGGCCGCCCGCAGCGGCCGGCCCTTTACCGACATCGCCACCGCGCGCACCTGGCTTGCGCAGTCGGAGCTGGGTAACGGCAGAACCGGCGTGATCGGCTTCTGCATGGGCGGCGGGTTCGCCCTGCTGGTGGCCCGGGACGGGTTCGACGCCGCCTCAGTGAACTATGGCAGGCTCCCGGGAAAGCAGCAGGAGGAGCTGGTGGAAGCATTGCGCGGCGCGTGCCCCATCGTGGCCAACTACGGCGGCGCGGACAAGTCCCTGAAAGGAGCCGCGGCCCGGCTCGAATCGGCCCTCGACCAGCTGGGCATCGAGCACAGCGTCAAGGAGTTCCCCACAGCCGGCCACGCCTTCCTCAATGATGAAGAGCAGGGGCCGGCACTCCTCAGGCCGCTGATGCGGGTCATGGGCGTGGGCCCGGATCCCGCGTCCTCGCCCGAGGCCTGGCAGCGCATTGAAGACCACTTCGCCCGGTACCTGAAGGAGTGAGCGCTCCCCACCGTCCGTATGAAACGCCGACGGCGGCCCGCCCCACCCAGGGGACGGCCCGCCGTCGAACGTTATTCCGTGAAAAATGCTAGCTGTAGAGCTCGCTCTTGGGCTGGTTGTCCTTGACCTTCTGCCAGCCCAGCCACAGGACCACGGCGAAGAACGGGATGGTGGCCAGGGTCCACAGGCCCAGGTAGAACACTTCGCCGTCCTTGCTGGTCATGGTGTCGAAGCCAATGAGCACGGTGATGGCGAGCAGGCCCAGCATGCCCGCCCAGCTGGTCCATGGCGAACCGGGCATGGGCAGGGTGGAGGTGACGCCCTTGCGGCGCCGGAGCACGATCTGGCTGGCAAAGATGGAGCCCCAGCAGAAGATCACGCCGATGGAGGCGGTGTTCAGGGCGAGGTCGAACGCGTGCGAGCCGCCCAGCCAGATGTTCAGCAGGATCCCCACCAGGTAGAACGCGGCGATGGCGAGAATGGCCGCGTACGGGACGTGCCGCTTGGACATTTTGGTGAGCCATTGCGGGGCGTGGCCGTTGTTGGCCATGGTGCGGAAGACGCGTCCGATGGAGTACAGGCCCGAGTTGCAGGAGGAAAGCGCTGCGGTGATGACGATCATGTTCATCACATCACCCACCCAGCCCAGGCCCATCTGGCCGAAGACGGTGACGAACGGCGAGGTGCCGGCCTTGTACTGGTCGGACGGAAGCAGCATGGCCAGCAGCAGGACGGACCCTACGTAGAACACCACGATGCGGAGTACGACGGCGCGGATCGCCTTGGGCACTTCGCGTTCCGGCTTTTGCATCTCGCCGGCGGTGACGCCAACCAACTCGATGCCGTTGTAGGCGAAGATCACGGCATTCAGGACCAGGACCATCACCAGCGCGCCCTTGGGGAACATGCCGCCCTCGGACGCGAAGAGGTTCGACACGGATGCGTGGCCGTCGCCCACCTTGGCGTTGGTGACCACCATGAAGGTGCCCACGGCCAGGAAAATGACGATTGCGCCGACCTTGAGGCAGGACGCCCAGAATTCGAACTCGCCAAACGCCTTGACGCTGAGCAGGTTGACGGCCACCAGGAGTGCCAGCGCGGCGATGGCCGAGGCTTCCACGGGGACGTTGGGGAAGAAGAACTGGAAGTACAGGCCGATCGCGATGAGCTCCGCGATGCCGGTCATGCCCCAGTTGATGAAGTACATCCAGCCGGACATGAAGGCGCCCTTTTTGCCGAACATCTCGCCGGCATAGCTCACCAGGGAGCCGGAGGTCTGGCGGTACATGATGAGTTCGCCCAGGGCGCGCATCAGGAGGTAGGCGATGACGCCGGCGATGGCGTAGGAGAAGATCAGGGCCGGGCCGGTGGAGGCCAGGCGCCCGCCGGCTCCCATGAAGAGGCCCACGCCGATGGCGCCGCCCATGGCGATCATGGTGACGTGGCGGCGGCCAAGGGTCTTGCTGTAGCCCTCGGCGCTGAGGGAGGGGTCGACGGCGGTGGATGGCGCCGTGCTGTTCATTAGGTCTGTGGGGGTACTTTGAGGCACAACTGTTCCTTGTGGGTTGGGGGTTGGCCGCATCCGGACTTCGTATGATCAAGCTCACAAAATTCGGCCTGTGGGCCGTGCAACCAGCAATTGTGAGGGCAAATCGTCGAACTGCCGAAGCTTCACGCGACCTGATCATCCTACAAGACCGTCGGGGGTGGTACGTGACGCGCACTACATCCGGGTGCCCGGCGATAGGCTGGAGGCATGGCCACAGTCCGCCGCTTACCGCCCGCTCCGCAGCCCCAGCTGTACCGTTTCTCCGCCATGGACCTGGCCACCCTGTGCCTCTATGTTGCGATTGCCGGGTTCTTCGCTGCCGCGGGTGATTTGGTGGCCCCGTTCCTTCGGCAGATTACCCCCTCCCCGGCGGCGGCCTCTTACGCCGTGAACCTGCTGTTCTATGCCTCGGTGGGAATACTCGCGCTCCTGGCGGCCCGCAAAGTGGTGGTCCGCGACCTTAAGGTCCTGGCAACGCGGCCCTGGTTCACGCTGTTGATGGTGCCCGCGGCGGTGATCGCGATGATGATCCTCACCGCGGTGGTGGTGGCCGCAAACGGGCAGGTGGAAACCTCCGCGAACCAGGCCGGGCTGCAGGCGCTGATGCAGCAGGTCCCCGCCTGGCTCATGGTTCCGCTCCTGGTAGTGGTGGGCCCCTTCGTGGAGGAATACATCTTCCGCCACCTCCTGATCGGGAAACTGGGCAGGCGGGTGAACGTCTGGATCTGCTGCGCCCTGTCCGTAGGGCTGTTCGCGGCCCTGCACATCGTGGGGCAGGAAGCGATTACCGTCACCGCGTTGCTGCCCTACCTGGCCATGGGCGCCACGCTGGTGTTCGTCTACATGTGGACCGGCAGGAACGTGATGTTCTCCTACTTCGTGCACGCATCCAAGAACCTGCTGGCCGTAATCCTGGTCTACGCCATCCCGCCCGAAGTCTTCAACCAGATGCAGAACGTGCAGGCGTAGGTACCGCCGGCTCCCCCAAAGATCTTCCGCAACGCCCCCGCCGCATTTACCGTGGACGGATGGGACTGAACATCCAGATAGTTGTCGATTCCGCCCGGCCGCACGAGCTCGCAGACTGGTGGGCAGAAACCCTGCAGTGGGCGGTGGAGCCGCAGGACGCCGGATTCATCCGCTCCATGGTCGAGCAGGGGTTCGCCACGGAGGACCAGACCATGACGCACCGCGGCGACCTGGTGTGGAAGGACGGCGCAGCCATCCGGCCGCCGGAGGAGATTGAGGCTCCGGCCCCGGAGCGGCGGATCCTGTTCCAGGCCGCACCCGAGGGGAAAACGGTAAAGAACCGGGTGCACTGGGACGTCAGGCTCGACGGCCGGGACAAGGACGACGTGCGGCGCGAACTCGAAGCCCGCGGCGCCTCCTTCCTCTGGTCCGCGCGGCAGGGCCCGCATTCCTGGCATACCATGGCGGACCCCGAGGGCAACGAGTTCTGCATCAGCTGACACCGATTACTAGACTTGGACGGTGAGCAACCAGATCCCCGCCCCGGTGTCCGATGTCTTCGATCCCACCCGCTGGCGGGTGGTCTCCGGTTTCGAGGACTTCCAGGACATGACCTACCACCGCCAGGTGGAGCGGGATACCGACGGCGGCTGGGTCCGGGACCTGCCCACGGTCCGCATCGCGTTCAACCGCCCCGAGGTCCGCAACGCGTTCCGGCCCGGCACCGTGGACGAGCTCTACCGGGCCATGGACCACGCCCGGATGACGCCCGACGTCGCAACCGTCCTGCTCACCGGCAACGGCCCGTCCCCCCAGGACGGCGGCCATTCCTTCTGCTCCGGCGGCGACCAGCGGATCCGGGGAAGGGACGGCTACCGGTATGCCGACGGCGAGACGCAGGAAACCATCGACCCCGCCCGCGCCGGCAGGCTGCACATCCTGGAAGTCCAGCGGCTCATGCGCACCATGCCCAAGGTGGTCATCGCCGTCGTCAACGGCTGGGCAGCCGGCGGCGGGCACTCGCTGCACGTGGTGGCGGACCTCACCATTGCATCCCGGCAGCACGGCAGGTTCAAGCAGACGGACGCCACCGTGGGAAGTTTCGACGCCGGCTACGGCTCGGCCCTGCTGGCCCGGCAGGTGGGGCAAAAAACCGCCCGCGAGATTTTCTTCCTGGCACGCGAATATTCCGCAGAGGACATGGTTCGGATGGGCGCGGTGAATGAGGCCGTGGACCACGCGCGGCTGGAGGAGGTGGCGCTGGAGTACTCGGCGGACATCGCCCGGCAGTCCCCGCAGGCCATCCGCATGCTGAAGTTCGCCTTCAACCTGGCCGACGACGGCCTGGCCGGCCAGCAGGTGTTCGCCGGTGAAGCTACCCGCCTGGCATATATGACGGACGAGGCTGTGGAGGGCAAGGAGGCCTTCCTGCAAAAACGCGACCCCGACTGGTCACGCTTTCCGCACTACTTCTAAGGCAGGACGGCAATGAACAGCGAAGCAACCCCGGCGTCCGTCCCCGGCGGACCCCTCAACATCGAACCCGCCCTGAAAGCCCTGGCGGCCGCCCTCCACGGTGAGGGCCCCGCCGTCGAACTATCCGTCGGGCGTGACGGCGGACTCCTTGTGGGGCACGTCGATACCCCAGGCTGCGACGACGCCGTGGCCGTGGTCCGCACCTCCGGATCCACGGGTGCACCCAAGGCAACGCTGCTGACCGTTGAGTCGCTGGCTGCCTCCTCGATGGCCACAGCGCTGCGGCTCAAGGGCGAGGGCCAGTGGCTCCTGGCCCTGCCGGTGCAGTTCGTCGCCGGCATCCAGGTGCTGGTGCGGTCCCTGTTTGCCGGGACCCGACCCTGGGTCATGGACATGTCCGGCGGCTTCACCCCGGAAGCCTTCACCGCCGCCGCGCTGGAACTGACCGACAAAATCCGCTTCACCTCGCTGGTCCCCACGCAGCTCCAGCGCCTCCTGGATGATCCGTCGCCGGACACGCTGGCGGTGCTCCGCCGGTTCAATGCCATCCTGCTGGGCGGCGCACCTGCACCGCAGGCCCTGCTGGCGGCCGCCCGCGACGCCGGGGTACGGGTCATCACCACGTACGGTTCCGCGGAAACCTCCGGCGGCTGCGTGTACGACGGCTACCCGTTGGAAGGCGTTTCGGTCCGGGTAGATACCGACGGCCGCATCCTGCTGGGCGGGGACACGGTCGCTGCCGGCTACATCGAGGCGCCCGACGAGGAAACCCGAACGTTCTTTGAGGAGGACGGGGTGCGCTGGTACCGCACCAGCGATCTGGGCACGATCGACGACGACGGCCGGCTCACCGTGCTGGGCCGCGCCGACGACGTCATCATCACCGGCGGCGTCAAGGTCTCCGCCGGGCATGTGCAGGAGCAGTTGGAACAGTCCGACGCCGTCGCAGCGGCTTTCGTGGCCGGCGTCCCGTCCGCCGAGTGGGGGCAGGCCGTGGCGGCCTACGTGGCCCTGGCCGGGGACGGCGCTGGCGGGGAGCGCGGGTCAAGGCAACGAGGTGCCGCCGGGCAGCAAGCCGGGGACGCCGCCGTCGTACTCCAACAGCACTGGCAGCGGCAACTGGGGGTCCTGGCGCCCAAAACCGTCCTCACCGCGTCTGCATTGCGGATGTTGCCGAACGGCAAACCGGACCGGCTCGCCATGACCGCCGAACTCAGCGCCCTGCACGGGGGAAAGTAGAGTGGACCCTGCACCACCGCGGCGGGTGCGCCCGTTCCATCCTGCCGTCTACCGAAACAACACGAGGTACTAACCGTGGCCACAGCCGCCCAATGGATCCAAGGCGCCCGACTCCGGACGCTCCCGGCAGCAATAGCTCCGGTGCTGATCGGCACTGCCGCCGCCTACGAAATGGACTCGTTCCTCCTGCCCAACGCCATCCTCGCGGCGTTGGTGGCGCTCCTGCTCCAGGTGGGCGTGAACTTCGCCAACGACTACTCGGACGGCATCCGCGGGACGGACGATGACCGGGTAGGTCCGCTGCGGCTGGTGGGCTCGGGGGCCGCCAAGCCGGAGCACGTCAAGTGGGCGGCGTTGGGAACGTTCGCCCTGGCCATGGTGTTCGGCCTGGTTCTGGTGTTGCTCACCCAGGCATGGTGGCTGATCCTGGTGGGCCTGGGCTGTGTGATGGCCGCGTGGGGCTACACCGGCGGCAAGAACCCCTACGGCTACATGGGCCTGGGCGACCTCTTCGTGTTCGTCTTCTTCGGCCTGGTGGCCACCCTGGGCACCACCTACACCCAGGCCGGGCACATCAGCCTGTCCGCGGTCATTGGTGCCATCGGCACCGGACTCATCGCCACCGCGCTGCTCATGGCCAACAACGTCCGGGACATTCCCACCGACATGCAGGCCGGCAAGAAAACCCTGGCCGTGCGGCTTGGGGACAAGCACGCGCGTGAAAGCTACGTCCTGATGCTCGCCGTCGCCATCCTGCTGGTGGTGATCCTGGCACCGGGACGGCCGTGGATCCTGATCGTGCTGCTGCTCATTCCGGCCTGCTTGATGCCGGCTTGGCTGATGATCAACGGCCGCAAGCGCAAGAGCCTGATCCCGGTCCTGAAGCAGACCGGCCTGATCAACCTCGGCTACAGTGTGCTGTTCTCACTGGGGCTGATCCTCAGCCACGGTTTCTAGCTGTTCTTACTGCCCTTGGCGTTGTTGATGGTGATGTCCGGATTGGCGTCAAGCAGCGCGTCCTCAGCGTTTGCGTCCTGGACCTCGCCTGCCGAGCGCAGCGGCTTGGCCTTCCCGGAGAAGCGGTGCTGCAGGGCTGCGGTGGCAGCGTCGCGCTGCTTCTGGAAAAACAGGTAGCTGATGGCGAAGGCAATGAGCGCGGCGCAAATGACGGACATCAACACCCCCACCTGCAGGAGCGCGAACAGGACAAACAGGGGCACGAAGATTGCCAGCCGGATCAGGGAGTATTTCAAAAAGGCCACTACCCAAGTTTAGCCGTCTCCGCCCGCGGCCCCTGCGCGTTCCGACGATAGACTTAATGGCATGCTCTTCCGTGTGGCTTTGGCCGTCGCAGTCCTCGTCATCTTCGTGTATGGCCTTGTGGACGTGATTCGCACTGAGGGCCGCCTGACCCGTGGCATCTCCAAACCGGCCTGGATCATCGTGCAGATCGTCCTTCCCGTCCTGGGTGCCATCCTGTGGCTGCTGGTCGGCCGGCCGCGTGGGACAGCGCAGCCACGGCCCAGCTACCCCCATCCCACGGCACCGGATGATGATCCGGACTTCCTCCGCAACCTTGAGGCCCGCCGCCGCTCCCAGGCCGAGGCGGAGCGCCTGAAGAAGCTTCGCGACGAGCTGGAGGCCAAGGCCAAGGAGGACGGCGGGAAGCGCCAGCGCGGCACCGACGAACACGATACCGACGGACTGAAGTAAGGCCCATGGCGTCCCAACCCGGCGGCGAAGAGCGGCGCGTTTCCGCTCCCCCACCGCGGCCCGGCCTCTCCTACTCGGCGCCGCCGCCCATCCCGGTCGCTCCCCCGGTTCCCCGGACAGTCCGCACCGCCCGGACGCTCTGGCTGCTCAGCTTCGCCGCGGGGCTGGCGGTCCTGCTGGGATCCTTCGTGGCCCGCGAATCAAACCTGCAGCGGCTCCGCGGGGTAGTGGCCGGCATGGCTGCGGGCAGCGACACCGAGTCGGTGGGTACCGCGGCGGGCATCGTCTTCTGGGGAAGCATCTGCGCACTGCTGCTGGTGACCCTGCTTGAGGCGGTTGTCCTTGCTGCGGTGCTGGGCCGCCGGAGCTGGGCCCGCTGGACGCTGGTTCCCCTCCTGGCCAGCCATCTGCTCCTCCTGGTTCCGGCGTCCGCCTTCCTGGTCCCCGGTGGCGCCGCGGGCAGCTACGTGGTGATGCTGTGGGGGGCCGGGCTGCTCCTTGCCTTCGCCGGGCTGGTGCTTCTGTTCCTGCCGTCCGCCGGCGCGTGGCTGAGGCGGGAGCAGGCGCTAGGTTGAGCGCGCACGTCCCGCGCTGACCGCGGCTGCCGGTCCCATCCGGTCCCTGCCTGTGCAATCCGCCAGGATACCCTCACAGCTGCGGATCACAACGCGGCAGGCTTCAAGTGCGGAACGTGCCGTCAGCGGGCTTTCAGCTGCTCCGCGCCAGCGGACCAGGCGCCGCCGGGCTTCGGCCGCCAGCACCTCGGGTCCGGAGTCGGGCGCCACGCCCAGCCGCCGGGACGCGGCCGCGCCGCAGCCCCCGATGAGCTGTTCTGCATCGGCCGCAAGTTCGGGGGCCAGGCCCACCCCCGTGGTCCGCAGCGCCGCCAGGAGCCGGAGTTCGCGGAACTCATGCGCGTTGGCCTGCAGCCGCTCCAGGGAGGCCGCCAAACGGTCTGTCCCCTGCCGGGGGCGGCTGTCCAGGAGGTTTCCCACCGCCGCCAGCGCCGTCCGGGCCTTCAATGCCCCTGCCCTCGCCTGGAACTGCAGGCCCAGCACCTCCAGCAGCGGGTCCAGGCCGCTGCGGCGTGCCAGTTCGTGGGCCAGCGGGGTGGGTTCCGTGAACCCGTTGCGGATCAGGACCACGGCCAGCCGGATGCCAAAGAGCCCATAGCGCTCCAGCAGTGATGCCCGTGCGTCTTCCGTCAGCCCCGCAGGTTCCGTGGACCGGCGGAACCTGTCCGCCGACAGCATCATCCGTTCGCGCGCGGCGCGGTCCAGGGTAGCCAGCAACTGGAGGGCTTCGAAGTCCGGCTGGCGCAAGGTGCGGGCGCTTTGGGCCAGCAGCCCGGCCACCGGGACAACGCCCAGCGCCAGCTTCCGGAGGTTGGGGTCCCGGCTGTACCTTTCCGCGATGCCGGCGGCGGACAAAAGGGAGTCGATGCGTCCGGCTCCCACCTCATCGGCCCGGGACAGCACCGCGATGGCGTTGACCGTGCCCGACCGGCCGGCCTCGGTGTCACGGAATGATTCCAGGAAGCGCAGATCGGAGGCGTGCATGTGGCGCATCAAATAGATGACGGCATCAGCTTCCGACGGCGAATCCTCCGGGGTCAGGAACCTTACGGACCGTGCGGATACATCCTGGGAGAGGGAGGCGATCCCGGGGGTGTCGATCAGCGTCATGGCCTGCAGGGCCGGGGACGGCCATTCAACGTCGAGCCACTCCACTTCTTCGGCCCGCACGCCGTCCAGGACGAAGACCAGGCGCCCGTCCACGCGCTTCAGCGGCAGGTTCCGGGGTTCCCCCGCTGTGGGGTGCAGGGTGATTCGGGGCGTGTGTCCGTGACGGTACCAGGTGAGGATCCGGGTGCATTCGCCTGTATCCGTGGGCGCAATCTCCTCCCCGATGATGGCGTTGAGGAGCGTTGACTTACCTGCCTTCACCATGCCGGCAACAGCAACCCTCAGCGGCTCAGCCAGCCGCCGGGCATAGTCCTGCAGCGCCTCGGTTGCTTGCGGGTCGTCGCCATAGACCTCAAGCGCTTCCCGGATCAGCGCTGCGGCCCCGGCCGTGGTGGATGCCGTCATCCCACCCCCGCCGCAGTGCGGGTCCCGCCAGCGGCGGCTTCCGCTGACACTGCTTCGGCCGCCCGGTGCAGCGCATCGACCTTTTGGAGCTCTGCCTTGATGTCCCGAATGCGGCCTTCCTTCTCCTGGGCATACGAGTTGGCGGCCTTCTGGGCCACGGCCACTGAATCCGACAGCGAGCGGTGGTATTCATCCGCGATCTCTGTGAAGTGGTCCCTAATGGTGCGCTGAACCAGGCGCAGCCTGTCCTTCAGTTGCTTGCCCACCTGGAACGTCACATCGTCCAGTTGGCGCCTGACCAGGGCTTTGGCCTCGCCCTGGCGGCGCTTCAGCCGCGTTTCCCTGTCCTCCCGGTAGGCCTTGCGCCCCAGCAGCAGCCCCGCGCCCACCGAGAGCGGATTGATCAGGGCCATCCCGAAAATTCCCGTCAGGAGGCCAAACATCAACACACCGCCATAGGATCCGCGCATGCCGATGAGGACTTTCTGGATCGGATTGACGCGGCCCGGGTCCAGCTCCGGCATCTGGTCCACCGGGTCCAAGGCATCTCCGGAGTCGGACACATGCAGGACGGGCAGCGACACCTCGTCGGCGGCGAAGTGCTCGGCCACCTGTGCCGCCAGCCACTGCGACCGCTCACTGGTCCAGACGAACGTATCCGAAACCGCTGCGGCAACGCACTCTTCGAGCCACTGGGAGAATTGCGTCCACACAGGGCCGGGATCGCCTTGGTCGATGGCACTCTCGGCTTCCCTTTGGATCCGGCGCAGGCGGTCCCGGAGGTCGTATTCCATGTCGGCAATGAGGTCGTTGATGCCGTCGCTGAGCGTGAGCTGCCAGCGGGCCGACCGCTTCCGCAGGTCGTCCGCCTCCGTCTTGGCCTGTTCAAGCGCTGCGAGCATTTGTGGCGTATTGGCGGGGTTCTCCAACGCCTCAAGTTCGGATTGCAGGGACAGCCGCAGGTTGTCGGTAACCGAGAGCAGGTCCTGGCTTACCGAGCGCCGCTGGATTCGTTGTGCCTTGCCCACCACGTCGTTGCGCAAGTGGGCGACCAAGGCCGGGAAGCCCGACTCGGTGTTGAGCTCGCTGTCCTGGAGCCGGGACGCCTCGAGGCGGAGGTCCGCGGACAACGGAAACAGCGGAATGTCAGGAGCCACCTGGTCCAGGTGTGCCCTGTCCAGCTCCTCCACGCGGCGCCAGTCCGGGTAAAGGTCGGTCTTGGACAGGACCGCTGCAACGCTGGGGGTGATCCGCATGGCCTGGCGCAGGAACCGCAGTTCCGGTTCCGTGTATTCCTGGGACGAGTCCGAAACCAGCAGCATGGCGTCCGCGGTGGGGAGGGCGGTGAGGGTGGTCAGGGTGTGCGTGGAGCCCATGCCCCCCACCCCTGGGGAGTCTATGACGGTGAGGCCGCCGGTGAGGATCCGGCGGGGCAGGCAGACCTCAGCGGCCACGAGTTTCCGGGCGTTGCCCGGGTTGCCCTGCTCGGAGACGAGGGAAGGCAGGTCCTGCAGGTCCACGGGCCGGCGCTCCACGCTGCCGTCCCCGCCGTCGCCGGCACCGTTCCCGGCAGGGCTGTCCGACGTGGGGACCAGGACGGCGGCCGAGGCTGGTTCGCCGTAACGGACGATGGTGGGCAGGGAAGTGGCAATATCGTCATCCACGGGACACACCGGGGCGTTCACCAGGGCATTGATGAGCTTGCTCTTCCCCTGCTTGAACTCGCCCACCACGATGACCCTGATGCTGGGGTCCTGCAACCGGAACATGGCCTGCTCCAGCCTGCGGCGCAGGTCCGAGCGGTCCCCGTTGCCCACCAACTGCAGGCCCTGCTCGACGAGCTTCATCAGCTGTCCGGCCGTCATGGGCCCCCGTGGCCTTGCCGGTCCTGCTTCTGCCACAGCGTGTCCCCTGTCCCAGCGCCTAAGCCCTGTCCCGGTGCCGAAAATCTGCTCCAGTCCGAAAATCCTGCCTGCGGTAAAGCCGGAAGAGCCCGGCAGGAGGTTTATGCCTCCTGCCGGGCGGTTTGCCTCCCGCCACCAGCGTGTTACAGCACGGTGGAGTCGTCAACCACCGAATGGTCAATGGTGGCGTGGTTTTCCAGGTCCGGATCTGTGTGGACGGAGTGGTCCTCCGTGAAGCCGAGCTGGTTGTCCGCCATCACCAGGTTGTCCTCGGCGATGTTTGTGGCCGAATTGTCCTGAATGGAACCGTCCACGTGGAGATCCACCGCGGTGTCGGCGGAGCTGTCGTGGTTGAAGGAATCCTCGGCCACGGTGGAGTTGTCGTGGTTGAAGGAGTCGTCCACCGCCACGGAGTTGTGGGAGGAGTTGTCGGAATTGTCGTTGGACGAGTCCCGGACATCGAGGGCCACGTCGGTGCTGACGGAGTGGTCCGAGTGGTCCGAGTAGGCGGCACGGTCCGAGTTGTCGTTGAAGGAATCGTCCACGTCCAGGCCCAGGTCGGTGTTGAAGGAGTCGGAGATGGCCGTTTCCTCATTGCCGATGCTGACGTCTCCCCCGGCGTGGATGGAGTTGTCCGTGGAGTGGTCGGTGTCGTGGGAATCCCTGATGTTGTTGGAGTCCCGGACGCCGGCGTCGTCACCGGCGGCGACAGCCCGGTCGCCGGAGGCAACCACGGCATCGTTGTCGAACCACTGCTCCACGTCTCCGTGTGCCCAGATGTTCTGGTGGACGGACTGGTCAGTGACGGTGTCATGGTCGTCCAGCATGGTGGTGTTCGTGGTGTAGGAGAAGTGGTTCACCACGTGGTGGAGCTGCTGGACCGCGTGGGCATGGTCATCGTGGTCGTAGTTTGGGCCGCCCTGCCCGCCGGCATGGATGGTTGACACGCTTCCGGGGTGGCCCGTCGACGTGCCTACTGGCCCGGCCCAGGCACTGTTGCCGCCGGTGATGTGCGCCCGGCCGAAGGACGCCGCATTGACGGTGATGGGAGCGTAGTCGAGGACAACAGGCATTGCGGCGTCAACGTCAGCCGAGCACACGTTGCCCAGGCCGTGTTCCTCCAGTGCCCTGGCAGGGTCGTCCAGAAACTCCTGGATCGCTTCCCGGTCCCCGAAGAGGTGCATGAGGAACTGAACAAGGTCGTTTGCGAGTGTTGGCATATGCGTGGTCCTCACATCTTCTTGATTCGGGGATCATCCGGCGAACGTATCCGGTTGTTTCAAACCTAATTTCGCTGCCGGGACAGGGCATCGGGCGCTTCCCCCCTAGCCGCCGGAGCCTGTCCGGGGCCTAGGCGCCTGCGCGCCTAGGGGTGTTAGGGGGGTCATTCCTGTTGCGGATTCAGATGCTGGGAATGTTCAACGCCAAGGGCCAGGCGCAGGCGGGCCAACAGGTCGGAACGGTTTTCCGCGCCCAGACGGCGCCTGATCCTGGCGATGTGGTGCTCTGCGGTCCGGGGCGAAATGTAGATCGCCTCACCGATTTCCCGGTAGGTCTTGCCCTCAAGCACCAGCCTGGCCACTTCCTTCTCGCGCTCGCTCAGTCCGGAGGCGTCCGGCTGCCCCGCTTTGCCGCCGATGTCAGCACCGCTTCCTGCCTGCACCTCCGAGGACCCGGATGCACCGGCAGGACTGCCTTGCGGATGAAGGTCCCGTGCGCAGGAGAGCAGTCGCATCATGTCCCGTCGCTCGTCCGCGCGTGCGGCGGCGTGCCCGGCGAGCCTTGCCCCTTCCCAAGGCATTCCAACCGCACCCAGCAACCGGGCGGCGCCCTCCACCTCGGACGTCCGGAACCGGCCGGCCAGCACCGATACCCAGGCTTTGCCTGCCGTGGCCAGGACTGCGGCGATTTGGCTGTGGGCTGAGGCCCGTGCCAGGGCGGTTGCGTGGGGGGCGAGATCGGCGGGGCTTTCGTTGAGCAGCGCGGCCTGGACGGCGGCCCAGTGCAGGGGGACGGCCCACAGTGCAGGTGCGCCCAGGCGGGCCAGCAGCTTCCAGGCTTCTTCCATGTACTGGGCTACACGGCGCGTCTCCCGCAGGCGGGCAGCAGCAATCAGCAGTTCCCCCCACGGCAGCAGGTTGTAGAGGTCCACGGAGGTGTGGAGCATGGCTTCGCGGGCCCGTTCCCATGCCCTCAGGAGCTCCGGCACGTCACCGTTCCGGCGGGCGAGCCCCACCTCGAGTGCAGCGCACATAAACTCGTCGCGCGGGACCAGCGGCCAGTGGTTGGCTTTGGAAGCTTCCGTGGCGGCAAGGCGGGCCTCCTCCAGTTTGTCCTGCATCATGGCCGACCAGGCCTGGAGCAGCAGGAGCCTGGGTTGGGCGGCATTGCCTCCCTGCCCCGCCGCGGACGCGGCCCGGCAGACGGTTTCGGCAAGGTGCGGCTCGCCGCTGTGCAAGGCCAGCAGGGCTGCCAGGGCGGCTGGCGCCTCCGGCAGTGGAAGGGACGCGCCTGCCGAGTTCAGCATGTCCGATGCATGGATCAGGATGGATATGCCTTGTTGTGGTTTTTCTCCCAGGGACGCAAGGATTCCCTGGCCGGTATGGACCAGGGCAGCTGCCAGGAGTGTTGGGGAGGCCGCCGGGGCCTCGGGTTGGAAGAAGGCCTCCGCACCCGCCCGGTCTCCGGCGCCGATCATGGCGACGGCGGCAAGGGGCGCCGAGGGGCCCACACGCCCCGGGCCCAGCCAGCTGTAGACGTCGGCTCCGCGGGCCAGCATTCCCCGCTGCGCCCAGACAGAGGCAGCCACGTCCGCGCCGCGGCGCACGTCCGGCGGGTCCGCGCTGACCAGGAGGGCGTCGATGATGCGGGCCGCGGCATCGAGTTCCCCGTCGCCGGCCGCGGCCTGGGCACGCCTTGCAGCGGTGGCCAGCGGGTCGGCGCCGGCCAGGAGCGCCTCCTCGTAGAGCTGCGCCGCAAGCCTGGGGTCATCCTCCAGCGCGGCGTTCGCCCATTGCTCCAGTTCAGCAGCCACCCGGTGATCGGCGAGGCCGCCCCTGGCCAGCTCGCGGGCGAGGTTGCCGAGCGGTTGTCCAGTGGAGGCGAAAACGGTCACGAGCTCACGCTGGAGCGCATGCACCTTGGCCGTTGGGGTGGCGGCCAGCAGGGCGTGCTGTGCGGTCCCCACCACCGTGCCGTCGGCCCTCAACAGTCCCGCGGCCTCAGCGCGGTCCACCAGGGAGTCAAGGTCCTCCACCGCCCCGCTGGCGAATTTGTGCTGGAGGCCGGCCGGGAGGGGTCCCGGCAGGGCGAAGCCCACCGAGAGTGCCAGCAGCAGCTCACGCACGGCGGCGTTGGCACCCTTCAATTGCTTGGCCATCAGCTCCGCGCCATGCGGTGGATGCCCTTGGTGGTCCGGTGAAGTGTGCAGGGGTACGGGGCGCTCCGCCCGCTGAAGATGCCCGTCCATGTCAGGCCGCCGGAGAGGTGGTCGGAGCCGTCGCGACGGCTGTTTCAGTGGCGGTGGCGGTGGCAGTGGGCTCCTCCGGTGTTGGTGACGGGGCCACGGCCGGTGTGGGCGTCAATTCCGCCGTTGCGGAAACGGCTGGGTAACCTGTTGGGTCTGTGGCCGCCAACGTTGTGGGTGTCGCTGTTGGCGACACGCTGCCGGTAGCAGATGAAGTCGTGCCGGGCCCCGGAGAAGCGGTGCCGGAAGCAGGGGTCGGCCGATCGGTGGTGCCCGGCGAGGTTGGAGCCGCAGTGCCCGTCGAGGTCGGAGCTGGAGTGCCGGGCGCCGTGGTGCCAACGGGGGCAGTGGCCGTGGGGACGGGTTGCGTGGGGAGTGGTTGCGTGGTGGCGGACGGCGTTGCCGTGCCCACGACTGCGGAATTTGGAACGATCCCGGTCCCGGCCGTGGCCCCACTGGATCCGGCGGGCGGCTTCGCGGCCGGGGCTCCACCTGCCGCAGCAGGTCCACCCGCAGCAGGCCGGCCCGCTGCCGCCGTCGCTTCGCTGCCGGAGGAATGGTTGGTGGGCGAAGCGGATGCCTCGAGCCCGGGCCTTTGTGCGATCGGCTTCCTGGCGCTGGCCTCGATCCCGGCGAGCGGCTGGGGGGCGGCAACGGCGGCTGCTCCCCCTCCGCCGGGCGGTGCTTCCGTCCCACCGGTTCCGCTGGAACCGCCGGTGGTGCTGGCACCGGCCTGCGGAACGAACATCGCGGTCAGGCTTCCGAAGCCGTCCGGGCTTTGCGCGGCAGTGGCCGTGAGAACGGTCAGGACAGCTGCGGCAGCGGCGACAGCCGTGACACGGACCGTGGGTTTGGGCGCGTGCGCGCCCCTTTCCCCATGCCGTGCCCCGCGGGTGGCGCCTGGCCCGGTTCCGGAGCCCGCCGCCGTCGGATATTTGCGCGACCAACTGGGCCTGCCTGGGATTCCTGGAGCAGGTGGCACTTCGGAAGGCACGACGGCGGCGGCCGCCGCTTTTGCCGCCGCTTCAGTCCCTGCCACGGGAGCTTCCACCGCTTCAGTTTCTGCCCTGGCCGCGGCAGTGTGGGCGAGAAGGGCCGCCACCGCAGCCCCCAGGCAGATGGACGACTTGGGGTCCGCGTCCACTGCAATGGGCCGGTCCAGCTCCTCTGACACCACCTGCGCCACCAGCGGGATCCGGGACGAGCCCCCGATCAGCAGCACCGTGGACAGGTCAGCGGGCTCCAGGTGGAGCTGGGCAAGGGAGTGCTCCAGCGCCTCCACCGTTTCCCGCACGGACTCTTCGATCAGCGCCTCGAACTCGGAACGGACCAGGCGTACCTGCTGCTGGATGCCGGGCAGGAGCACTGGGATGTTCGCCTCACTGTCCACGGAGAGGGCTTCCTTGGCCTCAACGCACTCGCGCCGGAGCCGGGTCATGGCACCAAGCACTGCGGGATCAGTGGGGTCGAGGTCTGCCAGGGCGTTCCCGGTGTGCTCGGCAACGTAGCGGAATACCGCGGCATCAAAGTCGGCGCCGCCCAGGTCTTCGATGCCCTCCGGACGCCCCACCAGCTCAAAGCGGCTGCTGCCGGACTTCCTCAGGACCGCGGTGTCGAAGGTCCCGCCGCCAAGATCGTAAACGGCGATAGTGCTGCCTTCCTCCACCCGCACCTGGGATGCGTAGTGCAGGGCGGCGGCCTCAGGTTCGGGAAGGAGCGTAATGTTCCCCAGGCCGTGGGCGGCGAGGGCGCCGCGGACACTGGCCAGTCGATGGCTGCCCCAGGTGGCGGGGTGGGTCAGGAAAACGGCCGACGGCGGGCCCCCCTCGCGTTCGGCAGCCCGGTCGGCCACCCACCTGGCCATGGTGGCGAAGACGTCCTCTGCCTGCAGCGCCAGCGTGCCAAGGATGATGGGCACGTCGTCACCGATCCGGCGCTTGAATTCCCTCACCACGCGTTCCGGCGAGTCCAGCCCGCGGCGTTCCGCGGCCTCCCCCACCAGGACAGTGCCTTCCTCCGGGTAGTACACC
Organism: Arthrobacter liuii; assembly: GCF_014639275.1. Taxonomy (GTDB): domain Bacteria; phylum Actinomycetota; class Actinomycetes; order Actinomycetales; family Micrococcaceae; genus Arthrobacter; species Arthrobacter liuii. The sequence goes on along the minus strand of NZ_BMFW01000002.1, from coordinate 95,879 downwards.
ACGGAGGGAACGGATGCTCCACGCGCACCAAGGGGCAGGCACTCTGGCGCAGAGGAGGGACCCTGATGAAAACGAACAACGGCGGCTGCCGTGAAGCTCGTCCCGACGTCTACGGCGAGGGCGTAGCTCATGGTTACCTCGGAAGGCTGGGAGTCCACACGCAAGCTTCATCACAGTGGACGACACCAACGTAGCATTACCGAAGGACCGGGGAACACCCCTGTTGCTACATCGAATGGTTATTTGGCGGCCAGTTGGCACATTCCAGGGCGAAAGGCCCGGGACGCCACGGTTTAAAGGCCGGAGTAGGAGTGGAGCCCGTTGAAGAACTGGTTCACGATGGTGAAGTTGAAGATCACGCAAAGGTAGCCCACGATGGACAGCCACGCGGCGCGTGTTCCGGTCCAGCCGCGGGTGGCACGGGCGTGCAGGTATCCGGCGTAGACAACCCAGATAACGAAGGTCCACACCTCTTTGGTGTCCCAGCCCCAGAACCGGCCCCAGGCCTTTTCCGCCCAGATCGCACCGAACATCAAGGTGAAGGTCCAGCCGATAAAGGCGATGGCATTGATGCGGTAGGAGAGGTTCTCCAAGCTCAGCGCCGAGGGCACCAGGCGCATGAAGCCGAGCTTGTCCGCGCCACCGGCAGCAACGGTCCTCTGCCGGTGGGACTGCACCAGCTGCAGGGCGGACATTGCGAAGGTCAGGGTGAACAGGGCCGAGGAAAGCACCGCGATGGATACGTGGATGACCAGCCAGTAGCTCTGCAGCGCGGGAACCAGGTGGCCCACCGGGGTCCAGAACGCCACTGAGGCGGCCACCAGCATAATGACCACCAGGCCGACGACGAACGTACCAAGGAAGCGCAGGTCGCGCCGGATCAGCGAGAGCAGGAACACGGCCGCCACCAGGAACGCGCCGGTGGTGAGGAATTCATACATGTTGCCCCACGGCACCCGGCCGGCACCCAGGGCCCTGGTGACCACGCCGGCGCCGTGGATGACGACGGCGAGGGTGGTCAGGGCTACGGCGACCCGCGCCGGAACGCGGCGCTCCGTGGCGTACTTCATGTCGCCGTCGGCCGTCATCACACCGCCGGTTCCTGCTCCGCCGGCCCTGGCAGCTGACGACGACGGGCGCTCGGCCCGGTCGGCCGGTCCGTCCAGTCGGGCCCCGGCTGAGCCGGCCCCAACACCGGCGCCTACGGGAACCTTGGCGGCAGCGCCGGCATGGGCGGCCCTGAGGTCCACCGCGCGAAGCGCCTTGCTGCTCTTGGCCAGGTCCCAGGCGAAGGCGATGAAGGCCACCGTGTAGGTACCCGCCGCCAGCAGCATGAAGAGTTCGCTGTACTGGCCCATGGTTTCGTTGATTCCAAATGGCATTACTGGTCCTTTTCGGGCCCGGTGGGGCCTGCTGGGGTGGTGACGGAGCCTGCGACATTATCGCTTGGCCGGCTGGGAGTTTGCTGGGACTGTGCCGCGTCTTCAGCGGCCACGTCCTCGGGAGCGGCATCCCCGGGCAGTTGCCATTCGGCGGCGAACAGCTTCCGCAGCGCTGCTGCCTCCCCGGCCAGGCGGTGGTCTTCGCCGCGGGCCAGGAGCCCGTATTCCACCATGGTCCGGCCGTCAGCCGCGGTGCCGGTGCGCACCCAGACGCGGCGGCGGTTGACGTAGAGCGAAAGGATGAGGCCGGCCACAGCCAGGAGGGCGAAGACCAGCGCGTAGGCCTGCCCCGGGTTGTGGTGGATGTCCACGCCGATGTAGCGCTTCACGCCGTCGAAGCTGATGGTTCCCTTGCCGTCGGGCAGCGTGAAGGTGGAGCCCGGCACCAGGGTGATGCCGCCGGCCGCCAGGTTCCTTGCGTTGAGCGGCGTCAGGTTCTTGACGTCCAGTTCGAAAACGTTCTGGGGGGCGCCGCTGTTCAGGCCCAGGTCCCCGTAGTAGGAGTTCAGGGTCAGCTGCGGGTTGAACAGCTCCGGGTCGGCGCTGAACGAAACGTTCTTGTCATTGACGAACGCCGTGGGCAGGAAGAAGCCCACGAAGCCCAGCTGGTCCGGCTGCGCGTCGGGAACCTTGATCACCACGGAGGAGTAGTAGTTCTCGCCCTGCAGTTTGGCCACCACCGGGCCCTGCATGGCCACATTGCCTTGCCCGTCCCGGACGGTCACGACTGGTGCGTAACCGTTGCCGGTGAGGTAGATGCTGGTCCCGCCCAGGCTCACGGGGTCGTTGACCTTCAGGATCTCCTGCTTGGGCGCGGCGTCCGGGTTTTCCTTGGTGGTCACGGTGGCGGCGAAATCGATGGGCTGGCCGAACTTGCCCTTCGATTCGCGGTCGAACGTGATGTTGAATTTGTCCAGCTGGAGCGAATATGGCTGCAGCTGGCTGGACTGGAAGTTGGTGCCCGGGTTGAACTGGTCGTAGCCCACCAGGGTGTTGACGAACGTGTCGCCCTCCACCAGGATGCGCTGGCCGCTGTACCCGAACAGGCCGCCGGCGGCCACGGACACCAGCACGCCGATGAGCGAGGTGTGGAAGACGAGGTTGCCCACTTCCTTCATGAAGCCGCGTTCGGCACCCAGGGACGGAACGGCGCCGTCGGCATCCCTGACCTCCACCCGGTAGCCGCGTTTCCTTAGCACCCCTGCCGCGCCGTTGATGGCGTCCGACGCCGGGATGCCGGTACCGGAGGGAATCACCAGGGTGCCGTATTCCGGCAGCCGGGACAGGCGCTGCGGCGTACGCGGCGGCTGGGAGCGCATGGCTTTGTAGTGGGCGATGGCGCGCGGCACCACGCAGCCGATCAGGGAGATGAACAGCAGGAGGTAGATCGCGGAGAACCACGCTGACGAGTAGACGTCGTAGAGCTGCAGGGAGTCCAGCAGCTTGCCGTAGTCCGGGTGGTCCTTGATGTACTGGGTCACCACCGCGGGGTTGGCCGGCCGCTGCGGGAACAGCGATCCGGGGACGGCCGCGACGGCCAGGAGCAGCAACAGGAACAGCGCGGTGCGCATGCTGGTCAGCTGGGTCCAGGCCCACCGGAGCATGCCCTTGGGGCCCAGGGCCGGAAGGGCTGCCTGGGCTTTTGCCTCCGCGACAGGGGCGGATTGCTTCTTCTTTACGTTCACACGCTCGCTCATCAGATCGGCAACTTCACGTCGGTTTGGAACCAGTACTGCAGCCCGGTCACCCAGGCCCCCCACACGCCGGTGGCCATCAGCAGCCCGAGTACCACCAGGATTCCGCCGCCGGTGCGCTGAATGGCCAGGCGGTGTTTGCGGAAGAATGCCATGACGCCCATTCCGCGGCGCAGGGCCAGCGCGATCAGCAGGAACGGGATGCCCAGGCCCAGGCTGTACACAAAGGCCAGGAAGGCGCCCTTGGCGGCCGAGGATCCGCCGGAGAGGCTGAGCAGCTGCACGGCAGAGTAGGTGGGGCCGATGCAAGGCGCCCAGCCCAGCCCGAATGTCAGGCCCAGCAGGGGCGCGCCCCAAAGGCCGGCGGGCGGCTTGGCATGGATTTTCGCGTCCCGCTGGAGCCAGCTGAAACCGCCCATGAAGACGATGCCCATGATGATCACCAGGACCCCCAGGAGCTGGGTGATCCAGGCGTTCTGGCTGCCGGTGATGAGGGTGCCCAGCTGGCCGAACGCGCCGCCCAGCAGGACGAAGATCACGGAGAAGCCCAGGACGAACAACCCGATGCCGGCCAGCATCCGGCCGCGCTTTTGCTTTTGCAGGTCGACGCCGCTCAGGCCGGTCACGTAGCCCAGGTAGCCGGGAACCAGGGGAAGGACACAGGGCGAAAGGAAGGAGACCAGTCCGGCGAGCAGTGCCACCGGAATGGCCAGCAGGAGCGAGCCGCTGAGGATGGCTTCGGCGAAGGGGCTGTTCACGGTCCCGGCCTGTCCCTATTCCGCCACGGCGGCGGTGATGAGGGCCTTCAGGGTGCCCTTCTCGATCTCGCCGAGGACGCGGGAGGCCACCCGCCCCTGCTTGTCCAAAACCAGGGTGGTGGGCACGGCGCCGGGCGGTACCAGGCCGGATACGGACAGCAGGACGCCGCCGTCCTTGTCGTTAAAGCTGGGGTAGGTCAGGTTGAAGGTCTTCTCGAACGCCTCCGCCGTGGGTTTCTCGTCCCGGAGGTTGACGCCGAAGAACTGGACACCCTGGTCCTTGAACTCCTGGTGCAGTGCTTCGAGCAGGGGTGCTTCCACCCGGCACGGGGCGCAGGCTGCGAACCAGAAGTTCAGGACAGTCACTTTGCCTTGGAAATCGGCCGGGGTGACAGCCGTGCCGTTGAAGAGCGTGCCCTGGACCTGGATGGCTTCCTTGCGGTCAGCGGCCGCGAACTCGGTCACGGAACCGTCACCGGCAACATAGTTCTTGTTGTCCCCAGCCTTGGCCTGCTTGGCCAGGGCATCCTCCTGGGCGCAGCCGGAAAGGCCCAGGGCCAGCGCGGTCAGCGCCAGACCGCCGGCGGCGAGGACGCCCCGGCGGGAGGGAAGGGAGTTGTTAGTCACTGCTTAGGCTCCAGGGGTGCTGGCGGCACCGGGAAGAAGGGACGCCGCGGGCTCGCTGTACTCGACCCGCAGAAGCGAGCCGTCGTCGTCGAACACCAGGGACGTAACGGATGTCAGGGTGCATTCGCGCTTACGGGGGTCATGCCAAAGGGGCCGCCCCTCGGCACTAAGCCGCGCCGCCCAAATCGGCAGCTGGTGGCTCACCAGGATGGCCTCGGGGCCCTGGGTTCCAAAGTCGCCGGCAGCAAGTTCGATTGCCCGCAGGCGGGCGTCCTGCACGGCGGCCGCCACCCTCGCGGCCTGCTGCTTGTACGGCTCACCCCAGGACGGGCGCAGCGGGTTCACGAGGTGCGGCCAGTGCCTTGGGCGGCGGAGTTCCGCTTTAGTGACCTTCATGCCCTCGAAGTAGTTCTCGGCTTCGATGATCCGCTCGTCGGTGTGGATTTGGAGCTTCAGGGCTTCCGACGTCGGCCGGGCCGTTTCCTGCGCACGGTCAAGCGGGGAAGCGGCCAGGTAGGTGATGCGGGCGCCGTGCTCGGCGCGCTCACGGAAGTGCCCGGCAAGCGTCCGTGCCATCTCCTGCCCCAGTTCGGAGAGGTGGAATTCGGGGAGCCGTCCATAGAGAACGCCGTCGGGATTATGGACCTCGCCGTGGCGGAGCAAGTGGACAGTGGCTTGGGGCATGTTTACCAGTTTCTCAAAGATGGCGTGCGATCCGAAATCTTCTACATCCAGTAGAACTGAAGTTTTTGAAGAAATGTTCCGAAACCGGGAACAAAACATGCAAATGCATGTTTATACTGGATGCAGCAAGTTAGTTGAGGCTTCAACTTATGAAGCTTCAACATCAAGACAACAGCAGGCATCCCTATACAAGGAGCAACATCATGGCACTTCCCGCAGACGTCACCACCGGCACCTGGACCCTGGACAACTCCCACAGCGAGATCGGCTTCAGCGTCCGGCACGCAGGCATCAGCAAGGTCCGCGGCCAGTTCACCGAAGCCGCCGCCACGCTGGACCTGGCCGAGGACGTGGCCGCTTCCAGGATCGCTGCCACCATCAAGACCGCCAGCTTCGATTCCGGGGACGCCAACCGCGACGGCCACGTCAAGGGCGGGGACTTCTTCGACGTGGAGCAGTTCCCGGAGATCTCCTTCGTGTCCAACGGCCTGGTGGCCAAGGGCAACAGCTACGAACTCACCGGCGACCTGACCATCAAGGGCGTTACCCGCCCCGTGACCCTGGAAACCGAATTCAACGGTGTGGCCGTTGACCCGTTCGGCAACACCCGCGCCGGCGTTTCCGCCGAAACCACCATCAGCCGCAAGGACTTCGGCCTCACCTGGAATGCCGTCCTGGAAACCGGTGGCGTGCTGGTCAGCGACAAGGTTGCCATCAACCTGGAGCTCGCCTTCATCGCTCCCGCAGCGTAACTCCCCCTCTTCCGGGCACCCCGGCACCAGGCCTTCCCGGCCCGGTGCCGGGGTGCCCTGTTTAACGCGCGGCCTTAACGCATGGCCGCGCGCCCAATACCTCCTGATTCACGCACAACGCCGTCCGCCGGGGGTACGGTGGACTTAAGCCACGCTGGGGGGAAGGCTGAGGACCGATTCCCGGCAGCCTACCCGGATCCCAACCTGCAGAAGGAACGCCATGAGTACTCCTCCCGTCCCGCCTCCCGCGCCCCAAGACCCCGAGTCCGGCAATGGCCAGTCCGGCGGGCAGCAGCCCGGGTCACAGCAGCCGCGCTACGGCCAGAACGCACCGCAGTATGGCCAAAACGCGCCGCAGTACGGGCAGAACCAGCCCCAATACGGTTCCCAGCCGCCGGCAGCGCCCCAGTACGGCCAGAACTCGCCGCAGTACGGTTCCCAGTACGGGCAGAACGCGCCCCAGGCTCCGGGCTACGGCCAGAACGCCCCGCAATACGGCCAGTCGCCGTATGGCCAGTCCCCCTACGGGCAGTACCCCTCGGAGCAGCCGCAGCCGGCCGGAAGCAACGGCGTCCCCCAGCTGGTGAACATCTCCTTCTGGCTGCTGATTGCCGCAGCCGTGATTTTCGTCATCACCATGCTCACCGGGCTTACCCAGCTGGATGATCCCGCCTTCCGGCAGGCGTTTGACCAGCAGGTCCAGGCCAGCGGGGCGGGCGTCACCTACGACGACATCAAGAGCGTTATCGCCGGCACGCTGGTGGTCTTCGCCATCATCGGCGCCGCGCTCTACCTGCTGGTGGCCTTCTTTATCCGCAAGGGCAAGAACTGGGCACGCATCCTGGGAACAGTCTTTGCAGCGCTGTCCGTGCTGGGCCTGTTCGGGGTTCCCACCTTCGGAACGCTCGGAACCGTCCTGGGGATTGCGGCAATCGTGCTGCTCTACCTTCCGGCAGCTGCCCCCTACTTCCGGAAGCAGCAGCCCTTCGCCAACCCGTATTCGGGCGGCTTCGGCAACCCGTACGGGCGGTAGGCGGTACGCTCCCTGAAAGTCAGGCGGCCGGGATGAAGCACTTCATCCCGGGCCGCCTACTTATATCACCTACGCCGTTTGCCCCGGGGCCTGGGCCCGTTGGGCGTGGTAGGCCAGGATTTGGAGTTCGGTAGCCATGTCCACCTTGCGGAGGTTGACCCCTTCGGGGACCTGCAGCATCACCGGCGCGAAGCTGAGGACGCTGTGCACCCCTGCCGCCACCACCCGGTCGCAGATGCCCTGGGCCACCGCGGCAGGAAGGGCCAACACCACCATGTTGGCGCCGGTGCGGTGCAGGACGGTCTCAAGGTCCGCCACGTCGCTGACCCGAAGCCAGCCCACCTCGTTGCCCACCACCATCTGATCGGCATCGAAGATGGCTACGACGTCGAAACCACGGGACTCGAAGCCGCCGTACCTCGCCAGCGCCTTGCCCAGGTTTCCGGCGCCGACGATGGCGACTTTCCAGTCATGCGTTAGTCCCAGGGCTGCGGCGATGTGGCGGCTGAGGTATTGCACCTCATAGCCCACACCCCTGGTTCCGTAGGACCCCACATGGGACAGGTCCTTGCGCAGCGTGGAGGAACTGACGCCGGAGGCTTCTGCCAGGGAATCGGAAGAGACGCGCTCAATCCCCTCGGCAAGGAGGGTGTTCAGGGCTCGGAGGTACAGCGTCAGGCGGGCAACAGCAGCAGGGGGAATCTGTTTGGCCGGTGTGCCCGCGGCATCCGGAAGGTCCGGGACAGGCTGGGGCGTTGAATCCAATGACGTCATTCGCATCCCCCTACATCGCCACGGCGCGCTGCAGCACGCGTTCCAGCCGGGCCTCGTCGATCTTCCAGAAGTCGCGCTGCACCCCGTCCACCAGCACCACCGGGATTTCCTCGGCATAGCGTTCCCGCAGTTCGGGCTGGTTGTCCACCAACTCTTCACTCCAGGTAAGGCCCAATGAGGCCGTGACCCGGCCGACGGCGTCGCGCGCTTCCTCGCAAAGGTGACAGTCAGATTTGGTGACCAGGACGACGCGGGGGGTAGCCATGGCTTAACGGTATCGCCGTTCGCGCCATACGGGTGACGCCGACGGCGGGCGCCCGGTGGATTGACTAGACTCGAGTCCATGCCCGAGGAGAAATACGTCGCCGTAGTCACGCGGCCGGTTGCTGCGCCGCAGCCCGGCGAGGCGGCGTTTTTCGATGTGGACAACACCCTCATGCGCGGGGCCAGCCTCTTCCACGTGGCGCGGAAAATGCACCAGCGCGGTGCGTTCACGCTCAGGCAGGCCGCCGGTATGGCCTGGAAGCAGCTCAAGTTCGTGGCGCGCGGGGAGAACATGGACGACGTCCATGCCGTCCGGGACTTGGCCCTGACGCTGGCCGTGGGCATCAGCGTTGACGACATCAAGGCGCTGGGCGAAGAGGTCTACGACGAAATGATTGCGTCCCGGATCTGGCCGGGCGCTAAAGCCTTGGCCGAACAGCACCTGCGGGTGGGCCGCCGCGTGTGGCTGGTGACGGCAACCCCCATCGAAGTGGCTACCGTGATCTCCACCCGCCTGGGACTGACCGGAGCCCTGGGGACAGTGGGTGAGGTCTCGGACGGCATGTACACCGGGCGGCTGGTGGGGGACATCCTGCACGGCTCAGCCAAGGCGGTGGCTGTCCAGGCCCTCGCCGACCAGGAGGACCTTGACCTCAGGCGCTGCTGGGCGTACAGCGACTCCTACAACGACGTCCCGCTCCTGTCACTGGTGGGACACCCCGTGGCCATCAACCCGGACGCGAAGCTGCGCCGCCATGCCCGTGACCGGAACTGGCCGGTCTACGATTTCCGTGCCGGCCGCCGCGCTGCCACCTTCGGCCTCAAAGCCGCCACCTTCGGCGGGGTGGTCTATGGCCTCTGGAAGGGCTTCGCCCGCATCCGCGGCCCCCACGTTTAGCCCGTCAAAAAGGAACTGCCCGCCGCCTGGGAGGCGACGGGCAGTTCCACGCTGTTCGAAGTATCCCTACTTCTTATTGCGGCGCTGGTGACGGGTCTTGCGAAGCAGCTTGCGGTGCTTCTTCTTGGCCATACGCTTGCGACGCTTCTTGATAACTGAACCCACGAAAGTTCCTTACAAACTAGAGGCAGTACCTGTCTGATGGAGAATGTCCGTGGACAAAGCTACGAACTGAACAACTGACAGATTCTTACAATGACGTAAAACGTTCCTTAACAGGGTACCGCCTATCGGGGGCGGCTCGGGACAGGCCGCCTCAGGCCGTCTCGGTGTGGCCGTCCACGACAGCACCCTTAAGGTACTGTTCAACGGCGTTTTCGGGGACCCGGTAGGAGCGGCCGAAGCGCACCGCCGGCATTTCGCCGGAGTGGACCAGGCGGTAAACAGTCATTTTGGAGACGCGCATGACCTCGGCTACTTCAGCCACGGTCAGGAACTTCGCGTTGGAGAAGTTCTGTTCTGCCGACATTTCCCTATTTTCCTTTGCTGACGGATGGACAACAGTGACCCCAGATACGTGCCAATGCGGTGTTCCGATGCTGAGCCATCCACCAACCACCTAAATAGATACTCTAGATGTTCATGTGGCAGATGTGAAAGTAGGTAAACCCCCTATTTGGCCCCCCGCCGTTTCCGCGCCGATGCCGCCAGTTGCTCCAGGACGGAGGCGGAAACGTCCCAGTCCATGCAGGCATCAGTGACACTCTGGCCGTAGACCAACTCCTTGCGTCCTGCAGCATGATCGGCGATGTCCAGGTTCTGGGCACCCCCCGCCAGGAAGCTCTCCAGCATCACACCCGCCACGGCCCGCGCTGCGGCGCCGCCCTCCTCAAGCTGGGCACCGATCTCCAGTGCAACCTCGGCCTGCCGGTGGTGGCTCTTGCCGCTATTGGCGTGGCTGGCATCCACGATCAGGCGCGGGTTGAGCCCCTTCCCGTCCAGCTCGGCCGAGGCTCGTTCCACATCGGCCGCTGAGTAGTTGGGCCCCTTGCGGCCACCGCGGAGGATGACGTGGGTGTCCGGGTTTCCCGCCGTAGCCACCAGGGCCGCCCGGCCTTCCCCGTCGATTCCCAGGAACGCCTGGGCAGCCGCGGCCGCCCCGCAGGCATCGATGGCAACCTGCAGGCCGCCGTCGGTTCCGTTCTTGAACCCGATGGGCATGGACAGGCCGGAGGCCAACTGCCGGTGGATCTGGCTCTCCGTGGTGCGCGCACCGATGGCGCCCCACGCGATCAGGTCCGCCATGTACTGGGGGCTGATCGGTTCCAGGAATTCGGTGGCGGTGGGCAGGCCCAGCGCGGTGACCTGCTGCAGGAACTGCCTGGCGGTGCGGAGGCCGGTGGCCATGTCGTGGCTGCCGTCCAGCCGGGGATCGTTGATCAGGCCCTTCCAGCCCACCGTGGTGCGCGGCTTTTCGAAGTAGGTCCGCATGACGATCAGCAGGTCTTCCTTGTGCTTCTCGGCCTGGCTGACCAGCCGGCGGGCGTATTCCAGCCCCGCCTTGGGGTCGTGGATGGAGCAGGGGCCCACAATAACCAGCAGGCGGTCGTCCACGCCGTCCATGATGGCGCGCACTTCGCCACGTCCGCGTTCGACGACGGCAGCCGCCCGTGCGTCCAGGGGCAGTTCGGTGAGGAGTTCGGAAGGGGTGGGCAGCGGAGTGAATTCGCTGACCCGCAGGTTCGACGTCGACGTGGTTTCGCTGGCGGGCGCGGCTGCTGTTGCGGTGCTCATGTTCGGGTCCTGTTCCAGATGGGAAGCGGGCCCGGATTTCAGAACCCGCCGGAGAAACGGCGAAGGGCAGAGAACGATCTCTGCCCTGTTGGCTCTGAAGGAATGCTGGATGCGTATCAGTTAGACGCGGGCCCCTCCAGAGCCAACGAAAAATACGCATACCAACGGTTAGTCATGGAAAAGACCCTAGGCTCACGCCGGCCGAACCACCAAATCCCCTCCCAACTAAGTAGCAGTAGATGTCGTTCTGAGGTCCCAAAACGACATCTACTGCTACCTAGTTGGGTTGGGGGGAGATCACCCCAGGATCTTGCGCAGGAACACCAACTGCCGGATCCAGTGGTGCTCCTGGCCGCCTTCATGGTTGTTGAACCGGTACACCTCGATCTCCTTGGCAGCTCCGGTGGAAGAGGTTCCGGACGTGCCGGAGCCGTAGGCGTTGAAGCTGGCGAAGACCGTGGACGGCGGGCAGATATCGTCCATTTGGGCAGCAGAGTACAGAGCGGGCGCCGTGGCATACCGGGCCAGGTTGACGCCGTCGAAATAGTTGAGGACGTCAAGCGCATGCTGGTAGCGGTCCCGGTGCCGGGCCAGGAACTGGGCAATCTCCGGGTAGGGGCCACGCGGGGTGATGTCGATGGCCCGGGGGAAGTCCTGAAGGAACGGAACGTCGGGCAGCGCGGCGATGACGCCGTCGAGCCGTCCCGCGGTGAGCCCTGCCGTGGCCACCACCAGGCCGCCGCCCTGGCTGACTCCGGCCAGCACCACCTTTGCCGGATCCACGGCGGGGTGGGCCTGGGCAGCCTCCACGGCACGGAACGCGTCCACGTAGACACGGCGGTAGTAGTAGTCCTCCCGGCTCCGGATGCCCCTGGTCATCAGGCCAGCGTGCGCCACGTCCCCGGCTGACGGATGGGGGTCCGGTGTGTCCCCCAACGTGCCGCCATACCCTTGGCCGCGGGTATCCATAATGAAGTGCGCGTACCCGGCCTGCGCCCAGCGCGTGTCCTGGTTGACCAGGCCCCGGCCGCCGGAATAGCCGATGTAGTTTACCACCACTGGTAGCCGGGCGCCCGCCTCCCGGTTGGCGGGAAGGTGCAGCCAGCCTTTGACCGGCGACCCGCCAAAGCCCGCGTAGGTGACGTCGAAGGTGTCAACCACCGTCAGGTAGTTCTCCACCGGCTCGAAGGCCGCGTTCAGCGGAAAGGCGCGGGCTTCTTCGAGGGTGGCATCCCAGAAGGCGTCCAGGTCTTCAGGGGGCGTTACCCCGGATGCGTAGCTGCGCAGCTGTGCCAGGGGAAGGTCGAAGAGGGGCATCGTTGTCCTGTTCTGCTTTCGGATGTTCGGCGGCCTTGCGGCGAAGTCCTTCTATTTCTACTGCACGTACCCCTGGCGCACACTGATAAGCGGTTCGTAGCGTCGGAGGCTGGTCCCGCCGGCCACGATTTCCCGCAGCTGCGGCAACCCGCCGGCTGCGGGCCCGGCGGCGCGTGCCTGGACCAGGATGTTGCCCAGCGCAGTGGCTTCGACAGGACCGGCGACCACCGGACGGCCGGTGGCGTTGGCAGTCAGCTGGCAAAGGAGCGCGTTCTGAGAGCCCCCGCCCACCACGTGCACCACGTCCACCGAACGGTCGGCGAGCCGCTCCGCCGCGGCGATGGTCCTGGCATAGCCGGCGGCGAGGCTGTCCATGATGCAGCGGGTGATGGCCGCGGGATCGTTGGGCAGGACCTCGCCGGTGCGGCGCACGGCGCCGCGGATGCGTTCGGGCATGTTGTCCGGGGCGATGAAGTAGGGATCGTCCGGGTTGATTTGCGGGCCGCCCGCCGGAAGGGCCCCGGCGGCTGAGAGCAGGGCGTCCAGGTCGGGCCGGAAGCCCTCGGTGGCCCAGGTGCGTTGGCACTCACTCAGGAGCCACAGTCCGCCCATGTTGCGCAGGTACCGGGTAGTGCCGTCCACGCCGCGTTCGTTGGTGAAGTTCGCTTCCCTGCTGGCCTCGGTGAGGACCGGGTGCTTCAGTTCAAGCCCCACCAGGGACCACGTGCCGGAGGAGATGTAGGCGAAGTTTTCTTCGCCGTTGTCCTCTTTCGCGGGAACGGCGGCGACGGCAGACGCGGTGTCGTGCGAGCCGACGGCCACCACGGTGGTGTCTCCGGGAAGTCCTACCTGCGCGGCGATCTCCGGCAGGAGCGTGCCCACCGTGTCGCCGGGCTGGATCAGCGGCGGGAACAGGTCCTTGCGCAGGCCCAGGGCGGTGAAGAATTCAGTGGCCCACTCCCCGGCCACGGCGTCGAAAAATCCGGTGGTGGAGGCGTTGGTGGCCTCGGTCCGGCGCACCCCGGTGAGGAGGAAGGCGATCAGGTCCGGGATGAGGAGGGCCTGCAGTCCCTCCAGGTTCTTTTCGGTGGCGAGCTGGTAGATGGTGTTGAACTGCAGGAACTGCAGCCCGGTGGTTTGGTACAGGCGCCGGGGGTCCAGCTTCCGGTGCACGGATGCGACGGCGGCCCTGCTGCGGTCGTCGCGGTAGCTGAACGGTTGGGCGGTCAGTTCGCCGGCTTTGTTGACCAGGCCGTAGTCCACGGCCCAGGTGTCGATCCCGATGCTGGCGATTGTTTCACCGGTTTTTTCTGTCGATTTGGCCGCCACGGAAAGGCCTGTGAGCACCTCCGCGAAGAGGGCGTCGAAGTCCCAGCGGAGGCCGCCGTCGATCTCCACCACACCGTTGGGAAAGCGGTGGACGGTCTCCAGCGACACTTCCGCAGGAGAAACGCGGCCCAGGATAACCCGCCCGGAGGAGGCGCCAATGTCGACGGCGGCAAAGACGCCGTCGACACCGGATTGTGCTTGAAACCCGGCCCCGCTCATCGGAGGAAGGCTGCTGCTACTCCGGCGTCCACGGGAATGTGCAGGCCGGTGGTGTGGGACAGTTCGTTGCCGGTCAGGACGGCGGCGGCGTTGGCCACGTGCTCGGGCAGGACTTCGCGCTTGAGCAGGGTGCGCTGTGCGTAGTACTCGCCCAGTTTCTCCTCCTCCACGCCGTAGACCGCGGCACGTTTGGCGCCCCAGCCGCCGGCGAAGATCCCGGAGCCGCGGACCACGCCGTCGGGGTTGATGCCGTTGACGCGGATGCCGTGCTCGCCCAGTTCGGCTGCGAGGAGGCGCACCTGGTGGGCCTGGTCAGCCTTGGTGGCGGAGTAGGCGATGTTGTTGGGGCCGGCGAACACGGAGTTCTTGGAGGAGATGTAGATGATGTCCCCGCCCATGCCCTGGGCGATCATGGCCTTCGCCGCGGCCTTGGCTACCAGGAAGGAGCCCTTGGCCATGACGTTGTGCTGCAGGTCCCAGTCCTTTTCGGTGGTTTCCAGCAGCGGCTTGGAGATGGACAGGCCGGCGTTGTTAACCACCAGGTCCACCCCGCCGAACGCCAGCACCGCCGCGTCGATCGCTGAAGCCACCTGGGCCTCGTCCGTGACGTCCGCCTGGACGCCGACGGCGACATCCGCGCCGCCGAGTTCCTCGGCGACCTTCTGCGCGTTCTCCAGGTTCAAGTCCGCGATGACTACGCAGGCACCCTCCGCGGCAAGGCGCGTGGCGATGGCCTTGCCGATGCCTGACGCGGCACCGGTGACCAAGGCGATACGGGTGGCGTGGGACTTGGGCTTGGGCATCCGGGCCAGCTTGGCTTCCTCCAGCGCCCAGTACTCGATCCGGAACTTCTCGGACTCCTCGATCGGCGCATAGGTGGAGATTGCCTCGGCGCCGCGCATCACGTTGATCGCGTTGATATAAAACTCGCCGGCGACCCGGGCGGTCTGCTTGTTCGCACCAAAGGAGAACATGCCCACGCCGGGGACTAGCACGATGGCAGGGTCGGCGCCGCGCAGGGCGGGGGAATCCGGCGTCGCGTGGCGGTTGTAGTAGGCCTGGTAGTCCTCGCGGTAGTCCGCGTGCAGCTCGTGCAGCCGGGCGATGGAGTCCTCGATGGACGCGTCCGCGGGCAGGTCCAGGATCAACGGCTTGACCTTGGTGCGCAGGAAGTGGTCCGGGCAGGAGGTCCCCAGGGCGCCCAGGCGCGGGTGTTCGGCGGCTTCGAGGAAGTCCAGGACGACGGCGTCATCGCTGAAGTGCCCCAGGACCGGTTTGTCGGTGGAGGCCAGGCCGCGGATCACCGGTGCCAGGGCGGCGGCCTTGGCGTGGCGCTCCGCATCCGGCAGGGCGGCGTAGCCGGGCAGCTTGGCTCCGAAGGGTTCGGCCTTGCCGTTCCCGGCGATGTACTTCTCGGCCTGGTCTATGATCCACAGCGAGTTGGCTTCCG
This sequence comes from Arthrobacter liuii, assembly GCF_014639275.1. Lineage (GTDB taxonomy): Bacteria > Actinomycetota > Actinomycetes > Actinomycetales > Micrococcaceae > Arthrobacter > Arthrobacter liuii. Next base: position 80,844 of record NZ_BMFW01000002.1, on the reverse strand, counting down.
CTTCCCCGGACGTCGCGCCCCAGGCGGTGATGCCGTGGCCGCCCAGGATGGTGCCGACGGCCTGCGGGTTGGCGTCCTTGATCGCGGCGATGTCCAGGCCCAGCTGGAAGCCGGGACGGCGCCACGGAACCCAGACCACCTTGTTCCCGAAGATCTTGGTGGTCAGCGCCTCGCCCTCGGCCGCCGTCGCGATCGCGATGCCGGAGTCCGGGTGCAGGTGGTCCACGTGGGCGGCGTCCACCAGGCCGTGCATGGCCGTATCGATCGACGGGGCTGCACCGCCCTTGCCGTGCAGGCAGAAATCGAAGGCGGCCACCATCTCGTCTTCACGCTCCACGCCCGGGTAGACGTTCTTCAGCGCGGTCAGCCGGTCCAGGCGCAGCACCGCAAGGTTCTGCTCCTTCAGCGTGCCCAGGTCCCCGCCGGAGCCCTTCACCCAGAGCAGCCGGACGTCCTCGCCCGTGACGGGGTCCTTCTCGGTGCCCTTCGCGGAGGTGTTGCCGCCGGCGAAGTTGGTGTTCCGCTTGTCCGCCCCCAGGCGGTTGGAACGCGAAACCAGGTCTTCAACAGTTTTGTTGCTCATAGCTCTTTATGCGCCCCATCCGGCTTGCTGGCCGCCTGCGCGGTCCTCGTTGATCTGTTTCTGGTAGCCGCTGGCCTTGTAGGCAGCTATCGGGTCCGCGGGCAGGCCGCGGGATTCACGCCACCCGGCCAGGGCCGGGCGGACATCCGTGTAGAAGGCGTCGTTGAAGATGCCGTTGGCGGCCAGGACGTCCCCGGCACGCTGGGCTTCGTCCAGGACTGCGGTGTCGATCAGCAGGGCGCGGGCCGTCATTTCCTGGACGTTGAGTACCGACCGGATCTGGCCCGGGATCTTCTCCTCCAGGTTGTGGCACTGGTCCAGCATGAGGGCCACGCCGGAATCCTTGCCGAACCCGCCGCCACGGATCACCTCATGCATGATCCGGAAGAGCTGGAACGGATCCGCGGCACCCACGATCAGGTCGTCGTCGGCATAGAAACGCGAATTGAAGTCGAAGGACCCCAGCTTGCCCAGGCGCAGCAGCTGCATCACGATGAACTCGATATTGGTGCCCGGCGCGTGATGGCCGGTGTCCAGGCAGACGAACGCCTTCTCACCCAGTGCCAGGGTCTGCGCGTACGAGGTACCCCAGTCCGGAACATCGGTGTGGTAGAAAGCCGGCTCGAAGAACTTGTACTCCAGCACCAGCCGCTGCTCGGCACCAAGGGCCGCGTAGATCTCCTGCAGCGACTCCGCCAAACGGTCCTGCCGGCCGCGCATGTCATCCTGGCCCGGGTAGTTGGTGCCGTCCGCCAGCCAGATCTTCAGGTCCTTGGAGCCAGTGGCGTCCATGATCCGGATGCACTCCAGGTGGTGGTCGATAGCACGGCGCCGGACAGCCTCATTGGAGGAGGTCAGCGAGCCGAACTTGTACTCGTCATCCTGGAAGGTGTTGGAGTTGATGGTCCCCAGGCCGACGCCCAGGCCGACGGCGTAGTCCTTGAGGGCGGCGTAGTCGTCAACCTTGTCCCACGGAATATGCAGCGCCACCGTCGGCGCCAGACCTGTCAGTTCATGGACCTTGGCGGCGTCCGCCAGCTTCTCCTGCACAGTACGCGGCGTGCCGGGGGTGCCGAACACCCTAAACCGCGTACCTGAATTTCCATAAGCCCACGAAGGGACCTCAATGGCAAGCTCCCCGAGCCTGCCCAGCGCCGCTGCTACGTCATTCATGATGGTTCTTTCCGGGTGTTTGAGTGTCTGTCTGATGCGTTTGGTTGATGCCCCGCTGCTGGAGCCTGGTACTGCTGTGGTTATTGAGTGCCTGCCGCCAACTGGCTGTCGAGGTTGAAGACTTCCTCAAGCACTTGGAACCCTTCGTCGGGTGCCTGGCCGGAATCTTCAAAGAGGGTTGCCATCTCGGCCTGCCACCGGGAATTAACGTCCGTCAAGGCCATGCGGGCACGGACTGCGTCAAAGTCGTCGCACTCCACGTAACCCACCAGGAGCCCGTCCGCTCCGAGGAACAGGGAGTAGTTGTGCCACCCTGCCTCCTGGAGGGCATGCAGCATCTTCGGCCAAACAGCAGCGTGCCGGCGCCGGTATTCCTCGATCAATGCGGGCTGGATCGAGGAACGGAAACACACCCTCATCGGGACTCCCCTTCAATCTTCCAAGTTTTGAATCGTTTCATTGGTACGATTCAAAGTACTCTTGGACCTGAGCAGGTGTCAAGCAATGGCAGAAACTTTGATCTCCCGCGCGAAACACACCGCGGCGGGCATATCAGCACGGAGAGTCGATGAACCGCACAGCCAGTATCAAGGACGTGGCCAACCACGCGAGCGTGGCCGTGGGGACAGTCTCCAACGTCCTGAACTATCCGGACCGGGTGTCGGACCGGACCAAGGAGCGCGTCCTGCGCGCCATCGACGAACTGGGTTTTGTCCGCAACGATGCCGCCCGCCAACTCCGCGTTGGCCACAGCCGCACCATCGGACTCATCGTCCTGGACGTCGGCAACCCCTTCTTCACCTCCGTGGTCCGCGCGGCCGAGGACGCCGCAGCACTCCAGGGAAGCGCCGTCCTGCTGGGCGACAGCGGCCATAACGCCAGCCGGGAAGCCAACTACGTCGACCTCTTCCAGGAGCAGCGGGTCCAGGGCCTTTTGATCTCGCCAGTGGGAGATATCACGGACAGGCTGGACCTCCTCCGCGAGCGCGGCATCCCCACGGTACTGGTTGACCGGCTGGCCGACGAGTCCAGGTTCAGCTCAGTTGCAGTGGACGACGACGCCGGCGGGTACCTCGCCGCCCGGCACCTGCTGGACACCGGCCGCCGTCGACTCGCCTTTGTTGGCGGCGCAACGTCCATCCGGCAGGTGGCGGACCGCCTCCAGGGTGCCCGGCGGGCCGTAAAGGAGGAGCCGGACGCCACGCTCGAGATCCTCACGGCGGAGGGTATGACCGTCCTGGCCGGGCGCAGCATAGGCAACGAGCTCGTGGAGCGGGGCCCAGCGGAGTTGCCGGAGGGGATTTTCTGCGCCAACGACCTCCTGGCCCTGGGCGTTATGCAATCACTCACCATGACGCACACGTTCCGTATCCCGGAGGATGTGGCCTTGATCGGCTATGACGACATCGACTTTGCAGTCTCCGCCGTGGTGCCGCTGTCCTCCATCCGCCAGCCCACCGAACTGCTGGGCCGGACCGCAATCGAGCTGCTGTCCGAAGAAGTGGAGTCCCGGAACCCCGTCCACCGCTCGGTGGTTTTCACCCCGGAACTGGTGGTCCGGCAGAGCACGGCAATGCCTGATGCCGGCTGATCCGGCCCGCGCGGATTATGTCCCGGCCTGCTGCAGCCACCGCATGGATTCCGGCCGTGAGGTGAAAAAGCGGGTGGGGCAAGGTGGGATGTGGACGCCCAGGAAGAAGTTCGCAATAATCCGGTCCACGGGACTTGCCCCAAGGAGGGCAATTCGGTTGGCCGCGCAGGGAATGGAGAACACCGAGCGGGCCTCCCTGCTGACCGCCTCGGTGGTGGCCATGTCCACCAGCATCGGGTAGTTGCCGTCACCGGCTATCTCGTTGACCGCAGCCATGGCCGCCTGGGCGTCATGGATTTCAATCCGGACCTTGGGTTCCCAAATGAGGTGGATAACGCCATCGGGGCCCAACTCCACGGTACCTTTGCCGCCGTCGACCATTACGGGCTCCATGCGCCGCCTCCCTCCAGTGGGCAGTTCCTGACCCCTCCATCTTGCCGTACCACGCAAGGCGCTGGCACCCGCGACTCCCCAACACGCGCGACCTTCGGCCGCCTTGACTGATCAGCATGCTTACTAATAGGTTGGTCGACGTGCCCGTGGCCTGGATCACCGTCCGACGCCACGCATCGCGGCCCACCAGGGCTGCATTTTGAAATGAACTGCATCTGAAATAAACAGTTCCGCCGGGGTTCTCCATGGGGGCGGAGCCTCGGGGATTCGCTGCGCCGCACTTGGCGCTGAAAGGATTTACCGAAAATGCGAACAAAGGTCTCAGCTTCAGTCACAGCCATTGCCCTCTCCGGAGCCATGCTCTTTGGCATGGCAGGCCCGGCGACGGCAGCAGCACCCGCGGCTCCTCCTGCCGCTTCCCAGTCGTCACAAGCTGCCAACCTGACGGGAACAATCAACCAGACCATTAACGGCGTGGGCACCTTCGTTGGCTCGTTTACGCCGTCCAATTTCAGCGCCCAGAACGGCCAGCTGACCGTCACCGGCCTGGTACAGGGCACCTTCACCGACCTTGCCGGTGTGGCCACTCCCGTCAGCCAGACAGTGACCACCACCGCTACTGCCGCACCATCTACAGCAGCTTCCCCGGCCACTGGCGGCAGCTGCGACGTCCTGAACCTGGTCCTCGGGCCACTGCACCTGGATCTCCTGGGCCTTAACGTCGACCTCAACAAGGTGGTACTGGACATCACCTCCCAGACCGGAGCGGGCAACCTGGTGGGCAACCTCCTTTGCGCCGTCACCGGGCTCCTCGACGGCGGTACGGGCCTGAACGGCCTGGCCAACCTGCTCAACCGCGTCCTGGGACTCTAGTTTCAGGTAGTTTGAGCAACCGGTACTGCAGCAATAAGGCGGGCGGCCCTTCGGGGCTGCCCGCCTTGTGTTGCCGCCTAAAGCTTCGCTACCACCAGGTTGCGGTAGGCGGCCCGGAGCGGGGCCATCTGGCGGAAGCCGATCCGGCCGCCGCCGAGCACTTTGGCGGAGGAATCCCGCCACTCAAAGAGGAGGAGCCCGTTGATGGAAAACGCCACCCGGGGCCCTTCCTTCACCACTTCCAGCCGGTAGAAGTCCGTGGCGTCCCGGGCTGGCGGCAACGGGTCCGCGCCCCCACGGGGGGGAAAGTCGCCAGCGGTCAAGGGACAGGGAAAGCCCGGTTCCATAACGGCGCCGGAGCTTATACAACTCCGCCCCGCAGGAACCTGGGTTCCCTCCGGGGCAGTGCTGTTACCCGCCGTCGGCTAGCTGCTGATGGCGGACTTCATCTCATCGGTCGCCTTCTTGCCGGCGTCCACCGGAGAGAGACGCTCGAACAGGACTTCCGAGGTGTACCGCTTGATGATTTCCTGGATGGCGCCCGCACCCTTCGGTGGCGGTGCCGGGGCCTCGCCGAGCTCATCCTTGATCTGGTCGATGAAGTTGACCACCTTGACGTCGGCCGGGGTCAGTTTCGGCTGGATGGCCGCCCGGACGTCGGAGTTCGGGTAGACGCCGCGGTCAGCCAGGAGGGCCTCGCCGGCCTTGACGTTGTTGGTCAGGAAGTTGATGAACTTGGCGGTTTCCTGCGGGTGCTTGGTGCGCGAGGATGCCGACCAGAACTGTGATGCCTTGTACCAGAGTTCCGTGTCAGCGGCCTTGCCGGTCTTGGTGGGGAACCGCAGGATCTTCAGGTCTCCTCCACTTGCCTTTTCCAGGGCCGGAGCCTGGTTGGACCACCAGAACGCCATGCCGTTCTTGCCCGTTGCCAGCCCGCTCTGGTCAAGCGGAGCAGCCTCGGCTTCCACTACCTCGGATGCGGACGGCACCGCCTTCTTCTGGCTCAACTGTTTCAGGAAGGCCCACCACTCGGCGACGTCGCTCGGCTCGAAGCCCAGCTTCCCGTCAGATGTATAAAGTGACTTGCCGTTCTGCCGGAGCCAGACACCCAGGGAAGCCTCGTCAGTTCCGTAGGCTGCGGCGCCGTATGTTCCCTTCGGCGACTTGGCGGTGATCTCGGAGGCGATACGGCCGAAGTCGTCCCACGTCCATTTGGTGTCGTCGGGCAGTGGGACGCCTGCTGCTTCGAAGACCTTGGGATTGGCCAGGATGGTCGCGGCGTTGATGCCCGCGGCGATGCCCGTCAGCCCTTTCTGGCCCTTACCGGCGTTCAGTGCGGCCTCGTCCAGCTTGGAGGTGTCGATGTCGTACTTGGACAGGTCCAGGAGGGCGCCGCGGCTGGAGTACTCCGTAATGTACTTTTCGTCCATCTGGATGATGTCAGGGGCATCGTTGGCCGCCACCTGCGTGGCCAACTTGTCCCAGTAGCCGCTCCAGTCACCGAACTCCGGCTTGATCTTGATCTTGGGGTTTTCAGCTTCGAACTGCTTGATGGCTTCCTGGGTCAGCTGGGCACGTTTGTCGCCGCCCCACCAGGAGAAGCGAAGCTCCACAGTGCCGTCCGCGTTCTGCGGGGCGGCTCCCCCGCCGCAGGCGCTGAGAGCCATGACGGCGGCGACGGCGGCGGCAACTGCGCCGGCCTTACGGTTTCGGCGCGATGCGCCTGAAGTGGGTGCCCCTGCATTCTGCTGGGCAGCAGACGCAGGTCGGGGAAAAAGCGGCACTATGGTACTCCGATCTTCTTTGATCCAGGTGCGGGTGATTGTCTGTGAAAGCGCTTTCTGAGACTAATGCTACAAGTACAAAACTTGTAACACAAGACGTTCGTGGGCCATCGGCGACGGAAGGTGGACCGGCCAACACGCAACGAACGGCCCGCCACTGGGGACGGGCCGTTCGGGCGGCCTGGGTTGTAGCCCGGGACTTACTTGATACCGGTGGTGGCGATGCCTTTGATCAGGAACCGCTGGCCGAAGAGGAACACCAGGAAGACCGGCAGCAGGGAAACGATGGACATCGCGAACAGCGATCCCCAGCTTGTGGCTGACTGGGAATCCACGAACGCCCGCAGCGCCACCGGAACGGTAAACATGTCCGGATCCGTGAGGTAGATCAGGGCGCCGAAGAAGTCGTTCCAGGTCCAGATGAACGTGAAGATGGTGGTAGTGGCCAGCGCCGGCACCATCAGCGGCAGGATGACCCGCAGGAAGATGCGCGGATGGCCTGCGCCGTCGATGCGTGCCGCTTCATCGAGTTCCCGCGGAATGCCGCGGATGAACTGCACCATCAGGAAGACGAAGAACGCATCCGTGGCCAGCAGCTTGGGCACCAGCAGCGGCCAGAAGGTGTTCACCCAGCCGATCTGCGAGAACAGGATGTACTGCGGAACGATCACCACGTGGAACGGCAGCATGATGGTCAGCAGCATGATGCCGAAGAACAGCTTCTTGCCGGTGAACTGGAGCCGCGCAAAGGCGTACGCCGCCATGGAGCATGACACCAGGTTTCCCAGGATCGAGCCGATCACCACGATGGCCGAGTTGAGCATGTAGTGGCCGAACGGATGGGTCAGGGCTGACCAGCCGGATGTGTAGTTGCTCATTTCCAGGCTGTTGAGCCACAGGCCGGGCTCACGGAAGATCAACTCGTTCGGGCGCAGCGAGGACACCACCATCCACAGGAGCGGATAGATCATCAGCGCGCCGGCCAAAATCAGGATGCCGTGCTTCATCAGCGATTTGCCGCGCTGGGCCCGGCTGAAGGCCAAGGTTCCCCGGGACTCGCGGACCCTGGGCTTGCGGTTCGTAGGCTTGCCGGCGCCCCCGGACTTCTTTCCCGGGGTGGGCAGCGTCTCAAGCTTAGTCGTCATAGAAAACCCAATACTTAGAAGCGATGAAGTTGATGGCGGTGAACACGCCGATGATGAGCAGCAGCACCCACGCCATGGCTGAGGCGTAGCCCATGTCGAACTGGCCGAAGCCCTTTTGGTAGAGGTACAGCGTGAAAAACATGGTGGAGTCCGAAGGCCCCCCGTTGCCGCCGGAGACGATGAACGCCTGCGTGAACGACTGGAACGAACCGATGATCTGCAGCACCAGGTTGAAGAAGATGATCGGGCTCAGCATCGGCAGGGTGATCCGCCAGAACTGCTGCAGCGTGCTGGCGCCGTCCACCTTGGCGGCTTCGTAGTACATGTTGGGGATCTGCCGCAGGCCCGCCAGGAAGATGATCATCGGGGCGCCGAAGGTCCAAACGTGCAGCAGGATGATCGACCCCAGCGCTGTACTGGGATCCGAGATCCAGCCCGGACCCTGGATGCCGAACATGGCCAGGACCTGGTTGACCAGGCCCGTGGTGCCGAAGATCTGCTTCCACAGGATGGCGACTGCAACGGAGCCGCCCAGGAGGGACGGCAGGTAAAACACGGAGCGGTAGAACGGAAGTCCCCGAAGCCCTTTGTCCAGTACGAGCGCAATCAGCAGTGCCACGCCAAGCTGCAGCGGCACGCCGACGAAGACATAGGTAAACGTGACCCTCAGCGAGTTGTGCAGCCGGGCGTCACTGAGCATCCGGGTGAAGTTGTGCAGCCCCGTCCATTCCGGCGGCTGGAGCAGGTTGTAGTCCGTGAAGGACAGGTAGAGGGACATCAGCATGGGGCCGATGGTGATGGCCCCCAGGCCCACCAGCCACGGCAGCAGGAAGATGTAGGCGGCCTTGTTGTCCCGCTTGTTGGCCTTCTTCTCCTCAGCGGTGGCCTTGCCCTTCCGCCGGGTGATGGAGCTGAGTTCGCTGATGGCGCTCACAGGAGCTGCTCCGTCCTGGGAATCTGCTTTGCGGCCATGTGGTCTCCTTTGGTCATCGTGGCCTCCACGTTGCGGTCATCGCCGGGCGATGGGGATTGGGCATTGTCGGATTTGCGGCTCCGTACCAAAGTAAACGTTTTCTTGACTCCTGTATAGCCCTTTGTTAGTTTTTCAGAAAACGCTTTCTCACCAAACGATGGATGTACTCTTCGGAGAGACCACCGCCCCCAAGGAAGGAGGCAGGAAACTGGTTCCAACAGCGCGGCCCAGCGCCATCGCGGGCTACGACGACTGGCCTGCCTACGTCCGGCACAAGCCGCACCACCAGGCCTCCACAGGCCCGGCGCAGGAGCTTTCGGACGCCCTGGGCGTACCGGGTGCGGACGCACCTCCCGAGGTAACGGTGCACTGGGAGGAAACGTACGACGGCGCCACCACCACCCAGCTCAGCTGGCAGTTGGGTTTCGGTCCGCGGACTACGGGCTGGCTGGTCAGGCCGGCCGGAAGTTCCGGTCCCCTGCCGGGTGTCCTGGCCCTGCACTGCCACGGCGGAAACAAGTTCGGCGGCGCCGACCGGCTGGTGGAGCTGCCCGACAGCCACCCGTCGGCAGCTGCCGACCGTGCCGGCCACTACGACGGGCGTCCCCTCGCCACGGACATCGCCCGCCGCGGCTTCGCGGTCCTGGCCCACGACACCTTCGCCTGGGGCAGCCGAAAATTCGACCTTTCAACACCCCCGTGGCGGACCGCCTCCGCAACAGCGGCGAGGCAGGCGCAGTGGCGGGAGGACGGCGTCGTGCCTTCCGACGCGGACGAATACAACGCCGCCGCCGGCTTCCACGAAGACACGGTGGCCAAAGCCGCGGGCCTGCTGGGCACCAGCCTCGCCGGCATGGTGGCGCACGACGACCTGGCCGCAGTGGAGATCCTGGCAGCCCTGCCGGACGTGGACCAGGACAGACTGGGCTGCATCGGCTTCTCCGGCGGCGGTGGGCGGTCGCTTGCCCTCGCAGCCCTCAGTCCCCGCATCCGGGCGGCGGTGGTGACCTGCATGATGACCACCTTCGAATCCCTGCTCCCGGCCTACCTGGACGCGCATTCCTGGCTGCTGCAGACCCCGGGCCTGTGGAAGCTGGGCGACTGGCCGGAGCTTACGGTCCGCGCAGCCGCCGCCCGGTTCCTGGTGCAATACGCCCTGGCGGATGAACTTTTTCCGGCGGACGGGATGCGCCAGGCGCACCGGTTGCTGGAATCCCTGCACGGCGGCACAGACACCTACACCGGCTGCTTCTGGCCAGGCGGGCACGTCTTCACGGCGGCCATGCAGGACCAAGCCCTCGATTTCCTGGCCCAATCGCTGGCCTCCTGACCCCTTCCAACGACATCTTCAAGGACCCACGTGACCACACAGCGCTCAGCCGAATCCACGCACCCGCAGGCCCCATCCACCGCCATCCCGCGGGTGGCCCTGGTGGGCGTGCACGGCTTCGGTGAACGGCATCTTGCCAACCTGGCCCGGCTTGAAGAAGCCGGCGCCCTGGAACTGGTGGCCGTCGCCGATCCCAACCCGCCGCAGCCCGGCACCCTGGCCGGCTCCGTGGCTGTGTTCGCCCACTTGGACGCACTGCTGGCCGCACAGCCAGGTGTCGACGTCGTCATCATTGCCACCCCCATTCAAACCCACGCCCCGCTGGCCATCGCCGCATTGTCCGCAGGGATGGATGTTTACCTCGAGAAGCCACCGGTGGCCTCGCTGGCCCAGTTCGAGCAGGTCCTTGCCGCCGCGCAGGAGAACGGGCGCCTGGTCCAGGTGGGCTTCCAGAGCCTGGGTTCCCACGCCCTGCCCGCCATCAGGGGCATGGTGGCGGCCGGGGACATCGGCACCGTCCTGGGCATCAGCGCCACCGGCCAGTGGCTGCGGACCAAGGCCTATTTCAAGCGCTCGCGCTGGGCCGGAAGGCGCAGCCTGGACGGCGCCGATGTGGTGGACGGCGTGGCAACCAACGCACTGGCCCACGCCGTCGCCACCGGCCTGCACCTGGCCGGTGCGCACACCCTCGCCGACGTAGCCTCCGTGGAAACGGACCTGTACCGCGCCAACAACACCGAAAGCGACGACACGTCGGTGCTCCGCGTCGGCACAGCCCAGGGAACCACACTGCTGTGCGCCCTCACGCTCTGCGCCCCCGAACAGCTGGACCCTGCCGTCACCGTGCACGGCACTCTGGGCGACATCACGCTCTCCTACACGCGGGACGAAGTGTTCATCACCACCTCCGGCGGCGAACGACGGGAAACGTTCGGCCGGACCGACCTGCTGGAGAACCTTCTGGATGCCCGCGCCACGGGTGTTCCCCTGCTCTCTGCGCTGCAGGACTCCGGCGCGTTCACTGCCGTCCTGGAGGCCATCCGTACCTCCCCCGTGCCTGCCCCGATCGACGCCAAGTATGTCTCCTGGGAAGGCGAGGGCGACGGCGCCCACCCCGTAGTCCAGGGCATCACCGACCTGATCGAGCGGGCCGTGAAGGCGCAGGCCACGTTCGCCGAACTCGGCGTCCCGTGGGCCCGGGCCCTTCCGCCCGTCCGTACGCTGACCGTGGACGGCCGGCCGGTGGCCGACTACCAGGACGGCAGCCACATCCGCGCCGTCTCCTCCCCGCGCCCCTACCTGCACCCGGTGCGGACCCTGAACGGCGCCGTGGTGACGGACCACCAACCGCTGGACCACGTGTGGCACCTTGGCGTGGGCGTGGCCCTGCAGGATGTGGACGGGGTGAACTTCTGGGGCGGCCGCACCTACATTGGGGAGGCCGGGCAATACGTCTGGCGCCCGGACCACGGCAGCATCGCCGGCACCGGCACCACTGTTGAGCGGCTCGACGCCGGCAACGGGCAGGAGGGCCGGCTCCAGGAGACCCTGAGCTGGAACGGCCCCGACGGCACCCCTGTCCTCGTGGAGGAACGCACCTGGGCATGGTCCGGCGTCGCGCCTTCCGTCTGGCGGCTGTCCCTCGACTTCGGGCTGTCCCCCGCCAGCAGCAAGCCCGTCAGCCTGGGCAGCCCCGGATCCAACGGACGCTTCGAGGGCGGCTATGGCGGCTTCTTCTGGCGCCTGCCCGCATGCGGGGACGCCACGGTATGGACGCCCGCCGGCACCGGCGAGTCGGAGACCCACGGCAGCGTCACGCGCTGGCTCGCCTGGGCTGGAACGTTCGACGGCGGCCCCGCCACCTTGGTTTTCGCCGCCCCGGAAGACTCCGCCGACCCGTGGTTTGTCCGCGTGGACGGCTACCCCGGCGTGGGCCAGTCACTGGCATGGGACACGGCCGTCATCGCCCAGCCGGGCAGCCAGGTGCGGCGGCGCATCACCGTTTTCGTGGCCGACGGAATCATGGCCACCACCGACATCGAAGCATTGATCAACCCTCAGGGGGACCCGTCATGACCCAGGCAACAACCGCAGCCGCTGCCCTGCAGGAGGCGCGCCAGGCTCCCGGGTCACGGGCGGACCGGGCCATCAAGCGCCGTCGCGTCCTGGACATCCTGGATGCCGCTGGGCGCGACTCGCTGCTCCTCACCACCAACACAGCCCTCACCTGGTACCTGGACGGCAGCCGTGTGCACATCAGCCTCGCCGGCGATCCCATCGCCGCCCTGCTGGTGGACCGCGACGGCGACCATCTGGTGACGTTCAACAATGAAGCAGGCAGGATCGCCGCCGAAGAGCTGCCGGCCGGGGTAAACCTGCACACCGTGCCCTGGTACGGGAACCTGCACCAGGCCGCTGCCGCCGTCGGAACCAGCGGGCAACCGCCGCTGCCAGAAGCGGATGCCACCGCCCAGCTTCGCGCCGCCCGGCAGCAGCTCCTCCCGGCCGAAAGTGCCCGCTATTCCCTGCTCAGCGCGGAACTGGCCGGCATCATGACGGACGTGCTGTCCGCTGCCCGCCCCGACACCACGGAATTCGGCCTGGTCTCGTCACTGGCCGCACGCGTGGTGGCTGCCGGCGCGGAGCCACTGGTGCTCCTTTGCAACGGCAGCTCCCGCAGCAGCTTCCGGCACCCGTTGGCTACCCATTCCCCCCTCGGCAGGCGTGCCATGGCCGTGGTGTGCGCCCGACGCGACGGCCTGGTTGCCAACATCACCCGCTGGATAAGGTTCGACGCCGGCACGCCTGAAGAGCGCGACGCCGAGGCACGCATCGCTGCAGTGGAAGCGGACATTTTCGATGCAACCGTTCCCGGCGCCCGGCTGGACAGCATTTTCACCGAGATCAAGGCCGCCTATGTGCGGCATGGTTTCGGGGCGGACCAGTGGGAGCAGCACCACCAGGGCGGTCCGGCCGGTTATGCCGGGCGCGATCCACGGGTAACCGCTGCCGTCTCCGACACCGTGGTGCGGGACCAGGCCTTCACGTGGAACCCCTCGGGCCCTGCCGTGAAGATCGAGGACACTGCGCAGCTCACAGAGTCCGGGCTGCAGGTCCTCACTGCCGATCCGCGGTGGCCGTCCACGATCGTGAACGGCCTGGAGCGGCCGGTCACGCTGCAACTGTAGGCCAAACGCCCGCTCACTTCCTGGGCCCAAACCACAAACGCCCGCTCACGTAGGGCCGCCGATGCGGACCTATGTGAGCGGGCGTTCCGGTTTAACCGGCCATACGTGAGCGGGCGTTTCAGGGAAGCTGCAGTTCGCCGTCCACGCGGCGCGGGATGCCCAGCGGGTTCTCCTCGCGCAGTGCCGGATGCAGCACTGTTTCCGGTGCCTCCTGGTAGGCCACCGGGCGCTGGAACCTGCGGACCGCCGTCGCGCCCACCGAGGTGAACAGCGACGTGGTGGCCGGGTACGGGCCGCCGTGCTGCTGGGCCCAGTTGACCGCGACGCCGGTGGGCCAGCCTGCGAACAGGACGCGTCCGGCGAGCCCGGACAGCTGCTCCACCAGGGCCTCGATGTCCTCGCCCTGTTCGCTGTGGAGGGTGGCCGTCAGGCTCCCCGGGACCTTGGCCAGGACAGCGGACAGTTCGTCCTGGTCAACGAACTCGATGAGGATGGTGGTGGGTCCGAAGCATTCTTCCAGCAGCTGCTCCGGGCGTTCCAGGACCTTGGCCGCGCTGGTGCAGAAGACCACCGGCGCTGCGCCGTTGGCTGCCGCGTCCTGGTCGACGCTGCCGCTGACAACCTCCACCCCGTCCACCGAGGCGAAGCTGCGCAGCCCGTCCGGGTAGGCTTCCGCGATCCGGGTGGTGAGCATGCCCAGGGCGGGCTTGTCCGTGCTGGCCTCCGCCACTTCCTTGGCAAACTGCGTCCCGGCAGGGATGAACACCAGGCCCGGTTTGGTGCAGAACTGGCCGGCGCCCAGGGTGAAGGAACCTGCAAGCCCGGCGGCAAGTTCCGCTGAACGCTGCTGCAGGGCCGCGGCCGTGATCACCACAGGGTTGAGGCTGCCCAGTTCCCCGTAGAACGGGATGGGATCGGGCCGGGAGGTGGCGAGGTCGAACAGGGCACGGCCGCCCGGGATGGAGCCGGTGAAGCCGACGGCCTTGATGGCGGGGTCCTGGACCAGGGCGGTGCCCATTTCGCGTCCGCTGACCAGCCCGAAGAGTCCGTCGGGTGCGCCCGCGCCGCGGAGGGCCTCCGCCACGATTTCCGCCGTCCGTTCGGAAAGCCGCAGGTGGCCGGAGTGTGCCTTGACGATCACGGAGCAGCCGACGGCGAGGGCCGAGGCGGTGTCACCGCCAGCCACAGAGAAGGCGAACGGAAAGTTCGACGCCGAGAAGACAGCGACGGGGCCGATGGGCCTGAGGATCCGGCGGAGGTCAGGCCTGGGCGGGGTGGCGGCCGGGTCCGCGTGGTCGATGATGGCCTCAAGGTAGGAGCCCTCAGTGATCACGCGGGAAAACAGGCGCAGCTGCCCGGTGGTCCGGGCCACCTCCCCTGCCAGGCGTGGGACGCCGAGGTTGGTTTCGGCATCCGCGATCTCCACGAGTTCGCTCGCGTTGGCGTCCAGGGCGTCGGCCACAGCGTTCAGCCAACCCGCCCGTTCGGCGTCGGAAGCGGCCGCTGAAACCCGTGCCGCCGCCGTGGCGGCAGCGGTGAGCTCTGTCAGGGTAAGCGTTGCAGTTGTCACGTCAGGTACCTGTTCTGTGGGTATACGTTCATCGTTGCAGCGAGTCCCGGAAGCGGAACCCCAGTCCGGGCTGGTCCGCCAGGGTCACCCGGCTGTTGCTGAACCGCACCGGCGACGGCCCGGCCAGGATGCCAAGCTGTTCAAAGGACGCCTCCTCAACGTCCTCCACGAGCGTAGGCTCCGCGAGGGTCAACGCCAGTTGCCCAGACAGTTCCGGCAGCAGGTGCGGCATCACTTTGATGCTGTGGGTCCGTGCCAGCTCCACGATCCGCCGGAACGGGGTGATCCCGCCAACGCGGATGATGTTCGGCTGGATGATGTCCACTGCCTCCGCCTTGATGAAATCGCGGAACCGGTAGATGGTGTGCAGATTTTCGCCGAGGGCGATGGGCACGGGTGAGTGCTTCCGCAGCCGCCGGTAGGCCCAGAGGTCATCCGCTCGGATGGGTTCCTCCAGCCATTCCAGCCCGAATTCGGCCAGGGCGTCGAGGGCCCTGAGGGTGGTGGGCAGGTCCCACCGCTGGTTGGCGTCGATCATGAGCCTGCGGTCCGGGCCCAGGACGGAGCGGACGGCGGCAACGCGTTCGCGGTCCTCGCGGATGTCCGGTTTGCCCACCTTGATCTTCACTGCCTCATGGCCGGCGGCAATCCAGCGTTCGGCCTGGGCCACCAGTTCGTCCAGAGTGTAGTGCAGGTTCACGCCGGAACCGTAGACCTCGGCGGATTCATGCCGCTGCCCCAGCAGCCCGGTGACCGATGTGCCGGCACGGCGGCCCTGCAGGTCCCACAGGGCCAGATCCACACCTGCCATGGCGATGGTGGTGAGCCCTCCGCCGCCGGCCTCGTGCAGCCGCTTCCACAGCACATCCCACACCGCCTCGGCGGTGGCAGGCAGCCCGGTGACGAAAGGGGCGATGTCGCAGTCCAGCAGCGCCTTGACTGCCTGCGGGCCGATGGTGGGGGTCCAGGAGAATCCGAAGCCCGTGCCGCCGTCGTCCGTGGAGATCTCCGTGGCGATCACGTGGTTCTCCGGCGCTTCCACGCCCCAGCTGCGGCGCAGCGGAACGGTCAGGAGCCGGGTGGCCAGGCCGGTGATGCTGGGAACGGTGCGGACGGTCTCGGCCGCGGGCGCGCTCATCAGCGGCCGGCCAGCTCGTAGCCCTTGGCGAGGATGGCCTTGAGTTCCACCAGCTGTTCCTCTGTGGGATCAACCAGCGGCGGCCGGACGGAACCGACGGGCAGTCCGGCCAGCCTCAGGCCGGCCTTGATCAGGGAAACGCCGAAGCCGGGGGTCTGGTCACGGAGGCGGACCAGGGGGGCGTAGAAGCCTTCAAGCAGGGCATTGCGGCGGTCTTCGTCCCCGGCCACGTAGGCGTCGTAGTAGGCCTTGGCGATTTCCGGTGCCATGGCGAACGCCGCCGACGAGTAGAGCGGGATGCCCAGTCCGCGGTAGGCGCCCTGGGTCAGTTCGGCGGTGAGCAGGCCGTTGAAGAAGGCGAAGTCCTTTCGCCCGGATGCCTTGACGGCGGTCACGATTTCCTGGGCCAGGCCCACGTCGCCCAGGCCGTCCTTGAAGCCGATGACCTTGGGATTGGCAGCGAGCTTGGCCATGGACGCTGCAGTGAACTTGGCGTTGCCGCGGTGGTACACGATCACCGGCAGGCTGCTGGCATTGGCCACGGCCTCGATGTAGGCCACCAGCCCGACGGTGGGGCCTGTGACCAGGTAGGGCGGCAGCACCAGGAGGGCGTCGGCGCCGGCTTCCTCGGCGGCACGGGCGGCGGCGAGGGCGTGGCCCAGCGGTCCGCCGGCACCTGCCACCACAGGAACCTTGCCGGCCACAACCTCGACGGCGGCCGCCACCACGGTGCGGACCTCCTCGATGCTGAGGGCATGGAATTCACCGGTGCCGCAGGCGGGGAAGACTCCGCCTGGACCGAAGGGCAGGCGGGAGCCGATGTGCTCCTTGAGCAGGTCCACGTCTACGGCGCCTTGGGCCGTGAACGGAGTGACGGGGAAGAACAGTACGCCGTCGAATTTCATGGTGTCTCCTTGCCCCCGCTGCCGGCATTGACCAGCGCGGAGGCCTCGTCGTTGAGGTTGTGATGGGACTTCAGTTCAGTGCGCCAGGTGCGCTTGGGCTGCCAGCCCAGGAGTTCCTGGGCCTTGGCGATGGAAAAGGCTGGGCTGGTGCCGGTGAGGCCTGCGCTGAGCGCTTCGCTTCCCGGCAGGAACGTGGGCAGCAGTTCCGCCAGGGGTGCCGTAGCCAGAGCGTCCGCCGCGCCCACGAAGAACGTCTCGCCGTTCGGAATGGACTCCATTTTCTGCAGCAGCAGGTCCAGGAAGTCCGCCACGTCCCGGGCGTCCACGTAGTTGAACAATGCGGGTGCGGAGAGGGCGGGGTCGGCGAGGCGTTCGGCGAGGGTATGGCCCTGCTGGGTGGGGGCGCCTTCCCACTCCTCCGGGGAAATCACGAAGCAGGGGCGGAACGCCGCATAGCGGATCTTCTCCCCCTGGGCGGTGGCGAACATCTGCACCGTCTGTTCCGCAATGTGCTTGGACAGGGCGTAGGCGTTCCAGGGCCTCGGCGGGGTCCGCTCATCCAGCGGGAACGACGGCGGCAACCAGCCCGCCGGACACCCATAGCCAAGGACGGTGGGGCTGCTGGCGGTGACGATTTTCGGGACACCCACCTCCGTCGCCGCGCTGATCACGGCGAAGGCGAGCCGGGTGTTGGTGCCGAAAATGACGTCCTCCGGCGCGCTGAACGGTACGGCAATCGCCGCGAGGTGGATGACGGCGTCGGGCCTTGCCTCCCGGATGAGGCGCAGTGCCTCGCCGGGGGCAAGGAGGTCAGCGGTTTCCTGGACGACGCCGGCCGGCAGCTGGTCGGCGGGCGCGGCGTCGCGGTCTACCGAGACCACCTCATGGCCGGCCCGGGCAAGCCCGGCCACCACGCTGCGGCCCAGCCGGCCGGAGCCGCCGGTGACAAAGATCCTGCTCATGGTGCGTCCTTACTTGCCGCGGCGAAGGTCGACGCCGAGGTCCAGGTCCTCGACGCGCACGGGGAGGGACGTTTCGAGGGAGCGGTTGCCGGCGATGCCCACGGACACCGAACGCAGCCCGTCCAGGTAGCCGGAGGGACGGCCCAGCGGATCCTCGCCCGGTCCGTTGAAGAGGTCCGAGAGCAGCAGTTCGTCGCCGCCGCCGTGGCCGCCCTCGCCGTTGACGATGGGCACCTCGTAGGCGGCCTCCCAGTGGCGCTGGACCACCAGGCGCTCGCCGTTGCGGCGCACGGCGTCTTCTTCCTCAACCGGTGTCGCGGAAGGGTCCACCACGGTCTTTTTGTCGGTGCTGTGCAGCACCGCTGCGCGCTCCACCACTTCAAGCTCGGCCCGGCCCCCGGTGCCGTTGACCGCCACCCGGTAGCCCTCCCATGGGCTGTGCGCGTTCAGTGAGTAGCTCAGGCGGGGGCCGCCCTGGTACTCCACCACCAGCGCCAGGTTGTCCTCGATGGTGATGCCGCCAGTGAAGACGTCCTGGTCGCGGCGGTAGCCGTCGTAGTGTTCGTTGTCCAGGAACAGCGCTTTGAGCCGCTCGTCCTCCCTCAGGTCAAGCGCGAAGGGGTCCTTTTGGGTGGCGGGCGCACCGGCGTCGGGCGTTCCGCGTTCCGGGCGCGGGCCCAGTCCGCGTTCGGCAGCGTTCTTGTCGCCGTAGAACTTCAGGCCGCCGGAGGCGAAGACGCGCTCGGGGACGTCGTCGATCCACCAGTTGACCAGGTCGAAGTGATGGGACGCCTTGTGGATGAGCAGGCCGCCGGAGTTCTTCTTCTCGCGGTGCCAGCGGCGGAAGTAGTCCGCGCCGTGGACGGTGTCCAGGACCCAGCTGAAGTCGATGGACGTAACCTTGCCGATCACGCCGCCCTGGATGATCTCCTTGAGGGCGCTGTTGCGCGGCGAGTAGCGGTAATTGAACGTGACCACCACGTTCCGGCCGGTTTCGTGCACGGCCTGGGTGATCCGGCGGCAGCCCTCGGCGTCAATGGTCAGGGGCTTTTCGACGACGACGTCCGCACCGGCGCGGAGTCCCTCCACGATGAAGTCGGCGTGGGTGTAGTCCGGCGTGGTGACGATGACCCGGTCAATATTGTTGGCCTGGATGAAAGCGGTGAGGTCGGCAGGGGCAAACGACGCGACGGGCCCTGCAGCACCCAGTTCCTGGATGAGCTTCTGGTAGAACTGCACCCGGCCGGGGTTCACGTCGGAGAACGCCACCAGCTCAGCGGTGTCAGCGTGCTTGCCGAAGATGGCGCGGATGTACATCTCGGAACGGCCGCCGGTGCCGACAAGGGCAACGCGGGACTTGCCGCCGTCCTGGGAAGTGGCTGCGGCCGAAGCCTTCTGGGCTGTGTTGACCATGGGGTCCCTTTCGAAAGCTCATTTACTGGCCGCTGGCGCGGATGCTGTAGTTCGGCGGCGCTCTGCTGCACCATGATGACCAACTAGCGAGAAAACGCTTTCTCGCTTTGCTATAGCAGTTCTATCAACCCGCCAGTCCATCCGTCAACCACTTTTGGGGCGCCAAGAAAGCGTTTTCCTGCTCGCGCCGGTGGACCTTCGTCCGCCGCGCGGGAAAAAGAGCGGGAAAACGTAGAAATCGCTTTCCGCGTCCCGTATATGCTGTCTTTCAACGCACCAGCCAGCAAGGCCTGCGCGGGCCGGGCGCCGAATGCTCCCGGCGTATGGGCTACGGCGCAAGAGAAGGGTTCCCCATGGCCAGGAAATCGGCAAGCGGCCGGATCGGCATCGCGGACGTCGCGGTGAAGGCTGGAGTCTCCCATGCCACGGTTTCGCGCGTCATGAACGGAAACTTCACGGTGGACCCGGACATCGCGGCCCGGGTCCGCGCAGCTGCAGCCGAACTGAAGTACCAGCCCAATCCGGTGGGACGCAGCCTGGCGCTGGGCAAGACGGACACCATCGGCATCGTGGTGCCGGACCTGGCCAACCCCACCTTCCAGGCTATCCTTCGCGGCCTGAGCCGGGCGGCCGCCGAGGACGGCTACCGGGTGCTGATCGCGGACTCATTCGAGGTGTCCAGCGAGGAATCCATCCTGGCCGGCGAGGCCCGCCGCCGGTGTGACGGACTGGTACTGTGCGCCCCGCGCATGAGCGACGCGGAGCTGGAGGAGATCGCACCCTCGCTGCACCCGCTGGTGCTGATCAACCGCACCACCGCCGCCCCGCATGTGCCCAGCCTGGTGGTTGACTATGGCCAGGGCGTCCAGGACATCGCGGGGCATCTGGTGGAACTGGGCCACACCCGGCTGGCCTTCCTTGCAGGACCGCCCCGCAGCGCCTCCAACGAGATGCGGCTCAAGGGCCTGGAGACCTTCAAGGCAGCCCATCCCGAGGTGCAGGTGACCATGCTGGAGGGGGGCTCCGACTTCGACACCGGGCATGAAGCGGTGGATGCCGTGCTGGCGAGCGGGGCCACCGGCATCCTGGCCTTCAACGACCTGGTGGCCATGGGCCTGATGAGCGGCCTCCACGAGCGCGGACTGGATGTCCCCGGCGACATTTCGGTGACCGGCTTCGACGACATTCCCTTCGCCAAGTATACGACGCCGGCCCTCACCACCGGTGCGGTCCCCATCACCGAGCTGGGCGAGCAGGCATGGCACCAGCTCAGGGCACTGATCCGTAAGGAAGAGGACGGAACCCCCGGCGGCCGGTACCATCCGCGGCTGGAAGTCCGTGCCAGCACGGGACCGGCCAAAGCGCCGCGGAGCACAGTCCACGGCTGACCGCCGCCGGACCAATAACTGGAGTATTTTCGCCCAAACCCATCTTGCCTGGAGCAACGGAGGACGCCATGACCCACACCATCCAGCCCACCAACCCGGAAGCTACCCCGGCGCCGGACAGCACGGACATTCCCGCAGCGCCGGCACCTGCCGCGGCTCCGTCGTCGTCCGCCCTTCCCGCGGCCCTGAAGCGCCGCGTCCCCAGGTACTCGGACCTCGCGCCGCTGATGCAGTTCAAGAAGCCGGAATTCAGCAGGGAGGCGCGGCTGAAGCGGGCCAGCACCGTCTGGGAGCTGCGCGACATCGCCAAGCGCCGCACGCCCAAGGCACCCTTCGACTACACGGACGGGGCGGCCGAGGGCGAAATCACGCTCCGCCGCGCCCGCCAGGCGTTCCTGGACATCGAGTTCCGGCCCGGCATCCTGCGGAACGTCTCCACCATCGACCTCAGCACCGCCGTCCTGGGCAAGAAGTCGCGGCTGCCCGTCGGCATAGCACCCACCGGCTTCACCCGGATGATGCAATCCGAGGGCGAGTACGCGGGATCCCAGGCCGCTGAGGCCGCCGGCATCCCCTACACCCTGTCCACCATGGGCACCGCTTCCATCGAGGACGTGGCCGCCGCAGCCCCCAACGGGCGCAACTGGTTCCAGCTCTACCTGTGGACAGACCGGGACCGCTCCCTGGAACTGATCGAACGCGCGGCCAAGGCGGGCAACGACACCCTCATGGTCACCGTGGATACCGCCGTGGCCGGCGCCCGGCTCCGCGATGTCCGCAACGGCATGACCATCCCGCCGGCGCTGACCCTCAAGACCGTCCTGGATGCCTCCTACCGGCCCGCCTGGTGGTTCAATTTCCTCACCCACGAGCCGCTGACCTTCGCCTCCCTGTCCCGCTACACCGGCACGGTGGCGGACCTGATCAACTCGATGTTCGATCCCACGCTCACGTTCGAGGACCTGGACTGGCTGCGCGAAACCTGGAAGGGCAACCTGGTGGTCAAAGGCATCCAAACCGTGGAGGACGCCCGCCGGGTGGTGGACCACGGCGCAGACGGCGTGGTCCTGTCCAACCATGGCGGCCGGCAGCTGGACCGCGCCCCCATTCCGTTCCACCTTCTCCCGGAGGTCAAACAGGCGTTCACCGCTGACAACACCGATGCGGCGATCATGCTGGACACCGGCATCATGAGCGGCGCCGACATCGTGGCGGCACTGGCCCTCGGCGCCGACTTCACGCTGATCGGCCGCGCGTACCTCTACGGCCTGATGGCCGGCGGACGCGCGGGCGTGGACCGCACCCTGGAGATCCTTGAGAAGGACATGGCACGCACCATGGCGCTCCTGGGCGTCAGCCGGATTTCGGAGCTCACCCCGGACCACGTGCGCGTGCTGACGAATTAGTCCCAACTGAGTAGCGCCAAGTGTCGTTTTGCGCGTTCAAAACGGCACTTGGCGCTACCTACTTGGGTCCACGGGCTATTTTTTCCGGCCAAACTTCGGCAGGTTGGCCAGCAGGTCAGCCGCCTTGGTGGCCGCACGGCCAACAGTGCGGCCGATTTGTTGCGGAACGCTGTCGTCGCTCAGCGGGGCGGCGGTGCCGCCGGGAATCACGACGGCGGGGCTCAGCTCGGCGCCTTCCCGCACCAGGACGGGTGCCGGGACTTCCCCGCGGCCGGCCTGCGACGCCGGTTCCAGTGTCCTGTGGGCCGGTGGCTGGGAGGCGGCCGCAGCAGCGACGCCTTCCTTCAGGTGGGCCGGCGCCGCCTGGCCGCCCGCTGTCTGGTCCAGGCTGGCAGGTGAAGCGGCAGCCGGGGCGCCAGTGCCGACGTCGAACGTTTCCAACCAGCTGGCGATGCCCTCCAGCGGCCCCCGGTTCAAGGCGTAATAGCGCTTCTGGCCCTGCGCGCGCATGCTGACCAGCTGTGCTTCCCGGAGGACTTTCAGGTGCTTGGAAATGGTGGGCTGGCTCGCCGCCAGTTCCTCCACCAGTTCCCCCACGGCTTTGTCTCCTCCCCGGAGGGCCACCAAAATGTCCCGCCGGGTGGATTCCGCTATGACGGCAAATACGTCGTCTGTCACCATGCCTCCCACCCTAGCGACATATACGTCCAAAGGCATCAACTATTTCGGCCGTGCAAACGTCCATGCCGGACTAGTCGAACCAGGGGTCCAGCCCATGGAGCGGAAACACGGCCTTGCGCGTGGCCATGACCGTGCGGTCCACGGCGTCATTGGGATCGAAGCCCACTTCCCAGGACCGCCACCACAGCTCCACGTCGTCCCCCATGAGGGCTGGCGCCCCGGTGCCGAACTTCTCTGTCACGTACTGCCGCCACTCCCCGGGCACCGGCGTCCGCAGCGGCACGGGCCGTCCCGCCGCGATGGCCACCAAGTGGCTCCACGCCCGCGGCACCACATCCAGCACGTTGTAGCCCCCGCCGCCGGTGGCGATCCAGCGCCCCTCGCAGTAGCGCTCGGCCAGGTGCCCGACGGCGGTCGCTGCCTCGCGCTGTCCGTCCACGCTGAGGTTGAGGTGCGTGAGGGGGTCGCTGCGGTGCGAATCGCAGCCGTGCTGGCTCACGATCACCTCCGGCTGGAAGGCGCCCACCAGTTGCGGCACCACGGCATAGAAGGCCCGAAGCCAGCCGGCGTCAGCAGTGCCCGCCGGGAGGGCGACGTTCACGGCCGTCCCCTCTGCCGCCGGGCCGCCGATCTCGTTGGCGAAGCCGGTTCCGGGGAAGAGGGTCAGCCCTGTCTCGTGCAGCGAGAGCGTCAGGACGCGGGGATCGTCCCAGAAGATGTTCTGCGTGCCGTCGCCGTGGTGCGCATCGACGTCGATATAGGCCACCTTGCCCACGCCTCCGTCGAGCAGCCTTCGGACGGCGATTGCGGCGTCGTTGTAGATACAGAATCCGCTGGCGCGGTCCCGGGCGGCGTGGTGCATACCACCGCCGAAATTGACGGCATGCACGGCGGATCCCGCCAGCACGCGTTGGGCCGCCATCAGGGATCCGCCAGCCAGGCGCGCCGCGGCCTCGTGCATGCCGGCGAACGCGGGGTCGTCCTCGGTTCCAAGTCCTCGCGATTCGTCAGGTTGCGAGGGATCGGCGCTGACGCGCCGGACTGCCGCCACGTAATCGGGTGAGTGGACGGACTGCAGCTCGGCGTCGGAGGCCACGTCCGGCGCCGCCACGTCAACGTGCTCCAGGTCGAAGAGCCCCAGGCTGCGGGCAAGGCGGGCGGTCAAGTCCATGCGCTCCGGCGCCATGGGGTGGCCCGCGCCGAAGTTGTAGGCTGTCATGTCAGGACTCCACGCCACCATCGTTGGGGGCGCGGGCTGGCTGAGTCCGGGCAGGTATGTCATCAATCACAGGCTACCCGAGCCCGCACTGCCGGCCCCCGCCCGGCCAGGATGCGGGCTTTAGTGGTTTACTACTGAGGGAAGCCGTTTCAACCGAGGAAAAGCCACACATGACGCAAAGCCAGTCGAGGCCCCGGACCCCGGCCCCCTGGCACCCCCCGGCGCAGGAGCGGGAGGGCCTCTGGATCTTCACGCGGCTGCGCGACTTCATTGACGACATTGCCAACACCTCTCCCGCACGGCTGGCCCTGACCGCGTTCGGCGCCGTCTGCACGGTGTTCACGTTCCTGCTGTCACTGCCGGTTTCTTCAGCCGACGGAACTCCCACGCCCTTCCACCAGGCGCTGTTCACCGCTGTCTCGGCGGTCTGCGTCACGGGGCTCACGGTGGTGTCGACGGCGGTCCACTGGTCCTTCTTTGGCCAGCTGGTCATCCTGGTGGGCATCTTCATCGGCGGCTTGGGCACCTTGACGCTGGCTTCGTTGCTGGCGCTGATGGTGAGCAAGCGGCTGGGTGTGCGGGGCAAGATCATCGCGGCGGAATCCATGAACAACGCCGGCCGCCTGGGCGAGGTTGGCACCCTGCTGCGGATCGTCATCACTACCTCAGTGGTCATCGAAGGCATCCTGGCCCTAACCTTGATCCCGCGCTTCCTTACCCTGGGCGAGCCGTTCTGGCAGTCTGTCTGGCACGGCATCTTCTACTCAATCTCGTCGTTCAACAACGCCGGTTTCACTCCGCATTCGGACGGCATCGTGCCCTACGAGACGGACCTGTGGATCCTCATCCCCCTGATGGTGGGGGTTTTCCTGGGCAGCCTGGGCTTTCCCGTGGTGATGGTGCTGCAGCAGAACGGGCTGAACTGGAAGAAATGGAACCTCCACACCAAGCTCACCATCCAGGTCTCACTCATCCTGCTCGCCGCGGGCACGTTCCTGTGGGCGCTGATGGAGTGGGACAACGCCCGGACCATCGGGCCGATGGGCCTCGGTGACAAGATCACCCACTCGCTGTTTGCCTCGGTCATGACGCGTTCGGGCGGATTCAACCTCGTGGACCAGAACCACATGGAATCCACCACCAAGCTGCTGACCGACGCGCTGATGTTCGCCGGCGGCGGGTCGGCGTCGACGGCGGGCGGCATCAAGGTGACCACCATTGCCGTGATGTTCCTGGCCATCGTTGCCGAGGCCCGCGGCGATGCCGACGTGAAGGTGTACGGCCGGACCATTCCGCAGGGCACCATGCGGGTGGCCATCTCCGTGATCGTTGCCGGCGCCACCTTGGTTTCCGTCTCCGCCTTCCTGCTCCTGCAGTTCAGCGGTGCGTCACTGGACCGGGTGCTGTTCGAAACGATTTCGGCCTTCGCCACCGTTGGCCTGAGCACCGGCCTCAGCGCCGAGGTGCCGCCCGAGGGCGTCTACGTCCTAACGGCCCTTATGTTCGCGGGCCGCGTGGGGACCGTTACCCTCGCCGCTGCACTGGCATTGCGCCAGCGCAGCCAGTTGTACCACTATCCCGAAGAGAGGCCGATCATTGGCTAGTTCCACAGACGCCCCCCGGCGCCCCGCCCACAACGCCCCGGTCTTGGTGATAGGGCTGGGCCGCTTCGGATCATCCACCGCCGAGCAACTGGTCAAGCAGGGCCGTGAGGTCCTCGCCATCGAGCGGGACCGGAACCTGGTGCAGAAGTGGGCACCCCTCCTGACCCATGTGGTGGAGGCCGACGCGACTAACATCGATGCACTCCGCCAGCTGGGGGCCCAGGAGTTCAGTTCCGCTGTGGTGGGCGTGGGCACCTCCATCGAGTCCTCGGTACTGATCACCGTCAACCTGGTGGACCTCGGCATTGAGCACCTTTGGGTCAAGGCCATCACGCCTTCGCACGGCAAGATCCTCACGCGGATCGGCGCCAACCATGTCATCTACCCGGAGGCCGACGCGGGTGTCCGCGCCGCACACCTCGTGTCCGGGCGCATGCTGGACTTCATCGAGTTCGACGACGACTTCGCCATCGTGAAGATGTACCCGCCGCGCGAGACCGTGGGCTTCACCCTGGACGAGTCAAAGGTCCGTTCCAGGTACGGTGTGACCATCGTGGGGGTGAAGTCCCCCGGTGAGGACTTCACCTATGCCCGGCCCGAGACCAAGGTGTCCTCGCGGGACATGCTGATCGTCTCCGGCCACGTGGACCTGCTCGAACGGTTCGCCGCGCGTCCCTAGCCGAGCTGCCTGGTGATTTCCGCTGCCCGGTCGGCCGCCGCCCGGGCGCCGGCCGCGATGATCGCCGGGATGCCCTGTTCGTCGAACGTGGCGATGGCACGTTCGGTAGTGCCGTTAGGGCTGGTGACGGCTTTGCGCAGCGCTGCGGGGTCCGCCCCGGGTTCGGCGAGCATGAGGCCGGCACCAGCCACTGTTTCGCGCGCCAGCAGCAGGGACAACTCCCGGTCCAGGCCCAGTTCCTCCCCCGCTGAAGCCATGGCCTCGGCGAGGTAGAAGGCGTACGCCGGTCCGGATCCACTGATGGCCGACAACGCATCCACCTGCTCCTCGGGGACCTCGACAACAGTCCCGGCCCCCTGCAGGATGTCCTTGACCATTTGGAGCTGTTCAGGGGTGCAGTGCGTGCCGGGCGAGACGGATACGACGCCGCGGCCCAGCTTTGCGGGCGTGTTGGGCATCGTCCGGATCACCGGCTGCCCGGCAGGGAGTGCGGCCTCCAGCTGGGCGATCGACACCGCCGCGGCCACGCTGACCACCACCGTGTTCGGCGAAAGGGCAGGGCTGATATCCCGGGCCAGGTCCGCGATGCCCACCGGCTTGACGCCAAGGATGACGACGGCGGATCCCTTACTTGCCTGCCTGTTGTTGTCTGGTTCTTCCTCACCGGCGATCGCCGTGATCCCGTGGTACCGCTCGGCAAGTTCCGAGGCGCGCTCTGCGCGGCGGACCGTGGCCACCACATCCGCCGGATCCGTCCCTGCCTCCAGCAGGCCGCCAAGAATGGCTTCGTTCATGGATCCACAGCCAAGGAATGCGATTCGGTTGCTCATGCCTCCATCATTGCAGTTCGCACGCATTCACAGGCAACTCCCATCTTCAGCGCAGCCAGCGCACAACTTGGGACCCTAACGTAGTTATTACCTCATTGAGGGTGCGAGTGATGCGGCAGGCATGGGGATGTCTGCCAGGGCACCGGTGGCTCGGCAACAGGTTTTTCCCCCATTTTCCTGTTGCTGGCCCCGGTGCTTCCGCTTTTAACCGCTAGACCGCTGCTGCCACAGGTGGCGCGCCGGCTACATGCGGCGCAGGCTGCAAGGGCCCGGAAAATACCAGCTGGTCCAGGCGGCGCAGGATGAGCCCTTCACGCAGTGCCCAGGGGCAAATTCGGAGCTTCTTGAACTTGAACATCTCCAAGGCAGCCTCGGCCACCAGGGCACCGGCCAGGAGCTGGTGGGCCCGGGCCTCTGAGACTCCGGGAAGGTGCAGCCTGTCCTCCGAACTCATGGCCGAGATCCGCTGGGTCCAGATGCCAAGGTCCGAGGCGTGCAGTTCACGCTTGACGTAGGGGCCCTCGGCGCTGGGAGCGGCACCGGCGATCCGGGCGAGTGAACGGAAAGTCTTGGAGGTTCCGGCCACCACGTTTGCCCGTCCCAGGCCGTCGAATTCGCGGACGGCGGGCTTGAGCGTGGCCCGGATGTAGCGCCGGAGTTCCTTGACGCTCTTGGCCGAGGGCGGATCCTCGGCCAGCCAGTCTCTGGTGAGCCGGCTGGCGCCCAGCGGCACGGACGTGGCCACTTCCGGAAGTTCATCCTGGCCGAAGGCCATCTCGAAGGAACCGCCGCCGATGTCCAGGTTCAGGATGGGACCGGCACCCCACCCATGCCAGCGCCGCACAGCGAAGAACGTCATGGACGCTTCCTCGCTGCCGGTAAGTTCCTGGAGGGTCACCGTGGTCTCATGCTTGACCCGCGCCAGCACTGCGGGGCCGTTGGCGGCCTCGCGGATGGCCGACGTACAGAAGGCCAACAGGTCCTCGGCCTTGTGCCGGGCAGCAAACTCCCACGCTTCCAGCACGAACTCAGTCAGCTCGTGCTGGCCCTCGTCGCTGATGCTGCCATCCGGTTCAAGGTATTGCACCAGGGACAGCGGCCGCTTATGGGACGCGAAAGGAACCGGCTGCGCGCCGGGGTGGGCATCCACCAGGAGCAGATGGACAGTGTTGGACCCTATGTCGAGGACGCCTAGACGCATGGGGACATTATTGCTCGTCGGCGCGCTTGAAGTCGCGCCTGATGTTGGCCACGCCTTCGGGGTTGATTTCGAAACCGTAGGCGGCTCCGGGATTGATCACCATGCCCAGTTCTTCACCAAGGTTGGCGATGATGGCATCACCCTGCGTGCCCAGCACGTTTGGGGCAGCTTCCAGGTACTGCTGGTCCACCCTGCTGGGGTGCGAGAAAACGGCAAGGACGGGGTCGCCGTCGGCATTGGCAAGGACCAGGGGCTCCACCTGGGAGTCGACATCCTCAACGGTGTCCGAACTGATGATGTAGACCTCGCTGTTGAGGAACGACAGGATGACGTCCACGGGGTCCGCCTCAGGCTGCCCGCCGGTGGCGAGCTTCTCCTCAAGGTCATTGAGCGGGTTGGTTTCGTCGATTCCCTGCTGTTCAGTCATGAACCTAGCCGATCACGATCCGGTGGCCGGCGCAAACGCGCCGGCCAGGACACTGCTCCCAGGACACTGCTCCCAGCCAGCATGGGCTACTTCTTGGCCGTCGCCTTCTTCTTGGCCGGCGCCTTACGGGTGGCGGTCCGCTTGACGGGGCCCTTGGCGCGCTTCTCGGCCAGCAGTTCCACCGCCTGCTCACGCGTGAGCTCCTCCAGGGAAGTGGCGCGGGGAACCGTGATGTTGGTGATGCCATCGGTGATGTAGGGCCCGAACCGGCCTTCCTTCACCACGATGTTCTTCTCGGAGACCGGGTCCGGGCCGAACTCGGCCAGCGGCGGCACCGCTGCACGGGCGCCGCGCTGCTTGGGCTGAGAGTAGATCTCCAGGGCCTGTTCCAGGGCGATGGTGAAGATTTCCTCTTCGGAGCCGATGGAGCGGGAGTCGGTCCCCTTCTTCAGGTAGGGCCCGAACCGACCGTTCTGTACCGTGATGAGGTTGCCTTCAGCGTCCTCCCCCAGGGCGCGGGGCAGGCTCATGAGCTGCAAGGCCTCGTCCAGGGTCACGGACTCGACGGTCATGGACTTGAACAGGGAACCCGTGCGCGGCTTGGCCTTGACCGGTTTCTTGGCAGGCTTGGGCTTGCCGTTCTTGTAGTACTCCACCGGCTGCCTGGCCAGTTCTTCATCGGTCATCTCCGGGATGACCTCGGTGACGTAGGCGCCGTAGCGGCCGTTCTTGGCCACGACGGTGTGCCCCGTATGCGGATCGGCGCCCAGAACGCGTTCCTCGGGCGCCGCCGTCTCCATCAGTTCGATGGCCTTGGCGGCAGTGAGCTCGTCCGGGGCCAGGTCCTCGGGCACATTGGCGCGGGCCGACTCCACGATCTCACCGGTCTTCGGATCCACCACAGCGGCCGAGCTTTCCAGGTACGGGCCGAACTTGCCCACCCGGAGCGTGATCTCGTCGGTGATGGGGATCGAGTTGATTTCCCGGGCGTCGATCTCGCCGAGGTTGTTCACGATGCTCAGCAGGCCGGGGTCGGAATCCTCGCCGAAGTAGAAGTGGCGCAGCCAGGAAGCGCCCGCCTCCTGGCCGTTGGCGATCTTGTCCAGGTCGCCTTCCATGTCGGCGGTGAACTCGTAATCCACGTAATCGGAGAAGTGCTGTTCCAGGAGCCGGATGACCGAGAAGGCGATCCAGCTGGGCACCAGGGCCGAGCCCTGCTTCCGGACGTAGCCGCGGTCCTGGATGGTGGAGATGGTGGAGGCGTAGGTGGACGGACGCCCGATGCCTTTCTTCTCCAGCTCCGCGGTCAGGGATGCTTCCGTGTAGCGCGGCGGGGGTGAGGTCTCGTGGCCCACGGCCTGGATGTCCGCGGCGGTGAGGGAGTCGCCCTTGGCCACGTTGGGCAGGCGCCGGGCTTCGTCGGACTCGTCGTCGCCGCGGGTTTCGTCCTTGCCTTCCTCATAGGCGGCGAGGAAGCCGGGGAACGTGATCACGGTGCCGGAGGCGGAGAACTCGGCGTCCCGTCCGTCGGTGGACACGGCGCCCAGGCGGATGGTCGCCGTCGAGCCCTTGGCATCACCCATCTGGGAGGCGACCGTCCGCTTCCAGATGAGCTCATACAGGCGGAACTCGTCCCCGGAGAGCTGCTTGGCAACCTGGGCGGGCGTACGGAAGGAGTCACCGGCGGGGCGGACGGCCTCGTGGGCCTCCTGTGCGTTCGCGGCCTTGTTCGAGTACACGCGCGGCGACTGCGGAACGTATTCGGGCCCGTACAGCTCGGAGGCCTGCCGGCGGGCTGCCGTGACGGCCTCGTCACTCAGCGCCGACGAGTCCGTACGCATATAGGTGATGTAGCCGTTTTCGTACAGCCGCTGGGCGATCTGCATGGTGCTCTTGGAGGAGAAGCGCAGCTTGCGGCCGGCCTCCTGCTGAAGCGTGGAGGTGGTGAACGGTGCAGCCGGACGGCGCGTGTACGGCTTGGTGTCCACCGAGCGGACGTGGAAGTCGGCATTCTGCAGGCCGGCCGCGAGGGACGTTGCCAGCTCCTCATTGAGATGGGCAACGTTCCGGGAGGTGAGCTCGCCGTTGTCGTTGAAGTCGCGCCCCGTGGCCACCTTGGCGCCGTCAACGGCGGCAAGCTTGGCCTTGAACGAGCCGGAGTCGGCGCCGAACTGGCCGGTCAGGTCCCAGTAGGAGGCGGCCCTGAAGGCCATGCGTTCGCGTTCGCGGTCCACCACCATGCGGGTGACCACGGACTGCACGCGGCCGGCGGACAGGCCACGGGCCACCTTGCGCCACAGCACGGGCGAGATTTCGTAGCCGTAGAGGCGGTCCAGGACGCGGCGGGTTTCCTGGGCGTCCACCAGGTCCTGGTCCACGTCGCGCAGGTTGCCCATGGCGCGCTGGATGGCTTCCTTGGTGATTTCGCCGAACGTCATCCGGTACACCGGGACCTTGGGCTTGAGGACTTCCAGCAGGTGCCACGCGATGGCTTCGCCCTCGCGGTCCCCATCTGTTGCGAGATAGAGTTCGTCGGCGTCCTTGAGCGCGGCCTTGAGCTCGGTGACCTTTTTCTTCTTGTCCGCGGACACCACGTAGTAGGGCTTGAAGTCGTGTTCAATGTCGACGGCGAACTTGCCGACTGAGGTCTTCTTCAGCTCGGCAGGGAGTTCGGAGGGCTGCGGCAGGTCGCGGATGTGACCAATGGAGGCCTCAACGATGAAGCCCTCGCCTAGGTACTTGGCGATGGTCTTGCTCTTGGCCGGAGACTCCACGATCACGAGTTTCTTGCCGGTTTTGGCCTTGCTTGGCACGGTGCTCCTACAGAAAAAGATTGCTGGGGCAGATGAGCCCATGTTCGCCTAGTTCACCATATTTTGGGGAATCGTGCGCATTCATGTGGAAAAGACGGGGCTCCGTTAAGGGCTTGAGGGGGCTCACCCCTCAGCCGCTATCGCCGCCGGAATAAGGAAGCCGTCGCGGACCAGGTTGGCTACGTCGGCGAGCAGCGCTCCCTGGAAGGACCCGGCGTCGAACGCTCTGCCGCCGCCTTTCCCGACGTCCAGGCCACCACCCAGGAGGGCCTCCAAGGCGCCGGCGATTTGCCCGGCGGTGAGGTCGCCGTCGCACGCGGACACGAAGCCCGCCAGCTCGGTGCTCATCAGGTTGGTGCGGCGCAGCCCGGCACCCTGCCGGAGCAGGATCACGCCGGGGTGCTCCGCGCCGGGGCGCTGGTGGCGTTCCTCGGTGACATCGTCCGCCACGAGCAGGTGCGTCCCGCCAAGATCATGCGCAGCCAGCCAGTCGCTGCGTTCGACGGCGGCGCCCAGGTGGGGGCCGATGGGCTGCTCGATGGGGTAGGTGATTTCCTCGAAGCGGCTGATCGCGGCAGGCCCACCGTGAGCGGGGCGCCGCAGCCACACCATGCCAAACCCGATGCCCGCCACATTCCTGGAGGCGAAATCCGCGAGGTAGGCGGCGTAGGCCGCCCGGTAATGCTGCCGGTCCCGGGACTCCGAGGCATCCCGCAGCCAGGTTTCTGCGTATTGTTCCGGGCTGACCTGCTCGCGCTGGATGAACCAGGCGTCAGTGCCCGGCCGCACCCACGACTTAGGCCGTTCGTCCCACCCCGAACCGGCCGCCACTTCCCAGTTCCCCAGCATCTGGGCCCAACCACCGGGCGCCAGGATGCCGGGCAGGCCCGCCACCAGGGACGCCACGATCTCATCGCCCGGCAGGCCGCCGTCGCGGTAGGTGAACTGGCCGGCAGCGTCCTCCCCGGCGCTGCGCGGAGTGATGACGAACGGCGGGTTGGAAACCACCAGTCCGAATTCCTCGCCGGTCACCGGCTCCAGGAGCGAGCCCAGGCGCAGGCTCACCCTGTCCTCGAGTCGGTCCGGGTCGACGGAGAGCGCCTCTGCGTTAAGCAGGATGTTGAACCGCGCGTAGGCCAGGGCGCGCTCTGAGATGTCGGTGGCGGTCACGTGCTGGCAATGGTGCAGCAGGTGGAAGGCCTGGATGCCGCAGCCCGTACCCAGGTCCAGGGCGCGTTCGGTGTGGCGGCGGATGGTGGTCTGCACCAAAGTGGTTGATGCCTGCCCGATGCCCAGGACGTGGTCGTGCCGCAGCACTCCCGCCTGCTGGTGGGCCGCAAGGTCGCTGGCCACCCACAGCTCCGCACCGCCGCTGCCATCGTCGTTCTTGTCCCAGCCGTACGGACGCAGGTCGGCCTTCGCCGTGAGCAGCATCGAGCCTGGGACGGGCTGCACCAGCCCAAGTTCCAGGAGGCCTTCCACGCCGGTGCCCGGAAGTGCGCCGTCGAGCGTTCCGCCTTCCTGCGGCTCGGCGAGGAGCCACAGGCGGACGACGGCGGCAAGCGGCGCCACGCGGTTGTCCTCCCGCACTGCCTGCTCTGCAGCGAGCAACGCGGGGATGATCTGGTCCCGGTTCAGCGCTGCCGAGGCGGTGGGGCCAAGCAGCCGGGCCACGCCGTCGAGCGTGTAGTCCAGGCTGCGCAGGTCCGCTGCGAGTGCAGCCAGCAGCGCTGGGAGGTCGCTGCGGGGAGCATCGGGGGTGTTGCCGGCGGTGAACTCGTAAGGGGATCTAGGCACCGCACAAGTTTAGTCCGCCGTGCCTGCACGGTACGGTGGAGCCATGCCTTCCAGCCCCTCCCTCCTTCCGCGCGCCCGCACGGCAGCCGCTGCGGTCCGCCGTTCGCTGCCGGGGGCAGTGGTTGCAGCGGCCGTCTGCCTTGCCGTGGCGGGGTGTACACCAGTGGCCTCCGTGGAGAACGCGGATGTTCCGAAGTGGCGGGCCACCGCGCTGCCGTCGTCTCCGGCGGGTGTGGTGCTCCAGGACTCGGGAAAGATCCTCAACCGGGACCGCATCGTGCAGGAGTCCGCCAGGGTGTCCGCCGGCACCTACACGCTGACCGCGGTGTGTGACGGCACGGGCAAGGCGTTCTTTGCCGTGTCGCTGGACGGCAAGGCCGTGGCGGAAGCAGGGGCGGCCTGCAACGGCCGCCCGGAGACCACCAAAATCATCCTGCCCGCTGCTGGACGCGTCGAGATCAGCAGCTCCAGCGTGGACGCTCCGCTGCTTTACGCTTACCACTTGGCACCGGCGCAATAACCCTTCGTTCCGGCTCTGGTCCGCCACCTTTTACGGGCATAATGTCGGACTATGCCCAGCGTGCGGAGAACCTCCGCGCCCCCTCCCCAAAGGACAGCACGGGCGCCCCTGGCAGCGAAGCCGGCGGCCGCCGTCGCCCTTGGACTTGTGCTTGCGGCAGGTGCGCTGGCTGGCTGTGAATATACGTACGACGACGGCCGGGCCGGCAGTGCGCAGGGCACCGCAACTGTTGTCCCGGCACCGGCCTTCACCCACGACCCGCTGCAGCAGGACCCGGTCAGCGACGCGGAGCTGGGTGACTGGGTATCCCGTGCACTTCCGGGGACCACCGGCCCCGTGATCCAGGCCGACGCCGGGCTCCTGGCTGCCGGGGAAGTGCGCATCGTCCCGTCGCCGGTCCTGGAGACCGGAACCTATATCCTCGCCATCGCCT
Source organism: Arthrobacter liuii (assembly GCF_014639275.1). GTDB lineage: Bacteria > Actinomycetota > Actinomycetes > Actinomycetales > Micrococcaceae > Arthrobacter > Arthrobacter liuii. The sequence goes on along the minus strand of NZ_BMFW01000002.1, from coordinate 46,825 downwards.
GCCGCAGCCAGCGCCGGGTGACCTTCACGGTCCGCACCGAGACCCTCACCCTGGTGGACCTGGGCCTGCGGTGCGGCATCAATCGCGAAATGGTCATCTACGTGTCAACGGACAGCGTCCTGACGGTCAGGCTGGAGGCGAGGACTGCGGCGAACTACGCGTTCCGCGTCCACCGGCTCTGACGTTTGCCTGGGCGTCCGGGCGTCAGGCCGCCGCGCAGCCTTCCGGGCAGCGGAGGGTCTCCGGGCTGGCGGCGCACCCGGCGCAGTACAGCGTCAAAGTACGGCAGCTGGGGTTGGAGCAGTTCTCGAATTTACTGGTGGGCGCCGAGCAGCGGACGCACTGGCCGATTGTCTGGGCATCCTCGCTGAACTCCAGGTGCATGCGCTTGTCAAAGACGTACAGCGAGCCTTCCCAGAGCCCCTGGTCCTTGAACGCTTCGCCGTACCGGACAATGCCGCCGTCCAGCTGGTACACCTCTTTGAAGCCGCGGTTCACCATCAGGCTGGACAGCACCTCGCAGCGGATGCCTCCCGTGCAGTAGGTGACCACTGGCTTGTCCTTCAGGGAGTCGTACTTGCCGGAGTCCAGCTCCTTGATGAAGTCGTGGGTGGTGGCAACATCGGGGACCACTGCGTCCTTGAACCGGCCGATTTGCGCTTCGAAGGCGTTCCGGCCGTCGAAGAAGACCACGTCCTCGCCGTCCTGCTTCTTGGCGTCCACAAGCTCATGCAGCTGCTCCGGTTTGAGGTGCGTCCCGCCGCCCACCACGCCGTTGGCATCGACCTTGAGTTCTCCGGGCGCGCCGAAGGAGACGATCTCATCCCGCACCTTAACGCTGAGCCGGGGGAAGTCCTCCGCGCCGCCGTCGGACCATTTAACGTCGATGCCCCGGAATCCGGGGTACTCGCGCGTGGTCTTGACGTACTGTTTTACGGCGCCGATTTCCCCGCCCACGGTGGCGTTGATCCCGTCCCTGGAAATGATGATGCGCCCGTTCAGGCCCAGCTTCTCGCAAAGGGCTCGCTGCCAGAGCCGCACGGCGTCCGGGTCGGCGATGGGGGTAAAGCCGTAAAAGAGCACAATCTTGTTCAAAGCCACGTATTTAAGGGTACCGGCTGCGCTGCGGGCCCAGTCATGGCCCGGCGCAGGTCCCCGCACACGGTGGCGGGCGGCTGGGGACTTATCACAATTGCATAAGCACTTCCGCACCCCCTGTTGCTGACGATCGGGCTGGAATAGTCTCTTGCCATGAGTCCGGAAACCCTGGTTGAAGACATCACTGGCCTGCTTGAGGTGTGGGTTGCCGGCTGGGCAGGGTGTCGTGGTTACCAGACCTCCGTTGAGGGCCGTTTTCCTGCCGCGCTCCGCGCTGACACCAGCGGTGAGTGGGAAGTCTTCGCGTCCGAACCCACTGATGTCGAGTTCGCCGTGCTGGCCGGCAAGACGGCGGAATCCCCTGCCCGGGTGCTGACCATCCTCACCAACGATCCCTCACGCTATGCCGCCCTGGCAGCCCGGCAAGGGCTGAATGTCACCTCTGACTCGCAGACGATGATGATCGTGGACATGGAAACGCAGGACGCCGAGGACCCCTGGCTTTCCGACGACGACCTGAGCCTGTCCACATTCGAGCAGGATGGCGTCCACTACGCCGAGGTCCGCTCCGGAGACGCCATCGCGGCCAGCGGCCGGGTGTTCGTTGTGGGCGATACCGCAGTGTTCGACAAGATCATCACCGAACCGGCGTTCCAGCGCAGGGGCCTGGGCAGTTTCATCATGCGTGCGCTGGCGGCGCAGGCTTTGGGGCACGATGTCCGCAGCGGCCTGCTGCTGGCGTCCCTGGACGGGCAAAAGCTCTACTCACACCTTGGTTGGACCACGGTCGCCCGGGTTCTGATGCTGTCGGCGTCCCATGACGGAGCGGACCTCTCGCTGAGCTGAGCCGGGTTTTCGGTTTCCCCATAGGCGAACCGCGGGGGTACGCCGTGGCGCCGGATGAAAGAATGGTGGGGTGAATCCCCATGACTCCCTGATTCCTTTGCTGGGCCGCGGCCCGGACCCGGAACAGCTCCGTCATATCCGCACCATGCCGGCGCGGGAGGCAGTCCACGCAGCGTGGCCAGCCTGGTTGCACCCGGACATTGCCGAGGCGTACGGGGCCTTGGGGATACGGGAGCCATACCGTCACCAGGTGGACGCGGCCCATGCAGCCCACTCGGGGGAGCACGTTGTGGTGGCCACCGGAACTGCTTCCGGGAAGTCCCTGGCGTACCAGTTGCCGGCGCTGGATGCGATCCACCGGTCCGAACTGCGTGTGCTCGCGGACCCCGGCAAGATTCACGACGACGGCGCGGTCACCCTTTATCTCTCCCCCACCAAGGCGTTGGCCGCCGACCAGCTAAACGCCATCCGCGCCCTGAAATTGCCGACGGTCCGGGCAGAGACTTACGACGGCGACACCGATCCCGCTGCCCGCCGATGGATCCGGGACCACGCGAACTTCATCCTGGCCAACCCCGACATGCTGCACTTTGGCATCCTGCCCAACCACGCCTGGTGGGCCGGGTTCTTCCGCCGGCTGCGCTACGTCATCGTGGACGAGGCCCACAGCTACCGGGGCGTCTTCGGATCGCACGTGGCCAACCTGATGCGCCGCCTCCGCCGCATCTGCTCCTACTACGGGGCGGGAACCGCATTCCCCGAACCCGTGTTCATTGCCGCCTCCGCCACCGCTTCCGAGCCCGATGTCTCGTTCTCACGCCTCATCGGCGCCCCCGTGAAGGCAGTGTCACGCGACTGCTCGCCCCATGGGGCCACCACTGTTGCGCTGTGGGAGCCGGCGCTGACCGAGGTACGCGGCGAGAACGGGGCCCAAGAGCGGCGCACCGCCGTGGCCGAAACATCGGACCTGCTGGCCAACCTGGTATCCGCACGGATCCGCACCATCGCCTTCATCAAGTCCCGTCGCGGCGCCGAGACCATCTCTGCCATTACCAAGCGCCTGCTGGATGAGGTGGATCCCAGCCTTCCGCAGCGCGTGGCAGCATACCGCTCGGGTTACCTGCCGGAGGAACGCCGTGCGGTGGAGAAGTCCCTGCGTTCGGGCCAGCTGCTGGGTGTTTCCAGCACGTCAGCCCTGGAACTCGGGATTGATATTTCCGGACTCGACGCGGTCCTGGTGGCCGGCTGGCCCGGCACGCGGGCATCCCTGTTCCAGCAGATTGGCCGGGCCGGCCGGGCAGGCCAGGACGCCATCGCTGCGTTTGTGGCCAGCGATGACCCGCTGGACACGTTCCTGGTGAACCACCCCGAAGCCATTTTCGACGTGTCGGTGGAAGCAACCGTCTTCGACCCGTCCAACCCCTACGTTCTCGGACCACACCTGTGCGCGGCGGCAGCGGAACTTCCGCTGGGCCCCGCCGAGCTGGACCTCTTTGGCGGGACTGCCGAAGCGCTCCTGGACCGGCTGGTGGCGCAGGGCTACCTCCGGCGTCGGCCAGCGGGCTGGTTCTGGACCCATTCCCAGAGCGCCGCGGCCATGGTCAACCTCCGGGCCGACGGCGGAGGTCCGGTCAGCATCGTGGACGCCGAGACCGGCTCCCTCCTGGGAACCATGGACTCGCCGCAGACCCACTACCAGGCCCACACCGGAGCGGTGTACGTCCACCAGGGCGATACCTACGTGGTGGAGGACCTGAACGAGGACGACCACTGCGTCATGGTGCGCCGGGCGAACCCCGACTACTACACCACGGCACGGGATGTCACCCAGATCGAGGTCCTGGACACGGTGCGGACCATGCAGTGGGGCGACGTGACCGTCCACTTCGGCGACGTGAAAGTCACCACACAGGTGGTCTCCTTCCAACGCAAGGCCCTAATTTCCAATGAGGTCCTGGGCGAGGAACCGCTTGAGCTGGGAGCCCGGGAGCTCTTCACCAAGGCAGTATGGTTCGTGGTGGACAACCGCTCCCTGACGGGGGCAGGCCTCATCGAAGCGCAGTTCCCGGGGGCCCTGCATGCGGCGGAACACGCTGCGATCGGTCTTCTGCCCTTGGTGGCTTCCAGCGACCGGTGGGACATCGGCGGGGTCTCCACGGCACTGCACGCCGACACCGGGGTGCCCACCATCTTTGTGTATGACGGGCACCCCGGCGGGGCGGGGTTTGCCGAACGGGGTTTCGACAAAGCAATGGTGTGGCTGTCAGCAACCCGGGACGCCATCAAAGCCTGCGAGTGCGACTGGGGTTGCCCGTCCTGCGTCCAGTCCCCCAAGTGCGGGAACAAGAACAACCCCCTGGACAAGGCCGCCGCGGTGACCCTGCTCGACGTCCTGCTCAAGGACGCAACAGAAGCCGTGCCGGTGGGTTTGGAAGCCAGGAGCTGACTATTGTTCGAAGCCGTCAACTCTATGGCGGAGGCCCTGCCCGGGCATGTCCGGTTGCTGCTCCCAGCAGCGAACGCTCGCGGAGCCCGGTCCGCACCTCAACAGTCTGTGCCGGGCCTTCCGAGCAGCTAAGGACGGTGGCCGCGTGGCGGGCTGCCACTTCGGCCGCGACGGTGCAAGGGTCACCCGTGGTGATGCCGCGAAGGGCATCCGCAGCGGCAAGGGCCGCCAGGTCCGCAGCCGCTGCCGCCCTGCTTGCGAGCACGGCCGACTGGGCCAGCAGGAGCATGACCGCCATAGCCGTCATGACCACCAGTGCCAGTCCTGCGGCCAGGACCGTCCCCGAGCCGCGCTCGGGGTGATCCCCTGTGCCCCGCCCGGGATGCCCGGCAGCAGCGTGGGGCCACCGGACCCTGGGGTGGCCCCACCTGCCCCGCGGATGGAGCGGCTCCATGCCAGGCTGGCGTCTACCGGCATGATGCCGCACCTCGACTTCCTCCATCATTTGAGGCCCCTGCGGTCGGCCAAGGCGCTACCAACGCCGCTGGCAGCCCCGGTCCCCGCTGTCTCGCTCCGTGTTGACGCACGTGCGGTGAGGGTCCACGGGATCGAGGCCCCCAGGGGCCCGGGCACGTGGTCAGTGACTGTGACGCTGAACCACTCGCCGTCGGCAGCAACTGACGCGGCCGCCGAGCCGCCGGCAAGCGTCCGGACTGTCCGTTCCACCGCTGCGGGGTCGTCGCCGCGGGCCAAGGCCCTGGCACCGGCACGGGCCCCCTCCTCGATGCGCAGCTGCGTCATGCCCGCGGCGGCCCCGGCAAGCAGCATGGCCAGCAGTGCCAGCACGGCAGGCAGTGCAACGGCGAACTCTGCTGTCACGGTGCCCCGGGCGTCCGAGGCTCCATCTGCTGTTCCCTGGTCCCCTTTGCTGCAGGCAGTGTTGCCGGTTGCTGATGCTTCATTGGGTGCCCTGGGAGGCGGCATGCCCGCCGCCTGCCTCACGGGAGTGCCAGGGCGGTTCGGATGAGGTTGAGCAGGAAGCCGCGCACCTCGTCGCTGCGGAGGATGAACACGAGAAGCCCAGCAAATCCGACAGCCGCCAGGGTAGCGATGGCGTATTCCGCAGTGGCCATGCCGGCCTCTGATCCCAGCAGCCTTGCGCTTCGCCGGGCCGGGGACGGGGCGCTGCCGGAACGGGGGTAGAGCTCCACCACGTTGTCGGGCAGCGGGACGGATGCGTTTGTGGCAGCCGAGTCCAGGACGGATGATGCAGGGGCAGAAACGTACGGGGCGCCGCCGGTCCTGCGCGGGCTGCCGTCCCGTCCCGTGGGCCTCTGCCTGGAAGCGGCGAGCGCTGACGTTCCGGCGGAGTAAATGCTGCGGCGGTGGTTCATGGACATCTCATTTCCTTTCGTTGCTGCCGGTGGAATCACCGGCTGTCTTGACTCTTCCCGGCCGCATTCAAGCCGGTAAGGGAGGGGGTGCGCTAAGTGGAAAAGGTGGGCCGCTCCCGCGCTGTGGAGGAAGGGATCATCGGGTGGAGAAAGGGACCAGTGGAGGAAAAGACCATGGTGGAGGAAAGGTCCGGGGCGGAGCGATTCGCAGGGTGGAGGAAGGAATCGCTAGGACCCGGATGGCACCAGTGCCAGCAGTACCGGCACGACGCCGAGGCAGATAAAGGCAGGCAGCGAGCACAGGCCCAGCGGAATTACCAGCTTCACCCCGAGCGAAGCGGCCCTCTTTTCCGCTGCCCGGAACCGTTCCCTGCGGAGCCTTGCGGCCTGGGCGTAGAGGATCGCGGAAGACGGTGCGCCGGTGACCGCGGCGAAGCCAAGGGCGTCCCGGAGCTCCAGGATTTCCGGGAGGCGGACGGCGGAGCTGCGCCATGCTGTTTCCCAGTCGGCGCCAATGGCCAGCGCAGAGACCACCGGCCGCAGGGTGTCCCTGTACCGGGGCGCGGCGGAGGCCGCCACAAGCTCAAGGGAACGCCCGATTCCGGCTCCAGCGTCGAGCATCGCCGCCACGAGTTCGAGCATCATGGCGGTATCCTTCAAGCCTCTTCCGCGGCTCCCGGCAGGCCCCTCGGCGGCGGCACCCTCCTTTGCCCTTGAACCGGCAGGAAGCACGTGCCGCAGCCGTTGACGCGAAAGGCCATGGCCGGAACAGGCAAGCCAGACGCCTGATGCGAACAGCAGGAACACTGCAAGTCCCGGGGTCCAACCCAGTGTCATGGTGCTCCTGCCCCCGCTGCCGCCGAAACGAGCCGGGCGGACCAGGCCCTCCCCGCTGCGGTGAGGACCACGCCGCCCACCAACGCAGCCAGGCCAAGGGGTGTTCCCAGCAAGGTGGCCAGCGGATCCACGCCCAGGGCAGCGCCGAGTCCAAGACCCATCAATGGAAGCCACGTCAGGAGGCGGACCGTGGCTTTAGGCCCGGCGAGGGCCGTCTCCCGGGCCGCGTCTGCGTCATCCTCCGCTTCCAGCTGGGCTGCGAACCGGGTCAGCACGTCGGCCAGCGGACACCCGCTGGCTTCTGCGATGTCAAAGCAGGCAGCGAGCTCGGTCCAGGTCCTTGCCTCCCTGTCCCGGGGTGGGAACGCCATGGAGACCGCACGCCGGATGGCCGCCGAAACGGGAGCACCGGTAGCCGCAGCCGCCCGCGCGGATGCCAGCACCGCAGTTGAACCTTCTGACAGCCCTGTCCCGGGCGCGCGTGCCCCTTCAAGCTGCTGCCCATTTTCACCCGGGTTGCCGTATACGGTCCACAGCTCGTCCCACAGCCGCCCGGGCGTCCGTCCGCCCCGGAGCAGCGCCGCCAACTGCTGCACCACCAGGGCCACGCCCCGCCCCCGCGCCCTTGACGCGCTCCCGCCTGCCGGTCGGCGCCACGGCAGTGTCCAATCCTTCCCCGAACGTGGCGCCTTCGTGCTCCTGCCGGTTGCCGCGCGCAACCTGGAAACAGCGTTCAAGGGCGGCTTGAGGAGCAACAGCACTGCTCCGCACAGAACCATAGTGAAGACGAGGATCACAGGATGCCCCCGGAGTCCATCCCCAGGCGGGCTGCCAGCGCAGGCCATGCGGCGCCCGGAACACCTGATTCCCCAATGGCCGGCTCCACGGTCAGTCCTTCCGGGCCCTGGCCAATGAGTCCAACGCACAGCACTTCCCTGCCCCGCGGTGTCCTGCCGACATGGATGACAACATCAAGGGCGCTGGCAGCCTGCAGTTGCACGGCGTCGGGACCGAGCCCGGCGAGCGCGCCAAGGGCGTTGAGCCTTGCCGGGACGGCGGCTGCCGTGTTGGCGTGGATGGTGCCTCCGCCTCCGCTGTGCCCGGTATTCATCGCGGTGAGGAGCTCGCGCACCTCGGCACCCCGGCATTCCCCCACCACCAACCTGTCCGGGCGCATGCGGAGCGCCTGCCGGACGAGTTCCCCCAGGTCCACAGCTCCGCCGCCCTCAAGGTTCCCGTGGCGTGATTCCAAAGCGACAACGTGGGGGTGGACAGGGTTCAGTTCGGACGCATCCTCGATCAGGACCAGCCGTTCCTCCGCCGAACACAGGCCCAGCAGGGTGGACAGCAGCGTGGTCTTCCCGGAACCCGTGGCACCGCTGATCAGGAAGCTTAACCTCCTGTCCACAATGCTCTCCAGCACCGCCTGCACTCCCGCGCCGAACATGCCGGACAAGCGCAGCTCCGCCATGCTGAAAACCCGCTCCCTGCGGATCCGGACGCTCAGCAGCGTCCCGGATGTGGAGACCGGCGGCAACACGGCGTGGACACGGTAGCCGCCGGCGAGCCTGACATCGACACACGGTGAACCGTCATCGAGGCGCCGGCCGCCGGCGGCCACAAGCCTGCAGGCCAGGGCCCGCAACTGGGCCTCGCCATCGAACAGGATACGAACGCGCTCAATGCCCCGGCCGCGGTCCACCCAAACGGAATCGGGCGCGTTGACGAAGATGTCTGTTACGGCAGGGTCCCGGGTGAGCTCCTGCAGCGGCCCCAGTCCGTTGAGCTCGGCGCTGATCCGCTCCACCGCGGCAAGCGATCCGGCGGTGCCCAACAGCTTGCCAGTAGCCTGCACGGCGGCGGCCACACGCGAAGGCGTTACGGCTCCCGCCTCGGCCATCATCGACTCGCGGACGGATTCCAGCAGCCCGGAGTCGACGGTCCTGCCAGTTCCTGCAGCGTCCCGGCGTCGGAACTGGCGGCCGGCCTGGCCCGCTTCCAGGATCCGGGCGCTGCGCCGCGCGTCCTGGCTTCCCGCACCAGCTGCGCTGCCAGTTTCACGGGGCGGAGCTGGCGGAATACCCGGCGCCCGCCTCATGCCACATCCCCCGCCTGCAGGTCTTCTCCGAGCCAATCGAGCACCGTGGCGCCGAAGTGCCGGATGGTCCGCCGCTTCCCGAGGTCGAGCAGGCGGCCGGACTCCATGGCTCCCGTGACGGCCCGCAGTTCGGGTATGCGGCCGTGCACCGGCAGCCCTACGGCGTCAGCGATCAGGGCGCTGTCCAGCGCCGCTCCGGGCCGCCCCCGCACCAACAGCGCCGCCTCCACCGGTGGAAGCTCCTGCAGGAGGCGCACCGCGGCCACTGCTGCTTTCAGCTGCGCCGGCACCACCACCAGGATCCGGTCGCAGTCCCATGCCACCGTGCGGAGCGGCTCCGCACCCCTTCCCACATCGACCACAACCAGCTCGTAGCCGCGTCGGGCAGCGTCAAGCACGCCCGCCGCGGCAGCAGCAGCGACAGGAAGCGGCTGCTCCCGGGTGGCAGGCCAGGACAGGAAGGAGAAGCCTCCGGCCACGGGCAGGGAATCCGAGAGCTGCAGGGGGTCGATGCTTCCCCTGGCCTCGGCAAGGTCGGGCCAGCGGAGGCCGGGATTTTCCTCGGCTGCGAGCGCCAGCTCCAGGCCTCCTCCCCAGGGGTCTCCGTCAACCAGCAGGACCCGCGCCCCCAGCCCTGCCGCGGCCTGCGCGATCCAGATGGCCGCAGTGGTGGACCCGGCCCCGCCGCAGCCGCCGGTAATGCCAAGGACCAGTCCGCCAGGACCCGGCGAGCGCGAACGGCTGAGATGGTCCGCCAGCCACGCGGCGGCATCGGGCAGCACCGCAACACGTTCGGCACCCAGGGCAGCGGCAAGGTGCCAAAGACTGTCCCCTTCGCCATCGAGGCCCACCATGACCGCGGGTGTGCGGCGCCGCGGCGGCAGCTCCCTGATGTCACTGCCCACCAGGACGGCAGCGGCAGCATCCCAGTAGCGTCCACCCTCCACTGCATCGGGGACTACGTGCAGGTCAGCCCCGGCGGCGGCCACGATGCGCTCCACTTCGGCGCGGAGAACGCCGGACGAGGTGACCAACAGGACCTCGCCCGGCCCCGCCGGCACCGAACCACCCGTCCCTGAACCACCCGCCGCCGGACCAGAAGTCCCGGGATCATGTGGCACTGCAGCGTCCGGCAGCCACGGCGCAGCGGACGCGGCGGCACTGTCCGCCTCAAGGCTCCCACGGGATAGCGATGCCGCGTCCGGTGGCCGCCAGGAGGAACCTCCGGAGTGTTCCTGCCCGGGCGGGGATGCATTCAGCTGGTGCCTGCTCATGGAGCCAATGTGCCGCCGCTGCCTAGCACAGTTAAGGGAGCAAGTGCCGTATGTGGACAACCCGGACCTGGCCGGCTCCGGCAGCAGGGCACAATGGGAGCATGTACCTGCTGCTCGCCGCCCACCCCCGTGGCGCGGCCGTGCAGGAACTGATGCAGGCCGGCCACGCCCGGCCGGCCAACCCTGAACCCACTTTGGTGGCACTGAGCGACCTTGCCGCCGTCGTCCGTGAACTGGAAGCCAAGCGCCCCGGCGGCCAGCCGCCCCGCTGGATCTGGCACCGGACCCAGGACTGGTACCCCGCGCTGCTCGCCTCAGGCGTGGAGGTGGAACGCTGTTATGACCTCACTCTTTGCGGCAACATCCTGGCCTTTTCGCAGTTCAGTGCCCACACCGCGTACGCCAGGAACACCGACAGGGTCCCGGTGGAAGATCCCCTGCTTCCCCCGAAGGCACTGCTGCCGCCCCGTCCCCCGGCGGACCAGGCCGCACTGTTCGAGGAACCAACTGGCGCCACGCCATCGGGTGTTGCCCTTGCGGACCTTCAGTCCGAATACGCGGCCCAGCAGGGCGCACTGGCGGAGGTGGGTCCGGAGGAGAACCGCCGGAGCCGTCTGCAGCTGCTGCTCGCGGCGGAGTCCGCCGCCGCCATGGTGGCCGCCGAGATGCAGCATGCCGGCGTCCCGTGGCGGGAGGACCTGCACGAACAAATACTGGCCAACCACCTGGGTCCCCGGCCGCCCGCCGGCCAGCGGCCGCAGAAACTGGAGGCGTTGGCCGCGGAACTGCGCGCCCTTCTTAACTCCCCTGCGCTCAACCCGGACTCGCCGCAGGACCTGATGCGTGCCCTGCACCGTAACGGAATCGAGGTGAAGAGCACCCGGAAATGGGAGCTGAGGGAGTCCAGCCACCCCGCCATCGAGCCGCTGCTGGAATACAAGAAGCTCTCCCGCCTGCACACGGCCAACGGGTGGTCCTGGCTGGACGCCTGGGTGGACGGCGGCCGGTTCCGCCCCGAATACGTGGTGGGCGGCGTGGTTTCGGGCCGCTGGGCGTCCCGTGGCGGCGGCGCGCTGCAGATCCCGCGCCAGGTCCGCGGCGCGGTGCACGCCGAGGCAGGCCACAAGCTCATCGTCGCGGACGCCTCGCAGCTGGAACCGCGGGTCCTGGTCGCCTTGGCGCAGGACTCCTCCATGGCGGAGGCCGCCAGGGACCAGGACCTCTACGCCGGCATCGCTGCCAAGGGCTTTGGCGGGGATCGGGCGAAAGCGAAAATGGCCCTCCTGGGCGCGATGTACGGCGCCACCTCCGGCGAGGCAGGCCGCCTGATGCCGCAGCTGGCACGCACCTATCCGCGTGCCGTCGACTTTGTGGAGCGCGCGGCGCGGTCGGGCGAAGCCGGCGGGACAGTGACAACCAGGCTGGGCCGCAGCAGCCCTCCACCGTCGGAACGCTGGTTCCTGAGCCAGCGCTCCACCACGGCGGAGGAGCAGCGCCGGGCCGAGTCCATCGCCCGGTCAAGGGGGCGTTTCACCCGGAACTTCGTGGTCCAGGGCTCGGCCGCGGACTGGGCGGCGTGCTGGCTTGCGGAATTACGACGGCGGCTGCGCACCTTGCGGACGGCAGGAACCGCCGGGAGCGGCGGCCCCGTGCGGGCCGAATTGGTCTTCTTCCTGCACGACGAAGTGATGGTGCATGCACCGTCCAACAGGGTCGACGCCTGCATCGAGGCCATCGAGGAATCAGCCGCGGCAGCGAAGGAACTGTTGTTCGGCCCAATCCCCGTCGAGTTCCCGGTGAGCCTCGCCGTCGTCGACTCCTATGACCTCGCCAAATAGCTCCCCCAAGGCCTGCCTTCGAGACGCAAGGTAACCTACCCGGCGGTAGCTATGCGGGTCCGTTGACGGACGTTACAGTCAAAACTGCGACTGAACCAGACCGGTCCGCACGCTGATGCAACGACGCATACCAGGGAGGTCCCCATTTATGGCGGGAAGATTTGAAATCCACCGCACGGCCGACGAGTTGTACCGGCTTCGGCTCACCGATTCCGATGGCAACACAGTTGCAGTTTCGCCAACCTTCAAGTCCCTGAACCTGCTCCGCGACGGCATCAGGGCCATGCGTGAGAACGCCGCCACCGGGGTCGTAGTGGACTTGCGCCAATAGGCCTGGAAGCTAGACCGCCATCGGATGCAGCCGGTTCCGGTCCCAGGGAACCGACCAGCCGAGTTGGTCGAAGAGGCCGCTCAGTACAATGCCGGTGAAGCCCCACACCACCACGCCGTTGACGGTGAAGGCGGGGCTGTCGAAGGTGCGGCCTGCGCGATGGACCGTGGCCATCACGCGGTTGTCCGGGTCGAGAAGGTCCCGGACAGGCACGCGGAACACCTGGGCCGATTCGCCGTAGTCCACCACGCGGACGGGAGAGGGTGACTGCCACCAGCCAAGGACCGGCGTCACCAGGAAGTTGCTGTGGGCCAAGCCCAGTTCCTGGAGCGTACCCAACACTTCCACCCCGCCTGAATCCAGGCCGGTTTCCTCCTCGGCTTCCCGGAGCGCAGCCGCCACGGGGGTCTCGTTCCGGTCGATGCTGCCGCCAGGGAACGCGACCTGTCCGGGGTGGGACCCCAGGGTGTGGGCGCGTTCAAGGAGCAGGACGTCCAGGTCTGCCGGCGCCAGCGGTTTGCCGGACTTGGCCGGGACGTCATCGAGTACGCCGAAGAGCATCAGGACGGCGGCCCTGCGGGCTCGTGCGGCGTCAACGGTCAGTGCGGCCCAGCGGGGATCAGGGGGCCCGGCCGTTCCGGATTCCGCCCGCCTGACCAGCCCGGCGAGGTCGTCGCGTGCGCTCATGGGGTCCTCTTTTGGGAGGCCATCCGGATTTCCGCTGCCCGGTGTTGTTCGGACAGGTACTGCTCCAGCAACGCCTCGCTGCCGGGCGCCAGCTCATATTTGAGGAGTTTGGCTGCCTTGGCCGGATCGGTCTCCCCCAGCCCATAGCTGGGGCACCAGTTGGCCACCGGGCAGGCGCCGCAGGCGGGCTTCCTGGCGTGGCAGACGCGGCGGCCGTGGAAGATCACCCGGTGGGACAGCATGGTCCAGTCCTTGCGCTCGAACAGCTCCCCCACGTCCTGTTCAATTTGCACGGGATCCTCGGACTGGGTCCACCCAAACCGCTTCGCCAAACGGGCGAAATGCGTATCCACGGAGATGCCCGGGATGCCAAAGGCATTGGCGAGCACCACATTGGCCGTCTTGCGGCCCACGCCGGGCAACGTGACCAGGTCTTCCATCCGGCCCGGAACCTCGCCGTCAAAGTCATCCACCAGGCGGGTGCACAGTGCGAGGACGTTCCTCGATTTGGCACGGAAGAATCCGGTGGGCTTGAGGATGGTCTCGAGCTCCGTGGGGTCCGCCTCTGCCAGGGACCGAGCACTGGGATAGAGCGCGAACAGCACTTTGGTGACCTGGTTGACCACGACGTCGGTGGTCTGGGCGGACAGGACGGTAGCCACCAGCAGTTCGAACGGGTTGCGGAAGTCGAGTTCCGCATGGGCGTAGGGGTATTTCTCGGCCAAGGCCCTGTGGATGCGCCTTGCCCGCCTTTTAAGCGCAAGGACGGACTCGGAGGAGACCAGGGGCATCCCGGCGGCCTGGCCTGTTCCGGCCCCCTTCCCGGCGGGAACGCTCCCGCCGGGGCCTGCCACCTGCAGCCCGGCCACGGGGGTCAGCCGCGCTCGATGTTGCTGAGGTCGCGCAGGACGCCCAGCCGTCCGTCAGTATGCTGGACCAGGAATTCGTGGCCGCGGTCCTCGAGTGCCAGCACCCAGCCGCCAGGTTCGATGACGAAGGCCGGAGCACCGGTACGGGGGTCGAAGGCGGTGCGGTGCTGGGCGACGGCAAACCAGAAGGCCTCGTGGATCGGCTGGCCTTCAGCCTCCTGGTGGCGGCTGTCCGGGTCCACCGTTGCTCCGATGGGATGGTCGGAACGGACCTGCTGGTGGACCGCGGTGGCTGCCGGCGGCTCCCAAGCCGCCTGGGGAGCATTGGCTGTAGGGGCACCCCCGTGCCGGGTTTGTTCCGCGGCAGGCGTTGCGGCAGGACGGACGACGTCGGCCGCCTGGGTGGGCGGCCCGGCGTCCACTTCAGGGGTCCGGTCGGAGGCTTCGGGGGCTGTCGATACGGGCGTTGAGCTTCCGGTCCGGGCACCGGTGGCACCCGCGCCGGCACCTGCTGCAGCCGTTGCCGCACCGGCGGATGCGGCACTGCTGGTTCCTGCATTGGGCGCTCCCGCATTGGCAACCCCTGCACTGGCCACGGGAACGGCAGCGGTGGCTGGCGCCTGCACAGACGGGGCAGGCGGGGCAGGCTGAGGGCTGGAACCGGGGCTGGTGGACCCGGGCTGGACCGCGGAGGACCCTGCGCCCGCGCCGCCAAAGAGCCCGGCGCCCTTCATGCCTTTCGAGCGGGTGGCACCGTTGTCAGGCTTTGGCGCTTTGGGGACCCGCGGCATCCGCGCGGGGACAGCGGCTTCTCGTGCCACAACGTGGGCCGGCACCTCGGCCCGGTCCTTGAAGTCGCCGGAGAGGTACGGAAGGAAGCGGGCCAGCACCGTGGCAGCGAAGAGGACCAGCGAGCCGATCAGGCCCACCAGCAGGCTGGTCACAAAAGCGCCAGCAACCGACAGGAAGAAGAAGGCGACGGCAAAGGAGGCCACCACGGAGGCGAACTGGTCGATCGAGAGCGAACCCACCCGGATCCTGGTGGCAGGGGCCAAGCGGCGTGCCGCGAACAGGGCGCTGGCGATCAGCGGCAAAATGATGCCTAGCCCCAGGAAGAACAGGTTGTTCAGGTTCCACAGGTTGTACCGGGCACCGAAAAGGGGCAGCAGGGACGCGACAAACAGGATCAGGGTGCCGGCGAAGACGGCCAGGTCGCGCACGGTGAACGGACCGAGAACCGCCTGGTTGGCCTTCGGGTCGATCTTGGCGAAACCAGCTTTCTGCCCTGCAGCCGGTCCCTTGGCGGGGTTGCCGGTGGCCGTGGGGTGCCCTGGTCCCCCGGCGGCGGATCCGGGGCCTCCGGGCACTGCCTCGGTGTCCGGGCCCGTTCGCTGGCCGTAGCTCTGCTGGTTCATTCTGCTCTCCTTAGCGTGGCGGCACCGGGCCCGGTCCGGACCCGAAAACTGTGCCGTCTTGACATGCGGTGCCGGTCCGGCAAGGCACTGGTGGAGCCTGGCCGGAGCGGTCCGAAGTGAAGTCACAATTCCATCTCAGCCTAGTCAACAGCCAGGCTGATCACTAGCCGGCGCAGGCCTTCCGGCACCCGGGACGGGTCATGAAGACACCATTCACCGCTTAAAAAATGCCGCTCGCGGTCGTGTCTGTGACGGGGAGCACAGAGGATGCGCGGCAAGCATTAGGCTTGGTTGCGGAACAGTTCCTTGCGGTTTGTCCGCCCCCGGCTGGAGCCCAGTGCCGTGCGAACGGAGGGCCATGCGGTGGCGGCGTGCCGCGCGGCAAAGATCGATGAATGATGAGGTTCACATGTCCCAGGACACTCCCAGCTCCACGGCCACCGTTCCGTCCGCTTCCGCCCAGCCGGCAGGCCAGCAAGGCCACCAGGGCGATGCCTTTGCGAACCTGCTGCATGAGACGCGTACCTTCCCACCCTCCCCGGAGTTCGCGGCCGACGCCGTTGTCACCGCAGCCGAGTATGGGGAAGCGAATGCTGACCGGCCGGCGTTCTGGGCCAAGAAGGCACGGGAACTGCTGACCTGGAGCAAGGACTTCACCCAGGCACTGGACTGGTCCAATCCACCGTTCGCCAAATGGTTTGTCGGTGGTGAGCTCAACGCCGCCTACAACGCCCTGGACCGCCACGTCGAGGCTGGCAACGGGGACCGCGTCGCAATCTATTTCGAGGGCGAGCCCGGCGATACCCGGACCTACACCTACGCGCAACTGACCGAAGAAGTAAAGAAGGCAGCCAACGCCTTCGAGTCCCTGGGCGTGGCCAAGGGTGACCGGGTGGCCGTGTACCTGCCCATGATCCCGGAGGCCGTCATCACCCTCTTGGCCTGCGCCCGGATCGGCGCGGTCCACTCAGTCGTGTTCGGCGGCTTTTCCGCCGAAGCACTCCGTTCACGGATCGATGACGCCGAGGCCAAACTCGTGGTTACCGCAGACGGCACCTATCGCCGCGGCAAGCCCAGCCCGCTCAAAGCGGCCGTCGACGACGCCCTGGCCCATGACGGCCACACGGTGCAGAACGTGGTGGTGGTCAAGCGCAACGGCCAGGACGTGGACTGGACCGAGGGCCGGGACCACTGGTGGGCGGACACCGTGGACACGGCCCCCGCCGAGCACACCGCTGTGGGCCACGATGCGGAGCACCCGCTGTACATCCTGTACACCTCCGGGACCACCGGGAAGCCCAAGGGCATCCTGCACACCACCGGCGGCTACCTTACCCAGACCGCCTACACCCACAAGGCAGTCTTTGACCTGCACCCGGAAACGGACGTGTACTGGTGCACGGCCGACGTCGGCTGGGTCACCGGCCACTCCTACGTCGCCTACGCCCCGCTCCTCAACGGCGCCACCCAGGTCATGTACGAAGGCACCCCGGACTCCCCGCACCAGGGCCGCTGGTGGGAGATCGTGGAAAAGTACAAGGTCTCCATCCTCTACACCGCGCCCACAGCCATCCGCACCTTCATGAAGTGGGGCGCGGAGATCCCGGCGAAGTACGACCTCTCGTCCCTGCGCGTGCTGGGTTCGGTGGGCGAACCGATCAACCCGGAAGCCTGGATGTGGTACCGCAAGGTCATCGGCGGCGACAAGGCTCCCATCGTGGACACCTGGTGGCAAACCGAAACGGGCGCGCAGATGATCGCCCCGCTTCCCGGAGTCACCGCCACCAAGCCCGGCTCGGCACAGGTACCGCTGCCCGGCATCGCCGTGGACGTCGTGGACGAGATGGGCGAGTCCGTCCCCAACGGCCACGGCGGCTTCCTGGTCATCCGCGAACCCTGGCCGTCGATGCTGCGCGGGATCTGGGGTGATCCGGAGCGGTTCAAGGACACGTACTGGTCCCGGTTCGAGAGCATGTACTTCGCCGGGGACGGCGCCAAGAAGGACGAGGATGGGGACATCTGGCTCCTGGGCCGCGTGGACGACGTCATGAACGTCTCCGGGCATCGCCTCTCCACAACGGAGATCGAATCCGCCCTGGTGAGCCATCCCTCCGTTGCGGAGGCCGCCGTCGTGGGCGCCACGGACGAAACCACCGGCCAGGCCGTCGTGGCGTTCGTCATCCTTCGCGGCGACGCCGTGAACAACGGCGATGCCACCGTCCAGGAACTGCGCAACCATGTGGGCAAGGAAATCGGGCCCATCGCCAAGCCCAAGAACATCCTCGTGGTGCCGGAACTGCCCAAGACCCGGTCCGGCAAGATCATGCGTCGACTGCTCAAGGATGTGGCCGAAGGCCGCGACCCCGGCGATGCCACCACCCTCTCCGATCCCACCATCATGCAGCAGATCGCAGCTTCGCTCCGGAAGTAACCGGCACCGATATGGCGACGGCGCCGCCCGGCTTGGGTGGCGCCGTCGCCGTATGCTGGGAGCCAACCTGTAACCCGCGTTGAAGGATCCGCCTCCATGCTGCCTGCCGCCCGACATCAAGCAATCCTGGATGCAGTACAGCGGGAGCGGGTGGTCCGCGTATCGGACCTGGCCCACCAACTGGGCGTCTCCTTGATGACCGTGCGGCGGGACATCGAACTGCTCGAAGAGGGCGGCAAGCTGGAACGTATCCACGGCGGCGCCAAGCTGCCCGGTGACGCCAGCACGCATGAGCCCGGGTTCGAGCTGAAGTCCACTCAGCTGACTGCGGAGAAACGCGCCATCGCGGTGGAGGCGGCCACCCTGGTCCATGAGGGCATGGCGGTGGGCTTGAGCGCAGGCACCACCACGTGGGCGCTTGCCAGGGAACTGGCCGGGGGTCCGCGCGTCACCGTGGTGACCAACTCGGTCAGGATTGCGGACCTTTTCCACCATGCTGCCTCGTCCGGCTCAGCCCGCCATGCGTCCACGGTGATCCTCGTGGGTGGCGAGCGCACGCCGTCGGACGCCCTGGTGGGCCCCATCGCGACCGGAGCCCTCAAGCAGCTGCACCTGGACGTCCTGTTCCTGGGCGTCCACGGAATGGATGCCGATGCCGGGTTCACCACGCCCAACCTGCTCGAAGCCGAAACCGACCGCGCCTTCGTGGCAGCCGCGCGCAAGACTGTAGTCCTTGCGGACCACACCAAGTGGGGCATGCTGGGAATCAGCTCAATCGCCGCCCTGGATGAGGTTGATGAGGTCATCAGCGACGCCGGGCTCAGCGCCGAAGCCCGGCGGGTCCTGCAGGAGCGGGTAGGGCGCCTGCGACTGCCGACGGTGCAGTCGGCCGGCTAGGGGCAGCCGCAGGATTGGCGTATGTGCAGGTTGGTGGGGAAAATCCGGTGCCGCGGCCTCTCGCCCCTGCTGGCTCCCACGAGTGCCGCCACGGCAGCCTCCGCCATGGCAGCCACAGGCTGTTCAACAGTGGTCAGCGGCGGCCAGGAGTATTCGGAGTCGGCCGAACCGTCAAAGGACGCCACTGCAATGTCGCCCGGGACGGAAAGTCCCGCTTCATGGATCGCCCGCAGGAGCCCTATTCCTTGCATGTCGGACGTGGCGAAGATCGCCGTTGGCCGATTTACCGATGCCAGCAGGCGTTGCCCGGCGCTATAACCTCCCGGACGGGTGAAGGCACTGTAGGAAATGGGCCCCTCGGGCAGGCCTGCTGCCTGGAGCGCCTGCCGCCACCCCACCTCGCGGCCGTCCGTTTCCCCCGAGACATTGGTTCCCATCGCCAGGCCGATGTTGGAGTGTCCATGACCGATGAGGTGCTCCACTGCGGCCTTGGCCCCCGCTGCCAGATCCACACCGATGCTGTTGAATCCGGGTGCGTCACGTTCCTGGTTGAGCAGCACTGAGGCACCCCATCGATTGCTCCGTGGATGTCGTTTTAGTCGCTCAAAACGACCCTTACCCAGCGATCGATGGGGTGGGGGCGTAAGAATGCGCGGCGGGCAGCGCCAAGCGATAGATTTGCAGGCATGACTGAAGCCTCCTCCACTGTCGAAGCCGGCCGCGGCACCATCCTGGTCATCAATGGCCCCAACCTGAACCTGCTCGGCACCCGGGAGCCGGAGAAGTACGGCACCTCCACCCTTGCCGACGTGCAACAGTTGGCCACTGTAGCGGGCGAAAAACACGGTTTCGCGGTGGAGTGTGTCCAGTCCAACCATGAAGGGGTCCTGCTTGATGCCATCCACGCAGCCCGTGGAACGGCGGCGGGAATTGTCCTGAACGCCGGCGCCTTCACGCACACGTCCGTGGCACTGCGTGACGCCCTGGCCGCTGTCCAGCTGCCCACCGTCGAGGTTCATATCACCAACGTGCACCAGCGGGAGGAATTCCGGCACCACTCCTACCTGTCCCCGGTGTGTGCGGCGGTGATCGTGGGCGCAGGGGTATTCGGTTACAAACTTGCCATCGACTACCTGGCCGAGGTCCTGTAACCGGCAGGTACTACTTCTGGATGCACTGCCCGGAGGAAACGGGTGAGGACAGTCCAGGCGCCTGGCCTGCGACAGGGTCCAGGTCATTCATGGTGATGGCGAATCCTACTTCCGTGTCAGAAGTGGCCTTGGCGAAAATCACGCCGGCTACTTGGCCATCAGTGGTGAGCAGCGGGCCGCCGGAGTTTCCGGGCTGCACGTCCCCGGCCAGGCGGTAAATGTCCTCAGGCGAGGGGTTATTGCCGTAGATGTCCGGGACCAGGACCGTGGCGATGTCCTGGACTGTGGCGGGCTTGGACTGGAAGGGTCCGCCGTGCGGGTACCCGGCGAAGGCAGCTTGGCTGCCGCCGGGCAGGTCTCGGCTGAGCGGCAGCGGCTGGGAGGGCAGCTTGTCCACGGCCAGGACCGCCAGATCGCGCCTGGTATCGAAATACACCACACGTCCCGGCATCGCCCCGCCGTCGGGCATCTCCACAACAGGCTGCGACACGCCGGCAACGACATGGGCATTGGTCACCACGCGGTCCGGGGCAACCACGAAGCCGCTGCCGGTCTGGTTCTGGCCGCATTCGTAGGCCGTGCCGGCGATCCTCAGGACGGACTGCGCCGCCTTGTTGAGCGCCGGCGTATTGGTGCTGGTGTTGGGCACCTGGACCGCCTGGCCCTGGTCCAGTCCCTCGATCAAGGTGGGGATGCCGTTGCCGATCACCGTGGAACGCAGCTGCGCCATGGTGGCCTTCACTGGAGTCGGGGTGAGCCCATCGATGAAACGGATCACTTTGGACTCCGCCAGCTGCTGCGACACGACAGGCACCCCGAGGGAGCTGACGCTGAACGCCAGCATGGACATCACAAGCGCAGAGACCACCAGGTTCAATGCCCCGCCCACCAGCCGGTCCACTGCCCGCAGCGGCCGGATCCGCACCACGCCACGAAGTTGCCGCCCCACCATGGTGCCCAGGCCATGTCCCAGAGCCATCAGGACGACGGCGGCAGCGATGATGGCGGTGAGCCTCCACCCGGAGTCCTCGACGAAGGTGCTGACGAGGGGAACGGCAAAGAATGCGGCGACGGCGCCGGCCGCAAACCCGGCGAGGCCGCCGACAGTGACCAGGAACCCGTTGCGGAGGCCGTAGACCAGGTATGACAGCAGCGCCAGGATCAGGACGATGTCCAGGACAGTCAGGCCGACCACAAAGGCTCCTTATTAACAGTTGAAGCCCCATTCTAGTGGCGGACGCTGACAAAATTCTGTGGGGTATGGCACCCCTTGGTGGGCCCATGCCCGGGCGCCCGCAGGCGTTTCGGCTGCCAAGTTCGTCACAGAACCTTGAAAATTCTGAAACAATGGCACAAGCGCCACAGCCGATACTTTTACGTAGGAGATTTCATGGACATCGAGGTACTGCGCCGAGCACCCCTTTTCGCCACGCTCGACGACGACGCATTCCGTCTGCTGACGGACGAGCTCACCGAGGTGGACCTTTCCCGCGGCGCATCGGTGTTCCGCGAGGGCGACCAGGGTGACCAGCTCTACTTCATCGTCTCCGGCAAGGTGAAGCTCGGCCGCACCTCCCCCGACGGCCGCGAATCCCTCCTGGCCATCCTCGGCCCGGGCGAGCTCTTTGGCGAGATGGCGCTGTTCGATCCCAGTCCCCGCACCGCCACCGCCACCGCGGTGTCCGAAACCCGGCTGGCCGGGCTCAAGAATGAGAGCCTGAACGCCTTGCTGCGCACCCGCCCCGAGGTGTCAGCCCAGTTGCTGCAGGCCCTGGCCCGTCGCCTGCGCCGCACCAACGACTCCCTGTCCGACCTCGTCTTCTCCGACGTCCCGGGCCGCGTCGCGAAGGCCCTCCTGGACCTCGCCGACCGCTTCGGCCGCCCGGCTACCGACGGCGTCCTGGTTGCACACGAACTCACCCAGGAAGAGCTTGCCCAGCTGGTGGGCGCTTCCCGCGAAACCGTCAACAAGGCCTTGGCCGAGTTCGTCCAGCGCGGCTGGCTCCGGCTCGAGGCCCGCGCCGTGGTCATCCTGGACATGCAGCGCCTCCGCCAGCGCTCCCGCTAAGGAACCAACAGACCAAATGAAAAAGGCCGCCCCGTGGGGCGGCCTTTTTGGTACCTCAACGCAGGGTCAGCTCTTCGCCACGTCCAGTTCGACGACGGCCCATGACAAGGCGGGAAGGCTGAGGCGCAGCTCGGAGCCGTTGGCCTTTGCTCCCTCAAGGGGCCTCAGGCCCACCCGGCCAGGGTTCTCCTGGTTGTTGATGGTGAAGCGGTCGCCGCCGTCGGGGATTTCCAGGACTTCTGCCCGGAGCACCCGTTGTGCGTCGAAGCCGCGCAGGTTGACCTCCACGTCCGCCGCCTCTTCAAGGCCGCGGTTGGCAAGGAACAGGGCCACGCGGCCCGTGTCCTCGTTCCAGGTGGCGCTGACATCGACCAGGTCGGTGTCGCCAAACCGCGCGTTGGCGTACTTGTCCGAGTCAACCGACAGCCGCAGGATCTGGCCCTTGGCAAGTCCTGCCATCTGTGAGAAGGGGTGGAAAATGGTCTGGCGCCAGGCAGGCCCGTTCTCCTCGCTGAAGATGGGGGCAATGACGTTGACCAACTGCGCCTGGTTGGCGATCTTGACCCGGTCGCCGTGGCGGAGCAGTGAGTTGAGCAGGGTACCGACGACGACGGCGTCCGTCACGTTGTATTTGTCCTCGATGACCCTGGGGTGCTCACGCCAGCCGGCCTTGGAGACGTTGTGCGGCTGGTCCTCCGTGTCCCGGCCGCGCTGGTACCAGACGTTCCATTCGTCGAAGGACAGGTTGATGTGCTTCTTGTGCTTGCCCTTGGCCCGGACCGCGTCGGCGGTGGCGATGACCGATTCGATGAAGTAGTCCGTGTCCACCGCACTGGCCAGGAAGCTGCCAACGTCGCCGTCGCGCTCCTGGTAGTAAGCGTGCAGTGAGACGTAGTCCACCTGGTCGTAGGCCTGGGACAGGACGGTCTGCTCCCAGGCCCCGAACGTGGGCATTCCTGAGTTCGAGCTTCCGCAGGCCACCAGTTCAATGCCCGGATCAACCAACCGCATGGCCTTGGCAGCCTCTTGTGCCAGCCTCCCGTACTCTTCGGCGGTCTTGTGGCCGATCTGCCAGGGGCCGTCCATCTCATTGCCCAGGCACCACAGCTTGATGTTGAAGGGGTCCTTGTGGCCGTTTCTGGCCCGCAGGTCCGAAAGACGGGTGCCGCCGGGATGGTTGGCGTACTCCACGATGGCCCGGGCGGCATCCACTCCCCTGGTGCCGAGGTTGATGGCTTCCATGATTTCGGTGCCTGCCTGCCGGGACCAGTCCACGAACTCGTGGAGGCCGAAGGCGTTGGTCTCCACGGTGTGCCACGCGCCGTCAAGCCGGCGCGGGCGTTCTTCGCGGGGGCCGATTCCGTCTTCCCAGTCATAGCCGGAGACGAAGTTGCCTCCGGGATAGCGGATTACGGTGGCCCCGAGTTCCTTGACGAGCTTGAGGACGTCCTGGCGGAAGCCGTTCTCGTCCGCCTCGGGGTGGCCCGGTTCGTAGATTCCGGTATAGACGCAGCGGCCCATGTGCTCCACGAAGGAGCCAAACAGTCGGCGGGGCACCTCTCCGATGGTGAAGTCGCGGTCGAGGGTGATTCTGGCGCGGGACATAAGAACTATCTCCTTGGTTGTGCAACAGGTACGTGGTGGAACGTGAAGGTGGCCATCAGGTGCCGGCGAGTCCCGTCGTCGCAACGCCCTTGATGATCTGGCGCTGGAAGAACAGGAAGAGCAGGATCAGGGGCAGTGCCGCGAGCAGCGCCGACGCCATGTTCTGGGCGTACTGGATGCCATAGGCGCTCTTGATGGTCTGCAGTCCCACAGGGAGGGTCAGGACGGACCCGTCGTTGGTGGCGATGAACGGCCAGAGGAAGTTGTTCCACGCACCGATGAACACGAAGATTGCCACAGCAGCGAGGATGGGTCGGGACAACGGCAGGACCACCTGGAGGAAGATCCGCATGCGGCTGGCTCCGTCCATGACCGCGGCTTCCTCCAGTTCACGCGGGATCTGGTCGAAGAACTTCTTGAGCACGAACACCATGGCAGGGTGGATGACCTGCGGCAGGATGATGGCCCACGAGGTATCGATCATGTGCAGTGCCACCATTTGGTAGAACAGCGGAATGATCAGGACCGGCGGCGGAACGATGATGGACGCGATGATCACCGTCATCAGGACATTCTTGCCCCGGAAGTCGATGCGGGACAGGGCGTAGGCAACCAGCGCGGAAATGGCCAGCGTTATCACCGTGATGGCGGCGGACGTGTAGAGGGAATTCCAGGTCCAGAGCGGGATGTTGCCGTCCTGGAATACCTTGACGAACGCGTCGGCGGTAAAGCCCGACGGCGGGATCCAGCTGATCTTCGGAGCGGCGGCATCCGTCTCGCTCTTGAAGGCGGTGACCGTTGCCCAGGCGAAGGGCACCAGCCAGAGGACGGCCAGCAGCGCGGCGACTGCCAGGACCGCGATCCGGCCCGGGGTCATCCGGCGGCCGTTTCTCCGGCCGGCATACGGCGTTGCGGCGGAGGTAGCGGGGCGGGCGAGGGTTTCAGTTGCCATGGCTATGCACTCCTGCGGCGGGTGATGAGGAACTGGATGACTGAAACGGCCACGATCAGTCCGAAGAAGATGTAGGAGATGGCCGCGGAGTAGCCAAGGCGGTATCCGGTGAAGCCCGTTTCGAAGATGTACTGCACCACGGGACGGGTGGCACCGCCAGGCCCGCCGGCTGTCATTTGGTAGACCTGGTCGAAGATTTTCAGCGATGCCAGGATCTGGAGGAGCACGATCATCACGGTGGTGGGCGCCAGTTGCGGCAGGGTGATGGAGAAGAACTGCCGCCAGGCACCGGCACCATCCAGCGACGCCGCCTCATAGTGCTGTGCAGGGATGTTCTGCATCGCTGCCAGGTACAGCAGGAAGTTGAAGCCCACGGTCCACCACAATGTGGCGAGGACTATTGCCCACATCGCTACGCCCGGGTCGTTGAGCCAGGCGACTTTCGGCAGCCCGATATTGACCAGCGCGTCGTTGATCAGACCGAGCTGGGGGTTGTACATCCAAGTGAAGAACAGGGATACGACGGTGGAAGCCAGCAGGTACGGGGCAAAGTAGGAAAGCCTCCACAGCCATTGCGCCGGCAGCCCGACATTCACCAAAGCCGCCATGACCAACGCAACGACCACCAATGGCACGGTACTGATGACGGTGAAATAGAGGGTGTTGCCCAGTGAATGCCACATGTCGGAATCGGCGAGGGCCTCGGCGTAGTTGGCGAAGCCAATGACGCTGTCGTTCGCGCCGGTAAGGGACTTACCGGTCATGCTCATGTACAGCCCATAAAGGAGGGGCCAGACGAGGAAGACCAGGAAGAACGCCAGGAACGGGGCGGCGAATGCCCAGCCGTTGAGGTTGTCCCTGCTTCCTTGAGAGCGGGCGGACCTGGACCCTGCCCGGTTGGATAATCTTTGGCGGGACAGTCCGGGCAGCGATCCCGCCTGCCCCTCGCTGTCGTGTGATGTTGCTACGGAACTCATTTGGACTCCTGTGTCGCTTGGCGGTTCAAACCGGGTTGGGACGGGAAAGCAGGGTGTTGGTACGTCGCACGAAGGCATTCCAGCCGTCTGTTGCCTTGTCGCGGCCGAGGAGCACGTTCTGCACGGTCTCCGCAAAGTAGGTTTGCCAATCGGAGCCGGATCCGCTGAACCAGGCCTCCGGGTCGTAAGCGATGATGTCCGCGGCCTTGGCGTAGTGGATCTGGGGCGTGAGTTCGCGGTAGGCCTGGGACTGCACCACCGGCTGGAAGGCGGGGATATGCCCTGCCTCGGCCCACGACAGCGAGCCTTTGAGGATGTCGCTCACGAACTTGTACACGTCCCGCCGTTTTACGTCGTCGACATTCAACTGCCGGGGAAGCACGAAGGAGTGCGAGTCAGCGTAGGCCGCCGGCGTGCCGTACAGAGTGGGGATGGTGGCGGCGTCAACGGGCAGGTTTGCCTTCTTGAAGGTGGGAAGTTCCCAGACCCCGCTGAACAGCATGCCTGATCCGCCGCGTGCGAATTCTGCGATGCCGGTGCTGATATCACCGCTCTGCGCCGCGATGGTGTCATCGAAGAGCGACCTCATGAACTCCAGGGACTCAACAGCGGCCTCGTTGTCGGCAACCATTGGCTTGCCGGGAGTCAGCTCCATCTGTGCCCCGTGCTGCCGGTAGAGGGTGTAAAAGAGCCGCCACATCTGGGATCCGCTGCCAAGGTAGCCGAAGGACAAGCCGTGGGCCTGCGTCACCTTCTGCATTTCCCGGGCCATGCTGAGGAATTCTTGGGGCGACTTAGCCTCCTGCAGCAGCCCGTTGCTGCCGAGCAGTCCCGCCTTCCCGGCCACGTCACGGTTGTAAAACATGACAAAGGGATGCGAGTCCAGGGCGATGGAAAAGACTTTGCCGTTGTTCTGGCTCTTGTCCCAGATCCTCGGTGCGAAGCTTTTGTCCGTGACGCCGAATTCCGACAGCATGTCCAGGTCCCATGGGTCGATCAGGCCCCCGGGGGCATAACCCGGAACCCGGCTGGCGTGCATGATGGCCAACTGCGGCGGCCGGCCGCCGGCCGACGCCATGGCGAGCTTGGTGTAGTAGGGCGGGCCCCAGGCAAGGACGGTGGGGTGCACCTTGAACCCGGGGTTGGCGTCGTTCACCTTGCTGATCAGCGCCTGCATCTTGATGCCGTCGCCGCCTGACAAGAGATGCCAGAACTGGATATCCCTGGGAGCCGCGGCGGAAGCGTTCCCGCCGCACCCGGACAGGGTTGCCGCGGCGAACACGCTTCCCAACGCTGCGGTTCCCGACAGTAGCTGCCGCCTGGACAGTTGCCTGCCCGCGAAAAAATCAAACTGCTTCACCCGTCACTCCTTTGGATGGGTCCGCTGAAAGTCATTCCGTTGCCACAGGCCCTTGCTGCCGGATGCCCTCATTGCATGTCCTGCAGCCCTGGGTGTGACGCACGCCTCACGTTACATCGATGTAATGTGAGGCGCAACGAAAAATTGTTAGCGTTCGCCAACTGGGTTGGGGGTCTCGGTTCCAGCCGGGATGGAACTTGGCGAAGCTAGGGTGAGGTGCTCTCCCGCTCCACGATTTCGTAGTCCACGGCCACCACCCGTTGCGGCCCTTGGCGGTCGGCCATCCGTTCGGTAAGGAGGCGCAGGGCCTCTCTGGCCATGTGGCGCTTGTCGAAGGAAACGGTCGTCAGCGACGGCACCGCGTATTTCGCATCCGCGATGTCGTCGAAACCGGCGACGGCAACGTCATCGGGAACCCGCAGGCCGCGTTTCCAGAGCACACTCAGGGCACCGATGGCCATGGAATCGGTGAAGCAGAAAAGCGCCTCGGGCACCGGGTTCGAGTCAAGGTATGCGGACAGCGCCCGGGCTGCCGAGTCGGGGCTCCACTTTTCGCACGGGATGATCAACGAGTCGTCCAAGGCGATGCCGAGTTCCCCTAGTGCGGCCTGGTAGCCACGGGTCCGCAGGATGGCTGCGGCGGAGCCCCGGACTTCGGCGGTTCCCAGGACGGCGATGCGCCGCCTGCCCGTCCTGCCGAGTGCCAAGGTCATGTCCCGGGCGGCAGCGACGCTGTCCACCCACACACGGTCAGCCAGCTTCTGGGACACCTCCCCCAGCAGGACAACCGGAGGGAGGGAAACACCCACTTTGACGGCACTCTCATCCAGGACCACCGGGTTGAGGATCAGCCCGTCCACCAGGTTGGACCGGGCGCGCGACATCAGTTCATACTCGCGGGTGGGATCGGATCCCGTCTCCTCGATTTGTACGCTCCACCCCTGTTCGTGGGCTACTTCGACCACACTGTGGGCAATCTCGGCGGAATAGGGCGTGCCCAGGTCCGGCAACGCCAAAGCGATGACGCCCGACCTGCCGTTGCGCAATCCGCGCGCGGAGAGATTAGGAACGTAATCCAGTTCCGCCATGGCCTGTTCCACCCTGAACCGGGTGGGGCCGCTGACCGGGACAATTCCGTTCATGACGTTCGAAACCGTCTTTGGCGAAACCCCTGCGAGGCGCGCTACGTCCTTGACCGTTGCGCGCAAAGGCGCCCCCTTGCTCCCGGTGTGGCTTTGGTGACGATTTTACTCCGGCCCACGGAACGTCAGCGTTCGCGCTGGTGGTCCCCCGCCACGGTCTTTGCTGCTTCGACTTCAAGCATGAGCCTGCCGTCCTCTTCGACCAGGGTTGGCTGGTACACATGGGGCTTGCGTTTGTAGCTCAGGTAGGCGATGCAGCCGTTGGCGGCTGCCATCTTCTCAAGCATGATCTCGGAACCGGGAACCAGCAGTTCACCCAGGGGACGGCCCACGGTGTTCTCCTGGCCGGCCTCGTCGCCCAGCGCGCTGCTGTTCCGTTCCTGGACCACGTGCGCGGCGTTGACCCATCGGCCCCAGACACCCTTGCCGTCAAGCAGCGACGGTTCCTGGCCCAGCGGCACGGTGGCGGCAAAATACCGGGTGTCGAAACGGCGGTGGGCAAAATCAGGACTGCGCCAGTTGACCAGGGATTTGAGCAGGTCGGTGCGCAGGGAGAGGCCGCGCTTGCCCAGGACCTGGGCAAGCGTCTTCTCCTGGTCGGCGACGGCGACGCGTGCACGCATCCACTCGGACGTGGACGTGGCCTCGACGGTATTGGACATGTCCGGACCGGCCAGCAGTACGCCCGTTTCTTCGAAGAGCTCGCGGATGGCGCCCACCACGTGTCGCCGCGCCAGCCCGACGTCGGCCGTTCCCATTTGCTCAGCCCAATGCTGCGGCGACGGGCCCAGCCAACCCATGGCGTCGTCGTCGGCCGGGTCAAGGGACCCGCCGGGGAAGGCGAGGACCCCCAGCGGCGAGGAGCCGGGCCGGTAGCCCAGCCACGTTTCCAGGCCGGTGGGGGAATCCTGCAGGAGGACGACGGATGAGGCGTAGCGCGCGGCCCTGGGGGTCCGCTCGCCGTGTTCGAGCCAGCTTTGCGCTGCCCCTTCAAGATCCTGGGGAAGTGCAAAAAGGCGTCGTGCGAGGTGAGGCAAGGGAATTGTCCGGTCTTAGCTGAATTCGGCGATCAGCTCGACCTCTACGGGAGAGTCGAGCGGAAGAACGGCAACGCCGACGGCGGAACGTGCGTGCTGCCCGGCGTCACCCAGGACGCGGCCCAACAGTTCCGAGGCGCCGTTGACGACGGCGGGCTGGCCAGTGAACGAGGGATCCGAGGAGACGAATCCCACAACCTTGACGATGCGTGTGATGCGGTCCAGGTCCCCGATGACGCTCTTGACGGCGGCCAGGGCGTTGACAGCGCAGACAGCGGCATAGCGCTGGGCGTCTTCAGGGGACACGGTGGGCTCGTCCGCGAAGCCTTCCGCGCCGGCGGACACCTTGCCCGTAGCTTCGAGTTTGCCGTTAATAAACGGCAGCTGGCCCGAGGTGTAGACGTGGCTGCCGGAGACGACAGCGGGAACGTAGGAAGCCACCGGGGCGGCGACTTCCGGAAGGGTAATGCCAAGTTCCGCGAGGCGCTGCTCGACGGCGGATGCCGGCGCCGTTGCGGCGCTGGACTGGGCTTCTGCGGGCGTGCCCATGCTACTGCTTCTCCCTCTTGAGGTAGGCGACAAGGCCGTTGCCGTCAGGTCCGGGGACTACCTGGACAAGCTCCCAGCCGTCCTCTCCCCACTGGTCCAGGATCTGCTTTGTGGCGTGGATGATGAGCGGAATCGTCGCGTACTCCCATTTGATCATGAGAGAAAGCGTAGTCCTTGCCGGTAAAGTGGAAAACATGGCGACTCGCAACAACCCCTTATTCGACACTGCCACCACACTGGGTAAGATCCTTCTTTTCCTCGGTGTGAGCGCAATTTGCGGTGTCCTCGTGGCGGGCCTGCTGGTCCCTGCCGCTGCCGTCTCCGGCAGTGCTGCAAGCGGTTCCATCGACTTCTTCGACTCCCTTCCGGCGGAGCTGAAGGTCGATCCCCCGAGCCAGACCACGCGGATCCTGGCTGCGGACGGCAGCGAGATCGCCAGCGTTTACACGGAGAACCGCACCAAGGTTCCGCTGGACCAGATTTCACCGAACATGAAGAACGCCATCATCGCGGTGGAGGACAGCCGGTTCTACGAGCACGGCGGCGTGGACACCACAGGCATCCTGCGTGCGCTGGTGGCCACCGCCCGCGGCAACAAGCAGGGCGCCTCAACCATCACGCAGCAGTACGTCAACAACGTCCTCAACGCGAACCTCGCGGCCGCCGGCGAAGAGGACCAGATCAAGCTCAACGGCGTCAACAAGGGCGTGGGCGACAAGCTCCGCGAAATGAAGCTCTCCATCGCGCTCGAGAAGGAGTTCACCAAGGACCAGATCCTTGAGGGCTACCTGAACATCGTTTTCTTCAACCGTGACGCGTACGGCATTGAGGCCGCGTCCCGTTACTTCTTCAGCACCACGGCCAAGGACCTGACCCTGCCGCAGGCAGCACTCCTGGCAGGCCTGGTGAACAGCCCCTCCATGTTCGATCCCATTACCAATCCGGAAAATTCCAAGCAGCGGCGCGACCTGGTGCTGGGACTGATGCTCAACCAGGGCAAGATCACCCAGCAGGAGCACGACGCCGCCGTGGCCACGCCGGTGCAGCCCAAGGTGACCCAGCCCAAGCAGGGCTGCGCCTATGCCGCTTCTGCCCCGTACTTCTGTGACTACATCCTGCATCTGCTGGAAAACAACACGGCCTACGGAGCAGACAAGTTGGAGCGCCAGCGCCTCATCTACGGCGGCGGCCTGACCATCACCACAACCCTGGATCCCAAAGCCCAGGCCACGGCGCAGGAGCAGGCCAACGCCGCTGCCGGCGCGAACCCCGATAAGTGGGGCGCCTCCATGGTGTCGGTACAGCCCGGCACCGGCAAGATCATCTCGATGGCCCAGAACACCACATTCCTGCCCGGCCAGGGCTTCGATTCCCAGTTGAACTTCAACGTGGACAAGCTGGACAAGGATGGCAACGACCTCAATGGCATGGGCGGTGCCCAGCCCGGGTCCACCATGAAGCCGTTCACCTTTGCCGAATGGCTCAATGAAGGCAAGACCATGAACACCATGGTCAATGCAGCCCAGCGCGTCTACCCCATCGGCTACCCGTGGCGCAATACCTGCGGCAAGGTGCAGGGTGCCTACAGTACGGCCCAGAAGAACGCCGGCCTGGACGCTGCAGATGACCTGCAGAACGCGGAACCGCAGTGGTACAGGCCGCTGACCGTCCTGGAAGGCCTCTACAACTCGATCAATACCGTGACGTTCGCGTCCGCGGCGCAGCTGGACTTCTGCGGCATCCAGAAGATCGCCGACGCCGTAGGCCTGCACAGCGGTTTGCCCTCAGCCGACGGCAGCGAGGCGAATCCCAACGTGAACATGATGACCCTGGGCAACCTGCTGGGGTCCACCCAGACCTCGCCGCTGACCATGGCCAGCGCGTTTGCCACGTTCGCCAACGACGGCAAGTACTGCGAGCCCATCGCCATCACCTCGGTCACGGATGCCACGGGTAAGCAGCTGCCCGCGCAGTCCAGCAGCTGCCGGGACGCCATCAAGCCCGACGTTGCGCGCGGCGTAAATTATGCCCTCCAGGAGGTGCTGAACCGTGGTTCGGGAGCGCTGATCCAGCCGCGGATTTCGACCAAGACTTCGTTCCCGATCGGCGCCAAGACCGGTACGTCCAACAACAACGGCTCCACCTGGGTCGTGGGGCACACCACCGGCCTGGCAACCGCCGCCTGGTTCGGCGATCCGCTGGGCGCCCAGGACCGCGCGGGACAGAACATCACCGTCAATGGCAAGTTCTACCCGGGCATTGACGGCTACATGATCGCCGGGCCCATGTTCTCCAACTACATGGCCAAGATCGCTCCGGCGTACGGAACAAACCCGTTCCCGGCTGCACCGAGCAACATGATCAACGGAACCACCAGTTCCGCCCCGGCCAGGACGACGCCCCAGGCCACACAGGCTCCCGTCCCGTCCGCGCCGGCAACGCAGGCACCTGCCCCCAGCAACAACGGGAACGGCAACAATGGCAAGGGAAACGGCTAAGCGCGCATGAGCATCGATAGCCTGGCAAGCCGCGCCCGTTCAATCGGGCGCGGCTTTGCCGTCACTGCCGGTGCCGGAGCTGCTGCCGGAATGGCCGCTTTCGGATACGGCCTTTGGGAAAAGAACCAGTTTGTCCTCCGCGAGGAGACCCTGGCCATCCTCCCTCCCGGCCGCGGACCGTTCCGCGTCCTGCACCTGAGCGATATCCATTTCGTGCCGGGACAGCGGAAGAAAGCTGAATGGCTGGGGTCGCTGGCCGACCTCCGGCCGGACCTGGTGGTCAACACGGGCGATAATCTCAGCCATGTCAAGGCCGTTGACCCGCTGCTGGATGCGTTGAGGCTGCTGCTGCAGTTTCCGGGCGTGTTCGTCCCGGGTTCCAACGATTACTTTGCTCCCAGCCTGAAGAATCCTGCCTCATATCTGCTGGGACCGTCCAAGGCAAAGCCGAAACCGGTGGCCCTCGACTGGCCGCGCCTGCGCTCCGGGTTCGGCATGAGCGGCTGGGTGGACCTGACCAACCGCCACCAGTCACTGGTCCTCAATGGCATGCGCTTTGACTTCTCCGGCGTGGACGATCCCCACTTGAACCGGGAACGCTACGCCGGCTGGCCCCGCGGAACGGTCAGCCAGGACGCGAATGACCATCTCCGGATCGCGGTGATCCACGCCCCCTACCAAAGGGTGCTGGACCACTTCACGGAAGGCGGAGCGGACCTCCTGCTGGCCGGCCACACACACGGCGGCCAGCTGTGTATCCCCGGGTACGGGGCCGTCGTCGCCAACTGCGACCTTCCCACCTGGCGCGCGAAGGGGCTCAACGACTGGTCAAGCAATGGAAGCACGACGCCGGTCAACGTCTCCGGCGGCATCGGCACCTCGCGCTTTGCCCCGGTAAGGATCGCCTGCAAGCCCGAGGCGGTCCTACTGACCCTCACGGCGCGCGAGTAGCCCGCCGCATTACGGACCGCAATAAGTGGGCAAGCCCGGGGGCCATTCCGCGCTCCCTGTGAACCACCTCACGCCATGGCATAGGGTTGTTGCTAGAGGAAACTACATTCGTTTTAGAGCTTGAGAAGCGGGCATGTCCAAGCAGACTTCATTCTTTCGATCCATCAGCCGTCTTTATCCCCACGTCCGGCCCATCATCCCCCGGCTCCTGTTGGGGCTTCTCTCCGCGCTGCTGGCCAGCGTCGTGGCCCTCACCATCCCGCAGGTGCTTCGGGTGCTCGTCAACACAGCCCTCCAGCCCGGGGGCGCGCCGGAGGCCGTCTGGACCTCTGCGGGCGCCATCCTGCTGCTGGGCGCCGCCGAAGCTGTCCTGGTGGCCCTGCGCCGGCAGTTCGTCATCAACCCAGCCACCACCGTGGAAACCCGGATGCGGGTGTCCCTCTACGACCATCTGCAGGAACTGACGGTCTCCTTCCATGACCGCTGGGGCTCCGGACAGCTATTGTCCCGGGCCATGACGGACCTGAACTTCCTGCGCCGCTGGATGGCCTTCGGTGCCATCATGCTGGTGGTCACCACCCTCACCGTGGTTATCGGCATCGTGGCTATGTTCACGATGAGTTGGCAGCTTGCCCTGATCTTCCTTGCGGCGGCTGTTCCCATCACCATCAACAGCTTCCGGTTCCGGACCCGGTTCAGCAAGGTTGCCCGGCGAAGCCAGGACCAGGCCGGCGACCTTGCCACCACCGTGGAGGAATCAGTCCACGGCATCCGCGTGCTCAAGGCATTCGGCCGCAGCCGGGAGGCCCTGGAAACCTTCAACGAGCAGGCCGAGGAACTCCGCCAGACCGAGATTGCAAAGGCTCGCCACCAAGCAACATTCACCATGGTGGTCACCCTGCTTCCCGAGCTGGCCCTGGGAGCCGGGCTCGTGGTTGGCATCATGCTCTGTGCCAGCGGTCAACTGAGCATCGGAGCCTTGGTGGCGTTCTTCGCCACGGCGGCAGTCATCGCTTCCCCCGTGGAATTCTCCGGCATGCTGCTGGCCATGGCACTCACGGCGAAGACCGCCGTCGACCGCCACTATGAGGTGATGGACACGCAGAACACCATCACCAGCCCGGCCGAGCCGCGGCATCCAGGCGAACTGGCCGGTGCGCTCCATTTCAACAACGCAACCTTCGCCTTCGAGGACGCGCCGGACAAGCCCATCCTCAGGGACATCACCCTGGACATCCGGCCGGGCGAAACCATGGCCCTGGTCGGCATCACCGGCAGCGGCAAGAGCGCGCTGATCCAACTGGTGCCCCGCCTGTATGACGTCACCAGCGGCGCAATCACCATCGACGGCGTTGACATCCGCGACTTCGAAGTCGAGGAACTGCGCCGTATCGTGGCCGTGGCCTTCGAGGACACCACGCTGTTCTCCAATTCAGTGCGGGACAACGTGCTGCTCGGCGCCCCAGTCCGCACCGAAGAGGTGCTGGAGGAGGCCCTGGACGTGGCGCAGGCGCACTTCTCCTACTCCCTGCCACAGGGCGTGGATACGCTGATTGGTGAGGAAGGCCTGAGCCTGTCCGGCGGCCAACGCCAACGCATTGCCCTGGCCCGCGCCATCGCAGCCCGTCCCCGCGTCCTGGTTTTGGACGACCCCCTCTCAGCCTTGGACGTCCACACCGAGGAGTTGGTGGAAGCCCGCCTCCGCGAGGTGCTCAAGTACACCACCACGCTGATCGTGGCCCACCGGCCGTCCACCGTGGCCCTTGCCGACCGGGTGGCGCTGCTGGAGGACGGCCGCATCACCGCCGTCGGCACGCACACGGAGCTGCTGGCCAGCAACCAGCATTACCGGTATGTCATCGCAAGCCTGGACAGTGAGCCTCGGGACCTGGACTCCGAATTGTCGGCGCTTGAGGACCAGGCCGAGGAAGTGACCCGATGAGCACCGCAACGTTCGGCACTGCCAACGAAGACAACGCCCACCTCAGCAAGAGTGACAGCAGGGCAGTACGACGGCGGTCGCTCGCCTTGCTGGGGTCGCTGATCCGTCCGGTGCGGGTGCGGTTCTGGCTGACCATCGCCATGGTGGTCCTTTCACAGGCCGCACGCGTCGCGGGTCCGGCGCTCATCGCCTTCGGCATCGACCACGCGCTTCCCGCGCTCCGGACCGGCGACAACGTCCCGCTGGTGTTTACCGGCGTCGCCTACCTGCTGGCAGCCATTGCGACGGCGGGGCTCACGGCCCTCTACGTCATCTCCACGGCGCGGCTCAGCCAGGCCATGCTGCTGGATCTTCGCGTCCGCGTGTTCCGGCACACCCAGCGGCTCAGCCTGGAGTTCCACGAAAAGTACACCTCCGGCCGGATCATCGCCCGGCAGACGTCTGACCTGGAGGCGCTCCGTGAGCTCCTCGATTCGGGTGTCAGCTCCCTGGCCTCCGGAATGCTCTTCATGGCCTTTACCGCAGCCACCATCTTCGCCCTGGACTGGCGCAGCGGCCTACTGGTGCTGGCCGCCGGGGTGCCAATGTTCTTCCTGTCCCGCTGGTACCAGAAGCATTCGCAGATCGCCTTCCGCGAGTCCCGGGTGGTCTCCGCCCGGCTGATCGTGCATTTCGTGGAGACCATGACTGGCATCCGAGCGGTGAAGGCTTTCCGCAAGGAGAAGGAGAACTCGGAGACGTACGGGAAACTTGCCGAGGATTACCGGCTGGTCACCGTCCGCTCCATCAACCTCAACGGCATTTTCCAGCCGGGCCTGGTGCTGATAGGCAACGTCTGCGTGGCTGTGGTCCTGCTCGTTGGCGGGTTCCGGGTGCTGGGAGGCGGCTTGGCCGTGGGCGTGCTCCTGGCCCTCATCCTCTCCACCAAGCGGTTCTTCCAGCCGGTGGACCAGATGGCCATGTTCTACAACTCCTTCCAGAGCGCCCAGGCCGCCCTTGAAAAGGTCTCCGGCCTCCTCGAAGAGGTGCCCACGGTCCTTCCGCCGAAGAACCCGGTCTCACTGCCCGCCGCCAAGGGCAGTGTCGACTTCAACGATGTCGAATTCCGTTACGGCGACGGCCCCCTGGTGGTACCCCGCCTGGACCTGCACATCCCGGCCGGCCAGACCGTGGCGCTGGTGGGTCAGACCGGCGCCGGGAAATCCACCCTGGCCAAACTCATCGCCCGGTTCTACGACGTCACCTCGGGCACCCTCACCCTTGACGGGGTGGACCTCCGCGAACTGGCCACCGCCGACCTCCGCCGGAATATTGTCATGGTCACCCAGGAGGCGTTCCTGTTCAGCGGCTCGGTGGCGGACAATATCGCCCTGGGCCGGCCGGAAGCGTCACGTGACGAAATCGAAGAAGCCGCCAAGGCGGTGGGGGCACATGATTTCATCCTGGAGCTCCCCGAGGGCTACGACACGGACGTCAACAAGCGCGGCGGCAGGGTTTCCTCCGGCCAGCGGCAGCTGATCAGCTTTGCCAGGGCGTTCCTGGCCCGTCCTGCCGTGCTGATCCTGGACGAGGCCACCTCCTCGCTGGACATCCCGTCCGAGCGGCTGGTGCAGGCCGGGCTGGCCCGCCTGCTGGCCGGGACGGAATCGGCACGGAGGACTGCACTGATCATCGCCCACCGCCTGTCCACGGTGGAGACGGCGGACCGGGTCCTGGTGGTGCATGACGGACGGATCGTGGAGGACGGCACGCCCGAGGAACTGATCGGCGGCGGCGGACGCTTCGCGGATCTGCACGGCGCGTGGAAAGACTCCCTGGTCTGAGCCCGGGACCGGGGTTCACGATTTCGCATCGGGACCCTGGATCGGCTATCCTTGTAAAGTTGCTTTTG
Organism: Arthrobacter liuii; assembly: GCF_014639275.1. Taxonomy (GTDB): domain Bacteria; phylum Actinomycetota; class Actinomycetes; order Actinomycetales; family Micrococcaceae; genus Arthrobacter; species Arthrobacter liuii. The sequence goes on along the minus strand of NZ_BMFW01000002.1, from coordinate 10,241 downwards.
CAGCGGATCGGGATGTAGCGCAGCTTGGTAGCGCGCTTCGTTCGGGACGAAGAGGTCGCAGGTTCAAATCCTGTCATCCCGACCATAAAGAAAAGAGGGTCTCCTTGCGGAGGCCCTCTTTTTGCATCTCGATCCGGTCACGGGCGTCGTCCTGGAAGTTAAAGGGAGTGGCCCCGGAGCTGACGCTCCGGGGCCACCCTCGCCTCCTGTTGTGAGGAAGCTTTTTATGCGGGATCAGGCCAGTTGCCGATATAAGTGGTGACGGTGGAGTCGGTGGTAGTGGTCTTCTTGTCCTTCTTCACCTTGGTTGAGGCGGGGTCAGGCCAGTTACCGATAGCTACCGACGTACCCGAGTTATCGGCGATGGAACCTGCAGACAGGACGGCCGGGGCCGCCGCGGAAAAAGCCAGGGCCCCAGCCAAGGCAGCCGCGGTTGCGATCTTCTTCAACATATAAGTTCCTCAATACGAGTCGGATTCGTTACAAAGCCAGCACTGTCCTTGTTGACACACATTGTAAAATATTTTCCACAGGGGCTGTCAAGCACTAGACGCCCCAGCTGTCCAGAAGGAGGAAACGCGTGGGCAACGGATTCGGAGAAAAGCTCCGGGCGGAGCGCCTTGAGCGTGGACTGACACAGGCCGAACTGGGCAAGGACCTGTATTCACCCAGCTACATCTCTTTGCTCGAGACTGGTCGGCGTGAACCGACGGCTGAAGTGATTGAGGAATTGGCCCGGAGGCTTGAGCTGGCACCCAAGGCACTGGAGGCTTGGAGCCAGCCAATTTCCGTCAGCGATGCTGAGTACGTGCTGGCAGGGCTGTACGCCCGCCAGGCTTGGGACTTACGCGATTACCCTCTGGCTGCAAGCCATGCGGCATCGGCTGCTCAGATTGCGCTTGAGGGCAAGAACACCAGTGCTTGGTGGAATATGACGTATATGCAGGCTGAGTGCCTCATGAAACAGGGCGACCTGCAGGAGTGCCAAAAGATAATTGAGCGCCTCCTTGAGCACCCTATGGCCAGGGAGTCAGTCGGCCTCGGCGTTCGCGCCCGCCAAATGCTGGCTGCGGTGTGCCACGGTCAGGGCCAGCTGGCCCTCGCTGTAGAGCACGCGCTCGAAGCTGTAAAGCTTTCTGTCAACCTGCCCAGAGGTTCCACGGTTCTCATCGGTGCTCACCGGATCCTAATTGGCGCCCTAGCCGAAAGTGGCCGGTTGGATGAAGCCTGGAAGTACTGCCAGGCTCTTCTCGACCAAGTGGACGAGCATTCCATGTCCCAACTCGCCGGCGAGGTCGCCTGGGTTGTCGGCAATGTGGCGTTCATGCGGCACGACTACACCGAAGGCGTCAAACACCACGAGCGGGCAGCACGGCTGCTCTCCCCTGCGAACGACATCGAACTGTGGGCACGTTTCAACAAAGCGTCTGCTGCCGTTCGGCTTTCGTCGGGCATCGTCGAGCCAGAGACGCTGGCCGCTATCGAACGCGCAGAGCTGGCCTTCTCGATTGTCGGTGGAACCAAGAGCGACGAACTGGAGGTCGCCTTCATCCGCGCCCGGTGGCTCTACTTGACCGGGGACATCGTCGCCGCCGTCGAAAAACTCCGCGAAATCCATGCCGAACGCGACGCACTCGGCAAGCACACGGCGGGTGAAGTTTCACTGCTGCTTGGCAAGTCCCTCAAGGCCTCTGGAGAAACCGAGGAGGCACTCGTGCACCTCGAGGAAGCCCGGAAGGCCTTCGCCGCAGCCGGCGCCCAGGACCGAGTCCAGCAGGCTCTGGACGCGATCCTCGAAATCAAGCTGGCACAAAATCGCGCAGCAGCCGCCAAGGCCAGTTAACGAAAGCCGGTCAACCAAAAGCCATGTAAACCCACGCATCGCGGACTTACCTGGCTTCCCTCACAGCTTCAGGAAGTCACAGCTTCAGGAAAAGCTCTTCCCCGTAATCTTCTCGTAGGCCTCGACGTATCGGCTGCGGGTACGCGCCACCACATCCGCGGGCAGCGCCGGCGGTGGCGTATCGGAGGACCTGTCCCAGCCGGACTCGGCCGAGGTCAGCCAGTCCCGCACATACTGCTTGTCATAGGAAGGCTGGGCCTGGCCCGGCTTGTAGGTGGCAGCGTCCCAGAAACGCGAGGAATCGGGGGTCAGCACCTCGTCGCCCAGGGTGATTGACCCGGACACTGCGTCATACCCGAATTCCACCTTGGTGTCCGCCAGGATGATGCCGCGCTCCCGGGCGATCTTTTCCGCCGTCGTGTAGATCTTCAGCGTCAGCTCGCTCAGGCGGCCGGCGATGTCGTCCCCCACCAGGGCCACCACGGCGTCGTAGGTGATGTTCTCATCGTGTTCGCCAATCAGGGCCTTGGCAGACGGCGTGAAGATGGCGTGCTCCAGCCGCGATCCGTCCACCAGCCCTTCCGGCAGCGGGACGTTGCATACTGTGCCGGAGGCGTTGTATTCCAGAAGTCCGGAACCCGTGAGGTAGCCGCGTGCGATGCATTCCACCGGGAACATGTCCAGCTTTTTGCAGATCATCGCCCGGCCTTCGACCTCGGCCGGCACGCCGTCCTCCACGGTGGAACCGAGCACGTGGTGTTCAACGCCCAGCTGGTCGAACCACCAGAGGCTCAACTGGGTGAGGATGCGTCCCTTGTCCGGAATTTCGCTGGACAGCACGTGGTCGTAGGCGCTGATGCGGTCGCTGGCCACCACCAGCACGCAGTCCTGGCCAACGCGCTGCAGGACGGAGTCATCGGCGGGCTCGTAGAGGTCACGCACCTTCCCCGAGTAGACGTGCGTCCAACCAGGCAGGTCCAGGGTCTCGGTGGCGTAGCCACGGTTCTCTGAAGTGTCAGTCATGTCAGGCCTTTGCTTTCACGATGGGCATAGAGCCGGTGGCACCGTACGGAACCTTAATTTCCCCGCGGGCCGCCTTGCGGGCGATGTCCGTGCGGAACTGCGAGCCTTCCAGCTGGACCAGCTCGACGCCGTCGTACGCTCTCTCGCGCGCCTCCACCAGATCACTGCCCAGGGCCACCACGGCCAGGACACGACCGCCGGCGGAAACCACCTTGCCTTCCTCATCCAGGGCGGTTCCCGCGTGGATGACGTGCACGCCGTCGAGGGCTTCGACCTTCTTGAGCCCTCGGATGCGGTCACCGGTGCGCGGCTTGTCCGGGTAATTTTCCGAGGCAATCACGACGGCGACAGCGGCTTCCTTGGACCACCGCAACTCATCTGCATTGTCCAGTTCGCCCTTGGCGGCTGCCATCAGCAGCGCACCGAAGGGGGTCTTGAGCCGCGCAAGGACTGCCTGCGTTTCGGGGTCACCGAAACGGACGTTGAATTCGATCACCCGGGTGCCGCGCGAGGTGAGGGCGAGGCCAACGAACAGGACGCCGACGAACGGGGTGCCACGGCGGGCCATCTCGTTGACAGTGGGCTGGGCCACGCGGTCCAGGACCTCCTGCACCAGGCCTTCCGGGGCCCACTCCAGCGGGGTGTAGGCGCCCATGCCGCCGGTGTTGGGGCCTTCGTCGTTATCGAAGATGCGCTTGAAATCCTGGGCGGGCGAGAGCGCCAGGGTGTTCTGGCCGTCGCAGAGCACAAAGAGGGAAACCTCAGGCCCGTCCAGGAACTCCTCGATGACCACCGAGCCGCCGGCGTCGAAGCAGGACTGTGCGTGGGCCAGGGCTTCGTCGCGGTTCCTGGTGACCACCACGCCCTTGCCGGCGGCCAGGCCGTCGTCCTTCACAACGTAGGGAGCGCCAAAGGTGTCCAGTGCCGAGGCGGCTTCCTCGGCATTGGTTGCCACCATGGCCATGGCGGTAGGGACGCCGGCCTCGGCCATGACCTCCTTGGCAAAAGCCTTCGAGGCCTCCAACTGGGCCGCTGCCTTGCTGGGCCCGAAGACGGGGATGCCGGCTTCCCGCACGGCGTCGGAAACACCGGCGGCCAGCGGAGCCTCGGGGCCCACCACCACCAGGTCCACGGTGAGCCGGGTGGCCAGCTCCGCAACCGATTGGGGATCGTTGCCGTTGATGTCATGTGTGGGGACCAGCTTGCTGATGCCGGCATTGCCGGGCGCCGCGTGGACTTCGGACACGTTGGGGTCGGCAAGCAGGGAGCGGACAATGGCGTGTTCGCGGCCTCCGGGGCCAATGACGAGTACCTTCACAGTGTCCAAGGGTACTTTGTGCACCCTTCCCGCTCCTAAGGTGTGTCCTTCCCCGGCTGCCCGGTCAATCCGGACTCCCGGCCGCTCCGAACCATAGACATGACAAAGCTCCGGAACCGGATTACTGGCCCAGCCGCCATGGCCGCACTGGCAGGCGTGGTGGCGGCCGCCGTCGTACTTGCCGTTGCGGAGCTGATTGGCGCATTCTTCACCGCCAGGGCAACCCCCCTGTTCGCCCTGGGGTCCACCTTCATCGATTTCACGCCGCCCGGCCTGAAAGACTTTGCGATCGCCACCTTCGGCACCAATGACAAGACCGCCCTGTTCGTGGGCATGGGACTGACCATCGCGGTGCTGGCCTGTGTCCTGGGAGTGGTGGCCTACCGGAAGTGGGCGCTGGGGGTCTTGGGGGTCCTGTTCATGGGAGCCGTAATCGTGGCCTGCGTGGTGACCCGCGCAGGCGTCAGCGGTGCGGACGCCATCCCCTCTGTGCTGGGAACCGTAGCCGGACTGGTGGTCCTCCGCCTCCTGTTGGTGCCGTTGTGGGGGCTGAAGGCGTGGCCCGAGGCGCCGGCGGACCAAGCGGCCGACGACGACGCCCGGCTACGCGGCGAAGGCACCAGCCGCCGTCGTTTCTTTGCTGCTGCCGGAATTACCGCCGTGGGCGCAGGCATCGCTGCCACGGGCGGCCGTCTGCTGGGCGCAGCGCGCAGCAATGTGGCCCGGGCCCGGGAAGCCCTTCGCCTGCCGTCGCCGGCAAAGGCAGCAGCCGCAGTGCCGCCCGGAGTTCAATCTCCGGTATCAGGCGTTGGCCCCTGGCTGACACCAAACGGCGAGTTCTACCGCATCGACACGGCCCTGAGCGTGCCGGAGATCAACGTAGATGATTGGGAACTGCGCGTGCATGGACTCGTGGAGAACGAAGTGACCCTCACGTTCCAGGACCTGCTCGACGCCAACCTGATCGAATCGCATGTGACCCTCACTTGCGTCTCCAATCCCGTAGGCGGCAATCTCGCCGGAAACGCCAAATGGCTGGGCCTTCCCATCCGCGAGGTCCTGGCCCGGGCCAAGCCCAAGGACGGGGCGGACATGGTCCTCTCAAAGTCCATTGACGGCTTCACCGCCTCCACTCCCCTGGAAGTCCTGCAGGACGGCCGGGACGCCATGCTGGCCGTCGGCATGAACGGTGAGCCGCTGCCGCTGGAGCACGGCTATCCGGTGCGGATGGTGGTTCCGGGCCTTTACGGGTTCGTCTCCGCCACCAAGTGGGTGGTGGACCTGGAGGTCACCCGCTTTGCCGACAACAAGGCTTACTGGACCAACCGCGGCTGGTCCGAGCGCGGCCCCATCAAGACCATGGCGCGCGTGGAGGTGCCCAAGTCCTTCGCCAAGGTTCCTGCCGGCAAGGTGGCCGTGGGTGGAACCGCCTGGGCACAGACACGGGGCATCGCCAAGGTGGAGATCCAGATCGATAACGGGAATTGGGTGGAAACTACCCTTTCGACCGAGGCCTCCACCATCACCTGGCGCCAGTGGTCCTACGAATGGGACGCAACGCCCGGACCCCATTACATCAAGGTCCGCGCCACCGACGGCACCGGCGAAGTGCAGACGGACCAGCGCGCCGACCCGGTTCCTGACGGCGCATCGGGCTGGCAATCGGTAATGGTCACCGTGCAATAGGAAGGCCAGACCGCGCCACCCCGCTGGCCGGCATCCGTGGGGCTGGCCCATAGACTGGCAATATGCCGCACAACCCGCATGCCACCTTCACCGTGGACTCCGCCGTCGAACTGGCCGTGATCGAACGCAGCGGCTTTGTGGAGTCGCGGCACATCGGTTCGGCCGTCCTCCTGTCCGCCGACGGTTCTGTGGTCACCGAGCTGGGCGACATCAACACGCCCATTTACGCCCGGTCCACCCTGAAGCCGTTCCAGGCGCTGGCAGCCATGCAGTCCGGGGTTCCGCTGCGGGGCGCCCAGGTGGCCATAGCGTGCGGAAGCCATACGGGATCCCTGGATCACATGGATGTGGTGGCGGGCATGCTCAAGGCGGCCGGAGTCCGTGAAGACCAGCTGCAGTGTCCTGAAGCCTGGCCACAGGATGAAGCCGCGCGGAACTGGCTGGTGCGCTCGGAAAAGGGAAAGTCACGGCTGGCTTACAACTGTTCCGGGAAGCACGCGGCGTTCCTTTGGGCCTGCACCGAGAACGGGTGGGACACGCACAGCTACCTTGAGCCGAACCACCCCCTGCAGCAGCGGGTCCGGAGCGTCATCGAGGAATACACGGATGAGAAGATCGCGCACCTGGGAATCGACGGCTGCGGCGCCCCCGTTGCGGCTGTTTCCCTCAAGGGCCTGGCCCGGGCTTACTCCCAGCTGGCCAAGGCTCCGGGCGATCAGAGCTTCAGCGCCAGGGCCGCCACCATTGCCACTTCAATGCTCGACTACCCGTGGGCCGTCCAGGGCCGCGGTGAAGCCAACACCCTGGTGATGGATGAGCTGGAGATCATCGCCAAAATCGGGGCTGAGGGGGTCCTGGCCATGGCCACGCCGCAGGGCGTTTCCGTGGCCGTCAAGATCCTTGACGGAAACGTCAGGGCCACCTCGCTGGTGGCCCTGACTTTGCTCGCCGCGGCGGGCGCCGTGGAGATCCCGGGCGTTGCCAGCGCCCTGGAAAAGGTGGTGGAACCCGTGCTTGGCGGCGGCCGACCCGTGGGCAAGATCCGGCTGGGGCCGGCGGTTTCCGCGCTCCTGGACTGATCCCCTGTCCTGAACGAGAACCCAAAGGAAGACTGAAAGCATGGCCGTAGCCCGCCGCCGTATTGACGTCCAGGAAGGCAAGGCAGCACTGAAGGCATGGCTGGAAGGTGCGCAATCACCGTCGGACGCTCCCCTGCCGCGGACCGTCCTGGCCACGGCCGTGCGGTATTCGTTGGAGGAGCTGACGGCGCGTGCGCCGGGCAACTCGGTGGAGGTGCGCGTGCCGCCGTTTGGCGTCACCCAGTGCGTGGAGGGCCCGCGGCACACGCGCGGCACCCCGCCCAACGTGATTGAGTGCGACGCCGCCACCTGGCTTGAGATGGTGACGGGGCAGATGGCGTGGGCGGACGCAGTCGCTGCCGGGAAGGTGGCGGCTTCCGGCCTGCGCGCGGACCTCTCGGCCCTGCTCCCCCTATAGCCCCCTGCCGTTCCAGCGGAGCGTCAGCCGCGGCCGATGAAGGGCATGCCCGCCGCGGTGACCACCACTGAACCCACGCTGGCCGAGGCGGGCATGTTGGCCATCATCAGTACCGCACGCGCCGCGTCCGCCACCGGGAACATCGGTTCGATCTTCCGGCTGCCGTCCGCCTGCAGGGCGCCGGAGCCAACCCCGATGGTGTCCATGATTTCGGTGGCTGTGTTGCCGATATCGATCTGCCCGCAGGTGATGCCATAGCCTCGGCCGTCCAGCTCGATGCTCTTGGTCAGGCCGGTCATGGCGTGCTTGGTGACCGTGTACGCCACGGTTCGGGGGCGGGGCGAATGGGCCGAGATGGAGCCGTTGTTGATGATCCGGCCGCCCTGCGGCCCCTGCGCCTTCATAGTCCGGACGGCGGCCGCGGCGCACAGCATGGACCCGGTGAGGTTCACGGCCAGCGTGGCGTTCCAGTCATCCAGGCTGATCTCGTCCACACCGGCTGCCGGACCGAAGACACCGGCGTTGTTGAACAGCACGTCCACGCGTCCCCACTGTTGGCGGGCAGCTTCGAAGAGGCGTTCGACGTCGGCGGCCCGGGTGACGTCGCACGGCACCACGAGCGCGTCCGGGTGGCCTTGGGCCGTTTCAGTGAGCAGTTCTTGCCGGCGGCCTGCAAGGACCACGCGGTAGCCCTCGGCCAGCATCTGCCGGGCAACCTCGCGGCCGATCCCGGAGCCGGCGCCGGTGACGACAGCGACTTTCCGGTTCTCCTCAGAGGTGTTCATCGCGTTCTCCCCGCCTGGTCCGGTCATAATTGCATCGTACGTCCTCGGCTCCCTAGTCTCGAATAGCAAAACTGTTTTCTCACCATACGAAAACAGGTGCCTATACATTCAAAGATGAAAAGAGGCTGCCGTGGCTGCAGGAGAAGAGACCTCCCATATCCTCAGCGGGTTGACTAACCAGCTGCCTGATCGTGATCCGGAAGAGACTGCCGAGTGGGTTGAGTCCCTGGATGCGTTGATCAGGGAACAGGGCACCGAGCGTGCCCAATACATCATGCGCAGCCTGCTGCAGCGTGCGGGCGCGCAGAGCGTCGGGGTGCCGATGGTGACCACTACCGATTACGTGAACACGATCCCGGTGGACCAGGAAGCACCGTTCCCGGGTAACGAGGAGTACGAGCGCCGGTACCGGGCGTACATGCGGTGGAACGCCGCGGTCATGGTGCACCGGGCGCAGCGGCCCGATATCGGGGTCGGCGGGCACATCTCGACCTACGCAGGTGCCGCGACGCTGTACGAGGTCGGGTTCAACCACTTCTTCCGTGGCAAGGATGCCCCCGGCGGCGGGGACCAGGTCTTCTTCCAGGGCCACGCCTCCCCGGGCATGTACGCCAGGGCGTTCATGGAAGGACGGCTCTCCGAGGAGGACCTGGACGGGTTCCGGCAGGAAAAGTCCCGCGCCGGGCATGCCCTGTCCTCCTACCCGCACCCGCGCCTGATGCCGGAGTTCTGGGAATTCCCCACCGTGTCCATGGGCATCGGGCCGATGAACGCGATCTACCAGGCGCAGAACAACCGGTACCTGCACAACCGGGGCCTGAAAGACACCAGTGACCAGCAGGTCTGGGCGTTCCTGGGCGACGGGGAAATGGACGAACCCGAATCCCGCGGCCTGCTCCAGCTCGCCGCGAACGAGAACCTGGACAACCTGAACTTCGTGATCAACTGCAACCTCCAGCGCCTCGACGGGCCGGTGCGCGGCAACGGGAAGATCATGCAGGAACTCGAAGCGTTCTTCCGCGGCGCGGGCTGGAACGTGATCAAGGTCGTCTGGGGCCGGGAATGGGATGACCTGCTCACCCGCGACACCGACGGCTCGCTCGTGAAAATCATGAACGAAACCGTCGATGGGGACTACCAGACCTACAAGGCCGAATCCGGCGGGTTCGTCCGCGAACACTTCTTCGGCAAGACCCCGCAGACCAAGGACCTCGTCGCGGACCTCACCGATGATCAGATCTGGACCCTCAAACGCGGCGGCCACGACTACCGCAAGGTCTACGCCGCGTACAAGGCAGCGACCGAATTCAAGGGCAAACCCACCGTCATCCTCGCCCACACCGTCAAGGGCTACGGCCTCGGACCGCACTTCGAGGGCCGCAACGCGACCCACCAGATGAAGAAACTCACCCTCGATGACCTGAAGAAGTTCCGCGACCACCTCCGGATCCCCGTCACCGACGAACAGCTGGAGAAAGACACCTACCAGCCCCCGTACTACCACCCCGGCACCGACGCCCCGGAAATCAAATACATGATGGAACGCCGCGCCGCCCTGGGCGGGTCCGTCCCCGAACGCCGGAACACCCACACCGACATCGTGNCACCATGGCCTTCGTCCGGCTCCTGAAAGACCTGATGCGGGACAAGGGCTTCGGCAAACACATCGCCCCGATCATCCCCGACGAAGCCCGGACCTTCGGGATGGACGCGTTCTTCCCCACCGCGAAGATCTACAACCCCAAAGGCCAGAACTACCTCTCCGTGGACCGCGACCTCGTCCTGGCCTACAAGGAATCCCCCGCCGGGCAACTGATCCACCCCGGCATCAACGAAGCCGGCGCCGTGGCAGCATTCACCGCCGCCGGGACCTCCTACACCACCCACGGCATCCCCCTGGTCCCGGTCTACGTGTTCTACTCCATGTTCGGCTTCCAACGCACCGGCGACGCGTTCTGGGCAGCAGCAGACCAAATGACCCGCGGGTTCATCATCGGCGCCACCGCAGGCCGGACCACCCTCACCGGCGAAGGCCTCCAACACGCCGACGGCCACTCCCCCCTGCTGGCCTCCACCAACCCCGCCGTCC
>NZ_BMFW01000001.1 GCF_014639275.1 Arthrobacter liuii | reverse complement strand
AGGCCTCCAGAATCGACAGCCCGCCGCACACCAAATCAACAAACTCAGTGCGGGCATTCGACGGGAACAACTTGACCATCTAACGCTCCATCAATCAGAGCGTTGCAACGACCCTATGACTTTGCCACGGGGTCATTGCCGTTAAGTGCCACCTCGCGGCGAAGCTGGAGCGAGCAGGGTGGCCCACAGGTGCCAGAGCATTCCGGCGAGGGTGGCGAGGAACGCCGCAACCGCCAGCCACAGTTCGGCGCGGCCGATGGCTGCCACCAGGGGCAGTTGGTCCGCGCGGCCCAGGTAGATCCCGGCCACGGCGTACATGCCGAGGGGGAAGATGACGCTCCACAGGCCCGGCTCGTAGGACAACGGCACCCTGTGGACCACGTGACGCCACCAGCCGGCCGCGAGGAGCACAGGGAAAAGCCACGAGGCGAAGGACCAGAACACCACGGAGGCGCCGGCCACCAGCCCGCGCGTTGCATCCACCATGGGTGCGCCGGCCATCTCCACGATCCGGGCCCCCGCCAGGACGCTGATGGCCATGGCGCCCATTGCCACGAAGTATTGCGGGCGCAGGTCCTGCGGCCGGATGGGATAGGTCATGAGCCGGAGTGAGACGAAGATTCCCACTGCGGCATACAGGATAAGCCCCACCGACCAGGCGACGACGGCGACCAACGCCAGGGCCGCGCGCCAGTCCGGCGCGGCGAACGGCTCGATTGAGGCCGCGGCGACAGCCACGGACTGGCTGGCCACGCACCAGATGAACCACGAGCCGTTTGCATCCTTGACCACGGGCCGCTCGGACCGGCCCAGTACGGCAGTCCACGGCACCACGTAGCCGAGCACCACCCAGGCGAGCACCGCAACCACCAGGAGCCCCGCCGTCGTGCCCTGCCACCCCGCCATGCCAAGCCGCGTCCCGAGCACGTTTGTTCCGGCGATGAAGGTGAAGAAGCCGAACGCCCGGCCGGGATCCAGGAAGTCCCCGCGCATGTCCGCGGCGAACCTGGCCAGGCGGAGCAGGCTGAGCGCAAGGATCACCAGGTAGGAGAGCACGCACACCACCAGCAGTGCCACCGAAAGCGCGTGGAACCCCTCAAGCTCAAGTCCCACGGAGATGATGCCGCTGGCCATGGTGAGGGCGAAGTAGCCAGGAGTAAGCGTCCGTACCGCCTGGTTGGCGCGGGAGCCGAAGGAGTGCCGGGCGTCAATGGCGGTGTCCATGCCCCAAGCTTAGGCTGGTGGATCCGGCACGCCGGGTGTTTCCTACCGCTGCCCGGCGCGGGCCTCCGCCCTCGCCTTGATGCCGGCCAGCATTTCGGCCTGGCTGCGCTCTGTCATCTTGATGACCAGGGCGTCGACGGCTGCCTCGGCCATGTTCCGGGGGACGGTGTCGGACCGCATACTGAGCCGTGTTCCGCCGTCCTGGGGTGTCACCTCCACTTTGAACACCGGTCCAAGGGCCGCTTTGGACGTGAAGTGCCCGTTTGGGACGAATTCGGTGTATTCGTGGGTGGTCTTGAGCGGGATGCCGAGGACTTTCCATGCCGCCTGGAAGGTGGTGCCCACGCCCTCCGGGGTGGTCTTCAGGTCCGCGATCTGGACATCCGGGCCCAACCAGACCTGCGGATCCTTCACCAAATCGAACACTTCCTCCACCGGGGCCGCGATGTGGACGCTGTCCGACCACGTCAGCGTCTGGCTGAACTTTGCTTCGCTTGCTTCCGGAACCGCCTTCTTCCCGGTCTCCACCAGGCTCTTGACGTTCGACACCATGCCTTGGATGTCGTCCTCGGTCCACCTGACGAACAGTGCCTGGGCGGGAACCCGGACCAGGGGCGTTTCGATCTCGAGGACGGACTCGACGGTCAACTGCGTGCCGCTGCCGTTGAGCGGTTCCAGGGAGAACGTAATGACAGGCCCCACGGATGCCTTGGAGACGATGTGTTTGTTGGGCACCACTTCCCGGTACTCGTGGGTCACATGCATGGGGATGCCCCACATCTTGCTGGACCAGCGCGCGGACGTGCCCACACCTTTGGGCTTGACGTCCAGCTGGGTGACGTCACTGTCGCCCGGGAATGCCTTCATCCAGTTCGTGGGGTCACTCAGGAAGGAGAACACCGTCTCCACAGGGGCCTTGATCGTGGTGCTCTGAAGGATGTTCCTGGTCATGTCTTATCTCCTTTCCGGCAGCTGCCGGGCTCCTGCATGTGCCTCTCCAGTGCAGTCCCCTGGGCAGCGCAGAAACAGAGGAAAAGGTCCCGGACGGCAGCTAGGAAGTTGCTTCCGCCCGTCCCAGTGATCGCGGAGCAGCCCGGCCACCCGCTCCGCATGGTCCCCATGCCCGTCCGGGCTGCCCGTGCGGCCCAGGACAAAAAGCACCGGCTGAGCGAAGGCAGCCAGGCACGAACACCGCGGAGCGGACAACGGCTACTTGGGAGCCCGGGGCGCCTTGGGTACGCGGGCTCTGGGTTCCTTTGGTTCCTTGGGCGGCAGGGACGCCACATAGTCCAGCGCTTTCTCGGCCCACGCGCGCGCCCGGGTCTCGTCGCCGTCGCCCTCTTCATTCCAGACGTCCGGCAGTCCGGTGTAGCCGCCCATGGGCCGCTCCGCCGGCCCGAACGCCACGGTCCGCTCGGAGGACTCCAGCAGCTCCTTGTCCTCACTGGACAGCTTCACTCCGATAGTGGAACCGAAAAGCCCGGCGAACATGTTGCCGTTTACGAAGGCTCCCAGGTTGCCGAACATCGGTTTCACCACCACCCCTGGATGCGCGGGAACCACGCGCATGAAGCGCTCTTTCTCTTCCTCAGTGGCTTTGGGCATGTCCATGGCTTCGTCTCCCGGTGGCAGGGTATATAGGCAGGATCTGGAATGCAGGATATGCCTGTTCGCAGGTGGGGTCGAGGGTCCTTTTCCGCCAGCGCACGGCGGGCAATAAGTCCATCCCTGACCAGGTCAAACTTCCCGGAGGAGTGCCGTACATAGCTCACGGCAACTAATATATTGCTGCCTTGCCACGTGGCATTGATCCGGGGCATCCGACTCGCCTTCCTGGCCGGCTGCAGCGGCGGCACCAGCCAGTCCGTTTCCACCGCCGTGAAGGACAGTTCCTCTGCGGTTGCCACGCCCGGATCGCCCTCCGGCAGGACATGGACGGCAAGCTGACCCGGGCCGCCACTTCCACCAGCCTTGACGATGAGCTGAAGGAAATCCAGACCAGCCGGAGCACCATCCTGAAGCTCTCGCCGGCCACGCAGGAGGACCGTGATACGCAGCAGCAGGCACTGGACGTGCTGGACCACACTGGCAGCGAACGACGGCGGCACCCCCTCCCTGCCCGACGGTGACAAAGCGCTCGCTGACGCGCAGGACGCCCCGAAGCAGCTCAAAGGCAAGGTGGGATCCCAATGAAGCGGCTCCTCGGCGTCGAGCTCGGGATAGTCACTGCCATCGGCGGGTTCGTGGACATCGGGGACCTGGTGACCAACGCCGTCGTCGGCTCCCGCTTCGGCCTGTCGCTGGTGTGGGTTGTGGCCGTGGGGGTGGTGGGGATCATCCTGTTCGGGCACAGGCGGGCCGTTCGGCCCTGTTCCCGGGTCCGGGCCGGCCGTAGATTCGCTCCAGGAGGTCCGATCATGATGTACGGCTGGGGTGGCGACTGGGGCATCGGAGCATGGGTGGCCATGGCGGTGATGATGCTGATCTTCTGGGGCGGCGTGGTCACGGTGGTGGTGCTGGTCCTCAGGCGTCCCCATGCCGGGACGGGCCCTTCTGCCCCGAGGCCGGCGCACCTGGACGCCGAGCGCATCCTCAGTGAGCGCTTCGCGCGGGGGGAGATCGACGAGCAGGAGTTCACTGCACGACGGTCGGCGCTCCGCCGTCAGGAATGAACGCTGTTGGCCGGCGTGGGCAAATCCTCCTCGCGGCCGCATCCGTGATTCTTCTGACCGCCCTGTCCCTCCTCGCCATCGGCCTTTCCGGGGCCGTGAACCAAGGCCCTGGCCGTCTTCCACCCTGGAGCCGGTGCGTGGCCCCGGCTCTCGCCGGGACGGTGGTCAACGTGGCGCTGACCAACATGGCGGGCCCCATGATGGGCAGGCGGAACGGCATGGTGGCCGGCGCCATGCGGATGGCAACGGACCGGGGTTCAGCGGCCAGCGGCACGGTTTCCTTCCTGGCTACGAATGCCGGAACCATCAGCCATGAACTGGTGGTCCTTCCGCTGCAGGGCAACCAGGCTCCCGGCAGCCGCCAGGTCCGCGGGGACGGGACCATCGATGAGGCAGGGAGCGTCGGGGAAGCTTCAAGCACCTGCGCCGAAGGCACCGGCCAAGGCATCCTGCCCGGCGCCTCGGGCTGGGTCACCCGCACGCTGCCGCCCGGACGATACGAACTTCTCTGCAACCTTCCCGGCCACTACGCTGCCGGCATGTACACCCAATTCACGGTTAGTTAGCCGGCGGCCCTCCCCGCCTGGGCGCCCGTCGGCTTCCGCGTTAGGGGGAGACAGCGCTCTGCTGTAGTGTTGTGAACGTTGTTGTGTTTATGCAGTTGGTAGTTCAGGCAGTACGCGCGGTCGCAAAGTCCGTGTCTTTCTGAAGTAGCGGTTTTTGAACACCCCACGCCGGAGGGCCCGAAAGTCGGGATTTTCCCTCCACCTTCACGAAGGACAAAAATAATGGCTACTGGTACCGTCAAATGGTTTAACGCTGAAAAGGGCTTCGGCTTCATCTCCCCGGACGACTCCTCGCAGGACGTTTTCGCGCACTACTCTGCGATCAACTCCAACGGCTTCCGCTCCCTCGAAGAGAACCAGAAGGTTTCCTTCGACACCGAGCAGGGCCCCAAGGGTCCCCAGGCCACCAACATCCAGGCTCTCTAATTTCTTAGGGTTCCGGGACCGTTAGGTTTCCAAGCAGGGCTTGCCGTTCTTCGGCAGGCCCTGCTTTTTCTTAACCCGGGTGTGCCAGTTCCTGATCGCGGCGGCCATGGCCTCAATGGCTGGCACGCCAGCAGCGTGAACAGGGTAAATCCGCAACAACGGCAGGCCTCGACAAAATTCAGTTGAAGGAGCAATCTTGTATTGCGTCCTCCCGCGGCGTGATAGCCGCGCCCGCGGCGGCGTCTGGAGAATAAAATCCAACCTGCGCGTCACCAGTTGGGGTGGTGCATGTCCGGCACGACGACGGGCCGGCACCGGCTGCCTCTGCTCCCCGGCATCGGCGGCCGGCACCTTCACTCCGAAAGATTGTGGCCAGTTCGGCCCATCAAGCAATGAGTTGACCGGCCACAGCTGTACATCGGCCTTTGGCAGATTGCCGTTCAAGAGAGCATTGCTATGAAGCACATTTGGGGAATCAACCCGAGATCCAAGAAACTGGCGTTAATCGTTGCATTCGCTGTTGCGCTGCTGGCCCCCATGGCCGCAGCCGTCCCCGCCTCGGCGGGCGCGTGGGGTCACCGGACGTGGCTGGTGCAGGTGGGCTCCGAGTCCCGCGACCAGGAAATCCAGGGCATGTCGTTCCTCCCCTCGGAAATCTTTATCAATGAGCAGGACACCATCACGTGGGAGGCGAACTCGGCAGAAATCCATACGGTGACATTCCTGGCATCAGGCCAGGCGCTGGAACCGTTCAATCCGTTCAGCAACGATGAGTTGCTGAAGCGTGGAGGGGACAGCTACGACGGGCATTCGTACTACAACTCGGGCATCCTGGCCAACGTGGACGTGCCTGGTTTCCCGGACGCGCGGGACTACAGCCTTAAGTTCCCGAGCGAGGGTGACTTCACCTATTACTGCCTGGTTCACGGCGAGATGATGAAGGGGACAGTCCACGTCCGCGGCCAGGGCACGGAGTACCCGTACAGCCAGGCCGACTACAACCGGTCATCGCGGGCCGAGGCGCGGTCCATCCTTCGGGACGGACGCGAACTCGACGCCGAACTGGCTGAACAGGCCACCAACCACAGGGTAATCGCCGGGGGTGACGACGGCGTCGCGATGGTCATGCGCTTCGTCCGGCCCACCGTAACAGTGCACGTGGGCGAGACGGTCGTCTTCGCCAATACCGGCATGGGCGCACCCCATACGGTCACTTTTGGCGCTGAACCGGCGAACGTTTTCGCCCCGTCCGGCACGCCGACGAATTTCACCGGCGGCGACCTCAACTCGGGGATCATTCCTCCGGGCGGGGAGTTCGCGGTGACCTTCAAGACGGAAGGAACGTTTGACTACATCTGCGCACTCCATGACTACATGGGCATGGTGGGCAAGGTGAAAGTGGTCGACTAACACCGACCACACACGGTCCGGTTGGGGCACTTGCCCCGGCCGGACCATGCGATTTAAACCGGTTCAGTGCAGCCCCATCGCCTCGCGCACTTCGTCGAGGATGTGGTGCATGGCCCGTTCAGCCAGGGCAGTGTCCCCGCCGGCCACGGCCGCAGCAACATCCTCGTGTGCCTGCAGCGCCTCGTCCCTCGGCTTGAACGGCATGAGCCCTTGCCGGGTACGGCTGGTCAGCACCTCAGCCACCATCCCCTCCAGTGCACGGAACATCTCGTTGCCGCAGCTTCGCAGCAGCAACTGATGGAACGCGATGTCGGCGGCCAGGAAGGCCTGCAGGTCACCGGCCCCACCTACCCTGCGGAGGTCAGCGGCCAGGGACACGAGCTGTGCCCGCTCCGCGGCACTGGCCCGGCGTGCCGCGCCGGCAGCAGCAATGGGTTCGACGGCGATGCGCAGCTCGGTCAGGCTGCTGTACTGCAGGTCCCGCCGGTCCGAGGCCAGCCGCCACCGCACCAGCTTCGGGTCGAACACGTTCCATAACGAACGTTCCTGCACCACGATGCCCACCCGGCGCCGCGGATAGACCAGGTTCATCGACTCCAAAACCTTCATGGTGTCCCGGGCAACGGTCCGGGAGATCCCGTACTCCTGCTGCAGCCCCTCAAGGGTCAGCCTGCTCCCCGGAGCGAGCTGGCCGGAGGCGATGGCAACGCCCACCGCCTCCAACACCCGTCCATGCATGGCAGGGGAGTACCCGCCGTCGTGCCCTTCATCGCCATCCTGGACTGTCGCCGTCGACATTCTTTCCCCGTTCGCTTCCGCGCCGCTGCGCAGTACAAGGATACCCACGCAGCAAGCAAAGGTATGACTTATGACTCAAATAGATAGCATCTTTGGATCAAAAAGGTGATACCTTATCGTCTGGCCCGGACAACATCGGTCCCCCAGCGAGCTTCTTCGAAAGCCAACGACGTCTTCTCCGGAGGTATGACATGCAGTATCCAGCCACTCACCTTGTGGTCATGGGCGTCGCCGGTTCCGGCAAGTCCACGCTGGCGGCGGCCCTCTCACAGCAGCTGGGCTGGGCCTGCGCCGAGGCCGACGAATTCCACCCTGCGGCCAACATCGCCAAAATGAGCCAGGGCGTTCCCCTCCAGGATGAGGACCGCTGGCCGTGGCTGGAGGAGATCCGCGATTGGATGACCGCCCAGGCGGCTGGAGGCGAGAGCACCGTCCTTACCTGCTCCGCGCTCAAACGGGGTTACCGCGAACTGCTGTCCAGCGCCGATGGCCGGGTGGTCTTCCTCCACCTTGACGGCGGGGCGGAGCTGATCAGCCAGCGGATGCAGGGCCGGGAAGGGCATTTCATGCCGCCTACCCTGCTGCCCAGCCAGCTGGCCACCCTTGAGCCGCTCACCCCAAAGGAGCTCGACGCCGGCAGCCTCCGCCTGGACATCTCGCCTGCACCCGAAGAGCTGGTCGCCGCCGTCGTGCAGGCCCTCAACCTCCCCGCCGGCCAGGCGCCCCGAGCGTCCTGACCCCACAATCCCCAACCCTGTTTCAAAGGAGAACCATGACCATCGAAGGATGGACCCAGACGCTGGGCGCAGGCCCGCTGCTGCTCATCGCCGCGACAGCGATTCTTGTGCTGCTGTTCCTCATCATCCGGCTGCGGCTGCACGCATTGCTTGCGCTGATCCTCGTCAGCCTGGCCACCGCCTTCGCCACCGGCATTCCCGCCAACAAGGTGGTGCCGGTGCTAATCGACGGCTTTGGAACCACGTTGGGCACGGTGGCTTTGCTGGTGGGCCTGGGTGCCATGCTTGGCCGGATCGTGGAGACCAGCGGCGGCGCCAAGGTCCTGGCCGATTACATGATCGGCATCTTCGGTGAGAAGCGCGCCCCCTTCGCGCTGGGCCTGGCCTCCTTGATCTTCGGCTTCCCCATCTTCTTCGACGCCGGCCTGGTGGTCATGCTGCCGGTGGTCTTTGCGGTGGCCCACCGCCTGGGCGGGGGAGTGCTGCGCTACGGCCTCCCTGCCGCCGGCGCGTTCTCCGTCATGCACATCTACCTCCCGCCGCACCCCGGCCCGGTTTCGGCGTCGGCATTCTTCGAAGCGAACATCGGCCTGGTCATGATCGCAGGCCTCATCACCGCCATCCCCACGTGGTACCTCACCGCCTACCTCTACGGCCTGTGGACCGGCAAGAAGCTGGTCCTTCCCGTCCCCGAAATCCTGGGCCACGCCACCGCCGAGGCGGAATCCCACCCGCCGCGATTCCGCACCATTGTTGGCCTGCTGCTCCTGCCGCTCGCGCTGATCTTCATCAACACCGGGCTGAACACCCTGGCGTCCTCCGGCGTCCTGCCAGCTTCAGTCAAAAACGAGCAGTGGTTCCAGGTCCTGCGCACCCTGGGTGAAACACCTGTGGCGCTGCTCATCACCGTTTTCGTGGCGATGTATGTCCTGGGCACCCGCCGCGGCATCCACAACGGTGTCCTGGAAAACCTGCTTGAATCCTCGCTGGGGCCCGTCTGCTCCGTCATCCTGATCACCGGCGCCGGCGGCATGTTCGGCGGTGTACTCCGCACGTCAGGCATCGGCAAAGCGTTGGCGGACGTCCTGGGCAACCTGGGCATCCCGCTGATCCTCGCCGGCTTCCTGATCTCCGCCATCCTCCGCGTCGCCCAGGGTTCAGCGACCGTGGCCCTGACCACCACCGCGGGCCTGATCGCTCCCGGCGTGGCGGTGGCGGGACTGAACGGGATGCAGGTCGCGGCGGTGGTCATCGCCTGCGCCGCCGGATCCGTGGTGGCATCCCACGTGAACGACGCAGGATTCTGGATGGTGGGCCGCTTCTTCGGCATGGATGTCAAGACCACCCTGAAGACCTGGACCGTGATGGAAACCCTGATCGGCGTGATGGGCTTCGCGGTCGCCGCGGGCATCTTCCTGGTGGCCGGTGTGGCGGGCTGACCTCTGCCAACCAAGCAGCGGCGGGGCGGATGGTGGGAACACCGGCCGCCCCGCCGTCGTTATGCCCGATGGTGTGCCGTCCGGGTGCGCCACCCGCCGACCAAAGGACACCCCTTGACTCCTCGCACCATTGTGATCACCGGCGCCAGCGACGGCATCGGAGCGGCCGCCGCGCGGACGCTGGCCAAGGCAGGGGAGCAGGTGGTCGTCGTCGGCCGTTCCGCTGGAAAGACCCGTGCCCTTGCCGGAGACATCGCCGCGGAGCATTATCTGGCTGACTTCGCCGACCTGGCGCAGGTCCGGGATCTTGCGGAGAAACTGAAAGCGAACTACCCGCGCATCGACGTCTTAGCCAACAATGCCGGTGGGATCATGGGCAAGCGGACGCTCACCGTGGACGGCAACGAATCGACGTTCCAGGTCAACCACCTGGCACCGTTCCTGCTCACCACCTTGCTGATGGACACGCTCACCGCCAGCAAGGCCAAGGTGATCAACACCTCCAGCGCCGCCAACAACTTCGGCAAGGTGGACCTCTTCGACCTCACCGCCGGGCACGGGTACAGCACCAACCGCGCCTACGGTACGGGCAAGCTCGCGAACATCCTTTTCACCTCGGAGCTGCACCGCCGCTTCCACGACCGGGGAATCACGACGGCGGCATTCCACCCGGGCGTGGTCCGCACCAACTTCGCCGCGGAGTCCTCCAGCCCCTTCCGGCATGCGTACACCACCTTGCTGAACCGCTTCATGCTCAGCCCGGACCAGGGTGCCGACACCATGCTCTGGCTCATCAACGGCACAGCCGGCACGGACTGGATCTCCGGCGCCTACTACGCCAAGCGTGCCCTGGCCAAGGCCAACCCGCAGGCGTACGACGCCGAGCTGGCGCGGGGGCTGTGGGAGAAGAGCGAGGAGCTGGTCAAGGCCTTCGCCTGAGTCCCGGAGCTGTCCTACTTTTCGCAAGCGATGCCGTCATGGTCGGAGTCCAGGCCGTAGATGTCGCGGCCGGTGACCTGGATGGGACCGCGGACATATGCCGGCCCGTTGCCGCTACCGCCGGCGCAGTCAACGTCGGAGGCAATGGGCACGCACCCTGAGTAGTTCGGATCGCAGCCCGGATTCGTCCCCGGCACAGGCTGGGCCACGGGGGCCTGAGGCGTGGCGGCCTTCGCGGCCGCGTCTGCTGCGGCCTTGTCCGCCGCTGCCTTCGCCGCGGCGGCTTGCCGGGCAGCCTCCTCCGCCGAGGCTTTGTCTGCGGCGGCTTTGTCTGCTGCTGCCTTCGCTGCGGCGGCTGCGGCCAATTTGTCGGTGACGCGCTTGGACTGGGCGGCTTCAAGCCACACCAGCCGCCCCGACTCATGCTTGGTGCACACATAGGTGCTTTCGGCAAACACCTGCTGCCCGTTCACGGTGCTGCATGGCGTATCGGCAATGGGTGTTGCCGTGGGGGTGGCGGTGGCAGATTTGCTGGCGGGCGCAGTAGCGGCGCTCAGCGAGGCTTGGGGTGCGCCGCAGCCGGCCAGGAGAAGCACGACGGCGGCAGCGGCCCCTGCCACCAGCGACGGGTTGGGCGCCTTCCGCCGGGCGGCTTGTGCGGGCGTAACGGCGTTTGTCTCGCGATGTTTACGAGGCGCGGAAAAGGTGCTGATCCTAGGCATGGGTCCCCCAAATGCGTGCGCTGGATGCAAATTGCACGGCCAGCGTAGCTTCGCCCCCACGGGGAGAACGGATTCAGGGCCAATCTTGATTTATTCCTTGGGAAAACCGGCAGGAGCGCTGCCCGGCCTGTGCCGGACAGCGCTCCCGCCGTTCTTGCAGTGCAGTGGGGGTTAGGTCACTGCCCTGCGGGGTGCCCGTTGTGGGTGATGGAGTTGACTGCGCCGGTTTGCTCGTTGAGCAGGACCTTGTCGTTGCGTTCGTGGTGGAAGTTGAACATGGCGTTCATGGACCCGGCTGTCGCGTCGGCCGAGGCGTCGCCGATCTGGCCGGTGTGCCAGTTGTCTTCGATGAAGCGCAGGATGGAGGCCTGGTCGGTTTCGTTGTGGTCCACGAAGTTCTTCTTCGAGTACGGCGAGATGACCACCAGCGGCTGGCGCGGGCCGGGGCCGCAGCGGTCGGCATACCCGCCGGCCACCGGAACACCGGCCGCGGCCGCGTTCTGGCACCAGGCGGCGTCGTCGGGGCTGTTGGAGGCATTCTTCACCTGGGCGGCGACGTGGTCGTACCAGCCATCGGAATCGTCGTAGGCGAGGACGACGGCGGTGTCCTCCCAGTTCTTCGACTGCTGGATCTCGTTCACGGTCTTGGTGACGAAGTTCTGCTCATCGACCGGGTCCGAGTAGGCGGCGTGGCCGTCCTGGTAGTTGGAGGCCTTCAGGAAGGACACGGCGGGCATGTTGTCGCTGTTGACCACCTTGTTGAAGTCAGTCAGGTCGTACTGGTGGTTGGCCTGGCCGTTGTGGCCGATTTCCGCGTCGCTCGCCGGGGCCAGGTGGTGCGGGTTGGCGGTGGAGGCGTAGTACTGGAAGGGCTGGTGGTGCGGGTTGTAGTCGGTGCTGGAGACTCCGGCCACGTTGTTGTGGGTGCTCTTGCAGGCGGCCGGCGCCGTGGCGGTAGCCGCGGTGGTGGGGGTGAAGCCGCCCTGGAACCAGCCCCAGGACACGCCCTGGTCGTTGAGCAGGTCGCCGATGTTCTTGCCGGTCATGCCGGCGAGGTTGTTGGTCTTGCCGTGGCTGTTGTTGGAGCAGTCGTCGTAGACCGGGTCCGGGTCATTGATCATGGTGCCCACGCCGTTGGCGTCAGGGACGCGGACCGTGTAGTCGCTGGCGGTGGGCTTCACCGGCTGGCCGGCGGCGGTGTATTCCTTGACGCCGTGGGTCTGCCCGGAAACCAGGTTCAGCGCGCCCGGGGTCGAGGGGCCGAAGACGGTGCTGAAGTGGTTGTCGCTCATGGCGTAGTTCTGGGCGTAGTTCCAGATCCCGGTGACGGAGTTGCCGTCGTAGTAGTCCATCGTCAGCCCCGGACGCCCGTACTGGTTCGGTGCACAGGCATCCTTGCTGGTGAACTGCACGAACTTGTCCATCAGGCCGCCGTTGTACGCCTTCTGTTCGGCGGTGTACTCGTGGTCCTGGTCGCAGGTGACGGCCTGCATCGGGGACAGGCGCGCCGGCTGGACCGAGTTGGGGTTGTTCGGTGCCATCAGGCCTGCGTTCGCGAGGGTGTTGATGTCCTTGGGCGTGTCCTCGGATGCCTTGAAGGCGGCAGCTGCAGTGCCGGTGCCCTGCTGGGTTTCACCCGGGGTGTTGGCCGCGTTGGGGTAGGTGGCGAAGTAGTGGTCAAAGGAGACGTTCTCCTGGAAGAGCACCACCACATGCTTGATCGGTGTGGCGGTGTTGTCCTGGGCGCCGACGGCGGTGGCCGGGGCTGCGCCGAAGCCGACCAGGCCGGCTGCCAGGGCTGAGGCAGCCAGGGCAGCCGCGCCGGTCGCGGCGGCCACTCGTTTGCGGGTAACAGGTGCCTGAATAGGCATGGGGTGTCCAATCGTTCAGTTTGGGTGGGGGTTGCCGCCGGGGCGGCGGGTCTTAGGGGTGTTACTTGGCGGGGGCGACGTCGGCTTCGTAGGTGAGGATTTCGGTGCCGTTGCCTTCTTCGCCGTTGTCCGGGGCGACCTTCATGGTGAGGTGGTTGCCGTCGGCGGTCATTTTGAACGGGTTGCGGGTGGCTACGTGCCCGGCGGTGGACCATTTCTGGAAAGGGACCTCGCGGGTTACCTCGTGGGACTTGAGGTCGATCATTGCCATGCCGCCCAGTTCATAGGTTGCTGCGGTGCCGCCGGCGGCCGGGGTCTGCGGGAGGTTGGTAACACCGCCGCAGAGCATCTTGGCGTTGGGGACGTACTGGCAGTCCTGGTAGTCGATGAAGTAGTTCGGGTTCTCCCAGGTGGCCAGCTCCTTGCCCTGGAGGTCCCATTCAGCGAACCGGCGGGAGCCCCACGTGTTTCCCACCAGGTGGCCGGTCTGCTTGTCCAGGACGATGCCACCGAAGTGGTCCTTGACCTCGAACTGCTTGTGGACGTCAAGGGTGTCCGCATCAATCTTGTAGATGATGGCGCTGCTGTCCGGCCGGTACTGGGCCACCGGAACCCAGACGTTGGTGCCGTCGAAGTCGATGCCGCCCGGGTGGTACATGTCCCCCTCGCCGAGGGTGATGTCCTTTTGCAGGTTGCCGGCCTTGTCCATGACGAACAGGTGGCCGATGCCCTTGCCGGGCGTGCGGTCGTACCCGTCCTGCGGTGTGGGGTACTTGACCGTCGGTTCGATGATCTGGACCGCAGAGAGGAAGATGTGGTCCTGGCTGAAAGCGATTCCCTCGGTGTGGTAGGTGGGGAAGTTCAGCTTCAGCTTGGACGTCTGCTGCCAGGCCGTGTTGCGGTTGACGGCATCGAAGGCGTCGGCCAGGACAGTGTCCGTTTCGTGGTGGGCGCCGGACACGGGGCTGGTGTCCTTTACCTGGACGCTGGCCTGGGCGGCCGCTGTCCCTGCCGCCGCGCAGGCGGCAACTATCAGGGACGCGGCCACGGTGAGGGCGCGTCGGGTGGGCTTGGAGCTCATGCGGGGGCCTCTTAAGGTTGGGGTCTCAACAGGAGTTCTCAAGTTACTAATGGGTAATTAACCGGGAATGGCCTTACGGTGAACTTCCGCCGTCGCGTGACTGACCGGTTGGCAGCGTGGCCTGCCCGGCTGGCCTCAGGCCGTGCGTTCCAGCAGCACCATCACCTCGTAGTGCGTGGTCTGCGGGAACATGTCCAGGACCCGTGCCCGCCGCGCGGTGAACGAGGGGAGGGCGGCCAGGTCGCGGGCCAGGGACTGCGCGTTGCAGCTGGAATACACCACGTGCTGCACGTCCGACGATTCCAGCCAGCCGCACAGGTCCTTGCCGATGCCGCGCCGGGGCGGGTTCACGATCACCAGCTCCGGGGACTGCTCCGCCGCGAGGGCGAATGCGGTGGCGTCGCCGGCCCGGAAGTCCATGCCCTGCAGTCCTGCTTCGGCACTGCTGAGCCTGGCGGAAACGATGGCCTCGCTGCTGGCCTCAATGCCCGTGACCGTGCGGGACGGGGCGGCGCTGTGCAGGGCAAATCCGCCCACGCCGCAATACAGGTCCCACACCGACGCCGGCGCCAGTTCGCTGACCCACTCCCGCCCCTGGCGGTACAAGGCCGCGGCCATCCCGGTGTTGGTCTGGAAGAAGCTCTGCGGCCGCAGACGCAGGTTGATGTCGTTGACCCGCATGTTCAGCGTGGACTGCTCCGTGAGCAGGATCTCGCGCTCGCCTTCAAGGACGGCCTTGTGTTCCGGGAGCAGGTTGACCGAGACCACCTTCACCTGCGGCAGGGCGGCCAGGAGGTCCGGAAGGTGCTTCCGGATGCGCGGGACCACCTGCTCCGAGCGGAGAACCAGACGGAGCATGACGTCGCCGTCCGGGGATTCGGTGATGATGATGTGCTTGAGTTCGCCGGTACGGCGCGGAACATCGTAGGGGGTCAGCCGGACGCGGCGGATGAAGTTGGCCAGCACCGGGAAGCACGCCCGCAGGCCGGGCGAGCAGACGCCGCACATGCGCAGGTCCACCCCGTGGCCGTCGGCGTCCAGGATCCCGATGGTGGGGTTCTGCGCCGTGCCGCCGATCACCATCTTGGCCTTGTTGCGGAACCCTGACTCCCGGCTCGCCACCGGCGGCAACCATTCCAGTTCCGTGTGCGCGGAGAGGAGGGCCTGGCAGTGCAGCTGCTTGCCGTCCAGCTGTTCGCCGTAGGGCCTGCCCATGTGGGTGCAGGAGCGGCAGGTGCCGGCATCAAAGTAGGAACAGTGCATGACCGGTCCATTTTACGCGCCCGCAGGCAAGGTGCGACGCCGGCACCCGGGTGGGCGCCGCCGTCGCGCGTTCCCCCACGGCCCAGCACGCGGGAACACCGGCGTGCCTACAGGTGTTAAAACCTATGGAGAAACGGAACGATGAACAACAGAACTTACACAGCACTTGTGGTACCGGCCAGCAATTCCGAGCCCATCCGCATCGAGCAGGTGGCGGCGGACCTGCAGGCCCTGGAAGACCTGGTGGGTGGACCACTGGAGTCGGTGATCCGCGGCGACTGGCATGTGTACCTGAATGCGGAAAGCGTCACCATGCTCCTGCCGGTCAACTTCCGCGCCGGGCAGCTGATGCACGAATGCGGCCTGGACCTCGACGGGATCCGCGGAACCGCCGTCTTCCTCGGCCGAGGTGAACACGGGGCCGAGGCGGACATCCCGGAGCACCTGGCCCGGCTCGCGGAGGAGCTTTTCGGAGCGCCGTTGGCCGCGTAACCCTATTCCCCGCGGACTCCATAGGTGCTGAGCACGTTGCCCTTGCTGGTGGTGGTCTCGTCCTGCAGCACCAGGCGGGTGAGCGGGTCGCCGTCCCCGAACAGCCTGCGGCCGCTGCCGGCGATCACCGGGTGGGTCATCAACTGCAGGGAGTCCAGCAGCCCGGCGAACAGCAGCTGCCGCACCACGGAGATGCTTCCGCACACGGCGATCTCGCCGCCGTCGCGCTCCTTCAGCGAGGCCACGAACTCCTCAAGCGGCGCGTCCATCAGCTGCGAGTTCTGCCACTCCAGTGGCCCCGAAAGCGTGCGAGACGCAACGAACTTCTCCACGGGATTGATGAATTTGGCAAAGTCCTGATCCGTTGATGCGCCCGGCCAGTAACCGGCCCATTCCTGGTAGCTGACCCGGCCCAGGACCACTGTGTCCACGGTGTTCATCATCCTGGCCAGGCCCCGGCCCAGTTCGTCGTCGAAGCTGTCGAACTGGAACTTGAAAGGTTCGGACACCACCCCGTCCACGGAGTGGAACAGGCCGGCAGTGACTTTGCGCATGGAGCCTCCAAATATCGAACGGACAGGCATTACGCTATTAGGCCGAACCTCTTCCGGGAAGGGTTTGGACCGCGTTTTTCGGACGCGGAATTCGTACGACGGCGGGTGGCCGCGTTAGCTTCATCACTCGCCGTGTCGTCTTGCGCGGTTTCGTGCCGGCCGGGCCCCATACTGGTCTTTGAACGGCTTTTGCCGTCCCCGGCCAGGCAGGAGGAAGTGCATGGAAACCCTGAAAAAAATTGTGACCAACCAGTATTTTCCTGCCGGCGCCGTGCTGACGGCCGTGCTGCTGTTCTGGATTGTGGCCATGCTGGGCGGACTGTCCCTGCTCAACAATAACCAGCCCCCGCTTACCACCCTGACCTGGATGCTGTTCGTCTACGCGGCAGCCGTGCTCACCCCTTTGGCAGGGCTGTTCGCCGCCGTCGACCTGGTCCGCCGCTGGCGCCGCAACCGCGCCGCCGCAGTTGCTTCCGCGCCTGCCGAACCGGCCAATCCTCCTGCCGTTGCCGTGGAAGCCCCCGAGCCGGCGCAGCCTCCAACTTCCCAGCCGGCCCAGGCAAAGCCGCAGCGCCCCGGGCGCCAGGAAGCAGCCTAGGCCCGGAACTTGCCGGTTACCTGCCCTTCAACGCGTTGAGGGCCTCTTCGGCGTGGTGCAAAGCCTGGCCAAGCCTGTCTCCGGGCTCCGGCAACGAGAACAGGTAGCCCTGCAGCGAATCGCACTCCAACGCCGCCAGGTAGTCCGCCTGCGCCACGGTCTCGATGCCTTCCGCTGTCACGGTCAGGCCCAGGCTGTGGGCCATATTGATCATGGAGCTCAGGATGGGCAGCCGCTCGTTGCCGGTCCGCACCATGGACACAAACGTCCTGTCGATCTTGACCGTGTCCACGGGCAGGTCCTGCAGCCTGCCCAGGGAGGAATAGCCAGTGCCGAAGTCATCCAGCGCCACCCGGGAGCCGGCGTCCCGCAGCATGCTGAGCTGCTGGATCAGGCTGCAATCGGCGTCGAAAAATACACTCTCGGTGACTTCCAGGACCAGCTGGTAGGGCGCCACGCCGCTGGCTTCCGCCAGCCGCAGGACGGTCTGGGCGAAGTCGGGTTCCTGCAGCTGGACACCGGAGACGTTCACGGCCAGGGACCGCGAGGGATCCTCGCTGAGCCACCGCGCCAGCTGGACCATGCCGGTAGCCATCACTTCGGCCCCGATCTCGCTGATCAGCCCGGTGCGCTCGGCGAGTGGGATGAAGATCGACGGCGGCACCCGCTCGCCGCCGCGGTCCCACCGGGCCAGGGCTTCCAGTTGGACCACCTGCCCCATCCGGTGCGAGACGATCGGCTGGAAGTCCACAGTGATTTCGCCACGGGGAACGGCAAGCCGCAGCCCGCTCTCCATGTGTGTGCGCTGCACCAGCGCCTGCATCATGTCCGGGTGGAAGCGCAGGAACCGGTTCTTGCCTGCAGCCTTGGCCGCATACATCGCAATGTCCGCGTGCCGCAGCAGTTCGGAGGGGCCCACGCTGTCCTGGCCAAGGGAGGCGAGCCCCAGGCTCAGGCTCGGACGGAGGACGGTGCCGCCAATGGTGACGGGGACGTGCAGGCAGCGCACAATGCACGCGGCGATCGCATCGGCATCGGGGCAGGCGGTCAGGAGTACCACGAACTCGTCCCCGCCCAGCCGGGCCACCACGTCGGCGGCGGCGACGCAGCCACGGAGCCGGCGCGCCACTTCGATGAGCATGTCATCGCCGGCCTGGTGGCCAAGGATGTCGTTGACTTCCTTGAAGTCGTCCAGGTCCAGGAGCAGCACATCCACGGTCATCAGCCGTGGTTCCTGCAGGGCCTCGGCCAGCGCATCGTTGAAAACGGCCCTGTTCGCGAGGCCGGTCAGCGGGTCCTGGAATGCCATGGTCCGCAGCTTTTCCGCCTGGACGGCGAGGTCCATCATGGCCTGGTGCGCCTGTTCCTGTGCTTTCCGCCGCGGCGTCACATCCCGGAAGCTCCACACCCTGCCTACGATTTGCTCGCCCACCCGCTGCGGGCGGGAATAGCGCTCAAAGGTACGCCCGTCGCTAAGCTCCACCACGTCGTGGCTTTCCGCGGCCGGGTCCTCCTGGAGTTCGCCCAGCCGGGCGGTGAAGCCCACAGGATCGGCCACCTGTCCCACAACGAGCCGCACTGCAGGCTCATCGCTGTCCGCCTCCATTACCTCCGGCGGAAGGCTCCACATGGTGAGGAACTGGTCGTTGAACCCGGCCACCCTGCCGTCATTGCCGATGACCAGGATGCCGTCGGCAGTGGATTCAAGGGTGGCCGTGAGCAGCGACAGGGCCTCCCGGAGGTTGGCGTCCGCCGCTTTCCGGTGCGCTGTCCCGCGGGCCGAGAGCAGAAGCTGTGGGCCGGAAGGGGCTGCATCGCCGGGGCGGATACCGGGAGCTTCAGCCGAGCCCAGGAACGCGGCGGCCACTTCTGCGGGGAACTCTGTTCCGTCCGCCCGCAGTGCCATGATGTCCCGCGGCGTGGGATGTTCCTCCGGCCGGGTGAGGAGCTGGTGCAAAAGGTTGGCCACTTCGTCGCGGGATTCCTCCGCGACCAGCAGCCGGTGGTCCAGGCCGCTGAACGCGTGCTGCTGCAACCCGAACAGCCTTGACGCTGCGGCGTTGGCCGCCAGGACGGTGCCGTCTGCATTCAATGCCAGCAGTGCGTCCGGGCTTGCGTCCAAAACGGCGCCAAAAGTTTGTGATGCCACATTGTCGCCATGGCCCAAAATACCGGTCATCACACCACCCCTTCGCCATCATAAAGGCCGGAGGCGGAAATTGTGCAGCTACGGGGCACGCGGGTGCCGGAGTCTGCAATTCAGTTCCGCAGCCAAGCGCTGCAGGACGTAAAAAGCGCCGTCCTCCTTTTGGAGTCCGGCGCTTCCTATTTATTTGAATAATGCGAAAGCGGCTACACCCGGCGGCCACTGCGGTTGGCGACGGCACCGTAGATCAGCAGCACGATGATCGCGCCGAGGATGGACAGCAACCAGGTCCTGAGATCGAAGAAATCCGCCAGTCCGCCGCCGAAAATCAGCGATCCGATCCAGCCGCCCAGGATGGCCCCGACTACCCCGAGTACCATGGTGACCACCCAGCCGCCGCCCTGGCGACCCGGCAGGATGGCCTTTGCAATGGCTCCAGCAATCAGGCCCAAAATGAGAAATCCAATAATGCCCATGTTGCCACTCCTTGTCAGTAAGTTGTGCCGGGCCCCCCATTTCCGGTTCCCTCATTCAATCAGCAGGCTTACTACTCTGCAAGACTTTGCATATCACAGGATGACTGTCAGTTTCCTGGCGGGAATGGGACACTTTCATCCACCGCGACGTCAAAAGCCTTCGCCTTCCACCTTCCTGGACTGCTGCGCGCATAGCACCGCCGATAGGATGACAAAAGTCCCACAGCCGACCAAGGAGCGCAGGCATGCCCAGCCAAACCCCCAGGCCCCGTGCCGTCTTCCTCGACATCGACGGCACGTATGCCGACCATGGGCTCGCTCCGGAGGCACATGTGGACGCGGTCCGCACCGCCCGCAGGCTTGGCCACCTGGTCTTTGTCTGCACAGGCCGGCCCCTGTCCATGGTCCCCGGCCACATCCTGGAGGCAGGATTTGACGGCACCATCACCGGCGCCGGTGCCAGGGTGGAGGTCAACGGCGAGCTCCTCAGGGACGCGCGCTTTGAGCCGCGTCTGGCGGCGCGCATTGTGGAAACACTCGATGCCCACAACGCCGCCTACATCCTGGAAGCTCCAGAGGCCCTGCACGGCCGCACCGGCGTGGACCGGCGGCTGCGGGAGGTCCTTGGGCCCATCTTCGCCGGACGCCCGCAGCATGACGGAATCCTCAGCACGGACGTGGACCCGCTTGAGGACATTTTGGGACCGATGCAGTACAGCGACGACCTCCGCGCAACGTCCTATGCCAAGATCTCGTGCTTCGATTCACCGGTGCCGCTGACCCGCCTGCTGGAAACCTTCGGCCCGGAAGTGGGGCTGATCCCGAGTTCCCTGTCAGCCCTTGGCGAGCGTGCGGGGGAGATCTTCATGGCCGGCACGCACAAGGCCGTGGGCATCCAGGTGGTGGAGGCCCGGCTCGGCCTGGACCGGGCGGACATCGTGGCAATCGGCGACAGCGCCAACGACATAGAGATGCTCGAGTACGCCGGCATTGGCATTGCGGTGGAAGGGGGCCACCCAGCCGTTCTTGCCGTAGCGGACCGGATCACCGCGGCGCCGGCCGGCGCCGGTGTTGCGCTGGCCTTCGCGGACTTGGGGCTCCTGGGCTAGGCCGGCGGCTGCCTCAGCGTGCGGCGGCTGCCGCAGTCAAGGCGCCGGCGGAAGTGCCGAGCCCCCGCACCACCCAGCCCTGTTCCTGCCAGGCGGCTGCATCCAGCACGTTCCTTGCATCCAGGACCACCCGGCGTCGTACCTGCTGCCCGGCCGCGGCGGGGCACAGCCGCCGGTACTCGTCCCATTCCGTGAGGAGCAGCACGAGTTCAGCGTCCTGCAGTGCCCGCCCCATGGACGCTTCGAAGCGGAGGCGCGGGTAGCGCCGCCACGCAAGGTTCACCGCTTTGGGGTCCGTGACGGTGACGTGTGCTCCGGCAGCGGCCAGCCGGTCTGCCACGTCGAGCGCGGGGGAGTCCCGGATATCGTCGGTGTCTGGCTTGAAGGAGGCCCCGAGGACGGTGATGGAACGTCCTGCCACGGTCCCGCCGCACAGCTCCGCGGCGAGGGCCGCCGTGCGTTCACGCTGGCCGAGGTTCACCGAATCGACAAGCCGCATCCAGTCCTCTACCGCGGGTACGCCCAGTGCCGCTGCCTGGGTGCGGAAGCTGCGGATGTCCTTGGGCAGGCAGCCGCCGCCAAAGCCCAGCCCCGCATGCAGGTACCTGCTGCCGATCCTCGGGTCGAGGCCCATAGCCTCACTGAGCTCGGAGACGTCAGCGCCGGCGGCGTCGCATAGTTCCGCCACGGCATTGATGAAGCTGACCTTGGTGGCCAGGTAGGCGTTGGCGGCCGACTTGATGAGCTCTGCCGTTGCGAAATTGCAGACCAGGCGGGGGATTCCGGCGCTCAGCAGCGGTTCATAGACGGCGTCGAGCGCTGCTGTCACTCCCAGGGGTGCGCCGGAGGCCGGGTTGAAGGCGGCGGGCCGCCCCCCGTCCACGCCGTAGACCAGCCGGTCCGGCACCAGCGAGTCCTTGACGGCGGTGCCCTGCCGCAGGAACTCGGGGTTCCAACCGAGCAGCACGTCGGGCCGCGCCTCCAGAAGGCCGCGAAGCATGTCCACCGTCCCGACAGGCACCGTGGATTTACCTACGACGACGGCGCCCGCGGCCAGGTGCGGCAGCAAGGCAACCGTTGCGGAGACCAGGAAGGTGAGGTCGGCGGCGTCGGACGTCTTGTCCTGCGGCGTTCCCACGCACAGGAAATGCACGTTCGCACCCCTGGCATCCGCCGGGTCGGTGGAAAACAGCAGCCTCCCGGTGTCGCGGCCGTCCCTGAGGAGTTCGTCCAGCCCCGGTTCGTGGAACGGCGCCACACCCTGCGCCAGTTGCTGCACCTTGGCGGGATCCACATCGATGCCCACCACGGTATGCCCCATGGACGCCAGGGTCGCCGCATGGACAGCACCCAGGTAGCCACAGCCGATCACGGATATTTTCACAGTTGCGCCCCCTTGGCGTTGGTTGAGATCGCGGCAACCGGCACCGGCGCGATGACGTCCTTGTAATGCTGGACCAGTTCCGTGCAGAGCGCCGGCCAGGTTCTGCCCTGGACCGATGCGTGTGCTGCCGCGGCAAAGGCCCGGCGTTTGGCGTCGTCACCCATCAGGTCCTGGACCCGGGCGCGCATCGCGGACAGGTCGCCGGGTTCGTAGAGCCATCCGGTGCGTGAATTCTCCACCAGGTCCAAGGGCCCGCCCCGCCCAGTGGCCACCACCGGAACACCCGATGCCATGGCCTCCTGGATGGTCTGGCAAAAGGTTTCGAACTCGCCTGGATGGACGAACAAGTCGAAGGAAGCCACGGCGCGGGCCAGGTCATCGCCACTGAGGAAGCCGGTGAAAACGGCCGCGGGGAGGGCCGCCTCCAAGGCTGCGCGCTGGGGTCCGTCGCCCACAATCACCAGCCTCGTGTTGGGTATTCCAGCGAGGGCGGCCAGGTCTTCCACTTGTTTTTCCACGGCGAGCCTGCCCACGTAGCCGATGATCCGCTCACCGTCCGGGGCAACCGACGCCCGCCAGCCGTCGTCGCGCTTCTCCGGGGAGAACCGCACCGTGTCCACCCCGCGGCGCCACATCCGCACCCGCGGGATGCCCCGGCCGCGCAACTGGTTCAGCGCAAATGTGGAAGGCACCAGGGTGCGGGTGGCCAGCAGGTGGATGTTCTCCACCCGGTTCCAGGCCCAGTTCTCCAGGAAGGGTACGCCGTA
Source organism: Arthrobacter liuii (assembly GCF_014639275.1). Lineage (GTDB taxonomy): Bacteria > Actinomycetota > Actinomycetes > Actinomycetales > Micrococcaceae > Arthrobacter > Arthrobacter liuii. The sequence goes on along the minus strand of NZ_BMFW01000001.1, from coordinate 404,308 downwards.
CCGGCCGGCGTAGCTGGGAACTTCGGTTTGGTAGATCGCCACCGTAGGAATGCCGAGCTGGCTGGCGGCCTGGGCCGCGCGCCAGCCCAGCACGAACGGCGAGGCAAGATGCACCACGTCGGGCGCGTACTCGGCAAGGATTCGCTTGACCCGGTACACACCTCCCAGTGCCACCCGCACGTTCGTGTAGCCGGCCAGCGGGACCGCGGGAAGCCGGTGGACCTCTGCGCCCTTGACTCGGACAGGTTCCTCCCCGTCATGGGAGGACGGGGCAATGACCAGGACGTCGTCGCCCCGCTCCTGGAGATGGTCCAAGACCCGCAGGATGGAGTGGGTGACGCCGTTCATCAACGGCAAAAATGATTCGGCCACGATTGCGATCCTCACCCCTCAACCGTGGGCGTCCTCCTTGAAATGGCGGGGGAAAAAGCGTTACCCGGAGAAGAAGCCAGGGTGAACAGCTGGCCCGGCCGCCAAAAAAAATTACTAAGTAGGCTTGGCATTCGATGCTAAGCATGCTTACGGTAGTGGGGCGGTCAGCGCAGAGCCTCAAGCAGCCGGGGCGGAAGCCGGGAGCCGGGCACAAGCCCCCATCCAGGTCATCCATTGCTGGCAGACCCAGTGCAAAGACAATCCAAGGAGACGTCATGCTAAACAGGGAAAACCTTGAAAACCTGCTCACCAAGGGCGGCCATGTCGTCGGTTCCGACGGCACGAAGATTGGTTCAGTCGGGCAGCTGTACGCAGACGACGACACGGGTGAGCCCACATGGGTCACCGTCAAGACGGGACTTTTCGGCACTTCGGAGTCTTTCGTGCCGGTTGAAGGTGCACATAACCAGGGCGAAGACCTGGTGGTTCCCTTCACCAAGGAGCACGTCAAGGACGCTCCCCGGGTGGATGCCGACGGCCACCTCACTCCTGAGGAAGAGGACCGGCTGTACACGTACTACGACCGTGGAGCCCGGACCTACACTGAGGCCCAGTCCGGCACTGCCGGGGACGTCGACCGCCAAGGCGACGCCGACCTGAACGCAGGCACCCCCACCGCCGGTCTCGGTGGCGGCCGCGATACCTCCGACCGCGACACCACCCGCGGAGCGGTCGGCCACGACACCTCCGGCCCCACCACCGACGACGCCATGACGCGGTCCGAGGAACAGCTGCACGTGGGCAAGGAACGTGAGGCCAGCGGCCGGGCAAGGCTGCGCAAGTACGTCACCACCGAGAACGTCACCAAGACCATTCCGGTGGAGCGCGAAGAAGTCCGCATCGAGCGTGAGCCCATCACGGACGCCAACCGCGGAGCGGCCCACGACGGACCTGCAATCAGCGAAGAAGAGCACGAGGTGGTCCTCCACGAGGAGCGCCCCGTAGTGGAAAAGGAAGCCGTTCCGGTGGAGCGGGTCCGGCTGGACAAGGACGTTGTCCGCGACGATGTCACGGTCAACGAGGAAGTCCGCAAGGAGAACATCGAAACAGACGGCGATACCCGCCGCTGATCGGGGCTGGGGTTCCGGCCCCAGTTCCGCGGGCAGGCTGACTGAAGCAGCGGCCCTGACACGGTGAACGGCGCCGGGAGCCTACTTGGAGGCTCCCGGCGCCGCACTGTTTTAAACGCTGGTGCAGCCGCGCTGATAGCGGTGACTGCACCAGCCAGTAGGACGAATATCTTCAGAACTTACGGTTCATCTCTCATTCGCGGCTCCTGTTTTCCCGGTTTACGGAATCCGGGTCCTCGGCTGGCGCTGATCATGTCTGGCGGCCAGCAGAAATCGCACTACGTCCTCGGCGGGGCGGTGGGTGTTGGTTTCTACCAATTTTACGGCGCGGCTGGGGAAAAAGCGCCGGATCCCGGGGTATCCGATTGTTGATCGGTGCCGCCGCGGAGCCTGTCGTTCGCGGGGACGGCGCACCCGGCGTGACACCATGGAACACGATGAAACTGCGCGCTGATCAGACCGGAAACCGTGGCCTTCCCATGCCTTTGTGGCTGCAGGGTGCCCTCGAAGCGGCGCAGGCGGCCATCATTTCCGCGCTGATGGTAGTGGCGCCCATCGTGGCTGTCTGGGCCACGGCGGGTTTCATGAACGGGCAGTTCGAGGTCCTGGCACGGCTGGCTGGGCAGTCATGGCTCCTGGTCCACGGCGTACCGCTGCAGCTTGCGGGAGCCGGGCCGGAGCCGGCCACCCATGGCGGCTCGGGCGTCCTGAGCCTGACCCCCATGGGCCTGACCGTGATTCCGTTCCTCCTGGCGTGGCGCGCAGGCCGCAGGCTGGCCCGCGCCTCCTACACGGACCAGCTGTGGCAGGCGCTGCTGGGATCGTGGGCGGTCTACGCGGCGTTCGGCGCCGCCACGGGGTTCGTATGCCGCAGCGCCGACGTCGTCATCAACCTTTGGTACGCCATGCTGGTTCCCTTGGTTCCGTTTGGGCTCGGCATGGTGGTGGGTGCGCGAAGGGAGGCAGGCTCCTGGAGCCGGCTGATCGGCGTCGACGCCGTGGACTGGATCTCGCGCACCAGCCAGCATTCCCGGTGGGCGGGGTCGTACTTCGCGTCTGCTGCCAAGGCCGGCTTCGTGGCCGTGGCTTCCGCCCTCACCCTGGCCGCAGCGCTGCTGGCGGTTGACCTGTTCATCCACTGGAACCTCGTGGTGTCCGTTTACGAAGGGCTCGACGCCGGCCCCGTGGGAGGTGCCGCCCTCACCATCGCGCAGCTTGGCTTCCTGCCCAACCTCGTGGTCTTTGCCCTCGCATGGACATCCGGCGCGGGCTTCGCCGTGGGGGTGGGCTCCCAGGCGGGTCCGCTGGGCACCGCCGTGGGGCCGCTGCCGTCCATCCCGGTCCTGGCGGCCATCCCGTCAGGGTCCCTGGACTACGCCTTCGTGGCCCTGATCGTTCCCGTCCTGGCAGGGGTCATGGCGGGCTGGTGGTTCCTCCGGGAAGGGGAGAACCACTTCGACGAGTGGCTCTCCATCAAGGTCCGCGCCCGCTGGTTCACGGCAAGCGTCTCCACCCTGGTGCTGGGCGTGCTCGGCGGGCTGGCCGCCGGACTGCTGACCGTGTGCCTGGCCTGGCTTGCCAGGGGCTCAGCCGGCCTTGGCCGCCTGACCGCCATCGGGCCCGACCCGCTATGGACGGGACTCTGGGTGGCTGCCGAGGTGGGTGCCGGCGTCGTCATCGGTTACGCCGCCGGACCGTGGCTGGAACGCGAGAAAACCGGGTCCGTGGAACAGGACGCGGAACTGGTCCACTAGGACCGCGCCCGCGCCTAGCGGACCTTCGTGGGCAGTACATCCTGGAACTGCACCATGCACGCATGGGTGGCCCGGTCCGTCAGCGCCCGCCCCACGCAGGCCTGGTACTCACGCACCTGGTCAAACAGGACCATGGTGGTTGCAATCAGCAGCACCATGACAGCGGCGACCACCAGCCCGGAAATGGTGCCAAAGAGAACCAGCTTGGATTCCTTCAACCGCACCGCCCGTACCAGCAGGACAATCCCCAGGACCACCCCCGCGGCGGTAAGCACCGTTGTCAGCCAGAGGTAGCCAACGTCCAGCTGGTATACGAAGAAGGCCCCGAGCACCGAGACCACAAACATCCGGAACAGGGTGTGGGTCTTGGCGAGGGAGGTCTTAGCCGCCTCGCTGAGCGCGGGTCTGACCTGCTGCTGCCCGCTGCGGCCCGGTTCGCTGTTCATGTTTTCCAGCGTACGCGAGCCTGCACCTAAGCTGGACCAATGCGCATCGTCGTCCTCGTCTCCGGAACCGGATCCAATCTCCAGGCAGTCATCGACGCCGTCCATGCGGGGGAGCTCGACGTGGAAATCGCAGCGGTAGGCGCCGACCGCGAGGGGACCTACGGCGTCGAACGCTCAGCCGCGGCCGGCATCCCCACCTTCGTGGTGGACTTCAAGGCCTACCCGGACCGTGCCGACTGGAATGCCGCGCTGACCGGGGCCGTGGCCGCCTACAAGCCGGACGTGGTGGTCTCCTCCGGCTTCATGCGGATTGTCAGCCCGGGCTTTATCGACGCGTTCAATGGCAGGTATCTCAACACGCACCCGGCGCTGCTCCCGGCATTCCCCGGTGCCCACGGCGTGCGGGACGCGATGGCGTACGGCGTGAAGGTGACGGGCTGCACGGTGCACTGGGCCGACGCAGGCGTGGACACCGGGCCCATCATCGCCCAGGCGGCCGTGACCATCGAGGACTCCGACACCGAGGAAACCCTCCACGAACGCATCAAGGTGGTGGAGCGCCGGCTCCTGGTCTCCACGCTGGCCGCGCTCGCCGCAGCCCCCGCGTTCACTGCCTCCTAGCCCGCGCCTGCCCAACTAGGTAGCGCCAGGTGTCGTTTTGACCCCTCAAAACGACAGTTGACGCTACCTACATCGCATCAGCTGACAAACCCTGTGGATAACTTTCAGTAGGGGCCGCTCGGGCTGCCACCATGGGCTAATGAAGGTTCCCAGCCGCTTGCCCGGACAGTTTGCTTCCTTGCCATTCACGTTTCAGGAAGCAGCCGACGCCGGTATCAGCCGCCGCAGGCTCCGTCACCAGGGGCTGCAGCGGCCAAGCAGGGGAGTCCGGGTGCCGGACTCCTGCAGCCAGGACGATTTGGCTGCTTGCATCCGGCCCTACACCAAGGTGACGGAATCGGCTGCAGCTTCCCATGCATCCGCTTTCCTACTTTGGCAGTTTCCCGGATTCCTGCCCGGCAGCGACGAACGCCTGCTTCACATTTCCCGTCCGGACACCGTTGCCATCGTCCGTCGACCCGGGGTGAGGGGACACCGTGGGCAGTTCTTCGACGATGAGATTGTCAGCCATCAGGGCCTGCTGGTCACGTCGCGGGTTCGAACGTGGCTGGATTGCTCCCGCAAGATGGGCATCGAGGAGTTAACCGTTGTGGCGGACCATTTGATCCGATGGCCACGCCCGGATTTCGAGGGCAGATCCGAGCCCTACGCAACGCTTGAGGACCTGGCGGAGATGCTGGACAGGCACAAGGGAACACCGGGAATACGGAAAGCGCGTCTCGCCCTTGATCTCGCCAGGGTTGGAGCTGACTCCCCGCAGGAAACCAGGCTGCGGCTGGCTCTGGAATACGCGGGCCTGCCCGAACCCCTGCTGAACGTGCCCACGAAGCTGGCCGACGGCGTCGTACGCCAACCTGACTTGGGCTATTCGGAACAAAAGGTCGCCGTGGAGTACGACGGCGAGGGGCATTCGGAAGCGATGCAAATTGTGCGGGACATCACCCGCGAAGAAGATTTCGATCGTGCAGGTTGGCTTCTTGTGAGGATTTCCAAACACCACATGGAGAATGACGCGAAGCGCGCCGTGGCCAAGGTGAGACGGATGCTGCTATCACGAGGCTGGTCACCGCAGAGTCAAAACTAGGTAGCGCCAGGTGTCGTTCTGAGGGCTCAGAACGACACCTGGCGCTACCTAGTTGGGAGGGGGAGGGGGCGGCTACTGCAGGCGGCGCTGCCGGGTCTCAGGGGAGAAGAACGCCATCCACAGCACGGACACGAGCACCAAGGCCCCGGCCAGCGCGAACGAGGTGGCCAGCCCGAGTACGGGCCAGAAGTAGCTGGCGAAGATCAGTGGCCCAAAGCCTGCCCCCAGCCGGGAGAACGTGGACGCCCAGCCGAACCCGGTGCCCCGCAGCTCGGTGGGGTAGAGCTCGGACACATAGGCATAGAGCACCGGAATGGCCACCTGCACCACGAACCCGAACGCCAGCAGCCAAAACACGGCAGCCGTGGGGATGTCCACCACGAACGCCACGATCACCAGGGTCAGCGCAGCGAGCGGACCGGTGATGGCAAGGATCCATTTGCGACCCACCCGCTCCACCAGGAGGGCTGCCACCACCACGCCCAGGAATCCGACGGCGGCCATGGAGGCGGTGGTGATGAACGCCTTGTACTCGGCGAAACCGGCGCCGATGAGGATCCTCGGCATCCATGTCAGGGACAGGTAGTAGACCAGAAGGATGCTGAAAAACAGGGACCAGGCGGCAGTGGTGATCTTCCAGTTGAACTGCCACACCGAGCGCAGCTGGGTCCAGGCGCTGCCGGCGGACAGCCTCGGGACGTCCCTGGCATCGGGAAGGCTGTACGCGCGGGGTTCTGCTCCGGTGGCTTCCACCAGCCCGTCAATGATCCTGGCGGCTTCCTCCCGCCGGCCTTTCCGGATCAGGAACAGGGGGGACTCCGGCACGCTGCGCCGGATCCAGAAGACCAGCAGGGCAGGCAGCACCATCACCAGCATGGTCAGGTGCCAGTCGCCGGAGAGGGCCACCAATCCGGCCGACACAAACCCTGCCAGGGCGGCGCCTACCGGCCACCAACCGTCCATGGCAGTCAACACCTTGCCGCGCTGCTTGCGCGGGGTGAATTCACCCACCAGTGCGTAATCCACTGGAATGCAGCCGCCCAGGCCGAACCCGGCCATGAAACGGAAGATGCAGAACCAGATGAAGTCGGGGGCGAACGCGCCCAGGACCGTAAATACGGAGAACAGCAGCAGGGTGGCAGTGAAGGCCTTCTTGCGCCCCACGGTGTCCGCGATGGTTCCCCAGACGAAGGCGCCCAGGGCCATGCCGATCAGGTTCGCGGTGCCCACCCAGGCCGCCTCCCCGGCGGAGAGCGACCAGTGCTTGGACAGCAGCGGAATCAGGATGCCGTTCAGGGTCACGTCCCAGGCATCGAACATGAAGCCGAGGCCGCCGATCAGGAAGATCCTGCCCTGGACTTTCCATCGCCAGGGTAGTTCCTGGACCACCTGTTCGCCGCTGGGCACAGTGGTGTAAGTGTTCATCGCCGCCTCCTGTTGAAACTCTAGCCCGGCACTGCGGCGTTCACACTCCGGCTGACACACGGGGCAACTGCGCCCTTCGCGATAAACTGGCCCTATCCCCACCAACCGCGGCCCTGGTCCGCGAGATAAGACGGAGACATTTGTGAGCTTCACGCAGCATGAGCGCGTATCCATTGACCGTGTACCCATCCGCCGGGCCCTGATCTCGGTCTACGACAAAACCGGCCTGGAGGAGCTCGCGAAGGGCCTGCACGCCGCGGGCGTCAAGCTCGTCTCCACCGGCTCCACGGCCAAGAAGATCGCCGCCGCGGGCATTCCCGTGCAGGAGGTTGAGGAAGTCACCGGTTCGCCCGAGATGCTGGACGGCCGCGTAAAGACGCTGCATCCCCGCGTCCACGGCGGCATTCTGGCGGACCGCCGCGTCCCCGCCCACATGGAAACCCTCGCCAGCATGGACATCGAAGCCTTCGACCTGGTGGTGGTGAACCTCTATCCGTTCGTGGAGACCGTCAAGTCCGGTGCCGCGCAGGACGACGTCGTCGAGCAGATCGACATCGGAGGCCCCGCCATGGTGCGGTCGGCAGCCAAGAACCACGCCGCCGTCGCCATCGTGGTGGACCCCTCCTTCTACGGCCAGGTGGTGGAAGCTGCAGCCGCCGGGGGCTTCGACCTGAAGACGCGCCGCCGCCTCGCCGCCAAGGCGTTCGCGCACACCGCTGCCTACGACAATGCAGTGGCCACCTGGACCGCCAGCCAGTTCCTGGATGAGGACGGCGACGGCGTCATCGACTGGCCTGCCTACGCCGGCCTGTCCCTGGAACGCTCCGAGGTCCTGCGCTACGGCGAGAACCCGCACCAGCAGGCTGCCCTGTACGTGGACAAGGCTGCTCCCGTTGGCATCGCGCAGGCGGACCAGCTGCACGGCAAGGCCATGAGCTACAACAACTTCGTTGACGCCGACGCCGCCCTGCGTGCCGCCTACGACTTCAGCGAACCGGCCGTCGCGATCATCAAGCACGCCAACCCCTGCGGTGTGGCCGTCGGTTCCGCCGACGCCGCGGACCCCATCGCCGACGCCCACGCCAAGGCCCACGCCTGCGATCCCGTCTCCGCGTTTGGCGGCGTCATCGCCGCCAACCGCACCGTCACCGCGCCCATGGCCAACACCGTCAAGGACATCTTCACCGAGGTGGTCATCGCTCCCGGCTTCGAGCCCGAAGCCGTGGAGATCCTCTCCCAAAAGAAGAACATCCGCCTGCTCGCCCTGCCCGAGGGCTACGGCCGCTACCCCACGGAGTTCCGCCAGGTTTCCGGCGGCATGCTGGTCCAGGTCAGCGACAAGGTGGACGCCGACGGCGACAACCCCGCCAACTGGACCCTCGCCGCCGGCGATGCCGCGGATGAGGAGACACTCGCTGACCTCGAATTCGCCTGGACCGCCTGCCGGGCAGCGAAGTCCAACGCGATCCTCCTTGCCGGGAACGGCGCCGCAGTGGGCATCGGCATGGGCCAGGTCAACCGGCTCGATTCCTGCCGCCTGGCCGTGGAGCGGGCCAACACGCTGGGTGTGACGGTGGAATCCGACGTCGACGGTGCCGGCGGTGCCTCCAACGCCAGCGGTGCCGGCGCACCCCAGCGGGCCCGCGGAGCTGTGGCCGCCTCCGACGCGTTCTTCCCGTTCGCCGACGGCCTGCAGATCCTCATCGACGCCGGTGTCCGCGCAGTGGTCCAGCCCGGCGGTTCGGTCCGGGACCAGGAAGTCATCGCTGCCGCCAACGCGGCCGGCATCACCATGTACTTCACCGGCGCCCGGCACTTCTTCCACTGAGCACACCCCAAAACGACGGCGCCCGCCCCCTTCGAAGGGGACGGGCGCCGTCGTCGTGTTGCTGGTTTAGTCCTGGTCGGCCGGGCGGGGGCCGGGCTCCGGGAGCTTGATCTCCCGGGGCTTGGCCTCCGCCATCCGTTCCTTTGTCCAGTACTCCAGGACTTCCTCGGGTGACTGGGTCAGGTCCACGTGGCTGACAGGATCCTCGTCCGGTTCAGGTTTTTTAGGATTTTGCTGCACGCGTGAAGGTGTCCTGGATGACCCTGCCCCAGTACGGCCCGTACATCACGGCGGAGCCCTTGTAGCCGTAGCTGTTGATGGAGTTCTGCACGCCGTCAGAGTCGGTCCCGATGAACCACGGACCGCCCGAAGAACCACCCGTCATGTCGCAGGGAATGCCCTGGGTACCGAACTGGGGGTTGTTGGGATCGGCCGAGGCGGTGCCGGTGCAGCTCCACAGGGACGTGCCGTTGAACGGTGCGGCCTGGGGGTAGCCGTACGACGTGTAGGTGAGGCCGCGTGCCTGGTTGAAGGCCGTGCCTGAGCCGCCGACGACGTCGGTGAGCAGGTCCCCGTTGCTGTCCGGGTTGACCACGGCGAAGCCCGTGTCATAGGTCATGTCGCCGCTGGAAACCCACTGGGTGGGGGCGTACAGGGCCTTGGCGGTCCACTTGCCGTAGGGTGCCGCGCCGTTGTCGTAGGCAGGCACGAAGACGAAGTTGGTGGCGTACGCGCCTGGGCCCTCGTTGACGCAGTGACCGGCTGTGGCTACCGTGCTGCCGTTGGCTGATGTGACGGCGTTGCCGGAGCACACGTAGTTGGCGCCGCCCATGGTGAAGAAGACTTTGCCGATGTGCGACACGGGGTCCTCGCTCTGGGCGATGGTGGGCTTGCCCTTGGTGCCCTTGGTGGAAGAGGGCTTGCCTTTTTCAACGACGGCGGGGCTGGAGCGGTTGCCGCGTTCCAGCGCCTTGCCGGCCAGGGTGTCGCCGGGAACGGCACTCTGCATGCGCTCGGGAGTCCAGTAATCTGCGGCGCCGGCGGCGTTGACCGTGACGCTGGCGACTGACGGGTCTGCGTTCCCGCCGGACGGTGCCGGCGCGGCTGAGGCCCCGCCGGCCGAGGTGAGAGCCAGCACGGTGGCCGCCGAGAAAGTCAGGAGGCCGGAAGCCAAAGACCTGGTGCGTGTCATGGTTGTCCTGTCTGAACGGGTTTGCCCGGGATCGGGAGTGACTTAGCGAATTTATCGTCACCCAACAAGTTTGTACACAGTAATGAGATATCAAAATACCGCCTAAGGACCCTTCCGGTATTCCTTTTTACCCTTTCAATTACGACGACGGACCAGGCACCCCGGTGCGTGCCGCCGTCGGCCGTTCTCTATCGCTGTAATGCTGCCCGCCGCCGGGGTAACGCTGGCACCCCGGTACGGTTCAAAGCCACGTCCTCGGGTAAGTTGTACATGGTGAAATAAGACAGAAATTTCACAACCAAGCCGACCCACAGGGAGACGCCCGCGCATGTCCAAGATTATCTACACCCACACCGACGAAGCGCCGATGCTGGCTACCTATTCGTTCCTGCCCATCATCGAGGCATTCGCTTCGACAGCAGGTGTGGAGGTGGAGACCCGCGACATTTCGCTCGCTGGCCGCATCATTGCCGTGTTCGGTGACTACCTCACCCCGGAGCAACAGATCGCTGATGCCCTTGCTGAACTCGGTGAGCTGGCGAAGACGCCGGAAGCCAACATCATCAAGCTGCCCAACATCAGCGCCTCCATCCCCCAGCTCAAGGCAGCCATCGCCGAGCTGCAGGGACAGGGCTATGCGCTGCCGGACTACCCGGACAACCCGTCCTCCGACGAAGAAACCGCCATCCGCTCGCGCTACGACAAGATCAAGGGATCGGCCGTGAACCCGGTCCTGCGCGAAGGCAACTCGGACCGCCGGGCGCCGTTGTCCGTCAAGAACTACGCGCGCCAGAACCCGCACTCCATGGGTGCCTGGGCCGCCGACTCAAAGACCAACGTGGCAACCATGGGCCAGGACGATTTCCGCTCCAACGAGAAGTCCGTGGTCATCGACTCCAAGGGCACCGTCGCCATCCAGCTGGTCCGCGAGGACGGCTCGGTGAAGGTCCTGAAGAAGGCCTTCCCGGTCCTGGCCGGTGAGGTCATCGACGGCACAGTGATGCGCGCCGCCGCCCTGGACGAATTCCTCAAGGCCCAGGTGGCCCGCGCCAAGGAAGAGGGCGTGCTGTTCTCCGCCCACCTCAAGGCAACCATGATGAAGGTTTCGGACCCCATCATCTTCGGCCACGTCGTGAAGGCCTACTTCGCTGAACTCTTCGAGACCTACGGCAAGCAGCTCTCCGCTGCAGGCATCAGCCCCAACAACGGTCTTGCCGCCATCCTGAGCAGCCTCGAGGACCTCCCGGCGGATGTCCGCGAGGGCGTCCAGAGCCTGATCAAGAAAGGCCTGGAAGACGGCCCGGCCCTGGCCATGGTGGACTCGGACAAGGGCATCACCACCCTGAACGTGCCCAGCGACGTGATCGTTGACGCCTCCATGCCTGCCATGATCCGCAGCTCCGGCCACATGTGGGGCCCTGACGGCAAGGAAGCGGACACCCTGGCCGTCCTGCCCGACAGCTCCTACGCCGGCATCTACCAGGTGGTCATCGATGACTGCCGCGCCAACGGCGCCTACGACCCCACCACCATGGGCACCGTTCCCAACGTGGGCCTCATGGCGCAGGCAGCCGAGGAATACGGCAGCCACGACAAGACGTTCGAGATCCAGGAGGCCGGCACGGTGCAGGTCGTCGACGGAGCGGGCAATGTCCTGATCGAACACGAGGTTTCCGTGGGTGACATCTGGCGCGCCTGCCAGACCAAGGACGCCCCCATCCGCGACTGGGTCAAGCTGGCCGTCACCCGCGCCCGCGCCTCCCAGACTCCCGCCGTGTTCTGGCTGGACGAGGAGCGCGCCCACGACGCCAACCTCATCGGCAAGGTCAACGAGTACCTGAAGGACCACGATACCGAGGGCCTGGACCTCCAGATTCTGTCCCCGGTCAAGGCCATCGCGTTCACCCTTGAGCGCATCCGCAAGGGTGAGGACACCATCTCCGTCACGGGCAACGTACTCCGCGACTACCTCACGGACCTGTTCCCCATCCTGGAACTGGGCACCAGCGCCAAGATGCTCTCGGTGGTTCCGCTGATGAACGGCGGCGGCCTCTTCGAGACCGGTGCCGGCGGCTCCGCCCCCAAGCACGTCCAGCAGCTGCTCAAGGAAAACCACCTCCGCTGGGACAGCCTGGGCGAGTTCCTGGCCCTGGCCGTCAGCTTCGAGCACCTGGCCACCACCACCGGCAATGCCCGCGCCCAGGTCCTGGCCGACACCCTGGACCGCGCCACCGGCACGTTCCTGCTGGAGAACAAGTCGCCCAGCCGCCGCGCCGGCGAGCTGGACAACCGCGGCAGCCACTACTTCCTGGCCCGCTACTGGGCTGAGGAGCTGGCCAAGCAGACGGACGACGCCGACCTGGCCGCCGCGTTCAGCTCGGTCGCCAGTGAGCTTTCCTCCAAGGAGGAGACGATCGTAGGCGAGCTGGCCGAGGTCCAGGGATCACCGGTGGACATCGGAGGCTACTACCGCCCGGAAGACGCCAAGGCCTCCGCTGTGATGCGTCCTTCCGCCACCTTGAACAAGGTCATCGCCAGCCTGGCCTAGCCAGGCGGCTGCTGCCGCAGCTTAGGTCAAAAAGAAGCGGTGCTTCGGTATTTACCGGAGCACCGCTTCTCTGTTTCGCCCTGTGCGGCGGGGGGTTTAGTTCTTGCCTTTGCCTTTGTCGCTGTTTTTGTTGGCGTTTCCGCTGCTGCCGGTGCCTTGGTCTGGTGCCGGCGCAGGCGCTGGCTGGGATGCGGGGGCATTCGCCGTGGGGGGAGCGCTTTGAGCTGCCTGGTCCGCAGCGGCCTTCGCAGCCGCTTGTTGTGCGGCAACGGCTTCGTTGAGGTCTGCCCGGACCGCGGTGGCCACGGTGGTGATGCTGCGACGCCGTTCCTCGGAAACCTGGCCTTTTGCCTGCGCTGCCGAAAGGTCCGCCTCCAGGCCTTCGAGTGCCTTCAGCGCGGACGCCGGATCGTTCTGGGACGACGCCTGGGTTACTTCCAGCAGCCGTGCCTGGAGATGCGTCGCGGCTTCGCGCTGCAGCCCGTTCCCCGGGGCGGCGCATGCATTCAGCAGGGTTCCGGCCAGCAGTGCGGCTGAGCAGGCCAGTAGCACCCGGCCGGGAGCGGCCAGCCGCAGCGTCACGGCGCCACGCTCTTTTGAAGTTCCTGCAGATGGTCGCCCAGGACCCCGGTCACCGTGGGATAAGGGACGACGTCGGCAGGCCGGGCGGAGATGCTCATCATCACCGCAGCTGCGGCTACGGCAGTTACCAGGACGCCGAGTACCACGGCCAGCCAGGTCCGCCGGCTCCACGACAGGCGGGGCTTGTTGGGGGCCCTGGCCGCGGATGGGCGGGCGGCCGTGGCGGGAGCAGGGGCAGATGACGCAGGAGCGCCCGCCCCTGCAGCTGCGGCTGCCTCCCGCACCGCGTCCACCGATTCTTCGGCAGTGATGGAGGGAGGGTGGAAGGGCATGGCGGGCAGCACGCGGGTGGTTTCAGGCGCCAGTTCTCCAGGCGTCGAGGCCGGGGAGACCAGGGCCTGGCGAAGTGCCGTCTCAATGTCCGCCGCCGCTGGCCGTTCCAGCGGCTCGATGGCAGTCATGGAACGGATGAGGTCGGCCCACTCGGAGGGAACGTCGTCGGGAATCTCCGGGGCACGGTGGAGCCGGGCAACTGCTGATTCCACCGCACTGCCGGGGTACTCCACGGAGCCTTTGATGCACTCCAGCAGTACCAGTCCCAGGGAGTAGATGTCCGTGGCGGAGGACAGGGGCTTGCCGAGGGCCTGCTCGGGGCTGAGGTAGGCGGCGGTACCCACCATGGTGCCCGTCGCCGTGAGCCGGGTGGAATCCACGATCCTGGCGATGCCAAAATCGGTAAGCTTGGGACGCAGCGGCTCGCCCGGGCGGATCTGGACCAGGAGGATGTTTCCCGGTTTGATGTCCCGGTGGATGATGCCCAGGCCATGCACGTAGGCCAAGGCATCGGCGATGCCGGCGCCGATGACGGACAGCTCTTCCAGTGGCACCCGGCTGTGCCGGATGCGGCTGCGCAGGTCTTGGCCTTCCACGAGTTCCATGGTCAGGAACGGCCGGGGCTCGTCCGGCAGGCGGTCGTCGATGCCGGCGTCGAAGAGCGTCACCAGGCCGGGGTGGTTCAGCGTCGCAAGAAGCCGGATTTCGGCTTCCTGCCGCTTGAGTTCATCCGCGTCCGGAGCCTGTGGGGCGAAGAGCTTCAACGCCACGTCGCGGCCCAGATTTTCGTCACGCGCAGAGTACACCGACGACATTCCGCCGCGGCCTATTACTTCACCCATACGGTAGCGACCGCCGACAACTTCATTCTTGATGGAGCTAGGCGATTCCGCCACCATGACCGTTCCTCCCGGTGCGCTGCGGCACTGTCGTACCTCAAATTATACGGGCGGTATGGCGGAACCAGCGATTGACCTAGGCTTTCGCGTTGCGACATGCCGACGGCCCGGCGGCGATTTTCTTACACCTTCGCCGCCGGACCACTGGCTACAAGGACATGTGTGCTGATGACATGTTTTGTACTGTTGCTTCGTTGTGGGGCTGCTGTCCTCCTTCCGTCGGCCCGCTGGCCGCTGCCGCTTCAGGCGCGCATGTGTGGGCGGTTACAGTTCTGCCTTGTGGTTCTAGGACACCTTGCGCTTCCGGAGCATCAGGAGTCCGGCGGCCAGGATCAGCAGGGCCAGCGGAACCAGCGATCCGTCCCAGCCCGTGTTGGCGAGGCCGGTGTGGGCACCGCCTGTGTTGGCCAGGGAAGAGCTGCCGCTGGCCGCGGTGCGGCCCGGTGCCTTCACGGTGGCGATGGCACCGCTGACTGCCCTGGAGCCGGCGGGTGCTGCAGAGAAGCCGCCCGTGCCGGCGTTCACGCCTGTCGAGCCGTCGCCGGTGGTGCTGCCGTCGCTGCCGGCAGTGTTGTCAGAACCCGGGGTCCCGGCTCCCGGATCAGTGGCGCCTGGATCAAGGGTGCCGGTGTCTCCGGTGGTGCCGTCACCGGGGTTGCTGCTACCCGGATCGGAAGTACCCGGGGTGTCCGTGCTGGCATCACCGAGCCCGATACCGAGGTCAACGCCAAAATCGGCAACGGCATCCAGGCCGCCGCTGCCCGCAGTTCCGGTGCCCAGTCCGGGGGCCGCGTTGGCGTCGACGGCACCTGCGGTGTCGCCATTGGTGACGCCGCCGAGGCCGAGGTTGAGGTCTGCGGCGGTTGCCAGGTTGGTGGTGCCGGTGGTTGCAGGGTCAGTGGTGCTGCCGAGGCCGAGGTTGAGGTCTGCGGCGGTTGCCAGGTTGGTGGCACCAGTGGTGGCGGGATCCGTGGTGGGCGCGGTGCCCAGCCCGAGGGCCGCGTTGGCGTCGACGGCGAGGTTCGCCGTGGTGCCGTTTGTGGTGCTGGTGGCCGCCGTAGCAGGGGCAGCGATGCCGCCGAGGCCAACGTTAGCGTTTGCTGCGGCGGCGACGCCCGCGGATCCGGCAGGCGTTGGGTCACCCAGCAGGCCCAACGACGTCGAATTAGCGGGTGCCGCCGCCGAGATGAGGGCGGAAGCGGAAAGGTCCGTCCCGCTGGTGGTGTCCGCCGCGTTGGCGGCAGCGCAGCCGAAGGCCAACAGGCCGCCGGCAAAGAGGGTGCTAAGCAGCCCCCTGCGAAGGGTGCAGTTCATGGTGGTTACTCCTGGAAAGTTGAGGTGTTCGGGCGCTGATCAGCTGCCCGTAGGGCCACGTGCTGCCCGGAAAGGACAGACGGCCTCAACTAGTCAGGGGAAGAACCGGGGTCGAATGACACCGGCGCAGGGGCGTGCTCAGAGGTGTCGCCGGCGGCAACAGCACCGGGACGTTCAAAGCCAAAGTCGAAGGGGCTAAGCCACGCGGCCGCACCCGGCGAGCCGCCCGATGATCCGCCGCCGCCCGTGTCGGATCCCGGGGCTGCAGGAGCCTGGGCAGGCAGCGGCGCCGGGTCAACGGGAAGGGGCTGCTCCGAAGCGGGATCATTGAGCACGGGCACGGCAGGCCCATGGGCAGCCGTGCCCGCCAGGGCTGAAGCGCCCGCGGGTGCCAGGCTTGGGTCGTAGCTGCCAGTCCCTGCGCTGGTCAACTGCGGTGCAGCCCGGTCAGGTTCCGGGGCGGGTTCGACAGCGTCCGTGGTTGCTTCCCGGGCGGCAGGCTGAGAGTCTGCGGGAGCAGCGGTCGCCATGGCAGGAAGTTCCGCTTGCACGGCATCTGCGGGTAGGACGGGCAACGGAGCGGTGCCCGTCAGAAGATCATCAACCGGGCGGAGCGCCGGCTCGAGTACCGGAACGGCCTCGGTTGCCGGGGTTACAACAGCCTCTGCCACGCCGGCCGTCACGCCATCGAAGGCCTCCGCAAGGGGAGCGGCGACATACGAGACAGTTCCCGCCGGAACCACCGGGTCCACCACTGGAACTGTGGCAATGAGGTTGTCGGCCAGCCCGGAAACCTGGGTTACTTGAGGCTGCAGCAGCCCGGGCGCTGCGGCCGGTGCGGCCGGGGAGGCAGCAGGAGCCGGTGAAACCGTGTCCGGAAGATTTTGGGTCAGGGTCGAAACCGAACTGGTAGCGCTGCCGGGAAGGGACGAGGAGTCCGGTCCGATATCGGCGGCTGCAGCCGTGGACGAAAGCGTCAACCAGGTTGCTGCGGCGGCCCCGGCAAGGAGTGCCGGGCGCAAGGCACGCCATGGCGAACTCAGTCGAGCCATGCATACCACCCCCAGTGACCGGTGCATTCAATGGTGGCTAAAGCCTAAGACCGCATATTGCCGGAAGTCCAGACTTCGCTAAAGGGATTTTACAAAAGGTGCGAAACACGCACGAGATGCGTCAACGGCAATGGAAAGCAGTCACATTCTTGCCACCCCTAGAAAGCGGCAATACCGCCGTCGTGGTCCCCCCTTGCGGCGTCGTCTAGTGCCTGTCGTTGGGGTAACTCACGCCGAGCTGGGCCCGAACACCGTCGAAAAGGCGCATGGTGTTCAACGTGTCCTCAAGGGGCATGACCGGACTTTCCGTCAGCCCGTGCTGGACGCACCGCATCACCTCGCGCAACTCGTAGGCGTAGCCCTTGCCCACCACGTCGAAGGTTTCGGTCCGCCGCTCTTCCCACCCCCGGGTGATGACGAGTTCGCGGGGGTTGTTGATGGACCCCACGCTCTGCAGGAAACCAAGGTTTCCGGCGACGGTGGCAGTGCGGGGTCCGTGGGCCAGGAGGGAAGAGGTGAGCTGGACCTGGGCCGCGTGGCCGTAGCCAAGGGTCATGGCATTTTGTGCATCCACCCCGTCGTCGTTGACAAAGCCCGTGGCGCTGACGGTCTGCGGAAAACCAAGGGTGCCGAGTGCCCAGAGGAGCGGGTAGACGGACAGATCCAGCAAGGCACCTCCGCCGTCTTTCCGGGCCCACAGCCTGGCAGTAGGGGAGTACGGCGCCGGGAAGCCCAGGTCTGCGGTGATCCAGTGAATGTCGCCCAGTTCACCGGAAGCCGCGATCTCGAAAGCGCGCTGCATCGAGGGCAGGAACCTGCTCCAGACCGCCTCCATCAGGAAGAGTCTTCGGCTGCGTGCAACGTCGATGAGTTCTGCCGCTTCCCGGGCGTTGATGGTGAAAGCCTTCTCGCAAAGCACGTGCTTGCCGGCGTTGAGGGCTGCGAGGACCATTTCGTGGTGCTGGGCATGCGGGGTGGCCACGTAGACGATATCCACCGCGTCATCGGCGAGCAGCTGCTGGTAGCCGGGGACACCGCCGTCGTCCCCGTAGGCCTTTGCGAAGTCATAGGCCACGGCAAAGGCATCAGCGGTGTCCTGCGTCCGGGAACTGACCGCGTACAGCTCGGCATCCTCAAGCAGCGCGAGGTCTTCCGAGACGGCGCGGGCGATGCTGCCTGTTGCAATGATTCCCCAGCGCAGGGGAGCTCCGGTGGCTGACCGGGGATCCTGGTCAGGTTGGCTGGAAAGCCACGGTGTGGCGATGGGAGCAGTCATAGCTGCCATCCTGTCACAGCGGAGCGGAAGGGGCGGGAAACTTCGCGTGGGTGCGAAGAGGGCCAATGGCGGGAGCGTAGCCCCCGCCATTGGCCCCTTTGCGCGTCAGGCGGTCGCGGCCACAGCCCGGCCGCGGACCGGCTCCTCCGTCAGCTTGCCCTGCTGCAGGCGGAACCGGCGGTCGGTCTTGTTCGCGAGGACCCTGTCATGGGTGACCACCAGGATGGTGGTGTTGTGGTTCCGGCTCAGGGAGCTGAGGAGCTCGATGATGTGGTCGCCGGTCTGTTCGTCCAGGTTCCCGGTGGGCTCGTCGGCCAGGATGAGCTTGGGTTCGTTGGCAAGGGCCCGGGCAATCGCAACGCGCTGCTGCTCGCCGCCCGAGAGCCTGTTGATGCGCCGCTCGTGCTTGGACGGATCCAGCTGGACCTGTTCCAGCAAGTCCCTGGCGCGCTGCAGCCGGTCCGCCTTCCGGAGCCCTGCGAATTCCATGGGTAGCATGACATTGTCTACGGCGGACAGGTTGGGGATCAGGTTGAACTGCTGGAACACGAACCCGATGTCCCGCCGGCGGTACTCCGTCAGCTTGCTGTCGGGGAGGCTTGCCAGGCTGACGCCGTCCACGACGACGTCTCCGCCGGTGGGCTTGTCCAGCGCACCCAGGAGGGACAACAGTGTGCTCTTGCCGCTGCCGCTCTTCCCGACGATCGAGGCCAGCGTGCCCTGCTCCAGCTCGAAGCTGACGTCGTTGACCGGCTTGATGGTGCGGTCGCCCGACTTGAAGGTGCGGACCAGGTTCTTGACTTCAATCATGGCTATTCTCCTCGCAGGACTTCGATGGGACGGATGCGTGCAGTGAGCAGCGCGGGAACCAAGGCGCCGATAATGGCGACGCCGAACACCGCAGCTATGCCACCGGCGATGACTCCGGGGGATGCGCTCGCCGTCACCGAGCTAAGTAGCTGGGAGGCGCCGCCAAACGGTCCACCCTGGCCGCCCGGGAAGCCCCCTCCACCGCCGGCGCCGCCGGGGAAGCCACGGCCCGTAGTGGTTGTGGTGGTGGTGTTGCTGCTGATCAGCGCAGAGGCGATGCCGCCACTGGCGAACGATGCGATGGCCGCGCCCACTGCGCTGCCCAGGGCCGCAAGGACCAGGGCTTCGAGGACGAACTGCAGGCCGATGGTGCGGTTGGGTGCCCCGATGGCCTTCAGGACACCGATTTCGCGGCGGCGCTCGCGGACCAGCATCACCATGATGAGCAGGATGATCAGGCCGGCGGTGCCCAGGGCTGCGATGAAGGCGATAAAGGAGATGTTCTTGACGCTGTCCAGGGAGCTGACGGCGGTCTGCAGGTTCTGGCCCTGGGTGACGTCGGCCTTGTCGGTGCCCAGCGCGGACTGCAGCGCCGCCTTGGTGGCGGCGACGTTGTCCATCGAGTTGACCGTGACGATCATGCTTGACAGCTCACCCGGTGTCCCGGCGAGGGTCTGGGCGGTGGGGAGGGTGACGTACACGGCGTTGTTACCGAAGGCGGTGCCGGCGTCGAACAAACCGGAAACCGTGTAGGTCTGGTCGTTGATGGTGAACGTGGAGCCGATGGTGAGGTTGTTCTTCTCGGCCAGGGTGGTTCCAAGCAGCGCGCCGGTGGATGCCGCCGAGTAGTCGCCGAGCCCGGAACCCTGCGTGATGTTCAGTGCCTTGCCCGTGTTGTCCACTTCGGCGCCGATTCCGGTGGCGGTGATGGGCAGGGAGCGGACCGGTTGCTGGGTGGTTCCGGTGGAGCCCGTGGTTCCGTTGGCCTGCTGGTTGCGGTTGCCGAGGGTGCCGGCATCCACCGCCGCGGTCAGGCTGGTGGTCAGTGTGGGCGCCGCCTGGCCGCCGGGGCCGGCCTGTCCGGTTTGGCCGCCGGGCCCTGGCTGTCCTGTCTGTCCTGCCTGGGCCGTTTGTGCGGCGGCAGCAGCCGCGTTCCGCAGCCGCAGCGTTGAGGTCCCGACGACGGCACTGACGTTGGGCACGGCGGCGGCGGTGGCTGCCTGGCCGGCGGTGAGCGGCTCACCGCCGCCCTCGAAGCCTTGCCCGCCGGCAGGGTTGACGGTCAGGACCGTGCCCACGGAAGCGTTGAGCTCCTGGACTTTCGCCCCGACGGCCTGGTTGGCCACCAGCATGGCCAGGGCAAGGCCAATAGCGACGGCCAGCACCGCGACAACAGCTGCGGTGCGGACCTTGTTTCTGAAGGCATTGCCTACGCTTCTGGCAAGGACGCTCACGTTACTCCTATGACTCAAGGGCCGGCGCGGAGGGCCGGCTTCGCATCAACCCTCGCCGGACACCCTGTGCGGGAATCCGGCCGGGCCTGTGTCTGGCCTGTGAAGGGCGTTGCTGGTGAGCCGGGACGCAGGAAAGCCCGGTCCCATGGGACCGGGCTTTCCTGTTGCCGGGTTGGCCCCGGCTGTTTCTACTGGTGCTACTTGGTGATCGGGCCGAGTACGGGATCGTCCGTGTAGGCCGTCTTGACGTTGGCGGAGGTCACGATGACCGGCTCCAGCAGGTAGGCGGGAACCACCTTGTTGCCGTTGTTGTAGGACTTGTCGTCGTTGACCTCAGGCTTCTTGCCGGCCTGCAGGTCCTTGACCATGGTGATGGCGTGCTCAACCAGCTTGCGGGTGTCCTTGTTGATGGTGGAGTACTGCTCGCCTGCCATGATCGACTTGACCGACTCAACCTCGGAGTCCTGGCCGGTGACCACCGGGATCGGCTTGCCGGCAGCCTTGACCGAGGTCAGGATTGCGCGGGCCAGGGTGTCGTTGGGGGAAAGGACGCCGTCCAGGTTTGCGCTGGTGTAGCTGCCGCTGAGCAGGGTGTCCATGCGCCGCTGGGCGTTTTCGGCCTTCCAGCCCTGGGTCACGGCCTGCTCGAAGCTGTTCTGCCCGGAGACGACCTTCAGGGTGCCGTCGTCGATCTTGGGCTTCAGGACGCTCATGGCACCGTTGAAGAACACCTTGGCGTTGGCGTCGTCGGGGGAACCGGCGAACAGTTCGATGTTGTATGGACCAGTGGGCTTCTTCGCCTTCATGCCGTCCAGCAGGGCCTGGCCCTGGAGCACGCCGACCTTGAAGTTGTCATAGGCCACGTAGTAGTCCACGTTGTCCGTGTTCAGCAGGAGGCGGTCGTAGGCGATGACCGTGGCGCCGGCGTCCTTGGCCTGCTTGAGCTGGGTACCCAGCTGGGAGCCGTCAATGGCACCCACGATGATGACCTTGGCACCCTTGGTGACCATGGCGCTGATCTGGTTCTGCTGCTCCGAGACGCCGCCGTTGGCGAACTGGACGTCAGCCTTGAACCCGGCACCGTTGAGGCCGTCATTGAACAGCTTTTCGGCGAGCACCCAGTTTTCACTGGTCTTCTGCGGAAGGGCGACACCGATGGAGGAGTTCTGGGGGAACCCTGCTGCGCTGCCGCTGGAACCACCGGAGGGCTCCGAGCGTCCACAGCCCGTCAGCGCCAGTGCTGCGATGGCAGCAACCGCTGCGGCCTTTCCTGCTTTACCAAACATTCGCATTATTGGTTCTCTTTCTTTGTGTGATGGGAACAGTATTCAGGTTGCAAACTTCAGGCTTCCCTGGCGATCGCTTCCTTGGTGGAGGTTGTTTCGTCGGGCTGGGTGGGGCCGCTGGGACCTGCGCCGGGACGGTTGAAGTTCCTGGTCAGCAGGCCGATGATTGAGCGCTTGCCCTGGGTCTTGTTGTAGACGTCGAAAGCGACGGCGATCAGGAGCACCAGGCCCTTGATGATCTGGGTGAGGTCCGCGCCGACGCCCAGGAGCTGGAGGCCGTTGTTGAGCACTGCCATGACCAGGCCACCGATGATGGACCCGACCACGGTGCCTACACCGCCGGTGACGGCCGCGCCGCCGATGAAGACTGCCGCGATGGCGTCCAGTTCCCAGCCCACGCCGTCGAACGGTCCTGAGGCGGTGGAGCGGGCCACGAAGATCATGCCGGCAAGGCCGGCCAGGATGGACATGTTCATCATGACCAGGAAGTTGACCTTCTTGGACTGCACGCCGGAGAGTTCGGCTGCGTGGCGGTTGCCGCCCACTGCGTAGACGTGGCGGCCCAGGATGGTGCGTGAGGAGATGAAGCCGTAGAGGAGCACCAGCACGGCCAGGATGAGGCCGGGGATGGGGAAGGAGGTGCCGGGGCGGCCGGTGGCGAACAGGTAGGTGGCGTAAAGGATGGCGGCGCAGATGAGCACCAGCTTCAGTACCGTCACCCACGTTTCGGGAACCTCGGCACCCAGCGCCTTGGCCCTTGCCCGGGAGCGGAGCTCCCCCCACACGACGAACGCGGCGGCGGCGAGGCCCAGCAGCACCGTGAGGTTGTTGTAGCCGGTGTCGGGCCCCACCTCGGGGAGGTAGCCGGAGCCAATGTACTGGAACTCAACTGGCACCGGGATGGTGTTGGACTTGCCCACGAACTGGTTGAAGCCGCGGAAGAGGAGCATACCGGCCAGGGTCACGATGAAGGCGGGGATGCCAACATAGGCTGTCCACCAGCCTTGCCAGGCGCCGATCACGGCACCGAGCGCCAGGCCCAGCAGGACGCCGGCCCACCAGGGGATGCCCCAGTCGCGGAGGGCCAGGGCAACCGTGACGCCGACGAATGCGGCGACTGATCCGACCGAGAGGTCGATGTGGCCGGCGATAATCACCAGCACCATGCCGATGGCCAGGATCAGGATGTATGAGTTGCCGTTGAACAGGTTGATGACGTTGCCGGGGGTCAGGGTCCGGCCGTCGGTGGCGAACTGGAAGAAGATGATCAGGGCCACCAGGGCGAAGATCATGCCGAATTGGCGGGTGT
Organism: Arthrobacter liuii; assembly: GCF_014639275.1. Lineage (GTDB taxonomy): Bacteria > Actinomycetota > Actinomycetes > Actinomycetales > Micrococcaceae > Arthrobacter > Arthrobacter liuii. The sequence goes on along the minus strand of NZ_BMFW01000001.1, from coordinate 381,593 downwards.
TGCCGCCAAACAGCTTTTTGAGGGCGTTCATGGTGTCAGTCCTTGTGTCCGGAAGGTTCTGGAGGGGCCAGAGGGTCAGGCGGCTTTTCGGGTGGCGGAGGTCATCAGCTTCATCAGGCTTTCCTGGCTGGCCTCGTCTTTGTTCAGGACACCGGTGATGGCGCCTTCGAAGATGGTGTAGATGCGGTCGGACAGGCCCAGGAGTTCCGGCAGTTCGGAGGAGATAACGATGACTCCCTTGCCTTGGTTGGCCAGCTGCTGGATGATTCCGTAGATCTCGTACTTGGCTCCAACGTCGATGCCGCGGGTGGGTTCATCCAGGATCAGCAGGTCGGGGTCGGTGAACATCCACTTCGCCAGGACCACCTTCTGCTGGTTGCCGCCGGACAGCTTGGCCACGCCTTCCTCCACGGACGGCGTCTTGGTGCGCAGTGACTTGCGGTACTGCTCGGCCACCGTGAACTCCTGGTTGGGGTCCACCACGAAGTTGTGGCTGATCTTGCGCAGGTTCGCTGACACCGTGGTGGTCTTGATGTCGTCCAGCAGGTTCAAGCCCAGGGACTTGCGGTCCTCGGTGACGTAGCCCAGTCCGGCGTCGATGGCTTGGCGGACGTTCTTGAGGACAACCTCCTTGCCGTCCTTGTAGACGTGGCCATCGATGAACCGGCCATAAGAGCGGCCGAACACGGAACGGGCCAATTCGGTCCGGCCTGCGCCCATGAGCCCTGCGAAACCTACGATTTCGCCCCGGCGGACATAGAAGTTGGACCCCTTGCACACCAGGCGGTCCTGGACGGCAGGGTGGCCCACAGTCCAGTCCTTGACCTCAAAGAACACCTCGCCGATCTTGGGGGTGTGGTCCGGGAACCGGGACTCCAGCGTGCGGCCCACCATGCCCTTGATAATGCGGTCCTCGTCCACGCCGTCCTTCTTGACGTCCAGCGTCTCGATGGATTTGCCGTCGCGGATGATGGTGATGGAATCGGCGATCTGCTCAATCTCATTGAGCTTGTGGGAGATGATGATGGACGTGATGCCCTTGGCCTTCAGGCCGAGCATCAGGTCCAGCAGGTGCTGTGAATCGGATTCGTTCAGGGCCGCGGTGGGCTCGTCCAGGATGAGGATCTTCACGGACTTGTTCAGCGCCTTGGCGATTTCCACCAGCTGCTGCTTGCCGACGCCGATTTCCTTGATGGGGGTGTCGGGATCGTCCCGCAGGCCAACGCGCGCCAACAGGTCCAGGGACCGCAGCCGGGCCTCGCCCCAGTCGATGATGCCCCGTTTCGTGGGTTCGTTGCCCAGGAAGATGTTCTCAGTGATGGACAGTTCGGGGATCAACGCCAGTTCCTGGTGGATGATCACGATGCCCGCGTGCTCGCTGGCCCTGATGTCCCGGAACTGCTGGACTTGCCCCTGGTAGACGATGTCGCCGTCGTAGCTTCCGTACGGGTACACGCCGGACAGGACCTTCATGAGAGTGGACTTACCGGCGCCGTTTTCGCCGCAGATGGCGTGGATCTCGCCGGCCTTTACCCGGAGGCTCACGTTCGACAAGGCTTTAACGCCGGGGAATTCCTTGGTGATGGACCGCATCTCGAGGATGACCGGATCCGTTTGCGTGGTCTGGGACGTCATGAGCCCTAACCCTCCAATGCAATGACTTCTTTGTCCGGCCGGCAAAGCGCAGGGCCGTCTGAACCAAAAGTAAACTGGATCACAGCTATTGTCGTCAAGTCTTTAACGCAATTGCTGGATAACGAAATGGTCTACGTCTTGCGGATCCCCGCGTGCTGGAAGACCAAAGCGGCGGCGCCGAGGGCCTCTGCCCGGTCGCCCAGCGAGGACATGGTGAGGGTGGTGGTCTCCCCGATAACCGGAACTGCGTGACGGATCAGGCCCCTCCGGATGGGGTCCAGCAGGATGTCTCCGAGGCCCGCCAGCGGCCCGCCCACCACGATGACCTCGGGGTTGATCAGGTTGGCCACGTTGCCCAGCGCACGGCCAACCGCCAGGCCGGCATCGTCCACCACGCGAAGGGTGGCAGAGTCCCGGTTCAGGGCTTTGCGGACGATGTCAGCGGGCGTCAGTGGCCGGTCCTCCCCGCGGCTGAGGAGTTCAATCATGGTGGTGGTGGACGCGATGGTTTCCAGGCAGCCGCGGTTGCCGCACCGGCACACCAGGCCCTGCTCATGGATGGTGGCGTGTCCGATTTCTCCGGTGATCCCCACGTTGCCGTAGTAGGGGGCTCCGTTGAGGATCAGGCCGGCGCCGATGCCCGAGCCAATCTTCAAAAACAGCAGGTTGCTGACCCCCGAGTGCTGCCCCCAGGTCACCTCCGACCAGGCGCCGAGGTTGGCGTCGTTGTCAACAAACACGGGGATTCTCAAGGTTTCCTCAAGGTGCTGGAGGATGTTGATGCCCACCCATTCCGGAAGGATGGCGCCTTGGGCAACGGTCCCGGTCCGACGGTCTATCGGGCCGGGAATGCCGACGCCGGCACCCACCACCGAGGAGCGTTCCACACCGCTTTCCCACAACAGTTTCTCCAGCAGCGCCACCGCCGCCTGGATGCCCTCATCCGCCTGGTGGCCCAAGGGGAGCATCACCGATTCTTCGGCAATGACGTGGTAGCTGAGCGAGGCCAGGACCACCCGCAGGTGCCGCCGGCCGAAGTCGATCCCGACGGCGACGGCGCCGTTGCTGTTCAGCCGTACGTTCAGTGCCCGCCGCCCGGAACTGGTGATGGGTTCGGTGGACGCCAGGCCGGAATCGAGCATGATTTTGACGATGTTCGAGACGGTGGCGGTGGACAGCCCCGTTTGCCGGGCGAGCTCCGCCTGGGTGGACGGGCCGCCCATCAGGGTCTCGATGATCCGCTGCTGGTTCAGCTGCCGCAGGGCGGACTGCGAGCCGGGATTCTTGGGCTTGCTCCTCGTTGAGCGCGGGGTTGCGGACATGCTATGAACATTGCACCATCGCAGCTCTTGTAGTCAAGAAGTTAACGCATGGGCCGCGGTGCGTGGCCGCACAAGCAATTGGGGCAGGGCATGCGGGGCATCCCGTGCATTCTGTCCCAAAGAGTGGGCGGGCGGGTCCAAACGACCCACCGCGCTCCCGCTGCGGCTGGCTAGGCTGGAAGGCGGGAACAGTCCTGCCCGTCCATCCCACATGGACGGGGATACAGAAGGTGGTAAGGATGCTGCTGTCCGTCCTGCAGGCGAATGCCGTGGTCCTGGATGCAGAGGCCAATCTGCGGACCCTCGATGATGCCGCACAGCGGGCGGCGCAGGCCGGCGCCGACATACTGCTCACGCCGGAACTGTTTCCCGTGGGCTATGCCCCGCTGAGGCTGCGCAACGAACTGGACCCGGCCCGCCTTCCCGCCATCCGTGAACGGCTGGCCGATATCGCGCGCCGGAACAGGATCGGGCTCGTCTACAGCCTGCCGGCCCCAGCGGGCAGGCAGGGCAGGGACGGCAGGTTGACTGGTGCGGGCTCGGTGCCCGCCGGTCGCCCGGGGTGGAACATTTCGGCCACCCTGGTGGATGCCACGGGTGCGGAACTCCTCAGTTACGCCAAGGTGCATCTTTTCGGTGGCGAGGAACGCGAGGCGTTTGAGGCAGCCGCGCAACCTCCCGCCGTCGTGGATTTTCGCGGCATCCGCACCTCCTTGCTGATCTGCTACGACATCGAGTTCCCCGAAACCACCCGGGCAGCCGCGGCGCGGGGGGCTGAGCTGGTCTTGGTCCCTACTGCCTTGTCCGCCGGCTTTGAGGCCGTGCCGCAGGTGCTCATCCGTGCCCGGGCGTTGGAAAGCCAGCTGCATGTGGCGTACGCCAACCACTGTGGGAACGAGGACGCCTACACGTTCGGCGGCGGAAGCGTGGTGGCGGGACCCGACGGCGGCCTCCTCGCCGAAGCAGGGGACACCCCGGCGCTGCTCTTCGCCAAAATCGGCGCCGAGGCCGTCCACGCAGCAAGGGACCAGGTGCCGTACCTGCGGGAGCGCCGGCCTGCGCTGTACCAGGAGTGGGAAGCCGGCCTGCGTGGGGGTGCTGGGAACGACGGAGCCTAGCCGCCCGGCAGCCCGTCCGCGTACTGCAGCGCAATCCATAGCTCCGCCCGCACCTGGGCCTGGTTCAGGTCCATCTGGAGCAGGTCACCGAGGACTCCGATCTGCCGCCGCACGCTGTTCCGGTGCAGTCCCAGCCGCTTCGCGGAGGCGTCCCAGCTGCCGTTCTCGCTCAGCCAGCCGCGGAGGACGGCCAGCAGCGGATCACGCCGGTCCGGTTCGAGTACCAGGACCGGTTGCAGGAGGCGTTCCGCCAGCAGGATCCCGGCCTCACGGCCGAGCAGCCCGGTGACCGACCAGGACACTTCGTCGACCCGGACGCTTTGTCCGCTTCTCTGGACCTGGCTGCGGAGGGAGGTGGCGCGCTGGTATGCGGCGGGCAGGCTGGTGAACTCGGTGGGTTCGCCGATCACCAGGCGCCACCCGAGCTTCTCCACCTCGGCAAGCAGGGCATCATCCACCTTGAGCCGGGTCACCGCGGCGAACCCGTAGTCCGTAATCTCCACCAGCTTCGTATCGAACATGCGCCGCCACTGCAGCAGCTCCCTGACGGGGCTCTCGCCCGCCGGCCACTCCAGCGCCTCCACTTTGATGCCCTGGACCACCCGCATGGGCGCGGACCTTGTGGAGGAAAGGCTCTGCGCCATCAGGTCCTTGAGCCCGTTGAGATGCCTGGTGCCGCCCGAGGACAGGCTCTCGGGGTGCAGCAGGACGGCGGTGGCCAGCTGGCTGGGAGCCAGTGATCCGCTGGTGCGCTGCCGCACCAACAGCTCGAGCAGTCCGACGGCAGTCTGGACTACGTTGTTCTGTGCGGGGGTCAGCGGAGCGTCGGATCCGAGAACCAGGGCGCCGAGGTTGGCGTCCTTGGTGCTGCGCAGCGGGTGGCCCACCACGAGCGCCGAGCCTGGCTGGTCAAAGCCGTCCATTTCCACCCGCGGGCCGCTGCCGGACAGCAGCCGCTCCAGCATGGGTTCCAGCTGGGAAAGGTCGACGGCGGTGCTGCCGCCGGCGCTGGTGCCGCGGGCCCGGACCCGGCCGTCGGCTCCCACCATCACCGCCCACACGGGCACGCGCTGGACCAATGCGGCCAGCAGTTCGTGCTCCGGCCTGGGGGAGAGGATGGCACGCATGAGTTGCCGGTTGGCCTCCGCCAGCTGCCGGAAAACCCTGGCATTGTCGGTCTCGAGGAGCTGCGAGAACTGGAGGCCGATCGCCGCGAACGGCAACGACTCGGGCACCTCGAACAAGGTGAGGTTATGCCGCCGGCAGGCGGCCAGCACCACTTCCGGGACGGCGTCAAAATAGGGCCTGATACCGAAGCCCAGCGCGGCTACCTTGGCCCCCACAAGCCGCTGGACATACGCGTCCACACGGGCGGGGGAGCCGCCGTCGCCAAGGAAGGGAAGGCCCGCGGTGAGCAGGAACTCGCCCTCCGGAAGATAGGGTGTGGGGTCCTCCAGTTCGCTGGGCTCAACCCACCGCAGCAGCCGCCCGCCACTCCCGCCGTCGTGAAGCATCCTCAGCAACGGCGGCAGCTGGTCAAGGAACTGCTGGAGCGTGACGAAACTCAGCCGTCCGGACTCAGCGGGCCCAGCCGTCATGATTGCGTCCCGCGCGCCCCGGCTCCCGGCAGCCGGGGCGTCCGGCGGCCGCAGGTCCCGGATTGCGGGATGCGCTGCACTTGTGCATAAAGTCTCACGGTGGATCACTATAAGTCATTTTGCACCAGGTTGAGAGTTGGCTCACATGCCAGTGTTGGTCAGGGGAAACCGACAACTACTCTGAAGGGACGTCAACGGTGACTGTGCCTGTGACCACCGAAAAACCCATAGCGCCAAGCGTCGACCGGCCGGGCCTCCGGGCTCAGCTGCTGCGCCGCAAACCCATTGGCCAGATGATCAGCGAAGCCGGACACGGCGAGGGCGGCACCGGGCTGGTGCGCAGCTTCGGCGTCCTCCACCTGACCATGATCAGCGTAGGTGCCACCCTGGGGACGGGGATCCTGGTGATCCTCGGCGAAGCGGTTCCGCTGGCCGGCCCGGCCATCTGGATCTCGTTCGTCATCGCCGGCGTGGCCGCACTGCTCTCGGCGGTGTCATATGCGGAAATGGCAGGGCTGGTCCCGGTGGCGGGCTCAAGCTACTCCTACTCCTACGCCACCATGGGCGAGGGCATGGCATGGATCTGCGGTTGGTGCCTTGTCCTGGAATACGCGGTCTCCGTTGCCGCCGTCGCGGTGGGCGCCGGCCAGTACGTCAACGAGACGCTGGCGGTGTTCGGACAGGTACTGCCGGACTCAGTGGCCCAGCCGCCTGGTGACGGCGGACTGGTGAACATACCGGCGGTGGCCATCGTGGTGCTGGCCATGATCCTGCTCGTCCGAGGTGCCCGGGAGAGCGCCTGGATCAACACGGCCATCGTCATCATCAAAATAGGCATCCTGCTGTTCTTTTGCGCCGTTGCCTTCACCGCCTTCAACGCAGGAAACTTCCAACCGCTCCTGCCCATGGGCGCGGCCGGTGTCTCCGCCGCGGCCTCCAGGGTGTTCTTCTCCTACATCGGCTTTGACGCCGCTTCCACTGCAGGCGAAGAGGCCAGGAACCCCAAGCGCGACCTTCCCCGCGCCATCCTGCTGTCCATGGTGATCGTCACCGGCATCTACGTCCTGGTGGCCGTGGCCGCCATCGGCGCCCGGCCCTGGGGCTGGTTCGACGGCACCGAGGCCGCCCTTGTCCAGATCCTGGAGGAGACCACCAACCAGCCATGGATCGCCCTGGTCTTTTCCGTCGGTGCTGTCCTTGCCATTGCGAGCATCGTGCTTACTGTCCTGTACGGCCAGACCCGCATCCTCCTGTCCATGTCCCGGGACGGCCTGGTGCCCAAGGTCTTCGGGCGCGTCTCTCCCCGCACCGGCACCCCGGCCGCCGGCACCCTCATTGTGGGCACCGCCGTCGCCCTCACCGCAGGCCTGGTCCCGCTGGGCGCCCTGGCCGACGCCACCAGCATCGGCACCCTGTTCGCGTTCGCCCTGGTCAACGTCGCCGTCATTTACCTGCGCCGCAACCGCCCGGACCTGAAACGGAGCTTCCGGGTGCCGCTCTACCCCATCACTCCCGTCCTGGGAACGCTCATGTGTGCGTACCTGATGGCGAACCTCGGTGCCGATACGTGGCTTGTCTTTGGCGGCTGGATGCTCGTGGGGATCGCCATCTTCTTCGGCTATGGACGCCGGAACTCCAAGGTAGCGGCCCTCAGCGAGCTCGACTACCGTGAATTGACCGCCAAGGCCTCCAGCCAGGAACTGTGAAAGCAGAACAACCATGACCATCGCCACCGAACTGCCTGCCTTCGATCCCTCCAGCACCTCCACGCCGCCGGCAGATGCAGCCGGGCGCGGCACCGACGGGCACGCGGCACCCATCACCATGCTGAACCCGGACTTCCCGTTCAGCTACGACCACTACCTGGCCCATCCGGACGGTCTGGGGTCTGTCCCGCCGGAGCTGTACGGCACGGAAGTGGCTGTCATCGGTGCCGGGGTCTCCGGGCTGGTGACTGCCTATGAGCTGATGAAACTCGGGCTGCGGCCTGTGGTCTATGAGGCAGACCAGATCGGCGGACGGCTCCGCACGGCCGCCTTCCCGGCGGCGCCCGGTGTGGTGGCGGACCTCGGGGGAATGCGGTTCCCGGTGTCTGGCAAGGCCTTCTACCACTACGTGGACCTCCTGGGCCTGCAGACCCAGGATTTCCCCAACCCCCTTGCGGAGGCCACCTCCAGCACGGTGATCGAGCTGGCAGGCAAGAAGCACTACGCGGAGAAGCCGGGCGACCTTCCGTTGTTTTTCCGCGAGGTGGCTGACGCCTGGAAGGCCGCGGTCAACGACGGTGCCAAGTTCGTGCAAATGCAGGACGCCATCAAGGCCCGGGACATGGCCCGGATCAAGGACCTGTGGAACGAACTGCTCCCGCTCATGGACGAGCAAACCTTCTACGGTTTCATCGCCGCCAGCGACTCCTTCAAGAAGGCAGGGTTCGCGCACCGGGAGGCGTTTGGCCAGGTGGGATTCGGAACGGGCGGCTGGGACACCGACTTCCCCAACTCCATCCTGGAAATCCTGCGCGTGGTCTACACCGACGCGGACGACCAGCACCGCTTCATCCGCGGGGGAGCGCAGCGGCTGCCCGAGGCACTCTGGCAGCACGCGCCGTCGGACATGGCGCACTGGCCAGCCGGCACCTCCCTGTCCTCGCTCCACTCCGGCTCGCCCCGGGGGGCCGTCGGAAAGATCAGCCGGGACCAGGACGGCAACCTGCGGATCCGTGAACGCTGGGGCCGCGAGGCCAGCTACCCCGCCGTTGTGTCCACCTGCCAGTCGTGGCTGCTTTCCACCCGGATCCACACGGAGGAGGCGCTGTTCCCAGCCGAGCTGTGGACCGCGATGGAGCGCTCGCACTACATGCAGTCCTCCAAGACCTTCGTGATGGTGGACCGGCCGTTCTGGAAGGACATCGACCCGGAAACCGGCAACGACATCCTTTCCATGACCCTCACCGACAGGCTGAACCGCGCCACCTACCTGCTGGACAACGGTCCTGACCAGCCCGCCGTCATCCTGCTGTCCTACACCTGGAACGACGACGCCCTTAAGTGGCTGGCCCTGGACGCGGACGAACGCGTGGAACTGATGCTTCACTCGCTTGAGCAGATCTATCCCGGGGTGGATATCGCGGGGCACATCGTGGGCCAGCCCATCACCGTGTCCTGGGAGGCGGATCCCAACTTCATGGGCGCGTTCAAGGCCAACCTGCCCGGGCACTACCGCTACCAGCAGCGGCTGTTCACGCACTTCAAGCAGGACAGGCTGCCGGAGTCCCAGCGCGGCATCTTCCTGGCCGGCGACGACGTCTCCTTCACCGCGGGCTGGGCGGAGGGAGCCGTCACCACCGGGCTCAACGCCGTGTGGGGCGTGGTCAAGCACCTGGGCGGCGCCTCCGCGCCGGGAAATCCCGGTCCGGGCGACTTGCTCGATGAGTTCGGCCCGATCAGCCTGGACTAACCGTGCAAGTCGCGATGCTTCGCCGCGAGCTCCACGTAGCGCGTCGCGTTGGCGCGTACGCCGTCGAACTCTTCATCCGTGAGTTCGCGGCGCACCTTGGCGGGCACGCCCGCCACCAGTGACCGGGGCGGAACCACCGTTCCTTCCAGCACCACGGCGCCGGCCGCCACCAGCGAGCCGGCGCCGATCACGGCGCCGTTGAGGACCGTGGCGCCCATGCCGATCAGGCAGTCGTCCTCCACCGTGCAGCCGTGGACGACGGCGGCGTGCCCCACGCTGACCCGTTGCCCCACCGTGCAGGGGAAGCCGGGGTCGGCGTGCAGCACCACGTTGTCCTGCAGGTTGCTGCCGGCACCCACGGTGATGGCCGCGGTGTCGGCGCGGACGGAGACGCCGTAGAAGGCGCTGGAGTCCGGGCCCAGGGCGGCACTGCCGACGATCGAGGCTGACGGTGCCACGAACGCTGATTCATGGACGGCCGGGGAATTGCCGGCGAAAGGGTAAAGGGGAGCCATGGGTTCACCCTAAGCCACCCGCGCGCCCAACTGGGTAGCAGCAGTTGTCGTTTTCAGGCCCCAAAACGACAACTGCTGCTACCTAGTTGAAGACCACCGTGCGGTTGCCGTCCAGCAGCACCCGGTGCTCGGCATGCCACTGCACGGCCTGGACCAGCGTGCGGCCCTCCACGTCGCGGCCCATCTGCACGAACTGCTCGGGGGTGCGGGCGTGGTCCACCCGGATGACTTCCTGCTCGATGATCGGCCCCTCATCCAGGGCTGCCGTCACGTAGTGCGCGGTGGCACCGATCAGCTTCACGCCGCGGGCATGCGCCTGGTGGTACGGCTTGGCGCCCTTGAAGGACGGCAGGAACGAGTGGTGGATGTTGATGGCCTTGCCGGTCAGCTCGGTGCAGAGTTCATCGGAGAGGATCTGCATGTAGCGGGCCAAGACAGTGAGTTCGATGTCGTGCTCGGCGATGAGCGCGCGCAGCTTGTCCTCCGCCTGCACCTTGGTATCCCTGGTCACCGGGATGTAGTGGAACGGGATGCCGTAGAACTCCGCGAGCCCGGCCAGGTCCTGGTGGTTGGAGACGATCGCCGGAATCTCAATGGGAAGGGTGCCCGAGCGCTGCTGGAACAGCAGGTCATTGAGGCAGTGTGCCGAGGTGCTGGCCATCACCAGGGTCCGTACCTTGTCGCCGACAGTATTGAGGTTCCACTGCATGGAGAACGCTTCCGCTACCGGCTCCAGCGCGGCGCGCAACTCGGATTTGGCGGCCGCCGTGGTCACCTCCACGCGCATGAAGAAGTTTCCGGTTGACGGGCTGCCGTACTGCTGCGAATCCGTAATGTTGCATCCGGCCACCAGCAACGCTCCGGCCACGGCGTGGACAATACCGGGACGGTCCGGGCAGGACAGGGTTACTACGTACGCTTGGCTCTGCTGCTCTTCATTCACGCGTAATAGCCTACCCGCGCTGCGGCCGGTGGTTTTGGTACGCTGGGAGGGTCGCAACTGGCGTTGGGTGGCTAACCACCAGGGAGCGGCAATCACGAAGACCACGGATCGTACGCCTGGGCCGAGGGTCATGTCTTGCCGGAATTGGGGCTGCGCCCGCGTCAGCACAGCAGCACCACGCCCTGCTTCCACGCTGTGTCATCGACGCGGTACGGAAGTGCGCCAGCCGGTAGCCTGACCTAAGCAGTGCCCGTATCCCTAGCCAGGAGTTCTTCGTGACTACTACAGCCACCTCAACCACAGCCGTCAGCAACCAGCCGCTGGCTGAGCTTGACCCCGAAATCGCCGCAGTCCTTGATCAGGAGCTTGGCCGCCAGCGCGGCACCCTGGAAATGATTGCCTCCGAGAACTTCGCGCCCCGCGCCGTGATGGAAGCCCAGGGCTCCGTCCTCACCAACAAGTACGCCGAGGGCTACCCGGGGCGCCGCTACTACGGCGGCTGCGAGTACGTCGACGTCGCAGAGCAGCTGGCCATCGACCGGGTCAAGGCCCTGTTCGATGCTGAATACGCCAACGTCCAGCCGCACTCAGGCGCGCAGGCAAACGCTGCCGCGCTGGCCGCCATGATCACCCCCGGCGACAAGATCCTGGGCCTGTCCCTGGCCCACGGCGGCCACCTGACCCACGGCATGAAGCTGAACTTCTCCGGCAAGCTGTACAACGTGGCTGCCTACCAGGTGGAGGAAGACAACTTCCGCATCGACATGGACAAGCTCCGCGAGCAGGCCATCGCCGAGAAGCCGCAGGTCATCATCGCCGGCTGGTCCGCCTACCCGCGCCACCTGGACTTCGCAGCCTTCCGCTCCATCGCCGATGAAGTGGGCGCACTGCTCTGGACCGACATGGCCCACTTCGCCGGCCTCGTCGCTGCCGGACTGCACCCCAGCCCGGTGCCGCACTCCGACGTCGTCACCTCCACGGTGCACAAGACCCTTGCCGGTCCCCGCTCGGGCGTGATCCTTGCCAAGGAACAGTGGGCCAAGAAGCTGAACTCCAGCGTCTTCCCGGGCCAGCAGGGCGGCCCGCTGATGCACGTCATCGCCGCCAAGGCCGTTGCCTTCAAGATCGCCGGAACCCAGGAATTCAAGGAGCGCCAGGAGCGCGTCCTGGAAGGCGCCCGGATCATCGCCGACCGCCTGAACCAGGCCGACGTCGCCGAAGCCGGCGTCTCCGTCCTCACCGGCGGCACCGATGTGCACCTGGTGCTGGTAGACCTGCGCAACTCGCAGCTGGACGGCCAGCAGGCCGAGGACCTGCTGCACTCCGTGGGCATCACCGTCAACCGCAACGCCGTGCCGTTCGACCCCCGCCCGCCGATGGTCACCTCCGGCCTGCGCATCGGCACCCCGGCCCTGGCCACCCGCGGCTTCGGTGCTGCCGAGTTCACCGAGGTCGCCGAGATCATCGCCACCGCCCTCAAGGCAGGCAACAGCGCCGACGTCGAGGCCCTGCAGTCACGGGTGGACAAGCTGGCAGCGGACTTCCCGCTCTACCCGCAGCACGAGCAGTGGTAACCAATGACTGAAACCACAACCGCGCAGATCCTTGACGGCAAGGCCACCGCCGCTGCCATCAAGGCCGAGCTGACCGAACGCGTGGCCACACTCAAGGCCGCAGGCGTCACTCCCGGCATTGCCACTGTGCTGGTGGGCGCGGACCCTGCCTCGCAGCTGTATGTCTCCATGAAGCACAAGCAGTCCGTGCAGATCGGGATGAACTCCATCCAGCGCGAGCTTCCGGCTGACGCCACCCAGGAGCAGGTGGAGGCCCTCATTGACGAACTCAATGCGGACCCCGCCTGCCACGGCTACATTGTGCAGTTGCCGCTGCCCAAGCACCTGGACACGGACGCCATCCTGGAGCGCATCGACCCCGCCAAGGACGCCGATGGCCTGCACCCCACCAACCTCGGCCGGCTGGTGCTCAACGTCAACAACAAGATCACCACGCCCCTGCCGTGCACGCCCCGCGGTGTCATCGAGCTGCTGGAACGCAACGGGTACAGCCTCGCCGGCAAGCACGTCGTGGTGGTGGGCCGCGGCGTCACGATCGGCCGCTCGATCGGCCTGCTGCTCACGCGGCGCGATGTCAACGCCACCGTGACCCTGACCCACACCGGCACCAAAAACCTGTCGGAGCTGCTGCGGCAGGCGGACGTCATCGTGGGCGCCGCGGGTGTGAAGCACATCGTCAAGGCCGCGGACGTGAAGCCCGGCGCTGCCCTGCTGGACGTCGGCGTCACGCGCGAAACTGATCCGGAGACGGGCAAGAGCCGCGTCTACGGCGACATCGATCCCGCCGCCGCCGAGGTGGCCGGCTGGATCTCGCCAAACCCCGGAGGTGTGGGGCCCATGACCGTGGCGCTGCTGATGACCAATGTGGTCGAGGCCGCCGAACGCACAGCGGGCCTCGCGCAGTAGCCCCGGCGTTAGGGCGCACGACGGCGGCACGGCACCTTCCACGCGAAAGGCGCCGTGCCGCCGTCGGCCGCTAACAAGGGAACTGCAAGTGCCCTTCCACATGTGCTCCGCCTCCACTAGTCTGCACAGGTGCACAACCACGCCCTGACGCCGTCCGGTACCCTGACCGGGGGTTCGCCGCACGGCACTGTCATCTCCGCCGAAAACCTGACCAAGACCTATGGCGACGTGACCGCCGTGGACAGCATCTCGTTCGCCGTGCCCGCGGGGGAGTCCTTTGGCCTGCTGGGACCCAACGGTGCGGGCAAGTCCACCACGATGAAGATGATCGGCGGCGTCACCCGGCGCACGTCCGGCCGGCTGAGCATCATGGGCCTGGACCCGGACACGCACGGCCCGGAGGTGCGCGCGCACCTGGGCGTGGTGCCGCAGCAGGACAACCTGGACGAGGAACTGAGGGTCCGGGACAACCTGCTGGTCTACGGCCGCTACTTCGGCCTGCCCATGAGCTACCTGAAGCCCAAGGCGGACGAGCTGCTCGAATTCGCGCAGCTGACGGACAAGGCAAAATCCAAGGTGGACGCACTCTCCGGCGGTATGAAACGGCGCCTCACCATCGCCCGGTCCCTGATCAACGAGCCCCGAATCCTGCTGCTGGACGAACCGACCACCGGGCTGGACCCGCAGGCACGCCACATCTTGTGGGACCGCCTGTTCCGGCTCAAGGAACAGGGCGTCACGCTGATCCTCACCACCCACTACATGGACGAGGCGGAGCAGCTTTGCGACCGACTGATCGTGGTGGACAAGGGTCGGATCATGGCTGAGGGCTCGCCCGCCCAGCTGATCCGCGAGCACTCAACCCGCGAGGTGGTGGAACTGCGGTTCGGGTCCGAGCGCAACGCCACGATCGGGTCGCAGCTGGACGGCATCGGCGAACGCCTGGAGGTGCTGCCGGACCGGGTGCTGATGTACGCGCACGACGGCGAGTGGGCCCTTGAGCAGGTATCGGCCCGCGGCCTGAGGCCGCTGACATCGCTGGTCCGCAGGTCGTCGCTGGAGGACGTGTTCCTGCGGCTCACCGGGCGGAGCCTCGTTGACTGACCCTGGGGGCTTGACCGGACCCGGGGCTGCTCCGGGCCAGGATCTGCGGGTGCACGCGCCCGAGGTCTCGGCGGCCAAGGCGCGGCGCTGGGGTGCTTTTTACTACGCGGAGCAGGTGCTCCGCGTGATGAAGGGGTACTCCTGGTCCATCGTGATGTACAGCGTGGGCCAGCCGGTTGCGTACCTGTTCGCCATGGGGGTGGGCCTTGCCACCCTGGTGGACACCGGCAACGCGGCCTTTGGCGGCGTTTCCTACCTCGCCTTCATTGCCCCAGCGCTGCTGGTGTCCGCCGCAGTGATGACGGCAGCCAACGAGTTCACGTTTCCCATCATGGACGGATTCAAGTGGCGCCGGATCTACTACGGCCCGCACGCCTCGCCGCTCACCCCGCAGCAGATCGCTGCCGGGCAGATCATGGCCGTGACGCTGCGGCTGGTCCTTCAGTCGGCCATCTACTTCGCAGCCGTGGCACTGTTCGGCGCCTCGCCGTCGGGCTGGGGCTGGGCCGGCATCCTGGTGGCCACCCTGACAGGGCTGGCGTTCGGCCTGCCCCTGATGGCGTACTCGGCCTCCATCACGGAGGACAAGGGCCAGTTCGCGCTGGTCATGCGGTTCATCGTGATGCCGCTGTTCCTGTTCTCCGGGACGTTCTTCCCGCTGGACAACCTGCCACTGGCGGTCCGCTGGATTGGCTGGATTTCGCCCATCTGGCACGGCACGGAACTGGGACGGACGCTCAGCTTCGGGTACCGGGAGCCGCCGCTCCTGATGGTGCTCCACGCTGCGGTCCTGGTGGCGCTGGCAGTCCTGGGCTGGATCCTGACGCGGCGCCGCTTCGCCCGAAGGATGGGCCAATGAGCGCCGCCACTGGAGCCGGTGGCCGCGGAGCCTCCCCGAGTGCGACGGAGCAGGCGCGCCACCGCACGTTCGGGCCGCTGTATTCACGCAATGCCAGGGCCGTCATTGCACGGGGGCTGATGGCCACGCGGAGCACCAACTGGCTGGTGATGGTGTCCGGGTTCTTCGAGCCGGTCCTGTTCCTCATTTCCATGGGGGTGGGCCTGGGAGCGATCGTGGGCGACGTCAGGGGACCGGACGGAACCCATATCAGCTACGCGGCTTACATCGCCCCGGCGCTGCTTGCCGTTTCGGCCATGAACGGCGCTGTGTACGACTCCACCTGGAACGTGTTCTTCAAGATGAACTTTGCCAAGCTCTACCAGGGCATGCTTTATACATCGCTGGGTCCGCTGGACGTGGCGCTGGGGGAGATCTTCCTGGCACTGCTTCGGGGAATGCTCTACGCCACCGGTTTCACCGCGGTCATGGCAATCATGGGGCTGATCACCACCCCCTGGGCGCTGCTGATGATCCCGGCCTCGGTGCTCATCGCCTTCGGGTTCGCCAGCATGGGCATGGGCATCACCAGTTTCCTCAAGACCTTCCAGCAGATGGACTGGATCAATTTCATCCTGCTGCCCATGTTCCTGTTCAGCGCAACCTTCTACCCGCTCAGCGTCTACCCGGAGCCCATCCAATGGTTCATCCAGGCCATGCCGCTGTGGCACGGGGTGGAACTGCTGCGCGAGATCAGCGTGGGCAGCTTCACGGCGGCCACGCCGCTGCACATCGGCTACTACCTGGTGATGACCGCCGTCGGCATGCTGTTGACCACCCTGCGGCTCCGGAGCCTGTTCCTGAAGTAGCCCCACCCAACTAGGTAGCGCCAACTGCCGTTATGGGCCCGCAAAACGACAGTTGGCGCTACCTAGTTGGGCTGGGGAGCGGGTGTGTTCGCCCGGGGTGGAAGGCACCGGAGCACAGTCCGCCCTTTGAGACAATAGCTGCATGCGAACTTTGGGCAGCTCCTCGTCATCCTCCAAATCCGCCAGGGGCGGATTCTCCATGATCCGCATCAGCGGGCCGGGCCTGATGGTCCTCGTCACCGCTTTCGTTGTAGCAGTGATCTTCGCTGCCAACCAGAACGACGTCGTGGGCTGGGTGGTTGCCATCATCGCCTTCTTCTGGCTGGCGCTTGCCTCATTCGTGGTGTTCAGCATCCAGAGGGCGGCCAAAAAGGCCGGGGCAAAGCTGACGGAAGCCCAAAACGCCTTCAACACGGCAGCGGGCCTTGCGCCGTCGCCCGCAGCTGCCGATCACGGCGGCACCCGGGTCATCTACGAACGCAGCGAGGTTGACGAAGTCCGCGACCTCAAGCTGGACCACTCCTTCAAGATCGTGCAGGTGCAGGTGCGGGTGGTGGAGGACGAGCGCGGCAAGGGTGCCGACGCCGACCACGACACCATCAACAGGGCCCTGGAAACGATCGCCATCACAGCGGCCAATGCCCGGGACATGATCAAGTCCTCCGGCGGCAGTGGAGAGCCGGTGACCGGGACCATCATCGACTAGAGTGGAGCGGGTGAGCTCGGCATTGAAGAAGGACCACCTTCGCATCGCATCCGTTAACGTAAACGGCCTCCGGGCTGCCTACAAAAACGGAATGGCGGCCTGGCTGGAGCCGCGCGAAGTGGACATCCTCTGCCTGCAGGAAGTCCGCGCTCCTGACGCCACCGTCCGGCAGCTGCTGGGTGAGGACTGGCACATCCTGCATGCCGAGGCGGAAGCAAAAGGCCGTGCCGGCGTCGCCATTGCCTCCCGCCAGGAACCGCTGGCAACCAGGAACTGCATCGGTGATGAGTACTTCACCACCGCAGGACGATGGGTGGAAGCTGACTTCCGCGTCCCAGACGCTGCAGGGAATCCCGTCCAGCTCACCGTTGCCAGCGCTTATGTGCACTCCGGTGAGGTAGGGACCCCAAAACAGGATGACAAGTTCCGCTTTTTGGACGTCATGAGCACCCGCCTTCCGGAGCTGACAAAGCACAGCGACCATGCCCTGGTGGTGGGTGACCTCAACGTGGCCCACACTCCCCGGGACATCAGGAACTCGAAGGGCAACATCAAGAAGGCCGGCCATTTGCCGGAGGAACGTGCGTACTTCGACCGGTTCTTCGGCGAGGAGATCGGCTGGCACGACGTCCACCGTAACCTGGCCGGCGACATGGACGGTCCGTACACGTGGTGGTCCTGGCGCGGCAAGGCATTCGACAACGACACTGGCTGGCGCATCGACTACCACCTGGCCACCCCCGATCTGGCGGCGTCCGCCATTTCGGCAGTGGTGGACCGTGCCCCCACATGGGACACCCGTTTCTCAGACCATGCACCGCTCGTAGTGGACTACCAGCTCTAAGCCCCGAAGGTTTCTTTTCAATGACAAGCCAGACTTCCCCGGCCAGCAAAAAGCGCATCCTTTCCGGTGCCAAGCCCACCGCTGATTCCCTGCACCTGGGCAACTACATCGGAGCCGTGCGTAACTGGGTGGACATGCAGGCCGAATACGACGCCGTCTTCTTCATCCCGGACCTGCACGCCATCACCGTCGACTTTGACCCTGCTGAGCTGGCAAAGCGCACCCGCATCGTGGCGGCCCAGTACATTGCAGCCGGCATCGACCCGGACAAAAGTATCTTCTTCGTCCAGTCGCATGTACCGGAGCATGCACAGCTTGCCTGGGCGCTGAACTGCATCACCGGCTTCGGCGAGGCTTCCCGGATGACGCAGTTCAAGGACAAAACCCAGAAATCCGGCGCAGACTCCGCCACCCTGGGCCTTTTTGCCTACCCCACCCTGATGGCCGCGGACATCCTCCTGTACCAAAGCGACCTGGTGCCCGTGGGCGAGGACCAGCGCCAGCATCTTGAACTGACCCGCAACCTGGCACAGCGTTTTAACACCCGGTTCGGACACACGTTCACCGTCCCCGAGGCCACGATCCTCAAGGAAAGCGCCAAGATCTACGACCTCCAGAACCCCAGCGCCAAGATGTCCAAGACGGGGGAGTCGCCCAACGGTGCCATCCAGTTGCTGGAGGACCCCAAGATCGCGGCCAAGCGCATCAAGTCCGCCGTGACCGACGCCGGCACGGACATCCGCTTCGACGCCGAGGAAAAGCCCGGCGTGTCCAACCTGCTGACCATCTACTCTTCGCTCACCGGCAAGTCTGTGGCCGAACTCGAAGCCGAGTACCAGGGAAAGATGTACGGCCACCTCAAGGTGGACCTCGCAGAGGTGGTGGTGGACTTCATCACCCCGCTCCGTAACCGGACCAACGAGCTGATGGCCGATCCAGCCGAGCTTGACCGGCTGCTGGCGCTGGGCGCGGAACGGGCCCGGGAGATCGCCTCGGTCACGCTCGGACAGGTGTACCAGCGCATGGGCTTCCTGCCGTCGCTCAGCCTCGCAGGAGTCCGCTAGCGCCATGTCCTCGAGAAACGTCACCGCCAGGGGAGGTGCCTGCTCCGCCGACCAGGTGGAGCGGACCCTGGCAGACCGCTTCGGAGACCACTCCGGCCAGAATGCCGCTGCAGATCATGACGTGGCCCGCAGCGAAGAGATCAGCGTGGGCGTCATCCTGGGCTTTCCAGCCGAAATAGCAGAAGAACTCCAGCGCTGGCGGGCGTCGTTTGGCGACCCCCTGGCCAACGTGGTGCCGGCGCACATCACGCTTGTCACCACCACCCCCACCCAGGATTGGGAAGCCGCCCGACGCCACGTCCGCGAGGTAGCGCGGCGCCAGAGTCCCTTCAAGGTCACCATCGCCGGGACCGGGACCTTCCGGCCCGTTTCACCCGTGGTCTTCATCAACGTCGACGACGGATTCGACGAGTGCGTGGACCTGCACCGCAAGCTCCAGCAGGGACCCCTCCACCGCGAACTGCCCTTTGGCTACCATCCCCATGTCACCATCGCCCACGACGTCGCCCCGGAAAGCCTGGATGATGCCGAAACGGTCCTCAAGAACTACAGGGCCACCTTCCCCGTGGTTAGCATGGGACTCTATGAGCACGATGCGGACGGCATCTGGCAGCTACGGGAAGAGCTGGACTTTGGGACCGAAACTGACAACCACGCCGGCACCTGGTTCACGGACGTTGCCGCGGACGCCCCAACCGAAGCAGGATAGCCAGCAGCCGCTGCCTACCGAGCACGCCCGGCTGAAGCTGGAGGTCATCCAGAAACGGATGGAATGGAACCGGGCGCGGAAGTCCGCGGGGAAGTTCAGCGCCCTGATGGCCTTGGTGCAGTGGCTTACCGCCCGCCTGAACGTCCTGCGGCCCATGCGTGCATTCCGGCACTACGCGCTCCACTACGGGCCCCTGATGAGCGCCGGCATCGGGTTCAACATGTTCTTCTCCATCACCGGCCTGCTGGCCACCGGCTTTTCCATCGCCGGCTTGGTCCTCCGCGGCCAGCCGGCGCTTCTTGACACCATCGTCAGCAGCGTGGCCACGAGTGCTCCGGGTCTACTGAAGATCGACGGAGGCCCGGGGCTGGTGGACCCCAAGGACCTGCTGGATCCCAGCGGCCTTGGCTGGACCGCGGTAATCAGCGCCGTAGTCACGGTCATCACGTCCCTCGGCTGGATCAACGGACTCCGGGACGGGCTCCGTGGTGTGCTGCAGCTGCCTCCGCTCGTGGTCAACCCCATCCTGATGAAGCTGCGCGACGCGGGGATCCTCCTGCTGCTGGGCGTGGCCTTGGTGATCAGTGCCGGCGCTTCGCTGGTGTTCGGCACGGCGGCGGGGTGGGTATCCGACGCCCTGCATCTCAGCGATGCAGTGGCAGGCCCGCTGGCCACGTCGGTCAAAATCGTTGTTCCGCTGGTCCTGGGGTGGGTCACGGCATTGATCATGTACAGGCTCGCCGCAGGGCTGAAGCTGTCCCGCCGGGCGCTGCTGGAAGGCACCATCCTGGCGGCCGTGGGCACCACTGTCCTGCAGATCTTCAGCACTGAACTGCTCGCCGGCGCCGGCCGCAACCCCATCCTTGCGCCCTTCGCCATCATCATCGGCCTGCTCATCTGGTTCAACCTGGTCAGCCAGGTCTACCTTGTCTCGGCAGGGTGGGCCGCAGTTCGCGAGGCAGATTTGGGGTCAGGAGGGGCTCCGCGCCAGCCCATCCTCGGTGCACGTCGGGCAACGCCCCAGACCTGACGGCGGGATGCGTGCAGTCGCCGCCAGGGCGCAGGTGCCAGGCCTTCCCGGGCCGTCCCCGTTCCCCGTCAGGGGCCGCCAAAGTCAGGCAGTGGCTGCGTCGAGGTACTGGTCGGCCCACGCGGCGATGATCCGCGCCGCGCGGGCGGCCTGCCCCTTGCCTGTCAGCAGGTGGTCGCTCCCCTCCAGGGATACGAAGTTCCGCGGGTGCCGTGCCGTCTGGAAGATCGTGCTGGCATTTTCGATCCCCACGGTGTTGTCGGTGGGGGAGTGCAGCACCATCAACGGTTTATGCAGCTGCTTGATGCAGTCCGTCAGGTCGGCGTTTTCGAGGTCCTCCACGAAGTGCCGGCGGATCTCCACCCGCTTGCCGCCCAGGTCCACCTCAGCGCTGCCCTCACTCAGGATGCGGTCCAGTGCGGTATCGAAAACGTGGGCCACGTGCTTGGGGGAGAAGGGCGCACCCACGGTGGCAACCGCCTCGAGCTCCGGAATCTCCCGCGCGGCCGCGAGGACCGCCGCCCCGCCGAACGAATGACCCACCAGCAGGGAAATCGCCTTGCCTTCGCTGCGCATGAACTCCGCAGCCTTCACCGTGTCCGCCACCTTGTGGCTGAACGAGCCGGCAGACCATTCCCCGGCGGAGCCGCCCAGGCCAAGGTTGTCGAAGCGCAGCATGCCGATGCCGCTGTCTGCCAATGCCTTGCACATCCGGGATGCGGAGGGGCTGTCCTTGCCCAGTGTGAAACCATGCGAAAAGACACCCCAGCCCTTGACGGGGCCCTCCGGAACGTCAATGATGCCGGACAGCATCTCGCCGGTGGAACCGGCAAAGGACACTTTTTCGGTGCGGGACACAGGGGAACCTTTCTGCGGGCGTGCTTTTGTGCTGAGACGACGACGGCGCCGCCACCACATGGGGTGAGCGACGCCGTCGGCCGTTATATCTGTTGTTGAACGTGCCTAGACCTTGCGGGCCAGGATGGCCTGCTTGACCTCGGCGATGGCCTGCGTGACCTGGATGCCGCGGGGGCATGCCTCTGTGCAGTTGAAGGTGGTGCGGCAGCGCCACACGCCTTCCTTGTCGTTGAGGATTTCCAGGCGCATGTCGCCGGCATCATCACGGGAATCGAAGATGAAGCGGTGTGCGTTGACGATCGCGGCCGGGCCGAAGTACTGCCCGTCGGTCCAGAACACGGGACACGAGGACGTGCAGGCGGCGCACAGGATGCACTTGGTGGTGTCGTCGAACCGCTCACGGTCCTCTGCGGACTGCAGGCGTTCCCGGGTGGGCTCGTGGCCCTTGTTGATCAGGAAGGGCATGACCTCGCGGTACGACTGGAAGAAGGGCTCCATGTCCACGATCAGGTCCTTCTCCACCGGCAGGCCCTTGATGGGCTCCACCGTGATGGGCTTGGACGTGTCCAGGTCCTTCAGCAGCGTCTTGCAGGCAAGGCGGTTGCGGCCGTTGATGCGCATGGCATCGGAACCGCACACGCCGTGGGCGCAGGAACGGCGGAAGGACAGGGTCCCGTCCATCTCCCACTTCACCTTGTGCAGGGCATCCAGGACGCGGTCCGTGCCGTACATGGTCAGGTGGAAATCATCCCAGGTGGCTTCCCCGGAAACTTCCGGGTTATACCGGCGGACCCGCATGTGGACGTCGAACGTGGGGATTTCCCCGCCCCCGCCAACGCCGGCAGGAAGTTCAACCCTTGAGGCTGGCTCAGCGATTTCAGCGGTCATCTTAGTACTTCCTCACCATCGGCTCGTAGCGGGTAAAGACAACCGGCTTGGTGGCGAGGCGGATCCCGGCGATTGATTCCGCCGATCCGTCAGCCGGCGCATGGTCATCCTTGTACGCCATGGAGTGCTTCATGAATTTCTCGTCGTCACGCTCGGGGAAGTCCTCGCGGAAGTGTCCGCCGCGGGATTCCTCGCGGTGCAGGGCGGCCACGGTCATGACCTTGGCCAGTTCCAGCAGGAAGCCGAGCTCAACGGCCTCGAGCAGGTCCAGGTTGAAGCGCTTGCCCTTGTCCTGGACGTTGATGTGCTTGTACCGCTCCTCGAAGGACGCGATGTCGCGCAGCACCTGGTTCAGGGTGTCCGCCGTGCGGAACACCTGCATGTTGGCGTCCATGGTGTCCTGCAGTTCCTTGCGGATCTGGGCCACCTTCTCGTCACCGGTGCCGTTGCGGGCAATGTCCAACAGATCCGTGGTGTAGCCCAGCGGATTCTCCGGCAACTCCACGAACTGTGCGGTCTTTGCGTATTCCGCTGCGGCGATGCCGGCGCGCTTGCCGAACACATTGATGTCCAGCAGCGAGTTGGTGCCCAGCCGGTTCGAACCGTGGACGGACACGCAGGCCACTTCGCCGGCGGCGTACAGTCCGGGGATCACGGTGTCGTTGTCCTGGAGGACTTCGGTGGTGATGTTCGTGGGGATGCCGCCCATGGCGTAGTGGGCGGTGGGGAACACCGGCACGGGCTCGGTGTACGGTTCCACGCCCAGGTAGGTGCGGGCGAACTCGGTGATGTCCGGCAGCTTGGCATCGATGTGCGCCGGCTCCAGGTGGGTGAGGTCCAGGAGGACGTAGTCCTTGTTGGGGCCGCAGCCACGGCCTTCGCGCACCTCGTTGGCCATGGAGCGGGCCACGATGTCACGCGGCGCCAGGTCCTTGATGGTGGGGGCGTAGCGCTCCATGAAGCGCTCACCCTCGGAGTTGCGGAGGATTGCGCCTTCGCCGCGGGCGGCCTCGGACAGCAGGATGCCCAGGCCGGCAAGGCCTGTCGGGTGGAACTGGAAGAACTCCATGTCCTCCAGCGGGATGCCACGGCGGAAGGCGATGCCCATGCCGTCACCGGTCAGGGTGTGGGCGTTCGAGGTGGTCTTGAAGACCTTGCCGGCGCCGCCGGAGGCGAACACCACGGACTTGGCCTGGAACACGTGCAGCTCACCGGAAGCGAGGTCGTAGGAGACGACGCCGGCCACGCGCTTCTGCTTGTAGGGCGTGCCGTCCGCGCGGACAGCGTCCTCTTCAACCGTCAGCAGGTCCAGGACGTAGTACTCGTTGTAGAACTCAACGTTGTGCTTGACGCAGTTTTGGTACAGCGTCTGCAGGATCATGTGGCCGGTGCGGTCCGCGGCGTAGCATGCACGGCGGACCGGAGCCTTGCCGTGGTCACGGGTGTGGCCACCAAAGCGGCGCTGGTCGATGCGGCCTTCCGGCGTGCGGTTGAACGGCAGGCCCATCTTTTCCAGGTCCAGCACGGCGTCGATGGCTTCCTTGGCCATGACCTCGGCCGCGTCCTGGTCAACCAGGTAGTCGCCGCCCTTGACGGTGTCGAACGTGTGCCATTCCCAGTTGTCTTCCTCGACGTTGGCCAGGGCTGCGCACATGCCACCCTGTGCCGCACCCGTGTGGGAGCGGGTGGGGTAGAGCTTGGTCAGTACTGCTGTGCGCGCGCGCTGACCGGACTCGATCGCGGCGCGCATGCCAGCGCCACCGGCACCGACGATGACGACGTCGTACTTATGGACCTGCATACCAGACGCTCTTTCTCTCAAAATTCGCTATGAAACAACGGGGCGGCTTTGCCTGCTCCGCAAAACAGGGCCCGCGGGTAAAGCCCGCGGGCCCGGGGTTGGGCCAGTGCTAGGCAGGGCAGAAGCCGCCCGGAAGGGCAACGCCGTTCACCACGGGGCACGGGTTGAAGGTGAAGATGACCAGGGTGCCCAGGAGGATGATGACCACTGCTGCCGCGTAGAGCACGGTCTTCAGCCAGCG
Organism: Arthrobacter liuii; assembly: GCF_014639275.1. Classification (GTDB taxonomy): domain Bacteria; phylum Actinomycetota; class Actinomycetes; order Actinomycetales; family Micrococcaceae; genus Arthrobacter; species Arthrobacter liuii. The sequence continues at coordinate 357,574 of NZ_BMFW01000001.1, read as the reverse complement.
GCGCGTCGAGGTCTTCTCGGCGTAGTCGTTAATAATGGTCCGAACGCCGTTGGTGCCGTGCAGCATTGCCAGCCACAGCATGGCCAGGTCCCAGAACTGCCAGAACGGGTCCGCCCACTTGCCGGCGACGAAGCCGAAGTCGATGGCGTGGATGCCTTCACCGACCATGAGGTTCACGAACAGGTGGCCGAAGATGAGCACCACCAGTACTACGCCGGAGAGGCGCATGAACAGCCAGGCGATCATCTCGAAGTTGCCCCGGGAGCCGCCGCTGCGGCGGTACTGGGGAGCGATCCGCCCGCTGCGGGGGCTCTCGATCGTTGCAGTCATGGCTTAGTGACCTCCGAGGGAGAGGGAGAGGTGGCGGATGGAGAAAGCGAGCATGGTCACGACCCAGAGGGCCAGGACTGCCCACAGCATCTGCCGCTGGTACTTGGCGCCCTTCTTCCAGAAGTCGACCGCAATGATCCGCAGGCCGTTGAAGGCGTGGAACACGATTGCGGCAACAAGGCCGGTTTCGCCCAGCGCCATCAGGGGGTTCTTGTAGGCGCCGATCACGGCGGTGTAGGCCTCCGGTGACACACGCACCAAGGAGGTGTCCAGGACGTGGACCAACAAGAAGAAAAAGATCACTACACCGGTAATGCGGTGTCCTACCCAGGACCACATGCCTTCACGGCCGCGGTACAAGGTGCCAGCTGGTTTTGTCGGCACTGATAAACCTCCCTGCGACACAGCGGCGCTGGCATGAGATCCATGCGGGGGGAACGCCTGCTGCGAGAGCACTCGTAGCTCAGGCCTAAATCTAGGCTCCGCTAACAGCTTATTCAATTTAGGAGTTTATTGGTGTCCAGCGCTGGTGCGGATTTTCCGGGGAAATGAGACAAACGCCACACTGCCGTCGGCTTTTGAGTGCGGCCGTGTCCCAAAACGCAGGACCCATGCGTTGACACATGAACCCGTTGCGGGCCGTCCGCTAAAGTAGCCGTGATGAGTACAGACAAAGTGACAAGCCCGGCTTCACCCCTTGACCGCTTCATTGCGGTGATTCCGGCAGGCGGAGTGGGGACCCGCCTCTGGCCCCTGTCACGAGCAGCAGCTCCCAAGTTCCTTCACGATCTCACGGGATCGGGCAGCACCTTGCTGCGCGCCACCTACGACCGGCTGCACCCGCTGGCGGGCAACCGGATGCTGGTGGTGACCGGCCATGCCCACCGCGACGCCGTATGCCGCCAGCTTCCCGAAGTCCAGGACGCCGATCTGGTCCTTGAGTCGGAGCCCAAGGACTCCGGTGCGGCCATCGGCCTCGCGGCGGCCATCCTGCACGAGCGCGATCCCGACACCATCATGGGTTCCTTCGCCGCCGACCACGTCATCAGCCCGGACAACCTCTTCCAGCAGGCCGTCCGCGAAGCGATCCATACGGCCGCAACCGGCAAGATCGTGACCATCGGCATCAAGCCCACCCACCCCTCCACCGGGTTCGGGTACATCCGCTCCGGCAAGGCGCTGCACATCGAAGGGGCGCCCAGCGCGCACGACGTGGTGGAGTTCGTCGAAAAGCCTGACGAAGCGGTGGCACAGCAGTACGTGGACAGCGGTGACTATGTATGGAACGCCGGCATGTTCGTGGCGCCCGTGTCACTGATGCTCAAGCACCTTGAGGCCAACCAGCCTGAGCTGTTCCAGGGCCTGCAGGAAATCGCCAGGGCGTGGGACACCCCGCAGCGTGACGAGGTCACCGCCCGCATCTGGCCTACCCTGCCGAAGATCGCCATCGACTACGCAGTGGCCGAGCCCGCCGCTGAAGCCGGGGACGTGGCCGTCGTGCCCGGCTCCTTCCGGTGGGACGACGTGGGCGACTTCGCCTCCGTTGGCCGGCTGAACAGCGCAAAGGAAGTTGACGATGTCACGGTCCTGGGCGAAGGCGCCCGCGTGTTCACCGAGAACTCAAGCGGGGTTGTGGTCACCGACACCAAGCGTGTCATCGCACTGATCGGTATCCAGGACGTAGTCGTCGTGGACACACCCGACGCCCTCCTGGTGACCACCATGGCCAACTCGCAGCGCGTGAAGGCCGCCGTGGACGCACTCAAGGCCAGCGGGGACACGGACGTCCTCTGATGCGGAAACCTGCCGGCACCGCGCGTGCCGGCAGGGCCGGGCTGTAATGAGGCGTCAGTGAATGGGTACTAAGGCCTCTACCGTCGCTAGAGTGAAGCAGTGCGCAATTACACTACAGAAGCCGAGCCCACCGCACGGGTGGCTCCGTGGCTCGAGCCGCTGCTGCCGGAACTGATCGAATTCCGCCGGGACCTGCATGCGCACCCGGAACTGTCCTTCAAGGAGTTCCGCACCACGGACAAGCTCGCCGAACGGCTCGAGGCAGCCGGCCTGAGCCCCCGCCGGCTGGAGGGTACCGGGCTGACGGTGGACGTAGGCGAAGGGCCCATCGCCACCGCGCTGCGCGGCGACATCGATGCGCTGCCCATCATCGAGGAAACCGGCCTGGCGTTCGCGTCGAAAAACCATGGTGTCACCCATGCCTGCGGCCATGACGTGCACACAGCCACCATGCTTGGCATTGCGCTGGTCCTGAACCGGATGCATCAGGAGGCACCCCTCGGCGCCACCGTAAGGATCATTTTCCAACCGGCCGAAGAGACCATGCCCGGCGGCGCGCATTCCTGCATCGAGCAGGGTGTCCTGGACGGTGTACCGCGAATCTTGGCGCTGCACTGCGATCCCAGGATTGAAGTGGGCAAGGTGGGCACAAGGATAGGTGCCATCACCTCGGCATCGGACACCATCCGGATCGAACTGTCCGGCCGCGGCGGCCACACCTCCCGCCCGCACCTCACTGAAGACCTGGTGTTCGCACTGGCGCAGATCGCGGTCAACGTGCCGGCCGTGCTGTCCCGCCGGGTGGATGTCCGCAGCGGTGTGTCCGTGGTGTGGGGCCAGATCACCGCCGGCTCGGCACCCAACGCCATCCCCGGCACCGGCTACATGGCCGGAACAATGCGGTGCCTGGACCGAGACGCCTGGCACGCCGCCGGTGAACTCCTCGACGAAGTGGTCCACCAGGTGGCCGCGCCGTATGGGGTGGATGTCCATTTGGAGCACACCAGGGGTGTGCCGCCGGTGGTGAACTCCGAACACGAGACAGCCATCATCGAGGCGGCCGCGCGCGCGGAAATCGGCGAGAGCGCAGTGGTGCTGACTCCGCAGTCCATGGGCGGCGAGGACTTCGCTTGGTTCCTTGCCGAACTTCCCGGAGCGATGATGCGCCTGGGCACCAAAACGCCCGGCGGGGAGGACTACGACCTGCACCGCGGCGATTACATCCTGGACGAGCGCTCCCTGGGCCTGGGCATCCGGGTCCTCACGGCAGCGGCGCTGCGGACCATCAGGGACCTCGAGCAAGCACAGGTTCCCTAAGCCCGCCCCACCCGGGCGGGGCTGCCAGGAAAAGGCGCCGGGCGCGGTCGCGGAATCACGACGGCGGTACAACAGGGGACACTCCGCCTGCGGTAAGTTGTGCACAACTTAATTGTGGGCTATGGTGTCACTATGACCGAAGCGCCCCGCCTGGACCGGCAAGTATGTTTTGCGCTCTACTCGGCGTCCCGTGCCGCCACCGCCGTGTACAGGCCCGTCCTCGACGAACTGGGGCTCACCTACCCGCAATACCTGGTGATGCTGGTGCTGTGGGAAAGCGAGCCTCGCGGTGTTAAGGAACTCGGCGGGGAGCTCGGCCTTGACTCGGGCACCCTGTCGCCCCTCCTCAAGCGCCTTGAAGCCCTTGGGCTCGTGGAACGCCGGCGGTCCGTCGAGGACGAACGCCGTGTCGCCATCCACCTGACGGCCGCCGGGCGAAGCCTCAGCGGGCCTGCCAGGGCCATTCCACAGCGGCTGGCCGATGCCGCAGGGCTCTCCCTGGACGAACTCGAACAACTGCGGACCACCCTGGGCAAGCTCACGGCCGCACTGCACGGGTCGCTCTGACAAAGCCGCTCCGAGCGGCGACTACTGCACCATCCCATCTACAGGACGGATATCTTTCGTGAAGACTCTCTACACCGCCGAGGCCCTGGCCTCCGGCGAGGGACGTGACGGCACTGCGCGCAGCAACGACGGCAAGCTGGCAGTGGACCTCGCCAGCCCCGTCGAACTGGGCGGCAGCGGCCAAGGCACCAACCCCGAACAGCTCTTCGCCGCCGGGTATGCCGCCTGCTTCCACTCCGCACTGCGGCTGGTGGGCCGCAAGGCAGGCGCCGACCTGACCGACTCGGCAGTGGCAGCGAAGGTCCACCTGGGGCAGCTGGACGGCGGAGCCGGCTTCGGGCTGGCTGCCGAGCTGGAAATCGCCCTGCCCGCACTGGACCTCGCCACCGCAGAGGACCTGGTGGCCAAGGCACACCAGGTCTGCCCCTATTCGAACGCCACCCGCGGCAACATCAATGTCGACCTCAAGATTCTGGAGTACGCAGCATGAGCACAGCACTTGCAACCACCACCCGTGAAATCCGGCTCGCGTCGCGCCCCGTGGGGCGTCCTTCCAGCGGCAACTTCCAACTTGCCGAGTCTGACCTGCCCGAGCTTGAAGACGGCCAGATCCTGGTGCGCAACCTCTTTATGTCCGTGGACCCCTACATGCGGGGCCGGATGAACGACGTCAAGTCCTACTCCGCCCCCTTCGCCGTGGGCAAGGCGCTCGACGGCGGGGCGGTGGGTGAGGTGATTGCGTCCCGTTCGTCCGCACACAAGGAGGGCGACGTCGTCGTGCATTCCCTTGGCTGGCGGGAGTACGCCGTGGTGGACGGCAACGCTGCCACCCCGGCCCGCACGGACCTGGCACCGGCTTCCGCTTTCCTCGGCGCCCTGGGCATGACGGGGCTGACGGCGTATGCCGGCCTGTTGAAGGTAGCTGAGTTCAAGCCGGGGGACGCCGTCTTCGTTTCGGGTGCGGCAGGTGCGGTGGGCTCCCTGGTGGGGCAGATTGCCAAAGCCATGGGCGCCTCGCGGGTGATCGGCTCGGCCGGCTCGCCCGCCAAGGTGGCCCGGCTCCTGGAGCTTGGTTTTGATGCGGCCTTCGACTATCACGATGGTCCCGTTCCCGAGCAGCTCGAGAAGGCTGCCGGGCCGGACGGCATCGACGTCTACTTCGACAACGTGGGCGGCGAACACCTGGAGGCAGCCCTGGCGGTCCTCAACGTGGGCGGACGGGTGGCCATGTGCGGCGCAATCGCCCAGTACAACTCCACCGAACCCACTCCCGCACCCCACAACCTGATGCAGGCGATCGGCAAGCAGTTGACCCTTCGCGGCTTCCTGGTGGGCGGCCAGCGGCAGCACGCGGCGGAGTTCGCCGAGAAGATGGCCGGCTGGCTGGCGGACGGAACCGTGCGCTACGACGAGACGATCGTGGACGGGCTGGAAAACGCGCCGCGGGCGTTCATGGACCTCCTGGACGGGGCCAACACTGGCAAGATGCTGGTCCGGCTGTAGCCGCCGCAGTCCATTCACAAGCAGTAGGGGCACCGTATTCTGCGGTGCCCCTACTGCTTGGTAACAACTTGTAAACAATCTCCCGGATGGGCTCCCGCCGTGCTATTGGGACGTGTCGCAGGCCACTAAAGTGAGTGCCATCAGTGCGCTCCGGCGCAGTGCTGCGTGCCTTCAGTGAAAACAGAATTTCAGCGCCGAAACGGACACTCATTGAATTCCAGCCCGTAGCGCCACTCGCATCATCCCTGGAGGAAAATTGAAGAAATCACTGCGTGCCAGCTTCAAGCGCGGTTCAATGGCCGGTGTGGCCACCCTCGGTGCGTCCGCTCTGCTGCTCACCGGCTGCGGGGCCGCCCCGTCCTCGCCCGGCGCCTCAGGTTCAGCCACCACATCGGATTACACTGCATGCATGGTGTCCGACTCCGGTGGATTCGACGACAAGTCGTTCAACCAGTCAGGCTACGAGGGCCTGCAGAGCGCCGTGAAAGACCTCGGTATCAAGGAGAAGCACGTCCAGTCCAAGGCTGACACGGACTATGACCCGAACCTCCGGTCCATGGTCCAGCAGGGCTGCAAGCTCACGGTCACTGTAGGCTTCCTGCTCGGCGACGCCACGAAGTCCATCGCGACGGCCAACCCGAACAGCCACTTCGCAATCATCGACTACAACGACCCCACATTCCCCAAGAACGTCAAGCCGATCGTCTATGACACGGCCCAGGCCGCGTTCCTGGCCGGCTACCTGGCGGCCGGCACCTCCAAGACCGGCAAGGTCGCCACCTTCGGCGGCATCAACATCCCCACCGTCACCATCTTCATGGACGGCTTTGCCGACGGCGTTAAGTACTACAACCAGAAGAAGGGCAAGAACGTCCAGCTCATCGGCTGGGACAAGGACAAGCAGGACGGCACCTTCGTCGGTGACTTCAAGCAGGTCGACAAGGGCAAGGTCCTGACCCAGGGTTTCCTTGACCAGGGCGCCGACGTCGTCCTGCCCGTGGCCGGACCCGTTGGAAGTGGCGCAGGCAGCGCGATTCTTGACGCTAAGTCCAAAGGCAAGGACGCAAAGCTCATCTGGGTCGACTCGGATGGCTACCTGACTGCCCCGGATTACAAGTCCGTAATCCTCTCCTCCGTCCAGAAGACCATGTCCACCGCGGTGGAGACGGTCATCAAAGACGACAAGGACGGCAAGTTCGACGCCACACCATACATCGGAACCCTCGCAAATGGTGGCGTGGCCCTGGCTCCGGTCCATGATCTCGATTCCGCTGTGCAGGCAGACGTGAAGAGCGACCTGGACCAGCTCAAGAAGGACATCATCTCCGGCGCAGTCAAGGTCGAATCGAAGTCCAGCCCGACCAAGTAGGCATTGACCCGCGGGGCCGCGCTGCCCTTCCGCCGTCACCTCGGCCGAAGGGCAGCGCGCTCTTTTTTGCGGGCTGCCTGCCCTGCCCAGGAACCACCGGCAACACTAGGCTGGGACTACCCGCTGCCTTGCCGCCGACAGGGTGCCGAAGCAGATCCATACACACACAGATTGGTTGGGGTTTTGAAACTCGAACTGAAAGGGATCACGAAGCGATTCGGGTCCCTGGTAGCCAATGACCACATCGATTTGGTCGTCGAACCGGGGCAGGTGCACTGCCTCCTGGGAGAGAACGGTGCCGGGAAATCCACCCTGATGAACGTACTCTACGGCCTGTACGACCCGACCGAAGGTGAAATCCTGGTCGATGGCAAGCCGGTTGTTTTCAAGGATCCCGGCGAGGCGATGGCTGCCGGCATTGGCATGGTCCACCAGCACTTCATGCTTATCCCGGTCTTCTCCGTGGCCGAGAACGTCGCGCTGGGCAACGAGACCACCAAGGCCGCCGGCCTGCTCAACCTGGGCGCCACGCGCGAGAAGATCCGCCGGATCTCGGACCAGTACGGGTTCGACGTCGACCCCGACGCCATGGTGGAGGACCTGCCCGTCGGCGTCCAACAGCGCGTCGAGATCATCAAGGCCCTCGTTCGTGATGCCGAGGTGCTCATCCTGGACGAACCCACCGCGGTGTTGACGCCGCAGGAGACGGATGAACTCCTCGAAATCATCCGGCAGTTGAAGCGGGACGGTAAGTCGATCGTCTTCATTTCCCACAAACTGCGTGAAGTCAAAGCCATTTCGGACACCATCACGGTCATCCGGCGCGGCAAGGTCGTCGGGCAGGCCGACCCCACGGCTTCTCCAACCGAGTTGGCCTCCGCCATGGTGGGGCGCACGGTGAGCCTGTCGCTGGACAAAGCGCCGGCCAGGGCCGGTGAGGTGACCTTCAAGGTCCGGAACCTGACCGTGACGGACCACAACGGCCAGCACGTCGTCGATGACCTGTCGTTCGACATTGCCAAGGGTGAAGTCCTCGCCATCGCCGGCGTGCAGGGCAACGGCCAGACGGAACTGACTGAGGCGATCCTGGGCGTGCAGCCGCACGTGGCAGGATCCATCACTCTCGACGGCAAGGAGTTGCTGGGCAAGAGCGTCAAGCACGTCCTGGGTGCCGGCGTGGGCTTCGTCCCCGAGGACCGCACCCTCGACGGGCTCGTGGGCACGTTCACCATTTCGGAGAACATGATCCTGGACCTCTACGACAAGGCGCCCTTCGCGCGCGGCGTCGGCATGAAGTCCGGCGTGATCGCAGAGAACGCCGCCAGGAAGGTCGAGGAATTCGACGTCCGCACCCCATCGGTGTCGGCCGCTGTGGGCACCCTTTCCGGCGGCAACCAGCAGAAGGTGGTCCTGGCCCGCGAGCTCTCGCGTCCGCTGCGCCTGTTCATCGCCTCACAACCCACCCGCGGGCTCGACGTCGGCTCGATCGAGTTCGTCCACAAACGCGTCATTGCCGAACGTGACCACGGAACCCCTGTCATGATCGTCTCCACTGAACTGGACGAAGTGATGCAGCTGGCCGACCGGATCGCGGTTCTCTACCGTGGACGGCTGGTTGGGATCGTACCCGCCACCACGTCCCGCGACATGCTGGGCCTGATGATGGCCGGGGTCCCGGCCGCCGAAGCTGAAGCCGGCGCGTCCGCCCACGCCGACAGCGGCACGACGGCGGCGGCGGTCGCGGAGACTGCCGGCCACGAAGGAGAAACCCATGTCTGAGAAGACAACCCCGGGGCCGCAGGCCCCGGGCAGCAACGACGCGGCAGAGCCGGCGGAAATGCAGGTGCCCGGCGGCGTCACATCCGAGGCCGTGGCCTCCGACGTCGTTCTGGACACCGCCGGTGGCCAGATGCCGCCGTCCGCCGTTCCGGCCGCGACCCAACGACGCAGCCGGGACCGGGACGGCGGCGGGTCCGTGCTTCACGAGATCTTCACCGGCAACGTTATGGTGTCCGTACTCTCGGTGCTGCTCGCCATCGTGCTCGGCGGCATCCTGATGGCGGTGACCAACCCCAAGGTCGCTACCGCTGCCGGCTACTTCTTCGCGCAGCCCGGGGACCTCCTGACCGAAGTCATCCGTCCGTACACCGCGCTGGTGCAGGGGTCCATCTTCAACTGGGCCGGCACCGACCTGGGCGCACAGCTGTACCCGATCACCGAGACTCTCACGGTCTCCACCCCGCTGATTTGCGCCGGGCTCGGCGTCGCCCTGGCGTTCCGCGCCGGCCTGTTCAACATCGGTGCGCAGGGGCAGATTATTTTCGGGGCGCTCTTCGGCGCCTACGCCGGCTTTGCCTGGCACCTTCCCCTTGGCCTGCACCTGCTGGTCGTCATCCTGGCCGGCCTGGTCGGCGGCGCGGTCTGGGGCGGCGTCGTCGGCCTGCTGAAGGCACGGACCGGGGCACACGAGGTGATTGTGACGATCATGCTCAACTACATCGCCAACTTCCTCCTGCTGTTCCTGCTCACCACTCCGGCCTTCCAGCGCAAAGGTTCCACCAACCCGATCTCCCCGTTCCTGGACTCCACCGCGCTGTTCCCCGAATTGCTTGGACCGCAGTTCCGCCTCCACGCCGGCTTCTTGGCCGCCATCCTGGCCACCGTCGTCGTCTGGTGGCTGCTTAACCGCTCCACGATCGGTTTCGAGTTCCGCGCCGTCGGCGCGAACCCCAACGCCGCCCGTACCGCCGGCATCAATGTCGCCCGCAGCACGATCCTGGTGATGGCGATCGCCGGCGCGCTGGCAGGCCTGGCCGGTGTGGCCCAGGTGTCCGGCACGGAAAAGTACCTTTCCGGCGGCGTCGCCGCCACCATCGGCTTTGATGCCATCACGGTCGCCCTGCTGGGGCGCTCGACGCCGTGGGGAACCTTTTTCGCGGGCCTGCTGTTCGGCGCCTTCCGAGCGGGCGGAGTGGCCATGCAGGCCCAGACGCAGACGCCGATCGACATCGTGCTCGTTATCCAGTCCCTGATCGTGCTGTTCATCGCGGCACCGCCGCTGGTCCGTGCGATATTCGGACTCAACCCCCGTAAGAAGAAAACCACCACAAGTGGGACCCCAGGTCCGCGTACAGGCGGCGTTAAGAGCGGAGCGGCAGTATGAGCGCCACGACACAATCTCCTGCTGGCAAGCAACCGGGGACAGGAAAAGGAACCGGCCACGCTTCCAGCGATGGACGTACCGTTACGCCGGCAAACGCAACGGAATTGGTGAGCTGGAAAACCGGTATAGGCCTCGGTTTGCTGGCCGTCCTCGGCACTGTCCTGTTCGGGTTCCTGGCCAACACAAAATCGGCCGGGTTCCGGATCGCCGAGGCACGCGACCCGAACGCCTCCTCCGCGGCGGCGTGGGTTACCCTTGCCGTGGCGCTGGCTGCCGTAACCTACCTCGGCTACCGCTGGATAAGCCAGCGGCGCAAGGGCCGGGCAGTGGACCGTTGGATTCCTGCCGCCACCATCGCCGCCGCCGTCGTTCTGGGCCTGGCCGCCTTGGGCGTCGCCGGTGTGGAGAAGATCACCGTGCCTTCGATGGCACTAGGCTGGATCGCGGCCATCGTGCTGCTCGCGGCGGCCGGGTACTCCTGCTTTCTGACCCTGCAGGGGAGGCGCACACCGGGATGGGTGGGCGGTCTCTTCGCGGTGGTCTTCCTGGTCGGGTTCATGATTTGGATCGTGGCCGGCGGCCGGGATCCCGAGCCGTCCATATCCCTCGGTGGCCTCATGGCCGGGGCTGTGACACTGGCCGTGCCCTTGGTGTTCGGCTCGCTGTCAGGTGTTCTGTGCGAACGGGCCGGCGTCGTCAACATCGCCATCGAGGGCCAGCTCCTGCTCGGCGCCTTCTCCGCCGCCGTCGTGGCCACTGTGAGCGGCAACGTCTATGTGGGGCTCATCTCCGCGGCTGTTGCCGGGGCCCTCGTATCCCTGGTCCTGGCCCTGGTGAGCATCAAATACCTCGTCAACCAGATCATCGTCGGAGTCGTGCTCAACGTGCTGATCAGCGGGCTCACCAGCTTCCTGTTCTCCACCCTGCTCACAGAGAACCCGGAGCAGCTGAACAAGCCCGGCCGGCTCCAGGCCATCGATATCCCGTTCCTCGCCGACATCCCGATCATCGGACCCATCCTGTTCCGCCAGTCCCTGGTCGGCTATCTCATGTACGTGGCCGTGATCGTGATCTATGTAGGGCTGTTCCACACCAAGTGGGGCCTGAGGGTGCGTGCTGTCGGCGAACACCCCCAGGCGGCTGACACAGTGGGCATCAACGTCAACCGGACCCGCTTCGTCAACGTCCTCATGGGCGGCGCCATCGCCGGAATCGGCGGCTCATTCTTCACCTTGGTGTCGGTGGACGCGTTCAGTAAGGACATGTCCGGCGGCCGCGGCTACATCGCCCTTGCGGCCATGATCTTCGGGCGCTGGAACCCGATCGGTGCCTTCCTGGCCTCGTTGCTGTTCGGTTTTGCCGATAACCTGCAAAGCACCATCACCATCATCGGCTCGCCCGTGCCCAGCCAGTTCATGGCGATGCTGCCCTACGCCCTGACCGTCATTGCTGTAGCCGGCCTGGTGGGACGGTCCAGGCCACCGGCGGCCGACGGCATCCCCTACGTCAAGGGCTGAGTGCCGTGGATCAAGCGCAAACTGTCGACTGGGCAGCCCTGGAGGCCGCCGCCGTCGCCGCCATGAAGAACGCCTACGCCCCCTACTCAAAGTTTCCGGTGGGGGCAGCGGCCCTCACCCGGGATGGCCGGATTGTCAGCGGCTGCAACGTGGAGAACGCCAGCTATGGGCTGACCCTTTGCGCCGAATGCGTCCTGGTGGGGAACCTGCAGATGACCGGCGGCGGGCTGTTGCGCGCCTTCTACTGCGTTGACGGGGCGGGCAACATCCTCATGCCCTGCGGCCGGTGCCGGCAGTTGCTGTACGAATTCCGGGCCCCGGACATGCAGGTTAGGACCACCCAAGGCATCAAGACCATGGACCAGGTGCTGCCCGACGCCTTCGGTCCCGAACACCTGAAGGAGACCCGATGACCGAGAGCAAAGCCGAAGCGTTCGACGCCGTTGACATCATCCGCACCAAGCGCGACAAGGGGACGCTAAGTCCCGAACAGATCGACTGGACCATCGATGCGTACACGCGGGGGGCCATCGCGGACGAGCAAATGGCAGCCCTGAACATGGCCATCCTGCTCAACGGCATGGACCGTGCCGAAATTGCCCGCTGGACGGCTGCCATGATCGCTTCCGGTGAGCGGATGGATTTTTCCAGCCTCCGGCGTCCTGATGGCGGCCTGAAATACACCACAGACAAGCATTCCACCGGCGGGGTGGGGGACAAGATCACCCTGCCGCTGGCCCCGCTGGTGGCGGTGTTCGGCGTAGCCGTCCCGCAACTGTCCGGCCGCGGGCTGGGACACACCGGCGGCACCCTGGACAAGCTGGAATCGATCCCGGGATGGCGGGCCAACCTGGCCAACAACGAGATCCTTGCCCAGCTCCAGGACGTGGGGGCGGTGATCTGTGCTGCCGGTGCGGGCCTGGCTCCCGCGGACAAGAAGCTCTATGCGCTGCGCGACGTCACCGGAACGGTGGAAGCGATACCGCTCATCGCTTCGTCCATCATGAGCAAGAAGATCGCCGAAGGCACCGGCTCGTTGGTCCTGGACGTCAAGGTGGGCAGCGGCGCCTTTATGAAGGACGAAGCCAAAGCCCGGGAACTTGCCGAAACCATGGTGGCACTCGGAAAGGACGCGGGGGTCAACACCGTTGCGCTACTGACCAACATGAACACCCCGTTGGGCCTCACGGCCGGCAATGCCATCGAGGTCGCGGAATCGGTGGAGGTGCTGGCGGGCGGCGGCCCGGACGACGTCGTGGAGCTGACCGTCCGGCTCGCCCAAGAGATGCTCGCCTGCGCAGGGGTGCACGACGCCGACCCCGCCGCTGCGCTCAAGGACGGCCGCGCCATGGACGTCTGGAACAGGATGATCGCCGCCCAGGGCGGCGACCCCAGGGCAGACCTGCCGGTGGCCAGGGAATCCGACGTCGTTTACGCCCCTGCCGATGGGGTGGTGGTGGAACTGGACGCGCTCGCTGTTGGTTTGGCGGCATGGCGGCTGGGCGCAGGCCGGGCCCGCAAGGAGGACGCAGTCCAGGCGGGGGCGGGAGTGCGCATGCATGCCAAGCCCGGCGCCACCGTCCGTGCAGGGGAGCCTTTGATGACATTGCTCACCGACACTCCGGAGCGGTTCGCCCGCGCCCGGGAAGCACTCGAACACGCCGTGGTCATCGCTCCGGAAGGTTCGCGGCCTGCCCAGCAGCTCATCATCGACCGCATAGCATAGGGACCAATGCAGGCCATCAATGACTTCATCCTTGCCGCAGCCGGCCAGCCGTGGGTGCTGGTCCTGGTGCTGGCCTGCTGCGTCATTGATGGCTTCTTCCCGCCGGTCCCGAGCGAATCGGTGGTAGTGGGCCTGGCAGCGGTTGCCGCCACCGCTGATGTTCCCAACCCGCTGCTCCTGGCGCTGATTGCCGCAGCCGGTGCCTTCTCCGGGGACAATATCGCCTACCTGCTGGGCCGCCGCGTCGGCACCCGGCGCTGGGCCTGGATGCGCGGGCCGCGCATGCAGGCCGCGTTCCGTTGGGCCGGCCGGGAACTGCGCAAGCGGCCGGCGTCGCTGATCCTGGTGGCCCGGTTCGTTCCAATTGGCCGGGTGGCGGTCAACCTGACGGCCGGGGTCACCCATTATCCGCACCTGCGGTTCGCGGGCCTGACCGTCCTTTCGGCCAGCCTTTGGGCGGCTTACTCGGTGGCGATCGGGCTTTTCTTTGGCCAGTGGTTCGAGGACAACCACGTCCTGGGCGCGGCGATTGCCATCGTTTGTGCCGTGGCGCTGGGCATCCTGGTGGACCTGGTGATCAACAAATTCCGGGGTAAACCCAACGTTGTGGAGCGGATCCGGGAACCGGGTGCCTGACCAGCGCGTTGAAGGGTTAAGTCCGGGGCATCGGGGCGTAGCGGACTGCGGCCCCCGCATGGGACACTTAGGGACGATTTCCGCTTTGGCTGCGGCGCATTTGGCTGTGCCATTTTTTACAGGAGCAACACCGCGTGGAGTTTATTAATGGGGCCGTGCTCCATGCAGCGGGCCAGTGGTGGATTTACCCGGCGCTGCTGGTGTTTTTTTTCGTGGACGGCTTCGCCATGGTGGTCCCCAGCGAGACCCTTATCGTGGCGCTTGCAGCATTCTCCCGGCACAGCGGCGAACCCAACCTCTGGATCCTCGGCCTCACCGCCCTGGTCGGCGCCATCTGCGGCGACAACATGGCCTACCTGCTGGGCCGCAAGATCGGCCTGGACCGGTGGGGATGGATGCGAAGGCCCAAGGTTCGAAAAGTCTTCGCCTGGGCCCGCTATGAGCTGGAGAAACGCGGCGCGGTGCTGATCTTCACCGCCCGGTACATCCCGTGGGGACGGGTGGCCGTCAACTACGTGGCCGGAAGCACCGGCTTCTCGCACCGCAGGTTCTTCGTCTTCGATGCCTTCGCCTGCGTGACCTGGGTGGGCTACTCCCTTGGCATCGGCGTGTTGGCCAGTTCCTTCCCGTGGCTGCACCACAACCCGCTGCTGAGCGCCGGCATCGCCGTCGTGTTCGCGATTGTCCTGGGCATCGTCATCGACCACGCACTCCGCTGGTGGCACAAACGGCTGGGCAGGCACGACGCAACTGATACGGATGATATGGACGGATGGACCGAAGGCTCGGCCGGCTCCGGGCACGAGGGTCGGCCCGGGACCCACCGGCCCGGGACCCAGGCGTTCGTGGTGCCGTCGGCAGAAGCCGGTCCCGCAGCCAAGTAACGGCTGGCTTTGAACTCCGCCCCACCCTAAGGTGGGAACGTGACTGAGCCCATTGTTGACGCCGCCCCTGCCATCGATTTTGACCTGAAGAGCCTGCCCAAGGTTTCCCTTCACGACCACCTGGACGGAGGACTCCGTCCGGCCACCATCATCGAACTGGCCGAGGCCGCTGGCCACACGCTCCCGTCGACAGACCCCGTAGCCCTGGGACAGTGGTTCCGCGAATCGGCAGACTCCGGATCCCTGGTCCGTTACCTGGAAACGTTCGACCACACAGTGGCCGTCATGCAGACCTACGACGGCCTGTTCCGCGTGGCCAAGGAATTCGTCGAGGACCTCGCCGACGACGGCGTGGTGTACGGCGAAGTCCGGTGGGCGCCCGAACAGCACCTCCAAAACGGCCTCACCCTCGATGAAGCCGTAGAAGCCGTGCAGGAAGGGTTGGAGGCCGGCGTCGAGGCTGTCTCCGAGACCGGGCGTGAGATCCAGGTGGGCCAGCTGATCACCGCAATGCGCCACGCCGAGCGCGGCCAGGAGATCGCCGAACTGGCGGTCCGCCACCGCAACAAGGGCGCTGTGGGCTTCGACATCGCCGGCGCAGAGGACGGCTTCCTGCCCAGCCGCTTCAAGGACGCCTTCACCTACCTTGCCCAGCACAATTTTCCCGCCACAGTGCACGCCGGTGAGGCAGCCGGGCTGGACAGCATCCAGTCCGCACTGGTGGACGGCCGGGCCTTGCGGCTGGGACACGGCGTCCGTATCGCCGAGGACATCATGGTGGAATTCGACGACGACGACGAGGCTACCGTGGGCCTGGTCACCCTCGGCGACCTGTCCAGCTGGGTCCGCGACCGCGGCATCGCCCTGGAAATCTGCCCTTCTTCCAACCTCCAGACCGGCGCAACCGCCGAGTTCGGCGAAGGCATCGAAAGCCACCCGCTGGACATGCTCTACCAGCTGGGCTTCAACGTCACCATCAACACGGACAACCGCCTGATGAGCGGCGTCACCCTGACAGATGAGTTCAACCTGCTGGTGGAAACGTTTGACTACGACCTCGACGACCTGCTGGAGCTGACCCTGAACGCTGCCGAGGCGTCCTTCCTGCCCCTGGAGGAAAAGGAAGCGCTGGTGGAGTACATCAACGACGCCTACGCCAACCTTGGCTGACCAGACACCCGGCGAAAGACTCGTCACTGTTATTGCCCAGTTGCGCGAGCATTGTCCCTGGATGGGCGCACTTACGCACGCATCGCTGGTGGAGTACCTGCTGGAGGAGGCCTACGAGGTGGCTGAAGCCATCGAGGACGGCCACCCCGACGCCGAACTCCAGGGGGAGCTCGGGGACGTCCTGCTCCAGGTGGTGCTGCACGCCCGGCTGGCGGAGGAGCGCGGCTCGTTCACGTTCGACGACGTCGCGCGCGGCCTGGGTGCCAAAATGGTCCGCCGGAACCCGCACGTCTTCAGGCCTGACGGCTCCCTGCAGGACAGCTTTCCCGCCACCTTGGAGGAGATCGAGCAGAAGTGGGACGCGGTCAAGCGGGCCGAACGCCCGGAGCGGCGCCACGCTTTTGACGGAATCCCGGAGGCCCTCCCGGCGCTGGCAAAGGCACAGAAGTCGTTGGACCGGGCAGACCGTGCAGGTCTTGGGCTCCCAGCGGGGGTTCCCGTCCCCGCAAACGAGGACGAGCTCGGAAACCTGCTGCTCGCCGTCGTGCGTTCTGCCCGGGACGGCGGCATGGACGCCGAGCGCGCCCTGCGTGCCGCGGTCGGCCGCTATCAACGCGACCAAGGTCATCAAAACGACCAAGCACCATCATGACGTCCAGGCCTTGGCCGGGTTGAGTAACCCGGAGCACTCTCGACTACGCTGGTCCGTGACGAGTACGTCGAGTTTTCTGCCTGATTCCCCCCGTTAATCGCCCATAAGGAGCAAATTCATGGCGCTTATCGATGCCATCCACGCCCGCGAGATCCTCGATTCCCGCGGCAACCCCACCGTAGAAGTTGAAGTCCTGCTGTCGGACGGCCAGATCGGGCGCGCGGCGGTTCCCTCAGGCGCCTCCACCGGTGAGCACGAGGCCGTCGAACTGCGCGACGGCGACAAGAGCCGCTACCTCGGCAAGGGCGTGCAGAAGGCCGTCGACGCCGTGATCGACCAGATCGCCCCCGCCCTGACCGGCTTCGACGCCACCGACCAGCGCAGCATCGACCAGGCCATGCTGGACCTGGACGGCACCCCCAACAAGGGCAAGCTCGGCGCAAACGCCATCCTGGGCGTTTCCCTGGCCGTTGCCAACGCCGCCGCAGCCTCCGCTGACCTCCCGCTCTACAAGTACCTGGGCGGCCCCAACGCGCACGTCCTGCCCGTGCCGCTGATGAACATCCTCAACGGTGGATCCCACGCCGACTCCGACGTCGACATCCAGGAATTCATGATCGCCCCGATCGGCGCCGAGACCTTCTCCGAGGGCCTGCGCTGGGGTGTCGAGGTCTACCACAACCTCAAGTCCGTCCTGAAGGAAAAGGGCCTGTCCACCGGCCTCGGCGACGAAGGCGGATTCGCTCCCAACCTGCCGTCCAACCGCGCCGCACTGGACCTGATCCAGGAAGCCATCAAGAACGCCGGCTACACCCCGGGCAAGGACATCGCGCTGGCCCTGGACGTTGCCTCCTCCGAGTTCTTCAAGGACGGCGCCTACCAGTTCGAAGGCAAGGCACTGTCGGCCACCGAGATGAGCGCCTACTACGCCGAGCTGGTCAACGACTACCCGCTGGTTTCCATCGAAGACCCGCTGGACGAGAACGACTGGGAAGGCTGGAAGACCCTTACCGACACCATCGGCGACAAGGTCCAGCTGGTGGGTGACGACCTGTTCGTCACCAACCCCTCAATCCTGCAGCGCGGCATCGACACCAGGACTGCCAACTCCCTGCTGGTCAAGGTCAACCAGATTGGCTCGCTGACCGAGACCCTGGACGCCGTCACCCTGGCCCAGCGCGCCGGCTACACCACCATCACCTCGCACCGCTCCGGCGAAACCGAGGACACCACCATCGCCGACATCGCGGTGGCCACCAACGCCGGCCAGATCAAGACCGGCGCCCCGGCCCGCTCCGAGCGCGTTGCCAAGTACAACCAGCTGCTCCGCATCGAAGAGGAACTGGACGACGCCGCACGCTACGCCGGACGCGGCGCCTTCCCGCGTTTCAAGGGCTAGTAGCCGCCTAAACCCATCCGCGGTGGCTATGGTTGAAAGACCATAGCCACCGCTGTTGTTTCCAGCAGCATTTGTTCCAGCAGTGATTATCGAGTACAGATAGTGGCGGCCCAGGCAGGCTGCGTTTCAGGAGTGTGATGGCTACCCGCCGCCCCAAAGTCCCCAAGGCCGCCCCCGCCCGTCCCGCCAAGGAAACGGCCGACGACGGACCATCCGGCGGTGCCGAGGTCATCCGGGCCGATTTCCGCCCGGCCAAGGGCGCCGACAAGCCGGGCCCCGCACCGTCAAAGGACAACCACGGGCGTGGAACCGCAGGCCACGCCGGAGCGGGGAAGACGGGGGAGGCCCGCAAAGCCAAGCCGTCGCACGGACGCCAAGGCAGCAGCCCGGTTGACGGGAAGGATGTCCGGAACACCGAAGAGGACCAGCACCCCGTCCCCGCCAAGGCGTTCTCCGGCCGCATGCTCGCACTGGCCGTAGTGATGATCGCCATCACCATCATGCTGGCGCCAACCGTGAAGATCTTCTTCGACAAGAAGGCCGAAATCGACGCACTCAACGCCGATATCACCGCACGCCAGGCCCAAGGCGACGCCCTCCGCCAGCAGGTTTCACGCTGGCAGGACCCCAACTACGTCAAGCAGCAGGCCCGCGACCGCATTAACATGGTTATGCCGGGCGAAACCGGCTACTGGGTTTTTGGCAGCGATGAGCCGGCCGGAGAAAGCAGTAGCCCCGCCGGCGCAGCAGCACAAGACCCCGCCGATCTGCCGTGGGTGGATTCCCTGTGGGAGTCCATCAGGCGCGCGGCCACAGACTGAACCGCACAGGAAGGACGGCCCGCGACAGTGGAACACAACACGGCAGCCGCCCGGGACGAATCCCGCCAACCAACAGCACACGACCTTGAAGTACTGAGCAGGCAGCTGGGACGTCCCGTCCGCGACGTCGTGGAGATTCCGGCCCGCTGCGTCTGCGGGAACCCCTTGGTGGCCGCCACCGCCCCCCGGCTCAGCAACGGCACCCCGTTCCCCACCACCTTCTACCTGACGCACCCGGTGATCACGTCCGCGGTTTCCAGGCTTGAAGCTGCGGGCGTCATGAACAGCATGAACGAACAGCTCGCCGGTGACGCCGCGCTTGCCGCAGCCTATCGGTCAGCCCATGAGGACTACCTGGCAGCGCGCCGGGCCATCGGGCAGCGTTCCGGCATCGGCCCCGTCCCCGAAATCGACGGCGTCTCTGCCGGCGGGATGCCCACCCGCGTCAAGTGCCTGCACGTCCTGGCAGGCCACTCCCTGGCGGTTGGCAGCGGCATCAACCCCCTGGGCGACCGGGCGCTCGAGATGATCAGCGAATGGTGGACAGCGGACAAGTGCTACTGCGACGGCGCCTGGGACACCACCGGAGAAGCGCCTTCCCGGGACCTCAGCCGCCACGGGCCCCAGGGCCTGCCCGGCATCGTTGGCCGCCCTGCTCCTGTGCGGAAGCCCGCCGCCACAGCAGAGGCCGCGGAATGACCCGCGTGGCCGCCATCGATTGCGGCACCAACTCCATCCGGCTCCTGATTGCCGACATCGACCGCAGCAACGGCAGCACAGCCCTCACCGACGTCGTCCGGGAGATGCGCGTGGTCCGGCTGGGCGAGGGCGTTGATGCGACGGGCGAACTCGCGCCGGAAGCGCTGGAACGTACCTTTGCCGCAACGGCTGACTACGCCCGGCTGATCAACGAGCACGGCGCGGAGCGGACCCGTTTTGTGGCCACTTCCGCAAGCCGCGATGCGCGCAACCGGGACGTCTTCGTGGACGGCATCAGGGACTTGCTGGGAGTCGAACCGGAGGTTATCTCCGGGGACGAGGAAGCGGCGTTGTCCTTTGCCGGGGCGAGCAGCGTCCTGCCCGTCCTTGATGGCCAGCAGGTGCTTGTGGTTGACCTCGGCGGGGGAAGTACCGAGTTCGTCCTGGGTACAGCTGCCGGTGTCACCGCGGCCAAGTCCGTGGACATCGGCTGCGTGCGGCTGACCGAGCGGCACCTCCGCAGCGATCCGCCCACCGCCGACCAAATTGCCGCCGCGGAAGCCGACGTGGACGCTGCCATTGCCCGGGCGGGCCGTGACGTGCCGCTGGAGCTCGCAACCGCCGTCGTCGGTGTTGCCGGGTCCGTCACCACCATCACCGCGCATGCGCTCCGGCTGCCCGAATACTCGCCGGCCGCAATCCACGGCGCGGCTCTGCCCATCGGGGAAGTCCGCGACGCGGCCAGCGAGCTGCTGGGCATGACCCGCGCCAGCCGGGCTGCGCTGCCGTATATGCACCCCGGACGCGTGGACGTCATCGGTGCCGGGGGACTGGTGTGGCGGCGCATCCTGGAACGGGTGGGGGAGTTGAGTGGCGGGAGGGTCACTGAGGCCACGGCAAGTGAGCATGACATCCTTGACGGCATCGCGCTGAGCATCGGTTAGGCCCATGCATTCCACCCCAGCTTCCACCCCGCCTGTGTCCCGGGCGGCGGCGGCCATCCTGGCCGTCCTCCTGGCAGCGTGCTGCCTGTGCGCCGGCCTCTTCACCGCGCCCTCCGCCAGGGCCGACGAGTGGCGCGACAAAGAGTACTGGCTGGCGGACTCGGGCATCACCAAAGCCTGGGAGGTGTCAAAGGGCGCCGGTGTGAAGGTTGCAGTCATCGACAGCGGCATCGACGCCCAGCACCCTGACCTCAAGGGCGCCGTCGTCGGCGGTTACGACGCATCCGGTTCCGGCCAGCCGGACGGCCAGAAAAGCGTCGGTTCCAAGCCCGAACACGGCACCCTGGTGGCCACCATGCTGGCAGGCCGCGGACACCAGCCGGCCAGTGCGAGCCCCAGTCCCAGCCCCAGTCCCGGAGCCGCGGTTCCCCCGGACGGCATCATGGGTGTGGCACCTGAAGCGCAGCTCCTTTCCGTCTCCACCTGGCTGGGCTCACCCAACCCCTCGGGCAAAAGCGACCAGGACCAGATCCCCGAAGCGGTCCGCTGGGCCGTGGACAACGGCGCCAAGGTGATCAACATTTCGCTTGGCAGCACAACGCCGCAGTGGCCGCAGAGCTGGGACGCGGCGTTCCTTTATGCCGAACAAAAGGACGTGGTGATCGTTGCCGCGGCCGGGAACCGCGTCGGCGGCAACACCCAGGTGGGAGCCCCTGCCACCATTCCGGGTGTGCTCACTGTTGCTGGCCTGGACCGCAAGAACGTGGCCAGTGTTGACGCCTCGTCGCAGGGGATCAGCATCGGCGTGGCTGCCCCTGCCGAGAATCTCCTGGGCGGTCTCCCTGGCGGGGGCTACGCGGAGTGGGCCGGGACGTCGGGGTCCACCCCGATCGTCGCGGGCGTGGCAGCCCTGATCCGCTCCAAATGGCCGGACATGAGCGCTGAACAGGTGATCAACAGGATCGTCTCAACTGCAAAGGACGCGGGTGCCCCGGGCAAGGACCCGCTGTACGGCTATGGAATCCTCAATGCCGAGGCCGCGCTCAAGGCCGACGTCCCGCAGGTTTCGGTCAACCCGCTGGGCACCATCGCCGAATGGATCCGTGTGCACAGGCGCGGCAACGCCGCTCCCGCAACCCCTGTGCCCACCGCGACGTCGGCACCCAGCGCGGCACCCACGCTGCCGGAAGCCACCGTCCCCGCTGCCAAAGCGCCCTCCCAGCGCGACAGTGCCATCGGCGCCGCCGTCGTGATCGGTTTTGCTGTCCTGTTCGTGGCGATCATCGCAGCAGCTGCCATCCAGCTCCGGAGGGTTGCCCGCAACCCTGCCGTTGCCGGCGAGGAGCCGGACACGGGCGTGGTGGAAGGGGTGCACCCGCGCCCGGATCCGCACGTTACGGACCGCCGACCAAGTTAGTGAAGATTTTCACAAACTGAGCTATCCTTAAACTATGGCAACCACCCCACAGCTCCAGGACCGTCCCAGGGTACTCGTCGTAGGCGGCGGCTACGTCGGCCTGTACGTAGCACTGAAACTGCAGAAGAAGATCGCGAATGCCGGCGGCATCGTCACCGTCGTTGATCCCCTGCCTTACATGACTTACCAGCCCTTCCTTCCCGAGGTGGCCGGCGGCAACATTGAAGCCCGCCACGCGGTGGTATCCCACCGCCAGCACCTCAAGCAGACGGAACTGATCCAGGGCCGCGTTACCTCGATCGACCACGTGAACCGGACGGCTGTGGTGGCTCCCGCCGATGGCGGCGAAAACTTTGAGGTTCCCTACTTCGACGTCGTGCTCGCCGCCGGCGCCATCACCCGCACCTTCCCCATCAAGGGCCTTGCGGACAAGGGCATCGGCCTGAAGACCATCGAGGAAGCCGTTGCCCTGCGCAACAAGCTGCTGGAGCGCATCGAGGTTGCCTCCACCATGACGGACCCCGCCGCCCGGGCCAAGGCCCTCACCTTCGTGGTGGTCGGCGGGGGCTTTGCCGGCATCGAATGCATCACCGAGATGGAAGACCTCGCCCGCGCGGCAGTGCGCAACAACCCCCGCATCAAGCAGGAGGAAGTCCGCTTCGTCCTGGTCGAAGCCATGGGGCGCATCATGCCCGAGGTCACCGCCAAGCAGGCTGACTGGGTGGTGGAGCACCTGCGGAGCCGAGGCATCGAGGTCCTCCTCAACACCTCCCTGGACAGCGCCGAAGGCACCCTGAAGCTCATCAACCTTCCGGACAAGACCCCAGCCCAGGAGTTCGAGGCAGACACCCTGGTGTGGACGGCCGGCGTGCAGGCGAACCCGATGGTCCGCTCCACCGACTTCCCGCTTGAACCCCGCGGCCGCGTCCGCGTGCTGCCGGACCTTCGCATTTCCGGCGACGAAGGCATTGTTGAGAACGCCTGGGCCGCCGGCGACATCGCCGCGGTTCCGGACCTCACCGGCAAGGGCCTGCCGGACGGCACCTGCGTCCCCAACGCCCAGCACGCCCTGCGCCAGGCCAAGCGCCTCGCCAAGAACCTTTGGGCCTCACGCTGGGAAAAGCCACTGACGGACTACAAGCACAAGAACCTCGGTGCCGTAGCGGGCTTTGGCGAATGGAAGGGTGTTGCCAACATCAACCTCCTGGGCCGGATTGGCCTCAAGGGCGGTCTCGCCTGGCTGGCCCACCGCGGCTACCACGGCATGGCAATGCCCACGTTTGAGCGCAAGTTCCGCGTCATCCTGAACTGGATCATCGGCTTCTTCGCCGGGCGCGACACCACGCAGCTTATGGACCTGGACAACCCCCGTGGCGCCTTTGTTTCGGCAGCCACCCCGGCCCCGAAGCCTGCCGCTGCACCAGCAGCGGTTCCGGCGGGCGGCTCCGGCGCCACGTCCACCGCCGCTCCCAAGGAAA
This sequence comes from Arthrobacter liuii, assembly GCF_014639275.1. Classification (GTDB taxonomy): domain Bacteria; phylum Actinomycetota; class Actinomycetes; order Actinomycetales; family Micrococcaceae; genus Arthrobacter; species Arthrobacter liuii. Next base: position 334,188 of record NZ_BMFW01000001.1, on the reverse strand, counting down.
CGGTAGCGGCCAACGCCAAGTAGCGCGCCTGTTCCACCACGCTTCACAGCGTCCGACGGCGGCTGTCCCCTTTACGGGGCCGGCCGCCGTCGGCGTTTCCAGCCAACGCGCTGTGGACAGGTACCATTGATCCCGCGCCCCAGTAGCCCAATTGGCAGAGGCAGCGGACTTAAAATCCGCGTGTTGTGGGTTCGAGTCCCGCCTGGGGTACAGACTGTCCCTCCCGGCGCCTCCGGTGCCCGGACACCAGGAAGCCGCCTGCACCGCAGGCGGCTTCCCGCATTTAATTCCCCGGAGGAAACGACTGTTATAAGGCTGTGACCTCAGTCACTTAGCTTCGCCGCTGTCTATGCACTAGCTTGAAGCTAAATCAGGAATACCTGGTCCCATTCCGGGCGCCGAAGCGCCCCTTGATCCGCACGCGCATCGCATGGCCCTGTTTCGGAAGGCAGACAAATGTACCGAAAGAAAGTCCTCACCTCGTTGGCGGCGGCAGCCACATTCAGCATGCTGCTGTCGGCCTGCGCCAACCAGGCGGGCCCCGGCACCACCGAAAGCTCCGGCTCGTCCGGCAAGGTAAATATCCCCGCCATTTCGAAAGTGGATGTCCCTGCCGGTGCGGTGAAGCCCGCCGGCGACGGCAAGGCAACCTGCCCCGCAACCACCACCCTGGCCTACGCGGGCGCACAAACCGGCCCCAACGCCCAGCTCGGCGTCAACATCTTCAACGGCATCCAGCTGGCCATCGACCAGCACAACAAGGCCAATGCGGGCTGCCAGGTCCAGTTCAAGAAGTTCGACACCGAAGGTGACCCGAACAAGGCCACAGGCCCGGTCACCCAGCTGGTGAGCGAGGCGGACATCGTAGGTGTCATCGGCCTTCCGTTCTCGGGTGAATCCAAGGCCACCGGCAACATCTTCGAACAGAAGGGCCTGGTACACATCACGCCGTCGGCCACCAACCCCGGCCTTACCGGCAACGGCTGGACCACCTTCTTCCGGGGCCTCGGCAATGACGCCGTCCAGGGACCGGCCGCCGCCAAGTTCCTCACTGGGAAGCTGGGCGCCAAGAAGGTATACCTGGTCCAGGACGACTCCGATTACGGCATCGGCCTGGGCACCTCCACCTCGGCCGGCCTTGGCAGCGCACTGGCCGGGACGGAAAAGGTCACCACAGGGCAGAAGGACTTCTCCGCGGTCATCTCCAAGATCATGAACGCGAAGGCTGACGCGGTGTTCTACTCCGGTTACTACGCCGAGGGAGCACCGTTCGACCAGCAGCTGGTTGGAAAGGGTTTCACCGGAACGTTTGTGGCACCTGATGGTGTCAAGGACGACCAGTTCATCAAGCAGGCCGGCGACGCCTCCAGCAACGCCTACTTCACCTGCCCCTGCCTCCCGGGTGAGCTGATCCCGGAATTCGCGTCGGCCTACAAGGACGTTTCCAAGGGAAGCGAACCCGGAACGTACTCCATCGAAGGCTACGACGCCGCAACCGTCCTCCTGTCCGGCATCGATGCAGGCAAGCAAAGCCGTGCGGACCTGCTGGCCTGGGTCAAGGCCTATGACAAGGACGGCCTGAGCAAGCACTACAAGTGGGATGCCAAGGGCGAGCTCCAGGCGCCGACCGTATACGGCTACAAAGTGGAGAACGGAAAGATCGTTCCCGTCGGCCCCATCGGGGAGTAGCAGCCACGCAGGAAACCGGCTGTGGGGGCCAGCACCAGCGGCCCCCACAGCCTTTTCTTCGCTTGGCAGCAGCCCAGGACCAAGTTAAGTCAATAGATACAAGTCCCACGGCCGGGCCCACAAGGCCGCGTGCAACTGGATCAGGATGTTCCCATGCTTCCCTCTCTTGTCCCACTACTCCCGACGGAAAACGACTGGATCACCTTCGACATACCGTCCCTGGCCGAGAACTTCTGGAGTGCCACCTTTGACGGCCTCACGTTCGGGGCCATCTATGCGCTCGTAGCGCTGGGCTACACCCTGGTTTACGGCGTCCTGAACCTGATCAACTTCGCCCACTCGGAAGTGTTCATCGTTGGCTGCTACGCAGTCTTCTTCACCCTCAGCGGCCTTGGCTTCGGTCCCTCGGTTCCCAGGCTCGACATCTGGGCCATCATCTTGAACCTGCTGCTGGCGCTGGTCCTGGCCATGCTTGCCTCGGCATTGACAGCCTTCCTGCTTGAGCGCATTGCCTATAAACCCCTGCGGAACCGGAACGCGCCCCGCCTGGTCTTCCTGATCACCGCCATCGGTGCTTCCTTCACCATCCAGTACCTCATCTACCTGTGGCGTGGTCCCAGCCCCGAACTGGCCCTGACCATGTTCCGGCCGACGCCAATCTTCGACGTCTTCGGCACCATCATCGATTCCCAGCAGCTGGTGATCATCATCGCCGCGGTGATCATGATGGTGGCCACCGACAGGTTCATCAGCAAGTCCCGCACCGGCCGCGGCATCCGGGCAGTGGCCCAGGATCCTGACACCGCCACGTTGATGGGCGTCAACAAAGAGCGCATTATTGTTACCACCTTCATCATCGGAGGCCTGCTCGCAGGAGCCGCAGCCTTGTTCTACGTCATGAAAATCCCGTCCGGTGTCCAGTACAGCGGTGGATTCGTCCTGGGCATCAAGGCGTTCGCTGCCGCAGTGCTCGGCGGCATCGGCAACGTCCGCGGGGCCCTGCTGGGCGGCCTGCTGCTCGGCCTGATCGGCAACTACGGCCAGATCCTGCTGGGCAACTCGCAGTGGACCGACGTCGTGGCGTTCGTGGTGCTGGTTCTTGTGCTGCTGCTGCGGCCCGAAGGCATCCTGGGAACCTCCCTTGGAAGGAGCAAAGCATGAGTATGACGGACGGCCCCACGCCGATGCAGACAGTGGCTGCCGAGCAGGCAGCAGAGGACCGCGAAGCTTCGTTGAAAGCCGCAGGGAGAAGCGACCACCGGCAGCCGGGGAAACGCAGGTTCGGTAACCTTTCGGACCGGTGGCAGGCCCTGTCCCGGCAGCAGCAGTGGGGCTTCCTGGTGATCGTGGTGGTACTGGCCTATCTGCTCCCGCTGATCAACCCGCCCATCATCACCACCGAGCCGGGCAACAACTTTGCCCTGGCCTGCTTCGATATGGCCCGGTTTGCGCTCATCGCCGTCGGCCTCAACGTCGTGGTGGGATATGCCGGCCTGCTTGACCTTGGCTATGTCGCCTTCTTCGCAGTGGGCTCCTACTGCGCAGCCATGTTGACCAGTCCCGACTCGCCGTACCTGCACATTCCCTACCTTTGGACGCTTCCTGTAGCCATGGCGGTCACCATGTTCTTCGGCGTCATGCTGGGTGTGCCCACCCTGCGCCTCAGGGGCGACTACCTTGCCATCGTGACCCTCGGATTCGGTGAAATTGTCCGCATCCTGGCCACGATCATCCCGGCCATGAAAGGCCAGGTGGGCTTCCAGAACGTTGGCCACCCGCCGGGTACCGCGGTTGACGGAACGCCAATCTTCTCCAACTCGAACGGCGTGCCCTGGTACTGGCTGACGCTGACCATCATCATCATCGTCACCCTCCTGGTGGGCAACCTGGAACGCAGCCGGGTGGGCCGCGCCTGGATTGCCATCCGGGAAGACGAGGACGCCGCCGAAATCATGGGCGTTCCCACCTTCAAGTACAAGGTGTGGGCATTTGCCATCGGCGCTGCGATCGGCGGCCTTTCGGGTGCCCTCTTCGCCGGCCAGGTGGGGTTCGTCAACAACCAGAAATTCGACGTCACCACGTCCATCCTGTTCCTCGCCGCCGTCGTGCTCGGCGGAGCAGGCAATAAGGTAGGCGCAATCCTGGGCGGAGCCTTGGTGAGCTACATCCCGCTGAGGTTCACGGCCATTGCCGAGTACAAGTACCTGATCTTCGGGGTTGCCCTGGTGCTGATCATGATTTTCCGTTCCCAGGGGCTGCTCCCGGCACGGCAGCGGCTGCTGGCCTATGGCAGGACGGCAATGAACCAGATCACCAGCCGGAATGGCAAGGAACCGACGGACAAGGACAATCCATCAGCCGGTCCCGGCGCGCGTGCGGTCCGGCAGAAAGGAGCGGAGGCATGAGCTCCGAGGAAAGGCAAGGCGGCTCAAGCAGCGTGGAGGAGCAGCCGGCGGGTGACGGTTCCGCTGCCGTTGCGCCCGAGATGGACATCGAGGCCCTGGCCGAGGCAGGGGTTAACCAGGAACTGGCCGAAAAGGTGGCGCCGGACCGCGACATCGCGGTCAAGGTTGGCGACAACATCGTTGAAGTGCAGAACCTGACCATCAAGTTTGGTGGACTCGTGGCGCTGGACAACGTCAGCTTCAACATCAAGCGTGGCGAAATCCTGGGGCTCATTGGACCCAACGGTGCCGGGAAGACTACCTGCTTCAACGCGATGACCGGCGTATACAAGCCCACCAGCGGGAAGGTGATGCTGGAGGGCCAGGTCCTCAACGGCATCAAACAGCACAAAATCACCCGCCTGGGCCTGTCACGGACCTTCCAGAACATTCGGTTGTTTGGCGAAATGACCGCCTTGGAGAACGTGGTGGTGGGCCTGGACGCCCGGCACCGGACCAGCGTAGGCGGGGCACTGCTGCGCCTGCCCACGCACATCAGGGAGGAAAAGTCGGCCATCACGCGCGGCATGGCACTGCTGGACTTCGTGGGCATCAGCAGCCATGCGCATGTCCTGTCCCGGCAACTGCCGTACGGCTACCAGCGCAGGCTTGAGATTGCCCGCGCCCTGGCCACCGACCCTAAGGTGCTGTGCCTTGACGAGCCCGCGGCCGGCTTCAACCCGGCGGAAAAAGAGGAGCTGATGGCACTCATCCGCACCATCCGGGACGAGGGCTACACCGTGCTGCTGATTGAGCACGACATGAAACTCGTAATGGGCGTGACCGATCGGATCGTAGTGCTGGAATTCGGGAAGAAGATCGCGGACGGACTGCCGCGCCAGATCCGCGAAGACCCGCGGGTAATCGCAGCCTACCTAGGGGAGCCTGAAGATGACGTTGCTTGAACTTGACGGAGTGTCCGTCCACTACGGCCGCATCCAGGCCCTGCGGGACATCTCCTTCACCGTCAACGAAGGCGAAGTGGTGGCGCTGATTGGTGCCAACGGTGCCGGCAAGACCACCACAATGCGGACCATTTCCGGCCTGCTGAATTGCTCCGAAGGCAAAATCACCTTCGCGGGCCAGGACATCACGAAGATGAAGGCCCACATCCGGGTGGTCCACGGGATTTCCCAGGCTCCCGAAGGGCGCGGCATCTTTCCCGGCATGACGGTCATGGAGAACCTCGACATGGGAACCTTCGGCCGCAAGGACAGGAGCGGTGTCGCCAAGGACCTGGAACGCGTCTTTGACCTGTTTCCCCGGCTGAAAGAGCGGGAGAAACAGTACGGGGGAACCATGTCCGGCGGTGAGCAGCAGATGTTGGCTATTGGCCGTGCGCTGATGTCCAATCCGAAACTGCTGCTGCTGGACGAGCCGTCCATGGGCCTGGCACCGCAGTTCATCCGCCAGATCTTCAAAATCATCAAGGAAATCAACAACCAGGGGACCACCGTCCTGATGGTGGAGCAGAACGCCAACCAGGCCTTGGCCGGGGCGCACCGGGCCTTCGTCCTGGAAACAGGGGAGATCACCCACAGCGGCACTGGGAAGCAGCTACTGGAAGACCCCTCCATCAAGGAGGCCTACCTGGGCGTGGGGTAGCAGGGGGCCGGCGGGCCTATTCCTGTTGAAGGCAGGGGTCCGCCGGCGCTCCGGTGCGGAAGAGGACGCGTCGGTCACGGTTCGGTTGCGACCAAGCCCCTTGGGAACTTTCGCTGGTCCCCCGGCGTGGGAATTGGTAGCGTCACAAGAAGCTCATCACCCACACCCACATGGAGGACTCCCGCAATGGCACATGGCGGCAACCCGATCTTCAACGGAAAGAGTTTCCGTGGAGCCACCCAGGCACCGCCTGTCCCGCAGGCTCCCTACGGCGCTCCCTACGGCCAGCAGCCGTACGGCCAGGCGCCCTACGGCCAGCAGCCGTATGCCCAGCAGGGCTGGGGCACGCAGCCCCAGAGCATGACGGACGATCAGCTGAGGCAGATGTACGCCCAGCCGTCGGCAGGTCCGGCGGACACCGGGCGGATGACATTCGACGACGTCATCATGAAGACCGCCGCCTGCCTCGGCGCCGTCCTGGTGGGCGCTGCCATCACCCTCACGGTGGGGCTGTCCCTTGCCTCGATGCTGATGATTGTTGGTGCCCTGGGCGGCTTCGTGCTCGCCCTGGTCAACACCTTCAAGAAGCAGCCGTCTCCGGCCCTGATCCTGGCCTACGCAGCCTTGGAAGGACTGTTCCTCGGCGGCCTGACCCGGATCCTGGACACGCAGTTCCCCGGCGTGGGCCTGCAGGCTGTCATTGGCACCCTGTCCGTCTTCGCCGTCACCCTGCTGCTCTTCAAGAGCGGCAAGGTCCGCGCCACGCCCCGGGCCATGCGGTTCTTCATGATCGCCATCATCGGCTACGCGGTTTTCTCACTGGTCAACATGGTGCTGGTCTGGACGGGTGCCGTGCAGGAGCCGTTCGGGCTGCGCACAAGCGTCGAAATCTTCGGCATCCCGCTGGGCGTCTTCATCGGACTGCTCGCCATCGGCCTCGCCGCTTTCTCGCTCATCATGGACTTCACCAGCATCGAAGAGGGCGTCCGCAACGGAGCGCCGCAGCGCTTCTCATGGACGGCCGCGTTCGGCCTGACAGTAACGCTCGTCTGGCTGTACGTGGAGATCATCCGCCTGCTGGCGATCCTCCGCGGCAACGACTAGGCATCTCCGGCGGCTTCCGCCGTCGTAAACCAAACAACCGTGGGCCCCACCAACCAGGTGGGGCCCACGGGCGTTAATGTGCTGGTGCCGTCAGGAAGTCCGGGCGTGCCTAGGCAATGCGCGTCGCTCCGGCGGCGGGGGAGACGGTGAAGATATCCGGCGCCGCAAAGCCGGCTTGGGCAAAAGCCTTGGCGACGGCGTCACGCACCTTCCGCTCGGCGTCCACCGGGGTCAGGGCGATCGCCGCCCCGCCGAACCCGCCGCCCGTCATGCGGGCACCAATGGCGCCATGGGCCTTGGCGGTATCCACGGCCAGGTCAAGCTCGGGGCAGGAGATTTCGAAATCGTCGCGCATGGAGGCGTGGCTGGCGTCCAGCAGGGGACCGATGGCGCCGGGGCCGGGGCCGCCCAGCAGCTCCACGGTTTGGAGCACCCGGTCGTTCTCGGTGACCACGTGCCGCACCCGGCGGAAGGTGACCTCGTCCAGCAGTCCGCTGGCTTCGTCAAGGTCGGCCACCTCGATGTCCCGCAGTGCCTTCACCCCCATTACCTCCGCACCCAGTTCGCACGATGCCCGCCGTGAGGCGTAGCCGCCGTCGGCGTGCGAGTGTGACACCTTGGTGTCGATCACCAGGAGCGCCAGGCCGGCGGGTTCGGTCTCAAATGGAACAAGGTGCGCCGTCTGGTCCCTGCAGTCCAGGAAGACGGCGTGGCCCTTGGAACCGCGCAGGGACGCGGACTGGTCCATGATCCCCGTGGGGGCTCCCACGAAGTCGTTTTCCGCGCGCTGGGTTGCCAGCACCATGTCCTCGGCCGCCAGGCCGGCGCCCGTGAGGTCGTTGAGTGCGGTGATGACGGCGCATTCGATGGCGTGCGACGACGACAGGCCGGCACCGAGCGGGACGTTTGAGTCCAGGAGCAGGTCCAGTCCGGGGACGCCGACGCCCCGTTCCCGCAGCGCCCACATGACGCCCAGGGGGTATTTGGTCCAGCCTTTGGCTGTTCCGGGCCGCAGGGCCTCAAGCGTGGTGGTAACGACACCCTGGTCGCCGTAGGTGGACAACAGCCGCACGGTGGAATCCCGGCGGACGGCGACGGCCACCCGCGCGGTGCGGTCGATGGCGAAGGGCAGCACGAAGCCCTCGTTGTAGTCCGTGTGTTCCCCGATGAGGTTCACCCGCCCGGGCGCCTGCCAAACGCCGTCGGGAGCGCTGCCAAACTCTTGCTCAAAGCGGGCGCGGAGGTCCCCGTGGGCGGCAGGTGCGGCCGTGGCCTGGTCCTGGGTACTCATGCGGAGGCTCCTTCCGGGGTGGCAGCCATGGCCGCCACGGGCGTGGACGACGGCGGGACGGCCACACTGCGCAGCCGTTCCGCCACGCTTTCCGGGGTGGTGTCATTGATGAAGGCGCCCATGGCAGCCTCCGATCCCGCCAGGTACTTCAGCTTATCGGCCGCCCTGCGCGGGGAGGTCAGCTGGAGGTGGAGGTAGCCGGCCGGCCGCAGGACGTCGTCAAGCGGCGCCTGGTGCCAGGCGGAAATGTAGGGAGTGGGCGTGGGGTACAGTGCGTCCACACGCTTGAGGAGGTCGAGGTAGACCTGCGCCAGCTCATCCTTTTCCTCTCCGCCCAGTGCGGCGAGGTCGGGCACGCGGCGGTGCGGGACCAGGTGGATCTCCAGGGGCCACCGGGCTGCGAAGGGCACGTAGGCGCTGAAGTGCGTGCCTTCCATGACCATCCTGCTGCCATCCTCCCGCTCGGCGCGCAGCAGCGAACCGGTCAGGGTGTCCCTGCCGTCCGTCGCGTCGTAATATTTCCGGGCCGCCGCACCCAGGACGCCGGCGCGGGGCGTGACGTAGGGGTAGGCGTAGATCTGCCCGTGCGGGTGGTGCAGCGTCACGCCGATGTCGGCGCCGCGGTTTTCGAACGGGAACACCTGCTTGATGCCTTCCATCGCGCTCAGGGCGGCGGTGCGCTGCGACCACGCTTCGATCACGGTGCGGGACCGCTCAGCGCCCAGGCCGCTGAAGGATCCGGTGTGTTCGGGGGTGAACGACACGACTTCGCAGCGGCCGTAGGCAGGACCTTTCGTTCCCCACGCAGCATGTTCTGGGACCGGTCCCAGGGCCGGCCCCAGGGAAGGGAACCGGTTTTCGAAGACCACGACGTCGTACTCGGCGGCTGGAATCTCGGAAGCGTTCCCCGGGGTGGTGGGACAGATGGGGCATTGGTCTGCCGGCGGCAGGTGGGTGCGGGCTTGACGATGCGCCGCAACGGCCACCCATTCGTCAGTCAGTGCATCGAAGCGGACCTCGCCCGGTTCCCCCCGCGGGGGCAGGCCGCGGTGGTCAGTGGTGAGGTGCCCGGCGCGGGAGGTGCTGGTGCCGGCATCGTCGAAGTAGATCAGCTCCCGCCCGTCGGAGAGTCTGGTGCTGGTAATCCCTGTCATGCAAAAAGTTTTGCACAAACGATCAAGTATGAATAGTTAACAACAAAATGTAACAACCGGGGGATGGAGGTGCGGCGCTGGCCGCTGTACGGTAATGCCCATGACTGCTTCTTCCGAACAGGGAACTTCCGCCGCTGCATCTGCCCGGCCCTGCGCTACCGGACGGCAATACGAGCTTCGCCGGGGCGACGCCGTGGCCGTGGTCACCGAGCTCGCCGCCGGGCTCCGTTCGTTCAGCCGGGGCGGTGTCCTGCTGACCGAGACCTATGGCGATGACGAGATTTCTCCCGGCGGGGCGGGCATCACGCTGGCGCCATGGGCCAACAGGGTGGAGGACGGGCAATGGTTCCTTGATGGCAGGAAGCAGCAACTGGACATCACCGAAGTGTCCCGCAACAACGCCAGCCACGGCCTGCTTCGTAACACCGGCTACGCCCTGGTGGGGGAGTCGCAGCACGCGGTGGCGCTGGAAGCCACCGTCTTTCCGCAACATGGCTACCCTTTCCTGGTGCGGCACCGCGTGGAATACCGGCTTTCGGATGACCTGGGGCTTCATGTCCGTCAAACCCTCAGCAATGACGGCACGGCAGCCGCGCCGTTCGTCCTGGGCGCGCATCCCTACCTGCGGCTTGGTGACGCCCCCGTTGAGGAACTGCAGTTGACCGTTGCCGCCGAGACCCGGCTGGTGACCGATGAGCGCTTGATTCCACGCAGTTCGGCCCCTGTTGACAGTGACGCTGACTTCCGTTCCGGCCGGCTCATCGCGGAGCTGGCAGTGGACGTCGCCCTGACGGACCTCCACTACGACGCCGGCAAGGCCCGGCACATCCTGGCTGCCTCCGACGGCAGCCAGGTATCCCTCTGGCAGGATGAAGCCTGCCGCTACGTCCACATCTACGTGAGCACGGTCTATCCGGGCCGGACCCGCGCAGTGGCCGTGGAGCCCATGACGGGGCCGGCAAATGCATTCAACTCCGGTGACGGACTCCGGTGGCTGCCCTCCGGGGAGTCATTCAGCATGGAATGGGGAATCGACTACAGGCCCGGCGGGGCGCCCCAGCAGTAGTTTCCCATTGCGCCGCTGCTGCGGAAGTATTGGGCCATGACTCCAAAAGAGGACGACTTTCCCCCGGGCCGCCAAGCTTCCGTGCCCGCGCCCGCCGCGGCTGCACCGCTGCGGGTCCTGACGGACCGTGAACTGGACAAGGACATTCCCTACGGCATCCGCATTGCGGCATCCTGGTCGTGGCGCCTGGGCCTGATACTGCTGATGACGGGGACGCTGGTCTGGCTGCTCAGCCACATCACCCTCCTGATCATCCCGATCATGGTAGCCGCCCTCCTGGCGGGGCTCCTGAGCCCTGTCACCGCTCGGCTGACGCGGCACGGACTGCCCGCAGGCCTCGCCGTCGCCGTGACGGTCCTTGGTTTCATCGGCGTCATCGCCGGGGCGCTGGCACTGGTGGGCAGGCAGTTGGTGGTCGGGTTCGGCGAGCTCTATTCCCAGGCCCTCGAAGGCATACGGCAGGTCCAGGACTGGCTGTCCGCCGGACCCCTGCACCTCACCGCCGCCCAGATCGACCAGTACGTCAAGGAAGCCACCGACGCGCTGCAGAACAACAGCAGCAGCATCGTCAGCGGTGCCCTGTCCTTCGGCAGCACGGCGGGGCACTTCGCCGCAGGTATGCTGCTGGCCCTCTTCATCCTCATCTTCTTCCTCCTGGAAGGTGACCGGATCTGGGCTTTCCTGGTCAGGATGCTGCCCCGGAAGGCCCGGGCTGCAACCTTCGGTGCAGGCCGCAAGGGCTGGTCGTCCATGGTCAGCTACGCGCGCATCCAGATGTTCGTCGCCGCTGTTGATGCCATCGGCATCGGCGTGGGCGCCGCCATCCTTGGTGTCCCCCTTGCGCTTCCCTTGGGCGTGCTGGTCTTCCTCGGTTCGTTCATTCCGGTGGTGGGCGCCCTGGTCACCGGCGTCGTCGCCGTCCTGCTGGCCCTGGTGGCCAACGGCCCCGTGAACGCCCTGGTCATGCTGGCTGGAGGGCCACATCCTGCAGCCCCTGGTCATGGGCAAGGCGGTGTCGCTCCACCCCGTGGCAGTGATCCTCAGCGTCGCGGCAGGATCCTACCTGGCCGGCATCCCCGGAGCGCTGTTCTCCGTACCCATCCTGGCCGTAGCAAACTCGGCCGTTCGCTACATCGCCGCCAGAACGTGGGAACATGAACAAGTGCCGGCAGTTGCCGGGAAGCCCATCACGGCCGGAGCAGTCGGGGACAACACCATCAAGGACGTTGAACCGCCGGGTGCATCCGATGCCGGGAGGGACACCGCGGCCGGCACTCCAGCCGAACACCGCGATGCCCGCACCTCCTCCCCGGAGGGCACCGGGGCAGAACCCAGAGGAGAGTAGTCCGTGAAGATCCTTGAAACCCTTCCCGTCACACTGGACGACGTCCTTGAGGCGCAGAAGCTGCTTGACGGGATTATCGCGCGCACCCCCGTGGAATCGTCCCGGGCACTCGGGGGCATGGTGGGCGGCGACGTCTACTTCAAATGCGAAAACCTGCAGCGCGCCGGCTCGTTCAAGGTCCGCGGCGCCTACGTGCGGATGGCGCGGCTCTCCCCGGAGGAGAAGAAGCGGGGAGTGGTGGCCGCCTCTGCAGGCAACCACGCCCAGGGTGTTGCCGTCGCAGCCAAGAGCCTTGGCATCAAGGCCCGGATCTACATGCCGCTGGGCGTAGCGCTGCCCAAGCTCGCTGCCACCCGCAGCCACGGGGCCGAAGTGGTCCTGCACGGGCACAACGTGGACGAGGCACTCGCCGAAGCCCAGCGCTACAGCGACGAAACCGGCATGGTCTTCGTCCATCCGTTCGACAACGTGGACGTGGTGGCAGGCCAGGGGACCGTGGGCCTGGAAATCCTTGAGCAGGTCCCCAACGTGGACACCGTCCTCATGGGCGTGGGCGGCGGCGGGCTCCTGGCAGGGGTCGCCGTCGCCATCAAAGCCCGCGCCAAGGAACTTGGCCGGGAGATCCGGATCATCGGCGTCCAGGCAGAGAACGCTGCGGCTTACCCGCCCTCGCTTGCCGCCGACGCCCTGGTGCCGCTCAAGAGGGTCTCCACCATGGCGGACGGCATCGCCGTGGGACGGCCCGGGCAGCTGCCTTTCAGCATCATCCGCGAACTGGTGGACGATGTGGTCACCGTCAGCGAAGACTCCCTGGCCCGCGCCCTGATCTTCCTGCTCGAACGGGCCAAGATGGTGGTGGAACCAGCAGGGGCCGTGGGTGTGGCAGCCCTGATGGACGGCAAGATCGAAAACCCGGGCACCACGGTGGCGGTGCTCTCCGGCGGAAACATCGATCCGATGCTGATGCTCAAGGTGATCCAGCGCGGCCTCTCCGCCGCAGGCCGCTACATGACGGTACGGATGATGCTTGACGACCGTCCCGGTTCACTGGCAACCATTGCCCGCATCATTGCCGAAAACGATGCCAACGTCACCGGCCTGGACCACACCAGGGTGGGCGGCTCCATCAGCATGGGCGACGTCTCCATCACCGTGAACCTGGAAACAAAGGGCCACCAGCACGGTGAGCAGGTCCTCAGCGCACTGCGCGCCGAGGGTTTCCAACCGATCGTTGTGCATTAGGAGCGGCCATGGCCGGACTGACGGGTGACGGGCGGATCCCCGAGCGGCAGACCATCGCATTGCGCGCAAAGGGCGGGTTGGTGGTGCTGGGAGGGTTCGTGGCCCTGCTCTTCGCCATCGAGGTGGTCAACACACTGATGATGGGGGCCCTTACCCGGACCTTCGGCCTGCGGCCCAGGAGTGCCGAAGGGCTGCTGGACATCTTCACCTTCCCGCTCCTGCACGCTAGCCTGAACCATCTGCTCTCCAACAGCCTCCCGCTGGTCATCTTTGGTTTCCTGGTGTTCCTCTCCGGGCTGCGCGTGTTCCTCACCGCGCTGGCCTTCAGCTGGCTCGGCAGCGGGCTCACCGTCTGGCTCATCGGCGACGGCGTTACCGTGGGCGCATCGGGTCTGGTCTTCGGACTCTTTGCGTTCCTCCTGGTCCGGGGGTTCTTCAACCGCAGCTGGCGGCAGATCCTGCTCGCGGTGGTCCTCTTCATGGGCTACGGAAGCATCCTGCTGGGAGCCCTGCCGTTCGTGGCCGGCTACGTGAGCTGGCAGGCGCACCTGGGCGGCGCGGCCGGCGGAGTGGTGGCGGCCCTGCTGCTGCGTCCGCGCACCCCTGCAGTGCTCCGGGAGTTTTGACCGACGGCCTTGGTTCCATCCCGCAAAAAGCCTAAAAAGAGCGGCGGCCGTACCCCTTCGGGTGCGGCCGCCGCTCTCTGCGGGACTGGTTTCCTGCGCTTGGCGCAGGGCAGCTTTGGCCTAGCCGGCGTAGGGCTTGGCGGAGAGGATCTCCACCTTGATGTCCTTGCCGTTCGGCGCAACGTAGCTAAGGGTCTCGCCCTCCTTGTGGCCCAGGATGGCGGCTCCCAGGGGAGACTTCTCGCTGAAGACGTCCAGGTCCGAGTCGCCGGCGATTTCGCGTGAACCCAGCAGGAAGGTCTCCTCGTCGCCGGCGATCCTGGCGACTACGATCATGCCGGGCTCCACGATGCCGTCATCGGCCGGGGATTCCCCCACATGGGCGTCGCGGAGCAGCGCCGTCAGCTGGCGGATGCGGGCCTCGATTTTGCCCTGCTCCTCCTTGGCCGCGTGGTAGCCGCCGTTTTCCTTGAGGTCCCCCTCTTGCCGGGCAGCTTCAATCTTCTGGACGATCTCCGCCCGGCCTGCGCCGGAAAGTTGGTCCAGCTCTGCCTTCAGGCGGTCAAAAGCTTCCTGGGTGAGCCAGGCTGCAGATGCGCTGTTGGTGGTAGACACGGACTTCTCCTCTAGTGGTCCTACATGCAAAAGACCCCGCCACGGTGGCCACTTGTGGAACAGTAACCAGCTCAGCGGGGTAAAGGTATCTCTCCATTGTAGTCAATCCTCTGGAGATAACCCAACACCGAAGCGTCGCACGTCACACCCTTATGACGTTCCGCCGGGAATCCAGCAGCTGTCCACCACGCCGGATACGGACGCCGACTCCGTGCGCAAGGTGACTCGCTGCGCGACTGTCCTGCCGCCGTCGGCCGTTCCATCGGCAGCTGTGGGCGGGATATCCACCACTTTCCAACCCACCACGGCAAACTTCGAGTCCAGCGCCTTCACGGCGCACTTGACGGGGTTGGCCGGTTCCCGGGTCACCTGGAAGTCCACTTCCGCCAGCGTGGCGTCGGTGGTGCTGTAACCGACGTCCTTGAAGGTCACCCCGGAGAGCGAGTTGGACGTGGTCACCCACGCGAGGAACCCGATTCCCACGGCCAGCACGACGCCGATCGCCACCCTGGTGGCGGCAGGGGAGAACCGGCGCTTTTTAGCACCATACCGATTGGCTAGGCTAGTGTCTGCGGGCGCGGGTTGGGCCGGCTGGTCCGGGAAAGTCACCAGACCAGTTTAGTGCCCTTTCCGCCGGCGCTTTGCGGTGGCTGCAGCTGCCGCCGAGGCAATCCACCGCTACACCATCCGTAAGCTGCCACAAGCCGCGAAACAAGAATGAGGAGCCGTCCCCTCCATGACAGCGTCCAGTAACCCCCAGGTGCCGCTCCGGCTGCTCGCGGTCCATGCCCATCCGGATGACGAATCCAGCAAGGGTGCTGCGACCATGGCAATGTATGCAGCTGCCGGCGTGGACGTCCTGGTGGCCACCTGCACGGACGGTTCCCGCGGTGACATCCAGAACCCCGCGGTGGAAGACGAGCCGCATCCAAAGCGGGATATGGCAGGCGCCCGCAGGCTGGAGATGGAGCGGGCCGCGGCCATTCTTGGTATCCGCCAGCGGTGGCTGGGATTCGTTGACTCCGGCCTTCCCGAAGGAGACCCGCTCCCGCCGCTTCCCGCCGGGTCATTCGCCACCCTGCCCCTGCACCAGGCCGCCGCGCCCCTGGTGCGGCTGGTCCGTTCCTACAAGCCGCACGTAATCCTCAGCTATGACGAGAACGGCGGCTACCCCCACCCGGACCACATCATGGCGCACAGGGTGGCCGTGGAGGCTTTCGAAGCCGCTGGCGATCCCGCACTCTACCCGGAGGCTGGGGAGGCCTGGGAGCCGAGCAAGCTCTACTACGACCGTGCCTTCAGCCCCGAGCGGTTCCGGGCCCTGCACTTTGCGCTCGAGGAGGCGGGCCTGCAGTCACCGTACGCCGAGCGCCTGGCTGCCTGGCTGGAGTCCGACGCCGAGGGGCACACCCCGCCGCCGGCCGTCCACCCCACCACCACCCAGGTGGACTGCGGCGACTTCTTCGAGGCGCGTGACGACGCACTGCGCGCCCACCGGACGCAAGTGGACCCGCTTGGGTTCTTCTTCGCTGTTTCGCCCGACATGCAGCGCCGGGCCTGGCCGTGGGAGGACTATTCCCTGATCCACTCCCGGGTGCACTCGGAACTCCCCGAGAAGGACCTGTTCGCAGGGCTAAGATAGACAGGGCAGGCGATTTCTATCTTCCGTAGAAGATAGGCGCGGGCGACGACCGGTCCCGTCCGCTTCCTGCTGCATCCGTTCCACCAGAAGGTATCCACCGTGCATCATCTGCTCCTCAGCCTCGCCACCACGCCCACCCCGCTGCCCACTCCGACGCTGCGGGACGGGATCTCCGAGGACCAGGTAACCCCGGGCCTGCTGGGCTTCATCATGACGGCCTTCTTCGTCGTCGCAACCGCCCTGCTGATTGTTGACATGGTGCGGCGGATCCGACGGGTGCGCTACCGCGCCCAGGTGGAGGAAGAGCGTATGGCTGCGGCTGCGGCGGCAGACGTTGAGGCGGCGGACGCCCAGGACGGGGCCGACGGCGGCACTCACCCGGCAGCGCCCGGCTCCGACGGAAACGGCCCGGCCAACGGGCTTTCGCGGCCGCGCGAGTAAGGGAGTTCTTCGGTTTTCGGGTAGGGCCGCTACCTGCAGGAGCCGCCGGAGTCCTAGCCGAGGACGGCCAGCGCAATCGCTGCGAAGTGCGCCGCGAACGCGAACACGGTAAGCGCGTGGAATAGTTCGTGGAAGCCGAAGTGGTAGTAGCTGAAATTGGGTTTCTTCAGCGCGTAGAAAACAGCGCCCGTGATGTAGAGGATGCCGCCCACGCAGATCAGCACGGCCGCGGGAGTGCTGGCTTGGAAGAACTGCGGCAGGTAGAACAGCGCGCCGCAGCCCAGCGCGATGTAGATGGGCACGTAGAGCCAGCGGGGCGCGTCAGTCCACAGCAGCCTGAACAGTACGCCGAGGATGGCTCCGGCCCAGATCACCCACAGGAGCACAACCGCCTGGCCGCGGTCGAGGAGGGTCCATGCCAGGGGTGTGTAGGTGCCTGCGATCACCAGCATGATGTTGGTGTGGTCCAGCCGCTTCAGGACGAGCTTGACCCGCGGGGACCAGTTGCCGCGGTGGTAGACGGCGCTGACTCCGAACAGCAAAACGCCGGTTGCGGCATAGATGGCAGACGTGATTTTGCGGTCGGTTGTTGGGGCGAGGACAACCAGGATGATGCCGGCGGCAAGGGCCAGCGGGGCCGTGACCGTATGGATCCAGCCCCGCCACTTGGGCTTGATCATCAGGAGTTCGGCCAGGCGCACCGCGGCATCATCGATGGCGCTGGGCCCCGGGTCCGCTCCAACGTCCCGGTCCTCGGGCCGGGGCGCCGGGGAGGGCTGCGGAGAGTCGCTGTTCATGGGACCAGAATAACTTACGGGCCGGTAAGTTACTTGTCGGTAACATCGCCGTATAGCCTGCGCTGTGGTGCTGCGGGTCCCGGGACGCCCTGGACTGTAGCCTAGGATGTGGATGTACGAACGGCAGGAAAGTCAGGTGAGTGGACGCGTGGAGTTGCCCGGGTTCCTCTATGGCTACTACGAGCGCCGGCTGCTCAAGGACCTCCCGCGCGACCGCATTCCCCGGCACATCGGCGTGATGGTGGACGGGAACCGGCGCTGGGCCAAGCAGTTCAACGCCCCCACCAGCCAGGGCCACCAGGCTGGCGCGGACAAGATCCACGAATTCCTGGGCTGGTGCCAGGAGCTGGGCGTCAAAGTGGTGACGCTCTACATGCTCTCGACGGACAACATGAACCGCTCCAGCGAGGAACTGGACCTCCTGATGGGCATCATCGCCAACACCCTTGACCGGCTCGACGAGGACGCCAACATCTCAGTGCACGCCATGGGAGCACCTGAGCTGCTCCCCGACTACCTGGCCGAGCGCCTCAACAAGCTAACGGCCAGGACCCCCGTCAGGGAAAAGATCCATGTCAATGTGGCGGTGGGGTACGGGGGCCGGCGGGAGATCGTCGACGCCGTCCGCGAACTCCTGCACGACGCCGTGGCCAAGGGCATGGACATCTCCAAGCTTGCCGACGACCTTAGTGTCGATGACATCTCGCGCTTCCTTTACACGCGTGGCCAGCCCGACCCCGACCTGGTGATCAGGACCTCCGGGGAGCAGCGGCTCTCCGGTTTCCTGATGTGGCAGAGTGCCTATAGCGAGTTCTACTTTTGCGAGGCCCTGTGGCCGGCCTTCCGCAAGGTGGATTTCCTTCGCGCCCTGCGCGACTACGCCGGCCGGCAGCGGCGCTTTGGTGCCTGAAACCGCCGGTTCATCACGAGTTCATATACCTGCAACGGAAATCGCCGCGTAATGGTTGCGGAAATTACCCCGGGTGGATTTACGTTATATCCATCAGCTGGCAAAACCGCCGGCTGATCGGGGAGGCCAGTACATGGAGCGAAACATCGCACCGGTTGTATGGGAGGCCGGACCCGGCCTCGTGGCCGAGCCGCCTCACCAATAACAAATCCGGGCTGGCGCCCGGGGCTGGAGTCGATGTGGCTACTTCTGAACAACTGCCCGAGGTCCTGTCTGGACAGGGCGGGAAAGCTACTTCTCGCGCCGAGCGAGCCACCTTTGAAACCGGCGCAGCAACTGATGCTGCGGCCGGTTTTGCTGTCTCCGGAAGGGAAGCCGACATCCACACCTTCGTCATCGACACGTCCGTCCTGCTCTCCGACCCGCGGGCCCTCCTGCGGTTTGCTGAACACGAGGTGGTAGTTCCTGTCGTGGTCATCACCGAACTCGAAGCCAAGCGGCACGACCCAGAACTCGGCTACTTTGCGCGGAAGGCCCTGCGGCTGATGGACGACCTGAGGGTCAAACACGGCGGCCTCAACCAGCCGATTCCCATCGGCGACGAGGGCGGCACCCTGATGGTGGAGCTCAACCACATTTCCGCGGAGGTGCTGCCGCTGGGCTTCCGCAGCGGGGACAATGACAGCCGCATCCTGGCGGTGGCCAAGAACCTGGCCAACGAGGGGCGCAACGTCACCGTGGTCTCCAAGGACCTGCCCATGCGGGTCAAGGCATCCGCCATGGGGCTCACCGCTGATGAATACCGGAACGAACTGGTCAAGGACTCCGGCTGGACTGGCGTTGCAGAAATCGAAGCTGACGAACAGGAAATTTCAACCCTTTACGGCCACGAACCCGTCTTCATCCCCGCAGCAGCCGAACTGCCCGTCAACACCGGGCTGGTGCTGCTCTCCAACCGCGGCTCCGCGCTGGGCAGGGTGGGCGCCGACAAGCAGGTGCGCCTGGTGAAGGGCGACCGTGACGTGTTCGGCCTCCACGGCCGGTCCGCCGAGCAGCGGCTGGCCATCGACATGCTGATGGACCCCGCCGTCGGGATTGTTTCCATTGGCGGACGCGCCGGCACGGGCAAGTCGGCGCTTGCCCTGTGTGCCGGCCTCGAAGCCGTCCTGGAACGCCGGGAACACCGCAAGGTGATCGTCTTCCGGCCCCTCTACGCTGTGGGCGGCCAGGAGCTCGGCTACCTGCCCGGCTCCGAGTCCGAAAAGATGAACCCCTGGGCACAGGCCGTTTTCGACACCCTGGGTGCCCTCGTCAGCCAGGAAGTGGTGGAGGAGGTCATGGACCGGGGCATGCTCGAGGTCATGCCCCTCACGCACATCCGCGGACGATCCCTCCACGATGCGTTCGTCATTGTCGACGAGGCCCAGTCGCTCGAAAAGAACGTCCTCCTCACCGTCATGAGCCGCATGGGCCAGAACTCCAAGATCGTGCTCACCCACGACGTCGCCCAGCGGGACAACCTCCGCGTCGGACGCCACGACGGAATCGCAGCCGTCGTCGAAACCCTGAAAGGACACCCGCTCTTCGGCCACATCACCCTGACCCGTTCGGAACGTTCGCCCATCGCAGCCCTGGTGACCGAGCTGCTCGAAGGGTAGCGGGGTTCGTAGGGCACCCTTCCTCTGCGTGCTGGCTCGTTCCGCCCCACCGTCCCCCTGGCCTCGCAAGCTCGACCAGGGAACCCTGACGGCGTGGGCCCGCCTTTGACGCACGCTGCCGGAAGGCTGCCCTACGAACCCAGCCCGGACCTACGTGATCTTCAGGAACTTGGCCGCTGCCTCGTGGCCGTCCACCTGCAGCTCCCAGTCCGGGCGCTTGAATGTTTGGGGCGTGAGGCGGACGTGCTGGACTGTTTGGACTTCGGTGCCCCAGCTTTTGCGCGTGGTGCCGTTCAGCTCGTAGCCCAGGGAACGGGACACGCTGAGGGAGGCGTTGTTCCAGCTGGCTGCCTCAGACCCGGCTGCTTCCGCTCCCAGCCAGTCGAAGGCATAGAGAACGACGGCGGCACGCATCTCCCTGCCAAGCCCGTGGCCGTGTACGGACTGCTTCAGCCACGATCCCGTAGTGACCGTCTTCAACGTGGCGAACTCCTTGGCGCCAACGTCCTGGCAGCCGATGAACTGGCCTTCGTGCCAGATTCCGAGGAGCAACGTCCATGATTCCCGGGTGCAGTCCGCCCGGCAGCGCCAGTACCAGCGGGCCATGTTGGAGCCCAGTTCGTCTCCCGGCAGCTCGGACCACGGTGTACTGAACGGGTTCAAGCCAGGTTCATGAATGCCGCTGCGGGCAGCGTCCACGGCTGCCGGAATGTCCTGGTCAGTTATGGGGCGGAGCTCCAACCGGGGCGTGGTCAATGTGAGGTCGAACAGCGGCCAAATGGAGCTCATCGTAGTCATCCGCGAAGCCTAGCCGACGAGCCACACGGTGGCCTGTCACGCTTAGGCCGGGATGTCCCAGCTGATGTGGCGGCGGACGTCGGTGAGGTTCATGGATTCGGCCAGGAACAGGTCATCCAGCATGTATTCGTCGACGGCGATGATGCGGATCCAATGGCCATAATCCTCCGTTTCGGATTGCAATGACTGGCTGGACACGCAGACGCCGGTGGCCCTGTCCACGCGGAGCCGGGACAGCCCGGGGGCGCAGAGGGGGGCGGCAGAATCAACGGGACGGTAGACGGGGTTGGGGGCCACCACCGCTTCAAGGACGGCCCTGCCTTCGTGGTCGGCGTACCGGACATCGCTGATATCCAGCGCGTTGCTGCCGGGAAACTCGATGGGCACCGGGGCGTTGCCCGCGAGCTCCACGGGGTCCAGCGCGGCCGAAAAGCGGCCGTTGCCGAACCCAGGCTCGCCGTAGGCGGCTTCGGGCCGGCGGCGCACCAGCCCGGCGTCGTCGTACACGGGCGTGACCAGGTGTGGGGGAAGGAGCCAGGACTTGCGGTTGGCGCTCACGTAGAAGACATCCCGGGAATCGTTGATGCCTGTGGTGCTGTGCAGGACGAGTCCCTCAGGGCTTTCCAGGCGGAGCGCCCCGGGACGGCGCAGCCAGGCACGGACGAAAGGAGCGCCGGGAGCCGGCGCGGACCCAGAGGCCTGGTCCCAGTACTCGAACCGCAGGGATTGCCACCTCCAGGGGGAGGACCGGCACAGGTTCCGGAACACGGCTGCCAGGTCCGCAGGGGCGGCAGGAGGGTCCGGAAGCGGGCGGCGCCGGGAGTCCCAGGTCGACATATCCACATTTTACGCGGGGGTGCTGCGGCCGGAACCTGTGGATCCAGTAGCATCCGAGGGGTGATCGGACGACTCGGCGAACTCTGGCAGCACAACCCGCTGGCCTTCTGGCTGGTACTGGTGGCATGCCTGTACTTTGCGGTGATGGCGGTCCGGCTCACCGTCATCGACGTGCGGCACCACCTGCTGCCCAACAGGATCGTGTTCCCGTCCTACGCCGTGGCTGGGGTGCTTCTCCTGGCGGCAGCCGCTGCTGCCTGGGCGAACCCACTCCCCGGCGCAGGGAACGCCGGCGGGGTCCTGGCCACCCCTGCCCTCCGTGTAGTGGCCGGCGCAGCGATCCTGTGGCTGTTCTACTTTGTCCTTCGGTTCATCTATCCGCCGGGAATGGGATTCGGTGACGTCAAGCTGGCAGGAGTGCTGGGCATGTATCTCGGCTACCTCAGCTGGGTGCACCTGTTCGCGGGCACTTTCCTTGCGTTCCTGCTGGGCGGTATGTGGTCCCTGGCCCTCCTCGCGGCCCGGCGGGGAACCCTGAAGTCCTCCATCCCGTTCGGACCATTCATGCTCGCAGGTGCCGCTGCCGCCATGCTGTTGCCTGCCTGAGCGCCGGCACTGTCCGCAAACGGCTGTTGGATAGGCTGTGGTTATGCCTGCACCCGAATACGTCCTGAAGCTGCGCAAGAAGATCGGCAACGACCCCCTCTGGGTTCCCGGCGTCAGGGGCGTGGTGGTTGATGACGCGGGCCGGATCCTGCTGGCCCAAAGGGCAGACAACCGGCAGTGGGCCCTCATCAGCGGAATGCTCGACCCGGGGGAGCAGCCTGCCCGCGGGCTGGTCCGGGAGATTTTCGAGGAAACGGCAGTCGTGGCAGAAGCCGAACGCGTGGTATCCGTGGGCGCAGTGGGTCCGGTCACCTACCCCAACGGCGACGTCTGCGAGTTCCTGGACGTGGTGTTCCTGTGCCGCTACGTCTCCGGCCAGGCAAGGGTCAACGACGACGAATCCCTGGCCGTCGGCTGGTTCAGCCTGGCGGAACTCCCTGAACTCATGCCCGGACACCTAACCAGCATCCGCCAGGCGCTGGCACCCTCCGGAGGCGTCCACTTCGAGCCCTAAACCTCCTGGCGCAGGATCTCGAACAAGTGAGTGGGCTGGTGAAGTGCAGAACGCTCCCGGAACGGGACTTTCAGCCCTACAGCCAGCTTCAACGTGCTTGCCATCCTTAGAGAGGCGCCGAACCTGGTCCGCAGTTTGCGAGGCCGGATTGGCCAGGACGATGGACCGATGCCGGCCGGGACGGCACCCGCCCTAAGCCGGCATCGATTGGCATTCAGCAGCAGGCACCAGATCCGCGTTCGATCCGGACAGGGAGGAACGAAAGTGACATCCACTCACGAGACAGAGGTCCACGGCCCCGTCGACTTTGTACTTCTTGAGTTTCCCATCGCAGGGCTGACGGGACGGGCAAGCCAGGAACTCGCGCGGCTCGTCGAAGAAGGCGTGATCCGGCTGTTCGATCTACTCGTCGTCGCCAAGAATGAGGACGGCACAGTCGAGGTGCTTGAGCTAACCGACCCGGGCGGTCCCGCAAACGAGTTCTCATACTTTGAGGGCGCGCAGTCAGGTCTTCTCGGCCAAGAAGAAATTGTGGAGGCGGCTGATGCTATCCTCCCAGGACGCCTGGCTGTGCTGGTTGTATACGAGAACATCTGGGCGGCGCCTTTTGTTGCCGCCGCCCGCGACGGCGGGGGTGAGCTCGTGGCGAGTATGCGGATCCCAGCACCGGACGTGATGGCAGCACTCGAATCCCTCGAAGCAGCGCCACCCGTTTCCTGACCCACACGACCGGACTGAAGAGGAGAGAGACTGATGGGACTGCTTCGAGGCGTGGCGCGAACCGCTGTCGTTGCCGGAACGGCAACGGCGGTCAGCGGCAGGGTTCAGCGCAGGCAGGCTATGAAGTTTGCCGACCGGGATGCCCAGACCGCTGCCAGGCAGCAGGAGGCCTACCAGGCCCAGATGGCGTCCAGCCAGCCACCCGCTGCGGCCCCCGGCGGTATCTCCACTGAAGCCCTCGAGCGGCTGAAGGAGCTTGGGGCCTTGAAAGAGCAGGGCATCCTCACCGAACAGGAGTTCCAGGCGCAGAAAGCAAAGGTTCTCGGGAACTGATGCCGCTGTAGACCCTCTTTGTTGGAGCGGGGCAGCCAAGCCGGCAACGGCCGGGCCAAGCGTGCGACGGCGGTCAGCGGCCCTGGGACACCAGCTCGCCGTCGTCGTTCTTCACGATGTCCCCATCACGCCCAGCGTCAGCAGCGCCGGCAGTAGATGAGGCAAGCCGCTCAGCTTCCTCGCCGCCGACGGCCTCGCCGCGTGCCACCATGCCCGCGGTGTCCGAGAGCGGGATCTGCTTCAGCGTGATGGCCAGGAGCAGTGCTGCGGCGATGAAGGGAAGCAGGTACCAGAACACCGGTGCCAGGGAATCGGCGTAGGCGTTCACGATGGCATCGCGCAGCTGTTCCGGGAGCTGGTTCAGGGCCTGGGGGTCCAGCGTCCGGGTGGACTGCCCGGCCTGCTCAGCGGAGGCTCCTGCCCCCGTGAAGGCGCTGGTGAGGGCTTCCGAAAGCCGGGTGGTGAAGATGGAGCCAAACACAGCCACGCCCATGGCGGCGCCCACTTCGCGGAAGTAGTTGTTGGTGCTGGTGGCGGTGCCAATCTGGTCGGCCGGCACGGAGTTCTGGACCACCAGGACCACCACCTGCATGATGAGGCCGAGGCCCGCTCCGAAGACGAACAGCTGGAGGCAGATGACCCAGATGGGCGTGCCGGCTGTAAGGGTGGTCATCCAGAGCATGGCGGCCAGGGTGAGCACGGCGCCCAGGATGGGAAACATCTTGTACTTGCCGGTCTTGGAGATCCGGATGCCGGAGTAGATGGACGTGCCCATGAGTCCGGCCATCATCGGCAGCATCAGCAGGCCCGATTCGGCGGCGGACGTGCCGGAGGACATCTGCAGGAACGTGGGCACGAACGCAATCGCGGAGAACATGCCCAGCCCCAAAGTGAAGCCGATGGCAGTGGCGTTGACGAAGATCCGGTTCCGGAAGAGGCTCAGCGGGATGATCGGGTCCTCTGCGCGCCGCTCTACCATCACGAAAGCGGCTGCCGAAACCACCAGGCCTGCGCCAAAAGCCCAGGTGAGGGGCGAATCCCAGCCCTCATCCTTCTTCCCGCCGAAGTCCGTGAAGAAGATCAGGCACGTGGTGGCCGCCGACAACAGCACCACGCCCAGGACGTCGATCCGCTTTTCGGCCTTCTTGTTCGGCAGGGTCAGGGCGAACCAGGCGATGGCGAACGCCGCAACGCCCACCGGGATGTTGATGTAGAAGGCCCATTCCCAGGTCAGGTGGTCCACGAAGAAGCCGCCCAGCAGCGGGCCGGCAACGGCTGAGAGGCCGAAGATGGCGCCCAACGGGCCCATGTACTTGCCGCGTTCCTTGGCCGGCACGATGTCGGCGATGATCGCCTGGGAGAGGATCATGAGGCCACCTCCACCCAGGCCCTGGATGGCGCGGAAGATGACGAAGCCCCAGAAGTCGGTGGCCAGGGCGCACCCCACTGAAGCCAGCGTGAACAGCGCGATGGCCACCAGGAAGAGGTTACGCCGGCCCAGGATGTCACCGAACTTGCCGTAGATGGGCATCACGATGGTGGTGGCCAGGAGGTAAGCCGTGGTGATCCAGGCCTGGTGCTCCACGCCGCCCAGCTTGCCAACAATGGTGGGCATGGCGGTGGAGACAATGGTTTGGTCCAGGCTGGAGAGGAGCATGCCCGCAATCAGCGCGGAGAAGATGATCCAGATGCGTCTCTGGGTCAGCAGCAGGGGCCCTGCCGGCGGCTTGGTGGTAGCGGTACTCATGATTGTCCTTTTGCGGCGGTAGTATCCGGGGTGTCGAGTGGTTGTGAAAACAGGACGCTGGCCGCGGAAATGTTCTCCAGCAGCAGGTCCGGGTAGCTGCGGGTGTTGCCGTCGGAGAAGTACGCCATGCTGCTCTTGCGGGCGATGGTGCTGAGCAACACCACGGCCATCTGCACCACAGGGTGGTCCGGTGACACTCCTTCACGCCGGGCGACGTCCCGGGCGAACTGGGCTTCACGCTCCTCCGTGACTCCGATGAGCCGGAGGATGAGCTGGGGTTCCTTCTTGACGACGGCGATGAGCTCCCGGGTCTCTTCTTCCGAAGCCGACATGCCCTCGGCCAGGCGGAGCGAGAGCCGGATCAGGTCGCGGAACAGGGTGGGGGAAATCTCCCCCGCGGGTGAGGCCGCTCCGCCGGCAACGAACTCATCGACGACGTCGGAGGGGATGTCGTCATCCGCGTGGCCGATGATGGCGTCTTCCTTGGTGGGAAAGTAGTTGAAGAACGTCCGGCGCGAGATGCCCGCGGCCTCGCACACTTCCTCCACCGTGTACCCATTGAGGCCCCGCTCAGCAGTCAGGGCGCGGGCGGTGGACGTTATGGCGCTGCGGGTGGCAGCCCGCTTGCGCTCGCGGAGCCCGCCTTCGTTTACTGCACTATCGTTCACAAAGTAAAGTTTTGCACCCTAAGCATCTAAGTGCAACTTTAGTCCCCTTCGCGGGATTAAGTGCGACGGCGGCCGGTACCTTTCGTGCGAAAGGTACCGGCCGCCGTCGGGCGTCCAAAGACGGAGGTGGCTATGCCTTGTGCGCCGGAGCCGTCATGGTGGTGACATCCAGCGCCTTGTCCAGGTCTGCCTCGGAAACCTTGCCCTCGCCCTCACCGACGAAGCCGAGCTTCTCGGTGGCCTGGCGGACGGTGAGGCCCTCGGCCACCGCCGTCTTGGCGATCTTGGCCGCGTTCTCGTAGCCGATGTACTTGTTCAGCGGGGTGACGATTGACGGCGACGCCTCGGCCAGGAAACGCGCGCGCTCCACGTTGGCGGTGATGCCGTCGATCATCTTGTCAGCCATGACGCGGCTGGTGTTGGCCAGCAGGCGGATGGACTCGAGCAGGTTGGCAGCCATGACCGGGATGCCGACGTTCAGCTCGAAGGCGCCGTTGGTGCCGGACCAAGCGATGGCGGTGTCGTTGCCGATGACCTGGGCGGCCACCATGATGGACGCCTCGCAGATAACCGGGTTGACCTTGCCGGGCATGATCGAGGAGCCCGGCTGGAGGTCGGGGATGGCGATCTCGCCCAGGCCCGTGTTGGGGCCGGAGCCCATCCACCGGAGGTCGTTGTTGATCTTCATGAAAGAGATGGCGATGTTGCGCAGCTGGCTGGACGCCTCGATCAGGCCGTCGCGGTTGGCCTGGGCCTCGAAGTGGTCGCGGGCTTCGGTCAGCGGCAGCCCGGTGTCCGTTGCCAGCAGTTCGATCACACGCTCCGGGAAACCTGCCGGGGTGTTGATGCCGGTGCCCACGGCCGTGCCGCCCAGCGGAACCTCGGCCACGCGGGGGAGGGAGGCGTTGATGCGCTCGACGCCGTAGCGGACCTGGGCTGCGTAGCCGCCGAATTCCTGGCCCAGGGTCACCGGGGTGGCGTCCATCAGGTGGGTGCGGCCGGACTTGACGACGTCCTTGAACTCCACGGCCTTGCGCTCCAGCGACTCAGCCAGGTAGCCGAGGGCCGGAATGAGGTCGTTGATCAGCGCCGAGGTGGCGGCCACGTGGACGGACGTGGGAAACACGTCATTGGAGGACTGCGAGGCGTTGACGTGGTCGTTCGGGTGGACAACCTTGTCGCTGCCCGCGGCCTTCAGCGCACGCGTGGCAAGCTCGGCCAGGACCTCGTTGGTGTTCATGTTCGAGGACGTGCCGGAACCGGTCTGGAAGACGTCGATGGGGAAGTCGCCGTCGTACTTTCCGGCGGCCACCTCATCCGCTGCGTCTGCGATGGCCTTGGCAAGCTCGCCGTCGAGCACACCCAGTTCAGCGTTGGCCTGGGCAGCCGCCTTCTTGACCCGTGCCAGCGCCTCAATGTGCGCACGTTCCAGGGTCTTGCCGGAAATGGGAAAGTTCTCCACTGCCCGCTGCGTCTGCGCGCGGTACAGTGCGTTCACGGGGACGCGGACTTCGCCCATGGTGTCATGTTCAATGCGGAACTCTTCAGTGGAAGTCATGGGGCTAGCTTATGGCGATCAGCCGCCCCACCGAAAACCGTTAAGGGCCCGTTGCCGGCGGCCCGTGGACCGCCGGCGAGTGGCTCCTACAGCTCGCCGATTCCGGAAACAAGGTCGGCGCGGCCCTCTGCCAGGCGGTATGAGAGCCCGATGACAGCGGTGCGGCCGCCCTCGATTGCGTCGGAAATCACACGTGAGCTTTCGGCGAGGCGCTGGGAGGTCTGCTTGACGTTCTCCACCACCATGTCGTTGACCTCGGTCTGGTTGTTCCGCAGGGACGTCAGGACGGAGGGCGTGATGCGTTCCACCAGGTCGCGGATGAAGCCCGGGGGCATTTCACCGGTCTCGACGGCGTCTTTGGTGGCCGTGACGGCGCCGCAGCTGTCGTGCCCAAGCACCACGATCAGCGGCACCCCCAGCACGCTGACGCTGTATTCCAGCGAGCCCAGGACGGCGTCGTCAATCACCTGCCCGGCCGTGCGGACCACGAAGACGTCGCCGAGGCCGACGTCGAAAATAATCTCGGCCGCAAGCCGCGAGTCCGAGCAGCCAAAGATCACCGCGAAGGGATTCTGGGTCTCCACCAGCGACGAACGCCGTGAAGCGTTCTGGTTCGGATGGGAAGACTCGCCGTTTACGAAACGTTCGTTGCCTTCGCGCAGGCGGCGCCAGGCCAGTGCAGGGGTCAGGTTAGTCGTCACGCCCCCACCTTACGGGGTGGGAGCAGCCGAGGGTGAAACTGTGACAGTGGGGTTGCTTTCAAGGGAGCCTACGACGGCGGCGGCCAGCGTGGCGAATTCGTCCAGTTGCGCTGCGCCCGAGAGGACAACGGTGCTGCCGCGGTAGTTCAGGACCATGGACTTTTCACCCTTGCCGGTGTCCCGCAGCTCCCATTCCTGGCCGCCGGCATTTCGGGAGCCGGTGACCGGGGCGTTCTTGGTCTGCTGCAGCAGCCAGGTGGGATTGGCATTCTTTGTCTGGACCAAACCGATGAAGGACGTCTTCGGGGTCACGTAGCCAACCTCCCACCTGGGCACGCCGTTGCCTGTCCCTGCTTCCCACCGGGCGTAATTGGCACGGAAGGCGTTGCCTGTGTCCGGCGCGACAGGTGTGAATCCCGCCACATCCGCAGCGTTCCTTGCCACGGACGCAACATCGACGTCGGGCCGGTAGCCCTCGCCCTTGGGCTGGGGATTCATGAGGACAACGGGAAGGAATGCAGCGATGCTGAGCACCAGGGCAATGATCATGCCGATCACCGACGCGTTGGCCCGCTTGGCGGCCGCCGCCGGAATGACGGGCTTAACCGGGGCGTCCGCACTGCTGCCGGCCGCGCCGGGGCGGGCGTCGGGCTGGGCCTGGCCGGAGCTGGGACTGGTGGCTTCCTGCATGTCATTCACCCCTCTATAGTCGCCCATTCCGGAGCCGCACTTCCATTCGGGGCCGCACCGGGGTCCCGGGCACCCGCAATGCACATTGCGTTGTTGCGTCACGGGCAGCCCGCGGCGCGGCGCCACGACTATGATCGATAGCAGAGGAATCACCGTCCTGCTGCACCGGCGGGCGGGTTCAATGATCGCCACTCGAAGAAGAGGTTCACGTGTCACCAGCGTCCATGACCCAGAAGTACTCCACGATTTCACCGTCCCTTGCGGTGGGCCACGACGAGCCGGACCGCAACCTTGCCCTTGAACTCGTCCGCGTCACCGAGGCCGCGGCCATTGCCGGCGGCCACTGGGTGGGCTTCGGCGACAAGAACACAGCCGACGGCGCAGCCGTGGATGCCATGCGTTCCTTCCTGCAGACCGTCCACTTCAACGGTGTCGTGGTGATCGGCGAGGGCGAAAAGGACGAAGCCCCCATGCTGTTCAACGGTGAGCGCGTTGGCGATGGCACGGGCCCCGAGGTGGATGTGGCCGTTGACCCCATCGACGGAACGCGGCTGACCGCCCTGGGCATCAACAACGCGCTGGCCGTCCTGGCTGTCGCCGAGCGTGGCTCCATGTTCGATCCCTCTGCCGTGTTCTACATGGAGAAGCTCGTCACCGGTCCCGAGGCCGCTGACATGGTGGACCTGCGCCTGCCGGTCAAGCAGAACCTGCACCTGATCGCCAAGGCCAAGGGCGTGAAGGTCAACCAGCTCAACGTCATGATCCTTGACCGCGACCGCCACCGCCCGCTGGTGGAAGAGATACGCGAAGCAGGCGCCCGCACCAAATTCATCATGGACGGCGACGTTGCCGGCGCCATCGCCGCGGCACGCTCCGGCACCGGCGTGGACGCCCTCATGGGCATCGGTGGAACCCCTGAAGGCATCGTGGCAGCCTGTGCCATCAAGTCCCTGGGCGGCGTTATCCAGGGCCGACTCTGGCCCACCAGCGACGAAGAGAAGCAGAAGGCCCTCGACGCCGGTCACGACCTCGAGCGGGTGCTTTCCACCAACGACCTGGTCTCCAGCGACAACTGCTACTTCGCCGCCACCGGCATCACCGACGGCGACCTGCTCAAGGGCGTGCGCTACTCCAAGGACAAGGTCCTGACCCAGTCGATCGTGATGCGCTCCAAGTCGGGCACCATCCGCTTTGTGGACGGCGAGCACCAGGCCAGCAAGTGGGAGAACTACGCCCGCAAGAGCTGACCTTCAGCCAAAGCAGGATACCGAAGCCCCGGGGCGCCGAGCGCGCACCGGGGCTTTCCCGTTAACGCCTTGGTATAGGGTTTAAGCCATGATTCCTGCCGTTGTGCCCTGTACTGACCGCGCCCTCTGGGACGAGCACGTTGACCGGTTCCAGGGGCATCCGCAACAGCTCTGGGGCTGGGGTGAGACCAAGGCGATGCACGGCTGGTCCGTTGACAGGGTCCTGGTAAAGGCCGGGGATGAAACCATCGGCTGCGCCCAACTGCTGGTCCGCCGGCTTCCCGTACCTTTCCGCGCACTGGTCTACATTCCGCGCGGCCCCATGTGCTCTGCCGAAAACGCCCAGGTGGTCCTCAACCGGCTGGCCGAGCACGCTGCCCTCCGCCACAGGGGCGTGGCCCTCAGTATCGAACCTGATTGGGACCGCGGGTCCGCTTTCGCCGGCGCCGTGGCCGCCGCCGGCTTCCGCGAGTCCTCCAACACCGTCCTCATCCCACGCACGCTCATCCTGGACCTCACCCGTTCCGATGACGAGCTGATGGCGGAGATGTCCAAGTCCACCCGGGCAAATATCCGCAAGGCCATGCGCAGCGACGTGGAATTCCGAAAGGTCAAGAACGACTCCGAGCTGGAGCAGGTGCTGGCCATCTACCACGAGACCGCGGACCGGGCGGGCTTCGGGATCCACGAGGACCAGTACTACCGGGACATCTTCCGGAACCTTGGTGATGCCTCGCCGATCATCGCCGCGTTCGACGGCGAGCAGATGCTGGCCTTCACCTGGCTTTCGCGCAGCGGCGCCACTGCCTTCGAACTGTACGGCGGTGTCTCCAGCGAGGGCCAGAAGCAGCGGGTGAACTACGGCGTGAAGTGGGCGGCGCTGCAGTCCATGCGGGAAGACGGGTGCAGCAGGTACGACTTCAACGGCCTGCTCAACGATGGCATCTCCGACTTCAAGAAGCAGTTCGCCAAGCACGAAAACATGCTGCTGGGCACGTGGGAAAGGCCGTTGTCGCCGTTCTACCCCGCGTACTCCAAGGCTATGCCCCTGGCCCGCAAGGGCCTCCAGCAGGGGCGTCAGCTGCTGAAGGGCGCCGCTGCGCGGCTCCGCCCACTGGCCCGGAAGCTGCGTTCGGGCAACTGACTGGGATACGACAGGAGGGCGACGGCGGCACCCGGGGTGGGTGCCGCCGTCGCCCTTTGTTCTTGCTGGCGCGGCCCTGCTAGAGGCCGGTGGTCACGGCGAAAGCCAGTGCGGGCTCGGCGCTGCCCGCCACCCGGTGGATATTGACGGGGGCTTCAGCCGCTGCCAGGAACGCGCTGCCGCCCCGCGACAGCTCCAGGTCGCCCTTGGGGGAATCGAGGTACACCGCGCCTGCCACCACAATGACCACCGCGGCACCGGCCTGGGCCAGCGGAACGGGCCCGGCGTCCGGCCCCAGTTCGATGCGCTGCAGCTGGAACTCCTTGAACGGCGGCCGGAACAGTTCCTGGTCCATCACGGTCTTTTCGGCGCCCAGCATCGGAACAGCCACCGGATGGAAGTCGATGGTGCGCAGGAGTTCCGGCACATCCACGTGCTTGGGCGTCAGGCCGCCACGCAGGACGTTGTCCGAGGACGCCATGACCTCCACGCCCAGCCCGTGCAGGTACGCGTGCACGTTCCCGGCCGGAAGATAGACGGCTTCACCGGGCTTCAGTGAGATCCTGTTGAGCAGCAGCGAGATCAGGACACCGGGATCGCCGGGGTACTTTTCGTTGAGGCTGATGACGGTGCCCAGCTCGGCCTGGTAGGGCTCATGCGAGGCCCCGGACAGCAGGGCTGCCACCACCAGGGCAGTTTCCTCTGCCACGCCCTGGCCGCCGGTGATCAGGCGTTCAAAGGCCCGTCGGAGTCCGGCACCTTCGTCCGCTGCGGCGAGATCACCGAGAAGGGACTGCACCAGCGTGGGTGGATGCGCGCCCTCGGGTAAGGAATCGGCAATGTGCTGCAGGATCTTCCGGGTTTCAGCGGCCGGCCGGAACCCGCACAGCGCCTCGAAGGGCGTGAGGGCGAAGATCATCTCCGGCTTGTGGTTGTCATCCTTGTAGTTCCGGTTCGGAGCATGGGGATCGAGCCCGGCTTCGTTTTCCCGCGTGAACCCTTCCCGCGCCTGTTCCAGGCTCGGGTGGACCTGGAGGGAGAGCGGTTGCGCAGCCGCCAGGATCTTGGCAAGGAACGGCAGCCGGGGGCCGAAGGCGGCGACGGATTCCGCGCCAAGGAAATGCTCCGGGTCAGAGGAGATCAGGGCATCGAGCGGGCTCCGGGTCCCGTCCTCCGGTACGTGCGCCACCGACGGGGAATCAGGGTGGGCGCCGATCCACAGTTCGGCCTCCGGGCGCCCCGATTCGGGACGGCCCAGCAGCGAGGCGATGGCCGTCGTCGAACCCCAGGCGTAGTCCCGGAGGACGTTCTCAATCTCGTACAAAACCGTTCCGTTCCTTGATGGTTGGGCGCTGATGGGCGGGCGCTAGAGCGGGGCGCACTGTCCGTTGGTGGCCACGAGTTGGCGGATGGCCTGTTCGTCGCCTTCACGCTTGAACTGGTTCAGCATCGCTTCGGTGATCGGCTCACCGTCGGGCGTGGTGGTCACTGGGGTGAAGTCCGACGGCGGGGGCTGCTGCCCTGCCTTGGCGGCGGCGGGCAGGGTGGCCGGGAGGGTCCCTGCCGCCTGCACGTGTCCGGCGCCTGCCTGTGGAACTGCCGTCCCGTCGTCGGCAATTCCTGCCGACTGGGCGCCCTTGGCAGAGGCGGACGCGAGCAACTGGTCCACCCGGTCGTGAATCCGGTTAAAGTCCGGATTCGTGGAGAACGACGGATCGAAGTCCGGCGGCCCGATGGTGAGCCGTTTGACGTCCGTGCCCCGCGCCTTGATGGCCAGGTCCAGGAAGCTGCCCAGCTGGGCGGAGGAAATGTTCGAGTCCACCACCTTGGTTCCCGCGTTGGCAATGTCCTCGAACTTGGACAGCAGGGTGGCTGGGTCCAGCTGCTTCAGCATTGCCTGCTGCACGCACTGCTGGCGGGCAATCCGGGCGTAATCGTCCACGAATTCGCGCGACCTGCCGTACCACAGGGCGTGGTAGCCATCCAGTGTGTTCTCCCCGGCAGGGATCCAGCCCAGCGGCATTCCGTGGATGCCTTTGGCTTCGTCGATGGTCTCACCGCTGATGGGGACCCAGCCGCCGGCCTTGATCCGGATGCCGCCCATGGCGTCAATGAGTTTGGAGAAGCCGTCCATGTCCACCAGGACGTAGGCCTGGATCTGCATGCCCAGCGTTCCCGAGACAGCTTCCATGGTGGCCTGGGCGCCGGGGTCCGCCACGCCGGGGTAGAGGTTTGCGTGCTCGTTGGTGACCTCGGTGTTGATGGCATTGATGAGGCATTCGTCGCCGCAGTTGTAGCCCTTGGGATAGATCGCGCGCATGGGGGAGCCGTCGCTGAACTGCGCATTCTGGAAATTCCGGGGGACGGAAATGATGGCGGTCTGGCCCGTCTCGGCGTCCACGCTCAGGACCGAGAGGCTGTCCGGACGGCGGCCGGTGCGGTCGTCGCCCGCGTCTCCGCCCATCATGAGGAAGTTGTAGCGCCCCTCCACGGGCTTGATCGCCGGGCCTGACGAGAAGATGTTGCCGATGGCGTTGCGGCCCACGTTCAGCAGGTAGGCCGCGTAGCCCACGGAGCCGCTGCCCAGGACCAGCGCCACCACCAGGGCAATGCCGACGGCGGGGCGCGCCTGCGGTGCCAGCAGGACGGGGCGGATGAGCCTCAGGGTATTCACGAACAGGAAAGCCCAGCCGAGCGCCAGCGCCGCGAGCAGGACCACCAGCACCAGCGACGTGACCGGGTTGGTGACCATGCTGATGACCAGGCTGCGGTTGACCAGCAGCAGGACAACTGTCAGCAGCAGGACCGCCCACACGCACAGCGTCACGCGCAGCGCTGTCCGGCCCAGTTTCCGGTCGCCCGCCACGAGTTGGGCGCTGCCCGGTACCAGGAGCGTCAGCAGGACCAGCACGAAGGCGCGCTTGGTACGGACCGCGGAGGAAGCGCTGACCGGATACCGGACCGGGTCCGTCAGGGACGCGCCGGAGCCGGTGTTGAGCGCGCTGCTGCTGGCCACGCCCGCCGCCCTAACGGCTGCCCCGAAGAGCGCTGGAGCCGCCAGGGAAGACTTCGCTGACTTTCTGCCGCAGGTTTGCGCCCTTGCGCGCGGCGACGGCATTGAGGTCGGCGGCGAAGTCAAGGAGGTCCGCGCGCAGTGAAGCGGCAAGTTCGTCGGTGCCGGAGGCCAGTATCCGCACGGCCAGGAGCCCGGCGTTCCGGGCGCCTGCGATGGAGACTGTGGCCACTGGCACGCCTGCCGGCATCTGGACAATGGACAGCAGGGAGTCCATCCCGTCCAGGGTCTTCAGGGGAACGGGAACCCCGATCACGGGCAGCGGCGTGACGCTGGCAAGCATGCCCGGAAGGTGGGCCGCACCGCCGGCGCCGGCGATGATCACCCGCAGGCCGCGTTCGTGCGCGGTCTCGCCGTACCTGATCATCTCGGTGGGCATCCGGTGGGCCGAGACGACGTCGGCCTCAAAAGGGATGCCGAATTCAGCCAGGGCGTCCGCCGCAGCCTCCATGACCGGCCAGTCCGAGTCGGAGCCCATGACCAGGCCCACCAGGGGGCTGGCGCCGGACCCGGCGGCAGGGGTGGCTTCGGCGCTCATGCGTTCTCCTCGAAAATTGCGGAAGGTTCTTCGGTGGGGACCCGTCCATCCCGGATGATGCCTGCCACGGCTGTGGCCCTGCGGCGTACCGAGTCGACTTCCGTCGTGGAACTTCCCATCAGGTTGACGTGGCCGATCTTGCGTCCGGGCCGGACCGACTTGCCGTAGCAGTGGACCTTGGCGGCCGGCTCGGCGGCAAGGGCCATGGGGTACGCGGAGTACAGGTCCTGGTTCTCCCCGCCCAGGAAGTTCTTCATCACGGTCACGGGTGCCAACGCATCGGTGGCACCAAGGGGCAGGTTCAGGACCGCGCGGAGGTGCTGTTCGAACTGGCTGGTAATTGATCCGTCCTGGGTCCAGTGGCCGGTGTTGTGCGGCCGCATGGCAAGTTCGTTGATCAGGAATCCAGCCCCGGTACCCGGGGTTTCGAAGAGTTCAACGGCAAGGACGCCGGTGACGTCCAATTCGGCGGCGATGCGCAAAGCGGCGTCCTCGGCGGCCGCAGCCACTTCCAGTGGGATGTCCAGCGCGGGCGCAATCACCTCGTCGCAGACACCATCCACCTGGATGGTGTGGACCACAGGCCAGGCCCGTGCCTCGCCGTCGGGGGTGCGGGCCACGAGCGCCGAGAGTTCACGGGTGAACTCGACTTTCGCCTCGGCCAGCAGGGGACTCATGGCCTCGAACCAGTCAGCGGCCTCCGCAGCCTCCTCTGGCGAGGCGACGATCCGGACCCCCTTGCCGTCATATCCGCCCCGTGGGGTTTTCAGTACAACCGGCCAGCCGGTCTCGTCGCCGAAGCGAACCAGCGCGTCAACGTCCGTCACCGATGACCAGGCGGGGTTGGGCAGCTCAAGGCGGTCGACGGCGGCACGCATGACCAGTTTGTCCTGGGCGTGCTCCAGGGCGTCCGGTCCGGGCTGGATGTTGACGCCGGCGTCCTGGAGCGCACGAAGGTGGTCCGTCGGCACGTGCTCGTGGTCGAACGTCATCACATCCAGGCCCTTGGAAAACTCCAGGAGCGTCTGCAGGTCCCTGTAATCGCCTACTGGCGTGGTGGGTACGGCCGACACCGCGGAAACGTCGTCGCCCTCGGCGAGGACGCGGAGTTCAAAGCCGAGAGCTGTAGCGGCAGGGGCCATCATGCGCGCGAGCTGGCCGCCGCCAACCACGCCGATCACTGGAAAAGTCACATGTGCCAGCCTACCGAAGACGGGCCGGATCGCGCTTTTACGGCCCGGCGGGGGAAGGAGATTTTCCGGGGACCTACCCTGGGCCCGGATTAGGGGTCGGTTCAAAGCGTTCAGGGGGCCGGTTCAAAGCTTTGGGGGCTAAAATGGTCCCTTGGCCGAGTGGCCCATAGTTCAGACGGCCATGGAGGGTCATGTACAACGCACTTGCAGATCGTATCCGGGGGCTCGCCTCACTCTTCTGGCGCGAGGTGGCCAAATTTGGTGCGGTTGGCGGTGTGGCGTTCGTCATCGACAACGGCTTGACCTATTACCTCATGCACGGTCCCATGTCCGACAGCGAGGCGAAGGCCCGGTTCGTGGGTGCCACCGTGGCCACGATTTTCTCGTGGGTGGCAAACCGCTTCTGGACCTTTCGCCACCGGCGACAGGCAAACGTGCTCCGGGAGTTTGTCATGTTCGTCATCATCAACGGCATTGGCATCGGCATCTCCACCGGCTTCACGGCATTGGCCAAGTATGGAATGGGCATCGACAACAAGAACCTGTTGTTCCTCGCAGGCGTGGCCGGCATCCTGGTTGCCACCGTGGTCCGGTTCTTCGCGTACCGCTTCTTGGTGTTCAACCAGGAACTGGACCAGGAACCGGAGTTCTCCCACGACCACGAGATCATCGAAGCCCACCCGCACAGGGAGCCCGCACGCGCGGCTGAACGTCCTGCCCCCACGTCGGCGGACAGCGGCCCGCAGGCCTAGGATCCGTTCCTCCTAGCTGCCGTGGATCCGCTCGTCCGCCAGCAGTTTGTCGGTGAGCGCCACGGCAGGATGGGTCATCACCACCGAGCCGCCTTGCTGCCATGCCCCCAGCGCATTGGCCAATGCCGATTCGAGCCCGCTGTCCGCAGGAACATGCAGCCTGACGCCTTCCGTATGCGGACAGGCAAAACCGGTGATCAGTTCACCGTGCGGGACCGCGCGCCCCTGGTGGGTCAGGGCGGGCGACGACGGATCCGGATCGGTGTGAGGCATGAATACGTCCCCGTGGGAACGCACCTCGGCGGCGTAGTCAAGGCACCCGGCGGGGAGATCCCCGGGCCAGCGCATGGCCAGTGCCGGGAGCGCAACGGCAATGACGGCGTCGTACTGATCCATGGCCCCGCCGGGATTGTCCGTGGCCATGAAGTCCGCCGGGCCGCCGTCGAGCACGGTTTCCAGCCCAAGCTGCCAGCCGGCCAGCGCCCAGACCATCGCTTTCCAGTGGGCCGGAAGCGCAAGCCGCAGCCGCATGCCCGGTTCCGCGTCCAGTTCATCCTGGAGCAGGTTGCTGGTCTTGGCCACCCAGTTGTCCAGGACCCGTCCCGACAGCTCCACCCGCTCCGAATCGGGCCCGTACCAGGTCAGTCGTGGTGCCGTCGAGTTGCCCGAGCGGAGGCTGCCCATTAGGTCGATCACAGGGATTGTCGTCATGGCCTCATCCTGCCACCCGCGACTGTCCCGGTCATCCGGGGGTGCCGCACAGCCGTTGCCGCCAGTTTAACGTGATGTTAATCACCCCAGTTGGTAAGTGTGCTTGCTATTTGGGCGGAGAACCGGTATTTTCCCCGCCAGCGCACCGATTTGACGGGTTTTCCGGCGTTGGGGGCCTGCCAACCGGGTACGCCACGCGCGGGCGGACAAAAATCCCGGGCGTGGCGTACGCAAACTTCCCAGCGCGGACTGTCTATTATCCCGGCAATGGCTTGACTCTCCCTAGTTACACACGTGTAATTAGGTATCTAAAGCAATTGCGCAAATACCGGCACACAACCGAGTGTCCACGTATCCAGGCAGTGGCTGAACCATCAGGAGGGGCGCCGTGGGGCAAGCAGAGCGTATCCAGGAAGATGCCGTCGTGGCCGGCCAGGCAACGGCAAAGTACCGGGCGCGGGGGGTGCCGGGTGACTGGTACGTGGACCCCGCTGATCCTGAAGCTTCGGAGCGGTACAACAGGAATACCACCAGCGTCCTTGAGGACCAGGCCACGGCGTTCCTCGCGGCGCACCAGGCCCTCCTCGACGGCGGCGCGGAACCGGAAGACGACCTCGATCCGCCCATGGAGCTGGCTGCCGGCGGGACCGCCCAGCCGGTATGGATCGGATTGCCGCTCCAGCAGGATTTCGACGACGACGGCGAGCTGGGTTGGCAGACGGACGCATTGTGCGCCCAGACGGATCCGGAAGCCTTCTTTCCCGAAAAGGGCGGTTCAACCCGCGACGCCAAGAAGGTCTGTGGCGCCTGCAATGTGAGGTCCCAGTGCCTGGAGTACGCGCTGGCCAACGACGAACGGTTCGGCATCTGGGGAGGCCTTTCCGAGCGTGAGCGCCGGCGGCTCAGGAAGCGAGCAATCTAATTCTTCAGGATGTCCATGTCACTGCCGTTGTGGTTGCCCACAACGGCAGTGCCTACCTGCCCAGAACCCTTGCAGCCCTGGCGGCCCAAACCCGCCCGGTTGACCGCGCCGTCGGCGTGGACACGGGCTCCGGTGATGACTCGCACAGCCTCCTGCGGGAAGCCCTGGGCGACGCCTGCGTCGTCAGCCACCCCCGGGGCAAGGGCGGCATGGGCGCCGCGGTCTCCGCCGCGCTTGCGGGGCTGATGCCCTTCCGCGGAAATGCCGACGGCGGCAGGACGGAATGGATCTGGCTGCTGCACGACGACGCCGCGCCGGCACCGGAAGCCCTTGCCGAACTCCTGGGCGCCGTGGAGCGCGCCCCGTCAGTAACCGTTGCCGGTTGCAAACAGCTGGACTGGCATTCGCCGCGGAAATTGATGGATGTGGGCCTCTCCACCAGCCGGTGGGCCGAGCGGCTTACCCTGATTGACGCTGATGAGTTGGATCAGGGCCAGTACGACGGCCGCACCGATACTTTCGCCGTCAACTCCGCGGGCATGCTTGTGCGCCGGGATATCTGGGAACACCTTGGCGGTTTCGACCCCGCCCTGCCCGGCAGCGGCGACGACGTCGACTTCTGCTGGCGGAACCGCCTGGCAGGCCACCGCGTGGTGGTGGTCCCCGCAGCCCGGATGTTCCATGTGGCACACCGGCCGCATGCCCTGGGAAATCCGTCCGCAGCCCGCAAAGCGCAGGTCCACCTGCGCCTGAAGCACAGCCCGCTCTGGATGGTGCCCGTCCACGGTATCGGTGCATTGCTTGGCAGTATCTTCAAGCTGGTCCTGAGTATCGTGGTCAAGGATCCCGGCCACGGCATTTCCCAGCTTCTTGCCACCTGCGTGGCCTTGGGGCGGCCACGGGCTGTGGTCAAGGCCCGTCGATCAGCCAAACGCACGCGGCGCATCCGCCGGTCCGTGATCCGCAAGCTGCAGACGCCCCGCCGCGAGGTGTGGAGCCACCGGCGCTCCTTGATGGAGGCGCTGGGATCCGACGGCTCCGCCGCTGACCACCTGGTGCAGGATCCGCTCGCGCACCAGCCCACCGGCGATGCCGCGGATGACTTTGCCGCCCTCGCCACCAGCAAACGCGGCTGGGTGGGCAACGGTGCCCTGGCCGCCGCCATCATCGCATCAGTGGCCTCGCTCCTGGCCCTGGCAGGACTGTTCCGGGCCGGGGCCGTTTCCGGCGGAGCCCTGATTCCTGTCTCCGCGGGCCTGGGGGACATCTGGCGCAACGCCTCCAGCTGGTGGGTCAGCCTCGGAGCGGGCCTTCCCGGCCACGGCGATCCCTTTGACTATGTCCTGTGGATCATCGGTCTCTTCGGCGGAGGCGATGCCAACCCGGCCATGGCTTGGCTGTTCCTGCTCGGGGCACCTCTGTCCGGACTGACCGCGTGGTTTGCCGCGGGCGGCGTGACCGTCCGCCGCCGGCTCCGCTTCGCGGCGGCGATCTTTTGGGCTGCTGCGCCAGCACTCCAGGCCGCCCTGAACCAGGGACGCGCGGGCGCGATGATCGCGCACATCATGCTGCCGCTGGTGGTCCTGGGCCTGCTGCGGGCTACCGGCTCGGCTGTGGGTCACGGCCGCTTCAACCCCGCTTCAGCACCTGGATACGGATCCGCTGAACAGCGCCTGGCCAAGGCGGGAATCAACGGAGTGCCCTCGTGGACGGCGGCCGCAGCCGCGGGCCTGGCGCTCGCGGTCACCACCGCCTCA
Source organism: Arthrobacter liuii (assembly GCF_014639275.1). Lineage (GTDB taxonomy): Bacteria > Actinomycetota > Actinomycetes > Actinomycetales > Micrococcaceae > Arthrobacter > Arthrobacter liuii. Next base: position 294,050 of record NZ_BMFW01000001.1, on the reverse strand, counting down.
GCACCCTCCCTGCTCATCCCGGCAACGGTGGTCATCATGCTGTGCGGCATCCTGCTGGGCCGGCGCGGGCGGACGGTGTGGTGGGCACTGTTGCCCAGCGCAGCCCTGTTTATCCCATTCGCGCTGTCCACCCTTGACCGGCCGCGCGCACTCCTGGCCGACCCCGGACTCCCGCTTGGCTTCGGCTCCGCCCCGTTGTGGCAGCAGATGCTGGGCCAGCCCCTGTCGTTCGACCCCGCCGGCGGCCTTCAGGGCCTGGCGGCCTTCACCGGCGGCACCATGCCTTGGGCCCTGCTGCTGGCGCTGCTCATCGCCGGGCCGGTGCTGGCCCTTGCCGTTGTGGGACTCTTCAGCCCGGGGCGCCGGGCACGGACTGCCACTTGGTTCTGGATCGCGGCAATTATCGCCCTTGCCGGCGGTTGGCTTGCCAGCCACGTGGCCACCGGCCTGAACGTGGGCGTCATGGTGACGCCTTTCACCGGACCGGCAGTCTCCGCCGCGTCCTTCGCCATCCTCGCAGCGGCACTCCTCGGCTCCGAGCAGCTGCTGTCAGCAACGGACCGGACATCAGGCGGCGGGGCCAAGACCAGGACGGCGGTCCGGGCGGGCCTTGCGCTGGGCCTGGTGGTACTGCTTGCCGGACCGCTGGCCGGCATGGCCGCCTGGTCGGCGCAGAACCTGCTGCGTCCCGCCGGCACTGCCCCCGGACTGGCAACGGCAACCCAGAGGGCAACCCCCGCTGCAGCCGCTTCCGTGACCGCGGGAGCGCTCGGTACTCCGCGGCTGGTGGAGGCCGCCACCGGCCGGTCCCTTCCTGCCACCGCCATCGACCGCGGCACCGGCCCCGAACAGACGCGGACCCTCCTCCTCAGCACCGCGGATGACGGCACCTTCAACGCCTCCCTGATGCGCGGCTCCGGCACCACCCTGGACAGCCTTTCCGCCATCGCCTCCGCGCGGAACATCATCGGCGCGCCCGGTGCAGAAAAGGTGCGCGACGACGACGACGTCACCGCAGCTGTCCGCCGCGTAGTGGCCACGCTGGTGGCCGGGCACGGCGTGGACCCGCGTTCCGACCTCGAACAGCTCGGTGTCGGATTTGTGGTGCTCCGCTCCGCGGACACCGCAGCCCAGTTGACCGCCAGCCGGATGGACGCGGTTCCCGGCTTGGTGGCCGTGGGGCAGACCGACGTTGGCTGGCTCTGGCGCATCAGCCCGCTGAACCAACCGACCCAGCAGGCCGCCGACGTTGCCCATCGCGTCCGCGTCGTCGACGCCAGCGGTGCGGTCACAGGTTTGGTCGCCTCCGGGACTGCCGACGTCGATGCCGCTATCCCGGCAGGTGCCGAAGGCCGGTTGGTGGTACTTGCCGAGCGCGCCGACCCCGGATGGAGCGCCTGGCTTGACGGACGGAAGCTGACCTCCACCACCTCAGGCTGGTCCCAGGCCTTCACCCTCCCGGCATCGGCCGGTCAACTGAGCGTCCGATACGAAAACCCGTGGTCTTTCTGGGCTGCGGCCGGCCAGATTACGGTGATAGGGCTAACCGTCATCCTCGCAATCCCCATGCCGGCTCGACGGCAGCGGACCGGCCTCTCGCGTGACGAGGGCTCCCTGCGTAAGGAACACCAAAATGCATGAGCACGCCCCACCGGCCGCCGGCAGGGATGCGGCTAAGGCCGAAGAACCGGGTTCAGCGGAATCGTCTGCTTCACCCGAAAAACCGGCGCCGGCCGGGAAACCGTCCGGCCGGGGCGCCACCCGGCTGCCGGGCGGCAAGGGCCGCGCAGCTTCCCTGGCCGCAGTGGCGGCAGGCGTCCTTGTCCTTGCCGGCGGGGGAGCCGTGGTGGCCGCCGGATCGCTGGTCGCCGGGCCTGAATCCAGCAGGACTGTACCGGCGGCGGAAGCCGCTGTGCCCGCGGGAGCCAGCCTCGGCGTTTGCCCCGGCCCCGCACGGCTGCTCGAAGGTACCGATGCAGGCACTGATGCCCAATTCCGGCCTGAGTCCGCCACAGCAGCAACCAAAGTCAGTGCCGCTGTACTCAGCGCGGGAGGCGTGCTCCCGGGGAGCCGGCTCGCGCGCCTTGACGGAACAGCCGCCGTCGACATCGCCAGGGATCCGGGCCCGGCCCCCACTGCCGCAGCCCCGCAGGAGCTGCTTGCCGGCGTGGTGGCCGACAAGCCGGTGGATCAGGTGAACGTCCTCAGCGCCAACGCCCTGGCAAACCAGAATGCATCAGCCGCGGGTGCCATGAAATACACGGCCAAAGACGGCGACCTGCAGGGCAGCGCCGCGGCTACCTGCGGGCAGCCTTCGAACGACCAGTGGCTGGCGGGCGCCAGCACCACTGTTGGCCGCACCTCGGTACTCGCGCTGACCAATGCATCCACCACGCCCGCCACTGCGAGCCTTGAATTGTTCGGTGCCGGCGGGCAAGTCCAGGCGCCAGGCAGCCGTGGACTGCTGGTTGCCCCGGGAACCACCCGCAGCGTAGTCCTTGCGGGACTGGCGCCCAATGAGTCCCAGCTCAGCGTGCACGTCCGCAGCGCCGGTGGCCCGGTTGCGGCCTCCATCCAGCAAAGCGTCCTGCGCGGCCTCACCCCGGGCGGCGTTGATTTCATCAGCCCGGGAACTGCCCCCGCTGTCCGCCAGGTGATGACGGGGGTGGACATCCAAGACCCCGCCCGGGTTGCTGCCCTCACGGCACAGCCCGGTTACCGGGACGCCGGGCCAGCCCTCGAACTGACTGTTCCCGGCGCGTCGGATGCCGTGGTGGAGATCAAGCTGTACGGACGCGACGGACAGCATGCGCTTCCGTCCGGCGGCGTCATCACCGCGAAGGCCGGTTCAACCACTGAGGTCTCCCTTGCCGGGGTACCTGCGGGCCAGTACACCGTGGCGGCCTCGTCCGACGTTTCCTTCGTCGCCGCCGCACGCATGAGCCGGGGGCTGCAGGCAGGGCAGCCCTTGGATGTGGCGTGGGCGCCTTCCGCTGTCCGGCTTGGCAGCCAGCACGTTGTTCCCGTCCCCAAGGGCGGCCTTCGCCAACTGGTGTTCGGAGCCTTGGACACCAGGGCCACCATCACCTACGCACCAATCACGGCCGATGGCAAGGTCCGGGCAGCCGCCACCGCGGACATAGCGGGCGGAACCACGGCCTCCATCGCGGTTCCGGAACAGGCCGAAGGGGCCGACGTCGTGGGCTATGTTGTGTCCGCCTCAGGTGATGCCGCCTATGGAGCGGTGCTCTTGGGGCAGGACGGCCGCAATGATGTTTCATCCCTGGCTTTCCTGGCTGCAGCGGCCGGTCAGGAAACGGTCCCGGTTACGCTCGGCTACTAAAAGGGCTGCAGGAAGTCCTTTCCGCACCCCGGTGTCAGTAGCGGCGGCGGTACACGGGGTCCAGGGTTTCCGGCGCCACGCCAAGCATTTCCGCCGTGTGCTCCACCACCACGTCGTGGACCAGGTCCTGGAGTTCTTCCACGGTGGAGCATGCCTGCTCCACCACGCGCCGGTACACGGTGATGGTTGGGCCGTCCCCACCGGCAGCCGGGGTGTAGGAGCCCATGGGGGCCATTGACGCATTGGCGGCCAACTGCTCGAGGTCCGGCGGGATCTCATCCACGCCAAACCTCACACCGTCGAGGGTTTTCCCCCAGATGTCGTGCAGCCGTTGGGCGGAGTCCAGCACCATGTCGTCAAAGCGGTCGGCGCGGGTCCGGTATCCGGGGTGGGTGGGCAGCATGATCTCGCCGCGAAGGCCGCGTCCGTGGCGGTTCCGGCGCCGCCTGAAAAAGTTCCTGCCGTCGGTCTCCACGCCCAGGGCCGAGGGGGCATCCGGGTCAGCCAACCGGACCGAAAAACCTGATTCATGGTTCGATGACTGCATACATCGACTGTAAACCCGGGGGAGGATTTACGCGATACATCCCCTTGGCTCCGGGAACGCGTCGCCCCCGGGGCGCCATGCGCGGCTTTTGTGCGGCGAAGGGGTAGTCTGTGATGTCGTGGGAGCTATCCGTCAGTGTTCAAGGTCTGCCTGCCGCCAGTCGGCGGTAGCCACCCTGACGTACGTGTATGCAGACTCCACAGCAGTCCTGGGCCCGCTGGCCACCTACGCGGAGCCGCACTGCTACGATCTCTGCGAGCAGCACGCTGATTCGTTGACGGTTCCCCGTGGCTGGGAAGTCCTGCGCCTGGCAATGCCTTCCACCCCGCAACAGCCAGGGCCGGATGACCTGCTGGCGCTCGCAAACGCAGTCCGTGACGCCGCTGCACTCCCTCCCGAAGCGCAACCGGCCACGCAGCGCGCCCACCATTCCGCCCTTGAGGCTCCGGCAGGCACTGAAGGTGCACGTCGGGGGCACCTTCGGGTCCTTCGGGAACCTTCCTGACCCCCATCTGGCGGTAGGCTGGAGGCTGCACCTCTTTTCCGCTACAGGCGCGAGCGCGCCCGCCAGGGAGCATGAACAAATGCCAAAGATCAGTCCCGAACTGTTGTCCGTCCTGCGTTGCCCCGTGACCGGTTCGCCGCTGGTCCAGGAGGGGGAGGAGCTGGTGGCCACCACCGCCGGGGACACGGGCATCAGGAACCGGTACGCCATCGAGGACGGGATCCCTTTGCTGCTGCCTCCGGAACTGCTGGCCGCAGCAGCCTCGGCAGGTTCTGACCAGCATGATCCCGCCGCGGCAGGGCACTAGTAAACCTCCGCCCGCACAGAAACAGCAGAACGGGGACTGGACCAGGACCCGGACCAAGCAAAGGACCACCCATGACTTTTGACTACAAAGTTGCCGACATCTCCTTGGCGGAAGCCGGCCGGCACCAGATCCGCCTTGCGGAGCACGAGATGCCCGGCCTGATGTCCCTCCGCCAGGAGTTCGGACCCACCCAGCCCCTCAAGGGTGCCCGGATCGCCGGTTCGCTGCACATGACGGTGCAGACCGCGGTGCTGATCGAGACCCTCACCTCGCTGGGCGCCGAGGTCCGCTGGGCCTCCTGCAACATCTTCTCCACCCAGGACGAAGCCGCCGCGGCCGTGGTGGTGGGCAAGGGCACCGTTGAGGACCCGCAGGGCGTGCCGGTGTTCGCCTGGAAGGGCGAGACGCTGGAGGAATACTGGTGGACGGCCGAACAGATCCTCACCTGGCCCGGTGCCGAGTCCAACCCCGGGCTGGGTTCCAACATGATCCTGGACGACGGCGGCGACGCCACCATGCTGGTCCACAAGGGTGTTGAATTCGAGGCCATGGGCAACGTTCCCTCCGCCAATCCGGAAGACTCGGAGGAATACGGCATCTTCCTCGACGTGCTGCGCCGCTCACTCGCCGCCGACCCGCAGAAGTGGACCCGGACGGCATCCACCATCAAGGGCGTCAGCGAGGAAACCACGACCGGCGTCCACCGCCTGTACCAGCTGGCGGACCAGGGCAAGCTGCTTTTCCCCGCCATCAACGTCAACGACTCCGTGACCAAGAGCAAGTTCGACAATAAATACGGCATCCGCCACTCCCTGCCCGACGGCATCAACCGGGCCACGGACGTGCTCATGGGCGGCAAGGTCGCCGTCGTCTGCGGTTACGGAGACGTCGGCAAGGGAGCCGCCGAGGCGCTGCGCGGCCAAGGCTCGCGCGTGATCGTCACGGAAATTGACCCCATCTGCGCGCTGCAGGCGGCCATGGACGGCTACCAGGTGGCCAAGCTGGAATCAGTCCTCGCGCAGGGCGACATCTTCATCACCACCACTGGCAACAAGGACGTCATCCTGGCCGAGCACATGGCCGGAATGAAGAACAAGGCCATCGTGGGCAACATCGGCCACTTCGACAACGAAATCGACATCGCCGGGCTCGCCCGCATTCCCGGCGTCAAGAAGGTCGAAATCAAGCCGCAGGTCCACGAGTGGGTCTTCGACGGAGGCACCGGCGCGGAGCGCTCCATCATCGTCCTGTCCGAGGGCCGCCTGCTCAACCTCGGCAACGCCACGGGCCACCCGTCCTTCGTCATGAGCAACTCGTTCGCCAACCAGACCATTGCCCAGATCGAGCTGTGGACCAAGCGGGACCAGAACGAATATGAGAAGAAGGTCTACGTCCTGCCCAAGGTCCTGGATGAAAAGGTGGCCCGGCTCCACCTGGACGCCCTGGGAGTTGAGCTCACGGAACTGAGCAAGGACCAGGCCGAATACCTGGACATCGATGTCGCCGGTCCCTACAAGCCGGAGCACTATCGTTACTGAGACGTAAGGGCCCGGGCGTCTTCAAACGCCCGGGCCCTTGTTTTCTGCACGTAAAATCAAAGACATGGAGCCTGATGTAAAGCCCCGTCGCCGGGGGACTGCCAAGAAAATCCTTGCCGTGGCTGCCGTCTGCGTCCTGGCTGCCGTGGGCGGGGTTTTCGCCGCCGTCGCTCCCGGCCTTGCAGGTGGGCCCCTTGAATCGGAAGCAGGCTCCGCACTGCGGACGTCGCCGGGCATGGCGTCGCCCGTCGTGCCGCCGGTGACACTTGACGCAGCGCCCACCAACGGCGCCAAGCAGGTGAACCCGGCAGCCCCGGTTTCCCTCAAAGTGGGCAACGGGACCATCCAGCGCGTTACCCTCGCCAGTACAGCGGGGAAGACCATCGACGGCAGCATCGACGCCGGTGGGAAGGCGTGGTCCGCCACCGGGCCCCTCGAGTTCAACACCGAGTACAGCTACACCTATGTGGTCAAGGACTCGGCGGGACGCGAGACAAGCACCACACAGTCGTTTAACACCGTGTCCAGCTCCCACGAGGCTGACGCCGCCGTCTACCCGCTGAACGGCATGAAGGTTGGCGTGGGACAGCCCCTGCAGGTCATCTTCAGCGAGCCAGTGACCAACCGAGCCGCCGTGGAAAAGGCCATCAAGATCACCACCACGGCGGGACAGGCCGGGGCGTTCCACTGGTACAGCGACACCATGGTCCGGTACCGCCCGGAGAACTTCTGGGCAGCAAACTCCACCGTCACCATGGACATGCAGCTCTTCGGGGTCGACCTTGGCAACGGCCAGATCGCCAACTTCAACAAGAAGGTCAATGTCTCCATCGGGGACAAGAAGGTCGCTGTCGCCGACGCCACAGCCCACACCTTCACGCTGAGCGTCAACGACCAGCCCGTCAAGACCCTGCCCGTCAGCATGGGGGACAAGCGCTTCCCCTCCGCAAAGGGTTACGCGGTGCTGATGGAGAAGAACCGTTTCGACCACTTCAGGGCGGCAAGCATCGGACTGAAGCCCGACGATCCCGCCTATTACGGAGAAGCCGACGTCGAGTACACCATCCGCCTCACCCTAAGCGGCGCCTACATCCACCAGGCACTTGAGTCCGCGTATCCGTACATCGGCAACACCAACGTGTCCCACGGCTGCATCGGATTCCTGCCGGAGGGGGCAGCGTGGGTGTTCGACAACATGGGAACCGGTGACGTGGTCCAGATCATCAACACCGAGGGTGACTATGCAGCGAAAACTGACGGGTATGGCGACTGGAACATCCCGTGGAGCGAATACGGCAACTGAGTCAGTTGCCGAACGGTCAGTTGCCGAACGGCAGGCGCTGGAGCCGTTGCCCCGTCTCCGCGTTCCGTCCGCGCGACTCCGACAGCCGCGTGAACTCCCTGTTCCGCCGTTCAGCTACGACGGCGGCAAGGTAGTCATCGGGGCCGGTCCCCGGCGGCGGGGCCGGGGCGACGTGGACTGAGAGTTCAGCGGCGATTGCCGCCGCCATTCCTGCCCTGGAAAGCGGGGCCATCCTGCCCGCTTGGCGGATAAACTGGGAGGCCCTGCGCGATGCGGCGTCAGGGATGCGCCCGATGTCCGCCGCGGCGGCCCAGGACTGCAGGTGGGGCGGTACAAGAACCCGGATGGCCTCTTCCGCGGGCACCCGGCAGCGCACGGCGTAGGTGCCGGCGAGCAGGTCGCCCAGCCGCCTGGACTTGTCGTTGAAGAGCGCCACGGCGATGGCAAGCCCACCGAACGTCAGATAGATCTCGAGGAATCCGGTCAGTCCGCGGATCAGGGCGTGCCGGAACCGGATGGCGCCGCCGTCCTCACGCACCACCCGCAGGCCAGTGGCCAGTTTGCCGAGCGACCGGCCCCGGCCCAGCGTCTCCACGCCCACCGGCACCACCACCAGGCAGAATACGACGGCGGCCAGGCCAAAGGCCCGTGTGGCGGCCTGGTCAAGGTCCGCGCCTGCGGCGGACAGGCCGATCATGATCAGCACGAGCAGGACTACGTGCAGGACGGCGTCGATGACCAGGCCAAGGGCCCGTGCGGCAAAGCTCGCGGGCCGAAGCTCGAGAACCACTGCCTCGCCGGTGATGATCGGACTCACGCAGTGTCCCTGCCCTTCGCAGCTGATGGTATGGACGATCGAATGGCCCAGACGGTCAAAGTCTAATGCCGGGGGCTAGGCTGTTGCCGTGGACCTGGATGCCTTCGCTGCCGTTAATGCTGACAAGTGGGCCCGGCTGCAGGAGCTTGCACGCAAGGGCAGGCTCACCGGCGCCGAGGCCGACGAATTGCTGGCGCTGTATCAGTCCACGTCCGGCCACCTGTCGCTGGTCCGTTCCGTAGCGCCGGAAAGCGGGCTGTCCGCCTCCCTCTCAGCCAAGCTGGCCCTGGCCAGGACCCGCTTCACCGGCGCACGGTCCAACGCCACGGCTGACCTTGCGAGGTTCTTCGTGGTGGCGCTGCCGGCGGCGCTGTACCGGCTGACCTGGCCTACGCTGGCATGCGGAACAGCTTTCGTCCTCATCGCTGCTGTGTACGGGGCATGGATCGGGTCGTCGCCCGAGGCGCTCAGGGCCGTGGCCACGGAGACCGCGGCTGCCCAGTACGTGGACAAGGACTTCATCAACTACTACTCGGAAAACCCTGCGGCGTCCTTTGCCGGGGCCGTCTGGACGAACAACGCCTGGATCGCTGCGCAGGCTGTGGCCCTGGGGATTACCGGGGTCTGGGTGCCGATGATCCTGTTCAGCAACGCGCAGGGAGTGGGTATCGCCGCGGGCATCTTCGCTTCGGCCGGCAAATCCGACGTCTTTTACAGCTACATCCTCCCGCACGGACTGATGGAGCTGACGGCTGTCTTTGTTGCCTCCGCCGCGGGACTGCGGATCTTCTGGGCCGTGGTCGCGCCCGGGCCACGTACCAGGGGCCGCGCCGTGGCCGAAGAGGGCCGGTCACTGATCACGGTGGCCCTGGGGCTCGTTGTGGTGCTGTTCGTCTCGGGCCTGGTGGAAGGTTTCGTCACGCCAAGTCCGCTGCCGGCGTGGGCCAGGATCGGCATCGGCGCGGCGGTTCTCGCCGCGTACTGGGTGTACGTCCTGGTACTGGGCAGGCGGGCTTTCCTCGCCGGGGAACATGGGGATCTCCGCCCGCAGGATGCCGGCTACACGGAAATCGCTGCCTGAATCGTTGTAATCCTGCCGGGGTGGTTCCTCGCCCAGCGGAAGTCCCAAACGGTAGGCTCGTCAGCAGAATGAAGCGCGCCGGCGGACTGGGACCGGTGCGGAACCCAACGGAAGTGACGCTGCTGTGAATGACGAAACACCGGCCCGCGCCAAAAGCGCTGCGCCGCAGCCGGAACCTTTCCTGGATACGTCCGGGGATTCCGACGAGCCCGCGTTCTCCTGGCTGACGCCCACTGGCGGGGATAGGGTCGGCGGGGCAGACCCGAACAGGGAAGAACCCGGCCGGGAAGAACCTGGCCGGAACAAACCCGCGGAAGAGGGCAAGGCCCGGCAGCCCGAAACCAGGGCCGACCGCAAGGCGGCCGAAGCCGCCGTCGGGTCCTCCACGGCGCGAAATCCCGCTGCCGCGTTCTCCACGGCGGGACGTCCCGCCGTCGGGTCGTCCACTGCCGGCGCTTCCGTGGACGAGCCCGGCGCGGCCGGCGCTTCCGTGGACGAGCCCGGCGGCAGCAACGTTTCGCCGGTATTCAACGAACCGCTTCCCACCTCAGCGCTGCACGTCCGTCCCCCTGAAGAGGAAGTGGAGCGCCGCAACGCCCAGCGCGAAAGCGCCGCGAATGCCAAGCCGGTGGCGCCGCGCGTCATGCAGGTCCTCCTGGCCATCGTCTTTCCGGCGACCCTCCTGATCCTGGCCGTGCGTGCCGTGACCAGTCCGATCTTCCTCTGGGTGGAGTACAACCGTCCCGGCTTCCCCGGCGATGGATACGGCTTCAGCACCGACGACAGGATGACGTACGGCTCCTACGCCGTGGACTACCTCAGCAACTGGGCCGGCCCCAGGTATCTGGGCGACCTGGTGCAGCGCGGCGGCGAAAAGCTTTTCAAGGACGGTGAAGTCAGCCACATGGCGGACGTCAAGGTGGTCATCCTGTCCACCTTTGGTGCCGGCGTGCTGCTGCTCCTCCTGGCGCTGATCGCCATCCTGTACCTGCGCAGGCGCAGCACCGGCGGAATCCGGCGCGGCCTCTTCGCCGGGTCCATCATCACGCTGGTCCTGATCCTGGGTCTCGGCACGCTGGCGGCACTGGGCTGGCAGCGGTTCTTCACCGAATTCCACCGGATCTTCTTTGCCGACGGATCCTGGACCTTCAGCTTGGACGACACCCTGATCCGGCTGTTCCCCAGCCAGTTCTGGATGGACGCCGGCATCGTCATCGCCGGCCTGGTGCTCCTGGCATCCATCGTGACGCTGGTGCTTACCTGGCCCACGCGCCGCCGCCGGGGTGTACCGAAGCAGGAGAAGCCGGCTGATGCGGACCAGGAAATGGTCGGTCAGCCGTAGATTTTGGCGATCTCCGCCTCGAATTCCTGAACGACGGCGGACCGCTTAAGTTTCAGGGACGGCGTCAGTTGCCCTGATTCCACGCTGAACTGGACGTCCAGCAGCGTGAACGTGCGCACCGACTCGGCCTTGGAGACCATCTGGTTGGCCACGTCTACGGCCTCCTGGATGGCAGCGCGGACTTGCGGGTCGCCGGCGGCCTCGGCGAGGGGGAGCGGAGGCAGGCCACGTTCGGCCCGCCAGTTGGCGACGCCGTCCGGGTCCAGGGTCAGCAGGGCGGACACGAAGGGCTTGCCGTCGCCCACCACCACGGCGTGGCCCACCAGTTGGTGGATGCGGATCTTCTCCTCCAGCGGCCCGGGGGCAACATTCTTTCCGCCGGCCGTAACCAGCAGGTCCTTCTTCCGGCCCGTGACTGTGAGGAAGCCGTCCTTGTCCAGTTCGCCTAGGTCTCCGGTGCGGAAGAAGCCGTCCACGAACGCTTCGGCGTCCGCTGCCGGGTCGGAGTGGTAGCCCCTGAAAACGCCGATTCCCTTGACCAGGATTTCTCCGTCTTCGGCCACCCGGATGGTGGTGCCCGGAATAGGTATCCCCACCGTTCCTACCTTGGTGCGGGACGGAGTGTTGGCGGTGCACGGCGCGGTGGTCTCCGTCAGCCCGTACCCCTCAAGGACGGGAATGCCCACGCCACGGAAGAAGTGGGCATCCTCGGAAGCCAAGGGACTGGCTCCGGAGACCGTGTATCCCACCTCGCCGCCCAGCGCCTGGCGCAGCCGCGGATAGACCAACCGGTCATATACCGCATGCCGGGCCCGGCTGAGCAGCCCGGGGCCCGGTCCCTCGCCGCGGTTTTGCCGGTCCTGTTCGCGCGAGTACTCGATGGCCGCGGCGGACGCGGCGTCGAAGAGCCTGCCCTTGCCTGCCAGGGCCGCCTTGTGCGCGGCCGCCGCCCGGACCTTTTCGAAGATGCGCGGCACCACCAGCAGGAATGTGGGCCGGAACGTCCCGAGGTCATCGAGCAGCTGTGCCGCGCCGGGGGTGTGTCCCAAAGTTGCCCCGGCGGCGAGGCATACCACCTGGACAGCCCGGGCAAGTACGTGGGCCAGCGGCAGGAACATCAAGGTGCGGGATTGGTCCTTCTGCAGAACTTCGGGCAGGAACGCCACGATGTTCTTGGCCACCAGGGCGAAGTTCCCGTGGGTGATTTCGCACCCCTTGGGCTTTCCCGTGGTGCCTGAGGTGTAAACCAGGGAGGCGATGTCCGCCAGGCCCGCGCGGGTGCGCTGCCGTTCCAGCTCCGTGTCACTGACTCCAGTGCCTGCAGCGGCGAGGCTGGCAAGATCCGGGGCCTCGCCGTCGTAATCCATCCGCACCACGTTGACCAGGCGGTCGCTGAGCGCGGCAGAACCGGCCACTACGCCGCTGACCAGCTGCACCAGGGCACGGTCACCAGCAAACACCCGGCGGACTCCTGCGTCCTGGATGATCCACTCCACCTGGCTTGCGGAGGACGTTTCATAGATGGGCACCGTGACCCCGCCGGCGAACCAGATGGCAAAGTCCACCAGCGTCCACTCGTAGGAGGTTGGCGACATCACGGCCACGGTGTCGCCCGGTTCCAGGCCGCCCGCAATCAGGCCCTTGGCCAGCGCGCTGATGTCCTGGAGGAACTTCTGCACGGGAACGTCCACCCAGCCATTGGGGCCCTTGCGCCGGTACAGGGCGTGGGCCGGGTTGGCGGCGTGCTGCTCCAGCAGCAGGTCAGTCACGTTGCTGTTGGCGTCAAGCTCAACCAGCAGTTCCGTGCTCGCTTCTCTCACAGCAGGTCTCCGTTTCCGCTGCCACGCCGCGGCAGCGGCTCCTTCGGGTCTCTGTTGCCATCCTGCCCTAGATCCAGGATGGCATCCACATTCGGACCTTCCAGTCGACGTACGGGATTACTTCGGCGGCCCAGATCGGGTAGAAAAACGCCGACAGCAGCACGGCCGCCGCAAGGAAGAGGACCACCAGGTACAGCCCGGAGCGGCGGCGCCATGGCGGGTCCGTTGCCCTGCCGAGGACCAGCCCGAGACAGTACACCAGCGCCAGGACCAGGAACGGTTCGAAAGACACCGCGTAGAAGTAGAACATGGTCCGCTCGGGGTACATGAACCATGGCAGGTATCCTGCGCCCACGCCGGCGAGCACGGCACCGGCCCGCCAGTCCCGGCGTCCCACCCACCAGAACAGCAGGACAACCAGCGAGATGCCGGCGCCCCACCAGATCAGCGGGTTTCCGACCGAGAGGATGGCGGAGGTGCACTTTTCCACGTCACAGCCGGGGGTGCCCTGGGGCGGGGATTCATAGAAGAACGACGTCGGCCGCCCCATCACCAGCCAGCTCCAGGCGCTGGCCTGGTAGGGGTGCTCGGAGCTCAGGCCCTGATGGAACTTGTACGCCTCCAGGTGGTAGTGGACAAGGGAACGGACGGAATCGGGGAGCCATCCCCACTCCGCCGACGGGTTGCTTTCGGCCCAATGGCGGAAATACGCGTTGTCCGACAGGAACCACCCTGTCCAGGTGGCGGAATAGATAATCCCCGCCACCGGGACCATGCCGAGGAACGCGGGGATCCCGTCCCTGATCAGGCCGCCGCTGATCCAGCCGCGGATACCGGCCACCCGCCGGGCGTTGAGGTCCCACAGCACCGTGAGGAGGCCAAACCCGGCCAGGAAGAACAGGCCGGACCACTTTGTTCCTACCGCCAGGCCCATGCAGACCCCGGCGGCGACCCGCCACCAGCGCACGCCCAGCCAAGGCCCGGACAGCAGCGCGCCTGCCGGGGGCTGTCCGCCGTTCGCGGCAGCGGCCCGTGCCAGCCGTGCCGCGAGGCGGCGGCGCCCGTCATCGCGGTCCATCAGCAGGGCGCCGAAGGCAGCAAGGATCCAGAATGTGAGGAAGATGTCCAGCAGCGACGTCCGGGACATCACCAGATGGTGGCCGTCGACGGCGAGGAGCAGCCCCGCGGCGCCCGCCAGCGGAAGCGAGCGGAACAGTTTCAGGGCGACCAGGGAGACCAGCAGCACGGTGAGGGTGCCGGTGAGGGCTGCGGCGAAGCGCCAGCCAAACGGATTCTCCGGCCCGAACAGCCACATGCCGGCCGCGATCATCCATTTGCCCACCGGCGGGTGGACCACATATTCGGGTGTGTTCAGCAGGACGTCCGGATTGCCGGCATTGAAGGAATCATTGGCTTTGTCCGGCCAGCTGCGTTCGTAGCCGCTGATCAGGTACGAGTAGGCATCCTTGACGTAGTACGTCTCGTCGAAGACCAGCTTGTGCGGCACCTCGAGGCGGATAAAGCGGAGGAGGCCTGCCGCCACCGCCGTCAGGACCGGGACCAGGACGAACCATAGCCGAAGCGACGGCGGATAGTCCCGCCAGGATATTCCGGTGCCGATGAGCCTGGCCCGCAGTGCCTCGAAGGTGAAAGCGTCATCCGGCCGGCTGATCCAGGGCCGGGCAGCCTTTCTGCCGGGCTCCATGGCAGTGTCGCCGGCACCGGTGGATGCCGCCGGGCTGGGTTTCCCGGCTCCGGCGGGCCGCGTCGAGGTCTGCGTCACGAGCCCCATGCTACCTTTTGCGGCTGGAAGACCCGGCAGCAGTAGTCTTGGTGGGTGGATCCGAACCCCAGCCCCCTTCCCGAGCCCGGCCCTTCGACGGCGGGGCGGATCATCCTTGCCGCCACTCCCATCGGGAACACCGGCGACGCCTCCGCCCGGCTCGTGGAACTGCTGGGCTCGGCGGACATCGTGGCCGCCGAGGACACCCGGCGCCTCCACCGCCTGGTCCAAAGCCTGGGCGTTGCAGTGACCGGACGCATCATCAGCTACCACGAGCACAATGAAGCTACCAGGACGGCTGAGCTCCTTGACCAGGTGCGCGCAGGCAGCACGCTCCTCATGGTGACTGACGCCGGAATGCCGGCGGTATCGGACCCAGGCTTCCGGCTGGTGGAAGGGGCCATCGCGGCGGGGCTTCCCGTCACCGCTGTCCCCGGGCCATCAGCGGTCCTCACGGCACTGGCGCTTTCCGGCCTGCCCACTGACCGTTTCTGCTTCGAAGGATTCCTGCCCCGCAAAGCCGGCGAAAGGGCCTCCCGCCTCGCGGACCTTGCCGGGGAGCGGCGCACCATGGTGTTCTTCGAGGCGCCGCACCGGCTGGAGGCCATGCTGCGCGCGCTGCGCGAGAGGTTCGGCCCCGACCGTCCCATTGCAGTGTGCAGGGAATTGACCAAGACATACGAGGAAGTCATCCGCGGCACCGTCGGCGAACTCCTCCAGTGGGCTGAGGACAATGAGGTCCGCGGCGAAATCGCTGTGGTGCTCGGCGGCGCCCCGGAGCAGGCAGCTGGAACCCCGGAGGACCACGTAGCGGCAGTCAACGAACTGGTGGCCCAGGGCATCAGGCTGAAGGAGGCCGTGGCCGCCGTCGCGGAAGACGTCCGGGTCAGCAAGCGGGAACTGTACTCGGCGGTCCTCGCCGCCCGGTAGCGGCCGCGGCCTGCTTCCGGCTCCTGTGCAGCTGCACAGGGAAGCAGTAATTCCGCAGTGCGAAACGGCGTAGACCGTGGGAGTGCCCCGCAGTAGTCTGGCAGTTAATCAGCCCCATGATCCCGGTCACACCGGCCGCGGCCACGGGCTGCCACAACCCTACTGACGAGGGAGTCATCGTGACTGTCACCGCACAGCCGGCCGTTACCGCCGAGCGCGAAACCCGGCTTTTGGCCTCCGTTCCCACCGGGCTGCTCATCAATGGTGAGTGGCGCGACGCCGCCTCAGGCAAGACGTTCGACGTCGAGGATCCCGCCACCGGGAAGGTGCTGCTGAGCATTGCCGACGCCGGCCCCGAGGATGGCGCCGCCGCGCTGGACGCCGCCGCGGCAGCGCAGGAGTCCTGGGCAAAGGTGCCGCCCCGCGAACGCGGGGAAATCCTCCGCCGGGCCTTCGACCTGGTGACCGAACGGGCTGAAGACTTTGCCCTCCTGATGACCCTGGAGATGGGCAAGCCGTTGGCCGAAGCCCGCGGCGAGGTGACTTACGGCGCCGAGTTCCTGCGCTGGTTCTCAGAGGAGGCCGTACGTGCCTTCGGGCGCTACTCAGTCTCGCCGGACGGCAAGTCCCGCCTCCTGGTGACCAAGAAACCGGTGGGTCCCTGCCTGCTGATCACCCCGTGGAATTTCCCGCTGGCCATGGCCACCCGCAAGATTGCCCCGGCCGTTGCCGCAGGCTGCACCATGGTGCTGAAGTCGGCAAACCTGACGCCCCTGACGTCCCAGCTGTTCGCTGCCGTCATGCAGGAGGCCGGCCTGCCCGCCGGTGTCCTCAACGTCATCCCCACCTCCACGGCCGGAGCCACCACCGGGCCCCTGATCAAGGACTCCCGCCTCCGCAAGCTGTCCTTCACCGGCTCCACCGAAGTTGGACGCCGCCTGCTGGCCGATGCCTCCGAAAACGTGCTCCGGACGTCGATGGAACTGGGCGGCAATGCCCCGTTCCTGGTCTTCGAGGACGCTGACCTCGATGCCGCCGTCACCGGCGCCATGGCAGCCAAGCTGCGGAACATGGGCGAGGCCTGCACCGCTGCCAACCGCTTTATCGTCCACGAGTCCGTCGCCGGGGAATTCGCGGAAAAGTTTGCCGCGAAGATGAAGGGGATGACCACCGCCCGGGGCACCGAACCTGAGTCCAAGGTTGGTCCGCTGATCGACGCCAAGAGCCGGGACAAGGTCCATGAACTGGTTTCCGACGCCGTAGCCGGCGGGGCCAAGGCAGTCCTGGGCGGCGGACCGGTGGAGGGACCAGGTTACTTCTACCAGCCCACCATCCTTTCCGGAGTCGCGGAAGGGACCCGGATCCTGTCCGAGGAAATCTTCGGTCCCGTTGCCCCGATCATCACCTTCAGCAGTGAGGACGAGGCTGTTCGGCTGGCCAACAACACCGAATATGGACTGGTGGCCTATGTCTTCACCAAGGACATCAACCGCGGCATCCGCATGGGCGAACGCCTGGAAACCGGCATGCTGGGCCTGAACGCCGGTGTCATCTCCAACGCCGCGGCCCCGTTTGGTGGCGTGAAGCAGTCGGGCCTGGGACGCGAAGGCGGCCTGGAAGGCATCGAGGAATACCTTTACACGCAGTACATCGGCATCGCCGACCCCTACGCCGGTTAGTCCCGGCGGCTCGCAGCCGCAAGCAACGCACGCGTGCCGGCCGGGACTTCCCCGGCCGGCACGCGTGCGTTCAGCCCCCGCCAGGCGTATGGGCGCCGTCGGCCGCCCCTGAGCTTGAGCGCCCTCCTGCGGCTGGCTGCACCTCTCCCGCAGAGGCCCGCGCCGTTTTCCCGATGGCCCTGCCGGCCGCACTGAGCGGCGTCCTGAGCACCTGGCCCAGCCGGCGGGTGACTGATGGCGGGAGCCAGGCCGCCGTCCAACGCCTGGACAGGGTGGCGTTTGACCGGAGGGCCATTTCCACGGCAGCAACCCCGGCAGCAATGCCTTGCCCCCCGTTGTCCTGCCCGCCCGTGCCGTGGCTGGAAGTGTCGTGGGTCAGGCCGATGCCGGGGGAACCCTTGCCGCCCGGGCGGCCGTACCTATGGCGTTCGAAGGCCGAGGTGAGGAACGCAACTGCCTCATGGGCGTCTTGGTCCATGCCGCCGGGCTCGCCCAGCAGCGACGTCCGGAACCTGGCTGCATATGCCCGCGGCGTCTCGCTGTCTTCGGCGGGGACGCCGTAATCGGTGCCAAGGTCCCTGATTTCGCTCCAGGCCAGCGGGACGGCCTGGTCCGGGCGCTTTGGCCGCAGCCGCCGTGACCTGGTGCCCGCGCGGACCAGGTGCGGCGTAGCTGCCAGGAGCGCCAGCCCCACCACTCCGGCCGTCCCCAGGAGCCAGGGCATCAGCTGCACGCCGTTGCCGGAGCTGTTGCTGTCCGCGCCAGGGACAGCCGGGGCAGTTGCGCCGGGGGAGGGGGCGGGAACCGGGGCGCTGTCGGGAATGAGTCCGTCGTTGTTGCCCAGGGAATCCGTGACGGACGGGGCTGCCGACTCCGCGGCGTAATCAGGGACCACGCCCCGGGACGGCGTCGGTTCGAAGGGCACCCAGCCAAGGCCCTGGAAGTACAGTTCAGGCCAGGCGTGGGCATCACGCGCATCTGCCTCGTATTCCGGGAGGGCGCCCTGGCCGGCCACCGTGACGGTGGCACCGGTCAGCCTGCCGGGAGCGTAACCCACGGCGATCCTGCTTGGAATTCCTTCCAGCCTGGCCATCACCGCCATGGCTGAGGCGTAATGGATGCAGTAGCCGCTCTTCTTCTCCAAAAAGTCAGCCAGGACGGAGAGTCCGTTGCCGTCGTAGCCGCCCTGCACCGGAGACTGCAGCGAGTAGGTGAACTCGGACGAACGCAGGTACTTCTGGATGGCCATGGCCTTCAGGTACGGTGTCCCCGCGGCTCCAGCCACCGTCTGGGCAGTGGTTTTGACGATGTCCGGGACGTTGCCTGGAATCCGGGCGAAGACGTCGGGGATGCCCCGCACGGGCCCTGACGACTGGGCCAGGAGCGCGGCGGAAAGCTTGGGCACCGCCGAGGTCACCAGGTACTCCTGCCGGCGCGTGGTGGTTTCCGTGCCCTTGATGCTCAGCGTGGCCGGATCCCAGGTCCACTGGCCGCCCAGGCCGCGGATGGTTTCCGGCGCGTAGGGGACCGGCAGGTAGGGGCTGGTGAAGGACCCAGCGTCAATGGCGGTGACCAGCCGCACCTGCTCGTCCGCGAGGACGGGATAGCCGGGGTCGATCCGGCCATCCAATGGCACCCGCGAGCCGGTGCGGTCGTCAGGTCCCCAGGAATCGCCGTCGAAATTGTCCACCGTCACTGAGCGCAGGTAGAGGGGGGCGGCCGAATTGGTGGCGTAGGTGATCCTGCCGCTCCCGTCAGGCGTGCGCAGGCTGTTCCCCAAGGTGATCATGGGGTTCAGGCCGGTGGAGGCACTCCACGGGTTAAGCCGTGAACCCTGGGGGAAAGTGCCGTGGTCGAAGCCGGGAATGGCCAGGGGCAGCACCAGGGTGGCCACCAGGGCCACGGCCCCGGTCAGCGCGGCGCGGCGCACCATGCCCGGGCTGCGGGCAGTGCCGCCCTGCAACCTGCCGTCAGGGGCAAACCACTGGCTGCAGGCGAGGATCAGGAGGTATCCCGCTACAGTGACAACGAAACTCCACACCCCCGCACTTTGCGGTTTGATCATGGCCGGAACCATCAGCAGGGCCAGCAACCCCGTGCCGGAGGGGGCCGGCATGGCCAGCGGCACTGCCAGGGCGTCGACAAGTATCACCGCCAGGCCAAGCACGGCGCAGACCACCATGACGATCCCGGCGTTTGGCGCAACGGGCGCCGTCTCCGCCAGGACGGTCTCGCTTGCCCGCCGGACCAGCCGGTCCAGGTCAGGCAGGGTGGCACCGGTGGGGACCACCCAGAGGACGCTGGAACTGCGGAAGAAGGTCAGTGTCAGGACCCCGACCAGTGCCACGAATCCTCCTGCGGTGACCAGCAGGGGCTGGGCGCGGACGGAACGGAGTGCGGCCAGCGTGAACCCCACCACCAGCACGGTGGTCATGGCCGGCCAGTACCAGTTCCAGCCGCGGAGGACGCCGTTCAGCGACAGGGCAGCTCCGCAGACCGCCACCGTGATGGCTGCCGCCATGGCCCACGGGTAGGCGCCGGCACCCGCGCGGCCGGCCGGCTTTTCCGGTCGGGCCGCCTCGTGCCCCTCACCCGTGCGCCGGACCGGGGCCATCGTCACTTGGCCACCCCCGCTCCCCGGCGGAACTCCAATGCCGGGGCCGACGGCAGGGCGGGGTCCTGGTCGAATTGGCTCCAGGCAGTTGCAACCTGTGCCGTCGGTGCCACGGCCACCGCCCGCCAGCCGCCCTGCCGCAGCACGTCCAGGACATCCTGGTACTCCGTCGGCCGTTCCACCGCCACTACGGCGAATGCATTGGTGGCGAACGCGGCAGCCGGTGCCAGGGCCGCGGCCTCCTCGGCCGTGATGCGGCCCAGCATGGCGATCAAGGGACCCCGCATCCGGTGCGCGGACAGCTTGTCCATCAGGTGGTCATTGAACGCCGGAGGCCCCTGGTCGCTGCCTGCCGGCGTCAGCGATGCCGCAACGCCCCGGGGCGCGCCGTTCCCGCCGGCAGTGTCCCGAAGGGAAGCGTTCCGACGCGCGGCGTCCCGAGCCATGCCGTCCCGCCGCGGGTGCGCGGGCCCGGACAGATGGATGGCGGCCAGGCTTTCGCCAATGGACTGCAGGCCCAATGTCCCGCTGTACACCTCGGCCGCCGGTTCCGGGGACGAGGGAGAGTGAAGGAATGCCGGGGCGCCTCCGGTATCCAGCAACCGAAGGCTGTAATTGCGTTCAGCAAGGTGTGCGCTGACGGACACCACTGCAACAACAGACCACTCGAAGGTGTCGCTGGTAGCCAGCGAGTGCCCGTCCTGGCCGGTCAGCCCCGCCGTGGCTGTTCCAGGGCCGCCAGCGAACGCGCCGGAACGGTGGTCCAGGATGATGGTCGCTTCCGGCGTCGTGACGGATTCCTCCTGCCGGACCATCAGGGCCCCGTGCCTGGCCGTAGCGGCCCAGTGGACCCTTCGCATCGGGTCTCCGTGGCGGTATTCACGGGTCATGACATCGTCATCGCTCGGGTTCGCCCGGACGCGGGTGGCAGTGACGCCGTCATTGCCCCGCGCCCCGGCCAGCCCGGTGGCAGGCAGGACGACGGCGGCAGGCGTCACGGTGAGGAGGTCGCCGTCGTCAATTGCCTGGCGGTGCAGCGAGAGACCGAAGGGGTCGGTGAACTCGGCCGTGACAGGCCCGATCCTGAACTGCCCACGATGCCTGGACGTGAGGTGGTATTCGTAGCGGCTTGTGCCGCCGGCTGTGGAACGGGATGGAAACCGGAAAGCCGGTGCCTGGCCGAACCGCGCGGGCAGCCGCTCCTCCATGACCACCCGGCCGCTGCCCGGGCCCGTCCTTGCCACCGCAAGGTGCACCACGGCCGGGGCCGAGGTTTCCACGGGCGACGGGTTGAATTCGCGGTACACCCGGAACCTGGGCTTGACCAAACGGATACCCGCAAGGGATACAAGCGGCAGCACCACCAGCAGCAGGGCCAGCGTCAGAAGGTCCCGGCGCCCCATGACCTGGGCCGCGGCCAGCGCAAAGGCGCCAGCCGCGAGCATGCCCCATCCGCGCCTGGTGAACAGGTGCCGCGGAAGCTTGTCCATCAGGGCCATGGCCCGCCGCCTAGCGGTTCCTGCTGCCGGTGGCGGCCGCGGCCCGGCTGGGCTGCCCGGGGGGCGCCTGCGGCACAGGCAACCGGGACAGGATGCCACGCAGGACGCTGTTCGGGGTCTCACCGGCGCCGACGGCCTTCCGGTCAAGGATGATGCGGTGGGCCAGGACGGCTTCGGCCAAGTCTCCCACGTCGTCTGGCAGGACAAAATCGCGCCCGTCCAGCGCCGCCGTGGCCTTGGCCGCCCGCAACAGCTGCAGCATGGAGCGGGGGCTCGCACCCAGCCGGAGCAGCGCGCTCTCCCTGGTGGCCCTGCCCACTGACACCGTGTATTCCTTCACTGACTGGGAGACGTAGACCTGTTGGACAGTGGTGGTCATCGCCGCAACTTCGGACGCGGTGACCACAGGGGAGACGTTGGCCAGCGGCGAGACCGCCTGGTGGGTCTCGAGCATTTCAATCTCCGACTCCTTGTCCGGGTAGCCCATGGAGATCCGGGCCATGAAGCGGTCCCGCTGGGCCTCCGGCAGGGGATACGTTCCCTCCATTTCGATGGGGTTCTGGGTGGCGACCACCATGAACGGCTCATCGAGCTTGTAGGAGGTGCCGTCCACCGTGACCTGGTGCTCCTCCATGCATTCCAGGAGGGCGGATTGGGTCTTGGCGGATGCGCGGTTGATTTCATCGCCGATGACGATGTTTGCGAACACTGCGCCGGGCCGGAATTCGAACAGCCTTGAGGCCTGGTTGTAGATGGACACGCCGGTCACGTCGGAGGGCAGCAGGTCGGGCGTGAACTGTATGCGGTTCACGGTGCAGTCAATGGTCCGCGCGAGGGTCTTTGCCAGCAGGGTTTTTCCGACGCCGGGCACGTCCTCCACCAGCAGGTGGCCCTGGGCGAGGAGGACGGTGAGAGCCAGCTTGGCGGCGTCCGACTTGCCGTCGATGACGGTATTAACGGTAGTCAGGATGCGCTGGGCCGCGGCGTGGAAGGGCCCGGAATCCATAGCCGCCGGACGGTGCCCGTTCAGGTGGCTGACGGAATCGGCGACGCCGGCCAGGTTGAGGTTCGGTGCGCTTCCATTGTTGGCAGTGCGTCGGTGGGGTTCCATCGGCAACCTTTCAGCCCGGGTTCACCTGGACGGGACAGCAACCCTGCCTTCGCCCGTCGGTGGGCGTGCGCGTGTATTCGTTCCAGATTACTAACACAACTGCCGTGCCTGACAGAGAGTTCCGGCAAATATGGGGGCGCCTTGGGCCGTTAGGCTGAGTGGATGTGCAATTCGTCGATTCCCGCCGCCTACCGGGTGCCTGCCGCGGACGGGACCCCGGATCCGGAGGCTGCCCGCAGGAGGGATTTCCCGCCCGCACCGGAGCCCCTGCCCGTACCCGTCATGGACAACCACACGCACCTGGACTTCCCGGAAGGAAATGGGCCCGTGGGGATCAAGGCTGCGCTCGACGCGGCAGCGGCCGTGGGCGTCCAGGGTGCCGTGCAGGTGGGTTGCGACCTGGAGTCCTCACGGTTCACTGTGGAAGCGGTTGACCACGACGAACGCCTCCTTGGAGCCGTGGCGCTGCATCCCAACGATGCTCCACACTATGCCGCCCGCGGCGAACTGGAGGCTGCCCTCACCGAGATCCAACGCCTGGCCGCCCATCCCCGGATCCGGGCCATCGGCGAAACCGGCCTGGACTTCTACCGCACGGAAGGTGAGGGGCTGCGCCACCAGGAGTACTCGTTCCGGCGCCACATCGACATCGCCAAGCGCCTGGACCTGACCCTGCAGATCCATGACCGGGACGCGCACAGCGACGTGGTGCGGGTGCTCCGGGAAGAAGGCGCCCCGGAAAGGGTGGTGTTCCACTGCTTCTCGGGTGGCGAGGACCTGGCCAGGACCTGCAACGAACAGGGCTGGTGGATGTCTTTCGCCGGCACCTTGACGTTCAAGAACGCCGCCAACCTCCGCGCCGCGCTCGCCGTGGCGGACCCGCAGCTCATCATGGTGGAAACGGACGCCCCGTTCCTGACGCCCCACCCGCACAGGGGGCGTCCGAATGCGAGCTACATGGTCCCGTATACCGTGCGGGCCATGGCGGAATTGACAGGCTCCGACCTGGCCGGGCTGTGCACGACGATCAGCGAAAATACGGTGCGGGCGTACGGATCCTGGGACTGATTTAGCAACGCTGCACCATCGACGTCAGCATACTTGGTATGCAAAAATGTTGGCTGCTTTATAACGCTACGGTTACAGTGGGAACCTATTAGCCGGGGTCGGGGAAGGCCAACGGGTAATTTCACTCCATCTGCAGCCGGCCCGGCCCGTCCAAGATCCGGCCTTGCCGCTGCGCGGAGTGTGGCGGCGCATCGATGCCCGGACTCTCTTTCTTGAAGTTGCTCCGGGCATTTTATTGCGCGTTCCCCGTGCCCGGAGAGACCGAGAGTTACGGGCAATCGTGATCAAGTTCTTCACATCGGACGGCAAGTTCAGCTTTATTAAGGTTGGCGCGCAGCTGCTGGTGCTTTGCGGCCTGGTCGCGGGCCTCGTAGCCTTCGTCGGCAATAACAAAACAATTACGCTCAACGTGGATGGCAAAGCGTCGTCCGTGCAGTCCTTTGGTGGAACAGTGGCACAGGTGGTCAAGAGCGCCAACCTGGAACTGCAGCCCGGCGACCGCGTTTCGCCCTCCCTCGATGCGACCGTGCAGAACGGGACCGTCATCAACATCAACCAGGCCAAAGAAGTCAAGGTCAGCCTGGACGGGGCCGAAAAGACGGTGAACACCACCGCCCAGGATGTCGAGGACCTGGTGACCGAACTCGGTGTGGCCAGTGCGTCGTCCGTTTCGGCTCCCAAGGATGCCACCCTCGCGCTGGCCGGTTCCTACGTCTCCATCTCCACACCCAAAACCGTCAGCATCGTGGCTGACGGCAAGGTGAACACCACCACCACCACGGCCCCCACTGTCGGCAAGGTCCTCGAGGATTCCGGCGTCGCCATCGGCGCAAATGACCGCACCTCACAGCCGGCCAATGCGAATGTGGTGAGCAACATGGTCATTAAGGTTTCCAGGGTGGATACCAGCCAGACCGCAGTCACCAGCGAGGATGTGCCCTTCGAGACAGTCACTGCGGAAAGCGCTGACATGCTCAAAGGCGAGAAGCAAGTGACCCAGGCCGGAACCGCCGGAAAGCTTGAGCGCACCTTCAAGCTGGTACTCGTGGACGGACGGGAAGCCTCCCGCACGCTGGTGTCCGAGAACGTGGCTGTCCAGCCAGTCACCGAGAAGGTCACTGTGGGCACCAAGGCCAAGCCGGCAGCCCAGGCTGCGCCGGCCGCACCCGCCGCGGCGGGCGCGAATACCGGCGCGGCAGCACCGGCCATGATGAACGAAGCCATGTGGGACAAGATTGCCCAGTGCGAGTCCACCGGAAACTGGAGCATCAACAGCGGCAACGGCTACTACGGCGGACTTCAGTTCGACATCCGTACGTGGATCGGGGCCGGCGGCGGCGCCTATGCTCCGAACGCCAGCCTGGCCACCAAAGCGCAGCAGATCGACATCGCAAACCGCGTTTACGCCCAGCGCGGCCTGTCGCCCTGGGGCTGCGGCTGGGCTGCAAGCAGCTGATCCACCAGACATAAACGCGCGGCAAACAGCGTGGCCGGGCCCGGGTACATCGGGCCCGGCCACAGCCGTTAACGCGGCAGGGTGAAAGTGCTGCGCGGGATAGGATACCTAGGTGACTGAACCGATCCCCGCCGTGCCCGCACCGTTGTTCGGCGCCTCCGACATACGCCGGATGGCAGCGGAAATCGGGGTCAGGCCCACCAAGACCTTGGGCCAGAACTTTGTTATCGATGGCAACACCATCCGCCGGATTGTCGCCGCCGCAGGCGTGGGTCCGGACGAAACGGTCCTCGAGGTCGGTCCGGGACTGGGGTCCCTCACTTTGGGGCTGCTCGACGCGGCAGCGGCCGTTGTGGCCGTCGAAATAGATCCAGTCCTTGCCGCAAAGCTCCCGGAAACCGTCAAGGAATGGCGGCCGGCCGCAGCCAGCGCGTTCCACTTGGTGCAGGCAGATGCCATGAAGGTCACCGAGCTGCCGGTGGAACCGACGGCCCTCGTGGCCAACCTGCCCTACAACGTGGCGGTTCCCGTGGTGCTGCACCTCCTGCAGCATTTCCCCAGCCTGCGGCATGGCCTGGTGATGGTCCAGGACGAGGTTGCTGACCGGTTGGCAGCCGGCCCGGGATCCAAGACCTACGGCGTGCCCTCCGTCAAAGCCGCGTGGTACAGCCAGATGCGCAAGGCGGGCGTGATCGGGATGAACGTTTTCTGGCCCGCACCGAAAATCCATTCCGGGCTGGTGGCCTTCACCCGCCGCGAGCCGCCGGCCACCACTGCCACCCGCGAACAGGTGTTCGCCGCAGTGGATGCCGCCTTCGCGCAGCGGCGAAAGACCCTGCGGGCCGCGCTTGCCGGCTGGGCCGGGGGGGCCCCGGAAGCGGAGCGCTGCCTGCTCGCAGCCGGCGTCGACCCCACTGCACGCGGCGAGGTCATCGACATCGCGGCGTTCGCCAGGATCGCTGAAGCCAGGGAAAACCGCCCGTGAGCGCGGCAGGCCGGTTCGCCGCCAGGACAGTGCGCGTGAAGGCGCCCGGCAAGGTCAACGTGTCCCTTGCGGTGGGCCCGCTGCGGCCGGACGGCTACCACTCCGTCGCCAGTGTCTACCTCGCAGTGTCCCTGTATGAGGAAGTGGCTGCCACCAGCACTGCTGCCCCCGGGATTTCGATCAGCCTCAGCCCCGAAAGCACCCTGGACCTCGACGCCGTCGACATTCCCCTGGACAGCAACAACCTGGCCTACAAGGCGGCCGCCATCATGGCAGACGTCTCTGAACATGCCACGGGCGTGCACCTGGAAATCACCAAGCGGGTTCCGGTGGCCGGCGGGATGGGCGGCGGATCAGCCGACGCCGCTGCCACGCTCCTCGCGTGCGATGCACTCTGGAACAGCGGGCTGTCCCGGGAGGAACTGGCGCACCTGGCGTCGGAACTGGGTGCGGACGTCCCCTTCTCGCTCCTGGGCGGGACCGCCGTCGGCCTGGGCCTGGGCGATGAACTGTCCCCGGCCCTGGCGAAGGCACAGACCCACTGGGTGCTGGTGGTGGCCGACTATGGCCTGTCCACCCCGGAGGTGTACCGGACGCTGGACCGGCTGCGGGGCGCCGAGGGAATCGAATCGGGTGAACCTACCGGTGTTGACCCCCGGATCCTGGCGGCGCTGCGGGGCGGCGACGCCGAGTCCCTGAGCAGGGTGCTGGTCAACGACCTGCAGCGGGCTTCCATTGAATTGTCGCCGGCGCTGCGCGATACGCTGGGAATCGGCGAATCACATGGCGCCATCGCAGGCATTGTTTCCGGTTCCGGCCCCACCGTCGCTTTGCTGGCTGACGACTCCATAGCCGCGGAGGCGCTGGCGGAGGACATGCAGCGCTACGGCCACACAGCCCTTGCCGTCCACGGCCCGGTCCCCGGGGCGCGGATCATCTCCGACACCCTCCTTTAATACCCGCAGCTCCACCACCCCCATCCGGCAGCAGAAAGCAGTTCCCTTTGGCACACCTTCTTGGCGGCGAGAACCTCACGGTTTCCTACGCAACCCGCACCGTCCTGGACGGCATCACCCTGGGACTGGAAGAGGGGGACCGGATCGGAATGGTGGGCCGCAACGGCGACGGCAAGTCCACCCTGATGCGGCTCCTGGCCCTCCGCTCCACCCCGGACTCCGGCCGCGTCACCAAGCGCGGCGACGTCAACGTGGGATACCTGGACCAAAGCGACGTGCTCGACGGCGACCTGACGGTGGGTGCCGCGATCGTGGGGGACCAGGCCGACCACGAATGGGCGCGGAACCCGCAGATCCGCGAGATCATGGGCGGCCTGGTGTCCGACGTCGACTGGCATGCCAACGTGCACGCCCTCTCCGGCGGCCAGAAGCGGCGCGTGGCCCTCGCCAAACTGCTCATCGAGGACCACGACGTCATCATGCTGGACGAGCCCACCAACCACCTCGACGTCGAGGGCGTGGCCTGGCTTGCCCGGCACCTGAAGACGCGCTGGCGCGCCAACCAGGGCGCCTTCCTCGTGGTCACCCACGACCGCTGGTTCCTGGACGAAGTCTGCAACAAGACCTGGGAGGTTCACGACGGGATCGTGGACCCCTTCGAAGGCGGGTACGCCGCTTATGTCCTGGCCCGCGCGGAACGCGACCGGATGGCTTCCGTTGTGGAAGGCAAGCGACAGCAGCTGGTCAAGAAGGAACTCGCCTGGCTCCGCCGGGGCGCCCCTGCCCGGACCGCCAAGCCGAAGTTCCGCATTGAGGCCGCCAACGCGCTCATCGCCGACGTTCCCGCTCCGCGCGACTCCATGGCCCTGAGCAAAATGGCCACCGCGCGCCAGGGCAAGGACGTCCTGGACCTTGAGAACGTGTCCCTGAACTTCCAGGGCGACGACGGCCGGAAGCTTTTCGACAACATCACCCTCCGGCTGGCCCCGGGGGAGCGCCTGGGCCTGGTGGGTGTCAACGGCGCCGGCAAGACCACCCTGCTGAAGCTGCTCAACGGCGAGGTCACCCCCGACGCCGGCAAACTGAAGCGGGGCAAGACGGTGGTCACCGCAGTCCTCACCCAGGAAGTCAAGGAGCTTGACGACGTCGCGGACCTGCGCGTGATCGAGGTCATTGAGCGGGAAAAGCGTTCCTTCAACGTGGGCGGCAAGGAGTTCACGGCGGGTCAGCTGGTGGAGCAGCTCGGGTTCACCAACCAGAAGCAGTGGACACCGGTGAAGGACCTGTCCGGCGGTGAGCGGCGCCGGCTGCAGCTCCTCCGGCTGCTGGTGGGCGAACCAAACGTGCTGATGCTCGACGAGCCCACCAACGACCTCGACACCGACACCCTCGCCGCCGTCGAGGATGTCCTGGACGGCTGGCCCGGCACGCTGGTAGTGGTCAGCCACGACCGTTACCTGCTGGAACGCGTCACGGACCACCAGATGGCCCTGCTAGGCGACGGAAAGCTCCGCGGCCTGCCCGGCGGCGTGGACCAGTACCTTGAGCTGCGCGAGGCCGCCCTGGCCGGGTCAACCGTGACCGGCGGCGGCAACCCGGTTACCAGCGCAGGCCAGGCCCAGGCGACAACACCGGCGGGTGGCCCCTCCGAAGCCGAAAAGCGGGAAGCCCGCAAGGCCCTCAACCGGATCGAGCGGCAGATCAAGAAGCTCGACCAGCAAGAGAAGAAACTCCACGACGACATGGTCAAGAGCACGGAGAAATCCGACTTCGACGCCCTCGCCGAACAGAACAGGCAGCTCAAGGACCTGGCCGACGAAAAGGACACCCTCGAACTCGAGTGGCTGGAAGCCTCAGAGCTCCTGGGCGACTAGGTCACTTTGGGTGCCGGACATCGGACCTTCCGCGTCGCTTAGGCACGTCGCAATGGGGCACCTGCGGTCGCTGTGCGTCAAAGCGACGAAGGAGCAGCACGCAGAGGACAGGTGCCCCGCTCACGAAGGTGACCACTTACCCTTCGACGTGCAGCTCGGGGTCCTTTTTGAGGCCGGTCAGGCCGTTCCAGGCAAGGTTGACCAGGTGCGCGGCGACGGTGTGCTTGTCGGGCTGGCGGCTGTCCTGCCACCATTGGCCGGTCATGGCCACCATGCCCACGAGCATTTGGGCGTACATGGCGCCGTCCTCCCCGCTGAGGCCGCGGCGGGAGAATTCGTCGGAGAGGATGTGTTCCACGCGGGCGGTGACGTGGGACAGCAAGGTGGAGAAGGCGCCCTCGGGCTGGGACGGGGGAGCGTCGCGCATCAGGATCCGGAAGCCCTGGGTGCGTTCCTCGATGTAGGTGAGCAGCGCCAGTGCTGCGCGTTCCACGAGGACGCGGGGCTTGGCTTCCTCGGTAAGGGCTGCGTTGATTGCGTCCAGCAGGATGTGGAACTCGCAGTCCACCACTTCGGTGTACAGGCCTTCCTTGGAACCAAAGTGCTCGTAGATGACCGGCTTTGACACGCCGGCGCAGGCGGCGATCTCCTCGATGGTGGTCCCGTCCAGTCCACGGACGGCGAAAAGTCCGCGGCCGACGTCGATCAGCTGGCTTCGGCGCTGCAGGCCAGTCATCCGCATTCGCGGAAGGTTGTTGCTCACCTCCCCATCATGCCTCACGGCCGGCGGCGTGATTCCGCGGGACCGGAGGGAAGGAACGCCCCGTGTCGCGCGGGGTGCTGAACCCGTGGCAAAATAGGGACTTGTGCCCGGACCTTGCGTCTTTTGGCACGGTCCGCTCTGGTGTAACGGCAGCACCCCGGCCTTTGGAGCCGTGGAGTATAGGTTCGAATCCTATGGGCGGAACTGCTGCGCGAGGAGCGATCATGAGGATGGCACCCGGTGCCCGGCGGCCTGGCCCGCCGGCAGCCGCAACGTGCCAGCACAACCAAGCAAGGAGAGCCCGTACGTGATCCCC
This sequence comes from Arthrobacter liuii, assembly GCF_014639275.1. Lineage (GTDB taxonomy): Bacteria > Actinomycetota > Actinomycetes > Actinomycetales > Micrococcaceae > Arthrobacter > Arthrobacter liuii. The sequence continues at coordinate 264,413 of NZ_BMFW01000001.1, read as the reverse complement.
GAGAATGCCGGCCCGGCCGCTGTAATCGTTCTGGCAGCAGGCGCCGGCACGCGGATGAAGTCGCGTACACCGAAGATCCTCCACGAGATCGGTGGCCTGTCCATGGTGGGCCATGCCCTCCGTGCCGCACGCAGCGTCAATCCGCAGAGGCTTGCCATTGTGGTGCGCCACGAACGGGATCTGGTGGAGGATCACGTGTCGGCCCTCGATCCGCAGGCCGTCATCGTTGACCAGGACGACGTCCCCGGCACCGGTCGCGCCGTTGAAGCCGCACTCCAGGCACTGGATGCAGAACTGGGCTTGGCTGGCACGGTGGTGGTCACCTACGGCGACGTACCCCTGCTGTCCGGGGAACTGCTGACAGAACTGGTCGCTACCCATGAGCGCGAACGCAACGCGGTCACCGTCCTCACGGCCGTCCTTGAAGACGCCACCGGTTACGGACGCATCCTCCGCGCCGAAGACGGCACGGTCACGGGCATCCGTGAGCACAAGGACTCCTCCGGGGCCGAACGGCTCATCCGGGAGGTCAACTCCGGGATCTACGCCTTTGACGCCGCTGTCCTGCGCGACGCCCTGGCGCACGTCACCACTGACAACTCGCAGGGCGAAAAGTACCTCACCGACGTGCTGGGACTGGCACGCCAGGCAGGCGGCCGGGTAGCGGCCGTCGTCACCGCGGACCGCTGGCAGGTGGAGGGGGCCAACGACCGCGTCCAGCTGGCCGCCCTCGGCGCCGAGCTGAACCGCCGCACGGTAGAAGCCTGGATGCGTGCCGGGGTGACAGTGGTTGATCCGTCCACCACCTGGATCGACTCGACCGTTACCCTGGACGAGGACGTCCGACTGCTGCCGAACACCCAACTGCACGGCGCCACCGCTGTGGCCAGGGACGCCGTCGTTGGCCCTGACACCACCCTGGCCGACGTCACCGTAGGCGAGGGCGCCACGGTGATCCGCACGCACGGTTCCGGCTCGGTGATCGGCCCGCGCGCCGCCGTCGGCCCCTTCACGTACCTCCGCCCGGGGACAGTGCTGGGTGAGAAGGGCAAGATCGGTGCCTTCTACGAAACCAAGAACGTCACCATCGGCCGCGGCTCCAAGCTGTCCCACCTGGGCTACGCCGGCGACGCCGAAATCGGCGAAGACACCAACATTGGCTGTGGCAACATCACGGCCAATTACGACGGCGAGAAGAAGCACCGCACGGTGATCGGCTCGGGCGTCCGTACAGGCTCCAACACCGTCTTTGTTGCCCCGGTCACCGTGGGGGACGGCGCGTACAGCGGCGCCGGCGCGGTGATCCGCAAGGACGTACCGGCCGGCGCGCTCGCGCTGAGCGTCGCCGCACAGCGCAACGCCGAAGGCTGGGTCCCCGCGCACCGTCCGGGAACCCGCTCCGCTGAATTGGCCCAGGCAGCCACCAACGACTCCTCAAGTACCCCGGCATCTACAGAAGAGGGCAAGTAACAATGAGCGAAATTACGGCGCATGGCGAGAAGAAGCTGGTGCTCGCCTCCGGGCGGGCCCATCCGGAGCTGGCCCGGGAAATCGCCAAGGAGCTCGGCACCGAACTGCTGCCGCTGGATGCCTACGACTTCGCAAACGGCGAGATCTATGTCCGGGCCGGCGAAAGTGTCCGCGGCACTGACGCCTTCGTGATCCAGGCCCACCCTGCCCCGCTGAACAACCACCTCATGGAACAGCTGATCATGATCGATTCCCTGAAGCGGGCCTCCGCCAAGCGGATCACCGTGGTTTCACCGTTCTACCCGTATGCCCGGCAGGACAAGAAGGGCCGGGGCCGCGAGCCCATCTCCGCCCGGTTGGTGGCAGACCTCTACAAGACCGCCGGCGCGGACCGCATCATGAGCGTGGACCTGCACACCTCCCAGATCCAGGGCTTCTTCGACGGCCCGGTTGACCACCTCATGGCCATCCCGCTGCTTGCCGACTACATCCGGACCCGTGTGGGCTCGGACAACATCACTGTCGTGTCGCCGGACACCGGCCGCGTCCGCGTTGCTGAGCAGTGGGCCGAACGATTGGGCGGGGCACCCCTTGCCTTCGTGCACAAGAGCCGTGACCTCACCGTTCCCAACCAGGCGGTCTCCAAGACCGTGGTGGGCCAGATCGAGGGCCGCACCTGCGTCCTGATCGACGACATGATCGATACCGGTGGGACCATTTCAGGTGCCGTCACCGTCCTGAAGAACGCCGGGGCCAAGGACGTCATCATTGCGGCCACCCACGCCGTGTTCTCCGATCCCGCCGCGCGGCGGCTCTCGGAGTCCGGCGCACGCGAAGTGGTGGTCACCAACACGCTGCCGCTGAATTCGTCCCAGCGCTTCCCGCAGCTGACGGTGCTGTCGATCGCACCGTTGATTGCCAGGGCCATCAGGGAAGTGTTCGACGACGGTTCGGTCACCAGCCTCTTCGACGGCAAGGCCTAACGGGCCGTGCCCGCCGGGCGCGTTTTCGGGAAACGCGCCCGGCGCTGGTAAGCTTTTCCCGATACCTTGGCGAGGGAGGGCATAGCCTCCGTTATCGACTGGGTCTGCAGGTCCCTTCACAGGAACCGCCTTCTTGAAGGGCCGCCTCCGGGCCGCCCGGCGTTGAAGGTCACACCAGACCTCCGCCCTTGCTGAACACCGTTTAGTCTTCAAGGAGTTTTCCATGTCTGAGCAGAAGCTCGCAGCAGAACTGCGCACCGAATTCGGCAAGGGCTACGCCCGCCGCGCACGGATGGCCAACCTGATCCCCGCCGTCATCTATGGCCACGGCGCAGAGCCCATCCACGTCACCCTCCCGGCCAAGGCCACCACCCTCGCAGTCCGCACCGCCAACGCCCTGCTGTCCCTGGACATTAACGGCGAAGGCCACCTGGCCCTGGTCAAGGACATCCAGCGCGATCCCGTAAAGCAGATCATCGAGCACATCGACCTCCTGACCGTCCGCCAGGGCGAGAAGGTCACGGTTGACGTTCCGGTCCACCTTGAAGGCGAAACCGCCCCCGGCACCGTCCACAACCTGGAACTGACGGTTGTGTCCCTCGAGGCCGAGGCAACCCACCTGCCCACCGCCGTCGAGGTCAACATCGAAGGCCGCGCCGCCGGCGAGCACATCCACGCCTCCGACCTGGTCCTGCCCAAGGGCACCGTCCTCCTGACCGATGCCGAGGCACTCGTGGTGAACATCTCCGAGGCCGTCGAAATCGCCGAGGAAACTGAAACCGAAGCTGCCGCCGAGGGCGCAGCAGAGGAAGCTCCTGCAGCAGAAGAAGCCGCAGCAGAGTAACCACTCTGCAGTTTCTGACCGTGGCCGGACCCCAAGGGTCCGGCCACTGCCATGTCCGCGAGCCGGCATCCATCTCCGCCCAAACCGCCCCCATAGGATTGACTCCATGACAGATACCTGGCTGATCGTTGGCCTTGGCAACCCCGGCGCGCAGTACCAAGGCAACAGGCACAACGTGGGCCAGATGGTGCTCGATGAACTCGCGGGCCGCATCGGCGCCGGATTCAAGACCCACAAGGCGCGCGCCCAGGTCCTCGAAGGCCGGCTGGGTATCGGTGGGCCCCGGGTGGTCCTGGCCAAGCCGATGAGCTACATGAATGTCTCAGGCGGACCCGTCTCCTCCCTCGCCAACTTCTTCGGCATCCCCGCAGACCATGTGGTGGCCGTCCATGACGAGATCGATATCCCCTTCAACACGGTCAAACTCAAGCTCGGCGGGGGAGAAGGCGGCCATAACGGGCTGCGGGATATCTCCAAGGCGCTCAGCACCAAGGACTATCTGAGGGTGCGCGTGGGGGTAGGGAGGCCACCCGGCAGGATGGACACCGCCGATTACGTGCTGCGCGATTTCGGCACCGCAGAGCAGAAGGAACTGCCCTTCCTGCTGGACGATGCCGCTGATGCCGTCGAGTCCCTGCTTCGCGACGGGCTCACCGCCGCCCAGCAGCGGTTCCACCCGGCCAAATCGGGATCAAACCCGCCGGAATCGTAAAAGTTCCCTTCGGCCCTATTTCCTTGTCTGTGGCACAGGGTACTCTACTTCCTATGTGGGGGAGCAAAGGGGCTACATCCCGCTATTGCAGGATGTAGGGGATAAGTCATGTCAATCGAGCCACTCAGCTGGGGACGTGGGTCAACACCGCAAGGTGACGGGCTGCCCACGTTATCTGTCGCGGCGACGGACGGTCAGCAATGGTCCATGCCTGCACGAAGCGCCACCCTCGACGCCGTCCGTACGTCACTCACCAGCGAAAACTCGCTCGGAGTTGTCATTACCGGCCCCCGGGGCGTGGGTAAGTCCTCCTTGGCGCGTGCAGCAGTGGCCGGCCTGGGCCCTGACATCTGGTCACTGCAGCTCCGGAGCGGCCCTTCCGGTTCCACCGTCCCCTACGGCTGCCTTTCGTTCCTCCTGGCCCGGCTTCCGCAGGCCTACATGGGCTCGCCCACAGCCATCCTGCGGGGCATCACCTCGCTGATCCGCAGCGACGCCGCGGGCAGGCCCTGTGTCATTACTCTGGACACCTCTGCCAGCATCGACGACATGAGTGCCGGCGTGCTGCTCAATGTCCTCCTGACTGGCACGGCAAAAATAGTTGCTGTCGCCCCCAATTCCAGCGATCTGCCGGCGGACTTCCATTGGCTGCTGACGGACCGGAAGCTTACGGAGGTGCGGCTCAGCAACCTCAACGAGCTGCAAACCCGGCAAGTCCTGCTCTCCCTGCTGGGACACCGGGTCGCTTCTTCCCTGGTCAGCACCTACCACCAGATGGTGGGTGGAAATCCCTTGCTGCTCAAAGCCCTCGTCACCGAACAGCAGCTTTCCGGAAACCTGGTCCTGTCCGACTCCGTCTGGACGCTGCGGGACAAGGTGGTCCTCGACGGCGCGGCCAGCCTCGATGACATCGTCCGGTCCCGCTGGTCACGGGAAACACCCCAGACCCGGGACGTCATCGAGATGCTTTCCTGTGCCCGGCGCGTGGAGCTGTCCAGCCTTACCTCGATCTACGGTGCGGACGTGGTTGCGGACATGGAGGACGGCGGGCTGCTGGAGATCGACGACTCGGAGCACCGCTGGGTGTCGCTGCGTGAGAAATACATCGGGGACGTCGTCAGGACCTGGCTGAGCATTTCCCGGCGGCGGGAGCTTCGCAGCGTGTTGCTGCGCGGCCAGGAGCCGGATCCGGCGGCCATGACGGTGGAAGAACTGATGTCTTTTGCCGCCTGGACCCACGAGTGCGAGGCCGAGCTGAGCCCGGCCCTGGCACTTGCCGCCGCCCAGGCCGCAGTCCAGCTCTTCGACCCCCGTTTCGCGTTGACCTACGCGGACATGCTGCGGCGGGCCGACGCTGAGTGGGCGCCGGCACAGCGGCAAAAGGCCTCCGCGTACCTTCAGCTGGACCTGCCCGTCCAGGCCCTCACCGCCCTGCACGACCTCTCGCAGCCGGAACTTGAGGCCCTGGATCCCGAGGAATACGCCCAGGTGGTCGCCGCCAAGGCGCGGGTCATGCTCCACATTCCGGAGCAGGCCGGCAAAGTACGGCAACTGCTCGCGTCCGCCCGGGAACGCCTGGATAACACGGCTCAACACCCTTCGTGGCCTGATCCCGTCGCGGTGGCAGTGAACCGCATCTCGTTGAGCGAATTCGAATACCAGGCCCATGCCGGCGATTATGCCGCCATGATCCCGGCGCTGGAGCGGGCGGCCGATCCCGCTGCCAACCCGGACACCGGGTTCCGGCTCCGGTCCGCAATCATCCTCATGGGCGCCCTTGCCGTGACCGGGCGCGAAATGGAAGCGCTCGGCCTCATGCGGCAACTCGGCGGGCAACTCACCGACGCCTCGCACATCGTGGGCCTCCGTGAGCGCTACGCCGGGGAGGCCTACTTCGTGTCGCTGATGGCCGGGCAGTGGCGGCGCTGCATCGACCTCCTCAGCCCCTTCAACGCCGGGCAGCTGCACCGCCTTCCGTACCGCAGCGCGGCCACCGAACTCGCGGCCGGCGTGGCGTTGACCTTTTCCGGCCGCGGCGAAGCCGCCCTGGAGCCTTTGATCTCCGCCACTGCGCAGCTGGAGCTGCAGCCCGTCCAGGCTGCGCTGCGCACCGCCTATGCGGCCACAGCCTTGGCGTATGCGCAGACCGGCAACGCCGCGTTTGCCCGCAAGTACCTCACGAAGCTGCAGAGGACGTCCGGCAGGGCCGGGTTCGCCACCGAGAGCATCATCGAATTTTGCACCCTTGTGGCCGGACGCTGGCTGGGCGACTCGGAGGCAGTGGCAGGCCTGAAGCACGGGGTGCGCCGGAACCTGGAAGCGGGCCGGCACACTGTTGCCGGCCTCTACCTGCTCGCGGCAACCGTGAACGGCAGCGACGCTGACTTCCGTCTCTTGGAGGAGATCGCCGGCCGCCGCCAAGGCCCGCTCGCCGAAGTCTCGCGGCTGATCGCCGTCGGCAGCAGGACCAAGGATGCCAAGGCCCTGCTTGCCGGCGGCGAACTCGCGGCCACGCTGGAACTCGATGCCGTTGAAGCCCGGTGCATGGCATTGGCTGTGGACTTCGCCCGCCAGGACGGGGACGCCCTGTCGGCCAGGACGGCGCAGGCACGCCTGGACATCCTGGCCGCCACTGTGGCGAACCTTCCCATCGTGCCCAGCAGCGGGAGCCCGCTGCTGACCAGCCGGGAACGGCAGATTGCCCGGATGGCGGGCCGTGGCGCCTCGAACCGTGACATCGCCATGGAAATGGGAGTGTCGGTCCGCACCGTCGAAGGCCACCTGTACCAGGTCTTCACTAAGCTTGGCGTGACTTCAAGGGGTGATCTGACTGGACTCGTCTAATGGCCACAAGCCGGCGCCTTCGCACCGGCTGTTGACCGGTCGCCGGGAGCCGGTGGACCGCATCTGCAACATGCTCCGGAACGGAACCCACCAGGCCGTCTTCATCATGGCCGGCCCGGGCATTGGAAAGTCGGCCGTGACGGACGCCGTGACGGAGCGCCTTGCGGGAAGCATGAACATGTTGCGCATCCACGCAAGCTCGGCCCTGGCCGGCGTGCCGTTCGGAGTGCTCACCCCCTATACGGGAGAGCTCACTGCCGAGGAGTCCGTCTCGCCCGTTTCCGTGCTCCGTTCGATGTGGTCATACTTCGAGAAATTGAAGGCGGGCAACGGGGCCGCAGTCCTGCTTGCAGTGGACGACGCCCACCACCTGGATGACGCCTCCGCCGGCGTGCTGGCAGAGGTCATTTCGGCGGGTTGGGCAACAGTGGTGGCGGCCGCCCGGCCCCGGCCAGGCCTGCCGCAAGCGCTCGACCAGCTCTGGTATGACGGCCTTGCCGAACGCGTGGACCTGCGGCCCCTCAACCGTGAACAGATTGAAGAGGTCCTGGCCCACGTCCTTGACGGGACCGCCCCGGGGGCCACCGTGGACGCCATTTGGCACGCATCGGGCGGGAATCCGCGGATCCTGGACGCCGTGCTGCATGACTCCGCCGAATCCGGGGTCCTCGCCAAGCGCAACGGAATCTGGATGCTCGTGGACTCCCTGCCCGCGGACGGGGCACGGCTCGCAGCGGTGGTTGCCAAAGACCATCTCCGGCGGGGGCCGGAGGAGCAGGAAGCCCTGAAGCTCATTGCCCTTGCCGGGCCGGTGGGCAGGAAGGTGATCGAAGACATCAGCGGTGCAGCAGTGGTCCGCTCCCTGCTGGACCAGCAGATGATCGTCGAAACCCCGGGCATTCCAGCTGAGCTTTCCATTTGGAACGCGCTCTTTGCCGGCGCCATCAGGAACACCGTTTCGGTCTCACGCAGCCTCCAGCTGCTGGAGAAGGTCCAGGCCCACCAGGACCCCACCCTGCTGCAGGGGGAGGGCCGGCTGCGGGCCGTGGAGTGGGCCCTCGAGTGCGGCGTCCGGGTGGGCGATGACGAGATGATGGCGGCTGCCAAGGAGGCCCTGCGGAGGTTCCGCAACCGCAGTGCACGGTCAATTGCCGCCCGCATCCACGCGCCCGCGCTGGTTCCCCTGGCCCAGGCCATCCAAGCGCGGGCGCTGTACAACGAAGGCGCCTATCCGGAGGCTGCTGCCCTCCTGGATGGATGCTGGCTCCCGCTGGCCCAAGACCCTCAGGGGCCAGCCGTCCTGCTTCTCCGGGTCTCGGCACACCAGGCCGTTGGCCATTCCCTTGGAGTGGTGGCGGAGGACGTCGAAAAGCACGGAGGGCTTTCAAGCGGTGATGACAGGAGCTGGCAGGAAGAGCTCGTCCACCTGCTCCAGCTCGGCGCCGCAGTGGATTTCCAGGCGCTGGACCGCGCCGTGGATGTGATGCGGAAGGGGCGCCCGGCAGGCGCCGGAGGAGAACCGCTCCGCGCCCTGGCTGAGGGTCTCCTGGCCCACGCCCTCGCCTCTGCGGGACGGCCCGTCCAAGGATTGAAGGTCGCCCTGCTGGCAGCCTCGGAACTTCCGCCGCTGGAAGGCAGCCTCTATTTCTTCCCCGAGTTCGTGCTGGGGCGGCTTGTCTCCGACTACCTGGCCATGGGCGAATGGGAATCGGCCGAGCGGGAGATCAACCATTACGCCGCCGGACATGCGCCGGGTGCAGCCACCTTCAACGGGAGCCTGCAGCTGCTTCACGGTTACTCGCTGCTGCGGCAGGGGAGAATGGAGCGCGCTTACCAGGTCCTGCTGCCCTCCGTGGAAGCGCTGAGGCTCAACGATCCGCTGCAGCTGTACAGGTTTGGCACCGCACTTGGTTTCTACGCAGCAGCCAGGCTTGGCGACGCAGAACAGGCAAAACGCCTGGAACAGGATCACAAGGACGCCTACGCCGGATGGCCCGCACATGACCTCCTTGCCGAAGCCTACGTGGCGGCGGCCGCTGAATACCTTGCCCGTGACGGCAAGGGCATGGCTGCGCTGCAAACATTGATGACCACCACCGAGGCTTCCGCCCGGACCGGGAACCTCCTTGAAGTCCTTGCCATTTGCTGGGACCTCGGGGACCCCTCAGTGGTCCCCATGGTGCAGACGGCGGCCCGGGGGGTGGAGGGCCGGTGGGCAGAAGCGCTGCTCGCCCTGGCCACCGCATGGGAAAAGGCCGACGGCGACTCGCTCATGGCAACGGCTGCCTCGCTGGAGGAGGCAGGCTTTGTCAACCTGGCCCGTGAGGCCTACGCCCGTGCCAGCACCGTACTCGAGCAGGCAGGGGAACGCCGGCGTTCCCGGCAGGCCGTTGCCCTGCGCGAGAAGTGCGACCACGAACTGGGTGAGCGCTTCCGTGAAGGACGCTTCATCGCGGCGGCGCCCACCGTACGCCTCACCCGGCGGGAACAGGACATCGTCGAACTGGCCGTACAGGGACTGACCGACCGCGAGATCGCACAGCGGTTGATGGTTTCCGTCCGGACGGTGGAAGGCCACCTGTACCGCACCTACGTCAAGCTCGGGGTCCGCAGCCGTGACGAACTGGAGTCGGCCCTGCCAAAGTAGGTCCCGGGCCTGCACCCAGCCCCTGGCGCCTCACTTATGCCGGTCCCGTGGTGGGACCGCTGCTGGCCCCCGCCCGTCCACCAGCTGCCGGTCCGGCGTCGGGTCCCTTCTGGCTGCCACCCTGCCACCTGATGCCGGCGTCGCACCGCCGGCCCTGCCGGGCGAGTGGGGTTCAATCTGCTTCCCGCCAGCTTGCCGGGTAGGAGCGACCCGCCCCGGTAGTACGCCGGCGAAGATTCGAGTACACCCTACTCGTGTACGGGAGGGCACCACGGGATTTACTTAAGGAGGCAAAGCGACGAGGCAGACGGGACGCCGCGGAGCATCGAACAGGACATTGAGGCCCTCTCAACTTCCGGTCCCTGGACCGGGCAAAGACGGGGCCGGCGACGTCAGAGTCTTCTGAGACCGAGACTCTCCCCCCAGCCGTCGCCGGCCCTCTGCTCCCTCGGCTGAAGCCCGGGGCAGCGGTGGCGGCTGCCCCTTCCGGGCGGCCGCCACCGCGGTGTGTGGGACAATTGGGTGTCAGACATTGGCAGCCCAAGGAGTTCGTTTTGGCCGTAATATCGACGCCAGCCACACTGGAACGCGCCGTACCTGTCCTGGACAACGCCGAGGTACTACGCATCCGCAACGACTTCCCGGTCCTCAACCAACTGGTCAACGGGCAGCCGCTGGTCTACCTCGACTCCGGGGCCACATCGCAGAACCCCATGAGCGTCATCGAAGCTGAGCAGGAATTCTACGAGCAGCGCAACGCCGCAGTGCACCGGGGCGCCCACCATCTGGCCGTGGAGGCCACCGAAGTCTTCGAAGATGCCAGGCAAACCATTGCCGGTTTCATCGGCGCGGACTACGCAGAAACCGTCTGGACGTCGAACGCCACGGAGGGACTGAACCTTATTTCCTATGCGCTGTCCAACGCCGCGCTGTGGGCCGCCCAAGGGCGGGGCGGCCAGGAGCTCAGGGGACTGGCACTGAAGCCGGGCGACGAGATCGTGGTGACCGAAATGGAACACCACGCCAACCTGATTCCCTGGCAGGAACTGGCTTTCCGCACGGGGGCGACGCTTCGCTACATCCCCATCGAAGATGACGGCAGCCTCCGCATGGACCAGGCAGCAGCGATCATCGGCCCGCGCACCAAGGTCCTTGCCTTCACCCACGCTTCCAATGTCCTGGGGATCATCAACCCGGTAACGGAACTGGCAGCCCTGGGCCATGCCGCGGGCGCCCTGGTTGTCCTGGACGCCTGCCAGTCCGCTCCGCACCTGCCCTTGGACGTGAAGGAACTTGACGTTGACTTCGCGGTCTTCTCCGGCCACAAAATGCTCGCCCCCACAGGGATCGGCGTGCTCTACGGGCGGCAGGAGCTCCTGGACATCCTGCCGCCGTTCCTGACCGGCGGATCGATGATCACCACCGTCACCATGGAACGGGCGGAGTACCTTCCGGCGCCCCAGCGCTTCGAGGCCGGCACCCAGCGCATCTCCCAGGCAGTAGCCATGGCCGCCGCTGCGAACTACCTCACGGAAACCGGCCTGGACCGCATCCACGCATGGGAGGCCGCCCTGGGCCAACGGATGGTGGCGGGGCTGGAATCCATTCCCGGGGTGCGCGTCCTGGGCCCGGCGGCCGGCAAGGAACGGATCGGCCTCGCCGCGTTCGACGTCGAAGGCGTCCACGCCCACGACGTGGGCCAGTTCCTGGATTCCCAGGGAATCGCCGTCCGTGTTGGGCACCACTGCGCCCAGCCGCTGCACCGGAGGCTGGGACTGACCGCCACGACCCGTGCCAGCGCCTACCTCTACAACACCACCGACGACGTGGACCGCTTCCTTCAAGCCGTGGCCGGCGTCCGGGCCTACTTCCGCGCCTAGCGGAAAAGACGAAAGTTGACACCATGAGCCTTGACCAGCTGTACCAGCAGATCATCCTGGACCATTCCAAGGCCCGCCACGGCAGCGGGCTCGCCGCTACGGAGGCGCCCGCGGGCACATCCACGGGCCAGTCGCACCAGCTCAACCCCGTATGCGGAGACGAAGTGACGCTGCGGCTCGCGGTCCACGACGGCAAGGTGGCCCAGGTCGCCTGGGACGGAGCCGGCTGCTCGATCTCCATGGCCTCCGCATCGGTCCTCACCGACCTGGCCCAGGGCATGACCGTGGCCGAACTGCATGAAGTAATCGACAGCTTCCGCGAGGTGCTGCGCTCGCGGGGCAAGGTCCATGCTGATCCTGAGCTGCTGGGTGATGCCGCTGCGTTCGAGGGAGTGGCGCGCTACGCAGCCCGGGTCAAATGCGCCATGATCTCCTGGGTAGCGGCTGAGGACGCCCTCAACCAGGCGGCCTGAGCCCAACAGAAAACAGCCCCGGGCCTTCCTTCATCAGGAAGACCCGGGGCTGTTTCGTGTAAGAACGGCTGGTTCAGCCCAGCAGGCCCAGGACGCCGATCACTGCAGTTGCGAGGCCGAGCACCATGGAGATGCTCACCAGCACCACATGGACCGTCAGGAACTTTGTTGCCTTGCCGGCTCCATCACGGGCACGGGGGTCCTTCATCACCCGGCGCAGGAACTGCGGCCAGACCACCAGCGACCAGACGCCCGCGACGATCAGGACCAGCGCGGCGAAGACGGGAAGCTGCATGGGCTAGTGGCTTTCCAGCCAGGCCTGCGCCTGTGCGGCCTGCAGGTTCAGTGCCTTGGCCACCATGGGCTCGGCGGCGTCGGCGATCTTGCCGCCCAGGAACGGAACGGATGACTTCACAGCGCCTTCAAGCTCCACGCGGGTTCCGCCGTCCTCGGCCACCAGCCGCTGGACGGCGGTGACGTCAACCGGGGCGCCGGCGATCTTCAGCGAAATGTTGCTCTGGCGTGAGCCGTCCGCGCCGGGTGCGTCCCAGTTTTCGACCTGGGTCACCTTGAGGTGGTCGCCCACGAACTTCCGGGCGATTTCGGGCAGCCGCGTGGTGGGGAGGGTGCGCACGGAGGTGGTGTTGAAGGCCCCGGCGACGTCGCCGTCCACGGTGAAGGACTCCAGGCTGCCGCCCACCAGTTGGCTGACATGGCGCTGGAAATCCTCGTTAACCAGCACAGCGGCAACGCTGTCAACGGAGTGCGGAAGGGTGGTGGTTGCGCTCAGCGCCATGGGTCCTCCTGGGACGTGGGAAATGGTTTAAGCCTCCAACATCCTACGGGGTGGCGGCCGCAGCCTCCGCATTGGCCAGTCTTTGCGCCGCTGCGGTGATGTTGCGGGCCATGGCCGGGAAAATCAGGCTGTGGAACGGAAGCACGGCGAGCCAGTACAGCCGGCCGCTCAGGCCCTTGGGGAAGAAAATGGCGCGCTGCCGGTAGCGGCTGCCCCCGCCGTCGGGCTCCACGGAAAGCTCCAGCCAGGCACGTCCCGGTGCACGCATTTCGGCCCGCAGCCGCAGCAGCCTGCCGTGCTCGATCCGCTCCACGCGCCACCAGTCCACCACCTCGCCAACGGCCAGGGTGTGCGGGTGCCGGCGCCCCCGCAGCAGCCCTGCGCCGCCGGTCAGTTTGTCCAGCCAGCCACGGACCTGCCAGGCCACGGGCAGCGAATACCAGCCGTTGCGTCCTCCGATGCCCTCGATGACCGTCCAGACTTTTGCCGGGTCCACGTTGCCGTGGAACGTCCGTTCGTCGATGTAGACCTTGTGGCCTGCCCAGTCGGGATCGCTGGGGAGCGGATCGGAGGCGGCGCCGGCATTCGCCCAGGTGGTTTCCACCTGGCCGTCCCGCTCCTTGCCCAGCGCCAGGGCCACCGCCGTCCGGTACGGGGTCAGGCCGCCGTCGGGCTGTGGAATGTACTGGTCGATCGCGTGCTCGTTGGACACTGCGTCGTGCTGCAGCGACTGGACCAGCGGCATGGCCATGGAGAGGGGAATGGGGGTGGTCAGGGCAACCCACATGCCAGCCAGCTTGGGCGCCGGTACCGGCAGCGCCAGCACCGGCCTATATGGCAGTCCTGCCTCCGCGGCGTACTCCTGCATCATGCCTGCATACGTCAGTACCTGCCGGCAGCCGATGTCGAAGGTCCGGTTGATGCTGGCCTCCAGCGACGCGGCCGACACGAGGTAATACAGCACATCGCGCACGGCGATTGCCTCGATCCGGTTGCGCACCCAACTGGGTGCCGGCATCAGCGGCAGCGTCTCGGCGAGGTGGCGGATCATCTCGAAGGACGCCGAGCCTGAGCCGATCACCACGCCCGCCTGGAAAACGATGGCATCCACCGGGCCGTCCAGGAAGACCTTGCCCACGGCCTCCCGGGACCGCATGTGGGTGGAGAGCTCCACGTCCTGCGGGTGCAGCCCGCCCAGATAGACGATCCGGCGTACCCCGGCCGCCGCAGCGGCATCCGCGGCGGTCCTGGCCATCGCCTTTTCCTTCGCTTCGAATCCCGCCCCCGCAGCCATGGAATGCACCAAATAGTAGAAGACGTCGACGTCGGCAAGGGCTGCGCGGAGGGCGTCGCCGTTGTCGAGGCTGCTTTCCACCACGCCCACTTTGTCCCGCCACGGCACGCCGGCAATCTTGTCGGGGGAGCGGACCAGCACCTTCACGGTGTGGCCTGCTTCCAGCAGCTTGGGCACCAGCCGCCCGCCGATGTAGCCGGTGGCCCCGGTGACGAGGACGGTCTGCGGCGTTGGCTGGGCACTCATTGCGGTCATGCTGGCTCCTGTTCGTCCTGGCACCTGTTTGTCCTTGGCGGTTCGGAGCGGCCGCCTTTCTGGACGGCTGAGGCAACCTGGCCGACCGGCTGCCGGCACCCGGCCTGCCGCTCCGATCGAATATGGCCCGGCCCTGCCAGCCTAGGCCTGCGGACGCCGCGCTGCCATGTCGTTCCTGCGCGGTAGGCTGGGGGTACCCGGGATTCGCAGCGAATTTCGGGTTTTCGCGTTGCCTGCTTGCCTTCGATGAACCCCACAGGAGCTTCTGCCATGAGTCTTCCCGGCCAGTCCGACGCCGGCACATCCAGCAAAGGCACATCCCGCGCCGGTAAATCCAGCACGGCCGCGTCGCTGGACGGACTGCGCCGCGCGCTGGCGCCGGACCAGACCTTCGCGCGCGTCCGCGCCGAGGCCGCCCGTGGCTTCGACGTCCGGGGGCAGGATTACCAGATCAGTGCTCCCGCCGGCCTGCGTCCCGTCCTGCTGGCGGAAATGGCGGACGGGCTCGCGGCCGCGCTTGCAGGACAGGACGGCGCAGGGCCTGGCGTGGTGCTGGCTGTGACGGCAACCGGCCGCGAGGCCGAAGACCTGTCAGCAGCCCTGCGCGCCTACCTTCCCGCGGATTCGGTGGCCGAGTTTCCCAGCTGGGAGACGCTCCCGCACGAGCGGCTTTCCCCGCGATCGGACACCGTAGGCCGCCGGCTGTCCGTGCTGCGCCGCCTCGCCCATCCGGAAAGTTCGACGGCGGGCCGGCTTCGGGTCGTCGTCGCGCCCGTTCGCGCCGTGGTCCAGCCGGTGGTGGCCGGTTTGGGCGACCTGGTTCCGGTCACGCTGAAGGTAGGCCAGGACGTCCCGTTTTCCAGCGTCGTGAAGAGCCTCGCCGATGCCGCCTATGCACGCGTGGACATGGTCACACACCGCGGCGAGTTTGCCGTACGCGGCGGCATCATCGACGTCTTCCCGCCCACGGAGGACCATCCCATCAGGGTGGAGTTCTTCGGGGACGAGGTGGACCAGATGCGCTGGTTTGCCGTGGCCGACCAGCGCTCGCTGTCCGCGCCCGGAATCCACCACCCGACGGAGCTGCACGCCCCGCCGTGCCGCGAAATCCTCATCACCCCCTCCGTGATGTCCCGCGCAGCCACCCTGAAGGCCCAGCTTCCCGCCGCGGCGGACATGCTGGAAAAGATCGCCGGCGGCATCGCGGTGGAGGGCATGGAGTCCCTGGCGCCGGTGCTGGTGGACGCGATGGTTCCGTTCGTGGACCAGCTGCCCGCGGACTCCATCGCCGTGGTGATTGAACCGGAGAAGGTCCGCACCCGCGCCCACGACCTCGCCGCCACCAACGAGGAATTCCTTGAGGCGGCCTGGTCCACTGCGTCCGACGGCGGATCGGCGCCTTT
Source organism: Arthrobacter liuii (assembly GCF_014639275.1). Lineage (GTDB taxonomy): Bacteria > Actinomycetota > Actinomycetes > Actinomycetales > Micrococcaceae > Arthrobacter > Arthrobacter liuii. The sequence continues at coordinate 248,812 of NZ_BMFW01000001.1, read as the reverse complement.
GGACCTCAGCTCGCAGGCGTCCGCCGCGCTTCACTCGGCGAGCTTCCGCTCGCTGGCCGAAACCCGTGGGTCCGCCCTGGCACACGGCGTCTCCTGGTGGTCCATCACCTCCCTGGCGCAGGACACAGAACTGCTGCCCGAGATCGACGTCCTGAACCTGCACGCCCGGGAACCCCGCGGATACCAGGGCGACGTTGCCGAGATGATGGACTTCATCGGTTCACATGTCCGCGACCAGTGGCGGATCGTGGTGGCCACCGAAGGCCCCGGCCCTGCCCAGCGCCTGGCGGAACTCTTCCACGAAAACGACATCCCCTGCGCCCGCGTGGACAGCCTGGACCACGAGCCCCAGGCGGGCATCATCGAGGTGACCACTGCCGCCGTCGGCCGCGGTTTTGTGCTGGACGGCCTCAAACTTGGCCTGCTCACCGAAGCGGACCTGCTGGGGCGCACCTCCGCCGGGTCCACCAAGGACATGCGGCGCATGCCCTCCAAACGGCGCAACGCCGTCGACCCCCTGCAACTGGTGGCCGGGGACCATGTGGTCCACGAACAGCACGGCATCGGCCGGTTCGTGGAACTGATCCAGCGCAAGGTGGCCGGTGGCGGTGACGGGGTGCGCGAATACCTGGTCCTGGAGTATGCGCCGGCCAAGCGCGGCGCGCCCGGGGACCGGCTGTTCGTGCCCACGGACCAGTTGGACCAGGTGACCCGCTACGTGGGCGGCGACACCCCGGTCCTGAGCAAGATGGGCGGCGCGGACTGGGCCAGCACCAAGTCCAAGGCGCGCAAGGCCGTCAAGGAGATCGCCGGCGAGCTGATCCGGCTGTACTCGGCCCGGATAGCCTCCCGCGGCCACGCGTTCGGTCCCGATACTCCGTGGCAGCGTGAACTGGAGGAGGCCTTCCCGTATGTGGAGACCCCCGACCAGCTGACCACCATCAACGAGGTCAAGGCGGACATGGAGCGGGAGATTCCCATGGACCGGCTGGTGTCCGGCGACGTTGGCTACGGCAAGACCGAAATCGCGGTGCGCGCTGCCTTCAAAGCCGTGCAGGACGGCAAGCAGGTGGCCGTGCTGGTACCCACCACGCTGCTGGCCCAGCAGCACTACGAAACCTTCACCGAACGGTTCTCTGGCTTCCCGCTGCGGGTGAAGCCGCTGTCCCGGTTCCAGTCGGCCAAGGAGTCGAAGGAAACCTCGGACGGCGTCAAGAGCGGTGCCGTGGACGTGGTGATCGGCACGCACAGGCTGCTGTCCAAGGACTTCGAATTCAAGGACCTCGGCCTGGTCATCGTGGACGAGGAACAGCGCTTCGGCGTGGAGCACAAGGAAGCGCTCAAGAAAATGCGCACCAACGTGGACGTCCTGGCCATGAGCGCCACCCCGATTCCCCGCACCCTGGAGATGTCCCTCACGGGGATCCGGGAAACCTCCACCCTGGCCACCCCGCCGGAGGAGCGCCACCCGGTGCTGACCTACGTGGGCCCGTACACGGACAAGCAGACCTCCGCCGCCATCCGCCGTGAGCTGATGCGCGAGGGACAGGTCTTCCTGGTCCACAACCGCGTGTCCACCATCGAGCGGACCGCCGCGAAGATCCGCGAACTGGTGCCCGAGGCGAGGGTGGAGGTGGCGCACGGAAAAATGTCCGAGAGCCGCCTGGAGCAGATCATTGTTGACTTCTGGGAACGGCGCTTCGACGTGCTGGTGTGCACCACCATCATCGAGACCGGCCTGGACATCTCCAACGCCAATACCCTGATCGTGGACGGGGCGGACAAATACGGCCTGTCCCAGCTGCACCAGCTCCGCGGCCGTGTGGGCCGTGGCCGTGAACGCGCCTACGCCTACTTCCTCTACCCATCGGAAAAGCCGCTGGGCGAGGTGGCACTGGAACGGCTCAAGGCCGTGGCCGCGCATAACGAACTCGGCGCAGGCATGCAGCTGGCCATGAAGGACCTCGAAATCCGCGGTGCCGGCAACCTGCTGGGCGGCGAACAGTCCGGCCACATCCAGGGCGTGGGCTTCGACCTGTACATCCGCCTTGTGGGTGAAGCCGTGGCGGACTTCCGGGGCGAGGCAGAAGAGAAGGCGGCGGAGATGAAGATCGAACTGCCGGTCAACGCCCACCTGCCGCACGACTACGTGCCCGGCGAGCGGCTGCGCCTGGAGGCCTACCGGAAGCTTGCCGCCGCCCTCACCAACGAGGCCATCGACGAAGTCCAGGCCGAACTCGTGGACCGCTACGGCGACCTGCCGCTTCCGGCGCAGAACCTGGTGGCAGTGGCCCGGTTCCGCGTTGGCGCGCGCGAAGCCGGCCTGTCCGATGTGGCACTCCAGGGCAACTTCATCAAGTTCTCCCCGGCCACCCTGCCGGAGTCCAAAATCATGCGCTTGAACCGGATGTACCCGGGCTCGCAGTCCAAGCCTGCCCTGGACGCCGTCCTCATCCCCAAGCCCAAGACAGCGCGGATCGGCGGCAGGGACCTGCAGGACGCGGAGATCCTGGAGTGGGCCAACGGCGTGATCCGGAACATCTTCTCCGACGCGCCACTGGTGGTGAGTTAGCACTTGATGGGAGGACACCACGCCGCGTCGGGAGCCGCGGCGTGGGTAGCTGTCGCGTCCACCAGCCCCTACACGCTGGGCTGGTACCCGCTGGATCCCACCGGCATCCTTATCGGCGGCATGGCGACGGCGGGGACGGCGCTGGTGTGCGACTGGGACCACCGGTCAAGCACTGTGGCCCACTCGCTGCCGCCGCTGTCCAACGTGATCGCGCGCGGCATTGAAAACGCCAGCGGCGGCCACCGGCAGGGGACACACTCCGTGCTCGGTGCTGCGTTCTTTGTGCTGCTGGCGACCCTGGCCGGGCAGGTTCAGGTGCAGACGCAGTGGGGGCTGTTGTCCGTGGGTGCCGGGCTGCTGTGCATGTTCATGATCAACATAGCGGCCAAGGCGTTGAAGCTTTTTCCGAAGTCGGGCTTCATCTCGAACTGGATCGTCGCGCTGGCCATGGCGGGCCTTGTCACGGTGTATGCGCCGGAGCAGTGGACGTGGCTGCCCACATCGATGCTGATCGGGGTGGCGGTGCACATCGTGGGCGACCTCATCACCACCGGGGGAGTGCCGCTGCTGTGGCCGCTGGTGGTCCGGCCGCCGAAGATGCTGCGCAGGATGCCCCTGCTGCGGAACGTCTGGCGCGCCAACGGGGCGCTCTCCGTACCCCTTTTGGGGCGTGCCGGTTCCAAGCGGGAGTGGCTGGTGCTGATCCCAGTGAGTGCCTACGCCATGGTGGGCCTGTCAATGGCGGGATGGGCGATCGCCCAGCACCACTGGGCCCGCGTGGCGGCTGCCGCGGGCGCCTGGATCAGGCTCTGGTTCTAGCAACTGGGGCAGTGAAGTTCCAGCAGACAGCAACGGACCCCGGACATTGTCCGGGGTCCGTTCGCTTTTGCTGCTGTTCAGCCGGGGGTCAGTGCTCGCCTGCGGAGTCGGAGCGGCCCAGGATGGTCTGCGGAATCCAGAACGCCAGCGCGAACAGGACCAGGCAGACGGCCATGGGCCACGGGTTTCCCAGGCTGAGGAAGGACAGCGAGTAGATGGCGCCCAGGAACAGGGCGAAGCAGATCACGAACAGGACCACGCTGGTGGCGAGGTTGTTTTCGTTCTGCGGGGTCCGGACGGATTCCTGGTTCGACGCCGTGTCCCGGCTGGACGCGTTGATCTGGCTGGACATGTGTTCCTCCTCGGCCCCGCGGGGCTTGGTCTGTGCCGGCTTCCGGTTCCGTCAGTAAGCGGCTGAACCCTGTTCACCCTTGACAATGGCAATCCCGGAGCTGGCACCAATTCGTGTTGCACCTGCTGCAATCATAGCCTGCGCGTCAGCCAGGGACCGTACGCCGCCGGAGGCCTTGACCCCCAGGTCCGGGCCCACGATCCTGCGCATCAGGGCCACGTCTTCAACGGTGGCGCCGCCGCCGTTGAAGCCCGTAGAGGTCTTCACGAAGTCCGCCCCGGCCTCCACGGCCGCCTGGCAGGCCAGCACCTTCTGCCCATCCGTCAGGAGGGCTGTTTCGATGATGACTTTCAGGATGGCTCCCCCCGCGTGCACGGTCTCCGCGACGGCAGCGATGTCCTCCGTCACGGCCCCCTTGTCGCCGGCCCGCGCAGCGGCAATGTTGATCACCATGTCCACTTCATCCGCGCCGTCCAGCACGGCGCCGCGGGCTTCGAACGACTTCACGTCCGTGGGCGTGGCTCCCAGGGGGAAACCGACCACGGAGCAGGCCAGGACGCCGGAACCCTTGAGCGCGGTATTGACGGTCTTGACCCAGAGGGGGTTGACGCAGACCGACTTGAACCCGTACTCCGCTGCCTCGGCGCACACCCTCAGCACGTCCGCTTCAGAGGCTTCGGGCTTGAGCAGCGTGTGGTCGATGTAGGAGGCGATGTTCGCGGGCCCGGCCGCACCAGTGTTCCCTGCGTGAACGGTGGCTTCGTTGCTCATGATGGTCCTCTCGAAGGGCTTCTTAGGCCCGGCGTTGACTCGGTTTCGGGAACCATCTTGTCACAGCGGAGTGCCCTCGCCGGCGGGCACCGCCAGGGCGCCACCGCACCGCAGCAGGCCTCCACGCAGCAAACCCCCACGCAGGCAGGACGCCGGCAGCGAGGCATGCCGCTTAGGCCGCCGCCTGAAGGGCCGGCGCTGCGGATGCCTCGGTCAGCAGCTGGGTGGCGCAGGCGCCTGCCGCCGAAGCGGCCGCCACCAGCAAGCCCAGCCGTACGCCGTCGAACGCCGCTGCATCCCCAATCGCCCAGATCCCCGGGACGGAGCTGCGGTAGTCCCGGCTGATCACGATGCCACCCCCGGCTGCGGTCTGCAGGCCGGCGCTGGCTGCCAAGCCGTCGCGGGAGACCCGTTCCTCGGCCAGGACAACCAGGTCTCCGGTCATGCTGCTGCCGTCCTCGAAGACCACGGCGGACGCGGCCTGCCGGGAGGCGGATCCGCCCGACACGACGGCGGGGATGATGGCGGCCGGCCGGGCGGTGGTGCGGATGGGCCGGACGCCCTTGGCCCGCAGGACTGCCTCGGCCTGTCCGGCCGCCGCGCCTGTGCCTACCAGGATCCCCACCGGGCGCCGCCCCAGCTCCCGGGCCACTTTTTGTATGCCCTTCGCGACGCGGGGTGCGTCGTCGATGGTGGCGTAGCTCAGGCACTGTCCAGCACCGTCCACCGGGCTTGCGACGGGGGCCGATCCGGTGGCGATAACCAGCTGGTCGTAGGCGAATTCCATGCCGTCCGCCGTTGCCACGGTCCGGTTGACGGCGTCGATGTGGCTGGCAGGCTGGCCGAAGCGGACGGAGACCTGGGGCAGCATGGCCAGCTCCAGCAGTTCCGTAGGGGTGTCATCCCGGTTGCTCAGTACGGTGATGGTGCCGGTGAACCGGGCGCGGTCCAGCTGCGCCACAAGGGCCTGGGCAGCGGGGCCGGCGCCGGCAATGACGATGCGGGTTGCGGCGGAGGTGGACGGTGTGGGTGCCGGAGCGGACATGTGCTGGCCCTTTCGCTGGCGGCCGGTAAGCGGCCGGACTTCGTGATGGAACCCAGCGTAGGCTCGCGTTTTTTCCGGCGTGTTTCCCCGCAGTTGCTGTTCAACGGGCCCTTGTTCGCCAGTATTTACCGGCCGGTAACACAACCCGTGACGCACCTCTCATCCATCCGCCAGCCGACACATTGACCGCGTTTGGGCTGGTCAGATGCGGATGCGGTAGCCCCGCTTGACCACCGTCTCAATGAGCTTGCCGTCCGGCAGCGATGAGCGCAGCCTGCTCACGGTCATATCGAGCGCGTGCACGGAACCCCGAAGTTCCAGCAGGTCAGACAGCGATTCGCGGGACAGGACCGCGCCGCCGGCACCGAGCAGGGCGCGCAGCAGCAGCAGCGGAGCGGGCGCCAGCTCCACCTGCTGTCCGTCGATCCGCAGGCTGCGGCCGCGGAGCTCGATGTTCCCTGACCGGGTATCCAGCCGGCGCACATGGTTCAGTGCCAGATGCTCGCACACCAGCCGGATGAGGGCCCCCATCCGGAACCGCTCCGGGACCAGCGGGGTCACGCCCGCATCCAGGAGGGGCTGCGCCGTTACGGGACCCACCACGGCCGTGGTGACGTTCAGTTTCAGGCTCTCCACCAGCTGCTTGTAGAGGCCCATCTCATGGGCGGTGCTCCACATCGCGTCCACCGCGGGGGCGCTCGTGAAGGTCAGGACGTCAAGGTTCCCGCTGCAGGCGGCGTCGATCAGCCGCGGAAGCTTGTCCTCGCCGTCGGGCTTGACCCAGCGGTACGGCGTCACGGTCAGGACAGTGGCGCCCGACATCCGCAGGCGCTCGATCTGGCGGACGTCCGTGTAGCCGTGCAGCTGCATAGCCACCGTCTTGCCCCGGACGCCTTCGGTCAGCAGCATGTCCACCAGCGTGGCGGTGGTTTCGTCGCTGCTGATGCCGACGTCGGCGAGGCCGGCCGCGCGGACGGCACCGCGGGCTTTGGGTCCCCGCACGAACATACGGCAGTTCCCCAGTGTTTCCAGCAGTTCATCGCCGATCCCGAAGGAGTCCGCGGCCTCGCACCAGCGGCGCATGCCGTAGGCGGTGGTGGCGATGCACAGGTCCGGCTTGGCGGCGATGACGGCGTGCGTGTCCTCGATGAGGCGCATGTCCTCCTGGACGGGGGCGATCTTCAGCGCGGGTGCGTGCAGCACTTCGGCGCCGCGGCGTTCGAGCGCCTCAATCAGGTCACGGGAACGCCGGTCAGAGGTGACTCCGATGCGGAACCCCTCCAGGGGCGCCTCCGCGGCGTCGGTGGCTTCTTCAGCCTGCGTGGGATCGGCCGGTGCAAGTGCGGTCATGGGGGTCAATCCTTTCATGATCCCAGCAGCGATGCCGCCAGCCTGTCCAGGTCGGCGGCGGCTCCGGCATGGCACTGGTTGGCTTCGGCCACCCGTACCACCTCGCCGATCACCAGCACCGCCGGGTTGCTGCAGCCGGCAGCGGCGGAGGTGATGGTGCCCAGGTCTGCGATGGTGGTGCGCTGGCCTGGCCGGTAGCCCCGCTCCACCACGGCCATGGGCATGTCGGCGCGCATCCCGGCGCGGCGCAGCCCTGCCGCGAGCTGGTGGAGGGTGCCGATGCCCATGAGCACCACGATGGTGCCGCCCAGCCCGGCCAGGTGCTGGTGTTCCTTTTCGGTGAGCGGGGCGTGCCCGGAAACCACCGTGAACATGCGGCTGACTTCACGGTGGGTGACCGGAATTCCCGCGGCGGCCGGCACCGAGATGGCGCTGGTGACGCCGGAGATGACGTGCACTTTGACGCCGGCTGCCACGCACGCGGCGACTTCCTCCCCGCCGCGGCCAAAGACATACGGGTCCCCGCCCTTGAGGCGGACCACGTTGTTGCCGGCCAGCGCACTCTCCACCATCAGCTTCTCGATTTCCGACTGGCTGACCTTGTGGTGCCCCGGCTTCTTTCCGACGTCCACGAGTTCCGCGGATGTCAACAGCGGCAGCTCCTGGTACGGGGCCAGCCGGTCGTAGAACACCACGTCTGCGTCGCGGAGCGCCTTGACGGCCGCCACGGTGAGCAGGTCGCTGGTGCCGGGGCCGCCGCCCACCAGGGTGACGTGGCCGGCGGGGCCGCCCGCGGGCTCGGCAGCGACGGGGAGGCCGGTCTTCCGGCAGCGGTCAAGGAAAGCGTCCCAGCCGGACTGTCCGTCCTCGACGGCGGCAACAAGGAACAGCCGCTCCGGCAGGTGGACGAACCGGGCTTCGCCGGGGCTGCCAAGGCGGTGCACGACGGCGCCCGCGGCTTCATACCGCCGCAGCGCCTGCCGCGCGGCTGCAGGGGCGCCGGCCACTAGGACGTTCCGGCCGGTGAGGTCGATACTGAGCTGCATGGCTACGCCTCGTTCCCGTCGCGCGGTCGGATGGGGATGGAAGCGCCGATCAGGACCCTGCCTTTTTCCTCCGCCGTGGCCGGCCGCATCTGGCCGCGCTCGTCGGGGACGAAGGTGATGGAGTCGTCCTTCTGGTCGGGAGCGTTGACAAAGGAACGGAACCGGCGCAGGCGCTCGGGATCCTTCAGGGTGTCCGCCCATTCGTCCACGTAGGTGTCAACGTGCCTGGACATGGCCGCTTCGAGTTCCTCGGCGATGCCCAGGATGTCCTTGACCACCACATCCTCGACGTGCTTGATCCCGCCGTCGAGTTCCTCCTGCCACCGGGCCGTGCGCTGGAGGCGGTCGGCGGTGCGGATGTAGTACATGAAGTAGCGGTCGATGTACTTGATCAGCGTCTCGTCGTCCAGGTCCTTGGCCAGCAACTGGGCGTGGGCCGGGGTTGCGCCGCCGTTGCCGCCGACGTACAGGTTCCAGCCGTCGGCAGTGGCGATCACGCCCACGTCCTTACCACGGGCTTCGGCGCATTCCCGGGCGCAACCGGAAACGCCCATCTTGAGCTTGTGCGGGCTGCGCAGGCCGCGGTAGCGCAGTTCCAGCTGGATGGCCATGGCCACCGAATCCTGGACGCCGAACCGGCACCACGTGGACCCGACGCAGGACTTCACCGTACGCAGGCTCTTGCCGTACGCCTGGCCGGACTCGAAACCGGCGTCCACCAGTTCCTTCCAGATCTCCGGGAGCTGCTCCAGCCGGGCGCCGAACATATCGATGCGCTGGCCCCCGGTGATCTTCGTGTAGAGGTTGTACTTCTCGGCCACTGCCGCGATGACGCCCAGCTTCCTGGGTGTGATCTCGCCGCCGGCGATGCGCGGAACCACCGAGTAGGTGCCGTCTTTCTGCATGTTGGCCAGGGCGCGGTCGTTGGTGTCCTGAAGGGTGCCACGGCCGGCGTCCAGCACGTACGCGCTGTTCTGGCTGGCCAGGATGTTGGCGATGGTGGGCTTGCAGATGTCGCAGCCGGCGCCGGTGCCGTACTTGGCCATGATCTCCTCGAAGGAGGTCAGTTCCAGGACGCGGATGGCGTCGAACAGTTCCTGGCGGGACAGTTCAATGTGCTCGCACAGGGCCTTGGAGACCTCGACGCCGGACTTGGTCAGCTCGGTTTCCAGCAGCTTCTTCAGCATGGGCACGCAGGAACCGCACTGGGTTCCGGCGCGGGTGCAGCCCTTCAACTCACCCAGCTCCTGGACCGGGGCGTTGCCCTCGCAGGCGCCGCAGCCGTTGATGGCGTCTCGGATGGAGCCGGCGGTGACATTGTTGCAGGAGCACAGGGTGGCGTCGTCCGGAAGCTCGGTTTCCGGGGCCTCGCCGCCGCCCGCCGCGCTGAGGAACGCACCGGGCTCGGCGGGAAGTTCGCGGCCCAGGAGCGGCCGCAGGCTCATATAGGGGGACGCGTCGCCCACGAAGATGCCGCCCAGGAGGGTCTTGGCATCGTCGGTGGTGACGATCTTCTGGTACACGCCGCGGGCGGGGTCGGCATAGACAATTTCCAGGGCGCGCTCGGTACGGGCGAAGGCGTCACCGAAGCTGGCCACGTCCACGCCGGACAGCTTCAGCTTGGTGGCAGTATCGAACCCCGGGAAGGTGGCGTCGCCGCCGTGCAGCCGGTCGGCCACGATCTCGGCCATGGTGTTGGCGGGAGCCACCAGGCCCAGGCACATGCCGCCAAAGTTGGCCACTTCACCGATGGCCCAGATGCCCTGCACCTCGGTGGCGCAGTAGTCGTTGATGACCACGCCGCCGCGCTGGCCCAGGCTGAAGAGCTGATCTTCACCCTCGGCGGCACGGAAGAGCTCGTCGCGGGGCTTGACGCCGATCGCGACAATCACCAGGTCGGCCGGGATGACGCGTTCGTCCGCCATGAGCACCCCGGTGACCTGGCCGTCGTCGTCCGTCAAAATCCCGGCGGGGAACACGCCGCCGTGGACTTCGAAGCCCTTGGCCTCGATGAGCCGGCCCAAGGCCTGGCCGGCGCCCTCGTCCAGCTGCGTGTTCATGAGCCAGGGAGCGCCGTTGATGACCACGGGGGTGGCACCGAGCTGCGCGGTGCCCGCGGCCGATTCGAGGCCCAGGAGCCCGCCGCCGATAGTGACGGCATTGACTTTGCGGCCAAGTTTCCCGGTGAGGTCGGCGATGGCCTTGTTGATGGCCCACACATCCTCAAGGGTGCGGTAGACGTGGGCGTGCTGTGCACCGGGGATGGGCAGGCGCGTGGCGTCCGAACCCGTGGCAACCACCAGTTCGTCGTATTCGTAGGCGTGTCCGGCCGCCGTTTCAACCGTCTTTGCCCCTGCGTTGATCTTCACCACGCGTTCACCGGTCTTTAGCACCAGCGAGCCGTGGTCCCACATCGAGGCGGTTCCAAGGGTGAGGTCCACACCGCTGTCGGTGAGGGCCTTGGAGAGCGCCACCCTGTCATAGGGGAGGTGGGCTTCTTCCGTGAGGACCGTGACATGCCAGCCGTCGAGGCCGCGGGCATGCATGGCGTCAGCAAAACGGTGGGCCGCGGGGCCGCCGCCGGCGACGACAATGCGGCGCGGAGTCTCTGTGCTTGAAGTCTGTTCGGTCACGGTGGGCCTTTCGCATGGGCCGCAGACGGTGCTCTGCAGCTTGTGCGTCCAGCCTAGGGAAGGGCAGTTTCGCCTCAGTTTCCCAATTGTTTCGTCAACTTAACTTCTGCATCACGAACGCGTTTCCGGTCGCGTTAGGTCTCTTTTACGCGCCGGACACATTCACCGCACCCCGTTGAAACACCCGGATCCTAGCGTGGGACACGGCAGCAAAAGCAGCCACTGCAAGGACAACAGGCACAGGGAAAGGAGCCGGACAATGACGGCAACACTGGAACTTGGGGCGCTCGCCGCCGAATCAGACAGCGCCGGATTCGGAGCCGGCTGGCACCGTGTCTGCCCGGTAGACGACCTTGAACCCGCCTGGGGCGAGGCCGCCTTGGTCGCAGGCCGCCAGGTGGCGCTGTTCCGTACCGGCCCGGAGGAAGTCTTCGCGGTGGCGCACCAGGATCCTGCCACCGGAGCACACGTCATGGCCCGCGGCATCCTGGGTTCCAAGGGGATGCGTCCCACCATCGCCTCGCCGCTGCACAAAGAGGTCTACGACCTTGAAACCGGTGAATGCTTCGCCACCACGGGCCTGCGGCTGGAAGCGTTCAGCACCCGCGTCATCGACGGTTTCGTTGAGGTGGAGCTCTAGCATTTCGACACACTTAAAGGGGCCCGGGGCCTTAAAGCTCCGGCGCCCCTTTCGGGCTTAACCTCCTGGCAGTTAGAGCCCCAGTGCTTCGCTGACGTCGTGCAGGACCTCATCCAGCGAGGCCCTGGCGGCCTGGCGTGCAGCGGGCAGCTCCGCGGCGGATCCCGCGTGGTGTATGACCTCCAGGTAGCACTTGAGTTTGGGCTCGGTGCCGCTGGGCCTGATGATCACGCGGGTCAGGTTGCGGGTGATGTAGAGCAGGCCCTCGGTGGGCGGCAGCTGCGCGCTGCCGTCGGCCAGGTCCGTGAAGACCTCTACGGCTGACTGCCCGAACGACTCCGGCGGCGAAACCCGGAGGCGGTTCATCATGGCGTCCAGGAGCCCCAGGTCCGCAACCCTGATGCTCAGTTGGTCGCTGGCGTGCAGGCCGTGCTGAAGGTAGAGCTCATCCAGCGTGTCGAAGACCGTCTTGCCCGCCGCTTTGGCGGTGGCCGCGAGTTCGGCGATCAGGACCGCGGCCGAAATCCCGTCCTTGTCCTTCACAAGGTCCGGCGCCACGCAGTACCCCAGCGCCTCCTCGTAGCCGTAGACCAGGCCCGGAACCCGGGAAATCCACTTGAACCCGGTCAGGGTCTCCTTATGGGCGAAGCCGGCGGCGGCGGCGATGCGGGCCAGCAGCCGTGAGGAAACAATCGAATTGGCGAAGACGCCCTGGCCATCCGCCACAGCACCGGCAGGGCCGTCTTCTGCCAGCCGTGCCACTATGTGCGCGCCCAGCAGGGATCCCACCTCGTCGCCGCGGAGCATCCGCCAGGCACCGGTGTCGGGGTCTTTCGCGGCCACGGCTGCCCTGTCAGCGTCGGGGTCGTTGGCGATCACGAGGTCGGCGTCCAGCCGGGCTGCCGCTTCCAGCGCAAGGTCCAGGGCCCCGGGTTCCTCCGGGTTGGGGAAACTCACGGTGGGGAAATCGGGGTCCGGTTCAGCCTGTTCGGCCACCACGGTGACATCCGTGAAACCTGCAGCTTTCAACACGTCCAGCGCGGTGCCGCCGCCCACGCCGTGCAGCGGGGTCAGGACAATCCGCAGGTCGCGTGCGGGAAAGCGCTCCGGCATGGCGAGTGCCGCCGCCGCCCGCTCATAGTCGGCCGCCAGCGAGCCGTCCAGGACGGTCCAGCCGCTCTCTGCCAGCGCGATCGATTCCTGCGGCCCCACGGCGCTGATCCGGGCGGCGATTTCCGCGTCGTAGGGCGCCACGATCTGGGCACCGTCGCCGTCCGCCGCTACGGCATGCCGGCCCAGATACACCTTGTACCCGTTGTCCTGCGGCGGGTTGTGGCTGGCGGTGACCATGACGCCGCCGTCGCAGTCCAGGGCCCGGACGGCGTACGCCAGCAGGGGAGTGGGGAGGGCCGCCGGCAGCAGGAAGGTCTCGATGCCGGCCGCGGTGAAGATGGCAGCCGTTTCGGCCGCGAAGACATCGGAGTTGCGCCGGGCGTCGTAGCCGACGACGGCACGCACCGGGGTGCCGGCGGACGCCTTGGCCACGGCGTCAACCAGGAAGGCCGCGAGTCCCGCTGCGGCGCGGCGGACCACCACCCGGTTCATCCGGTTAGGCCCGGGGCCCAGGGCTGCGCGCAGACCTGCCGTGCCGAACTGCAGGGTTCCGCGGAAGCTGTCTTCCAGTTCCTGCCGGGCCGCGGGATCGCCATTCCCCACAAGGCGGACAAGCTCGAGGAGCGACGCCTTCGTTGCGGCATCCGGGTCTTGGGCAGCCCATTCGCGGGCTTCAGTGAGCAGGCGAAGTTCGGCATCGGAAGACGTCATGGGCATAACGCTATCGTCATTGCCCATCCACATGATGCACCCCGGGCGCCTGGCGGGCTAGAGCCGGCCGATGATGCCCGCCAGCAGCCTGGAGATGCGCGGGCCCGCTGCCTGGCCGGATTCGATAACCTCCTGGTGGCTGAGCGGTTGGGGGCTGATGCCCGCTGCAAGGTTGGTGACCAGCGAAATGCCGAACACTTCCATGCCCGCGTGCCGCCCCGCGATGGCCTCCAGCGCCGTCGACATGCCGACGAGGTCTGCGCCGATCCGCTTGGCGTACTGCACCTCCGCCGGCGTCTCATAGTGGGGGCCGGGGAACTGTGCGTAGACGCCCTCGTCCAGGGTGGAGTCCACGTCGCGGGCCAGTTTGCGGATCCGCGGCGAGTACAGGTCTGTCAGGTCCACGAAGGTGGCGCCTTCCAGCGGGGAGGCGGCGGTGAGGTTGATGTGGTCCCGGATCAGTACCGGTGTGCCGGGGGCCCAGTCCTCATTGAGCCCGCCGCAGCCGTTGGTGAGGACCAGCGTGCTGCACCCCGCGGCCGCGGCGGTCCGGATGCCGTGCACTACGGCGCGGACGCCCTTGCCCTCGTAGTAGTGGGTGCGGGCGCCCAGGACCAGTGCCCGCTTTCCCGCCTTTGTCAGTACGGACCGGATGGTGCCCACGTGGCCCTCCACGGCGGGGGCGTGGAAGCCCGGGACCTCCTCGGCGGACAGGGTGGCAGTGGTCTCGCCGATCAGGTCGGCGGCCCCGCCCCACCCGGAACCGAGGACCAGGGCGGTGTCATGATGGTCCACCCCTGTCTCTTCGGCAATGTAGTCCGCCGCGGCGCGGGCGGCAGCGAACGGGTCCGTGTTCAGGAAGTCTGTTGTACTCACCAGTACAAGTTATCCTCCCGCCCGTGTTGCCCCCGTCACCGTGGCCCGGAGGGCGCCCCGTTTTCTTGGTGGTCCAGCGGAAATGCGCGAGAATGGATGACTGTGACTACGCATCCAGATTTCAGTTCCCCCCGGATCGCAATCCTGGGAGGTGGTCCCGGTGGATACGAAGCTGCCATGGTGGCCGCCTCGCTGGGGGCGACGGTCACCATCATTGAACGTGCCGGCCTGGGCGGATCCGCGGTGCTGACCGATGTGGTCCCCTCCAAGACACTCATTGCCACGGCTGACCTGATGACCCGCGTGGCCGAGGCCGGCGAGCTGGGAGTGAAGTTCGACGTCGACGGCGGCGACTTCTTACCGGTGATGCGCGCCGACCTCAAGCACATCAACGACCGCCTCCTCAACCTGGCCCGCAACCAGTCCCAGGACATCCGCGACGGCCTGGACAAGCTGGGCGTGCGGATCATCGCCGGCTCCGGGCGCCTCCTGGACAGCCACACCATCGAGGTCCTTACCGTGGACGGCATCGAAACCATAGAAGCCGACACCATCCTGCTGGCCGTTGGCGCGCACCCCCGCGAGCTGGAGACTGCCCGCCCGGACGGCCAACGGATCCTGAACTGGACCCAGATCTACAACCTTGACGAGCTGCCGGAGGAACTGATCGTCGTCGGCTCCGGCGTAACGGGCGCTGAATTTGCCTCCGCCTACAACGGCCTGGGCTCCAAAGTCACCCTGGTCTCCAGCCGCGACCGCGTGCTGCCGGGCTCCGACGTTGACGCCGCAGTGGTCCTGGAGGAAGTCTTCGAACGCCGAGGCGTCCGGGTCCTGTCACGCTCCCGCGCCCAGACCGTGGAACGCACTAACGACGGCGTCGTGGTGACGCTCGCCGACGGCTCGAAGGTGACCGGCAGCCACTGCCTGCTGTGCCTGGGCTCCATCCCGAACACCGCAGGACTCGGCCTTGAGGAGGCAGGGGTGGCCGTCAGCGACAGCGGCCACATCAAGGTGGACGGCGTCTCCCGCACCACCGCACCGAACATCTACGCCGCCGGCGACTGCACCGGCGTCCTGCCCCTGGCCTCCGTGGCCGCCATGCAGGGCCGCATTGCGGTGGCGCACTTCATGGGCGATGGCGTGACCCCGCTCAAGCTCCACCAGGTGGCGTCCAACATCTTCACCTCGCCCGAAATCGCAAACGTCGGCGTGTCCGAGGCCGAGATCGAGTCCGGCAAGTACCAGGCCGACGTCATCAAGCTGTCCCTGCGCAGCAACGCCCGGGCCAAGATGCGCAACGCCAAGGACGGGTTCGTGAAGATCTTCGCGCGGAAGGGCTCCGGTACCGTGATCGGCGGCGTGGTGGTCGGACCCAACGCTTCCGAGCTGATCTTCCCGATCTCCATCGCCGTCAAGCAGAAACTGCACGTGGACGACGTCGCCAGCACCTTCACGGTCTACCCGTCGCTGACCGGATCCATCTCCGAGGCTGCCCGCCGCCTGCACGTGCACATGTAGTACTTCCTGCAGACGTGGCCCGGCACCGCTGGAAGCCGCGGCAGGTCCAATCGGTACTTAGGACTCTGGAGCGCGGCGCCGGGCGGCCCGACACTGAGGCCATGATTGCCGTGCACACCCTGGGCCGCCGTTTCCAACGACCCTTGGCTGCGAAATTAATGGTGGCGGCCGTGCTTGCCCTGCTCCTCGCTGCGTGCTCCCAGCCGACCGGCCCGGGCGCGCCGCCGTCAACGTCAGCGCCCCGTCCAGCGCGGGCGGCACGGGCAACAAGACGGGCACGGGCAGCCCAGCCTGCGAGCTCATCACCCCGCAGATCGCCGCAAGGGTAGAGCCCGGGCTGGTGGCGGTGGGCCAGAACACGCCTGCAAGGCCGCCGGGAAGCAAGGCCTATCTGTGCACCTATGCAGGCAAGTCCCCTGAGCGGGGCATGACGGCACTGTCCGTCGCGCTCACGTCGCCCGCGTCCGCCGCCGACGTCGACAAAGCGAAGGGGACATCCGGCTGCTCGCCGGTCACCGGAATCGGCGACTTCGCCTGCCTGCAGTGGACGGGATACTTCCGCGGCGAGGCGGGCGGTGCGTCCGCCAACGTCGTCCTGCACGCCGTCAGCGGGAACGAAATCCTGGAGATGCCGTACGTCACCGGCCCGCCCATGGATGGAGGCACTGTGCCCGACGGCGACGCCATGTCCCGGGCGCTGTCGCAGGCTGCCGTCGACGCAGGCTGGGGCAACGGAACACAGCTGAATGTTCCCGCAGCGCCGGCGGTGGGGCCGCCGGCCACGACCAACATGCCGTCTGCGCCCTGCTGAGTCCGGCCCAGGTCAAGCGGGCCTTCGGGGCGACCACCGAACCGCAGCTCCTCCCGGGCGAGGTCAGCTGCCGCTACACGTTCGGGCAGTTGGGCACGCCCGGTCCGGACTCCATGATCTTCTCGATCGAAGTCCTCAAGACCTCAGGCTCGCCACTCGGTGCCCCGGCCATGCGCGGTGAGCCGGTCCAGGGCATCGGGGACAGGGCAACGTTCTCGATGAGTACCGAACCCGCCGGTCCGAAGTCGCTCCGGCCCGCCGGGGACGTGCCCGTCACCATCCTGTCCGTCCAGGCGGTCAGGGGGCAGAACTTGGCGACGTTCGTTGCGCAGGTACTGATTTCCCCGTCCGGACCGTCAGCCGGTCAGACAAAGGATCAACTCATCAGCCTCGTTCGCGGCGTCAACTTCTGACCCCGGCCAGCCTCCGGGGCCGGAGACCGCCCGGCCCCGGAGCGGGCACCCCGGTCCTAGAACGGATACGGGGCGATGTTCGGACGCAAGGTGAGCCACTGAATCTCGGTGAAGGACTCCATGTTGGCGTGGTGGCCGCCAATGCGCGAGCCGTTGCCGGAGTTTTTCGTTCCGCCGAAGGGGGAGTTCGCCTCATCGGAGACCGTCTGTTCGTTGATGTGGACTTTCCCTGAGTCGAGCCTGTCCGCGATGGCCATGGCAAGGCCGACGTCGCCGAGGATGCCGATGGACAGGCCGTATTCGTTGTCGTTGGCCAGCGAAACGGCTTCATCCACGGTGGAGAACTTCATTACCGGGGCCACGGGGCCGAAGATTTCGTCCTTCCACGCGGGGCTGTCCGTGTCCAGGTCCACCAGCACGGCGGGTTGGTAGAACCGGCCGTCGTGGGTGCCGCCGGCGGCGAGCCGGGCGCCGGCCCGCACCGCGTCCTGGACAATCCCGTCCACCCGGTGGAGCTGGCGCTCGTCGATCACCGGACCCAGTGCAACGGTGCCGCCCTTCGGATCACCCACCGGCAGGTGTCCGGCCTTTTCGGACAGGGCGGCGACGTAGTCGTCGTAGATGTCTTCATGCACGATGTGGCGCCCGGCAGCCATGCAGATCTGGCCCTGGTGCATGAACGAGCCGAACGCCGCCGCGGAGGCCGCCTTGGCCAGGTCGGCGCCCGGCAGCACGATAAGCGCGTTGTTGCCGCCCAGTTCAAGATGGGCACGCTTGAGCAGCCGGCCGGCCGTCTCACCGATCTTCCGGCCGGCCGCCGTCGAGCCCGTGAAGGCGATCACCCGGACCTCGGGGGCTTCGACGAGGGCAGCACCGATCTCCGCGCCCCCGGGCAGCAGCGAGAGCAGTTCGGGCGGAAGTCCTGCCTCCTCGAAGATGCGCATCACCGTCACGCCGCCGCAGACCGTGGTCCGGGGATCCGGCTTGAGCATCACGGCATTGCCGAGTGCAAGGGCTGGCGCGACGGCGCGGATGGAGAGGATCAGCGGGAAGTTGAACGGGGCAATGACGGACACGACGCCGACCGGCCGGCGCCGGGCAAAGGACCAGCGGTTTTCGTTCGAGGTCAGGACGTCCCCGGCAGGGAGCGAAGGCAGCGCAGACGCGTCATAGCATTCGTTGGCGGCGATATGCGTTTCCAGTCCGGCCTTGGGCGGAATACCGCCGGATTCACGGACAATCCAGTCCTGGATCTCCGCTGCGTGCTCCTCCCAGAGCTGCCCGGCCCGGCGCAGTACGGCGGCACGGTCCTCCGGGTTGCAGGCGGCCCATTCCTTTTGCGCCTTCGCGGCGGCGGTTGCCGCCTCGCGGACATCCGCTACTGAGGCCACGCCGTAGCTGCCCAGCTGCTCACCGGTGGCCGGTTCGATGCTGCCGGCGGTCCCGCCGCGCCCTTCGCGCCAGCCGTTGAGGTAAATCTTGCCCTCCCAAAGGGCGGAGTCGAGCAGGGACATGCGGGTGCGTCCTTTCATCGTGCCACGCGGCAGGCGTCCAGCGCGGGGAGTGGCCGGGCTGGTCAGTCCCGTCCATCACATTCTGCGTGGGCGCTGCAGTCAAGGGCCCCGGGGCAATTGGCCACGGCCGTCGGGTTTCCTGACCGAGCTTGCGAGGTTAGGGCAAGGCTGGGGAGAAATGCCTCTCGATGAGCCCCTTGATGTCCTCGTGGCAGCCGCCGCAGCCGGTACCCGCACGGGTGGCCTTGGAGACATCCGCCACGGTGGAGCAGCCACCGGCCACGGCAGCCGTGATGGCCGCGCCCTTGACCCCGGCGCACCGGCAGACGGTGCCGGCGGGGTCGGACGAACCGGCCCCTGGCAGCTGGTCCGGCCCGTCCAGGCGCAGGAGCAGCGACCGGTCGGCCGGCAGTTCGGCGCTGCGTTCATAGAGTCCCACGAGTTCTGCCGCCGTGCGGGGCATGCCGACTGCCACCAGGCCTTCGAGTACACCGCCGCGGGTGGTCATCTTGACGTACCGGCCATGCTCCGGATCAGCCCACTGGGCGATCTGCAGCGGGGGCCGGCCGTTGACCGCCCCGGCCGTGAGGGCTTCCTCGTCCCACGGATCGGCGGAGTTGTCCCCGGCTACGGCCATGTTCAGGCCCCGGGCCTTCAGGACTACGACGCCGGGTTGTTCCGGCGGGAAGGCGGGCAGCAGTTCGGCGTCCCCGGCCAGGTCCGAGGCCAGCAGGGTGAGATAGCCCGCCAGCCATTCGGCCTGCCGCCATCCCGGACCAACCAACCCGGACGGGCCTTTGGCGTTGCGGCACGCGGCGCAGCCCGGATCCGGGCAGCGGACTTCGGCGCAGTCGCCGATGGCAAAGATGTGTGGCTCGTGGTGCGCCCGCAGCCTGTGGTCCACCAGGATGCCGGTCCCGGTGGACAGCCCGCAGCCTTCGGCCAACTCTGTCCGGGGACGGACCCCGCACGAGATGACAAGGAGGTCGCCGTCAATCGCCTGCCCGTCCTCAAGCAGCAAAGCCGAGAAGCCGCCGTCGGGCGCGTTGTGCTCTACCCCTGTGGAGCGGGCGTTGCCGGCCATCCGGACGCCACAGCGGCGCAGGCTGGCAGCCAGGACTGTTCCGCCGCCGCGGTCGATGTTGCGGCCCAAGGGGTGCGGCCCGTTGTGGACCACCGTGACCGTGGCACCTTCCTCCGCGGCGGCCAGCGCCGTTTCCAGGCCCAATACGCCGCCGCCCAGGACCACCACGCGCTTGCCGCCGTCCACCGCCCGCCGCAGTACGTCGGCGTCGCGAAGGTCGCGCAGCGCTGTGACACCGGCCGGAAGCACCGGCGAGGCGGGATCCGGGTTGATGCCTGTGAGGTTCGGAATGACGGGCCGGGACCCGGTGGCGAACACCAGTCGGTCGTAATGCACGCGTGTTCCGTCGGAGAGCAGGACCTGCTGCCGGGCACGGTCCACGCGCTTGACCCGCACGCCCAGGTGGACGTCCACGCCCGCGGCAACCAGGTCGGCGGCGTCGGCAAGGGCCAGTGCCCCGGCGGTGGTCCGGCCAACGCCGAGGTCGGCCACGAGGACGCGGTTGTAGGCGGCCTCCGCCTCCTCACCCACTACGGCGAGCCGGACCTGCCCGCTGCGGACGGCGGGCAGGAGCTCGTCCACCAGCCTTGCGGCCACGGGACCGAATCCCACAATGACAATCTGCTCGCTCATGAAGCCTCCGTCGTTTCAAGCATGCGGGCGGAATCGGGGGCGGCCACGGGCCGGACCCACACGGTGTTGAACTTGAACTCAGGCATCCCGGAGACCGGATCCGTGGCGGCTTCGGTCAGCCGGTTGGCACTCTCGGACCCGGGAAAGTGGAAGGGCAGGAAAACCGTCTCGGCGCGGATGCCGGTGCTCAACTCCGCACGGCACACCACTTCGCCGCGCCTGTTGGCCACCGAGACCAATGATCCGGCGGTGATGCCCAGGGCTTCCGCCGCCGCAGGGTGGATCTGCACTTTGGCCTCGGGCTGGGCGGCGAGGAGGTCGGGGACCCGGCGCGTCTGCGCTCCGGACTGGTAGTGCTCCAGGAGGCGGCCGGTGATGAGTGTCATGGGTTTGCCGGCAGGGTGGGCACTTCCGGCTGCGTCGCCTTCGGACGTACGACGGCGGCGCGGCACCACCGGGACCATCAGCGCCTGGCCGTCGGGGTGCGCAAAGCCGTCCCGGAACAGCCGGGGCGTTCCGCTGCTGCCGGCAGGATAGGGCCAGTAGGCGGCTTCGCCACGGTCCAGCATGGCGTAGTCGATGCCGGAGTAGTCGGCCAGCCCGCCGGCGGAGGCGAGCCGCAGTTCCTCGAAGACCGTTTCGGGATCCTCGCTGTAGGTGGAGGGGGCGTCCAGCCGCTCGGCGAGGCGGGCCATGATCCACAGCTCACTGCGGGCACCGGCGGGCGGGGAGATGGCGCGGCGGCGGCGCAGGACGCGTCCCTCCAGGTTCGTCAGGGTGCCGTCCTCCTCTGCCCACTGGAGCACGGGAAGGATAAGGTCCGCCTCCGCAGCGGTCTCGGACATGAAGAAGTCGCAGACCACCAGGAAGTCCAGGCTGCGCAGCCCCTCGATCACGGCGTTGGCGTCAGGTGCCGCCACCGCAATGTTGGAGGCATGCACGAAAAGGCACCTCACGCCGTCGGGCTTTCCCAGCGACTTCAGCAGCTGCACGGCGGGCAGGCCGGGGCCGGGGATCAGGTCCTCGGCGACGCCCCAGACGGCGGCGACGTGCGCGCGGGCGGCGGGGTCGGTGATCTTGCGGTAGCCGGGGAGCTGGTCCGCCTTCTGGCCGTGTTCACGGCCGCCCTGGCCGTTGCCCTGGCCGGTAAGGGTGCCGTAGCCGCTGCGGGCCGAGCCCGGCAGGCCCAGGAGGAGGCTGAGGTTGATGGCCGCGGTGGCGGTGTCGGTGCCGTCCACGTGCTGCTCCACGCCGCGTCCGGTGAGGATGTAGCTGCCGCCTTCCCGGGCCCCGGCGGCGAGCATGCGGGCGGTTTCCCTGACGAGCTCCGCGGGGACGCCGGTGATGGACTGGACGCGTTCGGGCCAGAAGGCGTTGACGCTGCGGACCACGGCGCTGTAGCCGGAGGTGCGCTCCTGGACGTAGGCGGTGTCAACAAGGTTCTCGTGGATCACCACGTGCGAGATGCCCAGCAGCAGCGCCAGGTCGGTGCCGGGAAGGGGCTGCAGGTGCAGGCCTCCGCCGTCTGCGGTGAAAGCAGCCGTTGCGGAACGGCGCGGATCCACCACAACCAGCCCGCCGGCGTCGCGGGCTCCCTTGAGGTGCTGGACGAACGGCGGCATGGTTTCAGCCACGTTGGAGCCCAGCATCAGGATGGTGCTGGCGGTATCCAGGGCTTCGAGCGGGAACGGCAGGCCGCGGTCCACGCCGAAGGCGCGCATCCCGGCCGCGGCCGCTGAGGACATGCAGAACCGGCCGTTGTAGTCGATCCGGGACGTACCCAGGGCCAGGCGGGCGAACTTGCCCAGCTGGTAGGCCTTCTCGTTGGTGAGGCCACCGCCGCCGAAAACGCCGACGGCGTCCGCGCCGTACCGGGCACGGGCGTCCTTCACTGCCTGGACGGCGAGGTCCAGGGCGTGGTCCCAGCCGATGGGCCGGTGGACGCCGTCGGCACCCTTCAACAGGGGTTCGGTGATCCTGCCCGCGTGGTTCAGGAGGGTGGCCGAGGTCCAGCCCTTGCGGCAGAGCCCGCCCCGGTTGGTGGGGAAGTCCCGGCCCTGGACAGCAAGGGGTGTTTCCAGGGCCGGGGATGCGGAAGGCTTTGGTTCTTGAAGTGCCGGCACGGGGCCCGGCCCCGGCTGGGAAGCCGGAGCCAGGTCCGCCGGGGACGTGAGCGTCATGGCGCACTGCAGGGCGCAGTAGGGGCAGTGCGTGTCGGCGCTTGTGGTCATGTTAGACGTGTCCCATCGCGTTCCGGCCGGCGTTGCGGATGTAGCAGGTCCAGCAGACCAGCAGCATCAGGACGTAGGCGCCGACGAATCCGTAGAACGCCGGGGTGTAGGAGCCGGTGGCAGTGCTGGAGGCGTTCAGGACCTGGGGGATCACGAAGCCGCCGTACGCGCCGATCGCGGAAATCAGCCCGAGGGCCGAGGACGCCAGGCGCTGGGTGGCCACGGAGCTTGCGCCCTTGCGTGCAGCCCGGCTGGAGGTGGCGAAGATGACCGGGATCATCCGGTACGTTGCACCGTTGCCGAAGCCGCTGGCGGTAAAAAGCATCAGGAAGAGGACCAGGAAGAGCAGGAAGTTCTTCAGCGGCAGGGTCCAGATCATGGTCAGGGTGATCACGGCCATGGCGGCGAAGGCAGCGACGGTCATCCGGGCTCCGCCCATCCGGTCCGCCATGCGTCCGCCATAGGGGCGGGCCAGCGAACCGACCAGGGGGCCGAGGAAGGCCAGGGACAAAGCCACGGTTCCCACGGCAATGGAGGAGAACTCGGGGAAGTAGTCCTTGATCAGCTTGGGGAACACGCCGGCGAAGCCGATGAAGGAGCCGAAGGTCCCGATGTACAGCAGCGCCATGACCCACAGGTGCGGTTCCTTGAGCGCAGCGACCGAGCCGGCCACGTCGCCCTTGGCGGTGGTGAGGTTATTCATGTACTTGAAGGCGCCGAATGCCGCCAGCAGGATGAAGGGAACCCACATCCATCCGGCCATCGGAAGGTTGACGGTGCCGGCAGCCAGCAGGGTGATCACGATGGGAACGGCAAGCTGTGCGACGGCGGCACCCAGGTTGCCGCCTGCAGCGTTCAGGCCCAGCGCCCAGCCCTTTTCCCTGGCCGGGTAGAAGAAGGTGATGTTCGCCATGGAGCTGGCGAAGTTGCCGCCGCCGAAGCCGGCCAGGGCAGCCACCAGGAGCATGACGCCGAAGGGAGTGTCCGGATTGGAGACACAGAGGGCCAGCCCGGTGGAGGGGATCAGGAGCAGCAGGGCGGACACGATGGTCCAGTTCCGGCCGCCGAAGCGGGGGACCATGAAGGTGTAGGGGATGCGGAGGGTGGCGCCCACCAGGCTCGGCATGGAGATGAGCCAGAAGACCTCCGAGGTGGAGAAGGTGAAGCCGGCGGCGGGGAGCTGGACCACCACGATGGACCACAGCTGCCACACGACGAAGCCAAGGAACTCGGCGAAGATGGACCAGTTCAGGTTGCGGCGGGCGATGGCGCGGCCGGCGGTTTCCCACTGCTCCTTGTTCTCGGCATCCCAGTTGGCGATCCAGCGGCCGGGGCGGAATTCAAGGGCAGGGGCGTCTGTGGTGCGGGTATAGCCGGGCTGTGCGCCGGCATCCACGGTGCGGTCAACAGTCACGGGTTACCTCCTTCAGGGGATGTTGTTCCTCCACGGTATGGACGCCTCGTTTCGCGGACAGTCGATGTTTGTTAACGCGCTGTGACTTTTGCCTATCCGGGCCGACTCCGCCGCGTGAGGCGCCGCGGAAGGCCGGAATATGAGACACACAACACAGGTCCGCATTGTGGACGTTTCGTCCATTGACTGGACGTGCCGAAGTAAGATTGGACTCTAACTATTCGAGCCGGGAGGCAGCCCTGCCTGTTCCCGGCCGGTCTCACGAAAGCGTTTACCTATGTCATCCACCGATACCACTGCGCTGCCAGGTGCCCGCCAGCCGGTGAACTCCCGCGGCCGCGTCATCGTGGCGAGCCTGATCGGCACCACTGTGGAGTTCTACGACTTCTACGTCTACGCAACCGCCGCCGTGCTCGTCTTCCCGAAGCTCTTCTTCCCGGGCCAGAACGAGACCACACAGCTGCTGAGCTCCTTCGCGGTCTTTGGCGTTGCGTTCGTCGCCCGCCCCCTCGGCTCGATCGTCTTCGGGCATTTTGGCGATAAGTTCGGCCGCAAGGGGACGCTGGTTGCGTCGCTGCTGACCATGGGCATCGCGACCTTCCTCATCGGCTGCCTTCCCACCGCACTGGTTCCGGGCTGGGAATTCTGGGCACCGGCCCTGCTGGTGATCATGCGCTTTGCCCAGGGCCTGGCCCTCGGCGGGGAGTGGAGCGGCGCGGCCCTGCTGGCCACCGAGAACGCCCCGGCCAACAAGCGCGCCATCTACGGCACCTTCCCGCAGCTCGGTGCCCCCATCGGCTTCATCATCGCCAACGTCATCTTCCTGGTGGCGAGTTATACCCTGACGCCGGAGGCCTTCGCGGCATGGGGCTGGCGCGTGCCGTTCCTGCTCAGCGCCCTCATGGTGATCCTGGGCCTCTACGTCCGGCTCAAGCTGATCGAAACCCCCGCCTTCACCAAGGTGGTGGAATCCAACGAGGTAGCCAAGCTTCCGCTGGGCCGCGTCTTCAAGACCAGCTGGCGCCAGCTGATCCTGGGCACCTTCATCATGCTGGCCACGTACGTGCTCTTCTACCTGATGACCACGTTCACGCTCACCTACGGCACCAAGCCCACCCTTGCCGGCGCGCAGGCCGCGGCCGAGAAGGCGGGCAAGCCGATGAGCGAAGCGGCAGCCGCCGCGTTTGTTCCCGGCCTTGGCTTCAGCCGGAACGACTTCCTCTGGATGCTGATTGCCGGCGTCGTCTTCTTCGGCATCTTCACCCTGGTCTCCGGACCGCTGGCCGAGAAGTACGGCCGCCGCAAGATGCTCATCGCCGTCACCACCGGGATCTTCGTCTTCGGCCTGCTGTTCGTCCCGCTGTTCAGCGGCGGGTTCGTTGGCACCATGGGCCTGCTGGTCATTGGGTTCTCGCTGATGGGCCTCACCTTCGGGCCCATGGGAGCGCTGCTGCCGGAACTGTTCCCCACCAACGTGCGGTACACCGGCTCGGCCATCAGCTACAACTTCTCCAGCATCCTGGGTGCTGCCGTGGCGCCGTTCATCGCGGTGGCCCTCTGGGAGCAGGCGAAGGGCAGCCCCGTCCTGGTGGGTATCTACCTGACCGCCATGGCTGTGCTCACCCTGATCGCGCTGTTCCTCACCCGCGAAACCCGCGACCTGGACTACGAGAACAACGTCGCCTGACGGCCACTCACGAAAAATGCCCGGCGGACCTGGTGGTCCGCCGGGCATTTTCGTATTCAGCGGGCGTAGCGGGCCACGAAGTTCTTCAGCACGGTCATGGGCTCGGTGACCGTAAAGCGGCGTGCCGCGGCCATGAGTTCCTCCGCGGACTCCGGCGGAAAGTAGCCTGCGTGGCGGTAGATGTCGATCCGCGTCGCCAGTCCGTCCGCATCCAGTTCGGGGTGGAACTGGGTGGCGTAAAGGTTGGTCCTGATGCGGAACATGTGGACCGGACAGGATTCCGAGCGGGCCAGCAGCACGGCATGGGGCGGCAGTTCGGTGCAGGCTTCCTTGTGTCCGGTCAAGGCTGTGAAGGTTGGGGGCATTCCCTGGAGGACCGGGTCCTGCAGTCCTGCCTCAGTCAATTCCACCTCCACGGCTCCCAGCTGCTCGCCGTAGGTCCGGTCGATCACGGCGCCCTGGTGCGTACCCAGCGTCCCCACCCCGTAGCAGGCACCCAGGAATGGGAAGTCGCGGTCCACCAGCTGGTCCAGGAGGGTTGACAACTCCCGCTCCACGCGGTTCTGGACCGGGCTCTTGTGCTCCGGTGGGTCGCTGGAGGTAAAGGGGCTGCCACCCACGATGACGCCGGAGAACTGTGAAAGGTCCAGCGGAGGCAGGGGACCGGCTTCGAGTCGAATCCGGAGCAGCTCCCGCTCCTCGAGTCCGCCATACCGCAGGTACGCGGCGTACTCGTCCTCCGCGGCGGCATCTTCCGCGCGGGAAGCCAGGAGCAGGAAAGGCAGCATGTGCTAAGTCTGCATCTTGTCTGCGTCCGCTGCCAGCAGCAGGGTGGCGTAGGGCCGCGCGGGCTGGCTCAGGCTGTGGGCTGGGTCAGTGACCGGCGGGACTGGGGCCGGGCAGCCGGGTCCGCGTGGCGGTGCACCAGCTTCCAGTAGCCTTCCTCCCGGCGGAAGATGCTGGTCACGCGCAGCGCAAACTCCTCGGTGGCTGCCGCCCCGTCCAGCCGGGCGCGGAAGTGCTCCGTCTCCAGCAGGTAGGCGGTGTCGCGGGCGGTGTAGGAGGTGACGGTATCAAAGCCCAGCATCTCGCCGTCGTGAAACTGCCGTGCCGCCTGGTCCAGCCGCGCCTCCACCTGGGCCCAGCCGCGGGCGATGCCGCCGAACGGATTGGCCAGGGTGACGTCGTCCAGCCGGGAGTAGAGCTCCTTGATGGGCGCGGGGTTGCCCCGGGTGATTTCGGGAACCGCCTGGTGGTAGCGGTCCACTTCTTCCTGGAAACTTGGTGCGAGCATGGCTGGCTGGGCCGCTTTCTAGTCTTCGATGGTGGCGATGATGGCGCCCGCGGAGACAGTCTCGCCTGCCGTTGCCGTCAGGCCCGTGATGATCCCCGAACGGTGCGCGGTGAGCGGCTGCTCCATCTTCATGGCCTCAAGGATCACCACCAGGTCGCCTTCGGTCACGGTGTCCCCGTGGGCCACGGCAACCTTCACGATGGTTCCCTGCATGGGGGAGGTGAGGGCGTTGCCGGTGGCGGCCGCGGGACCGGCGGTGCGGGAGCGCTTCTTGGCCTTGCCCTGCTTGGTGGCAGCGGCGGCTGCCGTCCCCGGGGTGCCCAGGGATGCGGGGAGGACTACTTCCAGCCGCTTTCCGCCAACCTCAACCACCACGCGCTGGCGGTCCTCTGTGGAGCCCTCGGACTCGCCGGTGCCGTCCGGGGTCCACGCGGGAAGGTTGTTGGTGAATTCGGTTTCGATCCAGCGTGTGTGGACCTTGAACGGGCCCTCGGCGGGTGCGAATGCGGGGTCGGAAACTACTGCGAGGTCGAAAGGAATCACAGTGGGGATTCCTTCAACCACCATTTCCTCCAGGGCACGCCGGGCGCGCTGCAGTGCCTGCGGCCGGGTGGCACCGGTGATGATGAGCTTGGACAGCATGGAGTCGAAGTTCCCGCTGACCACGTCGCCCTGCTCCACGCCGGAGTCCACGCGGACACCGGGACCGGTGGGGTTCTTGAGGACGCGGAGCGTGCCCGGGGC
This sequence comes from Arthrobacter liuii, assembly GCF_014639275.1. Classification (GTDB taxonomy): domain Bacteria; phylum Actinomycetota; class Actinomycetes; order Actinomycetales; family Micrococcaceae; genus Arthrobacter; species Arthrobacter liuii. The sequence goes on along the minus strand of NZ_BMFW01000001.1, from coordinate 221,541 downwards.
GGGCAGGAAGTTGCGGCCCGGGTCCTCGCCAGTGATGCGGAACTCGATGGAGTGCCCACGCACCTCGGGATCGCCGTAGCCCAGTTCCTCGCCGCGGGCCAGCCTGAACTGTTCCCGGACCAGGTCGATGCCGGTGACTTCTTCGGACACGCAGTGCTCCACCTGCAGGCGGGTGTTGACCTCAAGGAAGGAGATAGTGCCGTCCTGGCCCACCAGGAATTCACAGGTGCCGGCGCCGAGGTAGCCGGCTTCCTTCAGGATCGCCTTGGAAGATTCGTAAAGACGGCGGTTCTGGTCCTCGGTGAGGAACGGTGCCGGGGCTTCCTCCACGAGTTTCTGGTTGCGCCGCTGGAGGGAGCAGTCGCGGGTGGACACCACCACGACGTTGCCGTGGGCGTCGGCCAGGCATTGGGTTTCCACGTGCCGGGGAGCGTCCAGGAAGCGTTCGATGAAGCACTCGCCGCGGCCAAAGGCGGCCGTGGCTTCGCGGACGGCGGATTCGTAGAGCTCAGGGATTTCTTCCCGGGTGCGGGCCACCTTGATGCCGCGTCCTCCGCCGCCGAAGGCGGCCTTGATGGCCACAGGCAGTCCGTGCTTATCCACGAAGTCCAGGATTTCGTCCGCGGAGGCGACGGGATCGGCCGTGCCGGGGACCAAGGGAGCACCCACCTTTTCGGCGATGTGCCGGGCCTGGACCTTGTCGCCGAGCGCGGAGATGGCCTCGGGGGAGGGTCCGATCCAGGTGATGCCGGCGGCGATGACCTTGGCGGCGAACTCGGCGTTTTCGGCGAGGAAACCGTAGCCGGGGTGGATGGCATCGGCACCGGCCTGGCGGGCGGCGTCGATGATCTTGTCCATCAACAGGTAGGACTCGGCCGCGGTGGTGCCGCCCAGGGCGTAGGCCTCGTCGGCAAGCTTCACATGCAGCGCATCCCGGTCCGGGTCAGCGTAGACCGCAACGGATGCCAGGCCTTCGTCCCGGGCCGCCCGGACGATGCGCACGGCGATTTCGCCGCGGTTGGCGATCAGCACCTTTGTGAGGCTCGGCTGCGTGGTACCTGCGGACTGCTCCAAATTTGCTGACAAGGCGTCTCCTTCTTTCCTTCAGGGAGCCTAGCGCGGTTTTGAGGGTTCCGCCGATATTACTTGCGGAATCCGCGTGTAAACCGGCCCTCCTTTGTAGGGAAGCTACAAGCAGTCCGGAAAACGGAGTCCATTAGCGCGGCGGCCAGAGGTCGGTGATGCGCACGTGTGCGGCAGCCAGCAGGCCACGCAGGGTGGAGACGGAAAGGCCGACGACGGCGTGCGGGTCGCCGTCGACCTTCCGGATGAAGGCCCCGCCCAGGCCGTCGATGGTGAACGAGCCTGCGCAGTGGAGCGGTTCTCCGGTGGCGACGTAGGCGTCGATTTCGGCCGGGTCCATTTCCAGGAAGGAAACCTCGGCGGAGGCGACCGCTCCGAGCGTGGCGCCCGAGCCGCTGCCGCCGCTGCCGTCGTCGTCCGTGTCCCGGCAGTCCACCAGCCAGTGCCCTGTGTGCAGTACCCCCGCGCTGCCGCTCATCCGTCGCATCCGCTCGCGGGCGACGTCGGCGGTGTAGGGCTTGCCGTGCGCCTCGCCGTCGAACTCGAAGACGGAGTCGCAGCCCAGCACCAGGGCGCCCTCCGCTTCCGGCAGCGCCGCCACGGCCTCGGCCTTGGCCCGGGCCAACAGCAGCGCGGTGTCGTGCGGGTCGGTGACGCCGTAGCGTTCCTGCACGGCCTCCTCGTCAACATCGGATACCAGCACCGTGTGCCGGATGCCGGCTTCGGCCAGGAGTTTGGTGCGGGCGGGGGACTGGGAGGCGAGGATCAGATGGAGCACGGATCCAGCCTAGTGGACCAGTTCCCCGGGAGCCGGGGCGGACTGGCCGCGGTTGAGCTTGGCGCCCTCCACGTCCACGTCCGGCAGGATCCGGTCCAGCCAGCGCGGCAGCCACCAGGACTTGGCGCCCAGCAGGTACATCACGGCCGGGACGATGGTCATGCGGACCACGAAGGCGTCGAACAGGACACCGAACGCCATCGCAAAGCCCAGCGGCCGGACCATGGTGAGGTGGCTGAAGATGAAGCCGGAAAACACGCTGACCATGATGATCGCGGCGGCCGTCACCACGGCGGCGGCGTGGCGGAAGCCCACCCGGACCGCCTCCTTCGCTGACGACCCGTGCATGTAGGCCTCGCGCATGCCGGAGGCGATGAACACCTGGTAGTCCATGGCCAGGCCGAACAGCACGCCGATCAGGATGATGGGCAGGAAGCTCAGGACGGCGCCTGGGTTGGCAACGTCGAAGACGTTCCCCAGCCAGCCCCACTGGTACACGGCAACCACGGCACCGAACGCGGCGGACAGGGACAGGAGGAACCCGCCCGTGGCCAGCAGCGGAACCACGATGGAGCGGAACACCAGGAGCAGGAGGAGCAGGGAGAGGCCGACGACGATCGCCAGGTAGGGCGGCAGGGCGGCACCGAGCTTGGTGGAGACGTCCACGTTGCCGGCGGTCTGCCCGGTAAGGCCCATGGCAACGTCGTAATCGGCCTTGATTTCGCTGTTCAGGCCGCGGAGGTCGGAGACCACTTTGACGGTGCTGGCGCTGGCCGGGCCCTCCTTGGGGATGACCTGGAAGACGGCGGTCCGGCGGTCTTCGCTGATTGCCACCGGCACGGCGGCCACCACGTTGTCCACGGCACGCAGCTTGTCCGCGATGTCGTACTGCAGCTTTTGGGCCTGGGTTGCGTCCAGGTTCGCGGGGAATTCGCCCACGGCCACGATGGGGCCGGTGACGCCTTCGCCGAAGCTGCGCGCCGTAAGGTCGTAGGCCTGGTAGGCCTCGGACTCCACCGGTTCGGAACCGCCGTCGGGGAGGGCCAGCTGCAGTTGCGTGGCGGGAAGGGCCAGAGTGCCGAGCAGCAGGACGCCGGCAACGAATGCCACCCATGGGTGCCTGGTGACCATGCCGCCCCAACCGTGGGTGCTGCGTTCGCGGTCCTTGGCGTCGTCGGCCGCCTCGTGCTCCGGTTCGGCGTTGTGTGCCTCCGCCTTGGCCCAGGCCCGCTTGGAAATGATGCGCCGGCCGATCAGTGACAGCATGGCCGGAGTCAGGGTGATGGCGACGAGGACCGCCACCGCCACGGTACCTGCCGCGGCGAGGCCCATGACCGTGAGGAACGGCAGTCCGGGGACCACCAGGGCAGCAAGGGCGATGATCACGGTGAGGCCGGCAAAAACGACGGCGTTGCCGGACGTGCCATTGGCCCGGGCCACGGAGTCCTCAGGATCCATGCCTGCCAGGAGCTGGGTCCGGTGCCGGTTGACGATGAACAGCGAGTAGTCGATGCCCACGGCGAGGCCGAGCATGAGGGCCAGCATGGGGGAGATGGAGCTCATGTCGAACAGGCCGGAGAGCGCGAAGGTGATGCCGACGCCGACGCCGACGCCGATGACGGCCATCAGCAGGGGCAGGCCGGCGGCGATCAGGGTTCCCAGCATCAGGATCAGGACCAGCGCTGCGACGGCGATGCCCACGATCTCCGCGGTGCCGAACAGGGCCGAGATGTCCTCGGTGATCTCTTTGCTGGCCAGCGCGGTGACACCGGCCGAAGAAGTCTCGTGGGCAATCTGCTGCACCTGCTTGCGCACGGTCGGGGCCAGCCCATTGATGGAGGTGTTGAACTGGACCTGGGCCACGGCGGCCTTGTTGTCTTCGGACACAAAGCGGATGGCTGATGCTGCCTGGGCCTGGCGCTTGCCAAGTTCCAGCTTCGCCTTGTTGGCCGCCAATTCCTGCGCGCCGGCGTCGAGCTTGGCCTGTCCCTGCGCCAGCGCAGCCTTCTGCTGGCCAAGCTGTGCCTCAATGAGCGCTGCCGGTGTCCCGGCGGCGGTGAGCTGCTGTTCGGCCGCCGCGAGCTGTGCCTTGCCCGCCTCCAGCTGTGCCCGGGAGGCATCGAGCTGCGCCTGGCCGGCGGCCAGCTGCTGTTCGCCGTCGGTGATGGCCTTGCCGGCCTGGTCCACCTGGGCCTGGGTGGCGAAGGGGTCAACCGTGCCGCGGACCTCGGGGAGGGTCTGGAGTTTCTTCAGCGCGTCCGTCACCGCGGCCCGGCTCGCGGCCGTGAACCCGCCGTCGGGGGCTTCGAAAACGATCGTGGCGCTGCCGCCGGAGGCCGAGGGCAGGTCCTGCTTGAGTTTGTCTGCGATCCGCTGGGTTTCGGTCCCGGGAATCTGGAAGTTGTTGGACAAGGTGCCATGGAATGCTGCGGCCGAGCCGCCCACGGCCACCAGCACGGCAAGCCACAGGGAGATGACAAGCCAGCGCCGGCGGTAGGAGAACTTGCCGAGGCGGTAGAGGAGGAGTGCCATGCGGGAGAACCGATCTGATCAGGAGGAACGGGTGGCGGAAGGTGAAGCGGTGGTGTTGAAGCCGGCGCCCAGGAGGGCCATGGCGTCGATGAGAAGCTGGCGGAGCTCTGCCAGGGAGCCCGGTGTCAGGTCGGGGCCGCGCCGGCTGAACCAGACCTCCATGGCTGCCTTGCCGCAGGACATGATGGAGCCGGCCAGCGCATGGACGTACAGCTCGTCCTGCTCGCCGGGGGTGCCGGCTAGGCGTTCACGGGCAATAGTGAACACCTGGGTCCGGCAGTGGTCCCATGCCTCGAGTTCGGTGTGCGACATGAGCGGGCTCTGCTGGGTCAGCGTGAACAGTTCGGCCAGGGGAGCCACGGCTTTTGGATCGGCAAGGGCCATCAGGGCGGCCTGGGCGGATTCGAGCATGGGCTCCTCCGCCGGGCGGAGGCGCAGCTGCTGGATGGCGTTGTCGAGGAAGCCGTGGACGATGGAAGCCAAAGCGGCGTCGGTGCTGCCGAAGTAGTTGAAGAAGGTGCGGCGCGAGATTCCCGCGGCGTCGGCAATGTCCTCCACCGTGAAGTTTCCCGGGCCTTTGGAGCGCAGGAGTTCCAGCGCGGAGTCCGTTATCGCCTGGCGGGTGGCCGCCTTGTTCAGCTCGCGCCGGGAAGGGGCTGCCGGTTCGACGTCCTGAGGGGAGGGGGGAAGTGCCACGCTGTTACACTACGTGCAAGTTTGCACTGTATGCAACTTGGATTCACAGGAGAACGAAAGGTTCCCAACAGCCTTTCCTGATGCTGGCAGCCGAAGATTGGTATGTCTCGCTACGAGGCATACACGAGCAGCCGTCAGGGGACGGCGAATCAGGAGAGACAATATGACACGCACGAAGCAGATGACCCTGGGCCTGTCGGCAGCCGCTCTGGCGCTCGGTGCAGGAATCGGCGTTGCCGGCATGGCCTCTGCCACCACCACGACGCCCGCTCCGACGCCCAGCGCGAGTTCCAGCGCCACCGCTGACGGCGGCACCGGCAGCACCCCTGACGGCATGGGCAGGCATGGCCGCGGTGGCCACGGGATGGAACAGGCCTCCGCGCTGGCAGCGAAGCTCGGCGTCGACGAAGCCAAAGTGACCGACGCGCTGAAGTCCTTCCGTGACGCCAACAAGCCCAGCACGCCGCCTGCTGACGGGCAGAAGCCCGACCCCGCCACGCGGGAGGCCGCACTCGCCAAGTCGCTGGCTCAATCGCTGGGCATTGACGAAGCGAAGGTGTCAGCTGCCCTCCAGGAGATCCGCAGCGAAGAGCAGTCCGAGCACGCCGCAGAGCTCAAGACCCGCCTGGACAAGGCAGTCACCGACGGAAAGCTGACGCAGGCGGAAGCCGACGCCGTCACCAAGGCCGTCCAGAACGGCGTGATCGGAGGCGGTGGGCGCTGACCACCGCCGCTGGTCGGGACATGCAGTCCTGAACGCTGAAAGACGTCCCCGGGAGTATCTCCCGGGGACGTCTTTCAGTTGCTGATTGGCGTTATGCCTTTGCACCCTGCAGTTCGCGGGACGCGACGCCGGCGCGGGTGCCGTCGGTGGCTGTTTCGCCTGCCACAGTGCCGCTGTCATCCACGAACGGGGTGCCGTTGCGGGGCGCGTTGTACAGCGACTCGTCCAGGATGCCCTGGCGCTTGGCCACGATGGTGGGGACCAGGGCCTGGCCTGCAACGTTCACGGCGGTGCGGCCCATGTCCAGGATGGGGTCGATGGCAAGCAGGAGGCCGACGCCGGCCAGCGGCAGTCCCAGGGTGGAGAGCGTGAGCGTGAGCATCACCACGGCGCCGGTGGTGCCCGCCGTTGCCGCGGAGCCGAGGACGGAGACCAGAGCGATCAGCAGGTAGTGGCTGAAGTCCAGGTGGATGCCGAAGAACTGGGCCACGAAGATTGCCGAGACGGCGGGGTAGATGGCCGCGCAGCCGTCCATCTTGGTGGTGGCGCCCAGCGGCACCGCGAAGGAGGCGTAGGCGCGGGGCACGCCCAGGCTGCGCTCGGTCACGCGCTGGGTCAGCGGCAGGGTTCCCACGGAGGAGCGGGACACGAAGGCCAACTGGACTGCGGGCCATACACCGGAGAAGTACTGCTTGATGGACAGGCCGTGGCTGCGGACCAGGATGGGGTAGACCACGAACAGGACCAGGGCCAGGCCGGCGTAGATTGCCACGGTGAATTTGCCGAGCGAGCCGATGGTGTCCCAGCCGTAGACGGCGACGGCATTGCCGATCAGGCCAATGGTGCCCAACGGCGCGATGCGGATGATCCACCACAGGACCTTCTGGATGACGGCAAGGGCCGAGGCGTTGAGGTTGAGGAACGGCTCTGCGGCCTTGCCCACCTTGAGTGCGGCAACGCCCACGGCGATGGCGATGACCAGGATCTGCAGGACGTTGAAGCTGACGGAGGTGGTGACGGCTCCGCTATCGCCGACAGTGGAGCTGGCACCCAGGCCCAGGAAGTTCTTGGGGAAGAGGCCCACCAGGAATGCCCACCAGTCGCCGGACTTGCCGGTGTACTTGGCGTCCCCCGTGATTCCGGTGTTGGCGCCGGGCTGCAGCAGTAAGCCCAGGCCCATGCCGATCAGCACGGCGATCAGGGACGTGATGGCGAACCACAGCAGCGTGTTCCATGCCAGCCTGGCGGCGTTGGACACCTGGCGCAGGTTGGAGATGGAGCTGACGACGGCGGTGAAAATCAGCGGAACGACGGCGGTCTGCAGCAGGGACACATAGCTTGAGCCGATGGTCTGCAGCGTGGCGCCGAGCGCGTTGGGATTGGTCTTGGTGCTGCCGGTGTACTTTGCCAGCAGGCCGAGGCCAAGGCCCACGATGAGGGCGGCGATAATTTGGAAGCCGAAGGAGCCCGCCCATTTGGGCAGCTGGAATCCGGTCTTCCCTGCGGGAGGTGGGGTGCTTGTCTGAGTGCTCACCAGAACAAGCTAGACCTCGCTGCATACCACGTCGAACGAATATTGAGAAATATTACGCGTACAGACTTCATCGCGCACAGCAAAAACCGCGGAAATCCAAGGCAGGCCCCGGTCTTTGTTACTTATTCCCTATGGCAGTGTGCTTAATGTCTCGAGCTCCAGGGTGTTTTCTTGCTGTCAGGTAAAGGCGGTGTGCAGTGATTACTATGGCCAGCCACGCCGCACCGAGCGCCCACGCGGCCAGGACATCAGTAAGCCAGTGATGACCAAGGAAGACCCTGCTGAGTCCGATGGCGATGGCGAAGAGGGCGGCGGCCGACGCCGTGAGGATGCGGGCCCGGTTTGAATCGAGGCGGAGGATGATGAGGTAGGCGACGATACCTGCTATCACCACGGCGTTCAGTGAGTGCCCGCTGGGGAAGGACGGGGAGTGCTCGTATGGTGGTACGGCATCGGCGAGGTCCGGGCGCGCGCGTCCCACGAGGCGCTTGCCGGCGATGGTCATCAGCAGCGAGCCCAGGCCTGCGGCGGCGATCAGGACAACAGGGGTCCAGGAGCGGCGCCGCAGTGCCAGGGTTACCATGATTAGCACGGCCAGGATCGGCATGCCAATGGTCCCGCCCACGTCAGTAAAAGCGGTCACTGCGACATCGAGGCTGGGGGTGCGAAGGCTCTCGCTGGCCGCCAGCACCGGATGATCCAGTCCCGCAACCCCGTCGGCGGCGGTCACTGCCTGGTACACCTCGCCAAACGCGGCGACCATGACAGCGGAAATCAGGGCCCCCGCCAGCAGGATCAGGATCAGGGCACCGTGCGGTCCCAGCACCTGGCTGATGCGATGGACCAATCCCGCCAGGCTCCGGCCTGTTCGGCTGTCCCAACGGGTGAGGTCCTTCGCCCCCACCGACGTGTCCTGATGGAGTTCACCCCGCACTCCCGTCCCGGCCGGTGTCCCTTGGAAGTCGTTCAATGTGGTCTCCCTCTTCATTCGCTGCCATGCCGCACAACGCAATTTAGTAAGCAAGCTTATTGATTGCTGTGCGCTGTGTCCACCAGGGGCGGGCGGGACCCAGGCCGGAAAGTGGCCGGACTAGCTGAGCAGCGCGCGGCGGAGGGTGTCGAGCCCAACGGAGCCGATATTGAGGGCCTTGGTGTGGAACTCCTTGAGGTCGAACCCGGGGCGTGATTCCAGTTCGGCGCGGATCTGCTCCCATAGGCGCTGGCCCACTTTGTAGGAGGGCGCCTGTCCGGGCCAGCCGAGGTAGCGGGTGAACTCGAAGTTGAGCTGGCCTTCGCTGACGGGGAGGTTCTCCTTAAGGAAGTCGTATCCCTTGTCGGCGGTCCACGTGCCGGTTCCCCAGCGTTCGGGCATCTGGAGTTCCAGGTGCACGCCGATATCGAAGACCACGCGGGCTGCGCGCATTCGCTGCATGTCCAGCATGCCCATGTGGTCGCCGGGATCGGTGAGGTAGCCCAGCTCCTGCATGAGTTTTTCGGCGTAGAGGGCCCAGCCCTCCCCGTGGCCGGATGTCCAGCAGACGTTCCGGCGCCACTTGTTGAGCAACTCCCGCCGGTAGGTGGCGGTGGCCACCTGGAGATGGTGGCCTGGAACGCCCTCGTGGTAGACGGTGGTGGTTTCGGCCCAGGTGGTAAAGGTGTCCTCGCCGGCGGGGACGGACCACCACATCCGGCCGGGGCGGCTGAAGTCGTCGGACGGGCCGGTGTAGTAGATGCCGCCCTCGTCGGTGGGGGCGATCCGGCACTCGAGTTTCTTCATCACGTCCGGGATGTCGAAGTGCACGCCGGCGAGTCCGGCAACGGCTTTGTCGGAGAGGTCCTGCATCCATTCCTGCAGTGCCTCGGTGCCTTTCAGCTGCCGTGCGGGGTCGTTGTTGAGGATTTCCTTGGCTTCGGCAATCGTGGCGCCTGCCTTGATGGTGGCGGCAACCTGTTCCTGCTCCGCGATGAGGCGGTCCAGTTCCTCCACGCCCCACGCGTATGTTTCCTCCAGGTCCACCTCTGCGCCCAGGAAGGAGCGCGAAGCCAGTGCGTAGCGGGCCCTGCCCACGGCGTCCTTTTCGGGCGCGGCCGGCACCAGCTCGGTGCGCAGGAACTGTGCCAGCCCGGCGTAGGCACGCCGGGCAGCGTCAGCGCCGGCGTCGAGCTTGTCCTGCAGCGTCGCGGGCAATGGGCCGGCGGAGGTGGAGGCGCCCTCCGCCAGCTTGGCGAAGAAGCCGTCTGCGGCGGCGTACTTGGTCACCTGCTCGATGACAATCCGGACCTGGCGCGCAGCGGCAACCTTGCCGGCGTCCTTGGCCACGCGCAGGGACTCGGTGTAGCCGCTGATGGCCGCCGGCACGTTGTGCGCGCGGCCGGCGATGTGCTCCCAGTCCTGCTCGGTTTCGGTGGGCATGAGGTCGAAGATGGCCCTGATGTCCTGGGCCGGGGAAGCGATGTTGTTCAGCTCCGCGTACTCCCAGCCGGAGGCGTGGATCAGCAGTTGCAGGCCCAGCCGCTCCCGCATGGCGTCCAGGGTGACGGCATCCACGTCGTCCTCCGGCTCCAGGCCCTCCAGTGCAACCAGGGCATCCCGTGCCGCCTCCGCGAATTCCGCGATGCCGGCAGGGGAGAAGTCCTGGTACTCCGTCTCGTGTCCCGGCAGGCCTAGGGTGGTGGCGAAGGTGGGGTTGAGCCTGGTCAGGGTGTCGGTGTAGTTGTCGGCGACGTCATCGATCCGGGTGTGCGGGCGCGCGGCCGGTGCAGTGTCTGTAGTCACCCTCCGAGACTAACCGGAGATCAGCCCTGGCTGCGCTTCCAGGCTCCGGGTCCCGGGGAGGGGGCGAGCCGCAGCTGCTGCCGGCGCACCCAGTGCCGCACGGTGGGGGTGCGGACCGGAGCGGGGCTTTCTCCACCGAGGGAAAGGACGACGGCGGTCAGCGCCGCCAGCTCCTCGGCGTTCGGTTGTCCTTTGACAACAGAGAGCAGGGGAGCGGCAGGAGTGTCAACAGGCTCTTCCGCGGGAATCACAGCGGGATGTTTCCATGCTTCTTGGCGGGAAGGCTGGCGCGTTTGTCGCGGAGGGCCCGCAGTCCCTTGATGATCTGGATCCGGGTGTCCGACGGGGCGATGACGGCGTCCACGTAGCCAAGTTGGGCCGCCTGGTAGGGGTTGAGGAGTTCTTCCTCGTACTGCTGGATCACTTGGGCGCGGCGGGCCTCGACATCGCCGCCGTCCTCGGCAACGGCTGCGAGGTCGCGCCGGTAAAGGATGTTCACCGCACCCTGGGCACCCATGACGCCGATCTGCGCCGTGGGCCATGCCAGGTTGAGGTCGGCGCCGAGCTTCTTGGAGCCCATCACGATGTACGCGCCACCGTAGGCCTTGCGGGTGATGACGGTGAGTTTGGGGACGGTGGCCTCGGCGTAGGCGTAAAGGAGTTTTGCGCCGCGGCGGATGATGCCTTGGAACTCCTGGTCCTTGCCCGGGAGGAAGCCGGGAACATCCACCAGGGTGATGATGGGGATGTTAAAGGCGTCGCAGTGGCGTACGAAGCGGGCGCCCTTCTCGGAAGCGGCGATATCCAGGGTGCCGGCGAACTGCAGGGGCTGGTTGGCAACGATGCCCACGGTGTGGCCCTCCACCCGGCCGTAGCCGATCATCACGTTGGGGGCGTACAGGGCCTGCATCTCCAGGAAGTGTCCGTCGTCCACGATCTGTTCCACCACGGCGCGCATGTCGTAGGGCTGGTTGGCTGAATCCGGAACCAGCGCATCCAGGGCGAGGTCGTCGTCGTCAACCTCCAACTCCTGCTGGTGTCCCAGCACGGGCGCTTCGGACAGGTTGTTGGACGGGAGGAAGTCCAGCAGTTCGCGCACGAACTCGATGGCGTCACCTTCGTCCGAGGCCAGGTAGGTGGACGTTCCGGTGGTGGCGTTGTGCTGCCGGGCCCCGCCGAGGGTCTCCATGTCCACGTCCTCGCCGGTGACGGTCTTGATGACGTCCGGGCCGGTGATGAACATGTGCGAGGTCTTGTCCACCATCACCACGTAGTCAGTGAGGGCGGGGGAGTAAGCCGCGCCGCCGGCGGACGGGCCCATGATGAGCGAGATCTGCGGCACCACGCCGCTGGCGTGGACATTGTTCCGGAAGATGTCCGCAAACATGGCCAGCGAGGCCACGCCTTCCTGGATCCGGGCGCCGCCGCCGTCCAGGATGCCGACGACGGGACAGCCGTTGCGGAGCGCGAACTCCTGGACCTTGACGATCTTTTCGCCGTTGACCTGGCTCAGTGATCCGCCGTAGACGGTGAAGTCCTGGCTGTAGACCGCCACCAGGCGCCCGTCCACGGTGCCGTAGCCGGAGACCAGGCCGTCGCCGAGGGGCTTCTTCTTTTCCATGCCGAAGGCGGTGGAGCGGTGTACGGCGAGGGCGTCGAACTCGACAAAAGAGTCTTCGTCCAGCAACAGGCCAATGCGCTCGCGGGCCGTGTTCTTGCCGCGCGCATGCTGCTTTTCAATGGCTTCGGCGCCGGAGGGCTGTTCGGCGCGCGCCTGGCGGTCGCGGAAGTCGGCAATCTTTCCCGCTGTCGTTGTCAGATCGTGGCTCATCAAGTGTCTCCGGCTCTGTAGCAGGTCAATTCTGTCGGCTGGCGGCCTGTGCTGTCCGGAGCGTTAAGTAGCATCCACACAAAAGGCCAACCCTGCTGGCAAGTCTAGTGACGCTTTGGGCGCCAACAGCTGTAGGGAACCTACAATTTTCGCCCGTTCCACCAACCCCGCCTCTATGTTACTTGCCGGTAACTTAGTTGGGCTACAGTATTCCCATGACTTCAAGCGACGATGCTTTGCACGCCTCCGGAAGCCCGTATCAGGCGGCTGGTTCCCTGGCAGGACGGACCATCCTGATCTCCGGCGGAAGCCGCGGAATCGGCCTGGCCATCGCCCTGAGGGCGGCGCGGGACGGTGCCAATATCGTGCTCCTTGCCAAGACCGGGGAGCCACACCCCAAGCTGGAGGGCACGGTCCACACCGCAGCCGGGCAGCTGGTGGAGGCCGGCGGCCAGGCGCTTCCGCTGGTGGGCGACGTGCGCAGGGACGAGGATGTGGCCGGCGCCGTGGCCGCTGCGGTGGACCGCTTCGGCGGCATCGACGTGGTCATCAACAATGCCTCCGCCATCGACCTCTCCACCACCGACGCCGTGGACATGAAAAAGTACGACCTCATGCAGGACATCAATGTCCGCGGCACGTTCCTGCTGTCCAAGCTGGCGCTTCCGGCACTCCGGGCCTCGGCACAGGGGCATATCCTCACGCTCTCGCCGCCGCTGAACCTCGATCCTTCCTGGGCCGGAAAGCACCTGGCCTACACGATGGCCAAATACGGGATGAGCCTGACCACTTTGGGCCTGGCCGAGGAACTGAAGGCTGACGGGATCAGGGTCAACTCATTGTGGCCGTGCACCCTGATCGACACGGCGGCCATCCGCAACATGCCCCGCGGCGAAAGCATGGTGCTGGCCGCGCGCGCGCCACAGATCATGGCGGACGCCGCGCACGCCGTCCTGACCGGAAGCAACCTCGCCGCCGGGGCTGCGGCGTCAGGCAACTTCTACACCGATGAGCAGGTCCTCACTGCGGCGGGAGTGACGGACTTCCGCCCCTACAGCCTCGGCGCACCGGAAGGCCAGCTGGTCCCGGACATCTTCCTTTAGCGGTTCCTTCAGTGGGGCTGCCTGCCCCGCCCGGGATGCCCTCCGCGGGACGGAAGATGGGGAGGTGGGACCCAGCTTGGCTCGGTAGGATCTAGGTATGGACGACGCACACGCACCGGGTACCCCCCTGAACCGCGGGGACCTGGCCGACCAGCGTTTCCTCTCCGCCACGGGGATACCCCGGATCGACGTGGTGGACTCCACCGGTTCCACCAACGCCGACCTCCTGCGTGGCGTCTCCGTCGAACCCGCGGCGTGGCCGGACCTCTCCGTCCTGGCAGCTGAATACCAGACGGCTGCAAGGGGGCGGCTGGACCGGCGCTGGGAGGCGCCGCCGCTGAGCTCGGTGTCCGTCTCCGTGGTGCTGCGTCCGGTCAACGCGGACGGCAGGCCCCTTCCCACCCAGAGCTACTCTTGGCTGTCCCTGATCGCGGCACTGGCGCTGCGTGAGACCCTCCTCGAAACGGCGGGTATTCCGGCCGAGCTTAAATGGCCCAATGACGTCCTGGTGCGTGGCAGGAAGATCGCCGGCATTCTCGCCCAGCTCGGCCCCATGGTGGACGGCAGCGTGCCCCCCGTCATCCTGGGCACCGGCCTGAACGTAACCCTGCGCGAAAGCGAACTTCCGGTACCCACCGCCACCTCCGTAGCCCTCGAAGGTGCCGGCACCACCGACCGGACCGTGCTGCTGAAGAGCTACCTGTCCCACTTCGCCGTCCTGTACCGCAGTTTCTGCAACGCCGACGGCGACCCCACGGCTGGCATGGCCGGCGGCCCGTCGCTGCACAAAAGGGTGGAGGCAGTAATGGTCACCCTGGGCAAGCAGGTGCGCGCGCAACTGCCCGGCGACCACGAAATCATTGGACACGCGTCCCGGCTGGACGACTACGGCTCCCTGCTGGTGGTGGACCGCGACTCGCGGGAACACGTGGTGACGGCCGGCGACGTGGTGCACCTGAGGCCATGGACCTCACCGGAAGAACCCAACCAAGGCGGTTATGCGTAAGAGCCTCGTTCCCGGGGAGCAGGTCATCGTCACTACCCGCCCGCAGCCGCGGAAGCTGGCCGGGGCAGCACTGGCTTTTGTGCTGGCGCCGGCACTGGCGGCTTTCGCGAGTGCCTGGATTATCCGCGGCGGGGCCGCCCGCGTCGCTCCTGCCCTTGGCCACCAGTGGACGCCCTGGCTCGTAGCCGCCTGCGTCCTCGCGGCTGCGGCTGTGTGGCTGGGCTACTGCCTTCCCCGGTTGCTGCGCTGGCAGGGCACCCGCTACACGTTGACCAGCCAGCGGATGGTTGCCCGGTATGGTCTGTTGAACCGGCGGGACCAACAGGTGAATTTGGCATCGGTGCGTAACCTGACGATCCATGAATCCTTGCTGCAGCGACTGGTGCGCTCGGGGAATATATCCTTGGAAACCGGGTACCAGGGCGTGGTGACTTTCCGCGACGTGCCTGAGGTTGCCAGGTTCCGGGACTTTGTCCTCGACGCCATCGGGGAACTGCCGGATGAAAGCGGGACCCAGCCGGGTGGCGCGACGTATTACCCTGCCGGGGCTTTTCCGGACGACATGAGAGAAGGTGGACGGGATGACCGATGAGGACCAGCAGGAACGCGTCGACAGCATCGCCCCTGACACCGCCGCTTTTGGGCCCGCTGATTCCCTGGTGGATCCGGACGCCGGAGCACCCGTGCCTGCGCAGGAGCCGGCCACGGACCGGCACCCGCCCACCGGCGCCATGTCGGCCGAGCGCCTGGCCATGAAGGCCCTCGAAGCCCGCCTCCTGGGTGGTGAACGCAAGCTCCGCCGTCGTGAAGTTGCCGCCGGTGCCGGGCTCTCGCTGCTCTCCGCCCGCAAACTTTGGCGTGCCTTGGGATTCCCGAACTTCGGCGACGAGGACGTTGCCTTCACCGAACGCGACCAGGCTGCCCTGTCCACCGTGGTGGACCTGGTCCGCACCGGCAAGCTCACGGAGGAGGCAGCCATCTCGGTGACCCGCTCCATCGGGCAGATGACCGACCGCATGGTGGTGTGGCAGATCGAGGCCCTGGTGGAGGACATGGTCCACGAGCAGGGCGTGACGGACGCGGTTGCCCGCAAGCGCCTGGTCAACGAACTTCCCGCACTTGTGGACGCCCTCGAAGAGGTACTGGTGTACTCCTGGCGCCGCCAGCTCAACGCAGGCGTCCAGCGGCTCGCCGTCCGGGCCGAGGCCGGGCTGCAGGCCAGCGAAGAAGGCCGCGAAGGCGACGAGGACGACGCGCCGCTGCCACTGGCCCGCGCCGTGGGTTTCGCGGACTTGGTTTCCTACACCAGCCTGTCCCGCCGGATGAACGAAAAGACGCTTGCGCGGCTGGTCCAGCGGTTCGAAAACAAGTGCGCCGAAATTATCTCCGTGGGTGGTGGCCGGCTGGTCAAGACGGTGGGCGACGAAGTCCTCTACATCGCCGAAACCCCTGCGGCGGGCGCCGAGATTTCCCTGGCCCTTGCGGAGGCCTTCACCGAAGACGAGATCCTGCCGGAAGCGCGCGTGGCCATGGTGTGGGGGAGGATCCTGTCCCGCCTTGGCGACATTTACGGTCCCACCGTGAACCTCGCCGCCCGCCTGACCACCCTTGCCGATCCCGGCACGGTCCTGGTGGACTCCATGACCGCCTCCGCCCTGGAACATGACGAGCGGTTCGTCATGATTCCGCAGGACCCGGAGAACGTGCGGGGCTTCGGCGAAATCAACCCCGTCCGGCTCACCCGCGGCCAGGGCAAGGGACTGGTCCTGGACTAGGAGCCAGGCAGCGGGCATCCGCTGCCGCGGGGATTTGCCGCAAAGCAGCAGCGGTTTATCCACTTGTTGGTGAATTGGCGGTACTGTTGTGGTGCCCGGCTTCTGCGATGCCGGCCGCCGGCCACGAGCCAGAAAATCTGGGGAGATTCAAAGAATGACACGTCGCGGACAAACGCGCGCCCAAAGCCCTGCTGCAGGCGCATCCCGCTGGCCCCGCCTGCTGCGCTCCCGCCGTCTTGCCGGTACGGCGTTTGGTGCTGTGGTGGCTGTGGTGGTGACGGGTGCTGTGTTGTATCCGGGGTTTAGGACCACTGAGGTGGAGTTGAACGACGGCGGCGTGTGGGTGGTGTCGAAGTCGAAGAATGCTGTGGGGCGGTTGAATTATCCGTCGCGGGTGCTGGATGGGGCGGTGACGCCGGCGTCGGCGACGTTCGATATTCTTCAGCATGCCGGTGAGGTGTTTGTTGATGACAAGACTGGTTCGACGTTGAACCAGGTGTCGCCGGCGAACATGCGCCTGGGTGGGGATAAGCAGTTGCCGGGGTCGGCTGATGTGAGTTTTGGTGCCCGGACGATGTCGGTGACCGATCCGGTGTCGGGGAAGGTGTGGGCGGTGTCGCCGTCCACGGTGAATGGTTTTGATAAGGAAGCGTCGGAGCCGGTGTTGGTGGGTTCGGCGGGCACGGTTTCTGTGGTGGGTTCGGATGACCGGATTTATTCTGCGGACCCCAAGACCGGCACGGTGACGGTGACCGGGGTGGATGCGAACGGTGGGGTCACCTCGTCGGAATCCAGCACCTGGGATGGGCTGAAGGGTGCCGGGGATCTGCAGCTGACGGTGGTGGGGGACCAGCCGGTGGTGTTGGATGCCGCGGCGGGAAACCTGTTCCTTCCGGGCGGCAGGAAGCTGGCGTTGGAGAACGCGCGGGAGGCGAAGCTGCAGCAGGCCGGACCGCGCAGTGACTTTGTTGCCGTGGCCACGCGGAAAGCGCTGTTTGAGCAGCCGCTGGATGGCGGGACTGCGAAGACGGTGACGTTCGACGGCGAGGGCGCCCCGGCTGCCCCGGTGCAGCTGGGCGGGTGTGTGCATGCGGCGTGGTCGGGTGCGAACAAGTACGTCCGGGATTGCACCAATGATGGTGATGATAAGAACGTTGACGTGCCTAAGGCGAGTGCGTCGCCGTCGTATGTTTTCCGGGTGAACCGGGACCTGGTGGTCCTGAATGATGTGAATTCGGGGAATGTGTGGCTGGTGAACCAGAACATGCAGCTGGTCAACAACTGGGACGACGTCATCCCACCCAAGAACCAGTCCGAGGACCAGGACAAGGAATCGGCGGATAACAACACCATCAACGTTCTGCCGGACCGCACCAAGCCCAACCGGCCGCCGGAAACCAAGCCCGACGCCGTCGGTGTCCGGCCGGGCCGAACCACCGTCCTCAGCGTCCTGGACAACGACTCCGACCCCGACGGCGACGTCTTGACGGCTGCTGTGGCGGCGGGCTCCGGGCCCAAGTCGGGCACCCTCGAGAGCATCTATGGCGGGACGGCGTTCCAAATCACCGTCCCCGCGGACGCCAAGCCAGGCACGGAAACCTTCAACTACAGCGCCTCCGACGGCCGTGGCCTGTCCGCCACCGGCCAGGTGACCCTGACCGTAGTGGGACCCGACGAGAACAAGCCGCCCAAGTTCAAGCGCGGCGAGGACACCACCATGCTGGTGGAACAGGGCAAGACCGTCAGCCAGAACATCCTCACGGACTGGATCGACCCCGACGGCGATGACCTGGTGCTGCTGGATGCCAAGGCCGACAACGATAAGGACCAGGTCAAGGTCCGGCGCGACGGCCTGCTCACCTTCCAGGACTCGGGTGCGACCGCCGGCAAGAAGAACGTCCAGGTAACCATCTGGGACGGCCGGACGACCGTCACCGGCAAGGTGGTGGTCAACGTCCGGCCGCCTGGCGCCCTGGCGCCCGTGGTCAACGCCGACCACGTCACCGCGGTGGTGGGCCAGGACCTGGTGATCTCCCCGCTGAAGAACGACGTAGACCCCAATGGCGGTGCCCTCCGGCTGGCCCAGGTGGAAGCCAACGGTCCGGGCGAACTTGGCCCCGTGACCGACGGCGGTACCTTCACCTTCCGCAGCAGCACCCCCGGGCCCGTGTACCTCACCTATATCGCGAGCAACGGGCCACAGAGCAGCCAGGGTTTGATCCGCGTCGACGTCGAATCCGGCAATGACGGCGGCGATCCGGTCGCGGTCCACGACGTTGCCCTGATGCCTACCGGTGGAAGCGTGCTGTTGGACCCACTGGCCAACGACTCCGATCCCTCCGGCGGGGTCCTGGTGCTGCAGTCCGTGAAGCTTCCGGACAATGCGACGGTCTCCGTCAGCGTGATCAACCACAGCGTCCTGCGGATCACCGACATCCGGGGGACGAAGGATCCCATCCTGTTCGAATACACCATGTCCAACGGCAGGAAGTCCGCCACCGGCAGTGTCTCCGTGGTGCCCGTCCCGGCCCCTGCCGTGCTGGAAGCACCCCAGCCCAAGCCGGACGAGGTGAACGTCCGCGTAAACGACGTCGTCACCATCCCCGTCCTGGACAACGACACCCACCCGCAGGGGCAGGAGCTGACGGTCGATCCTGTTCTGCCGCAGGCCGTGGATCCGGCAGACGGCAAGAGTTTCGTCTCCGAGAACACGCTCCGCTTTATCGCGGGCAGCCAGCCCAAGACGGTCCGTGCCATCTACAACGCCGTGGATCCAGAGGGCCAGAAAAGTGCCGCTGCCGTCACCATCCACATCCTTCCGCTGGAAGGCGCACAGAACTCCCGGCCCCAGCCACGGAACCTCACCGCCCGGGTGGTGGCTGCCGGGACGGTCCGAATCCCGGTTCCCCTGGACGGCATCGACCCCGACGGCGACTCCGTCCAGCTGACGGGCATCGACAGCACCCCGGCTATGGGAACAGCCACGGTGGGCAGCAACTTCATCGACTTCACCGCTGCCGGTGACGGCGCGGGCACGGACACGTTCCGCTACAAGGTAGTTGACCGCCAGGGTGCCGTGAACACAGGCACGGTAACCGTGGGAATCGCCCCGCGCGGCGAGGTGAACCAGAAGCCCACCCCCGTGGACGATGAGGTTCACGTACGCCCGGGCCGGCAGATCGCTGTCGACGCCCTTTCCAACGACACGGATCCTGACGGTGACCGCATCCGTATCCTCACGGACGGCATCGATGCCGATCCCGCACTCCAGGCCACCGTCAGCAAGAACAGCGGCCGGATTATCGTGCTGGCTCCGAACGAAGCCGGGACCTACAACGTGCGGTACACGATTGCCGATGACCGCGACGCCACCGCCCAGGCCACCATCCGCCTGGTGGTGGACAACAATGTGCCACTCAAGGCCCCCATTGCGCGGGACGACAGGGTGACCTCGGCCCAGGCCATGGGCAAGACTGCCGTGGATGTCCCCGTCCTCAAGAACGACGAGGACCCCGACGGTGTTGGCGAGAACCTGAAGATCAGCACCGGTACCCCCACGGCCCGTCCCGGCGGCAACGGCAACGTGCTGGTGGATCTGACCGCACAGGCCCAGCTCATTCCGTACACCGTGGAGGATGTGGACGGGCTGCAATCCACGGCCATCATCTGGGTGCCGGGCCTGGGACAGCAGGTTCCCACCCTGGCCAAGGACGAGGTCCTCGAAGTGATGGCAGGCCAGTCTGTGGACGTGGACCTCAACGGATGGGTGAAGGTCCGCGAGGGCAGGACGCCGCGGCTCACGCAGGTGGACCGGATCAAGCTGATCGGCGCCAACGGCGGCAACCCCGTGATCGGCGACGGCACAGGCCTGAAGTACACCGCCGGGACAGATTACGTGGGTCCCGGATCCCTCACGTTCGAAGTGACCGACGGGACCGGTCCGGACGATCCCGCCGGTTTGAAGTCCACGCTCAGCATCCGCACCAAGGTCCTGCCCGACCCCAACAAGAACCACCCGCCGGAGCTGCTGGGCGCCAACGTGGACGTTCCCAAGGGTGACTCGGCCAGCACCGACCTGGGCAAGCTGACGTCCGACCCTGACGACGGCGACGTCGAGAAGATGAAATATGAACTGGTGGGCGGATCGCCCGGCGGCTTCAGCGTGAGCATCGACGGCACGAACCTCAAGGCATCGGCGGCAGACTCCACCGCCACGGGTACCAAGGCCGCTGTCCAGGTCAAGGCGACTGATCCGCGCGGCCTTGAGGCAACGGCCACCTACCAGCTCTCGGTGACGGCCTCCAACCGACCCAAACCGGTGGCCAACGACGACGTCGAAACCAACGCGGCCGCGGGCAAGCCTGTCACCATCAACGTGCTGGCCAACGACGCCAACCCGTTCCCCGAGACACCGCTGAAGATCATTGCCGCCAACACCGAAACGGGCAGCGGCACCGTAAGTGTCAACGGCGACTCGGTGACTGTCACGCCGGCCCCGGGCTTTACCGGAACCATGGTGGTCGCCTACACCGTGGCGGACAAGACCGGTGACGATTCCCGCAACGCAACAGCGAGGATCCGGCTGACGGTCAAGGACAAGCCGGCCACACCCACCACGCCGCAGGCCCAAAGCGTGGGGGACCAGACCGCGCTGCTGAACTGGTCTGCCCCTGCGGACCGGGGCTCCGCCATCACCAAGTACACCGTGTACGGCGAGGGCGGTTTCCGGCAGGACTGCCCGGCCAACACCTGCACCCTCAACGGCCTGACCAACAACACCACCTACCACTTCCAGGTGACGGCCACCAATGAGTTTGGCGAGTCAGACCGGTCCCCGGCGTCCGCAGACGTCCGGCCGGACGTCAAGCCGGATACTCCTCTGGCCCCGTCGCTGACATTCGGGGACAGGCAACTGACCGTCAACTGGGCAGCGCCCGCCAGCAAAGGCTCCCCGGTGAAGTCTTACGACCTGGAAATCTCGCCGGCCCCCACCGGTCAGAACGCCCAGATCCAGAACCTGACGTCAGCCAGCTATGTGTGGAAGGGCCTGCAGAACGGAGTGTCCTACAAGGTTCGGGTCCTGGCCCGCAACGACGCCAAGGAACCGTCCGAGTGGAGCCCCTATTCGGCAGCCGAGGTCCCGGCCGGTGTTCCCGCTACCCCCGCGGCGCCGAGCGTGTCGCAGGCAACGCCGGTGGGTTCGCAAAGCCAGCTGCGGGTGGTCTGGTCGGCGCCCAACAACAACGGCGATGCCGTCTCCGCCTACACCCTGACCACGGTTCGCGGTGGTGCGGCAGTGGCCAGCCAGCAGGTGTCCGGAACGTCTCAGAACGTCACCGTGGACAACTCGGAAACCAACTACACCTTCACGGTGTCGGCAACCAACAAAGCCGGAACCAGCGGTACCAGCGCGCCCTCCGCTGCGACCCGGGCCGCCGGCAAACCGGGCCAGGTCACCAGCGGGACCGTTGCGGAAACCGGAACAAGCGGCCAGCTCAAGGTGACCTTCACTCCGTTGACGGAGGCCCAACGCAACGGCTCCACCGCCAATGAAATCGCCTATTCGTACAACGCCGACGGCAAGAGCGGAGCGATCGCCGCCGGTGGCGGAACCATCGGCGGCATGACCAACGGCCAGGACATCACGGTGACCATCATCGCGACCTCCACCAAGAACAGCATGTCCGGTGATGCCAAAGCGATCGGCACAGCGAACCCCTACGGACCGCCAAACGCGCCGAGTGTCAGCGGTACGACGTCCACCAAGGGTGACGGACAGGTGCACTGGACGTGGAACGATCCCGCCACCAATGGCCGGCCGCTCAACCACTACGAGGTCAGCATGGACGGTGGCGGCTGGCAAAATGTCGGAACTGCCAACAGGTTCGACGCCGGTGCCGGCGGCTGGAGCAAGAGCCATAACCTACAAGTCCGTGCCTACACCGTCACCTATGGGGCGGTGGGTGGTCCGGCCACCTCCACCTCCGGTGCCGACCCGGCTCCTCCTCCGGCACCGACCCAAGTCAGGGTCAAGGCGTCGGACGTCAATAGTTGCCCGGGCAAGCCGGGCGTGCCTGACCGCTTCAGTTCCCCGCCGCCGTCGTGCGGAGGCAACGCCGCAAACTGGGTGTCCTACTCCGACGGCTGGATCCCCAGCGCCTGCTGGATGAACATTTACGGGTCCAGCGAAACCTCCAACCCGCCCAGCTACTACAAGTGGTACCGCATGGACGGTGGCCCGTGGGCGGGGTGGTACGTCAAGCTGGCCACCATCGACATCAGCGGTCCAGACGTCGGCAGATGTTGATCCGCCGAACCTATTCACTCCCACCCCTTCGTATCAATAGATGAGGACCAAGACATGACCATGACCGTGGAGCAGGCCGAGTGGTTTGCCGGTACGTTCGAAAAGCTGGTTGCCAACGTGGGGCAGGCGGTGTTGGGCAAGGCACACGTCATCCGGCTGACCTTCACCGCCATGCTGGCGGAAGGGCACGTCCTGTTCGAGGATGCGCCTGGCACGGGCAAGACCTCCCTGGCCCGGGCCCTTGCCGCCACCGTGCAGGGCTCCAACAACCGCATCCAGTTCACCCCTGACTTGCTGCCGTCCGACGTCACCGGTGTGACCATCTACGACCAGAGGACACAGAAGTTCGAGTTCCACAAGGGCCCGATCTTCAACAACATCGTGCTGGCGGATGAAATCAACCGTGCCTCGCCCAAGACGCAGTCAGCTCTTCTTGAAGTCATGGAAGAGTCCCGGGTCACCGTGGACGGCGTCACCTACTCCGCGGGCCGGCCGTTCATGGTCATGGCAACCCAGAACCCCATCGAGCAGGCCGGCACCTACCGCCTTCCCGAAGCCCAGCTGGACCGCTTCCTGATCAAGACCTCCATCGGCTACCCGGACCACGCCTCCACGGTCCGGCTCCTGGGCGGGTCAAACCTTAAGGACCGCTCCCAGGATCTGTCCGCCGTCATCACCACCCAGGCGGTGGCGGACATGGCCGACCTCGCCGCCACCGCGCACGTGGACACCGCGGTACTGGAGTACATCTCCCGGCTGTGCGAAGAAACCCGCAACGCTCCCGAAACCAGGCTCGGGGTATCCGTCCGTGGCGCCCTGGCCATGGTGCGGGCCGCCAAGGTCTGGGCTGCTTCCCAGGGCCGGAACTTCGTCCTGCCGGATGACATCAAGGAACTGGCACCGGTGGTCTGGACCCACCGGTTCGTCATGGACCCCGAAGCCGAGTTCTCCGGCGCCACCGCCGAGGCCGTGCTGACCAGGATCCTGGCCGACGTCGCCGCCCCGCAGCAGCGCACCAACGCCTGACCGCCCGGTTACGCCCCCAGGCTGCCGCCACCACCATTCCAGCGCAACAACGAAGGCACAATCCTTATGTCCGACGCCACGTCCAGCGGCACCCCGTTGACCCGGCTCGCGGAGCGTCTCCAGAAACTCTTCCACCGGAACGGCCGCCCCACCCGCCTGCACCCCGCAGCGGTGTGGTCCGAGGCCAGCAGCACCGCCGGTCAGGCCCTGGTACCTGCCTGGCAGGCGGTCCGGGACAACTGGCTGAAGTATGTGTGGCAGGTGCTTTCCGTGGTCAGCATCCTGGGCTGGTCAGTCCTGGCGGCTGCCATCCTGCTGTGGATCACGGGGCAGGCATTCGGCTGGCAGGAAGCCACGGCCGCGTCCATCGCCGCCTTTGCCATGTTCGTCATCGCGGTCGCCTTCATCCTGGGCCGGTCATCGTACGGGGTGGTCCTGGACCTCGCCCGCACCCGGGTGGCGGTGGGAAACAGCGCGGTGGGCAGCATTGCCGTGTCCAACACCTCGGCCCGGCCGCTGCTGCCCGCCGCACTGGAACTCCCGGTGGGCAGCACCACGGCCGTCTTCCACCTGCCCCGGATGAAGCCCGGCCAGGTCCACGAGGACCTGTTCACCATTCCCACCGCACGGCGCGCCGTCATCGTGGTGGGACCGGTCCGCTCCGTACGGGCAGATCCGCTGCACCTGCTGCGCCGCCAGGTCCTCTGGACCGGGCCTGAGGACCTCTTCGTCCACCCGCGCACCGTTGCCCTTGCAGGTTCAGCCGCAGGCTTCATCCGCGACCTTGAGGGCATGCCCACCACGGACCTTTCCAGCGCCGACGTCTCCTTCCATGCCCTCCGTGACTACGTTCCGGGCGATGACCGCAGGCACATCCACTGGAAGACGACGGCCCGCACCAACAAACTCATGGTGCGGCAGTTCGAAGAAACCCGCCGCGCCCACCTGGCCATTTCGCTGTCCATCAACACGGAGGAATACGCCTCCGAAACCGAGTTCGAGATGGCCATCTCGGTGGCCGCCTCCATCGGCCGGCAGGCTATCCGCGAACAGCGTGAACTCGATGTCCTCACCCAAAAGGGGCCTCTGCGCTGCGAAACCGGCCGCAACATGCTCGATGACATGACCCGGATCGTTGGCACCCCGATGCGCCGCACCGCCGTCGACCTCGCCCGGACCCTGGCCGATACGGTGCCCAACGCCTCCGTGGTCTTCTTCGTGGTGGGCAGCAGTGTGACTGCAACCCAGCTGCGCTCCGCAGCCGCCTCCGTCCCGCCGGGGGTCCGAAGCCTGGCGGTCAGGGTGGAAGCCGGCGCGGCCCCCACCCGGGCCAACATCGCAGACCTCACCGTCCTGACCCTCGGCGACCTGGCGGACCTTGCCATCGTGCTGAGAAAGGCGGCCGCATGAGCACCGCACCGGGCCGCTCCCCACAAACCCAGTTCCCGCAAACCCGTACCCGCCGCAACGCCGCCACGACTGATTCGGCATTCGCGGACGGCCAGCCGATGTGGCATTTCCTCCTCGACGCCGGAGCCCTGGTGGTCCTGCTGGGCCTGGGCCTGCTCGGCTTCGGGCTGAGCTTCGGCGGCGACCCGTACTACCTGCTGTCCGGATTCGGCGGCATCATCCTGGGCCTGGCCATCGGCGCGGCCAACGCGCACCTGCGCCTGGGCCTGCTGATCACCACCGCCCTGGCCCTTGCCGCCTACCTGGTCTTCGGGACCTGGCTGGCGGTGCCGGACTCCGCCATCGCCGGCTTCGTCCCCAGCCTGGATTCGTTGCGGACCCTCCTCCTGGGCGTCGTGTTCGCCTGGAAGGACATGCTCACCGTAGGCGTGCCCGTGGGAACTGCCGGCGGCGTGCTCATTGTCCCGTTCCTGAGCTCACTGATCACAGCGCTCGTGGCCGCGGTCCTGACGTGGCGGGCCAGGAGCCCCTACCTGCCCCTCCTGCCCGTGCTGGTCCTGTTCGTCACGGGCATCGCGTTCAGCACCAACGCCGCATTCCTGACCCTGGAACGGGGGATCGGCCTGACCGTGCTCGGCATCGCCTGGGCGACCTTCCGGCGGGACGCCCTGCGGCGGAACAGTACCCGGAGGGTGGCGGTCAACACCCCCCAGACGGACAGTGCCACAGCCACGCGCGCCAGGATCCGGCGGCTGGGCCTGGCCGCGGGAGTGATCGCCGCCAGCGTGGGAATCACCAGCGGTGGCCGCACCGCTGGTCAGCGCGGGGGAAGACCGGAAAGTCCTCCGCAACGTGGTGGTCCCGCCGTTCGACCCCAAGGACTACGTCACGCCCCTGGCGAGTTTCCGGACCTACGTCAAGGACAAGAAGGACGACACCTTGTTCGTGGTCAAGGGCCTCCCGCGGGACGGCCGGGTGCGGCTGGGCGCCCTGGATGCCTTCAACGGCACCAACTACAACATGGATCCCAACGGCTCCGGCAACTTCAGCAAGGTGGGCGATGCCAAGTCCATCAACACTCTCGCGGACACGTCCGGAGTGGTGCCCACCAACGACTACTCGATCAGCATCAACGTCGAGGACTACCAGGGCTTCTTCGTGCCCGGTGGGCGGAAGACCACCGGCATCAGCTTTGACCAGTCCGGCTCCGCCGCGGCCGCTGGCCTCTACTTCAACCCGGGAACGGACACCGCAGTGACCACCAGGGGACTGTCCCGCGGCGACTCCTACACGGTCCAGGTCTCCGACCCCGCCAAGCTGGAGCACGGGCAGTTGACGCAGTACGACTTCGCCAGGATTTCCCTTCCCGACCCCCTGGAAGTGCCGCCGGTGGTGGGCTCGCAGGCCAACGACCTGTCCGCCGATGCCCCGACGGCGATCGACCGCGTCCGCCAGATCGAAGCGCACTTCCAGAAAACGGGGGCCTTCAGCAACGGTTTGGTCAGTGAAGGCCAGTTGCCCAGCGTTTCCGGCCACGGTTCGGCCCGCATGCGCAGCCTCCTGACGGCCAAGCAGATGCTTGGTGACGACGAGCAGTACGCGGTGGCCATGTCCCTGATGCTCCGGCACCTGGGCATCCCGTCCCGCGTGGTGATGGGCTTCTACCCCGAGCCCACCAGCCCGGAGAACGGAGCGGGCGAGGTGAAGATCACCGGAAAGGACGTCCACGCCTGGGTGGAGGTCGCCTTTGAGCGGGTGGGCTGGGTCAGCTTTGATCCCACCCCGCCCAAGGACAACATCCCCATCCCGCCTGACCCCGAGAACAAGTCCAAGCCCAAGCCGCAGGTGCTGCAGCCGCCGCCCCCGCCGCAGGAGCCGGCTGACCTGCCGCCGGATTCCTCGCCGGACGCGCTGGACGCCGACCAGAAGAAGAACAATCCGTGGCTGTTCTGGGGCGCCCTCCTGGGTGCGTTGGGCGTCGTCGCGGTCCCGCTGGTGATCCTGGCACTGCCGCTGCTGCTGATCGCTTTGTTGAAGGCACGACGGCGGAAGTCGCGTTTCCGCGACGGCCACCCCGCCCAGCGCGTGGGCGGAGGATGGAACGAGGTGGTGAGCCTGGCGACCGACCTGGGCGCCGCCGTCGATACCCGCTCGACACGGCGTGAAAGCGCGGTCGTGCTGGCGGAGGCGTTCCCTGCAACCCAGGGAACCACCACCATGCTGGCGCGGCGGGCCGACGCCTCGATCTTCGGCGCCGGTGAGCCCACCGAGGAGGCAGTCCGCGAGTACTGGACCATGGTTGATGGTTCCCTCAAGGAGATGACCTCCACCATGGGCTTCTGGAAGCGGCAGCAGGCACGGTTTTCGCCCCGCTCGCTGCTGGCCGACGCCCGGACTGCGATGAACTCCGGCAAGGTGTTCAGGCTGCAACGACCCAACCGGCAAGGACCGGACCAGCAGTGACGTCCGACGCCGAACGCTGCCCGCGCTGCCAACAGCAGATCCGTGCGGGTGCCACCTTCTGCCCTGCCTGCGGTGCGCCGCTGCCCAACAGGGCGGCGCGACGCCCCCGCACCCAGGACCCGATGGTGGACCATGGCCGGAGCTACGGCCGGGAAGCGCGTCCCGCGCACGTGCCGGGGATTCCCGGTACTATCCCGGTAGTAGAAAGG
Source organism: Arthrobacter liuii (assembly GCF_014639275.1). GTDB lineage: Bacteria > Actinomycetota > Actinomycetes > Actinomycetales > Micrococcaceae > Arthrobacter > Arthrobacter liuii. The sequence goes on along the minus strand of NZ_BMFW01000001.1, from coordinate 194,288 downwards.
CCCCCGGCAGGTCAGCCGTCGGGCACCGCATTCACGGGCGCCGTACGCAGGGAAATCCTGCACGCGGGAACCGGGCCGGGGAAGACCGGCGGTTCCACCAAGGTGGAGGCCGCTCCAGGGGGAGGAACGGGAATGGCAGTGAACCTTCAGCTTGTTCCGGCTACGGCGGGCAAGCGGCTCGGTGCTGCTGTCATCGACTGGCTGCCCGGAGTGGCCGTGCTGGTGGTGGCGTTCGCCATCGGGTTCGCCGGGATCACCCGGACCCGGAGCGGCGGCTTCATCGTTTACGACACCTCGTCCCTGGTGCTGTTTGGCGGCATTGGCCTCGGCCTGACCCTGGCCTACCTGATCGTGGTCCTCGGCATGGAGGCCCGCACCGGCAAGACAGCCGGCAACCTGCTGATGGGCATCCGCAGCGCGGACCAGGACGGTTACGCACCCGGCGCGGGGACCGTATTCCTGCGCGGCCTCATCACCGGGGCCGGCGTCCTGCTGGCCCTGCTGGCGGCGGTCCTGGTGGTGGTCTTCAAGTGGTTTGACGCCGCACTGTTCATCCTTGGCCCGCTGCTCCTGGCGGGTGCCGCCTGGGCTGTGCTGGTGGTGGTTTCCAACCGCTGGGACAAGAACGGCGGGCTGCGCGGGTGGCATGACACCGCTGCCAAGACCCTGGTGTTCGACGTCAAGGCAGGCCGCGACCCCATCACCACCGGCGGCATCCAGGGGCCCTACAGCTTCGCGCCCCTGAACCTTCCGCCCGTGCAGCAGGTGCTGTCCCCGGTGGCCGGTGCCAAGGCGCCGAACGCTGCGGGCTCGGAAGCCGCCCGGCCCCAGGTTTCCGCACCGCAGGCCACGGCCTCGTACAACCCGGCCCCCGCCGCACCGCTGCAGCAGGCAAACACGCCGCAAGCCCCCGCACGCCAAGTACCCGCGCCGTCGGCCGCCATGCCGTCACAAACCATGCCCTACACCTCACCTGCCTCCTTCGCGCCGCCGCCCGCTGCCGCCACGGGCCACCGGGCGTTCCCGCAGTACGTGGACGACGACGTCGAACGCACCCAAGTGCGCCCCGGAAGCGGTGGCCCGGCCCCCGTGGCCGTCCTCCGCATCCGCCTGGACGACGGCCGCGACTTCCAGCTGGACCGCAGCGTCCTGGTGGGCCGCAACCCCGTGGGGCAGGCCGGGGAGCAACACGCCCAGCTGCTGGCCGTGGACGATCCCGGGCGCTCCATCTCCAAGACGCACCTGCACCTGCTCACCGACGGCGCAGGCATCTGGGTGACTGACCGGCAGTCCACCAACGGCAGCGCCGTGACCACCCCGGACGGCCTGCGCACACCCCTCGTGCCGGGCGTCCCCACATTTGTTACCCCGGGATCCAGCGTGCACTTTGGAGACCGTACCTTTTACCTAGGACAGGCATGAACCAGCACCCCGCCAGTGTTTCCTCCACCATCCAGCCGGGGCCGGGGCTTAGCCTCACCTACGGCTACGGGACGGACAGGGGACTCCGCCGGGAACTGAACGAGGATTCCTACATTGCCGCCGATCCCGTGTTCGCCGTGGCCGACGGCATGGGCGGGCACGAGGCCGGCGAAATCGCCAGCGGCCTGTGCGTGCGGGCACTGGCAGCCATGCCCCAAGTCACAACGGGAGAGCGGAGCATCACTGCGGCGGTCCTGCAGCAGTACCTGGTCCGCGCGGACAACTCCATCCGTGAGGCCACCGGGGCCCGCGCCGGCACCACGCTCACCGGTGCGGTCCTCGTGGAACAGATGGGAAGGCCGTACTGGCTGGTCCTGAACATTGGCGACTCCCGCACCTACCGGCTCAGCCAGGGGCGGTTCGAGCAGATCAGCGTGGACCACTCCGAGGTCCAGGAGCTCGTGGACGCCGGCGAAATCACCGCCCAGGAAGCAACCGTCCACCCACGCCGGCACGTGGTCACACGGGCCCTGGGCACGGGCGATGAGACGGAGGCGGACTACTGGCTCCTCCCCGTCGAGGCAGGCGACCGCGTCCTGGTCTGCTCTGACGGCCTGACCGGTGAACTGGCAGACGAGGACATCCTCCGGATCCTCAGCACCGTGGCAGAGCCACAGGAGGCAGTGGACGCGCTGATCCAGGCTGCCTTGCGCAGCGGCGGGCGGGACAACGTGACGGCCATCGTTGTGGATGCCAGGAACGTGGCGAACGACGACGGCGCCGGCACCACAGCGCCCCGGCCCACCTCCGCGGACGGTGACGAAGTGACGCTGCCACGCGCCCAGGCGGCAGAAGTGGTGACGCAGCCCCTCCCGTCACCGGTGGAGGCCACGGACCAGAACGGGGAGCCGGACGATGACCGGCGCTAGCTACCTCCCCGGCACCTGGCTGGGCATTGTCCGGTCCGGCACCGCAGTGCTCCTGGGCCCGGAATCGTCAACTGAACTCGCGGGCGCACTGTGGCAGCTCCTGGCCGGACGCCCCGAGCCGCACGAGGTCCTCGCGGCCGTGACCAGCAGTTCCGGCGGATCGCTCACCCGCATACCGTCCTTCGGAATCCTGGCGTTCAACGGGTCCCTGCGGGTCTTCCTGCGCGGCGACATCGACCTCACGGTGGAGCAGCCCGCAGGCCCCGTGGACCTTGACGGCCGTGATGTGACCACCTGGAACGAGCGCAGGTTCGTGGTGCCCGGGATGTGCAGGCTTGGTATCGCCGCCGGCGGCACCGCAGGGCAAGCTGGGGGACAACCCGGGCTGCCGCTTGCCGAACTGCCGCTTGGCGAGGGCGTCGTGTTGCTGCAGTCCCTGACCCTGGGCGGGCCGTCCGGCCCTGCCGCCGTCGGAGGTCCGGCGGCAGCGGACCGCACCGAAGCAGTGCCTACCCCGGCCACGGCCGATGGCCCCTTCGCGGTAAATGCTTCCGGCGAAGTGGACACCGCCGCCGTCCCAAACGCTCCTTCGGCCGCCGTGCCGCAGCGTGATGCCCTGCCGGAGCCGGAGGACCTGGCCGGCATCACCATCCTTCCCGAGCAGGAAGCCTCGGCTGAAACGGTGGCAGGGGTCATTGATGTCGAGCTCCAGGATGACGGGGATTTGCCCCCAAGGCCTGCCGCGCACGGCGTGGACCCGGACGCCACCATTGCCCCGGGCGAAGAAACTGGTGCCGCTCCGGCGGTGGAGACCACCACGTCCTACGACCATTTGTGGGACCGCACCGTGATGCGGAACATCGAGGACGCAGCCGTGCGCGAGGAAGTCGATGCCGATTCCGGCCACGTGTCCCCGCAGCAGCAGCCGGCCCTGCCTGCTGCCGAAGCGCTGCCCGTCCTTGAGGCCGCCCAAGGCGTGGCCCCGCAAGGCCCGCCGGTCGGTTCCAAGGCAAGAGGGGCCGGGTCCTTCGGCCCGGCTGGATCCGGCCCTGGCCCGGACGAAGCTCCTGCCACCGCGGCCCGTCCTGCTTCCTCCGGTGTCCTCATCGATTCCGTCCCCTGGCGCACCGGGGGAGCGACGCCGGCATCAGCGGCCCCCGCGTCCTCCCCGGCGCCAACCCCCGGCACGCCTCCGCCGCCGTCCATGCCGGCGCCCCTTTCGTTCAGCGCTGGCCCCGGGGGTCCGGCCCGGAAGCCCGGCGCCGCCGACGATCCTGTCCGGGAGCAGGAAGCCGGTGCGGCCTTCGACCCCGACCACGATGGCCAGACGGTGATGAAGAGCAGCATCCCGGGAACGGCGCCCGGTCCGGCAATGAACGCGGCCGTACAGCAGGACGCCGGCGGGGGACCACTGGTGCTGGCCCGCGTCTGTGCACGGGGCCACGCCAATCCGCCCACACATGCCCTGTGCAGCGCCTGCGGGGCTGCCTTGTTGCCGGATGCCATACAGGTGGCGCGGCCCAGGCTGGGCCGGATGCGGCTGTCCACGGGTGAACTCCTGGACCTTGACCAGTCGATGGTCATCGGCCGGCAGCCCTCCGTGTCCCGGGTCCAGGGCGGGGTCATGCCGCGCCTGGTGCAGGTGGCAAGCCCCGGCGGTGACATCTCACGGTCCCATGTCGAGGTGCGGCTTGAGGGCTGGCACGTGATGCTTTGCGACCTCAAAGCCACCAACGGCACCGTGCTGGTCCGTGAAGGCCAACCGCCGCGGCGCCTGGCCCAGAACGAGATGGCCATCCTGCTCGACGGCGATATCGCGGAGCTGGGCGACAACATCTCACTGCGTTTTGAGGAGATTCCTTGAGTTCCAAACGGCCCGTAGCGCCGCCGCCCCGCATTCCGGGGTTCACCTACATCAGCCTGCTTGGTTCCGGCGGGTTTTCCGACGTCTACCTGTACGAACAGGACAGGCCGCGCCGGAAGGTGGCGGTCAAGGTGCTGCTCTCGGACCTGAAGACCGAGGGCGCCCGGCGGCGTTTCGAGTCAGAGGCCAACCTCATGGCCCAACTGTCCTCGCACCCATACATCGTCACCATATTCGAAGCGGAAGTAACGGACGACGGACACTCCTACCTGGCCATGGAGTACTGCTCCCGGCCCAGCCTGGACGTGCGGTACCGGCGGCAGCGCTTCAGCGTGGATGAAGTCCTGGCCGTCGGCATCCAGGTGGCCTCCGCCGTCGAAACCGCCCACCGCGCCGGCATCGCCCACCGCGATATCAAGCCCGCCAACATCCTGGTGACGGACTACAACCGTCCGGCGCTCACCGACTTTGGGATTTCCGGCACCCTTGCCGGTGACAGCGACGACGACTCGGGCATGTCCATTCCCTGGTCCCCGCCGGAGCAGTTCCGGGACGGCAATGTGGACGGCGTCATGGTGGACGTGTGGGCCCTCGGCGCTACGCTTTACACCCTGCTGGCAGGCCGCTCGCCCTTCGTCATTCCCGGGGCGGACAATTCCCAGCGCGAACTGATCAACCGGATCAGCAACATGGCGCTGCCGCGGCTGGGCCGTGCGGATGTGCCGGAATCCCTGGAACTGGCACTGGCAACGGCCATGGCCAAATCGCCGCAGTCCCGGTACTCCTCGGCGCACGCCTTCGCCCTGGCCCTGCAGCGCATCCAGGCCGAGCTGAACCTCTCCGTCACGCCTTTCGAAGTCCTGGAAGAGCCCCAGCAGGAGGAAGGCCACCCGGACGACGGCGCCGAGGAGACCCGCGTCCGCAGCATCGCCGCCATCGACCCGGAAGGCACCGGCAGCGCCCCCACTTTCCCGGCACGCACCCGCCCCACCCCGCCCGGCAGCGGGACTGACGCGACGGGACGCACGGGTGGCTCCGCGCCGCCGTCGCGCTTTGCCCCCGGCACGGCTGCACGTGGAGCAGACGCGGCCGACGGCGCCGGGCAGGGTGAGTGGGCCCAGTCCACCGTCCTGCGCGGCAGCTCAGGTGGGGTGAACTACGGCGCACCGGTGACGGACGCAAGGGGAGCCGGGCCCGATGCGGCCTACACCGCCGGCGCAACAGTCCAGCGGGCCGTAAGGGTGGACGAGCCGCAGCCGGCCCCGGAAGCAGACCACGGCAAGCGCAACCTGTGGTTGGCAATCACCGGCGGCACCCTCCTGGCCCTGGCTGCGGTGGTGGGGATCGTGGTGGCCAACGCCGCCCCGGGGCCGCCCAAGACCGTGGCCACCCAGCAGGTAACCAAACCCCCGGCCGACGCCCTGGACAACGGCACCGTGCCCGACGTCGAAGGCCTCAAGGGATCTATCGGCGGCGACGCGGAAGCCAGCTTCACGTGGACCAACCCGCAGCCCAAGGACGGGGACACCTACAAGTGGAAGGTGTACACGATCGGCGGCGGAGGGGAATTCCAGGCCATCGCACGGCCGCCCGTCCGGGTCCGGCCCAACCCTACTGGGCAGACCTGCATCCAGGTGATGATTGTGCGCACCGACGGCGCATTTTCACCGATGGAGGCGGGCTCCATCGCCTGCGCCGGGCAATGACTTTCCCTGGCCGGCCAGTGGCACTCCTGCACAGGGAGCCGGCAACAGCACGTCATCAGCACTCCGGTGACCGGAACAGTTCTGCCTTGAGGAGGCACAGATCATGGGGGATCTAGCTATAGATTTCTGTGGCGAATGGTATGAGCCATCGGATGAGGACATCTTCAACATCGGCCGCGAAGGCGACCTTGAGGTGGATGACAACCCGTACCTGCACCGGCAGTTCCTGCAGGTGGCCCGTTATGACGGCATCTGGTGGCTCAGCAACGTGGGCAGCATGCTCTCTGCCACAGTGGCTGACGCCTCCGGCGGCATGCAGGCCTGGTTGTCGCCCGGTGCCCGGATTCCGTTGGTGTTCAGCCATACCAACATCATCTTCACGGCCGGTCCCACCACCTACGAGTTCGCCGTACACCTGAAAACGCCGTCCTTCCGGCAGGAGGCCAGGGAAGGCGCCGGCAGCGGTGACACCACCATCGGCCCCGTGGTCTTCACGGACGCGCAGAAGGCGCTGATCGTGGCGCTCGCAGAGCCCGTGCTTCGGCGCGAGGGCACCGGCTTCAGTGCCATCCCATCCTCCGCGGCCGCCGCGAAAACCCTGGGCTGGGCATTGACGCGCTTCAACCGCAAGCTGGACAACGTCTGCGACAAGCTGAACCGGGTGGGGGTAGCGGGCCTGCGCGGCGGCGGCGGAAAGCTTGCCACCAACCGCCGCGCGAGGCTGGTGGAGCACGCCGTCACCACCCACCTGGTGACGCCCGATGACCTGTACCTGCTGGAAAAGATGAGGGGCGTGGACGAAGGATGAGGATCCGGCTGACACTTCGCCGCGAACCCGCCGACGCCAAGGACCTGGCGGTCACCGTGGACGGCCTGGCCACCGTGGCCGATATCGCCACCGTGCTGTGGGCCGCGGACCCGGACCGCAAAGGCACGGCTGCCCCGGAGAACCTTTCCCTGCGGATCGACGAAGCCTTCGTGGGCGCCGGCATCAGTGGAAACATCCTGGCCCGGGAGGACAACCTCCTCGAATCAGGCCTGCGCCCCGGCTCGGTGGTATCGCTGGCCCAGGCCAGCGGGCAGTTCCACGAACCTGGCGCCAACCGGGGGCCGGCTGCCGCAACCCTTCGGGTGTTGTCAGGGCCCGACGCCGGCCGCGAATTTTCGCTGCCCACCGGCACCAGCTATATCGGCCGGGACCGGGACGTGGACATCCGGCTGACGGACCCGCTCACCTCCAAGCGGCACGCCCGGATCACGGTGGCCGAGGGCGTCGAGATCGTTGACACCAACTCCGCCAACGGCCTCCTCATGGACGGCCTGCCGGTGACCCGCGCCATCCTGAACTCCTCCGACACGGTGACCCTGGGTGACACCACGGTCACCGTGGTGCCGCTGGGGCACAACCATGCGGCAGCGCCGACGTCGCCCCTGGTGGACTTCAACCGCTCCCCGCGGGTGGTACCCCGCTTCGAGGTGCCCAAGCGGGTCCTGCCCGCCGGGCCCAAACGCCCCGAGGACCAGCCCTTCCCGTACATTATGCTGATCGCACCGCTGATGATGGGTGCTGTCATTTTCGCCGTCACGCAGAATGTGCTCTCCATGGTGTTCATGCTGATGATGCCCCTGTTCATCGTGGGCCACTACGTGGACCAGCAGATGCGGACCCGGAAGCAGCAGAAGGAACAGCTCAAGCAGTTCCGCGCCTCGATGGCCGCCTTCCGGCAGGACCTCACCGAACTGCAGCAGGTGGAACGCGCCGTCCGGCTCCAGGAAGCGCCGTCGGTCAGCGACACCGTGGACGCCATCTACAAGCTCGGACCCCTGCTGTGGACGCACCGCCCCGAACACTCGTCGTTCCTGGGCCTGCGGTTTGGCCTGGGGACCGCACCTTCCCGCATCCCGCTTGAAGAACCCTCCACCAACGACACCGAGGTCCAGTACGCCCGCGAAATCCAGGACTGCATCAAGCAGTTCAGCGAAATCGAAGGCGTCCCCCTGGTTTCCCAGCTGCGCACCTCCGGCGCCTTGGGCATCGCCGGCGCCCGCGGCCTGGTGGACGATGTTGCCCGCGGCATGGTGCTGCAGCTGGTGGGCCTGCATTCCCCGGGGGAAGTGGTCCTCACCGCCATCACCTCCGCCCAATCCCGGGAGCGCTGGAACTGGCTGCAGTGGCTGCCGCACGTGGGCTCGGGCCACAGCCCCCTCGGCGGGGACCACCTTGCCGCCGGGTCCGCCGGCGGCTCCTCCCTGCTGGCCCGGCTCGAGGACCTGGTGGAGGCCCGCGAAGCGGCGGCCAAGCGGTCCGGCCCGGACCTCCGACCCGGGATCGATCCGCTGAAGCATGAGCTCGAGGAGCCGGTCCTCCCGTCCGTGCTGGTCATCGTGGAGGACGACGCCCCGGTGGACCGCGGCCGCCTCACCCGGCTGGCCGAGCGGGGCCCGGACTCCGGAGTGCACATCCTGTGGGTGGCCACCGACATCCAGGCGCTGCCGGCCGCCTGCCGCGACTTCATGGTGGTGGACGGCGACCACGGCACCACCACCGGCCAGGTCCGCCTGGGCCGCCACACCTACCCGGTCAGCTGCGAAAGCGTGGACGCGGAGCTCGCGGCCCAGCTGGCCCGGATGCTGGCCCCCGTCGTTGACGTGGGCAAGCCGGTCAACGACGATTCCGACCTGCCGCGCGCGGTCTCCTACGCAACCCTGATCGGCAAGGACTTCCTCGACAATCCCCAGGCCGTGGCCGAACGCTGGACGGAAAACAACTCCGTGCACGCCACCGCCGTGGCCAACCGCAAGGACAACGGCACGCTCCGCGCCCTGGTGGGGTCCAAGGGGATCGAGCCGCTGTACCTGGACCTGAAGAACGAGGGGCCGCACGCCCTGGTGGGCGGCACCACCGGTGCCGGCAAGTCCGAGTTCCTGCAGTCCTGGGTGATGGGTATGGCCGCGGCCTACAGCCCTGACCGCGTCAGCTTCCTGTTCGTGGACTACAAAGGTGGCGCCGCGTTCGCCGACTGCATCAACCTTCCGCACACCGTGGGTCTTGTCACCGACCTTTCCCCGCACCTGGTGCGCCGCGCCCTCACCTCCCTGCGCGCCGAGCTCCACTACCGCGAACAGCTGCTGAACCGGAAGAAGGCCAAGGACCTGCTGGCCCTGCAGCGGGAGGCAGACCCGGACGCCCCTCCGTACCTGATCATCATCGTGGACGAATTCGCCGCACTGGCCAACGACGTGCCCGAGTTCGTGGACGGGGTGGTGGACGTGGCCGCCCGGGGCCGCTCCCTGGGCCTGCACCTTATCCTGGCCACCCAGCGGCCGGCAGGGGTCATCAAGGACAACCTCCGCGCGAACACCAACCTCCGCGTGGCACTGCGCATGGCCGATGAGGACGACGCCACAGACATCCTCGGAGTTCCGGACGCGGCCTACTTCGATCCCGCGATCCCGGGCCGCGGCGCCGCCAAGACCGGACCCGGCCGCGTCCAGGGGTTCCAGACCGGCTACGCCGGCGGCTGGACCACGGACAGGCCACAGCGGCCCCAGATCGACATCGTGGAGATGGCTTTCGGCTCCGGTCCCAGATGGGAGGCGCCGGCCCCTGACAAGCCGGTGGCTGCCGAACCCGCCGGCCCCAACGACATCGCCAGGATGACCACCAACATCGTCCGGGCCGCCGACACCCTGGCCATCGCCCCGCCCCGCAAGCCGTGGCTGGACGAGTTGGCCAAGACCTACGACTTCTCCAAGCTGCCCAACCCGCGCACTGACGAACAGCTGCTGCTGGGTGTTGCCGACGACCCCGTGCACCAGGACCAGCCCACCGTGTTCTACGAACCGGATCGGGACGGCAACATGGCCATTTACGGCACGGGCGGTTCCGGCAAGTCCGCCGCGCTCCGGGGCATCGCGATTGCTGCCGCGGTCACCCCGCGCGGCGGCCCGGTCCACGTGTACGGCATCGACTGCGGCTCGGCCGGGCTGCGGATGCTCGAAGAGCTCCCGCACGTGGGGGAAATCATCAGCGGCGACGACGTGGAACGGGTGGGGCGGCTGCTGCGCCTCCTGCGGGACATCGCCGAGCTGCGATCGGCGCAGTTCGCCGAGGTGCGGTCGTCCACCATCGTGGAGTACCGGAAGCTGGCGAACCGGCCGGACGAGAAACGGATCTTCGTGCTGGTGGACGGTATGTCCGCCTTCCGCGAGGCGTACGAGCACAGCAAGCTCTCCGGGCTCTGGGATATTTTCCTGCAGCTCGCCACCGACGGCCGAACCCTGGGGATCCACCTGGTGGTCACGGGGGACCGGCCCAACGCCGTCCCCGCGTCATTGCTCGCCTCCATCCAGCGCCGGCTGGTGCTGCGCCTTTCCTCGGAGGACGACTACATCTCCATGGACGTTCCCAGGGATGTCCTCACCGCCACATCGCCCCCGGGCCGCGGGCTGCTGGACGGGCTTGAAGTCCAGCTGGCCGTCCTCGGCGGCAACTCGAACCTGGCCCTGCAGGCCCGCGAAGTGCACAAGCTCAGCGAAGCCATGCTGCGCCAGGGCCTGGAAACCGCGCCGGGCATCGAGCGGCTGCCCGATCAGGTGGACCTCGATGTCCTGCCGGCCGGCAGTCCGGACCTGCCGGTCATTGGCGTGGACGACGAGTCCCTGCAGCCGGCGGAGATCATGGCACGCGGCCCGATGCTGCTGGCGGGCCCGCCCGGCGCCGGGCGTACTGTGGCCCTGGTGACCCTGGCCTACGCCCTGCGCCGGTCCAACCCCGCGACCGAGCTGATCTACCTCGGGTCCCGCCGGTCCGCCGTCGCGTCCCTCCCCATTTGGAACCGCTCCGTGGTGGGGCCGGACGACCTAGCCGCGGTGGTGGAGGACCTGGTAGAGCATTCCACCGGAAACCCGGGGATGGTGGCCATCTTCATTGAAGGCCTCACGGAGTTCACCGACACCATCGCCGAATCCGGAATGGCACAGCTGGTCACGGCGTCCCTGAAGGCGGATCAATGGGTGGTGGGTGAGTCCGAGTCTTCCACCTGGTCCTCGGCCTGGCAGTTGGCCCAGCCCTTCAAATCGGGGCGGCGGGGCTTGCTCCTCAGCCCGGGGGACATCGAAGGCGACAGCCTGCTCAACACCTCCCTGGGCCGGGTCAGTCCGGACTTCATCCCAGGCCGCGGATACGTGGTGGGACGCGGCAAAGCACGAAAGATCCAGGTGGCGCTCCCGCCCGAAAACCGGGACTGAACAGCCCTGATGACGGTGGGGCCGCCACTGCCGCGGATTTGCGGCCCCGCATGAAGCTGTAGAAGACTACCGGGGACACCAGAAAGCCGCGGTGGGGGGCTGCGCGCATCGAAAGGTAGCAATGACCCCGTCCGCACCGGTCCTCTACGCTGTTTCGACGACGGCATCAGCGGCTGCCCTGGCCCTGGCCTTTGGCTTCTTCCCAGCCGGGCCGGCGCTCGCTGCCTCCCCGGAACCCTCGCCCACACCCGTCTCAGGTACCCAGGCGCCCCCAGACTGCGGGCTGGTCTGCCTGCCCGTCCTCGCCAGCAGCCCCGACGCCGGCCAAACCGGGCGGCCCCGCAAATCCAGGGAACCGGCGCCGCAACCCGCACAGCCGGCGCCCCCTGCTGAGGCTCCCGGCCCGCCTGTCCAGCCCCCGGCGCCCCCGGCCGACACGCCTCCGGCGGCTGACCCGTCCGCGGTTCCGGCGGCCTCGGAGGCGCCGCCGGGGGAGCCTGTCCCTGACTCGGCCTCGGCCTCGGCCGCTGCCGGTTACCGGCCGCCTACCGGCCCGTCCAGCGGGCAGGACTGGAACAGCCCCGTCACCCGGTCCGCGCGGCCCACCCAATTGGCTGCCGTTGCCCCGGCCCCCGGCCGGGGCCCGGACGGGCCCGCGCTCCTGCCCACCGTCCTTGGAGCGCTGCTGGTAGGGGTTGCCGCCGGCGCCTTTGCATGGTGGAACCGGAACCGGCTCCGGTCGCACTGACGCACGCACTGGCGCTTCCCGCACTGGCATCCGGTTTCTCCTTGCCACGCCGCCCCGCCGGGTGACTGTCAGAGGTGTAGGGCAAGATAGGTCTGTGAGCACAGGACCAGGACCCGCAGAACAGACCGCCACCAGGACCGCGGCACCGCACGAGCCCGAAGCGATCCCCTCCGAAGCCCTCCGCGGAGAATACGAAAACCTCGCGGACCTGGTCCGGAAGTACCGGTTCGCGTACTACCAGCAGGACGCGCCCTTGGTGTCGGACGCGGAATTCGACTCGCTCTTCCGCCGCCTGGAGGAGATCGAGGCACTTCACCCCGAACTGGTGGCCAACGATTCGCCAACCCAGGAAGTGGGCGGCGAGGTCTCCGCCGCGTTCGCCCCCGTGGAACACCTCCAGCGGATGTACAGCCTGGAGGACGTCTTCTCCCTGGAGGAGCTCGAGGCCTGGCTCAACCGGGCCGAAGCAAGCATCGAAAAGATCGGTGACGGCGGCGCCAGGGCAGCCTGGCTGACCGAACTCAAGATCGACGGCCTGGCGGTCAACCTCCTGTACCGCGACGGCAAGCTGGTCCGCGCCGCCACCAGGGGCGACGGAACCACCGGCGAGGACATCACCCACAACCTGCTCACCATCAAGGAGATCCCGCAGGAACTGCGCGGCGGCGGCTTCCCTGCCGAAATGGAGGTGCGCGGCGAGGTCTTCATCCCGTCCAAAGCCTTCGCCGAGTTCAATGAGGCCCTGATTGAAGCCGGCAAGGCACCGCTGGCCAACCCCCGCAACGCGGCGGCCGGCTCATTGCGGCAAAAGGACCCCGCCGAGACCGCCAAGCGGCCACTGAAAATGTTCGTCCACGGGATCGGCGCCCGCGAAGGGCTTGACGCCGGCAGCCAATCGGAAACGTATGCGCTGCTCAACGAGTGGGGCCTGCCGGTCAGCCCGTACTTTGAGGTGCTGGAGACCCGTGAGGACGTCCTGGGCTTCATCAAGCGCTACGGGGACCAGCGCCACAAGCTGCTCCACGAAATCGACGGCATCGTGATCAAGGTTGACGATTTCGGCACGCAGCGTGCCCTGGGCAACACCACCCGTGTTCCGCGCTGGGCGGTTGCCTACAAATACCCGCCCGAAGAAGTGCACACCAAACTGCTGGACATCCAGGTCAATGTGGGCCGCACTGGCCGGGTCACGCCCTACGGTGTCATGGAGCCGGTCAAGGTGGCAGGATCCACCGTGGAAATGGCCACGCTGCACAACCAGGACGTGGTGAAAGCCAAGGGCGTGAAGATCGGTGACATCGTCATCCTGCGGAAGGCAGGGGACGTCATCCCCGAAATCGTTGGCCCGGTCCTGTCCCTCCGGGACCAGCAGGACCCGCCGGTGCGGGACTTCGTGATGCCCACCGATTGCCCCTCCTGCGGCACTCCGCTGGCACCAGCCAAGGAGGGGGACGTGGATGTCCGTTGCCCCAACGCCAGGTCCTGCCCGTCCCAGCTCCGCGAACGGGTGTTCCACGTGGCCGGCCGGGGTGCCTTCGACATCGAGGCCCTGGGCTGGGAAGCGGCCATCGCCCTGACCCAGCCCACTGAACCGGAAGTGCCCCCGCTGACCTCTGAAGCCGGGCTGTTCGACCTCACCCCCGAGGACCTGGCCGATGTCCGCATCCGCCGGGAGAAAAAAGCCAAAGGCGTTCCAACCGGCGAGTACGAAATGGTGCCGTACTTCTTCAGCAAGGGCACGGCCAAATCGCCGTCCAAGCCCACCGCCACCACGCAGAAGCTCTTCAAGGAACTCGAAAAGGCCAAGACCCAGCCCCTGTGGCGCGTGCTGGTTGCCTTGTCCATCCGCCACGTGGGCCCACGCGCGTCACGGGCCCTGGCACAGGCGTTCGGTTCCATGGACCGCATCCGCGCAGCCTCCGAGGAGGAACTCGCCCACGTGGACGGGGTGGGGCCCACCATCGCCGCCGCGCTGAAGGAATGGTTCGCGGAGGACTGGCACGTGGAGATCATCGACCGCTGGGCCACCGCCGGGGTGCGGATGGAGGACGAACGCGACGAGTCCATGCCGCGCACCCTCGAAGGGCTCACGGTAGTGGTCACGGGCTCCCTGCCCAACTTCAGCCGCGACGAGGCCAAGGAAGCCATCCTGCTCCGCGGCGGCAAGGCCGCCGGCTCCGTTTCCAAGAACACCAGCTACGTGGTGGCGGGCGAAAGTGCCGGCAGCAAGCTGGACAAGGCGGAGCAGCTGGGGGTCCGCGTGCTGGACGAGGACGGTTTCCGCCAACTGCTCGACGGCGGCCCGGCTGCCGTGGGTGATGCGGCAGCGGCAGCCACGGACGGAGCGCCGGGTCTGGACCAGGATGGCAACGAGGAAGCGGCAGTACCGGCCGCGGTTGAGGAGAACGCATGACGTCGGTTTCGGAACTGCTGGAGGTGGCCAAGCAGGCAGCCGCGGCAGGCGCCAAGGTCCTTTCCAGCCGGGACGGCAACGCCCTGGACGCGAGCAACAAGGGGGCGGCGGGGGACTGGGTCACCGCCTACGACCTTGCCGCCGAGAATGCGGTGCGGGACGTCATTGCCGCTGCCCGCCCGGGCGACAGCATCACCGGGGAGGAACAGGGAACCACCCGGCCTGCCGATCCCACCGGCTACCGCTGGTCCATCGACCCGCTGGACGGCACCACCAACTTCATCCGCAACATCGTCTACTACGCCACGTCGGTTGCTGTTGCAGATGCCGACGGCGTGTGGCTGGCCGGCGTCGTCAACGCCCCTGCCCTGGGCCGGGTGTATTACGCTGCCCGCGGCCAGGGTGCGTGGCTGGAGGAGCGCGGGGCAGTCATCAGGCTCGACGGGCCCCTCTCCGGCCGCACCGGACAAATCCTGGCCACCGGGTTCAGCTACGAGCCGGGGATCCGGTCCGAGCAGGCTGCCGCCTTCGGCACCCTGCTGGACGGCTTCGCCGACGTCCGCCGGCTTGGGTCCGCCGCCCTGGACCTGTGCATGGTGGCGGACGGAACCCACGACGCGTACGGCGAACGGGGCCTGAACGAGCACGACTTCTCGGCTGGTGCCCTGATCGCCGAGGAAGCGGGCTGCTGGGTGCGCAGGCCTCGCCTGACCAGCCCCCTGGACGGCGGTCCAACGGACGACGAGCGCCTGGACGCCTGGACGTGCGCCGCCAGTTTGGAGCTGTCCGGCAAGTTCCCCGTCTGAGCAGGCACGCTTCCCCTCCGGTGGCGCCTGCCCCGGCAGGTCCAACTGCCGGGCCGCACCCGTTCTGATAGTTCGGTCACGGTAAGCGCCGTTCCGGCGGATCCCGGGCCGGCCCGCCACTACCATT
Source organism: Arthrobacter liuii (assembly GCF_014639275.1). Classification (GTDB taxonomy): domain Bacteria; phylum Actinomycetota; class Actinomycetes; order Actinomycetales; family Micrococcaceae; genus Arthrobacter; species Arthrobacter liuii. The sequence goes on along the minus strand of NZ_BMFW01000001.1, from coordinate 179,023 downwards.
GATGGGTGCAGCAGCAGTTAATCATCCGTCCCGCCGTCGAGGCTGACTTCCCCGCCGTGGCCCGCATCACCGGCGACTCCTACCTCTCCGCAGGCTACTTCGACGACGCCGCCCACCCGTACATGGCCAAGATCATGGATGTGGGCGCGCGCGCCCGGCAGGCCACCATCTGGGTGGCCGAACGGCAGGGAACCGTCATCGGCTCTGTGACGCTGGCACGTGCGGGCGAACCCTACGCAGACATCGCACTGCATGATGAGTTGGAGTTCCGCATGCTGGTGGTGGACCCGGCCGTCCAGCGCAGCGGCGCCGGCAGGGCCATGGTGGACGCCATCATCAGCCATGCAAGAACCCTTCCGGGCATCCGTGGGGTGTCCCTCACCACCGGCCAGGACTGGGAAAGCGCCCACGGCCTGTACCGCAAGACCGGCTTCCAGCGGGTGCCCGAACGGGACTGGTTTGTACCCGGTACCGACACAAAACTGCTGGTTTACCGGCGCGACCTGTAGCAGCCCTACAGTGGTGGCGACCCATTCCAGCTTTGAAAGGCCCACCCATGCGCAAAACGTTCGGCAGCGGATCCGTCTGGGAGCAGACCCTCGGCTACTCCCGCGCCGTCCAGGTGGACAACACCCTCTACATCTCTGCCACCGCGGCCAGCGGCGAGGACGGAATCGTAGGGGATGACTTCTACACCCAGACCCAGTACATCCTGCAGAAACTCGGCAAGGTACTTGCCGATGCCGGCTTTGCCTACGAGGACGTGGTGCAATCCAAGCTGTACCTGACGGACATCAGCAAATGGGAAGAGGCCGGCCGGGCCCACGGCGAGGTGTTCGGTGAGATCCGCCCCACCCTCTCCTTGGTCCACGTGCTGCCGTTCCTGGACCCGAAGATGCTCGTCGAGATCGAACTGGTGGCCCAAAAGAGCGCGTAGGCTCTCCTGCTACCTTCCCGGCAGGCCGTAGCGGTGCTCCGGCCTGCCGGTGGTGCCGTACCGGAGCTGGATGTCCACTGCGCCGTCGTCGGCCAGCGAAGACAGGAGAAGTTGACGCCAGTGCTGGCGTTGATCATTGTCCCTACTGTTTTTGGCCTGTTCGCCGGGGCCGGCCGTGGCATCGGCGACATGGTAATGGACTCCATGAAGTCCATGACCTCCGCCGCGGCCCTGCTGATGTTCGCCATCATCTACTTCGGCCTGATGATCGACGTCGGGTTGTTCGACCCGCTGGTGAAGTTCATCCTCCGCAAGCTGGGCAACGATCCCGCCAAGGTTGTCCCGGGCACGGCCATCCTCGCGGCCGCCGTGTCCCTGGACGGTGACGGATCCACCACCTTCATCCTCACCACCGCGGCCATGCTGCCGGTCTACCTCCGCCTCAAGTTGAGCCCGGTGGTCCTCACCTGCGTGGCCGGCCTGGCCAACGGCACCATGAACATCCTGCCCTGGGGCGGCCCCACGGCCCGTGCCGCCACCACCCTGAAGATCGACGTCAACGACGTCTTCGTCCCCATGATCCCGTCCCTGGTGGCCGGCCTGGTTGTCGTCTTCGCCTTCGCCTGGCTGCTGGGCCTGCAGGAGCGCAACCGCCTCCGTGCCACCGCGCCGGACATCTGGGGTGTCCCGGACACTGCAAAAGGGTTCGACGGCGGCACAACAGCGGGTGCTTCGGGAACCAGCGCTTCGGGAGCCGGCCGTGGACGCAAGGGTGGCAACCCCGGCGGAGCAGCTCCCGCGGTCGACCGCCCCCTGGGTGGATCCTCCGTGGCCGTCCTGGACCGCACTGACACCCTCATTGACGACAGCGGCGCCGGACTCACGGACACCGCACTTGATCCCAACCGCAGCACCCTGCGCCCCAAGCTGTTCTGGTTCAACCTGGCCCTGACCGTTGCCGTCATGGTGGTGCTCGTGGCCAACGTCATCCCGCTGCCGTTCGTCTTCATGGTGGGCGCCGCCATCGCACTGCTGGTCAACTTCCCCAAGGTCAAGGACCAGGGCGCCCAGCTGATTGCGCACGCGCCGTCCATCGTGGCCGTGGTCAGCATGGTCATGGCCGCCGCCGTCATCACCGGCGTCCTGAGCATCCCCATGACGTTCTTCATGAGTTACGACGCGTTCTACTTCGGCGTACTGCCGGTCCTGAGCGAGACCGCTGCCCACTACGGTGTAGGCGCTGCCGACATGGCCCGCGCCTCCATCACCGGCCAGCCGTTCCACCTGCAGAGCCCGCTGGTTCCGGCCATCCTGCTCCTGGTCTCGCTGGCCAAGGTGGACCTGGGTGACCACCACAAGAAGGTCCTGTGGCGCACAGCCGTTATCTCCCTGGTGATGCTTGGCGTCGGCATGCTGACTGGAGCCATTGGTATCGGTTAGTCTGTAGCTGCCTGCGATCCTGTCCCCGCGACCGGACCGGGCATCGAAGGTGCCCGTCTGACGCCCGCTGGGGGATGTCAGACGGGCATCTGCGTTTCCCCACTAGACTGGATCGGAAAACAATTCGAACTTTGCAGGGGAGATCCATGGCTGCGATCAACCGTGACGACGTCGCGCATCTCGCGCGACTCGCTCACATCGAGATGAGTGCCGAAGAGCTGGACAGGATGGCCGGCGAGCTGGCCGTCATCGTCGATTCGGTCAAGTCCGTCAGCGAGGCCGCCGGGGACGACGTTCCGGCCACCTCGCACCCCATTCCGCTCACCAACGTGTTCCGCGACGACGTTGTGGGACACACCTTCACTGCGGAACAGGCACTCTCCGGCGCCCCGGATTCCGATGAGAACCGTTTCAAGGTCCCGGCCATCCTGGATGAGGCATAACCATGACTGAACAGAACCCCGCCGGCATCAGCGCCGAAACCTTGATCCGCCTGTCCGCCGCGCAGCTGGCCGATAAGCTGGCCGCCGGCGAAGTAACCGCCGTGGAAGCCACCCAGGCCTACCTGGACCGCATCGCCGCCGTCGACGGCCAGGTCAACGCGTTCCTGCACGTCAACGCAGAAGAAGCGCTCGCCGTCGCCGCCGAGGTGGACGCCATCCGCGCCGCCGGCGGAGCGGAAGCCGAAGCCCTCCACTACCTGGCCGGCGTTCCAATCGCGGTGAAGGACCTCATCGTCACCATCGGCCAGCCCACCACGGCCGGCTCCAAGATCCTCGAGGGCTGGCACAGCCCCTACGACGCCACCGTCGTTGAGCGCCTGCGTGCCGCGAAGATGCCCATCCTGGGCAAGACCAACCTGGACGAGTTCGCCATGGGTTCCTCCACCGAGCACTCGGCCTACGGCCCCACCCGCAACCCCTGGGACCTGGACCGGATCCCCGGCGGCTCCGGCGGCGGTTCGGCAGCGGCCGTCGCCGCTTTCGAAGCCCCCCTGGCCCTCGGAACCGACACCGGCGGTTCCATCCGCCAGCCCGGCGCCGTCACCGGCACCGTCGGCGTGAAGCCCACCTACGGCAGCGTCTCCCGCTACGGTGCCATCGCCATGGCCTCCTCCCTGGACCAGATCGGGCCGGTCACCCGGACCGTGCTGGACTCCGCCCTCCTGCACCAGGTCATCGGCGGCCACGATCCCCGCGACTCCACCTCGCTGCCCGAACCCCTGGCCGACCTCGTCGCCGCTGCGAAGACCGGCAATGTCGAGGGCCTGCGGATCGGCATCATCAAGGAACTGCACGGCGAGGGCTACCAGGCCGGCGTCGAGAACCGCTTCAACGATGCCCTGGAGCTGCTGAAGGAAGCCGGAGCGGAAATCGTCGAGGTCTCCTGCCCCAACTTCCAGTACGCCCTGGGCGCCTACTACCTGATCATGCCGTCCGAGGCCTCCTCCAACCTGGCCAAGTTCGACGGCGTCCGGTACGGCCTGCGCGTCCTCCCCGAAGAGGGGCCCATGACCATCGAACGCGTCATGGGTGCCACCCGCGCCGCCGGCTTCGGTGACGAGGTCAAGCGCCGCATCATCCTGGGCACCTACGCCCTGTCCGCCGGCTACTATGACGCCTACTACGGCTCCGCCCAGAAGGTCCGCACGCTGGTCCAGCGCGACTTCGACGCCGCCTTCACGCAGGCCGACGTGCTGATTTCACCCACCGCCCCCACCACGGCGTTCCCGCTCGGCGAAAAACTGGACGATCCGCTGGCCATGTACCTCAACGACGTCGCCACCATCCCCGCGAACCTGGCCGGCGTCCCCGGCCTGTCGCTGCCCGGCGGATTGGCGGACGAGGACGGGCTTCCGGTGGGCATCCAGCTCCTGGCCCCGGCCCGCGAGGACGCCCGCCTGTACCGCGTGGGCGCAGTCCTCGAATCGCTGCTTGAGGCCAAGTGGGGCGGCCCGCTGCTGGCCCAGGCCCCCGACCTTGCCGCTGCCGGAACCCTCGAAACCCAGGAGGCAAAATAATGAGCACCGACGAAATCCTGAGCTTCGAAGAGGCCATGGAGAAGTACGATCCCGTCCTGGGGTTCGAGGTCCACGTGGAGCTGAACACCAAGACCAAGATGTTCTCCTCCGCGCCCAACGTCTTCGGCGACGAGCCAAACACCAACGTCAACGAGGTGGACCTCGGCATGCCCGGCGTCCTGCCGGTGGTCAACAAGACGGCCATCGAGTCCTCCATCAAGATCGGCCTGGCGTTGAACTGCAAGATCGCCGAGTCCTGCCGCTTCGCCCGGAAGCAGTACTTCTACCCGGACACTCCCAAGAACTTCCAGACCTCGCAGTACGATGAGCCCATCGCGTACGACGGCTACCTGGACGTTGAGCTCGAGGACGGCACTGTGTTCCGCGTGGAGATCGAGCGCGCGCACATGGAAGAGGACGCCGGCAAGCTGACCCACATGGGCGGTGCCACCGGTCGGATCCAGGGCGCGGACTTCTCCCTCGTGGATTACAACCGTGCCGGAGTTCCGCTGGTGGAAATCGTTACGAAGCCCATTGAGGGTGCCGGCTCCCGCGCGCCTGAACTGGCCAAGGCCTACGTGGCGGCCGTCCGGGAAATCGTGAAGAACCTCGGCGTCTCTGACGCGAAGATGGAACGCGGCAACGTCCGCTGCGACGCCAACGTCTCGCTTCGCCCGCACGGCCGCGAACGGTTCGGCATCCGCTCCGAGACCAAGAACGTGAACTCGCTGCGCGCCGTCGAGCACGCTGTGCGCTACGAGATCCAGCGCCACGCCGCGGTCCTGGACTCTGGCGCGCCCGTCATCCAGGAAACCCGCCACTGGCACGAGGACACCCGCACCACCACCTCGGGCCGTGCCAAGTCCGACGCCGACGACTACCGCTACTTCCCGGAACCGGACCTGGTCCCCGTGGTTGCCTCCCGGGAATGGGTGGAGGAACTGCGCGCTACCCTGCCCGAACCGCCGGCCGAGCGCCGCAAGCGCCTCAAGGCCGACTGGGGCTACTCAGACCTGGAATTCCGCGACGTGGTGAACGCCGGCGTCCTGGACGAGATCGAGGAAACCATCGCGGCCGGGGCGTCCGCCTCCGTGGCGCGCAAGTGGTGGATGGGCGAGATCGTGGGTCGCGCCAAGGCCGCCGACGTGGACCCGGGCCAGCTGGGCGTCGAACCTGCCACCATCGTGGAGCTCGCGCAGATGGTGGAGGCCGGAAAGATCAACAACAAGATGGCAACCCAGGTGCTGGATGGCGTGCTCGCCGGTGAAGGCACCCCGGCGGAGATCGTCGACAAGCGCGGCCTCGCCGTCGTGTCCGACGACGGGCCCCTCCTGGAGGCCATCGACGCCGCACTCGCCGCGCAGCCCGGCGTCGCGGACAAGATCCGCGCCGGCAAGGTGCAGGCCATCGGTGCGATTGTTGGCGGGGTCATGAAGGCCACCCGGGGCCAGGCCGACGCCGGCCGTGTCAAGGAACTGATCCTGGAGAAGCTGGGCGTCACCGTCTAGCAGCATCACAGCCCAACTGGGTCGCAGTTAATGTCGTTTTGGGGGCCCAAAACGACATTAACTGCGACCCAGTTGGGCTTTAAGTACTCAGGCGGGTCTCACCGAAAGTACCCGTGGTTGAGCGTGCGCATCACGCTTACACTGGATGCCAGGGGGCGCTGGTGCCCCGGCGGCGTGCGGAAGGAACAGCCATGGTGGTCCGGGAACCAATGAGGATGCGCAAGGCAGTGCTGGTCGGGGCGGTGGCGCTGCCACTGACAGGCACAGGGGCTGCCTTGGCGTGGTCGGCCACCGGGACGCCGTCGCCAACGCCCTCGGCATCTGCGGGGCCGGGTAATTCAGGCAACGCTCCCGGGCACGACAAACCCGGCAAAGCCCAGCGTTCCCAGTCCCTCCACAGTGAGGGAGTGGTCAAGAATCCCGACGGAAGCTTCCAGACCGTCTTGGAACAGCGCGGCACCGTGGAATCGGTGAGCGGTACCGCCATTACCGTCAAGAGCGAGGACGGCCTCTCCCAGACCTACACGGTCAACGGCGACACAAAAATCACCAGGATTCCTGCCCCTGCGGCAAGCGGCTCCGCAACTGAAAGCCCAGGAGCAAAGGGCGACGACGGCAAGCGGCTTAAGCCGACGGACGGAACCATCGCGGACATCGCTGCCGGCGATGCCGTGCGCGTCGCCGGCGTCAAAGACGGCGACAAGGCGACGGCCAAACGGATCGTCAAGGGGGCCGGTGACGGCCCCGGCCTTGGGCTGGGACGCGGCCACGGCAAGGCCATGGGCCACGGGAACGGGAACGGGAACGGCAAGGGAGCCTAGCTCAACACTGTTGCACCAGCCCTGCCATGATGTCCTCCAGAGCTTCGCACACCATCACCACGGCCCGCCGCTTCAGGTTCTCCGGCCGGACCAGCAGGTCGATCCTGCGGCGCGTGCTGATGCCCTCCAGCGGGCGCAGGACGATATCAGGATTGAGGACCGGCCCGGCGGTGTACCTGGGCAGCAGTCCCACCACGCCGCCCGCCGCCACCAGAGCCGCCACCGTGGAGTAGTCGTTGATGCGGTGCACAATGTTCGGCTCCCGGCTGGAGACGGCCGCGACGGCGGACAGGACATCGGCGGGGGAGTAGCCTGGGTGGCTGGTCACCCAGGCCTCGGCGCCGACGTCGTCCGCCGTGACCGTGTCCTTTTGGGCCAGTGGGTGCCCGGCGGGAAGGGCCACGTCCAGCGGTTCGTGGGCCAGCGGGATGACGGCCACGCGTTCGGCGGGCCAGCGGGGACTGTGGTCCATGCGGTGCGCCAGCACCAGGTCATAGCGGGCGGCGAGGGCAGGGAAGTCATGCTGGGCAACGTCCTCATCGGACAGTTCGATCCGCGGGTGTTCCGGCCGGTCCAGCATCCGCGCCAGCGGAGCGAACAGCGCCTGGCCCGCGCTGTGGAAGCCACTCACGGTCACCCGGCCGGCGGGGGAGCCATGGTAGGTGCCCAGCGCACCGCGGGCATCGGCCATGGCGCTGACGACGGCGGCACCCGCGTCCGCGAGTACCTGGCCCGCTTCCGTGAGCACCAGGCTCCGGCCCTCCTTGCGGGTCAACGGCACCTCCACTGTCCGCTGCAGGTGGGCCAGCTGCTGTGACACTGCCGACGGCGTCACCATGAGGGTATCCGCCACCGCCTTCACGCTTCCCAGGGCGCCGAGTTCCCTCAGGATTTCCAGCTGATGAATCTCCATGCATCCACTCTAATCATTAGCGAAAGCTACATCGTCGATTGAGAAGATCTCTGTTGTGCTAAAGCATTTGCAAGGCTTCAATGAGGACGTACCCCGCAGAGTGAACGCCAAGCAGTAAGGACGCCAATGAAGGCCCTGTACAAGTCCGGCCCCCACGCCGGCTTCGAACTCGTGGACCGGCCCGAACCCGCTGCCGGCCCGGCGGACGTAAAGATCCGGGTGGTGGCCACGGGGATCTGCGGGACGGACCTGCACATCCAGTCCTGGGACTCCTGGGCGCAGGGAATCATCGCGGCACCCCTGATTGCCGGCCATGAGTTTTATGGCGAAGTGGTGGAAGTGGGCGAGGACGTCCGCGAGGTCAAGGTGGGCGACCGGGTCTCCGGCGAGGGCCACGTGGTGTGCGGCATTTGCCGGAACTGCCGCGCGGGACGCCGCCAGATGTGCATCCATACCGTCAGCGTGGGAGTCCAGCGCGACGGCGCGTTCGCCGAGTACGTGGTGATCCCCGAAACCAACGCCTGGGTCCACCACGACCCCTCCGTCACGCCCGAACTCGGCGCCATCTTCGACCCCTTCGGCAATGCCGTGCACACCGCCCTGAGCTTTCCGCTGGTGGGGGAAGACGTCCTCATCACCGGCGCCGGGCCCATCGGCCTGATGGCTATCGCCGTTGCCCGCCACGCCGGGGCACGCAAGATCGCCATCACGGACGTTTCCCGGCCACGGCTGGACCTGGCCCGGCAGCTCGGCGCCGACCTTGCCATCGATGTCTCAACCACCCGGGTGCGCGACGCCCAGCGTGAGCTCGGCATGCGCGAAGGCTTCGACGTCGGAATGGAAATGTCCGGCCACCCCTCCGCGCTGCCTGAGATGATCGACAACATGAACCACGGCGGCCGGATCGCCATGCTGGGACTGCCCAGCCAGGAGATCACCATCGACTGGGGCAAGGTGGTCACCCACATGCTCACGCTCAAGGGCATCTACGGCCGCGAGATGTACGAAACCTGGTACGCAATGAGCGCCATGCTCTCCTCCAACCCCGTGCTCCACGCGGGAATCTCCGCCGTGGTCACGGACACGCTGCCGGCCGCGGACTGGGAGAAGGGCTTCGACATCGCCCGCAGCGGCGTGGGCGGCAAAGTTGTCCTCGACTGGACCCGACTGTAAGACCCGACGGTAAGGAAACCCATGTACACGTCCATCAAGGACCAGCTCCGCGACGAGCTGGAAGAAATCCGCGCGGCCGGGCTTTACAAGACCGAACGCAGTATCAGCTCACCGCAGTCCAGCCACATCACCGCCGGCCGGATCGGCGGACCCGGCGCCGACGTGCTGAACTTCTGTGCCAACAACTACCTGGGCCTCGCGGACCACCCGGACATCATCAGCACCGCCAAGGCCGCCATGGACCACCGCGGCTTCGGCATGGCCAGCGTCCGTTTCATCTGCGGCACCCAGGACCTGCACCTGGAACTTGAAGCCCGGGTTGCGAAGTTCCTGGGCACCGAGGACACCATCCTTTTCTCCAGCTGCTTCGACGCCAACGGCGGTGTCTTTGAGTCCCTGTTCGGGCCCGAGGACGCGGTCATTTCCGACGCCCTGAACCACGCGTCCATCATCGACGGAATCCGCCTCTGCAAGGCCCGCCGCTACCGTTACGCCAACCAGGACATGGCCGAACTGGAGGTCCGCCTGCAGGAGGCACAGGATGCCCGCCGGAAGATCATCGTCACCGATGGTGTTTTTTCCATGGACGGCTACCTGGCTCCGCTCGAGGCCATCTGCGACCTCGCCGAGAAGTACGGCGCCTTGGTGATGGTTGATGATTCCCACGCAGTGGGCTTCATGGGCGCTACCGGTGCGGGCACCCCGGAGCACGCAGGTGTCTCCGATCGGGTGGACATCTACACCGGCACCTTCGGCAAGGCCCTCGGGGGGGCCTCCGGCGGCTATGTGTCCGGCCGCAGGGAAATCATCGCCATGCTGCGGCAGAAGGCACGGCCGTACCTGTTCTCCAACTCACTGGCTCCCGCCATCGTTGCCGCCACCCTCAAGGCCCTGGACCTGGTGGAGAACTCGGCCGACCTGCGCCGCCGGCTGTTCGAGAACGCAGAACTGTTCCGGCGGCGCATGGCCGGCGAGGGCTTTGACCTGCTCCGGGGCGAACACGCCATCGTGCCCGTGATGTTCGGGGACGCTGTGATGGCGGCGCAGGTGGCTGACCGGATGCTGCAGCACGGGGTCTTCGTCACCGCCTTCAGCTTCCCCGTGGTCCCGCGGGGTGCCGCGAGGATCCGGGTGCAGCTGTCCGCCGCACACTCAGCGGACGACGTCGAAGCGTGCGTGCGTGCCTTCGTCGCCAGCCGTGCCGAGGCAGCACCAGCCTGACGGGAGTTACACCGCACGGGAACTCTGTCAGGATGGACCGATGGCAGCACATTACGATGTCCTGATCGTGGGCGGCGGCATCGCCGGCCTGTCCCTGGCGTCCGCACTGGCCGGCCGCTGCAGCGTTGCGCTGGTGGAGGCGGAACAGGAACTGGCGTACCACACGTCCTCCCGCTCCGCCCGGCAGCTGATTCCCAGCTACGGACCTCCCGCCGTGCAGGAGCTCACCGTGCGGACCCTTGAGCTGCTCGCGGCCCGCGACGCCGACCTGCCCGAACCGGTCCTGACGCCGCGCAGCTTCATGCTGGTGGGCTCTGGGGCGGATGTCGCCGCGGAAGCCAGCGGTCACATGCAGCCCATCACGGTGGACCGCGCGGTTGAACTGTGCCCGGCGTTGGTGCCGGGCAGCTTCGAGGCCGCGGGCCTCGATACCGGCTCCTTCGGCTGTAATGCGCCCCTGCTGCTGGAGGATCACCGGCAGCGGGCGGCCTCGTCCGGTGCCGACATCATCACGGGCGCCCGCGTGCATTCCGCGCAAAGACTGGGGTCCGGGTGGCAGGTGGGGGCCGGAGCCGAGGGCTTCGAAACGGGTGTCCTGGTCAACGCGGCCGGCGCCTGGGCGGACGAACTCGCGGTACTCAGCGGCGTGGAAAAGCTGGGGCTGCAGCCTTACCGGCGCACTGCGGCGATTGCCGCCGTCGACCATCCCTTGCCCGCCGCCACCCCCATGGTGGCTGCCGCTGACAACTCGTTCTATTTCCGGCCGGACGGCGAGGATGTGCTCATTTCCCCCTCGGAAACAGTACCCAGCGGTCCCGAGGATGCGCGGCCGCGGCCCGGCGACGTGGAACGCCTGGTGGAGAAGTTGAACGCGTTTACCAGCTTGGGAATCACGGCCATCCGCCGTTCCTGGACGGGCCTTCGCACTGAAGCGGCCGATGGTGTGCCGGTGGCAGGGTTCGACGCCGAAGCCCCCGGCTTCTACTGGCTGGCCGGCCAAGGCGGGTACGGCTTCCAGACCTCCTCGGCCATGGCGGAATTGGCAGCCGACCAGATCCTGGCCGGTCAGTCCGGCCAGGGCGAAGCAAGGGTGGGCGGGGCGGCAGGGGGAACGGGTCCGGCATCCCGGACAGCGCAGGCCCTGGCGGCCACCCGTTGGTCCATCCGGCGCTGAAGAATGGTCCCATGAGCACCCTGATCACCAACATTGCCGAGCTGATGACCCAGGACCTGGAGCACCGGGTCCTGAGGGATGCGGCGGTGGTGGTCGAGGGGGAGCGGATCTCGTGGATCGGTGCCGCCTCAGGCGCCCCCGCAGCTGATGAAGCCGTCGACGCCGGGGGCCGGGCCATGCTCCCGGGGTGGGTGGACTCGCACAGCCACCTGCTGTTCGCCGGGGACCGCACTGCCGAATTCGAAGCCCGGATGGCAGGGGAGGCATACGCCGCAGGGGGCATCGCCGTCACCATGAACGCCACGCGCGCTACCTCTGACTTCGACCTCACCCGCCTGGCCATGGGCAGGGTTGCCGAGGCTGTCTCACAGGGAACCACCTACCTCGAGACCAAGACAGGGTATGGCCTGGACGTGGAGCACGAGGCCCGGAGTGCGCGGATCGCCTCCATGGTGGCCGACCAGGTGACCTACCTCGGCGCGCACCTGGTTCCCGCCGGCCAGGACCCCGAAGCGTACACCGACCTGGTCTGCGGGCCGATGCTCGCCGCCGTCCGCCCGTACGTGCAGTGGGCCGACGTCTTCTGCGAGGAGGGCGCTTTTACGGCCGAGCAGTCGCGCCGGGTGCTGATGGCTTGCCGGGATGCGGGCCTGGGCTTGCGCGTGCACGGCAACCAGCTGGGCGAGGGCCCCGGCGTGCAGCTGGCTGTGGAACTCCGGGCCGCCAGCGTGGACCACGTCAATTACCTCGCCGGGCAGGACGTGAAGGCCCTTGCTGCGTCCTGGTCCAGCTGGGACCCCGCCACCGGAACAGGTGGGCGGGGCACCGTCGCCACCTGCCTTCCTGCCTGCGACCTCTCCACCCGCCAGCCGTTGGCCCCTGCCCGTGAGCTTCTCGATTCGGGAGTGCAAGTTGCACTTGCATCGAACTGCAACCCCGGCACGTCCTACACCAGCTCGATGGCATTTTGCGTGACGACGGCCGTCCTGCAGATGCATCTGAGCGTGCACGAGGCAGTCCGCGCCGGCACGTACGGCGGGGCCCTGGCGTTGCACAAGGACACCGGCGCGGATGCCGAGGGTGAACGCGCTGTGGGGTCTATCGCCGTCGGACACCGCGCCGACCTGCACCTGATAGACGCCCCTTCCGCCACGCATCTCGCTTACCGCCCGGGCATGCCGTTGACGTACGCTGTGTGGCGGGCCGGCATCCGGAAACGGTAGATGCATCCCGGGCCGTGATTGTTCGTGATTATTTCTATTGCGTTATAATCAGGAAATGTCATCAGGGAATGGTGGCTGGTGTATTGAAAGGCCCCAACTGCATGACGCGCACTGACCGGTTGACTGCAATTCTTGACCTGCTGGCCAAGACCGGCCAGGTAGAGGTCGACGAGATTGTCAGCACCCTCAGTGTTTCCCCGGCCACCGCACGCCGCGACCTGGACAGCCTCGCCAAGCGCCGGCTGTTGACGCGGACCCGCGGTGGCGCCACCACCGGTGCCCTGGCATACGACCTCCCCGGCCGCTACAACCGCGACGACCACGCCGAAGCCAAGGAACAGATCGCGCAGTGCGCCTCCGCCCTGATCCGACCTGGAGCTGTGATCGGGCTTTGCGGGGGTACCACCAGCACAGCACTTGCCCAGATCCTGGCCACGCGGGAGGACCTGAACGCCCCATCCAACCAGCCAACCCTCACCGTGGTGACCAATGCCATCAACATCGCGGGCCAGTTGGCCGTCCGGCCCAACATCAAGGTGATGGTCACCGGCGGAATCCTCAACCCCAGGTCCTACGAACTGGTGGGGCCCTATACGGACATCATCATGCAGAAGGTGGTGCTGGACATCGCGTTCATCGGTGTCAACGGCATCGATCCAGAGGTGGGGCCCACCAACACGGGGGAGGGGGAGGCCTCAGTCAATGCGCTGCTCGCCAGCAGGGCTCGGGTGTCCTACGTCCTTGCCGATTCCTCCAAGGTTGGCGTGCGGGCCTTCGCCACCATGGACGGGTACCACTTCACCCGGCTGATCACCGATTCCGGCATCTCGCCGCGGGACAAGGCTGCTTTTGAGGCCAACGGCACGGAAGTGATCGTCGCACCCGCCTGACGCTGCCCTGGATACGGCCGTTCACCGGCTGACCCGCGCTGCTTGCGCCCGGTTCCTCCTGGTCCGCGTGCGGACACTGGCAACTCGATCAGGCCGGACCCAGAAACTGAAGGCAAGATGGGAACATGCTGGTTCCCTCCCGCCGTCGACTGCGGCTCGAAGTCTGGATCGTCCTGGGCCTGTCCCTGGGCCAGTCGGCTGTCTACTCCGTGGTGCAGCTGCTGGATAAGATGACGCGCGCCCCGCTGGCCGAGGGCACGTCAACCCTGAACCGATCCCAGAGCACCCGTGAATATTTCGATCTCACTTATCAGCTGTTGGACATTATCTTTGCACTGGTACCGGTGCTGCTGGTCCTTTACTTCCTCACGGACCAGCGCCAGGCTGCACCCGGCGAGGCCCGCAACCCAGGTTCTGCATTCCGGAAGCTCGGGTTCGACTTTGCCCGGCCTGGCAGGGACCTGCTGCAGGGACTGGGTTTGGCTGCACTGATCGGCATCCCGTCGCTGGGGCTCTATGCGGCCGGCCGGGCGCTGGGAATCACTACCGCCATCATCCCCAGTGCGCTCGATGCCTACTGGTGGACCGTGCCCGTCCTCATCCTGTCCGCCGTCCGCCATGCGGTTCTGGAGGAAGTCATTGTGGTGGGTTACCTCCTGGACCGCTTCGGCAAGTTCGGCTGGAGCATGCCGCTGGCCATTGCCGCCAGCTCTTTGCTGCGCGGCAGCTACCACCTGTACCAGGGCTTCGGTCCGTTCATTGGCAACGCCGTGATGGGGGTTGTCTTCGCCTGGTTGTACACCCGCACCCGCCGGGTCATGCCACTGGCTATCGCGCATGCCCTGTTGGATATCGTGGCGTTCGTGGGCTTCAGCCTTTTCGGAAAAGCTGTCGGGTTGGGGTAAGGGCCACGATCCGCCGCGCGTTCGGGAATGCCGGAAGCCACTCGGCGGCCGTTGACCTGCGGATTGCCCTGGTGGATGGTTTTCATCATGAGGCTGGGGTCAAGATCGAGATTGTCGTTGATAGTGGCCGCCATAGCCCTGGCCGGAGTACTCGCCGCATGGCGGTTGTGGAGCATCCATCAGCAGACGTCCGATTGGGTGCTCTGGCCCAAAGCGATTCCTTCAAAAGTCCAATTCGCCGGGCGCGAATACAACTGCGGACCGACGCCACAACCGGCACAGCGCGACGTGATTGGTATGACGATGCAGGGCAAAACTGCAGGCGGGGCCGAAATCCTCGCAGAACCGTCCTCTGGTGAAGCCAGGGTCTTCATCATTGTGAAAACGGCCGACAGAACAGTTGGGTGCGGCCTGTTGGGTGGACCGTAACTCCGAGTCCCATCGTGGGTACGCTTCCGCGCTCCTTCCGCACCGTCCTCCCGCATCGTGACCTCTTCCGCACCCGGATGCCTGGCACTGGCTTTGGGGCGCCAAGAAATGCGCAGTTACCTGGCCGGGCCGTTTCAGCAGGAGGACTGCCTGTCACACCAGCGACAGCAGCAACTCCCAGTCCTCCTGTGGGTCCGGCGGCAATACGAAGGGCTTCGCATAAAAGCCGTCCCACAGGGGATCAGTAGCGCAAAGCTCGTCTGGATCCAGCATGGTCTCGCCGCTCGGCTCCTCAAATGGTGGATCGTGCAGGACCTGCATCCCAGCGAGCAGCTGCTGCCACCGCATATGTTCTGGTGTACCTGTGGCATCGGGTGGAACTGCGATCTCCGGGAAAGCCGTGGCACTTGGCAGAAGTGTGGCGTCCGGTGTGGCGCGCATACCTGGGCGACCGCTGCGGCAGCTTTCTGCACCCTCAATGGGCGTCGTGACAACACCCACTGGCAGGATTCCTGACGGCCATTGGGTTGGTTCGCGGTCGGGGTGTTCGGGTTTGTGGTGGCGGCCGGTTGGTGAGGTCCAGCCGGGTGGTTCGTTTTTCGTTGCGGCATCGGGGGTCCAGGGCCGTGCGTGTTTCAGGCGGTGGTGTTTTGGGCAGAGTTGTGCCAGGTTGCTGGTTCCGGTGGTGCCGCCGTGTTCCCAGGCTTTGAGGTGGTCGGTTTCGTTGTCTGGGGTGTGGTTGGTGCAGCCGGGGAAGGTGCATTTGGCATCGCGCATCCTTATCCAGCGTTTGATGGTTTCGGTAAGCCGGTAATTCTTCCGGCCAATCTCCAAGGGCGCCCCGTCCCTCGGGTCGACCAGGACCCGGTAGAAGGAGTTCGCCCCGTCGGCAACGAGTTTGCGGGCCATGGATGCCGGGATGGGTCCGAAACCGTCCAGCACCGCCGGCTCGTCGGTCGCGCCGAGGAGGGAGAAGACCGGGACCATGACCAGGACATCGGCCCGCGGGGTGGGGACTTTCCCGATTTCGGTGTGGTTCCCCTGACCGTCAGTTCCGGCGTAGGTGCCGTCGGCGGTGCTGCCCTGGGTGCCGAGGAGGAGGCTGGCTGCGATGTCGGGGCGGAGTTGGGTGATGGTGCGTGGTTCGTCGGGTCCTTGGAGGCCGCGGGCGGTGGCGGTGGTGCGGTTCCAGATGGCGCAGGCTTTGTCTCCGGGAAGGCAGAGGGAGATCCAGGCCATGCCGTCCCGGTCCGGCCTGTATTCCATCCTCCGGTCGGCGGCGCTCCTGGCGTGGCGTTTTTCGATGGATTCGGGGTGGTGGCGCTCCCGCCACCCCCGGATCTTGGCCCGGAACCGGGACGGTAGCAGTTCACCGGGGGTGGCGCCGCGGGCAGGGTTGGGGGCGTGGGGGTCGAAGAAGTGTGCCACCAGGGCGGCGGCGCCGGCTTCGGTGAGGCCTTCGGTTTCGTCGGCGAGGATGCGGGCGTGCTGCCAGGACATGGCGCCGGTGGACAGCGCTTCGAAGGCCGGAGGCTGGGAGCAGATCCACTGTGCTTGGTCCACGAACGCCCCTGCCGCCGGGGAACTGAGCGTGAGGACCCCGGCGATTTCCTCCACAGCGGACATCTCCGCGTAGGCACGCTCATGGGCTGGGGCATCCGGGGCGATCATCGCCTGCTGGAATTCGATGGCGTCGGCCGCGTCGCGGGCTTTCACCGCAGCCAGCAAGCGCTTCAAACCGCGCCACGAGCTCCAACCGTTCCAGCCGGATCCCATACCGCCGCTGCAACACATCCACACCGGCGCCAACATTGACCCCGGCAGCCAGTCCAGCGTCCTCAAGGTCCAGCGCATCAAGGGCAGCAACGCAGGCGTGAGCACCTTCCGTTGCTACCCTGACACCCCTGCCGATTCCCATAGAAGAATCATCCAACGAGGCACTGACATTGAAGTCTGGAGCATCCGTCGCCGCCCACTCAGCGGCAACTTGGCACCGTGGACAGCGACGACTTAGCCCCACGGTCAGCTGCCGCTTAAATGAATTCGGCCGCCATGAGGTGGTGACGCCGTTGTCACCACCTCATGGCGGCCGAAGATTATCCGGGCATGGACCCGGGCCACCCATCGGCCGGGAAACTCAACAGGGCAGGGTGGGACCGTCAGATAGTGACGGCTCCGTTGGCGGTCTCAAAGGTGACCGACAGGATGCCCGGTGTTCCGTGCGGTGCGACCCACTCGACGGCAACGTCCTCCAGCGGCTTCTCCACCGGCTCACCCAGCCACTCTGTGACGCGCGAAGCGGAACCGGCGATGGTCAGGCAGCTCATCTTGAGGTTGCTCTCGTATGCATTGGATGGGTGCAGTGACGGATCACCCTCCCACTTGAGCATGTACGGGACCTGGGGATCGGCAATAAGGCCCAGGATGCCAATCTGTTTCCAGACCAGCTCGCGGCCGTCCGGGAACTTGCGGTTCCCGTTCACGGCAGCGCGGCCCAGGCGCTCCTCAAAGGGGGCGAGGTCGTCCACCTCGACGCACCAGCCCATCCAGCCGCCACCGGCCGCGGAACGGGCACGCACCGCCTGCCCGAACGGCGCCTTGTCCGATGCCGGGTGGTCCAGGACCTCCACGACTTCGAGGTACTTGTGCCCGGCGAGCGGGATGATCATATTCCGGGTTCCGAACCGGGGGTGTACCCCGCCCTTCACTGCCTCAACGCCGAGGGCAGATGAAATACGTTCGGCAGTGGCCGCGAGGCCATCGTGTTCACAGGCGTAAGAGACGTGATCCATGCGCATGGCAACATCTTGGCACTTTGTGATCGGGCTCTCAGCTAAGGGTACCCTTACTGGAATCCTGGCCGGAAAGCGGGGCCTGGAGTTGCCGGCAAGCGGGACGACGGCGGCGTCCACCAGCGAGTGCGGCGCGGCAACGCGATGGGTATGAAGGATGACCATGTTCGTCACAATCCTGTCCACGGCAGCCAGCCCGTTCCTAGACTGGGCGCAGGTCATGAGCGCCAGCGCCAAGCCCCGGCTCGCTGGCCGGCAACCCTTCAACCGCGGTGGGGTGCCCCGGGTGAAGACCTGGCTGTCCGGCAGCGGCCGGAGAGCAAGCGCGGCCCGTACTGCCCAGAGCACGCCGGGCCCATGTCAAAGGAGATTTGGATGTCCAACGGATGGTCTTTCGAAACCCGCCAGATCCATGCAGGGCAGGAGCCCGACAGCGCCACAGGAGCCCGCGCACTGCCCATTTACCAGACCACGTCCTTCGTGTTCCCGAGCGCCGAAAGTGCGGCCAACCGTTTTGCCCTGGCTGAGCTGGCCCCCATCTACACGCGCATCGGCAACCCGACGCAGGATGCCGTCGAACAACGGATCGCCAGCCTCGAAGGTGGCCTCGCCGCGTTGCTGCTGAGCTCCGGGCAGGCCGCGGAGACCTTCGCAGTCCTGAACATTGCGGAGGCCGGGGACCACATTGTGGCCAGCCCCAGCCTTTACGGCGGAACCTACAACCTGTTCGCGCACACCCTCAAGAAGTTCGGTATCTCCGTCACTTTCGTGGCCGACCCCGACAACCTGGACCAGTGGCGCGATGCCGTCCAGCCCAACACCAAGCTCTTCTTCGGTGAAGTGGTGTCCAATCCGCGCCAGGACGTCCTGGACATCGAAGGCATCTCAGAGGTGGCCCATCAGGCCGGCGTGCCCCTGATCGTGGACAACACCCTGTCCACGCCCTACCTGATCCGCCCCTTGGAGTGGGGAGCGGACATCGTGATCCACTCAGCCACCAAGTACCTCGGCGGCCACGGCTCGGCGATCGCCGGGGTTATCGTCGATTCCGGCAAATTCGACTTCAGCAAGGATCCCGGGCGGTTCCCCGGTTTCAACACCCCGGACCCCACCTACAACGGACTGGTCTACGGTCGGGACCTCGGCGAGGGTGGCGCGCTTGGGGCCAACCTTTCCTACATCCTCAAGGCGAGGGTCCAGCTGCTGCGCGACCTGGGCTCGGCGGTGTCGCCCTTCAATGCCTTCCTGATTTCCCAGGGCCTGGAGACGTTGAGCCTGCGGGTGGAGCGCCACGTTGCCAACGCTGCGGAAGTAGCGCGCTGGCTGGAGGCAAGGGACGACGTCGAATCGGTCGCCTATGCCGGGCTGCCGTCCAGCCCCTGGTACGAACGCGGCCGCAAGTACGGACCCAAGGGGACTGGCGCCGTCGTCGCCTTCAACCTGGCCGGCGGAGCGGACGCAGGCAAGCGCTTCGTCGACGCCCTGGAGTTGCACTCCCACGTGGCCAACATCGGTGACGTCCGCTCCCTGGTCATCCACCCGGCGTCGACCACGCACAGCCAGCTTTCGCCGGAGCAGCAGGTCGTTGCCGGGGTGCACCCCGGATTGGTCCGGCTTTCCGTGGGCCTGGAGCACATCGACGACATCCTGGCAGATTTGGAAGCAGGCTTCCGCGCCGCCAAGGGCGCTGACGCCTGACGCGAAGCCGAACGGACACCCGCCGGCGGCCAGCCGGGAAGTCACAACCAGTCACACTCTTGGCCCGGAGCGGGGGGTGTTTCGTACACTCGAACCAGGTCATGAGTGCCAGTGACAGCCCCGGCTTGCTGGCCGGCAACCCTCCATCCGCGGTGGGGTGCCCCGGGTGAAGACCTGGCCTGCCGGTCAAATGACGGCGGGCAAGCGCGTAGAAGAGGTCTTGCCATGACGGTTACCGTCGCCCCAACCACCATCCCCGAACACGGAATCGTCCGCTACGCCTCCATCGGGGGGCTGGAGCTGGAAGCCGGGGGGTACCTCCCGGACGTCACCTTGGCCTATGAAACCTGGGGCACGCTCAATGCGGACGCCAGCAACGCCATCCTGATCGAGCACGCGCTGACCGGCAGCACCCACGTGACGCGGGGCGACACCGATGAAGAAGGCTGGTGGGAACAGCTGGCCGGTCCCGGCGCTCCCGTGGACACCGACCGCTTCTTCGTGGTGTCCATCAACATCGTGGGCGGCTGCTATGGATCAACCGGCCCTTCGTCGCCGTCCCCGGATGGAGCGCCCTGGGGCTCGCGGTTCCCCCTTGTCACCCTGCGCGACAGCACGGCCGCCGAAGCCCGGCTGGCAGACCAGCTGGGCATCACGAGCTGGTTTGCCGTGCTCGGCGGATCCATGGGCGGTGCCCGCGCCCTGGAATGGGCCCTGACCTACCCCGAAAGGGTGCAGCGGTGCGCCGTGATCTCCGTTGGTGCCGCCAGCACGGCCGAACAGATCGCCTTCGCACAGGCCCAGACCTTGGCGATCAGGCAGGATCCGAACTTCAACGGCGGCGATTACTACGGCGGCCATTGTCCCGAAGAGGGGCTGGCGCTTGCCCGGCGCATCGCCCACATCACCTACCGGTCAGCCGCGGAACTGGAAAGCCGCTTCGGCCGGGCACCCCAGGAGCCCGAATCACCCTTCCAAGGGGAAGTACTCGCTGCCCGCGGCCGCTACCAGGTGGAAAGCTACCTGGACCACCAGGGCAACAAGCTCGTGAAGCGATTCGATGCCAACAGTTATATCGCCTTGACCGAGGCGCTGATGAGCCACGACGTCTGCCGGGGACGGGGGAACCTGGCCGAAACCCTGGCCCGGTCCACGGCGCGGTTCTTCGTGGCCGCCGTCGACTCCGACCGGCTCTATTTCCCGTCACAGTCACATGAGCTGGCGCAGGCCCTGCCCGGCGAGGTGGACGTCCACGTCATCCAGGCGCCCATCGGGCATGACGGGTTCCTGACCGAGATCGGCCAGCTGGGCGGCCAGCTGCGGAGCAGCTTCCTGGTCTAGCCAGGGCCGCGGGCGCGTAGGAATGCCGTTGCGAGTAATGCACGCGGCAGCAGCTGGATGTGC
Source organism: Arthrobacter liuii (assembly GCF_014639275.1). Classification (GTDB taxonomy): domain Bacteria; phylum Actinomycetota; class Actinomycetes; order Actinomycetales; family Micrococcaceae; genus Arthrobacter; species Arthrobacter liuii. The sequence continues at coordinate 158,475 of NZ_BMFW01000001.1, read as the reverse complement.
ATTCCTGCAGGTGCCTTCTGCACTAATGGGCGTTGAGGTTGCAGGGGTATGCAGACCATACTCATCGAAGCCGGCTTTCGTGGTGTACATCACACGCGGCTGCCATCGACTGTCCCCGTGGTGTCGACGACGACGCCGAAGGAGTTCGCATGAGTACGGAACGCACCGCCGCAAGGCGCACCGAGGAAACCGACGTCAAGGCATCAGGCCTGAAGAAAGTGGTGACAGCCTCCATGGCCGGCACCGTCGTGGAGTGGTACGAGTTTTTCCTCTACGCATCGGCCGCCACGCTGGTGTTCGGGAAGGCGTTCTTCCCCAACGCCGGCTCCGAACTGGACGGCATCATCGCCGCCTTCCTCACCTACGCCGTCGGCTTCGTGGCCCGTCCCATCGGCGGCATCGTCTTTGGCCACTTCGGCGACAAGTTCGGCCGTAAAAAGCTGCTGCAGCTGAGCATCATCCTGGTAGGGGTTTCCACTTTCCTCATGGGCTGCCTGCCCACGTTCCAGCAGATCGGCTACTGGGCTCCAGCGCTGCTGGTCATCCTCCGGTTCGCCCAGGGCTTTGCCGTCGGTGGGGAGTGGGGCGGCGCCGTCCTCCTCGTCGCCGAGCACAGCCCCAGTAAGTCCCGCGGTTTCTGGGCCAGCTGGCCGCAGTCGGCGGTGCCGCTGGGGAACCTGCTCGCCACGGCGGTGCTGTTCATCCTGTCTTCCACGCTCACCCAGGACGCCTTCCTGGGATGGGGCTGGCGCGTGGCGTTCTGGCTGTCAGCGGTGATCGTCCTGATCGGCTACTACATCCGCACCAAGGTCAATGACGCACCCATCTTCCTTGAAGCCCGCAAGGAGGTGGACGCCGGCCATAAAGGCTACGGCGTTGCGGAAGTATTCCGGCGCTACCCGCGCGGGGTCTTCACCGCCATGGGCCTGCGTTTCGCGGAAAACATCCTGTACTACCTCGTGGTGACGTTCTCCATCACCTACCTGAAGACCGTGGTGCAGGCAGACACCACGCGCATCCTCCTCCTGCTGCTCCTTGCGCACGCCGTCCACTTCGCCGTCGTGCCCATGATCGGCAAGCTGTCCGACCGCTTCGGCCGCAAGCCCGTCTACATGGCCGGCACCATCATGGGTGCCACCTGGGGCTTCTTCGCGTTCCCCATGATGGACACCCGGAACGACGCCATTATTTTGGCCGCCATCATGATCGGCCTGGTGTTCCACGCCTTCATGTACGCCGGACAGCCCGCCATCATGGCTGAAATGTTCCCCACCCGGATGCGCTACTCCGGCGTCTCCCTGGGCTACCAGGTGACCTCGATCGTGGCAGGTTCCCTTGCCCCGATCATCGCCGCCTCGCTCCTGGGCACCTACAAGTCCTCCGTCCCGGTGGCGGTCTATCTGCTCATCGCCTGCGCCGTCACCGCCGTCGCTGTCTTCTTCCTGAAGGAAACCCGCGGCATCTCGCTGCACGATGTGGATGCCGCCGACGCCCAAGGCACCGCCGACCTGCTGGCCGCGGGCAAGAAGTAGGATCCGCATGAAAGCCGCCGTCCTGTATGCCACCGTTCCCGCCGCCCCCACCACAGGAGCCGGCCCGGGCACGCGAACCTACGCCGAGTCCCGGCCGTTGCTGGTGCAGGAACTCGAGAAGCCGGCGCCGCGCGCAGGTGAGCTTGGAGTGTCCATCACCTACTCGAGCCTGTGCCATTCGGACCTTTCGGTGGTAGACGGTTCCCGCATCCGTCCGCTTCCCATGGCGCTGGGCCACGAGGCGGTGGGCCGGGTCGAGGCCGTCGGCGAGGGGGTAGCCGACGTGTCCGTGGGTGACCACGTGGTGCTGGTCTTCGTGCCCAGTTGCGGGCAATGCCGGGCATGCCTGGCAGGCCGGCCGGCGCTGTGCCACCGGGCGGCGGAGGTCAATGGCTCCGGCGACCTGCTGCACGGGCCTGCCTTGTTGAGGACGCTGGCGGGGGAGCGGATCAACCACCACTTGGGCGTCTCGGCCTTCGCGGATTACGCGGTGGTTGCGCGGGAATCGGTGGTGGTAATTGACGACGACGTCCCCGACACTGTTGCGGCGATGTTTGGTTGCGCCGTGCTCACCGGAATGGGCGCCGTGCTCAACACCGCCGGTGTCAGTTCCGGGCAGTCCGTGGCAGTCTTCGGCCTCGGCGCGGTGGGCCTGTCCGCCGTCATGGCGGCCCGCCTCGCCGGGGCTGCCAGCGTGATTGCCATCGACCCAAACCAGGGGAAGCACCAGCTGGCGCGCAACGCCGGGGCCACCGCGGTCGGAACTCCGGAGGACGCGGCCCGGCTGGTCGCGGAAGCTGCCGGCGACGGAGTGGACGTTGCCATTGAGGCTGTGGGCTCCGCACGCGTCATCGCCTCCTGCTTGGAGCTGGTGACGCGCGGCGGCGCGGTGGTCTCGGTGGGCCTGCCCCATCCGTCCGCCGAGTTGACGGTGCCGGCCCTGCAGTTTGCGGGGGCGGGCAAACGGCTGCTGGGCTCCTACATGGGTGACGCCGTGCCTTCACGGGACATCCCGAAGTACCTCGCGTACTGGCGGGAGGGCAGGCTGCCGGTTGAGCTGCTGCATTCAGACACCCGGCCGCTAAGCGAGATCAACGAGGGACTGGATGCCTTGGCGTCCGGGCAGGTGGTCAGGCGGCTTTTCCGGGCCTGAGGCCTAACCTGCCAGCAGCCCGGAGCGCTCCTTCACTTCCTCTTTGAGTGCCGCAATCACTCCCTGTACCGGGGCTGACCGGAGCGACTCCGGACGGGCAACGGCCCAGATGGGAAGCTGCCGCTCAAAGTCGGCCGCCAGGACGGGCACGAAGTCCTCCCGCCCTGCCACCATGAAGTTCGGCAGCAGCCCAATGCCGGCTCCCTGCCGCACCGCCTCCACCTGGGCGAACACGCTGGTGGCCTGGAAGCTGGTCCTGGGCATCGGAAGCTGCTCTGACCAGCGCGGCCCCAGCTCCGCGACCTGCAGTGCAGATTCGACGTAGGAGACAAACCCGTGCTGCCCCACGCCGTCGAGCGTTTCCGGCAGCCCGTGCCGGGCGGCGTAGCCAGGGCTGGCGTAAAGGCGCAGGTAGTAGTTGCTCAGGAAGATCGTTTGCGCGGTGCTGACGTCGGCCCGGCCCACCACGACCTCAAGGTCCACACCGGACCGGTTCTGGCTGACTTTCCGCGTAGCGCTCAGCATTTCAATGTTCAGCAGCGGGTTCTGCTGCTGGAGCCGCACCAGCGAAGGGGTGACGAACACGGCGCCCACACCGTCCGTGGTGGCCACCCGGACCAGGCCGGCAAGGGCGCTCTGGTTCTGGCCGATCCGCCCTGAAAGCGAACCCAGCGTGGCCTCAATCGCCTCTGCCGCTTCCACAGCCGCGGCACCAAGCTGCGTCAGCTCCCACCCCTGCGGGCTGCGTTCCAGGGTGCGGCCGCCCAACTGCTTGTCCAGGGCGAGGATACGGCGTGAAATGGTGGTGTGGGTCGTTCCGAGGGTTTCCGCCACCGCATTGAACCGGCCCAGTCGTGCAACCGTCAGCAGGATGAGCAGGTCGTCGGGGCTTGGCAACCGTCTCGAGTCCACGCTTGGCCTTCCTAGTATGTGCAGCAATGCACAGGGCATCTGTAATTTTTCCCCTTGATTGCACTCTAACAGGATGTGATCGTAGACACAGAGACGCCGGCATAACGCCGGAATGGAAGCAAAGGAGCTTACGCATGGCAGTTATCGGTTGGATAGGCCTGGGCAACATGGGCGGCCACATGTCCGTAAACCTGGTGAAGGCCGGGCACGACGTGCGCGGTTTCGACCTCAACCCGGCCGCCCTGGCGGCCGCTGAGGCAGGCGGCGTCAAGCGCGCCGCCAGCATCGCCGAAGCCGTGGACGGCGCGGACGCCGTGTTTACGATGCTCCCAAAGGGCGAACACGCCCGGGCTGTCTATCTCGGCGAGGACGGGGTGCTGGCGCATGCCGACACCCGCACCCTGCTCATCGACTCCTCCACCATTGACATCGCCTCGGCCCAGGAACTTCACGACGCCGCGGCTGCCGCCGGCTTCCGCTTTGTGGACGCCCCGGTGTCCGGTGGAATGAGCGGCGCCGAGGCGGGAACACTGACGTTCATGGTGGGCGGCGAAGAGGGCGCCGTGGCCGACGCATCTAGCTACATCGGTCCAATGTCCGCGAACATCATCCCCACCGGCGGCCCCACCACGGGGCAGGCGGCAAAGATCTGCAACAACCTGATGCTCTTCATCAACCTTGCCTCCACGGCCGAGGGCGCAGTCCTCGCGGACCGGCTGGGCCTGGACAAGCAGGTCTTCTGGAACATTGCCTCGGTCTCTTCGGGGGACTCGTGGGCACTGCGGACCTGGTACCCGGTGCCCGGGGTGGTTCCCACCGCGGCTTCAAACAACGACTTCGCGCCCACCTTCACCACCGAGCTGGCGAACAAGGACATTGGCCTGGCCATCAGCGCCGCGGAAGGCACCGGAACGCCGCTGGAGATCGGAAGGCACGTCCAGCAACTGTTCCAGCGGCTCATTGACGCCGGTGATGCGGGCAAGGACTGCTCAATGATCATCAAGCTCGTGGACGGCACGCTGGAGTCCGCCCACCGCACGCCGACCAACTAGCCCCACAGCAAGCAACGCAGGAAAAGAGACTCCCCTTGGAAACCATCCCGCACTACATCAACGGCGCCCGCGTCAGCGACGCCGACCGCTTCGGTCCCGTCTACAACCCCGCCACGGGCGAACAGGGGAAGCAGGTGGCGCTTGCCTCGGCAGCACGGACGGAGGAAGCCATCGCAGCCGCCCGGGCCGCGCTGCCGGCATGGCGTGCCACCAGCCTGGCCAAACGCACCAACATCTTCTTCCGGGTCCGGGAAATCCTGACGCAGCGCAAGCCTGAGCTTGCGGCCATCCTCACCAGCGAGCACGGGAAGGTCCTCTCCGACGCGGAGGGTGAAATTTCCCGCGGGCTGGAGAACATCGAGTTCGCCACCGGGCTGTCCCACATGCTCAAAGGCGAACGCTCGGAGCAGGTCTCCAGCGGTGTGGATGTGCACTCCGTCCGCCAGCCCGTGGGCGTGGTGGCCTGCATCACCCCGTTCAACTTCCCGGCCATGGTGCCCCTCTGGATGATCGGCAGCGCACTGGCCTGCGGCAACACGGTGCTGCTCAAACCGAGCGAGAAGGATCCGTCCTCCGCGGTCTTCATCGCCGAGGCCTTCACTGAAGCAGGACTGCCGGCAGGCGTCCTCAACGTGGTCCACGGCGACAAGGAGGCGGTGGATATCCTGCTCGAACACCCTGACGTGAAAGCGGTGAGCTTCGTCGGCTCCACCCCCATCGCGCAGTCCATCTACAAGCGTGCTGCCGATCACGGCAAGCGCGTCCAGGCGCTGGGCGGGGCCAAGAACCACATGGTGGTGCTTCCCGACGCCGACCTGGACATGGCTGCCGACGCCGCGGTTTCTGCCGCCTACGGCTCCGCCGGTGAGCGCTGCATGGCAGTCAGCGTCCTGGTGGCAGTGGGCAACATCGCCGACGATCTGGTGAAGGCGATTTCAAGCCGCATGGCAGACCTGAAGATCGGTGCGGGAACGGACCCCGCCTCCCAGATGGGACCCTTGATCACCGCCGAGCACCGGGACCGCGTGGCCTCCTACGTGGCCGGAGCGGAAGGCGAAGGGGCCACGGTGGTTGTTGACGGGCGCTCGCAGCAGTTCGATTCAGACGGGTTCTTCATCGGTGTCAGCCTGGTGGACCACGTCAAGCCGGGCATGAAGGTGTACGACGACGAGATCTTCGGCCCGGTCCTGTCGGTGGTCCGCGCGGACACGTACAGTGACGCCGTCAAGCTGGTCAACGACAACGAGTTCGGCAATGGTGTGGCCATTTTCACCCGGGACGGCGGCGCTGCCCGGCAGTTCGAGTTCGACGTCGAGGCAGGAATGGTGGGCGTCAACGTGCCCATTCCGGTGCCTGTGGGGTCCTTCTCCTTCGGCGGCTGGAAGAATTCGCTGTTCGGCGACACGCACATGTACGGCCCCGACAGCATCCGGTTCTACACCCGGGGCAAAGTGGTGACCACGCGCTGGCCCGACCCGGCAACCTCGGTGATTGACCTGGGCTTCCCCCAGGTGCACTAGACAGGTCGATTAAATAAACAGATCGGGGACCGGAAGCCGGTCCCCGATCTGGCTGTCCATCAGTTTGGCTAGCCGTTCATGATGTCGCCGCGGCGTTTCATGTAATCCTCCATGGACAGTTCGCCGTTGCTGTACTGCTGGTCCAGTTCCGCAAGCTTGCGGGCGCGGAACCCCTGGGGTGCTGCCGGGGGCGGGGGAGTGGCAGGCCCCGAAGGCTGGCCCGGTGCCTGCTGCCCGGGACTCTGCTGCCAGGGGCGCTGCTGCTGGGAAGGCTGTTGCTCGTACGGCGCCTGCTGGTACGGGGGTTCCTGCGGAGCGCCATACCGTGGGTCCGGCGTGGGCGGCTGTCCGTACTGGTAGGGCTGCGGCGGCTGGCCCGGCTGGCCTTGCCGGAAGCCGCCGGAGTAGTAGTCCTGCTGGGTATAGCCATCGCGCGGCTGGTTGCTTTGCGGCCCGGCTGAACCCGGAAATTGGCCATAGCCCGGGAACTGGTCAGAACCGGGGTACTGGCCGGGGAGGCCCTGGTCCCGGTCACGCCGCGCCATGGAGCGCCTGTACATCCGCATGGCCATGGGGACGACGAAGGACAGGATGATGATCCAGAAAAACAAGCTGCTCACGGTGGCGCGCCTCTCGAATGTTGTCCTTCCAGCTTAGCCCCGGCGGCCCTACCGGTGGCTGGGTTCGGAGGTTCCCAGCGGACCCTCGCCGGATCCCAACGGAACGCCGGGACCGAAGACGGGACCCGGCGTCGGCCGTTTTGCCGTGATGCCGTCGCCCGAGGACTGGTGCCGCAGCCGGCGCAGCACCCATGGCACGAAGTATTCGCGCGCCCACACAAGGTCGCCGTTCCTGGCCTCACGCCAGGTCCGGGGCGGAAGCGGCTTGGGCTGCAGCGGCTCCAGGGAATGCTCAACGTTCAGCGAATCCAGTACCATGGCCGCTATGGTGTGATGGCCAAGCGGCGAAAAGTGCAGCCGGTCCTGGTCCCACATCTGGGGGTCGCCCAGCTGCCGCAGGGACCACATGTCGGCGATAATGGCGTCGTGCCGGGCCGCAACTGTCCGCAGGTTCTCGTTGTAGATGGCCACTTTGCTCCGGATCCGGCTGAGCACCGAGGAACCCGTATCCGGGCCGTTGAACAGGACCACCGTGGCACCGCCCATGGACAGGATCTGGACTACGGAATCAAGCTTCTCGGCCAGCGCGTCAGGATCACCGCCTGGACGGATCAGGTCGTTGCCGCCGGCAGACAAGGTGACCAGGTCAGGCTTCAGCGCCAGGGCAGGGGCGAGCTGCTGGTCCACAATCTGCCGCAGCAGCCTGCCGCGGACGGCAAGGTTGGCGTAGGCGAAGTCCGGCTGGGTGCGGCCCAGCTCTTCGGCCACCCTGTCTGCCCAGCCGCGGTGGCCTCCGGGGCTTGCGGGTTCCGGGTCGCCGATGCCCTCGGTGAAGGAATCGCCCATCGCCACGTACCGGCTCCAGGGGTGGGAGCCGGGGTGCGCGGACGGGGTCTGGATGGCACTTGCGTCAGTCACGGTCCTATCCTGCCTTCCGCTTCGCTGCCTACGCGAACGTAGGTTGTTACCTTCCGGTAACTGTAAGAATGGAAACCATGACTGACGCCGAAGTATTTCCCGCCCCCGTTGTCCTGTGGTCCCATCCGGAAGGCCAGCGCGCCGGCAAGCCGCTGCTGGTGCTGCTCCACGGATACGGCGCCAACGAGCAGGACCTGCTCAGCCTGGCCGACCTCCTGCCCGGGGACTTCACCGTCGCATCCGTCCGTGCGCCCATCGCCATGGGCCCCGGCTTCACCTGGTTCCCGCTCACAGCCTCCATCGACTACTCGCTGGAACGGGTCAAGAAGGCATCCGCCTACGTACTCGAGTGGATCGACGCCATCAGGCCCGGCCACCCTTCCGTCTCGCTGCTGGGCTTCTCCATGGGCATGGCCATGGCCACCACGCTCCTGCGCCAGCGGCCCACCGACTTCGCTGCCGTCGTCGGACTCTCAGGCTTTGCGGTTGACGCCGGTGACGATCCCACGTTCAGGGACGCCGAGTTGGACGGGACCGTTCCCATGTTTTGGGGCCGGGACCAGCAGGACCCGGTGATCACCCAGGACAAGATCGAGTTCACCATGGGCTGGGTCCGCAAGCACGTCAAGCTCACCAAGGTGCTGTACACCGGCATGTGGCACGGCATCAACCAGCAGGAAATCGGGCACGTGGGGGAGTTCCTCACGCACGAGGTGCTGAACAAATAAAAGTACGACGGCGGCCGGCCGGCTCCCGTCGAACGTCAGCCGGCGTCCGGCACCACCACGCGGACGGTCTGGCCGTTCACGGTCACTGTGTCCCCGTTGTGCAGCTGCCTGCCCCGGCGGTCGTCGATTTCGCCGTTGACCTTGACCATTCCGTTCTTGATGAGCTCCGTGGCCTCCACCCCGTCCTCCACGAGGTTGGCGAGCTTCAGCAGCTGGCCAAGCCGGATCATGCCGTCGCGGATGGGGACATCGTCAATGGGGTTGCTCATACAGCCATAATGCCTGAACTAAGGTGGATTCAATGACCTCCCCTCCGCGCCTGCCGGTCCTTGCAGGCCTGCCCCTTGCTGTGGGCTCCGGCCTCGCCATCCCCGTCCAGGGCCGCATCAACGGGGCCCTGGGTGCCCGCCTCAACGACGGAATCGCGGCCGCGGCCGTGAGTTTCAGCACAGGCCTGGTGGTCATGATCGTCATTTCGCTGGTGCTGCCGCGGGGGCGGGCAGGCCTGGCAAACATCCTCCCTGCCGTCCGGAACCGGGCCTTTCCCCGCATCTACGTGGTGGCCGGTGCCACCGGTGCGCTGTTCGTGTTTGCCCAGTCCTTCACCGTGGGCATCCTGGGGGTGGCGCTCTTCACTGTCGCCGCCGTCACCGGGCAGACCGTCAGCGGCCTGCTGGTGGACCGGTTGGGTATTGGCCCGGCAGGAAAGAAGTCCGTCACCGGCATCCGCATCGTCGGCTGCATCCTGACCATCGCCGCCGTCGCCTGGGCCGTGTCGCCAAGATTCAGCGGCGGAGGCGCAGCGGACGGAGCGGCCGGGCTCCTGCTTCCGCTCATCCTGCCGGTGGCGGCAGGATTCCTCATGAGCTTCCAGCAGGCCATGAACGGCACCGCCACCGTCCACTACGGCACACCCATTGCCGCCACGCTGGTCAACTTCGTGGCTGGCTGCATCGTGCTCTGGGCGGCGTTCGCCGTGAAGCTGGCGGTGGCCGGCCCGGCCAACCCGCTGCCGGGGGAGTGGTGGTACTACCTTGGCGGACCCATGGGCTGCGTCTTCATCGGCCTGGGCGCCCTCCTGGTCCGCAGCCTGGGCGTGCTGGTCACCGGGCTGGGCATGATCGCGGGCCAGTTGCTCGGCTCGCTGGCACTGGACCTTGCGCTGCCCGCCCCGGGCGCCGTCGTCGCTCCGGCCACCGTCCTGGGGACCCTGCTCACGCTCGGGGCCATTATCCTGGCCACCCTGCCCTGGCCACGGGGCGCGCTGCGCAGGCAGCGGCCGGTACGCTAGGACACAAGCTTTCCAGCATCTTCCTTCATCCGCCCCGGCCCGTTGCCCACTGTTCCCCAGGCGCACGGCAGCCGGGGCCTGACAACCCGCGGACCGCACCCAGCGGCCCTGTAGAAATTGGAGTTACCCCATGGCAGCAAAATCCGTCCTCGACCAGGTTATTTCACTCTCCAAGCGGAGGGGCTTCGTGTTCCAGGCCGGTGAGATCTACGGCGGTTCGCGGTCTGCCTGGGACTACGGGCCCCTCGGCGCCGAGCTGAAGGAAAACATCAAGCGCCAGTGGTGGCAGTCCATGGTCCGCGGCCGCGAGGACGTGGTGGGCCTGGACTCCTCCGTGATCCTGCCCCGCCAGGTCTGGGAAGCCTCCGGCCATGTGGAGGTCTTCTCCGATCCCTTGGTGGAGTGCCTCTCCTGCCACAAGCGCTACCGTGCCGACCACCTCGAGGAAGAATACGAGGAGAAGAAAGGCCGCCCGGCGGAGAACGGCCTGAAGGACATCGCCTGCGCCAACTGCGGCACCCGCGGCCAGTGGACCGAGCCGCAGGAGTTCTCCGGCCTGCTCAAGACCTACCTGGGACCGGTGGCCAACGAGGAAGGCCTGCACTACCTGCGACCCGAAACCGCGCAGGGCATTTTCGTGAACTTCAACAACGTCCTCACCACCTCCCGCAAGAAGCCGCCGTTCGGCATCGGCCAGATCGGCAAGTCCTTCCGCAACGAGATCACGCCCGGAAACTTCATTTTCCGCACCCGCGAGTTCGAGCAGATGGAAATGGAATTCTTCGTCGAGCCCGGCACCGACGAGGAATGGCACCAGTACTGGATGAAGGAGCGCATGGCCTGGTACACCGGCCTGGGCATCCGCGAGGAGAACCTGCGCTTCTTTGAGCACCCCAAGGAAAAGCTCAGCCACTACTCCAAGGGCACCACGGACATCGAGTACCGCTTCGGGTTCCAGGGCTCGGAATGGGGCGAGCTCGAGGGCATCGCCAACCGGACCGACTTCGACCTCTCCACCCATGCCAAGGCCTCCGGAACGGACCTGAGCTACTTCAACCAGGCCACCAACGAGCGCTACACCCCGTACGTGATCGAGCCCGCGGCCGGCCTGACCCGCTCCTTCATGGCGTTCCTGGTGGACGCCTACACCGAGGACGAGGCCCCCAACGCCAAGGGCGGCGTGGACGTGCGCACCGTGCTGAAGCTTGACCCGCGCCTGGCCCCGGTCAAGGCCGCGGTGCTGCCGCTGAGCCGCAACGAGGACCTGTCCCCGAAGGCCAAGGCCCTGGGCGCGCAGCTGCGGAAGAACTGGAACATCGATTTCGACGACGCCGGGGCCATCGGCCGCCGCTACCGCCGCCAGGACGAGATCGGCACCCCGTTCTGCATCACCGTGGACTTCGACACCCTCGAGGACCAGGCCGTCACCATCCGCGAGCGGGACACCATGAGCCAGGAACGCGTCTCCCTGGACAAGGTGGAGGGCTACCTGGCCGCACGGCTGATCGGCGCCTGAGCATGGCCATCGAATACCGCGAATGGCGTGACGGCGACGACCTGGCACTCCTGGAAATCTGGGGCGACCCGGACACCGCCCTTGCCCGCCAGTTCCGCGGCGCCCTCGCGGTGTCCTCCAACGGCGGGGCAGGCTCCCCGTGGCGCCGCTGCATCGTGGCCGAGGACGTCATCGACGGCGTCGGCATTCCCGTGGCAGCCGGCGTCGTCTATGAGGCGTCCCTGCACCCGGAACGTCTGTGGGCCTACATCGAAGTTGCGCGGGACCACCGCCGCGCGGGCATCGGGGCCAGCCTCCTGACCATGCTGCGGCGCGAAGCCGAAAACGCGCCGTCGGGCGTCACCAAGCTGCGCGCCAAGGTGGAGCCCGGCACCGCGGGTGATGCCTTCGCCGAACACTTCGGGCTCTCTCCCATCCAGCGTTCCCGCCTGGTCGTCGTGGAACCCGGGGCCCTGAAGCTGCCCGTCTTCCCGGACCGGGACTTCGGCGGGCGGCCCGTCAGTAACGAAAATGCGGGGTCCGACGTCGTGATGGACCTGGCCACCGGCTCCGTGGAGCTCACGGACGTGGTGGGCCGGTACTACACCGCCATCCACGGCTGGGACTCTCCCGGCGTGTTGTCCGTGGGCCAGGTCCAGAAGCTGTTCCTGGATGAGCTCACTGGAGCCCACGGAGCCATCGTGCTCCGGGCCCAGCCGGAATCAGCATTCGGGTCCGGCGTGGCGCCGGGCAAGAAGGGCCGCATCCGTGCGTTCGCGGTCAGCTACGCCGCCCCGTCGGATCCTGACGCCGCCCCGGGACAGGAAGCTGCCGGACAAGAAGCTGCCCGGCAGGAAACCCCTACCGACGTGTTCCTGGGTCACGAGCCTTCGCTGGCCGCTGACGATGCCGCCGAGGCCGTCCGCGACATGCTTGCCCTGATCGCGTACCAGCACCCGGTCATGCTGGAACTGGACGATTCCATGACCGCCCTGCGCGCCGCCGTCGAGCCCCTCCTGGCGGGCGGCAAAGCCCGGCTGGCGGGCGCGGAAACCCTGGTGGTCTCTGACTAGGGGACCGGCCCATGCGGCCCCAACTGAGTAGCGCCAACGGCCGTTTTGAGCGTTCAAAACGGCACTTGGCGCTACTTACTTGGGAGGGGAACGCCGTCGCGCGCCGGCTTCGACGTCGGGACGTACCGGCTACTTGGTGCGGGGAGTACGACGGCGGCCCGCGGCTATGTCCGCCGCGTCCAGAAGTTGCCGCTCGGCATCGGTAGGGGCGCTGCCGCCCAGGTGCGCCGGCATCCACCACGCCCCGGATTCCGGTCGGCGCGGAAAGTCGGCCATGCAGCGGTCGATCCCTGCCTGCAGTGTGCTGCGCAGCATCCCGGTGGCCGCTTCCACGTCAACGTCCGGCGGAAACACGATCGGCTCGGCGACGTGGACCCTGATGGGCGCCCGCCAGCTGCGCCGCAGCGAGAAGCCGTGCCCGCGGGTCAGCACGCGGTGGGCGCCCCAAACCGACACCGGAATCACCGGGACGCCGGCCTCCGCCGCCATCCGGACAGCCCCGGTCCGGCATTCGCGGACCGTGAAGCTTCGGCTGACCCCGGCCTCGGGGAACACCGCAAGGTACTCGCCATCCCGCAGCTTGGCCACCGCGGCGCCGTAGGCGTCTGAGCGGTCCGTGTATCCCACCACCACATGGCCGCTGGCACTGATGGCGGGGCCGGCAAGCCAATGGTCCGCCGCGCCCTGGTGGACCAGGAACCGCAGCTGGGCACGGTCGCGCCTCCACAGGAGCAACTCGAGCACGGCAAAGTCCAAATAGCCGAAGTGCGTCACGGCAAAGACCGCCCCGCTGCCGGGGGAGACCTGCCGGAACGGCCCGCTGAGCGGCCCCATTGCGGGCAGGTGGTCCAAACCCGTGGGGAGGACGTCCAGGCGGAGGGCCCAGCGCAGGAACTGCCCGGTCCAGACGATCAGCCGGTAGAACCGGTCGTTGGGTGGGGGAAGCCAAGGCATCGCCGGGCGGCCTACAGGGTTACCTGAACCGAGGAAGCAGGAAGCAACTGGGTGAAGGCGCGGGGCGGGCGGACCGCGGCGCCTGTGCTCTCGGCGAAGGAGGTAATGACGAACCCGGTGGCAAGGGTGTGCCACAAGCGGATCTTGCGGAGCATGAAGTGCCCCACACCCGTGAGCGACACGTACTGCATGCTCGCCGCGTCCGCGGAAGCCCGGCGGGCGAAGGCCAGCGACTGGGAAGGGCTGGTCATCTGGTCGGTGGAGCCATGGATAATCAGGACCTTCCTGCCGGTGACCCTGCCAGCCGGGGTTTCCGGGCCCAGCCACGGGGCAAGCGCCACCACTGCCTCCACCTGCGGGTGGTCGGCTGCGCATACGGCGGTCAGGCCGCCCATGGAATGGCCCAGCAGGAAGACGGGAACGCCGGGGTGGCGGTCAGTGATCTGCTGAAGCGCCCAGCGGGCGTCCCGCAGCGGGGACATGTCCGGGCCGTTCCAACCACGGACGCTGTTGCGCAGGGACCAGACGGCCAGCCCGTGCTCCCGGCCGGCGCGGTGCAGTTGCCTGGCGAATGGGATCATCCTGGCCGGGCTCAGGTGACGGGCCTCCACCGGGTCCCGGCTGTGGGCCCTGCCCCCGTGCAGGACCAGGACCACGCCCTTGGTGTTACCGGATGCTTCAAGGACGCTCAGGACGGGCTTGTGGGCAGGAACAAGGGGCATCTGCCCGGCCCGAACCGTGCCCTTGTCCGCTGTCCCGCTGCTGCCGGCCCCACTAGCACCACGGTTGTCCATGCCTGGTTCCTCCCCATCCCGATGGTCCATTTATAAACTCTATGGCGCCGCACGTAGAGTTCAACCTATGAGGTTGTACTGCTGATGGGCGCCGGTCACTCCCACGCTTCCTTGGATCATTCGGAGCCGACGCCCCAGGCGATGGCTGCCCGCAGCAAGGCGAACCGCATCCTGGCGGCGGTGCTCATTCCGTTGGCACTGCTGACCCTGGCCGGGATGGCCGCGCTATGGCCATCCGGCAGCAAGGACGGGGTCTCGCTGGCCAACCCGTACTCCACCGCCCCCGGCGTCACTTTCGATACAGGCACCATCCAAAACGTGGTGACCGAGAACTGTATGCAGGGCACAAGTCAACGGGGCACAGGCCAGCAAGGAACCGGCCAGCAGGGTTCCGCGCAGCAGCCGCCGGGGCAGGGCTCGGACTGCACCTTCGCCTTCACCGAGCCGGACAAGGGTGGAAGCCCGGTAAAAGTGGTGATCAACCCGGACGTAGCCTCATCCCATGGGGTCAAGCCCGGGGACCAGATCCGGTACCTGAACCTGTCGAACGCCCAGGGTGCCACGGGGTCGCAGGGTTCGCCGGCCTACATCTTCGTGGACTTCGTCCGGACCTTGCCGATTGTCCTGCTCGCCGTGCTCTACGCCGTGGTGGTCATCGCCGTCGCCAGGTGGCGCGGGCTGCGGGCCCTGATTGGATTGGTGGGCGCCTACTTTGTGCTCGCGAACTTCCTCCTCCCGGGCCTGGTGGAAGGCAAACCGCCCCTGTTGCTGGCCCTGGTGGGATCCACCGTGATCATGATCGGGGTGCTGTACTTCGCGCACGGCTTCTCGGCGCGCACGTCCACAGCACTCCTGGGCACCATCTTCGGGCTGGCCATCACCGCACTGCTGGCAGCCTGGGCCACCAACGCCGCCAACCTGGCCGGCGTGGGCAGCCACGACGCCGCCACGCTGGTGAACACTTCGCACAACATCTCCATTTCAGGGGTGATCCTGTGCGGGCTCATCATTTCAGGCCTGGGCGTCCTCAACGACGTCACCATCACGCAGTCATCCGCCGTGTGGGAGCTCTACGAACTGGCGCCGGCCAGCAGCGCCCGGAAGCTGTTCACCTCCGCCATGCGGATCGGCCGCGACCACATCGCCTCCACGGTGTACACCATCGCCTTCGCCTATGCCGGGGCCGCGCTGCCCATCCTGACCATCGTCATGCTCTACGACCGGCCCCTGATGGACACCCTCACCAGCGCCGAACTCTCAGAGGAAGTCATCCGGACGCTCGTGGGCTCCATCGGGCTGGTCCTGGCCATCCCGGTGACCACCCTGATCGCCGTGCTCGTGGTCAAGGCGACAGGCATCAAGGCAACGGGCGTGACGGACGACGCCGGGCACGGCCACGCGGACGACGTCGAAGACACGGGGGCGCTCGCCGCAGCCGCGCTTGAGGAACGCAGCCGGCGCGCCGCCGTCGAACCCGCCCAGGAGCCTGCCACCCGCCGGGGCCGCCGGGCCGACCGCGCCTGACTGCCATGCGTTCCAGCCCGCTGCCTACTGGTAATCGGCCAGCCAGAGATCCGGGCCGAATACTTCGTACTGGATGTCCTTCGCCCGGACTCCAGCGCCAACCAGGGCGGTCCGGACAGCCTGCATGAAGGGCACCGGGCCGCAGAGGTAGTATTCGGCGTCGGAGGGCAGCTTCACATCCCGGATGTTCATGAACCCGGAATGCACAGTGCCGCCCGCGCCGTCGGTGGTGGATGCCGCCCCGTCCGGATTGAGGAACCAGGTATTGATGGACCCGTCCGGCAGGGCATCGAGGTCTGCCGTCACTTGGTTCCGCAGCGCAAACGAGGCAGGGGAGTCGTCCGCGTGCAGGAACACTACCTTCCGCTGTGAGCCGGACTTGACCAGGTGGGACAGCATGCCGGCCATGGGAGTGATGCCGATGCCGGCGCTTGCCAGGACCACGGGCCGGTCGGTGTACTCGAGGACAACATCGCCGAAGGGAGCGGAGAGGGTGACCTCGTCGCCCACGTTGACGTGGTCGTGCAGGAGGTTGGACATCTCACCGTCCGGGGCTCCCTCCGTGCGGACACGCTTGACCGCGAAGCGCCGGTGCTGCCCGTCGTCGGCCTGGGTCAGGCTGTACTGGCGGGGCTGCAGGACGCCGTCGGGCATCTGCATCCGGAGGGTGACGTACTGTCCCGGCAGCGACGGTTTGACCTCCCGCACGTCCGTCCGTTCCACGACGAAACTGACCACGTCCTCGGTTTCCTGGATCTTTTCGGCCACCCGCCACGTGCGCCACACCGTTTCCGGGCTCAGCCGCACAGCGTCATACAGCCCGCGTTCCTTGTTGATGAGCATGTTGGCCATGAGCCAGTAGACCTCGTCCCAGGCCGCGGCCACCTCAGGGGTCACCGCGTCCCCGAGGACATCGACGATGGCCCACATCAGGTTGTCATGCACCACCTGGTACTGCTCGGGGCTCAAACCCAGGGACACGTGCTTGTGCGAGATGCGCGACAGCAGGTGGTCCGGCAGGTGGGTGGGGTCGTTGACCAGGAAGCCTGCAAAAGCGGCAACTGACCCGGCCAGCGCCTGCTGCTGCCGGCCGTCAGCCTGGTTGCCGCGGTTGAACAGGCCGTTGAGCAGTTCGGGATGTTCCTGGAACATGTGCGTGTAGAAACGGGAGGCAATTTCCTGGATGTTTTCGCCGACGACGGGAAGCGTCGCCTGGATCACGGGGTACGAGCTGTCGGAAAGCATGGGCTGGGCTCCTTCAAACGTCCTGCCGGGTGTTAGTTCCCGCGCCACGCTAGCACCGGGCGGAAAACTGCAACAGGCCCTTTGGCACTCGCCCTGCAACCACCGATTTGCCCGGCTTTGCAACAATGGACAGGTGACTGTTGCTGCAACTCCGCCCGCCCCCAAGCTGGAACTCCCGCCCCTGAAGCTGGGACCCATCACGGTTGACACCCCGGTGATCCTGGCCCCCATGGCCGGCATCACCAACGCCGCCTTCCGCAGGCTCTGCCGGGAATACGGTGGCGGGATGTACGTGGCGGAGATGGTCACCTCCCGTGCGCTGGTGGAGCGGACGCCCGAATCCCTCCGCATCATTTCCCATGACGACGACGAAAAAGTCCGCTCCGTCCAGCTGTACGGCGTGGATCCCGGCACTGTCGGCGCCGCCGTGCGGATGCTCGTGGAGGAAGACCGGGCCGACCATATCGACCTCAACTTCGGCTGCCCGGTCCCCAAGGTGACCCGGCGCGGCGGCGGCTCGGCCCTGCCCTGGAAGATCGACCTGTTCACCGCGATCGTCCAGACTGCCGTCAAGGAAGCGTCCAAGGGCAGCGTTCCGCTGACCATCAAGATGCGCAAGGGCATCGACGATGACCACCTGACGTACCTCGACGCCGGCCGCATCGCCCGCGATGCCGGTGTTGCCGCCGTCGCGCTCCATGGCCGCACGGCCGCACAGTTCTATTCGGGCAAGGCCGACTGGTCTGCCATTGCCCGCCTCCGTGAAGCGCTCCCTGACATCCCGGTGCTGGGCAACGGTGACATCTGGTCCGCCGAGGACGCGGTCCGGATGGTCCGCGAGACCGGCGTGGACGGCGTGGTGGTGGGCCGCGGCTGCCAGGGCCGGCCCTGGCTCTTCGGGGACCTGCAGGCCGCGTTCGAAGGTAGCGACGTCCGCCACCGCCCCAACCTGCGCCAGGTGGCCGAGGGAGTGTACCGCCACGCCGAACTGATGGTGGAAACCTTTGGTGACGAAGGCAAGGCGCTGCGCGAGATCCGCAAGCATATTGCCTGGTACTTCAAGGGCTACGTGGTGGGCGGGGAACTGCGCACCCGGCTCGCCCTGGTCACCAGCCTGGAGGTACTCCGGGACACGTTGGCCGAGCTGGACCTGGATTCGCCGTATCCGGGCGTGGACGCCGAGGGTCCCCGCGGCCGCGCCGGCACGCCGAAAAGGCCTGCCCTGCCCAAGGACTGGCTGGACTCCCGCGCCCTGAATGTTGACCAGTCCCGGGACATCGCGGCCGCCGAACTGGACGTCTCCGGTGGCTGACGCAGCCATGGCGGGAAGCCGCGCTGCCGGAACCCCCACCGCCGCCCTGGCGCTCCCCGGCTATGACACGCATGATTCCGCCCGGTGGGTGGAGGAGCCGCCCAAAAGTACCTACCGCTCTGACTTTGAACGGGACAGGGCGCGGGTGCTGCACTCGTCGGCGCTTCGCCGGCTGGGCGCCAAAACCCAGGTGGTGGCACCGGACACGGACGACTTCGTCCGCACCCGCCTCACCCACAGCCTGGAAGTGGCCCAGGTGGGCCGCGAACTGGGCAGGACCCTGGGCTGCGACCCCGATGTGGTGGACACGGCCTGCCTGAGCCACGACCTGGGCCACCCGCCCTTCGGCCATAACGGCGAGTCAGCGTTGAACGAGGTGGCACACGCCATCGGCGGTTTCGAAGGCAACGCCCAGACCCTCCGGCTGCTGACGCGGCTCGAACCGAAGGTGCTCACGGCTGACGGCATGCCCGCCGGACTGAACCTCACCCGCGCAAGCCTTGACGCGGCGTCGAAATACCCGTGGTCCGCCCTGGAAGCGCCGGTGATCCACGGCCGGCGCACCAGCAAGTTCGGCGCCTACGAGGACGATCTCCCCATCTTCAACTGGCTTCGGGAAGGGGCCCCGGAACGCCGGACCTGCCTTGAAGCCCAGGTGATGGACCTGGCGGACGACATCTCCTACTCCGTTCACGACGTGGAGGACGCAATCGTGGCCGGCCACTTCCAGCTGCGCTGGATGGACAACCCGGACCACCGCGCCCGCGTGGTGGGCTACGCCAAGCAGTGGTACCTGCCGCACAACGAGCCCGCCGCCATCGACGCCGCCCTGGCCCGGCTCGAGGCCACGGACGTGTGGGTGCGTGAAGCCGACGGCAGCCGTAAATCCATGGCCGCCCTGAAAAACATGACCAGCCAGCTTATCGGCCGGTTCTGCCAGAGCGCCCTGGAAACCACCCGCGCCGTCTACGGGCCGGAAAACCTGACCCGCTACAACGCCGAACTGATGGTTCCTGACGAGACCGTCATGGAGATCGCGGTGATGAAGGGCCTTGCCACCACCTTTGTGATGACCACGGAACACCGGCAGCCCATCTACGAGCGCCAGCGGGAAGTGCTCCATGCCCTGGTGACCGCCCTCAGCGCCACCGGCGACCGCCACCTGGAGCCGATGTTCGCTGCGGACTGGCGGGCGGCGGACGACGACGGAGCGCGCCTTCGCGTGGTCATCGACCAGGTGGCGTCCCTCACCGACGGTTCGGCTTTGGCCATGTACGAACGCCTCGTCGGGAGCCTCCCCTCGCTCTGGTGACCGCCCGATCAACAGGTTCCTTAAAGGGTCTACACAGGAACGGAGCGCACCATGGGAGGAAAGGCAGGCCGGTAGGAACGGGAGCAGGTCATGAGTAATCGCAGCAGGGGCAAGCGCCTTGCCACCGGGATCACCGCAGCCGTGGGTGTTGGCAGTTTCGCCGCTGCCGGGGTGGCCGCAGCCGCTGTCTATGCTGCAACGCCTTCCGTGATTGCCAGGACAACTCCCGCCGCGGACAGCAGCACGCAGGGGAGCACGCCCAAATCCGGTTCTGCCCGCTCGGACGACAACTACGGCACCCCCCAGGACAACAGCACGCGCCGCTCGAAGTCGTACGGCAATTCAGGCAGCACCACGCCGGTCCAGCCGGGCAACGGCGGCACCGTCCACGGCAGGTCCTCGGGGTCCTGACGTGGCAGGTTCCACTGTCGCTGGTTCCCATGTGGCTGGTTTTGGAACCTCGGAACGCGCAGCACAATCCAGTTGGACCGTCTGGGAGCTTGAGGCTTCCGTGACGGTGACAGACTCCAGCATGCTGGCAGCAGCGGAAGAAATCGTCCGTACCGTCGTGGCCGGAGTAGACCTTGCCTGCAGCCGGTTCCGGAACGACTCCGAACTCGTGAGGCTCCAGCCCCGGATGGCATCGGGCGTCAGTGTGGGCCCACTGTTCCGGCTGCTCCTCGAGCGCGCCCTCGACGCCGCCAGGATGACCGACGGCGACGTCGACCCCACCCTCGGAGCTGACCTGGCGGCCCTGGGCCACGGCCCGGGAACGCAGGACGGCCCGGGAACGCAAGGGCACCAGGGCATCCGGAGCGTGCCGGTACCGCCGCTGCCGTCATCGTTGGAAGCGCCGGCACCGCGGGTGCCCGGCTGGTCCCGCCTTCGCCTCGACTCCCAGGGCCCGGATACCGCTGTGCTGACCGTGCCGGCCGGCCTCCACCTTGACCTGGGTGCATCGGCAAAGGCAGTCGCCGCTGATCTGGCCGCAGCCGAGGTGCACCGGACGCTGGGCTGCGGGGTGCTGGTGAGCCTGGGTGGAGACCTGGCCAGTGCTGGGCCCGGACCACAGGGGGAGGGGAAGCCCGGCCCGTGGCAGATCCTGGTCCAGGATCTTCCCGCCGACCCCGCCCAGCAGATCTCCCTGGCGCCCGGCTTTGCCCTGGCCACGTCCAGTACGCAAAAGCGCCGCTGGAAGCACCAGGGGACCCAGGTCCACCACATCCTTGACCCCCGCTTTGGCCTCCCGGCCGAGGCGGTCTGGCGGTCGGCGAGCGTTGCGGCGCCTACCTGCCTGGAGGCGAACGCGTTCAGCACCGCGGCGATCGTCCGCGGCTTTGGGGCCCTGCAGCGGTTCCGTACCGAAGGCATTGCCGCCCGGCTGGTGGACAGCCTGGGCAGGGTCACAACCACCGGCGGCTGGCCCGCCGAGAGCGGCAACGCCGAATCAGGCTACCGGCGGGCCGAAGATGCCAGCCCCGCGGGAGATACCAGCCCTACCGGAAGCTCCAGCCCCGGAGGGGCGCGCCATGGATGAGGCAATGTGGGCTTTTGGCCGGGTGAGTGGGTTCGTGTCCCTGGCGCTGTTCACCGGGTCGGTGCTGCTGGGGATCCTGAACAGGTCCGGCCGGCCGCTGATGGTGCTGCCGCGTTTCTCCATCAGCATCCTGCACCGGAACATTGCCCTGCTGGCCACCGTTTTCCTGGGGCTGCATGTGGGATCCCTGCTCCTCGACTCCTTCGCCAAGCTGAATCCGGTGGACATCGTGGTGCCGTTCCTGGGCTCCTTCCAGCCGTTCTGGCAGGGGCTGGGGACAGTTGCGCTGGACCTTGTCCTGGCCGTGGTGGTGACGGGGCTGCTGCGGCACAGGATCGGGCAGCGGAGCTTCAAAGCCGTCCATTGGCTCAGTTATGGTGTCTGGCCGGTCGCCATGGCGCACGCCCTCGGAAACGGCACCGACGTCTCGAGCGGCTGGTTCCTCCTACTGGCGGCGGTATCCGCGGTGGCCGTTGCCGCGGCCCTGCTGTGGCGGCTGAGCCCGTCCTTCCTCGAAACCTCCCACGCCAGGCAAGGAAACCTCCCATGAGCCAGGCCCGTGACATATACCCGCAAGTGCCCCGGAACGGTGGGCCGGAAGGACACCGGAACGGCTACCCGCCCACACCCCTGCAAGCACCCCGGGACAGCAGCCGCCAGGAACCGCGCCTCCTGGCAGCCGGCCCGGACGCCGGCTGGGCACGGCACCTGGACACCTTCGGCACCTGGGAACCGCAGGCTGCCGGACCGGGCCTGTTGGAGGCACTGGCGGCAGCCGGACTGACCGGCCGGGGCGGAGCCGCGTTCGAAACCTGGCGCAAGGCCACTGCCACTGCCGGGTCCGGCAGGAAAGGTTTGTTTCCGGCCCGCCCGGTGGTGATCGCCAATGGCGCCGAGGGTGAACCGCTCAGCGTCAAGGACCGGACGCTCCTGGCCCACGCGCCCCACTTGGTGATCGATGGACTGACGGCTTTGGCGGCTGCCCTGGGCGCAAGCATGTACGTGTACGCACCTGCGGCCAGCCTGCCCCGCGTGCAGCAGTCCCTTTGTGAGCGTCCCCGTGGCAAGCGGATCCACCTGGCACAGGCTCCCGAAACGTTCATCTCCGGTGAATCGAGCGCCGTCGTCAATATGATCGCCAACGGTACAGCCGTCCCCATGGACCAGCGCCGGCGCCTCAGCGAGTCGGGCCTCAACGGCCGACCCACCCTGGTGGTCAATGTCGAAACCCTGGCCCAGGTTGCCCTGATCGCCCGCTATGGGGCGCAGTGGTTCAGGGAGGCGGGCACTCCGACGGATCCAGGCACCAGGCTGGTCTCCGTCTCCGGCCCTGCCCCGGTGCGGGACGTGGTGCTCGAGGTGCCTGGTGGCGCGCAACTTACCGCTGTCCTGCAGGAAGCGGGAATGGACCCTGCTTCCCTGTCCGCCGTCCTGGTGGGTGGGTACCACGGCCGGTGGGTGCGGCCGGCCGCCCACGCCCTCTCGCCCGTGGGGCCGCCCGGCCGGACGGCACGCCCAGGCGCTGGAGTGATCCACGCGCTGGACCTGCAGACCTGCGGCATCCAGGCGACGGCCCGGATTGTCAGCTACCTCGCCAACGAGTCAGCCCGCCAGTGCGGACCCTGCATGTTCGGCCTGCCGGCCATGGCGTCCGTTCTCAACCGGATCGCCGGAGGGGAAACAAATCCCCGCCTTGCCGCCGAGCTGGACCGCCTGGGGCGGCTGGTTTCCGGGCGCGGCGCGTGCCGGCATCCAGAAGGGACCACCGGACTGGTCAGCAGCGCCCTGGAGGTCTTCGCCGCGGACTTCCGTGCCCACCTTTCCGGATACTGCGCAGGCCCGGGGGGAGCAGCGGCATGAAGACCTACCTGCACATTGACTGGACCAGCTGCGACGGCCGCGGCCTGTGCACCGAACTGCTGCCCGGGGTGCTGGACCGGGACGACTGGGGGTATCCGGTGGCGCGCGGGAAGGCGGGCTGGGAGCGTACGGATGTTCCGGTGCGGGACGCCGACCGGGAAGCCGCCCAGGAGGCCGTGTTCCTTTGCCCAAAGCTGGCCCTGAGCTTGTTCGAGCGGCCGGGCCCGGAGCAGGAGAAGCGGACGCCTGGCCGGTGAGGCCCGTGGGGCCGGGACAGTGACACTAAGATTGCTGTGTGGCTGGGCTGATCAAACGTGAAGATATCGACGAAGTACGCCAGCGCACGGACATCAAGGAAGTGGTTGACGGCTACGTCACGCTCAAGGGCGCCGGGCTGGGAACCTTCAAGGGTCTGTGCCCGTTCCACGACGAGCGCTCGCCGTCCTTCACCGTCCGTCCCCAGGTAGGCCGCTACCACTGCTTCGGCTGCGGCGAGGACGGCGATGTCATCGCCTTCGTCCAAAAGCAGGACCACAGCTCCTTCCAGGAGGCCGTGGAAAAGCTCGCGTCCCGGATCGGCTACGAGCTCCGCTACGAGGACGGCGGAACCGGGCCCAACCGCGAGGAAGTGGGCCGCCGACAGCGGTTGCTGGACGCGCACAAGATCGCGGACGAGTTCTTCCGCGCCCAGCTGCTCACCCCCGGTGCTGCCGAGGCCCGGAACTTCCTGTTCGGACGCGGTTTCGACAGGGCCGCCGCGGAACACTTCGGCTGCGGCTACGCCCCCCAGGGTTGGGACGCGCTCCTGAAGCACCTTCGCGGCCGCGGGTTCACGGATGCCGAGCTCAAGCTCACGGGCATGTTCAGCGAGGGCAACCGGGGCATTTACGACCGCTTCCGGGGCCGCCTCATCTGGCCCATCAAGGACATTGCCGGCGATACCATCGGCTTCGGCGCACGCAAGCTCTACGAGGACGACCAGGGCCCGAAGTACCTCAACACCCCCGAAACCACCCTCTACAAGAAGTCCCAGGTCCTGTACGGCATCGACCTGGCGAAGAAGAGCATCGCAAAGGACCGGCAGCTGGTGGTGGTGGAAGGCTACACCGACGTCATGGCCTGCCATCTTGCAGGAATTACTACGGCGGTGGCCACCTGCGGCACGGCGTTCGGCACCGAACACATCAAGATGGCTCGCCGTCTTTTGTCCGACGACGGCACCGGGGGAGAGGTGGTGTTCACCTTCGACGGCGACGCCGCCGGGCAGAAGGCCGCCCTGCGGGCCTTCGAGGAGGACCAGCGCTTCACCGCGCAGACCTATGTGGCCGTGGAACCCACGGGCGCGGATCCCTGCGACCTTCGCCTCAGCCGGGGGGACGAGGCGGTTCACGCCCTGATCCAGTCCCGGCGGCCGTTGTTCGAGTTTGCCATCCGAAGCACGCTGAAGCAGTTCAACCTGGACACCGTGGAAGGCCGCGTCCAGGGCCTGAAGGCCTCCGTGCCTGTGGTGGCGGCGATCCGCGACGCTTCGACGAGGACCGGTTACTGCCAGGCGCTGACCGGCTGGCTGGGCATGCCCGACCCCAACGAGGTCCTGCGCCTGGTCACTGCAGCCGTCAAGCGCGGCGGTGCGGGATCTCCCCCGGCTCCGGGCCAGCAGCACGGGGCAGGCCCAGCCAACTCCCGCACTGCCCAAGCCGGCGGCCCCGGCGTGGCTGCCGCGCCGTCGTCGGGTGCTGTTCCTTCCTTCCACCGGCCCGACCCCCGGGACCCCGTTGCGTCCATGGAACGGCAGGCACTGGAGGTGGCGCTGCAGCAGCCTTCCCTGCTTGCCGGTGCGGTCTGGGACCGGTTCGCGGCGGCCCGTTTTGCCACTCCCGCCTTCCAGGCCGTCCATGATGCCATGCGCGCCACGGGCGCCGGACTAGTGGGCGATCCGGTGGGGTGGGTGGAGCACGTGATGCACGAGGTTCCGGAGCCCCTCCGGCCCCTGGTCTCGGAGCTTGCAGTGGTCCCGCTGCCGGCGCACACCGAGGAGGCGGTGCTGAAGTACTGCCGCGATATGCTGTCCCGGCTCTTCGAACTCCAGATCACCCGGGTCAAGGCAGACAAAATGGGCCAGCTCCAGCGCCTGGACGCCGCAGCAGACCCGGAAACCTACCAGCGGCTCAACCGCGAACTGATGATGCTGGAAATGGAGCGCCGGGCACTGCGGGCGGACTCTTAGGCGCAGTGCCCAATCCCCGACAGCGCCCGTGGGGCAGGTCACGGCCGTCCGATTTCGTTTCCGCTCCAGGAGTTTGCTAGGCTAATACCCGCTTCATTCCTCCTTAGCTCAATTGGCAGAGCATTCGACTGTTAATCGAAGGGTTGCTGGTTCAAGTCCAGCAGGAGGAGCTGCCAATCCCCGTTCCGGCTTCCGGAACGGGGATTTTTGCTTCCCGGCAGGGCCGTTTGAGCCCGGAAAACCGCCGATTTCCCTTGGGCCGGAATCCTTTGCTAGTGTCGTACCTGCTTCATTCCTCCTTAGCTCAATTGGCAGAGCATTCGACTGTTAATCGAAGGGTTGCTGGTTCAAGTCCAGCAGGAGGAGCGCTACGAAAAATCCCCGTTCCTCCTGCAGGAGGAACGGGGATTTTTCGTGTTACAGGGCGGGAAGCCGGGTCGAATCGGCACGCCGGTTAGACGAAGTCCATTTCCACTTGCAGGAACCTTTCGGCCTCGGCGACGGCCGCCTCGAAGGCCTCCTTCTCGGTGGGCGACTTCCGGGGCTCGCGCGGGTTCCATTCGTGCGGCGCGGAGTGGATCCTCACAAAGCCTGCGTCCGGTGGGGCGTAGAAGATCCCGAAGCGTTGCACGGGCCACTCCGGCGAGGTTTCCGGAGCCACCAGCAGGGCTGCGTTGAAGGCGGGATTGAACCACTGGGCGATCGGCCGGCGCCGGTCTTCCGTGAACAGCCCCGCCGCATACAGCGCCGCCGACTGCTGCCCCGCCTGGGCACACAGCCGCTCCCACCACAGTGGCAGGATCCGGGCGTCGCACCGTTGCCATGTGGCCGGAAGTGGCGGTTGGTTCTGCCAATTGGGCACGGCATCATTTTATCGCGGGAGTGGGCCCGAGGGCAGGAAAAGCCGCCCGGGTCCGGCAAGAACAATCAGCGGCGGTTCCGGCGTCCCGGATTGACCCGGTACAGCAGTGCCGCGCCTGCCAGCGCCCCCAGGACGATTCCGATGGCAGGGTTGCCAAGGGCGCGGCCGGCAAAATAGCCGACGACGGCGCCAAGCACCGCCCCGAGGAAAAGTCCCCTGCCGTTGCGGTGCGGTGTGCGGATCATGGGCTGCCTTTCAGTTCAAGCTTTAGCCGGTGCTGCCAGGCGTGCATCGCGCTTGGCGGTGGAAGGGGATCAGTGGATCGAAGGAACCGTGCGGGGCCGGACCACCAGCCACAGAGCCGCCATCGACAGCACGATGCATGCTGCCTGAACGGCACCCATCGGCGCGGCGCTGGTGATGCCGAGCCAGCCCACCACGGGGGAGATGAGCCCGGCCATCAGGAACGTCGCCGCACCCAGCAGCGAGGCGGCCGTTCCTGCCTGGGCGGCATGGGCGGCCAGGGCCAGCACCTGGACGCAGGGGAACATGAAGCCGGTGCCCATAATGTAGAACCACAGCGGGACCATCACGCCCCAGAGTCCCAGGCCCAACCTGTCGAAGACCACGATCAGCAGGGCCATCAGGAACATCCAGGCAGTGGCGCCGGCCAGGATCCATTGCGGGGGGACAATCCTGATCAGCCGCGAACTGGTCTGCACGCCCGCCACGATGCCCAGGGAGTTGATGCCGAAGAGGAGCCCGTACTGCTGGGCGGAGAATCCGAACACGTCCTGGAACAGGAAGGGTGAAGCTGAGAGATAGGTGAAGAGGCCACCGAAATTGAAGCCGGCCACCATCAGCAGCCCCACGAAGATCCGGTCGCTGAAGAGCGTCCTGTAGCGCTGCCGGGCCGTCATGCCGCTCTGGCCGCGCTGCTCCGGCGGAAGCGTTTCACGCACCAGGGCCAGGGCGGCCACGATCACCAATGTCCCGTAGGCAGCCAGGAACACGAAGATGCCCGGCCATGGCATCACCAGGAGCAATTGCGAGCCGATGACCGGGGCAAGGATGGGCGCCAGTCCGTTGACCAGGGACATCCGGGAGAACATCCGCACCATGGCATACCCGGAAAACAGGTCACGTACCATGGCCATGGCCACCACGCCGCCGCCGGCCGCACCTACGCCCATCAGTACACGGAAGACTCCCAGCGTGGTGATGTCCGTGGACAAGGCGGCGCCAAGGGATGCTGCAATGTGCAGTGCCGTCGCCAGGATCAGGGGCGTCCGCCGGCCGAACTTGTCGCTGAAAGGACCCACCACAAGCTGACCAAACGCAAACCCCACCGTGGTGCCCGCCAAGGTGAGCTGGACCTGGGCCTCGGTCACCCCCAGGCTTGCCTCCAGCGCCGGAAAGGCAGGCAGGTACAGGTCGATGGTGAACGGACCGAGTGCCGTCAGGGCGCCCAGGAGGAGGATGTACAGGAGCTTCCGGCGGCGGGTCAGCAGGTCGCCCGGATTGGGGGGAATGGTCACGGAGAACAATCCTAGGCCCGGCCCAGGCGGTTTTTGCAGCGTTGTAGGCCGCGCCGTCCGGCAAGCCCCCAAGTTCGCCCTGAACCTGAATGGTAGTTTTGGTGGCGTGGACTGTGCGGCTGCACATTTCCGCAACAACGGAAGCAGTATCGACCCATGAAACCAGTAAGGCGGAACCGATGAGCGGACGTCACAGCGGGCGTACCAGCCCGGGATTGCGTATCACTGCGCTGCCCGGGACGGCAAGGCTCCTTCTCCGGTTGGCCCCCCGCCAGCTCAACGACGAGATCGCCTTCGCCAAGATCGAACTCAAGCGCAAGGGAATCCAGGTGGGGGTGGCCGCGGCCTTCTTCGCCGTGGCGCTGCTCTTCCTGGCATTCCTGGTTGTCGGCCTGATCGTCGCCGCCATCATGGGGCTGTCCACCATCATGCCCGCATGGCTGGCAGCCCTCCTGGTTTCCGCTGCGTTCCTGCTGATAGCCCTCGTCGGCGGACTGATAGGCCTCGCGAGGTTCAAGAAAGCCATGCCGTTGATGCCGGAGGAAACCATCCGCGGCATCAGGCACGATATCGGGATTGCCCGGGAGGGGTCCGCCTTCAACCCGGCCGTCCTGGATCCGGAGAGTCCGGAAGCCAAGGCGGCCAAGGCGGCCAAGGCTGAAGCAGCCGCCAAAGCCAAGGCGGAGAGGGAAGCCAAGGCCGCCCGGCACGACCAGGAGTTCCCGCAGGTGTCCGAACCCGAGCTGGTGCGCCGCCTGAACCAGCGGCGCCATCACCTCACGGAGGTCCGCGATGAACTGGGCACCGAGCTCGATATCAGGACCCAGGCCCGGTACCTGCTGGCCGCCGCCCAGGTCAAGGCCCGCGAAAGCCAGGTGCTGGCCCAGCGGGGTGTGGACGCGGCGGGGCAGAGGCTTGCGGCGTTGTCCGGATCAGCGGACCTGTCCGCCCGCTGGAAGCCGCTGGCAGCGTTCGTGGCAGCAGGAACCGTCCTGGTGGTCCTCCTCCGAAAGCTCTTCCGCTCCAACTAGGCCTGTTCCGGTGAACACTGTTCAGGCGGGCAACGCATAAGCCAAAGACCGCGCTGCGGCGCAGCAGGAAGGAGAGGGGACGGGTGAAGTTCATTGGTGCAGGTGCCCGCCCCGGCCGTCCCCAGGTGGACCACGACCTCGTGTTCACCATCCCCAACCTGCTCACCGTGGTCCGGTTCATGGGTGTTCCGCTCTTCATGTGGCTCGTCCTGGCCCAGAAGGGATACGGGATCGGCGTGATCGTCCTGGCGGTCATGGCCGGAACCGACTGGATTGACGGCTACATTGCCCGCCGGTTCGACCAGACCTCCAGGCTGGGCAGGGTCCTTGACCCCATCGCGGACCGGCTGGCCCTGCTGGCCGTGGCGTCCACCTTGGTGATTGCCGGCGTCGTGCATTGGCTGTACCTGGCCGCACTGGTGGTCCCCGACGCCGTGCTGCTGGTCCTGACGCTCTCCCTCTTCCATGGCCACCCGGACCTCCCCGTCAGCGTGGTGGGCAAGGTCCGGACCGGACTGTTGCTTTTGGGCACCCCGCTGCTGGTCCTCTCACACCTGGACACAGGGTTCCAGGACCAACTCTTCGCCATCGCCTGGGTGGTTCTGGGCCTGGGCCTGGTTGGTCACTGGATCGCTGCATACAACTACTTCTGGGCAATGCTGCGAAAGGGCAGGGAACTGAAGCAGCACGAAGGCGGGGACGGCTGATGGTGTGGGTTGCCGTGGGCCTTGCGGTCCTCGGGGCCTTCTGCCTGGCCTTGGGCGCGCAGCGCCAGGGAAGCGCCGTCAAGGCGGATACCGGCGGCCTTGCCCTGAGTTCCAACGGCTTCCTGCGGCTGCTGCGCAATCCACGGTGGATGTTCGGGCTCCTGCTGCTCTGCACTGGAATGGCGATGAATGCGGTGGCCCTGGTCTCCGCCCCGCTCACGGTGATCCAGCCCATCGGAGCCATTGCCCTGGTGATCACCACGGTGATCAACGCCCGGGACCAGGACCTGACCATCAACCGTGCCACGGCCGTGTCCATCGGCGCATGCGTCACGGGATCCGCCCTCTTTGTCCTCCTGGCGGTCAACGTCACCCAGGAGAGCCACCACGTCAGCCCTGAGGATGAGCTCACCATCGTGCTGCTTCTCGCGCTGGCGGTGGGCCTGTTCGGCACGCTGGCAGTGATGTTCAAACACCGCATGAACGCTTTCGTCTACATCCTCGGCGCCGGCATCCTGTTCGGCTTCGTTGCAGTCCTCACGCGGATTATCGGCAAGCACCTCCTGGACCCCAACGGACTCTTCCTGTTGAACGTCCAGTGGTACTCGGTGGTGGCCATCATTGCGGCCGGCGGCCTCGGGTCCTGGTTCGTGCAAAGCGCGTACTCAACCGGGCCGCCGGACCTGGTCATCGCCGGACTGACGGTGGTGGACCCCATGGTGGGCATTGCGATCGGCATCATCATCCTGGGTGAACTGCGCCCTGACGTCCATGCCGTCATGGCCATTGCGATGGGAACGGCTGCCTGCCTTGCTATCGTTGGGGTTATCGCCCTATCCCGGCACCACCCGGAGGTCACCAAGCGAAAGAAGGACGCGCGGAAGGCCGCCGGCAAGCCGTCCCACTAGCCCATCCACGTACGTAACCAGCAATCCCACGAAGCCCGGCGCCCCGCGCCAGCGGCAAACCGTGCTGCCAGTTCCACGGTGTCCGCACCGTGACCATCAGGAGTACTCCCCATGACCACGCCCGCCGACCAGCGCCCCCTGACCATCCTCATTGCCGCCGACACGTACCCGCCGGATGTTAACGGCGCTGCCCAGTTTGGCTACCGGCTGGCCAAGGGAATGACCGCCCGGGGCCACAACGTCCATGTGCTGGCGTCGCGTGACAGCAAGGGAAAGAGCTTCACGGAGTTCCGCGACGAAGCAACCGTGCACCGGCTCCGCTCGCACAAGGCGTTCACCCACGAGAGCTTCCGCCTCTGCTTTCCCTGGGAGATCAAGAAAGAAATCAGCCTCCTCTTCGACCGGGTGAAGCCGGACGTTGTGCACATCCAAAGCCACTACATGATCGGCGAACACGTGCTCTATGAGGCCGTGAAGCGCGGTGTCCGTATCGTGGCCACCAACCACTTCATGCCCGAAAACCTCAACCCCTTCCTGCCCTTCCCCGAGTGGTTCAAGGACATTATTGGCCGGATCTCGTGGAAGGACATGGGCAAGGTGATGGGCCAGGCGGACGTGGTGACCACCCCGACGCCCCTGGCTGCGAGGGCCATGCACGAGCACGCATTCCTGCGGAAGGTGCTCCCGCTGTCCAACGGCATCGACTCGGCGGCCTACGAACTGACGCCCGGCGAGCACATCGAGCCCCACGCCCACCCCACCGTGCTGTTCGCCGGACGGCTTGCGGAGGAAAAGCACGTGGACGTGCTGATCGAGGCTGTCGGCAAAACGCCGCCGGAGCTGAACGTGCACTTGGAAATCGTGGGCGGCGGTGAAGTGCGGACGGCCCTCGAAGAGCTGGTGCGGCGTCTTGGACTCGGCCACCGGGTGAAGTTTCTGGGCCTTGCCAGCGACGCCGAACTGCGCACGGCCTACATCCGGGCCGACCTGTTCTGCATGCCCGGAACCGCAGAACTGCAGTCGCTGGTGACCCTGGAAGCGATGTCGGCCTCCACCCCGGTTATCCTTGCCGACGCCATGGCCCTGCCGCACCTGGTGCGCGACGGTGAGAACGGGTACCTTTTCACGCCCAACGACAGTGACGACCTCGCCAAGAAGATCACCCAGGTCCTGCAGCTGCCCAAGGATGAACAGCGCGCCATGGGCCTGGCAAGCCGGCAAATGGTGGAGCCCCACAGTCTCCAGCGAACACTGCAGACCTTCGAGGACCTGTACCGCGGCGCCACCTACGAGGACAAAGTGGTCTGAACCCTTTCCCGGGTTTGCTAGAGTGTTTTTGCCTTGTCGGAGCGCGGCGTTCGCACATATGCTCCCGGGGTTTGGGGGGCTATAGCTCAGCTGGTTAGAGCGCGGGACTCATAATCCTAAGGTCCTCGGTTCAAGTCCGAGTAGCCCTACCGACAACCGCGGCCGATGATTTTCGTCGGCCGCGGTTTTCTTGGTTAACCCCGCACCCTGCGGTATGTTACTGATCAGTAACATACCGTGCTCCGTTCCGAGGCATGGTCAGCATTGATCACCAAAGAAGGTAACCATGTCCAGCTCCGCAGCCGGTCCCCAAGAGCTTCCCTACGCAGACGGCGACTTCTTCGCCTTCGAGCAGCTTCTTTCCGGCAAGGAGCAGGACCGGCTCGCCGAAGTCCGCGATTTCCTGGCGCGCGAGGTCAAGCCCATTGCGGTGGGCTGCTGGAACCGCGGGGAGTTCCCCATGGACCTGGTTCCGAAGCTCGCTGGCCTGGACCTGGGCAGCCCGGTCCGGCGCCAGGGGTACTCCAATCTCTTCGCAGGCATGCTGCAGGCAGAGGTCACCCGCGCCGACGCTTCCATCGCCACCTTCCTGGGCGTGCACGACGGGCTGTTCACCGGCTCCATTGAGTTGCTGGCATCCGAAGAGCAGAAGGACGAATGGCTTCCCGACGTCTACGCCCTGAAGAAGATTGGTGCCTTCGGCCTGACCGAGCCGCTGGGCGGCAGCGATGTAGCCGGCGGGACCCGGACCACGGCGCGCAGGGACGGCGGCAACTGGATCCTCAACGGTGCGAAGCGATGGATTGGCAACGCCACCTTCTCTGACTGGGTGGTGGTCTACGCCCGGGACGTGGCGGACAACCAGGTCAAAGGCTTCATGGTGGACACCACGCTGGCCGGCTTCAACACCGCAAAGATTGAAAACAAGATCTCCCTGCGTACCGTCCAGAATGCCGACATCGTCCTTGAGGACGTGGTGGTCCCGGACCACTTTAAACTCGCCAACGCCAACAGCTTCCGCGACGTCAACAAGGTACTCAAAGTCACCCGGCTGGCAGTGGCCTGGCAGGCCGTCGGACTCCAGCAGGCCGCGTTCGATGTTGCCCGCGCCTACGCCGTGGAGCGCCACCAGTTCGGCCGCCCCCTGGCCTCCTTCCAGCTCATCCAGGACCAGCTGGTCCGGATCCTGGGCAACACCGTCAGCTCCATGGGCATGATGGTCCGCCTTTCGCAGCTTGAGGACGCGGGCGTGGCCAAGGACGAACAGTCGGCGCTCGCCAAGGCCTTCGCCACCGCGCGCATGCGGGACAGCGTGGCGCTGGGCCGAAGCATCCTGGGCGGCAACGGAATCGTGACCGACTTCGAGATGGCCAAGATCTTCGCAGACGCCGAGGCCATCTACTCCTACGAGGGCACGGCCGAAATCAACACCCTGGTGACGGGGCGGGCCATCACGGGCATCTCGGCTATCGTTTAGGCGGCCTGCCGCCTCAAGGAGTCTCCGGCCCCCGGCGGCCCATCGGGCTCCTTTGGCCCCAGCGCCCGGCCCTTCGGTACCCTGACCCGGCCTATGGCGCCCCAGGCAGCGGAAGGAGGATGGACGGGCGAAGGTCCAGGACGAACCGCAGGGGATTGACGTACTCCGTCCCTTCCCGCACGCCCCAATGCAGGCACTGTGCTGCCGTGCAGTGCCCCGGAAGTACGGTCCCGATCGCGTCGCCCGCAGCCACGGCGGCACCCACTGCCAACGTGCTTTCCACTGGTTCGAAACTGCTCCGCAACTCGCCGCCATGGTCGATGGTGATCACCGGACGGTCCACCACCACGCCCACGAAGCTGACTCTTCCCGCAGCGGGAGAAACGACTTCGGATCCGGCCGCGGCGAAGCCCAAGTCCACGCCGCGGTGCCCGCTGAGCCAGGGTTTTGGCGGGGGATCGAAGCCGCGCAGCACCGGCGGCCGCGGTGCCAGCGGCCACTGCCAGGAAGGCCGGGCACCCGCTTCAGCAGCCGTCGTCGTGCTTCCCTGGTAGCCGGCGGCAGCCTGCCTGAGGTTGGTGGAACCGTACTGGCTTGCGCCGTTGGGAAGGGCTGCGCTGTCAGGGCTTACTGCGCTGTAGGGGAATGCCGCGTTGTTGGGCAGCGCCGGCCCGGGGGAGGCCACGGACGCCGGCAGCAGGAGGAGTGCGGCCAGGAGGGCTGGTGGTTTCATGCCACCAGCCTGGCCGCCCGATTCCGGCGCGGGCAGGGGAGGTTTGGGCTATGTGGAAAACGGCCCTGGGCAAGAGCGCCCTGTCTGGCAGGCGGGGACGCCTGTAGTACACTTGCTGGAGCAGTTTGCTGCGCCCTCAACGCTTCCCGTCCCAGTGATCCACCCCCGCGGTGCATCAGCTTGTCCGGATCGCGTCGGCACATCTCATTCAGGAGTGTGGGGGAGCGGCGGCTGACTACGCGCATCCAGCCCTCCGGCAGCCAACGCCCCGGCGTCGTCCAAGGAGGATCGCGCTTCCTGCGGTCAGGCATTGTCCTGATGGGAAGGGCAGTGGATGCCAGGAGCACGGCCCGTCCGGGCCACGCTAATAAACCGTCAACTATTGGCAGGGTAAGAGGCCTCCGGGTTTTCTCATGAATGACCTGCCGGAAAATAAGGAGCGTCGGAATGCCCGTCGTAACCATGCGCCAGCTGCTTGACAGCGGCGTCCACTTTGGACACCAGACCCGCCGTTGGAACCCGAAGATGAAGCGCTTCATCTTCACCGAGCGCAACGGCATCTACATCATCGACCTTCAGCAGTCGCTGTCCTACATCGACCGTGCCTACGAGTTCGTCAAGGCCACTGTTGCCCACGGCGGCACCGTGCTCTTCGTCGGCACCAAGAAGCAGGCCCAGGAAGCAATTGCCGAGCAGGCAACCCGCGTCGGCCAGCCTTACGTCAACCAGCGTTGGCTCGGCGGTATGCTGACCAACTTCCAGACGGTTGCCAAGCGTATCCAGCGCATGAAAGAGCTCGAAGAGATCGACTTCGACGACGTCGCCGGTTCCGCTTACACGAAGAAGGAACTGCTGCTCCTCAAGCGCGAGCTCACCAAGCTTGAGTCCAACCTGGGCGGTATCCGCAACCTGACCAAGGCTCCGTCCCTGCTGTGGGTTGTTGACACCAAGAAGGAACACCTCGCCGTTGACGAGGCCAAGAAGCTGAACATCCCGGTTGTGGCCATCCTGGACACCAACTGTGATCCGGACGAAGTCGACTTCCCGATCCCGGGCAACGACGACGCCATCCGCTCCGTGAACCTCCTGACCCGCGTTGTTGCCGACGCCGTTGCCGAAGGCCTGATCGCCCGCAACAGCCGCGGCACGGGCGCCACCGAAGCTCCGGAAGAGCCGCTGGCCGAGTGGGAGCGCGAGCTCCTCGAAGGCAGCAAGGCAGAAGCCGCTGCCGCTCCGGCAGCTGAGGAAGCACCGGCTGCTGAGGAAGCTCCGGCCGCTGCCGAGGCTCCCGCAGCCGAAGCTCCGGCTGCAGACGACGCCAAGTAATACAAGTAAATCCGGATTCTCCGGCGCCCCCCGGCGCCGGAGCTGCTGACAGGACGGCGGCCCCCGTGGGCTGCTGTCCTGTCGGTCCGTACACCACCACACATTTCTAGACAGAGGGGTTCACATGGCGAACTACACTGCCGCGGACATCAAGGCCCTGCGCGAGCGCACCGGCGCCGGCATGATGGACGTCAAGAAGGCTCTTGACGAAGCCAACGGTGACGCCGAGAAGGCCATCGAGATCATCCGCATCAAGGGCCTCAAGGGCGCTACCAAGCGTGAAGGCCGCTCCACCGCCGAAGGCCTCGTGGCCGCCAAGGTCAGCAATGGCGTCGGCGTCATGATCGAGGTCAACTGCGAAACCGACTTCGTTGCCAAGGCTGACAAGTTCATCCAGCTGGCCGACAAGGTCCTGGCCGTCGCAGTCGAGTCCGGCGCAGCCGACCTCGAGACCCTGCTGGCCACCGACGTCGACGGCAAGCCGCTGTCCGAGGTCGTCGTCGAAGAGGGCGCCATCCTGGGCGAGAAGGTTGTTGTCCGCCGCATCTCCCGCGTTGAGGGTGCAACGGTCGACGCTTACCTGCACAAGACCTCCAAGGACCTCCCGGCCCAGGTGGGCGTGCTGTTCGCGGTCGACGGTGAAGGCGAAGCCGCCACCGCTGCGGCACACGATGTCGCCGTCCACATCGCTGCCATGGCTCCGAACTACCTCACCCGCGAGGACGTTCCGGCCGAGCTCGTCGAGTCCGAGCGCCGCATCGCCGAAGAGACCGCCAAGGCGGAGGGCAAGCCCGAAGCTGCCCTCACCAAGATTGTGGAAGGCCGCGTGACGGGCTTCTACAAGGGCGAGGTCCTGGTTGACCAGGCATTCGCCAAGGACGCCAAGAAGTCCGTGGCACAGGTCCTCGAAGAGGCCGGTGTCAAGGGAACCGCGTTCACGCGTTTCCGCGTCGGCTCCTAGTCGAAATTGCAAGGGGTGGCCACTTCGGTGGCCGCCCCTTTTGCATGCGCGCAGTCCACTTGGAGCGCGACCGGTTCCAACCACCGGATCCGGCAGGATACCCTTTTTTCAGAATCACCAACGGGAAGGCATCATGGAAGCCGTCAACACTGTCACGCATTCAGAGAAGGGCCGGCGGCGGGTCCTCCTGAAGCTCTCCGGCGAGGTCTTCGGCGGCGGGAAGCTGGGTGTCGACCCCGAAACCGTCCGCAATGTCGCCAAGCAGATCGCCGCCGCCGTCCCCGAGGTTGAGGTGGCCATCGTGGTAGGTGGCGGCAACTTCTTCCGCGGCGCCGAACTGTCCCAGAGCGGCATGGACCGCTCCCGCGCCGACTACATGGGCATGCTGGGAACCGTCATGAACTGCCTCGCGCTGCAGGATTTCCTTGAGCAGGCAGGGGTGGAGACCCGCGTCCAGAGTGCCATCACCATGGGCCAGGTGGCCGAGGCCTACATCCCGCGGCGCGCCATCCGCCACATGGAAAAGGGCCGGGTTGTCATCTTTGGCGCCGGTGCCGGCCTGCCGTACTTCTCCACCGACACAGTGGCCGCCCAGCGGGCGCTGGAAGTCCACGCCGACGTGGTCCTCATGGCCAAGAGCGGGGTGGACGCCGTCTACACAGCGGACCCGAAGAAGGACCCCACTGCAGAACGCCTGGAGACCCTTAGCTACGACGATGCACTGCGCCGCGACATCCGCGTCATGGACCAGACGGCCATGACCATGTGCAAGGACAACGACCTCTCCATGGTGGTCTTCGGCATGGAGGGCGAAGGCAACGTCACCCGCGCCATCCTTGGCGAGAAGCTGGGCACGCTGGTCACCGCCTAGCTGCGGCTAGGATGATTTCAGGACAATTCCGGCCCTGCCCCTCCCGGCGGGGCCGGAGACAGCAACAAAGGAACCACGTGAGTGCAGGGAACCGGGGCCCCGGACTGCACCAGAACCGTCAGGAGAGACCGTGATCGAAGAAACCTTGCTCGAAGCCGAAGAAAAGATGGACAAGGCGGTTGAGGTAGCCAAGGAAGACTTCGCTTCCGTCCGCACCGGCCGCGCCAACCCCGGCCTGTACAACAAGGTGCTGGTGGACTACTACGGCTCGCCCACGCCGCTGCAGCAGTTGGCCTCCTTTGCCATCCCGGACGCCCGCACCATCCTGATCACCCCGTTCGACAAAACCGCCCTGCGGGACATCGAGCGGGCCCTGAGCGATTCCGAGGTCGGTGCCAACCCGTCCAACGACGGCAACGTCATCAGGATCACCATTCCTGAACTGACCAAGGAACGCCGCAAGGAATACGTCAAGATCGTCAAGACCAAGGGTGAGGACGCCAAGGTCTCCATCCGGAACATCCGCCGCAAGGCCAAGGAAACCCTGGACCGGCTGGTCAAGGACGGCGAGGCCGGCGAGGACGAGGGCAGCCGCGCCGAAAAGGAACTGGACGGCCTGACGAAGGCCCACGTGGACGGCATCGACGAGCTGCTCAAGCGCAAGGAAGCAGAGCTGCTCGAAGTCTGATGGGCCAGGCAGATCAGGCCCCGGCTTCACGGGCGCGGGCACGGGGGAAGCGGCCCAGGAGCAATCCGACGCCAAAGGCCGGGCGGAACCTGCCCGCCGCCGTCGTGGTGGGCCTGGCCATGCTGTTCGCCGTCCTGGGCGGGCTGCTGTTCCTCCCGCTGGCTTTCGTAGCCGTTGTCACCGCCTTTGCGGTCTTTGGCGTGTGGGAGATCTACCGCGCGCTGGAAGCCAACGGCACCAGGATGCCCATCGTGCCGGTCATGACGGGGACTTTGGCCTTACCCTTCGCCGCCTACTTCGGCGGCATCGAGAGCCAGCTGTTTGCCTTGCTGCTCAGCGCCGTGGCGGTCCTGCTGTGGCGGTCGATTGAGAGTGCCGCCGGATCCGCCAACAGTATCTTCGCCGGCGTCTTCACCCTGGGGTGGGTACCGTTCTTCATCAGCTTTGCCGCCCTTCCGCTGCACGCGGCCGGGACGACCCCGCTGGGGCTTTGGCCGGGCGGCATGGCACCCATCGGAGCGTGGGAAATTGCCGTCATGCTGCTGCTGGTGGTCTCCAACGACACTTTCGGCTACCTGGTGGGTGCATCGATCGGGAAGCACCCCATGGCGCCGAAAATCAGCCCCAAGAAGTCCTGGGAGGGCTTTGCGGGCTCGGTTGCGGGCGCCATGCTGATCGGCGTCCTGGCAGCCCTCTTCGTGCTGGACAAGCCGTGGTGGGTAGGCGTGGTGCTGGCTGTAGGCACCGTGGCTGCGTCCACCGCCGGTGACCTCGCCGAGTCCATGGTCAAGCGCGAACTGGGCGTCAAGGACATGAGCAGCATCCTGCCAGGCCACGGGGGAGTGATGGACAGGCTGGACTCCATCGTGTTCGCCTCACCGGTGGCCTTCATCCTGTACGGCCTTGTGGCTGCCGCATGACCACTCCGGCCCGGCGTATCCGGGCATCTGACACAAACAGGACCCGGGCGGCCGTACCAGCCCCGGCACCCTAAACTGGTGCCGAAGCACTACGGCTGAAGAGCATTGAAGGAATCGAAGTGGCATTGGACATTCATCGGCAGATCCCTGCGTCCTTTGAGCGCGTGCAGCGCAGTGAGTACGGGTACAACGCCAAGCAGGTGGACCAGTTCCTGCAACGGGCACGGGTCTCCCTGGAGACACCTGAAGCCTCCACCGAGCCCGTCAAGAGTGCCGACGTCAGGGCCGTGTCCTTCGACCCCGTCAAGGGCGGCTACGCCGCCGGCGTCGTGGACGCCGCACTGGACCGGCTCGAGGACGCCTTCGCCCGCCGGGAGCGGGATGAGCTGATTGCAGCGCGTGGCGAGGAAGCCTGGCTGCGCGAAATCGGTAACCTCTCCGGCATCCTGCGCGGAAGGCTGCACCGGCCCGACGGGGACCGCTTCCGCCGGCCCGCGAAAAAGAACGCCCGCAGCTACAACACGAACGACGTCGATCGGCTGTGCCGCGAGCTCGTCGCCTACCTCGAGCAGGACAAGCCGTTGAGCGTGGACAGCGTGCGCCGCGCAGTCTTCCGTCCGGAGGTTGGCCGTGATGGCTACGAGGAATCACAGGTGGACGCGTTCCTGGACCGCGTGGTCGAGTTGATGGCGGCCATCGACTGACGCGCCACTGCCGCAGGGGCGTTCAGTCCCTTGCCGGTGGCGTGGGGGAGAGCGGCGTAAAACGGCGCCACAGATCGCGGTAGCCTCGCCCCGTGTGCACGACGGACGCAGCGAAAAATCCCGCTCGGCAGCCACCTGGCTCAAGCTGCCCCTTATGCCGAAGAAGTAGTAGGTGCCTGGAACCCGCCTCGTCGTCGTGGTTCGCCGCCATCAGGAAAAATGCCACGCCTGGGTCAAGGTCCACGTAGGCGGCCCGCAGCCTGTTCATGGCGGGTGACGTACATGAGGTCCTCGTAGGCCACGTTCATCACGCGGAGCTGGGTCAGGAGCCCGTGCTGCGCGATGCGAGCAGGCCCCAGTGCTCCGTGGCGAGCAGTTGCGCCCGGACGGAGGGAGGAACCGCGCCTTGCCGGTGGGACGTGCCGCCGTCCTCGATGGACATGGCGTTATTGTCCTCCCGATCACCGTTCGGTTGCCAGCGGCCGCTCGGGGGTGTGCAGGCGGGTCATGATCCGCGGCATGGTGCCGGGAATGCGGTGTTGCGTGGCGCGGGAGACAATGACCATCACGGCGAAGGCGGCAGGCACGCTCCAGGCTGCAGGCTGAGCCAGCCAGGCCGGTGTCGGGCCCGAAGCGGGCAGGGCGCCCACGATCATCGCACCGCCGCAGAGGACACCGCCGGTCACCATGCCGGCGATGGCTCCGGCGTCCGTAAGGCCGCGCCACCAGATGCCCAGCAGCAGGACCGGGCACACGGTGGAGGCGGTGAACGCGAAGACCAGCCCAACGCTGCCGGCCAGCGCCAGCGAGCCGGTCATGAAGGCGAAGCCCAAAGGGACGACGGCGGAGACGACGGCGGCGAGCCGGAATCCGCGGACACTTCCGCCCAGGACGTCCTGGCTGATGACACCGGCCAGGGACACCACTAAACCCGAGGTTGTGGACAGGAACGCGGCGAACGCCCCGGCCACCACCAGTGCGGTGAGCAGGTCGCCCGGCATCCCGCCGACAAGCTGGCCCGGCAGCCGCAGGACCATGGCGTCCGGCTGACCGGAGCGGGCCAGGTCCGGCGCGAACATCCGCGCCACCAGGCCGTACGCAGTGGGGAAGAGGTAGAACACGGACAGCAGCCCGAGAACGATCAGCGTGGTGCGCCGGGCGGAGTGCCCGTCCGGGTTGGTGTAGAAGCGCACCAGCACGTGGGGCAGGCCCAGGGTGCCGAACAGCAGTGCCACCAGCAGGGAAACGTTCTGGTACAGCCCCGCCGGTGCCAAGCCCGTAGGGTTGACCGCGGGCGGGGACTGCGGCTCCGTGCCGTGGCCGGCCAGCACGAAGATGATGAACAGGATGGGCACGGCCAGGGCTGTCAACTTGAGCCAGTACTGGAACGCCTGGACAAAGGTGATGGACCGCATTCCGCCCGCCACCACCGTGAGGCACACCACCACCACAACGGCCACCGACCCCACCCAGGACGGCAGGCCCGTGGCGATGTGGATGGTGAGGGCGGCGCCGTGCAGTTGCGGCACGATGTACAGCCATCCCACCATCACCACCACCAGGCTGGTGACCCGCCGGACCGTCTGCGAAGCGAGCCGGGACTCGGTGAAGTCCGGGATGGTGTAGGCTCCCGAGCGGCGCAGCGGGGCGGCGACGAAGAGCAGCAGCATCAGGTAGCCCGCGGTGTATCCCACGGGGAACCAGAGCGCATCCGTCCCGGACAACAGGATGAGTCCGGCTACGCCCAGGAAGCTGGCGGCGGAAAGGTACTCGCCGCCGATCGCCGATGCGTTCCACCAGGGCCGCACGGTCCGCGAAGCAACGTAGAAATCCCCGGTGGTGCGTGAGATCCGCAGTCCGTAGAACCCGATGATGGCCGTGGCGAGGGACACCACCGCGACGGCCGTGATGGCGATTCCGGCATTCATCCGCGCCCCACCGGTCCGCTCCGTGTTTCCGCGTTCACTGTTCACCGGCCAGGTCCCGGTACCGCGCCTCGTTGCGCGCGGCAGTCCTGACGTACAGCCAGGCGCTCAACCCGATCACCGGGTAGATTCCGACGCCCAGCAGGAGCCAACCGAAGGGGATGCCGGCGATCCGGGTATCGTCCAGGCCGGGAGCCATCACCAGGATCAACGGGAAAGCTGCGAGGATCAGCAGGAAGCCGCCCGCCACCACCAGGGCAAGCCGCAGCTGGGACCTGATCAGCGATCGGACGAACACCTGACCCACTTCGGAGTCCTGCGCGGCTTCGCGCGACTCGAGCGGGCGCTGCCCGCCGCGCACCGGAGTGCGGGGGGAGGCGTGCGGGGCCGTGACGCGGACGCGGGTCATGCGTGCGGCCTGATCCTGGTGGCCTCCAGCTTCTCCCGCACGATCGGCAGGTGGCGCCGGCTGATGGGCAGGCCGGCACCGGCCACCGTCACGCGCGGCCCATCGGCCGCCAGCTTCATCGAGGACACATGCTTCAGCGCCACCAGGTAGGAGCGGTGGGTGCGGATGAACCCGGCATCAGCCCATTGCTGTTCAAGGTCGGCAAGCGGCACCCGTATGAGGTAGCTTGCGTCGGCGGTGTGCAGCCGGGCGTAGTCCCCCTGGGCCTGGACATAGGTGACGTCGTCCCGGCGGATCATCCTGGTGGTACCGCCCTGGTCAACGGTGATCATCTCCGCTGCCGCACCGCCGTCGCGCAGTTCGCTGATCCGTCCCACGGAACGGGCCAGGCGCTCCGCGCGCACGGGTTTGAGCAGGTAATCCACGGCCGCGAGTTCGAACGCCGCCAAGGCGTGGTCCTCGTCGGCGGTGACAAAGACAACGGCCGGGGGATTGCTGCTCCGCGCAATGGCACCGGCGATGTCCAGGCCGGACACGGCGGGCATGTGGATGTCCAGGAAGACGGCGTCGATGCTGCCGGCGGACAGGGCCGTGAGTGCTTCAGCGCCGGACGTGGCCCGCAGCACCTTTCCGATGCGATCGTCCCTGCCCAGCAGGAAGGCCAGTTCCTCAACGGCGGGCAGCTCATCATCAACGACGAGGACGTTAATCATGCTCCTAGGGTACTTCCAGCGGAACGGGCCGCCTTACGCATCGTGCCCGGGCTGGGACTTTGGCACCCGCATGGTGATCAACGTTCCCTCGCCCGGCGCAGTTTCGACCACCAGCCCGTGATCGTTGCCGTACACCTGCCGGAGCCGCGCGTCCACGTTCCGCAGCCCCACGTGGTCCCCGTCGGTGTGCCCGGCGAGCATGGACCGGAGCTGCTCCGGATCCATCCCCACGCCGTCGTCCTCAATGGTCACCTCGGCGAATGCCCCTGCGTCCTCGGCCTTGATGCTGATGTGCCCGGGACCCTCCTTGGCCTCGAGCCCGTGCCGGACGGCGTTCTCCACCAGGGGCTGGAGGCTGAGGAAGGGTATGACGGTGCTGAGCACCTCGGGTGCGACGCGCAGGCTGACCTGCACGCGCTCGCCGAACCGGGCACGCTCCAGGAGCAGGTAGCGGTCGATGCAGCGAAGCTCCTCGGCAAGGGTGGTGAAGTCGCCGTGCCTCCTGAAGGAGTAGCGGGTGAAATCCGCAAATTCCACCACCAGCTCCCGGGCCCGCTCCGGATCGGTGTTGATGAAGGACGCAATGGCGTTGAGCGAGTTGTAAATGAAGTGCGGGCTGATCTGCGCCCGCAGCGCCCGGACTTCCGCTTCCATCAGCAGCGTCCGGGATGCGTCCAGCTCGGCGAGTTCCACCTGCACCGCCACCCAGTCGGCCACTTCCCCCGTTGCCCTGACCAGGCCTGCCCCCGCGGAAGGAGCGAAAGCAGCCACGGCACCCACCACGCGGGTCCCGGCCCGTACCGGGGCGATGACGCCGGCAAGGCGGCCGCCGGTTCCGTCTTCGCCCGCGGAGAGGACGGCTGTGCGGCCCGATCCAAGGACCCCGGCGGCAAGGTCCATTAACCGCGGCCTGATGTCCTCGCCGCTGCCGTCCCAGGCGAGTAGGCCGGAGGTGTCCGTAATCGCCAGGGCATCGCAGGCGAGCAAGGCCCGCAGCTGGCGGCTGGCCTTTGCGGCGCCGGCCGGATTCAGGCCGCGGCGCAGGTGCTGCCCCGCCTGGGATGCGGCGTGGAGCGCGTGGTAGGTGGCGCGCTCGGCATCAGTGCCCAGCTCCCTGAAGGAACGG
This sequence comes from Arthrobacter liuii, assembly GCF_014639275.1. Classification (GTDB taxonomy): domain Bacteria; phylum Actinomycetota; class Actinomycetes; order Actinomycetales; family Micrococcaceae; genus Arthrobacter; species Arthrobacter liuii. Next base: position 115,209 of record NZ_BMFW01000001.1, on the reverse strand, counting down.
AGCACCTTCAGGCCCACGCCGACGACGACGGCAATGGCCATGGCGATCACCGCCACGGCCGCGGCGGTGAGGAGGGGGGAGTCCGGCATGGTGCCCAGCGTAGCCGCGGGTGCCGTTTGCCGCAGCATCGCGACCGTTGAGCGACAGTGGGCCGCCAACTGCTGGAATGCGGTGGCCGGCGGACGCAGAGTGATTGTTGTCACATCTGCGGTACTCCTGTGCGGTGCTGCTGGTCAGTGTCACTGGCCGGCGACGCCGACCCAGGACCTGCCGCTGGGTGTGTTCCGGCAACTCAATGAGGAGGAACGATGGGTAACGAGGCCCATACTCCGGACGCAGCGGCGTCCGTGGACTTTGAACAAGTCCAGTCGACCGGGCAGTTCCAGGAATTGCGCAAGCGTCACCGCAGCTTTGTCTTCCCCATGGCAGTGGCCTTCCTGCTGTGGTACTTCGCCTACGTCCTGCTCGCCGACTACGCGGTGGGATTCATGTCCACCAAGGTCTGGGGCAACATCAACATCGGCCTGATCCTGGGCCTGCTCCAGTTCGTCTCGACGTTCGCCATCACCGGCTGGTACGTGCACTACTCGAACAAGCGGCTGGACCCCGTCGCCTCGGAAATCAGGCACGAGATCGAGGGGCACGAATTCGACAAGAACGGAAACCGGGTGGGCGGAGCCACTAACAACGGAAACCGAGTGGGCGGAGCCAATAAAGACGGAAACCGAGTGGGCGGAGCCAACAAATGATCGCAATTCCCGCTGCGGTGGATGTCGCCGCCCTCAAGGACACCACCCTCCTGAATATGGGCATCTTCGGCCTGTTCGTAGCAGTGACCATGGTGATCGTGTTCCGCGCCAGCCGGAACAACAAGACCGCCGCCGACTACTACGCCGCAGGGCGCTCGTTCACCGGCTCCCAGAACGGCACCGCCATCGCCGGCGACTACCTGTCGGCAGCATCCTTCCTGGGCATCACCGGAGCCATCGCCATCAACGGCTACGACGGGTTCATGTACTCCATCGGCTTCCTGGTGGCCTGGCTCGTGGCGCTGCTGCTGGTGGCTGAACTGCTGCGCAACACCGGCAAGTTCACCATGGCGGACGTGCTGTCCTTCCGGCTGAAGCAGCGCCCGGTCCGGATCGCCGCGGCCATCTCCACCCTCGCCGTCTGCTTCTTCTACCTCCTGGCCCAGATGGCCGGCGCAGGCAGCCTGATCTCCCTGCTGCTCGGCATCAGCGACTGGGGCGGACAAGCCCTGGTGATCATCGTCGTCGGTGCACTCATGATCATGTACGTCCTGATCGGCGGCATGAAGGGAACCACTTGGGTCCAGATCATCAAAGCCATGCTGCTGATCGCCGGCGCCGCCGTTATGACCCTGTGGGTCCTGGGCATCTACGGCTTCAACCTCTCGGCACTGCTGGGCGGTGCTGTGGAGACCGCCAACAACCCCGCGGTCCTGAACCCCGGCCTGCAGTACGGCAAGTCGGACACGTCCAAGCTGGACTTCATGTCCCTGGGCCTGGCCCTGGTGCTCGGCACCGCGGCCCTGCCACACGTGCTGATGCGCTTCTACACGGTTCCCACCGCCAAGGAAGCCCGCAAGTCCGTGGTCTGGTCCATCTGGCTGATCGGCATCTTCTACCTGTTCACCCTGGTCCTCGGCTACGGTGCCGCGGCCCTCGTGGGCGCCGACACCATCAAGGGCGCCCCAGGCGGCGTGAACTCCGCCGCACCGCTGCTGGCCTTCTACCTGGGCGGTCCGCTGCTGCTCGGCTTCATCTCGGCGGTCGCGTTCGCAACCATCCTTGCGGTGGTTGCTGGCCTGACCATCACGGCCGCGGCATCCTTTGCGCATGACATCTACGCAAACGTCATCGCCAAGGGCAAGGCCGACGCCGCCACTGAAGTACGGGTGGCCCGGCGCACCGTTGTGGTCATCGGCATCCTGGCCATCCTGGGCGGCATCTTCGCCAACGGCCAGAATGTGGCCTTCCTGGTGGCGCTGGCATTCGCCGTCGCCGCTTCGGCCAACCTCCCCACCATCCTCTACTCGCTGTTCTGGCGGAAGTTCACCACCCAGGGCGCGCTATGGAGCATGTACGGCGGCTTGGCTTCAGCTGTCCTGCTCATCGTGTTCTCCCCGGTGGTTTCGGGGGCCAAGACCTCGATGATTCCGGGCGCCAACTTCGCCCTCTTCCCGCTCAGCAACCCGGGCATCGTGTCCATCCCGCTGGCCTTCTTCCTTGGCTGGCTGGGCACCACCCTCGACAAGAGGCGGGAGGATGCGGCCAAGCAGGCCGAAATGGAAGTCCGCTCGCTGACGGGCATCGGAGCCGAGAAGGCCGTGGACCACTAACAGCGGACCGCTAAAAACACGCCGGCATGTTCCGGCAGCAACGTGAAGAGCCTCCTGCCGCAGACCCGCGGCATGGAGGCTCTTTCGTTGGGCCAATATGTTCCCGTTGCGGGAGTGGTTCAGTGTCGATGGTGGCCGTCCGGCGCCACGTTGCCATGCCCACCGTGCGGCACGGCGTACTGGCCAGCCGTGGAAGCGGCGAGTCCCGGCGTCGTTATTCCTGCCACCAGGACGGCGCCGGCGAAAGCTCCCAGCAGAAGCCTGCCCGGCCGCGCACCTGTCGATGCCGCCGCCGGTCCTTGGCCTGGCTGCTGCCGTTCACTTTCCTGCCGAGCCCCGGCCCGCCGCAGCCATCCCAGCGACGCGATAATCATCAGGGTGAGCAGCAGCGCCGAAAGCTGCGTGAGGTAAAGCCCGGGACGCCCGGGGGCCGCGAAGGCTATGGCGGCCAGATGGGCCGCGGCGGCAGCTGCCAGAACGTATCGCGCGGCCCCGCCGCCCGGCAGCCGGTCCCGGGCCAGGAACACCACGGAACCCGCCAGCAGGGCGGTCCCCCAGAGGCCGGCCAACGCACCGAAGGCCAACAGCTCCGGTCCCGTGGCACCGGCCGCTGCCGCGAAGAAGCTGGACGAGAGGGCCAGGTTGACCGTTCCCGCACCAAAGCCGGCGAACCCTGCGACCAGGCGGGTGGCAGCGGCAGCGGGAGGCAGGGCTGCTTCCGGGAACACCGCCTGGTCCTGGGGTACGGCCAGCTTCCGGGACACCGTTCGTCGGAGGGCTGCCATGCTAGGCCCGTGCGGCGGCAGGAGACTTATCCAGCGACAGGCCCACGCCGAGGAGAAGCACCGCACTGGCGAGGTGGAGGACGTTGTCAGCACCGTTCAGGGCGATGATGTTCAGGGACGAGTCCAGCAGGAACAGCCCCACGATGCCCACCAGGAGGTATACGCCGCCCACCGTGGCGTTCACCGTGCGCGCCGTGTCCGTCCCGCGAAGCCCCGCGAAGAGCAAGGCGGCGCCGATGGCCAGGTGGATGACATTGTGCAGCGGGTTGACTTCGAAGATGATGAGGTTCGCGCCTTCCGTGGCGACGAAACCGACGCCGGACGTGACGGCGAAGCCCAGGATGCCCACCAGCAGGTAGACGGCTCCGAATATGGTGGCGACGAGGCGGTTGGGTGAGTTGCGCATGGACCGAATCCTTCCGTTAAGGCGGGTGGATCTTCCCGCCGGCGTTGGGGTCCTGGCAGGACCCTCGGAAGCGATTCGGACCATCGTCGGGGGCGGATGGGTGAAAGGATCAGCACCCTTTCCACTGTTGTCTCCGCAAGAAGGCCCCCGCGTCCCAGCTGGGGCCGCGGCTAAGTTGCGGGCCGCAGCTTGATGTTGGTCATCCGCAACTGGTCCTTGCCCTCGAAGCGGTACGCGAGGTCCACCTTCTTGCCGGTGCAGCTGATCTCGCCGACCACCTCCGCCGACTTCACCCCGTTTTCCGCTGCCACCTTGGGGTTGTTGTAGGCGGGCTGGCAGGAGCTGTCCATCTCCAGGCTCCTCACCCCGGAGATGAAAGCCTCCTTGGACAGCTGCTTCTGCAGCGCGGGATCGAGGTATTGGTCGTATGCGCGGGACGTGTCACCGGCGATCACCTTCTTGGTGAAGTCGTCGGCAAGGCCTTTGGCCTGGTTGGTGGCACTGCCCACCACGTTCACCAGGATTACGACGCCGAGGATCACAAGGAGCAGCACGCCGCCGATGCTGCCAAGGACGATCCACAGCTTCCGCCGGCTCCGCTGCCGGGGCGGTTCCCCCGGCAGGCCGAACGGGGCGGGCCGCTCCGGCAGAGGGGGAACCTGCTGTGGCGGGTAGCCCGCCTGGCCCTGCCGGTATGGTTCCTGGGGACTGCTCAAGGGGGGCCTTTCGGAACAGGCGCTCGGCGCCGAACAACTGAACCCGGGCTTCTCCCGGCCCGGCGCATGACTGCAACCAGCCTATAGCCCTGCCCGCCGGCGTCGTACTTAATGCGGGTGCGCCTTCAACGCAGGACCGTCAATGCGCCGCGCCAAAGGTTCCGGCGCCGCTGCTATGCGCCCTCGGAGCCCCGCTCCAGCAGGGGCTGGACGCGGAAGGGGATCAGTTCACCCATTGCCAGCGCCGTGTCCGCACGCTCTACGCCGTCGCACGCCAGGATCTTGCCGTTGATGCGGAAGAGGTCCTCCGCGTCCCGTGCCACCACGCGCAGCAGCAGGTCCGCAGATCCAGTCAGCCCGTACCCCTCCAGGACCTCCGGGATGGCAGCGATCTCCTCCGCCAGCCGCCCAAGTTTCTGCTGCTGGACGTGTACGGAAATAAAGGCCATGAGCGGATACCCCAGGGCCACTGGATTGATGCGCCGCTCAAAGGACATGAAGACGTGCTGCTTTTCCAGCTGTGCCATGCGCGCCTGCACCGTATTGCGGGACAGGCCGAGCTTTTGCGCGAGGGCCACCACGGTGCGGCGCGGGTCCTGCGCCAGCGCCGACAGCAGTCGGGTGTCAGTGCCATCCAAAGCTCGCATAATGCGCAACGCTAGCACGGTTCGGGACTGCCACGCAGGGCATTTTGCTCAATAAGGGACGCAGTGGTTGTACCCCATGGGCATTGTGAGTAGGGTCACAGTATCTGGGGCAATGACGCCCGGAAGGCCGGTGGCGGCAGGGGCCAAAAGTCCGAAAACCACGGGTCAACGACGTACGAAGGTTGCGGCAATCGTGTCTACAGACGAAACGGGCCATGGCGGCGCAAAGACCCCCGAAAGCGCAGGAAACCCCGGTGGAACCGGGCAGGACCTCCTCCAGCTGATCACCCCGTCGGGTGAGCGCATCAGCCACCCGGAGTTTGATTTCTGGGTCAGGGACATCACCGACGAGCAATTATGTTCCCTCTTTGAGGACATGACCGTCATCCGCCGCATCGATGTTGAGGCCACCGCCCTGCAGCGGCAGGGTGAGCTGGCCCTGTGGCCCCCGCTCCTGGGCCAGGAAGCAGCCCAGATCGGGTCCGGAAGGTCATTGCGCCCGGACGACTTTGTCTTCTCCAGCTATCGCGAGAACGGCGTGGCGTACTGCCGGGGCGTGGACCTGACCGACCTCCTCCGGGTGTGGCGCGGCAACGCCTCGGGCGGCTGGGACCCGGACAGCATCAACATGGCAACCCCGCAGATCATCATCGGCGCCCAGACCCTGCATGCCACCGGCTATGCAATGGGGATCCAGAATGACGGCGCCGATGCCGTGGCCGTCACCTACTTCGGCGACGGTGCCACCAGCGAGGGCGACGTCAACGAGGCCATGGTGTTCGCCGCCAGCTTCCAGGCCCCGGTGGTGTTCTTCTGCACCAACAACCACTGGGCCATCTCCGAACCCGTGCGCCTGCAATCGCACATCCAGCTCGCGGACAGGGCCACCGGTTTCGGCATCCCCGGCATGCGGGTGGACGGCAATGATGTCCTGGCGGTCATGGCCGCCACCCGGCTGGCCCTGGACCGGGCGCGGCGCGGCGGTGGCCCCACTTTCATCGAAGCGGTCAGCTACCGCATGGGCCCGCACACCACCGCGGACGATCCCACCCGGTACCGGGACGCCAACGAGCTGGAGGACTGGGCCGCGAAGGACCCCATCTCCCGGTTGGCCGGACTGCTGGAGCGGAAGGGGCTCCTGACCCCGGAACTGCAGCAGCAGGTCAAGGACAAGGCCGACGCCGTCGCATCCGGGATGCGCCGCGGATGCACCACCATGCCGGACCCCCGGCCCATGGACATCTTCAAGCACGTCTACAGCACGCCCAATTCCTGGCTGGAACGCCAGCAGGACCATTACGCCCGTTACCTGGCCTCCTTCGGCGACCCCGCGGATGCCGTTTCAGAGGAAGGTGCACGCTGATGACCCAGTTGACCTTTGCCCGTGCCATTAATGCCGGGCTGCGGAAGTCCCTGGAAGACGACTCCAAGGTGGTCCTCCTCGGCGAGGACATTGGCGCGCTCGGCGGCGTGTTCCGGGTGACGGACGGCCTGCAAAAGGACTTCGGCACGCACCGGGTGGTGGACACCCCGCTGGCGGAATCCGCCATCGTGGGGACCGCCGTCGGCCTGGCCTACCGGGGCTACCGGCCGGTGGTGGAAATCCAGTTTGACGGATTCATTTACCCGGCGTTCGACCAGATCGTCAGCCAGGTGGCAAAGCTGCATTACCGCACCCGCGGAGCCGTCAAGATGCCCATCACCATCAGGGTCCCGTTCGGCGGCGGTATTGGCTCACCGGAGCACCACTCCGAGTCCCCGGAAGCCTACTTCACCCATACCTCCGGGCTGCGGGTGGTGACCGTCGCCAACCCCCAGGACGCCTACACGGTCATCCAGCAGGCCATCGCCTGCGACGATCCCGTCCTCTACTTCGAACCCAAGCGCCGCTACCACGACAAAGGCGAGGTGGACGAGTCCGTGGATCAGCGTTCCGCGCTGCCCATGGACAAGGCCCGGGTACTGACCGCCGGCAGCGACGTCACCCTGGTGGCCTACGGTCCCCTGGTCAAGACAGCGCTGGACGCCGCCTCCGCCGCTGCTGACGAGGGCATCTCCATTGAGGTCATCGACCTTCGCTCGCTGGCCCCCGTGGACTACGCGCCTGTGGAGGATTCGGTCCGGAAGACCGGTCGCCTGGTGGTGACGCACGAGGCCGGACAGTCCGGCGGGCTGGGCGCGGAGGTGGCGGCCAGCATCACCGAGCGGTGCTTCTACCACCTTGAGGCCGCCCCGGTCCGGGTCACCGGGTTCGACATTCCCTACCCGTACTCCAAGCTGGAAATGCACCACCTGCCGGGCCTGGACCGCATCCTGGACGGCGTGGACCGTGCCTTGGGCCGCCCCAATTCCCTGACCGGGCTGGAAGGATGAGCGCCACCATGATCAAGGAATTCCGGCTCCCGGACCTGGGCGAGGGGCTTACAGAGTCCGAAATCCTCAGCTGGAAAGTGGCCGTTGGCGACACCGTCAGCCTGAACCAGGTCATCGCGGAAGTGGAAACCGCCAAGGCGGTAGTGGAGCTTCCGTCGCCGTTCGCCGGGGTCATCAAGGAACTCCACGAACAACCCGGTTCCGTCGTGGAGGTGGGCAAGCCGATCGTCTCCTTTGAGGTAGCTGACGACGCCGGCGCGTCACCCTCGACGCCATCAGGCGCGTTGCCTGCCAAGGCGGGGGAGTCCGTGGTGGAAACGCCGAAAAGGGAACCGAACCTGGTGGGGTACGGCGCCGTCGTCGAGGGCTCCGGCCGGCCGGCGCGCCGGCGCCGGAACTTTGCCCCGGCGGTCGAACCCGTCGAAACCCAGACCGCCGCGGCGGCTGAGCCCGCCGAAACCCAGCCTGCCGAAAACACGGTCGAGCGCCCCCGGTCCACGCCCCCTGTCCGCAAGCTGGCCAGGGACCTGGGGTTGGATCTGGCACGTGTGCCCGGCACTGGTCCCGGTGGGTTGATCACGCGCGAAGACGTCCAGGAGTTCGCCGGGCATGCGGGGGAACCTGCCACCCAGGCGTCTGAGGAGCCTGTATCGACTGGAACCAGACCGGGGGAGCGGGAGACCCGGACCCCCATCAAGGGCGTGCGCAAACATACCGCGGCGGCCATGGTGCAGAGTGCCTTCACTGCGCCGCACGCCACCGAGTTCCTCACCGTGGATGTCACGCCCAGCCTTGAGCTGCTGGCAAGGCTCAAGAACAGCAGGGAGTTCGCCGGCATTAAGCTCACGCCCCTGACCCTCGCCGCCAAGGCAGTCCTTATTGCCCTGCACCGGAACCCGGCATTGAATTCCCGCTGGGACGAAGAAAACCAGGAAATCGTCACCTTCAACTACGTGAACCTGGGCATCGCCGCTGCCACGCCACGCGGGCTCACCGTCCCCAACATCAAGGACGCCGACGCCCTCCCGCTGACGCAGTTGGCCCAGGCGCTCACGGCGCTCGCCGAAACCGCCCGGGCAGGCAAGACAACCCCCGCCGACCTGTCCGGCGGCACCATCTCCATCACCAACATCGGCGTCTTCGGCATCGATGCCGGCACTCCCATCCTCAACCCGGGCGAGGCGGCGATCCTCGGCCTCGGCGCGGTCCGCACCCTGCCATGGGAATACCGGGGTGAGGTGGCACTGCGCCAGGTGCTCACGCTGAGCCTGTCCTTCGACCACCGCCTGGTGGACGGCGAGCAGGGCTCGCGGTTCCTGGCCGACGTCGGAGCCATCCTGGCTGAACCGGGCATGGTGCTCACCATGGTCTAGCGGCCCGCCCAGGATCAGGGAGCGGGGGCGCTGTCCACCATCAGGGCCGCAAGCGCCATCCGTTCCAGGAGGGGGCGGGCAACCCCGGCCGCCATCCGCCTGCCGTGGCTGCGCACCGAATGCGGTGTGGAATTGATGAGGCCAAACGTGGCGTGGGCACGCATCCGCAGCTCAGCCGCATCGGTTCCCGGGTGGACCTTGGCCAGGATGTCCACCCACACCTCCACGTAGCTGCGCTGCAGGGTGCGCACCGCCAACTGGTCCTGCTCCGAAAGGTTGCTGAAGTCCCGGTCCTGCACCCGGATCACGTCCGGCTTGCCGAGTGCAAAGTCCACCTGGAACTCCACCAGTTGCCGCAGTGCAGCCAGGGGGTCGGCGGTGCGCGCCACCACCTCGCGCCCGCCGTCCAGCAGCTCCTGGCTCACCGTCACCAGCAGGTCGGCGAGGACTGCCTGCTTGCCCGGAAAATGGCGGTACACCGCGGGCCCGCTTACGCCTGCCGCTGCGCCAAGGTCCTCCAGCGAAACCCGGTTGAAGCCGTTGAGGGCGAACAGCGAGGCCGCGGCCGACAGCAAAGCGTGCCGGCGGTCCTCCTTGGCCTTGCCGCGCTGCGTTCTCGGGGCCTGGGCGGTAGGGACCGGCTGGACTGTATTGCTGGACACTTTTCCTCCTCGGACCGACGCAGAGTCTAGCAAGGCGGCGGCGTGTTGGACATCACAGTTAATCGAGACTAACCTGAATTTCAGTTACTAGTCACTAACCGAGTTGGCGTGGAGCCGGCCCGGTCCACACAAGGACGGATCGTCGATGGAGACCCTGGCCACCCGGCTCGACCCGGCAAGCGAGTCCTTCCGTGCCAACCGGGAAGCGCAGTCTGCGCTCGTGGGGGACCTGCGGAAGAAGCTGGCGGACGCCGCGCTGGGCGGCCCCCAAAAGTCGCGGGACCGCCATGTAGCCCGTGGCAAACTCCTGCCACGGGACCGGATAGACCAGCTGCTGGATGACGGCAGTCCCTTCCTGGAGATCGCACCCTTGGCGGCCAACGGAATGTACGGCGACGAGGCGCCCGGCGCAGGGGTCATCGCCGGGATCGGCCTGGTGCACGGCCGGCACGTCCTGGTCATCTCCAACGACGCCACCGTCAAGGGCGGCACCTACTATCCCATGACGGTGAAGAAGCACCTCCGCGCCCAGGAGATCGCCCTGGAGAACCGGCTGCCGTGCGTCTACCTGGTGGATTCGGGCGGAGCCTTCCTGCCCAAACAGGACGAGGTGTTCCCGGACAAGGAGCACTTTGGCCGGATCTTCTACAACCAGGCACGCCTCTCCGCAGCCAAGATTCCACAGATCGCTGCCGTCATGGGGTCCTGCACGGCCGGCGGCGCGTACGTCCCCGCCATGAGCGACGAAACAGTCATCGTCCGCAACCAGGGCACCATTTTCCTGGGCGGGCCGCCGCTGGTGAAGGCAGCGATCGGGGAAATCGTCACCGCTGAGGAACTGGGCGGCGGCGAAGTGCACTCCCGGGTCTCCGGGGTAACGGACCACCTGGCGGAAAACGACGAACATGCCCTGCAGATCATCAGGGACATTGTTGCCACGCTGCCGCCTCCCGCCGCGGCCGCCTGGCAGGTGGAACCCGCCGTCGAACCTGCCGTGGATCCGGACGGGCTCTACGGCGCCGTTCCCACGGACGTCAACGCGCCCTACGACGTCCATGAGGTCATCGCCCGGCTGGTGGACGGCAGCAGGTTTCACGAGTTCAAAAAGGACTACGGAACCACCCTGGTGACTGGATTCGCCCGGATCGAAGGACACCCGGTAGGGATCGTGGCCAACAACGGCGTGCTCTTCAGCGAGTCCTCGCTCAAGGGAGCCCACTTCATTGAACTGTGCGACCAGCGCGGCATCCCGCTGCTGTTCCTGCAGAACATCTCCGGCTTCATGGTGGGCAGGGACGCCGAACAGGGCGGCATCGCCAAGAACGGGGCCAAGATGGTCACCGCTGTCGCCACTGCCCGCGTCCCCAAACTGACGGTGGTCATCGGCGGCTCTTTCGGCGCCGGGAACTACTCCATGTGCGGCCGCGCCTACTCGCCCCGGTTCCTCTGGATGTGGCCCGCTGCCCGGATCTCGGTGATGGGCGGCAACCAGGCTGCCAGCGTGCTGGCCACAGTGAAGCGGGACCAGTACGCGGCGGCGGCCGAGGATTGGCCGGCCGACGACGAGGAAGCGTTCAAGGCGCCCATCCGCCGGCAGTACGAGGACCAGGGCAGTCCCTACCATTCGACCGCCCGGCTGTGGGATGACGCAGTCATCGATCCCGCCGATACCCGCACCGTCCTGGGCCTGGCCCTCGACGTCGTCTCCCGCACCTCGTTGCCGGAGACGTCCTTCGGCCTCTTCCGGATGTGAGCCAGCAATGACCATGCAGACCAACACCGCCATGCAGCAAAGCACCGCCTCCACCGGAGAAGCCGGCGCCGCGCAGACCGCCGGCCGCCCCCTTTTCAGCACCGTCCTGGTCGCCAACCGGGGGGAAATCGCCTGCCGCGTCATCCGCACCCTGCGGCACCTGGGGATCCGTTCGGTGGCCGTCTACAGCGATGCCGACGCCGGCGCCCGCCACGTGCGGGAGGCCGACGCTTCCGTGCGCATCGGCCCCGCCGCGGCAACCGAAAGCTACCTCAGCATCGATGCCATCCTCGAAGCATGCCGGCGTTCCGGCGCCGACGCGGTCCACCCCGGCTACGGCTTCCTGAGTGAAAACGCGGACTTTGCCCGTGCCCTGGAAAAGGCCGGCATCACCTTCATTGGCCCGGGCGTGGAAGCGCTGGACGTCATGGGTGACAAGATCCGCGCCAAGAACCACGTGGCGGGGTACGGCGTGCCCGTGGTCCCCGGCGTTGCAAGGCCCGGCATGACGGACAGCGAACTGGCGGACGCCGCTGCCGGCGTCGGCTTTCCGCTCCTGATCAAGCCGTCCGCGGGTGGCGGCGGCAAAGGGATGCACGTGGTGGAAAAGGCGGCGGACCTGGCCGCCGTTCTTACCACGGCGCGGCGCGTAGCGGCGGCCGCCTTCGGCGACGACACCCTGTTCCTGGAGCGCCTGGTGACCACCCCGCGGCACATCGAGGTGCAGGTGCTGGCGGACGGCCACGGCAACGTGATCCACCTGGGCGAGCGCGAATGCTCCCTGCAGCGGCGGCACCAGAAAGTCATCGAGGAAGCCCCGTCGCCGTTGCTGGAGGGCCTTCCCAAGGGCAGCGAAGTCCGTGCCCGGATTGGTGAAGCCGCGTGCAACGCCGCCCGCAGCGTCAACTACACCGGGGCGGGAACCGTGGAATTCCTGGTTTCCGACAACGCGCCGCACGAGTTCTTCTTCATGGAGATGAACACCCGGCTGCAGGTGGAACATCCTGTGACGGAAATGGTCACGGGCATCGACCTGGTGGAATGGCAGGTGCGGATCGCCGCCGGGGAGGAACTCACCGTCCGGCAGGCCGGCGTCGAACTCTCGGGCCACGCAGTGGAGGCGAGGGTATACGCCGAGGTGCCGGAGAAGAATTTCCTGCCGTCCACCGGCACGGTGCTCACGCTGGATGAGCTGCCGCCCGGAACGGCGGGCCGGGTCCGGGTGGATTCCTCCCTGGCCGAAAACCTGGAGCTGTCGGCACACTACGACCCCATGATTTCCAAGGTGATCGCCTGGGGCGAGGACCGTGCGGCAGCCCTGGCAGCCCTGGACACGGCGCTGTCCGGCTACACGGCACTGGGCATCGAGACCAACGTCGAATACCTTCGGCTCCTGCTCAACGATCCCGACGTCCGCGCCGGGCACCTGGACACGGGGCTGATCGAACGGAAACTCCCGGGGCTGGAATTCCGGCGCATCGGTGAGCCGGAGCTGGTGGCCACCGCGCTGTACGCCCTCAGCATGGAGTCGCAGAACCACCCGGGGCCCGCGTCCGGCTCCTGGCAGGGCAGGAGCGGCTGGCGCCTCGGAGCACCGGCACCGCGCCGCATCAGCCTGGGAACGCCCGACGGCGGCGTGGTAACCGTGCAGGTCAGCGGCAGTCCCAGTGGCGGAGACACTGCGGTGGTTGCTGTCGGCGGCGGCCCTCGGCGCACCGCCGCACTGCAGTGGTCCAGCCGCAGAAGCATCGAACTTGACCTTGACGGCGAGCGTTGGAGTTATCGGCTTGCGCCGGTCTACACGGGGCCGGTGGAGCCGACGTGGAGCAACCCCATGCCCGGCCGGCCCATGCAGCTCTTCCTTGGCAGTGACGGCTGGTCCTGCAGCCTGGAGGTGCTGACAAGGGAAGCGCGGCTGGAACGGGTTCTGGCAGCCGTCCAGCGTCAGGAAGGCGCTGCCGATCCCGAGGTGCGCTCCCCGATGCCGGGAACCGTGGTGGCCGTCCCGGTCAGCGACGGGGACACGGTCCAGGCCGGGGAGGTCCTGGTGTCCGTGGAGGCCATGAAGATGGAGCACCACCTGGTGGCTCCGCTGGAAGGAACGGTGCACCTTGCCGCCCGCACCGGTGACCTCGTGAAGGCCGACCAGGTCCTGGCCACCATCCACCCCCATTCCGCGGGCCATGAAGCGGGCGCGGAGACAGACACAGATGCAACTGCAAGCCAAGGCGAAGGAGCCTGACCATGACCGGTTTTGAACTCACCGAGGAATACCAGGACCTCAGCGACACCGTGCGCGACTTCGCGGACAACGTGGTGGCCCCGGTCTCCGCCAAGCACGATGAAGAGCACAGTTTCCCCTACGAAGTGGTGAAGCAGATGGCGGAGATGGGCCTGTTCGGGCTGCCGTTCCCCGAGGAATACGGCGGCATGGGCGGGGACTACTTCGCGCTGGCCCTCGCCCTGGAACAGCTCGGCCGGGTGGACCAGTCCGTCGCCATCACCCTGGAGGCCGGCGTGTCCCTGGGAGCCATGCCGGTGTACCGCTTCGGCACGGACGCCCAAAAGCAGGACTGGCTGCCCATGCTGGCGTCCGGCCAGGCGCTTGCAGGGTTCGGGCTTACCGAACCCGAAGCCGGCTCGGACGCCGGCGGCACCAAGACCCACGCCAGGCGTGAGGACGGCAACTGGGTGATCAACGGCCACAAGGAGTTCATCACCAACTCCGGAACGGACATCACCCGGCTGGTGACCGTCACGGCCGTCACGGGGCAGACGAAACGCGAAGACGGCACTGTCAGGAAGGACATCTCCACCATCTTGGTGCCCACAGACACTCCGGGCTTCAAGGCGGAAAAGCCCTACAACAAGGTGGGGTGGAACGCCTCCGACACCCACCCGCTGACCCTGACGGACGTCCGGGTCCCGGAAGCAAACTTGCTGGGAACGGAAGGCCGTGGTTACGCCAACTTCCTGTCCATCCTGGACGAGGGCCGGATCGCCATCGCAGCCCTGGCCACCGGCGCAGCCCAGGGCTGTGTTGACCTGTCGGTCAGGTACGCCCGCGAGCGCCGGGCTTTCGGCCACGAAATCGGCAAGTACCAGGCCATCTCCTTCAAGATCGCCCGCATGGAAGCCCGGGCCCACACGGCACGCCTGGCCTACTACGACGCGGCCGCCCGGATGCTTGCCGGGAAGCCGTTCAAGACCCAAGCGGCCATCGCTAAGATGGTCGCAGGCGAGGCGGCCATGGACAACGCGCGGGATGCCACCCAGGTATTCGGCGGCTATGGCTTCATCAACGAGTTCACCGTGGCACGCCACTACCGCGACTCCAAGATCCTTGAAGTGGGGGAGGGCACCACGGAGGTCCAGCTGATGTTGATCGCCCGCGAACTGGGACTGTAGCCATTCGCAACACGCAGGACTGTAGCCGGCCTGAAAGGATCACTGATGATTGACAAGGTTGTTGCCAGTGCGGACCAAGCCGTGGCGGACATTCCCGACGGCGCCTCCCTGGCGGTGGGCGGATTCGGGCTCTGCGGAATTCCGGTGGCGCTGATCGACGCCCTCCACCGGGCCGGCACTTCGGGCCTGGAAACCGTGAGCAACAACTGCGGCGTGGACGACTGGGGGCTCGGCATCCTGCTCCGCGATGGCCGCATCCGCCGCACCATCAGCTCCTACGTGGGCGAGAACAAGGAATTCGCCCGCCAGTACCTTGCCGGCGAGCTCGAAGTAGTACTCACCCCCCAGGGCACGCTGGCGGAGAAGCTCCGGGCCGGCGGCGCCGGCATTCCGGCCTTCTACACCAAGGCGGGGGTGGGCACACAGGTGTCCGACGGCGGCCTGCCGCAGAAGTACGACGCCAACGGCGGCATTGCAGTTGCCTCGGCACCCAAGGAAGTGCGCTCGTTCGGGGGAGTGGATTACGTCCTGGAAGAGTCCCTCACCCCGGACTTCGGGCTGGTGCACGCCTGGAAGGGCGACCGGCACGGCAACCTGGTGTTCCACGCCACGGCGATGAACTTCAACCCGCTGTGCGCCATGGCCGGAAGGATCACCATCGCGGAGGTGGAGGAACTCGTGGAACCCGGCGAACTGGACCCCGAACACATCCACACTCCCGGCATTTTCGTCCAGCGCGTGGTCCTGGCCCGGGACGGGGAGAAACGGATTGAAAAGCGGACGGTGGAACTCAAGCAGGCAGGAGCATGACCATGGATCCCAACAGCGCCGAAGCGCCGCGCCCGGAAGCCGTACGCCCGGAGTACCGCCGGGCCGGTTCCCAGCAGCACGCCGGTCCCGGTGACTCGACATCGACTGCAGAGACGAAGGGCTGGACGCGCAACGAACTCGCCGCCCGCGTGGCCAGGGAACTCCGCAACGGACAGTACGTGAACCTGGGCATCGGGATGCCCACCCTGATCCCCAACTACATCCCTGCGGGGGTGGAAGTGGTGCTGCACTCCGAGAACGGAATCCTCGGCGTCGGACCCTATCCCGCTGAGGACGCGCTGGATCCGGACCTGATCAACGCCGGCAAGGAAACCGTGACGGTCAATCGGGGAGCCGCGTTCTTCGACTCGGCGACGTCCTTTGGCATGATCCGGGGCGGCCACGTGGACCTCGCCGTCCTGGGCGCCATGGAGGTGGCCACCAACGGTGACCTGGCCAACTGGATGATCCCGGGCAAGATGGTCAAGGGGATGGGCGGTGCCATGGACCTGGTGTTTGGGGCCAAGCGGGTGATCGTGATGATGGAGCACGTTGACCGCAACGGCAACCCGAAGATCGTCCCGGAATGCACCCTCCCGCTGACCGGCAAGGGCTGCGTGGACCGGATCATCACGGACCTGGCCGTCATCGACGTCGTGAAGGACGGTGGCGCGCCACGCCTTGTACTGCGGGAGCTGGCCCCCAACGTCTCCGTCCAGGACGTGGTTGCCGCCACCGGTGCCGAACTGTATGAAGAAGACCGGGAACTGACCGTATGACCGGCAACAGCCCCGCTGACAGCGTTTCGGCGGACTCCACCACCAAGCAGGGCGACGGCGGCACGCGGGTCATCGAGCAGCGCGGGTTGTACTTCGATGAGCTGGAGGAGGGCGTGCTGTACGCCCACCGTCCCGGCCGCACCGTGACCGAAACCGATAACGTCCTCTTCAGCACGCTCACCATGAACACCCAGGCGCTGCACCTGGATGCAGCCTGGAGCGCAGGGCAGCCCTTTGGCCAGCGGCTGATGAACTCCATGTTCACGCTTTCCACCATGGTGGGCCTGTCCGTCACCCAGCTCACCCAGGGGACCATCGTCGCCCAGCTGGGGCTGGAGGATGTCTCCTTCCCGCACCCGCTGTATCACGGGGACACGCTGTACACGGAGACAGCCGTCACCGGCAAGCGGCTTTCGGCCTCACGCCCCGGCCAAGGCATCGTGACCATGAAGCACACCGGGCGCAACCAGGACGGCACAGTGGTGGCCCGGGCCACACGCAGCTGCCTGATGTGGACGCGCGATGCCTATGCAAAGGCACATGAAGGAACGACGCAGGACGGAAAGACGCAGGAGCCCGGACAGGAGACAATGCCGGTATGACGTTTGTGATGGGCCCCGCCCTGCTGTTCTGCCCCGCCGACCGCCCGGAGCGCTACCAGAAAGCCGCCGCCCGGGCGGACGCGGTGATCCTTGACCTCGAAGACGCGGTGGCGCCGGCCGATAAGCAGCGTGCCCGCGGGGCCATCCTGGCCCAGCTGGGAACCACGGGGGTGGAACCGGAGCTTGAACCCAGCTGCACCATTGTCAGGGTCAATCCCGTGGGCACCGAGGACTTCGGAAAGGACCTGCACTGCCTGGCCCATACCCCCTACCGCACGGTCATGCTGGCCAAGGCCGAATCCGCTGAACAGCTCAAGGCGCTGGAGGGCTACCAGGTGATCGCACTGTGCGAAACGGCGCTTGGCGTGCTCAACGCCCCGGCCATCGCCGCCGCCCCCAACGTGGTGGGCCTGATGTGGGGGGCCGAGGACCTGCTGGCCACGCTCGGGGGTACTTCCAGCAGGACGGACGACGGCGGCTACCGGGCGGTGGCGCTGCACGCCCGTTCGTCCGTGCTGCTGGCGGCCAGGGCATTCGGCAGGGAAGCCGTGGATGCCGTCTATACCAACATCCCCGACCTTGAAGGGCTGGCGGCTGAGGCTGCCGACGCGGTGGCCTCGGGGTTCAGCTCCAAGGCGTGCATCCACCCCAGCCAGGCGGCAGTGGTCCGAAAGGCCTACGCCCCTTCGGCTGATGATGTCTCCGCGGCCCAGGCCCTCCTTGAGGCTGCAGCGTCAGCGGGGTCGGGAGTCTTCCAGTACCAGGGACGGATGATCGACGGCCCCATCCTCAAGCACGCCCAGGAAATCATCCGCCGCGCCGCTGTGGGCGCATAGCCAGGACGCGGAGTTACCGTTGCCGTCCCGGCGACCGCCGCACGGACGTGGGCGGGATGGGCTCGGACAGTAGCGTCCGCACCCAGCGGTTCCCTGTGTGCCGGAACTCCTTCCGGGTGGCGAAGCGGTAATGGAAACTGCGCACGCGCACCCAGCGCGGCCCGGCGCCGTCGAACGGGTCATGCCGGAGAAGCCGCAGCATCTGCCGGTCCGCCGCCAGCAGCTTGGCCAGGAAGGCATAGAACCATCCCTCGTGCACGCTCCGCAGCGGCAGGAACCACATCAGCCAGTCCAGCCGCAGGTGGTACGGGGCCCACTGACGGGGAATCCGGCGCACGTCGCCGGGCTTGCCCTTGAAGCCGTACTCGCGCCAGTCCGAACTGTCATCGGGGTCCTCGTCCAGCGTGCCCTCCACCACGATCTCGATGCGCTGCTTGGTCACCGTCCCGAACGCCCCGTAGGCGTTGACCAGTTGCCACCGGTTGAAGCTCGCGTTCATCAGCTGTCGGCGGGAGAAGAGGTTCCGCAGCGGCCAGTAGCTCAGCACCAGCAGCAGGAGGGACGCCGCCAGTGTGATGGCCAGCCACCAGGCCGGGGTTTCCTGCCGGGCTCCCGCGGCTGCATTCGAGTCTGCCGGGATGGCCGGTATGACGGCGTGAGCCACGGGATCGCTGACCGCCGCGAAGGCCAGGACTATCGCCATCCAGTTGAGCCAGGCGAAATTTCCGCTGGCCACCAGCCACAGCTGGGTGGCCACGACGACACCTGCCGCCACGCCCGCCACCGGCTGCGGGGCGAACAGCAGGAACGGCACCACCAGCTGGGCGATGTGGTTGCCCACCACCTCGACGCGGTGCAGCGGCTTGGGCAGGAGGTGCGCCTGCCGGCTCAGCGGACCGGGCATGGGCTGGGTCTCATGGTGGTAATACAGCGCCGTCAGGTCGCGCCACTCCCTGCCCCCGCGGATCTTGATCATCCCCGCCCCGAATTCCAGCCGGAACACCAGCCACACGATCAGGATCAGGATGGTCCGGGGCGGCTCCGTCTGGTTTGAGCCCAGGAAGCCAACGGTAAAGCCCGCCTCGAGGAGCAGCATTTCCCAGCCGAACCCGTAGAACGTCTGGCCCACGTTCACGATGGACATGTACAGCAACCACAGGACCAGGAACGCAATCAGCGGAACCCAGGGCGGACCCGCCTGCGGGATCCCTGCCACCAGCAGCGCCGACACCACCAGGCCGGCGGCGCACACACCGCGCAGCAACCTGTCCGTGTACCGCCAGCGGAACAGCGTAGGCCGGCGCAAACGGGTGAACGCGCCAAGGAACTCCGGCACCGGCAGCAGGCCGCGCTCGCCGAGCAGGGCGGGGAACTGGTTCAGCGTGGACAGGAACGCAACGAAGTACAGTGCCGCGACACCGCGTTGCAGCACCTGCCGGGCGAACCCGTACTCCGGCGCATCGAACCACGACAGCCAGTCCACGCACCCCACGTTACGCCCGGCTATCCGGGGGTCAAGGCGCAGCAGCCGGTCCGGGGCCGCAACAGGACAGGGCATAGGAGACGGGCGGATCGGGCCACGGCGGGTGCGGGATACTTAACCAATGCAGCCACGCAGAATCGTCCTCCTCGGATCCACCGGTTCCATCGGCACCCAGGCGATTGACGTCGTCGACGGCGCCCCGCACCTGTTCGAGGTGGTGGCACTCAGTGCCGGGGGCGGCAACCTGGAACTCCTGGCCAGGCAGGCTGTCCACACCGGGGCGGCAGCCGTGGGTATCGCCGGCGGAGACCCGGGGCGGCTGGAATCGCTGATCCGGGAAGCCGCCGCAGCAGCGGGCCGTCCAGGGTACCGGCCGGAAATCGTGGCAGGCCCGGACGCCTCCGCCCGGATCGCCTCGGTTGAAGCGGACGTGGTGCTCAACGGCATCACCGGATCCATCGGCCTGGCACCCACGCTGGCGGCCCTCAAATCCGGTGCCACCCTGGCCCTTGCCAACAAGGAGTCGCTGATCGTGGGCGGCAGCTTGGTCAAGGCCGCGGCCAGGGAAGGCCAGATCGTGCCGGTGGACTCGGAACACTCCGCGATTGCCCAATGCCTGCGCTCCGGTACCGGCGGGGAAGTGGACAAACTCATCCTGACCGCCTCCGGCGGTCCGTTCCGCGGCAGGAGCCGGGAGGAACTGCACGGCGTCACCCCGCAGGAGGCCCTGGCCCACCCCACCTGGGACATGGGCGTGATGGTCACCACCAACTCCGCCACGCTGGTGAACAAGGGCCTGGAAGTCATCGAGGCGCACCTGTTGTTCGATATTCCGCTGGACCGGATCGACGTGGTGGTGCACCCCCAGTCCGTGGTCCACTCCATGGTCCAGTTCGTGGACGGCTCCACCATCGCCCAGGCTTCCCCGCCGGACATGCGCCTGCCCATCGCACTGGGGCTCGGCTGGCCCGCCCGGGTGCCCAGGGCCGCCAGCCCCTGCGATTGGACGCAGGCCGCCACCTGGACCTTCGAGCCGCTGGACGCGGAAGCCTTTCCCGCCGTCGGACTGGCCAAGGACGCCGCCAGGCAGGGGAGCACCTTCCCTGCTGTCTTCAACGCGGCCAACGAGGAGGCGGTTACCGCGTTCCATGCCGGCCGGATCCGGTTCACCGACATAGTCGATACTGTGGACAGCGTGCTCAGCGAACACCCAGGTTCCTCCGGGCTCACTGTGGAATCAGTGCTGGATGCTGAAAGCTGGGCACGGGCCCGCGCCCACGAACGTTTAGCAGTCAGCAGTCTCTAGGAAGCAGCAGCACCTCCATGACCCCTGTCCTACTTTTCATCCTCGGCGTCGTCTTTGTCGCCCTTGGCATCGCCGTGTCCATTGCGCTCCATGAAGTGGGGCACCTGGTGCCCGCCAAACTCTTCAAGGTCCGCGTCACCAAGTACATGATCGGGTTCGGGCCAACGCTCTGGTCGCGCCGGAAAGGCGAGACGGAATACGGCGTGAAGGCCGTACCGCTGGGCGGCTATGTCTCGATGATTGGCATGTACCCTCCCAACAAGGAGGACGGCTCGGTCCGGCCCTCCAGCACCGGGATGTTCCAGACGCTCGCAACCGAGGCCCGCTCCATGGCCCACGAGGAAGTGGGGCCCGGCGACGAAAATCGGGTCTTTTACCGGCTGCCGGTCTGGAAAAAGGTGATTGTGATGCTGGGCGGCCCGGCCATGAACATGATCCTTGGCGTGCTGCTCACCGCCGTGCTGCTCATGGGTTTCGGTGTTGCCACGGCCACCACCACTATTTCCGACGTTTCGAAGTGCCAGGTAGCGGCAGGACAGACGGTCGATCCCGATTCCGCCGACTGCCAGCTGACGCCCGCCGCCGCGGCCGGGCTGAAGCCCAACGACACCGTCACCTCCTTCGACGGCAAGGCCGTCACCAGCTGGGACCAGTTGACCGAGTGGATCCGCGCCTCCGCCGGCAAGGAAGTTGCAGTCACGGTGCAGCGGGACGGGACTCCGGTCTCCACCACTGTGACCCCCATTCTGTCCGCCCGGCCTGTGATGGGAACCGATGGCCGGCAGGCCACCGACGCTGCAGGCAACCTCCAGTACCAGGACGTCGGGTTCCTCGGTATCGGCGCGCAGACGGCGTTGGTGCCCCAGCCGGCGTCGTCCGTCCTGCCCATGGCAGGCGAAAACATCCGCCAGGTGGCCGGCGTTGTCTTCAACCTCCCGGCCCGCGTGGTGGGAGTGGCCAAGGCCGCGTTCAGCGAAGAGCCGCGCGACCCCAACGGCCCCATCAGCGTGGTGGGCGTAGGGAGGGTTGCAGGCGAGGTGGCCGCGATGGAGGCCGTACCCCTGCAGTCCCGGGTGGCGACCCTCGTTGGCCTGCTGGCCGGCCTGAACTTCGCGCTTGCGGTGTTCAACCTGATACCGCTCCTGCCGCTTGACGGCGGGCATGTTGCCGGGGCCCTGTATGAGGGTGCGCGGCGCAGGGTGGCGAAGCTGCGCGGACGGCCGGATCCAGGGGCCTTCGATATCGCCAAACTGCTTCCCGTCACGTACGTGGTGGCAGCACTGCTGATGGGTATGAGCGCGCTGCTCATCTATGCGGACATCGTCAAACCGGTCAACCTCTTCGGATAGTCACCCACTATCGGGCGACTTCGAGAAATCAGCCAAATCTGATTGATAGATCAGACTCAACCGCCTATGGTTGAGGTATGTTCGTTATGACCATCGACCAGCGCGGCAGCACCAGCGATCAGGACCGCGTTCCGGCGCTGCTGGCACAGGTGGCCCGCCTCGAACTGCCTGGAATGGAGCAGCCGGTCTTCGAGCGCTCTGTGGGGGATGAAGTCCAAGGGGTGGTGCGGGACGCCGGCGCCGTGGTGGAGATAGCCCTGCACGCGCTGCGTGACGGACGCTGGTACGTCGGGATCGGCGTCGGAGCCGTCTCCCTGGCGCCCGGTGCCAGCCCCAGGGAAGGAACCGGGACCGCGTTTGTTGCCGCCCGCAAAGCCGTCGAGCTTGCCAAGGGCGCCGGGTCCCAAGTGCCGCTGTCAGTGGTGCCGGGCATCATGGCAGGGGAAACCAGCAACGACGTTCCAGCCGGGGAGGGGGAGCAGGCCTGTGCCAACGCGGAGGCGGTACTCCGGCTGCTCGGCCGGCTTGTCCGGGAACGGACGCAGGCCCAGTGGCGGGTGGTGGATGCCCTGCGCCGACTGGGTGTGGCTGGCCAGGGTCCCGGCCGGCATGGAAGCCAGAAGCAGGTGGCGCGTGAGCTTGGAATCTCGGAACAGTCGGTGAGCCGTACCGTGCTTCGCTCCGGGTGGCAGGAAGAATGGGCAGCCAGGCCGGCCGCTTCCATGCTGCTTGGTTTTGCCGACTCCCAGATAGTCCAGGCCCCGAAAAATGCCCAGGCTCCGAAGGACCCGGACGACCGGAATGAAGGAGACAAGTGACTGCACTGTGGGTGGCGGTGGCCTTGGTGGTGGCGGGCTTCGCCGGCTGGCCGGTCACCGCGCTGGTGTTCAAGCTCGCCCGGACCATCGACGACAAGGCGGATGCTGCCAATGCGGCGGAGGAAGCCCGCCGGGCGGAACAGGACCCCTCGGCTGACGTCACGGACGGCGAGCTGACGGCCGCGCCCGGCCAGCCGGCGTCGGACGGGCCGACGCCGGGACCGGTGTTGCCCAGCCAGCGCATCCTGCGCGGGGGAGCCATCATCGGTGTGCTGGAGCGGCTGGGAGTGTGCCTTGCCATCCTTGCCGGCCAGCCCGTGGCCATCGCCTATATCGTCGCCATCAAGGGCCTCGGCAGGTTCGCCGAACTGAAGGAGACGCCGGTGGCCGCTGAGCGCTTCATCATCGGGACCCTGACCTCCATGCTCTGGGCCGCCGGAACCGCTGCCGCCGTCAAGGTCCTCTTCCTGCACTGAGTTCCTTCTCCTGCGCTGGGTTCAATTCCTCCACGGGGCTCCTCCCGGCATGGGGGATGGGTACGGTACCAAGGCCGCCATGGCGATAGGGTAGCGGTATGACAGTTTTTGCCGTTGAGTACGTTTATGCCGCCGACTCCACCGACACACGCAATGAGGTTCGGACCGCACACCGGGAATGGACGGGCGGCCTGGCGCAGGACGGCGTCCTCGTAGCCAGCGGCCCGTACGGCGACGGCGCCGGTGCCCTGCTGATCTTCAAGGCATCGGACGAAGCCGCCCTCAACTCGATCCTCAAGCAGGATCCCTACGCCGCAGCCAGCGTGATCGCCGGCACCCGCATCACGGAATGGTCTCCGGTAACCGGCATGCTGGCCGGGATCGCCGCCTAGCCACCTCTTTACCCTTTCAACTCAAGGAGTCCACGTGACCTCGGTCAGCCTGGGAATGCCGTCAGCACCACCGCCCGTCCTTGCCCCCCGCCGCAAGACGCGCCAGATCAAAGTCGGCTCGGTAGGCGTCGGATCTGACTTCCCCATCAGCGTGCAGTCCATGACCACCACGCCCACCACGGACATCAACGCCACGCTCCAGCAAATCGCCGAACTCACCGCGTCCGGCTGTGACATCGTCCGCGTCGCCTGTCCGTCTGCGGACGACGCCGAGGCGCTGCCCATCATCGCCCGGAAATCCCAGATCCCGGTCATCGCGGACATCCATTTCCAGCCCAAGTACGTCTTCGCAGCGATTGAAGCCGGCTGCGCGGCCGTGCGGGTGAACCCCGGCAACATCCGCAAGTTCGACGACCAGGTCAAGCAGATCGCCGCCGCCGCAAAGGACCACGGCACCTCCATCCGCATCGGCATCAACGCCGGCTCGCTGGAACCCGGCATCCTCAAGAAGTACGGCAAGGCCACCCCCGAAGCGCTGGTCGAGTCCGCCGTCTGGGAAGCATCGCTCTTCGAGGAGCACGGCTTCCACGACTTCAAGATTTCCGTGAAGCACAACGACCCCGTGGTCATGGTGGCTGCCTACGAAATGCTTGCCGAAAAGGGCGACTGGCCCCTGCACCTGGGCGTCACTGAGGCCGGACCTGCCTTCCAGGGAACCATCAAGTCCGCCACGGCCTTCGGCGCGCTCCTCTCGCGGGGCATCGGTGACACCATCCGCGTGTCCCTCTCCGCACCGCCGGTGGAGGAGATCAAGGTGGGCAACCAGATCCTCCAGTCGCTGAACCTGCGGCCCCGCAAGCTGGAAATCGTGTCCTGCCCTTCCTGCGGCCGTGCCCAGGTGGACGTGTACACTCTGGCAGAACAGGTCACCGCCGGGCTCGAAGGGATGGAGATCCCGCTGCGCGTAGCGGTCATGGGCTGTGTCGTGAATGGTCCCGGTGAGGCGCGCGAGGCTGATCTTGGCGTTGCCTCTGGCAACGGCAAGGGCCAGATCTTCGTTAGGGGAGAGGTCATCAAGACTGTTCCGGAGAGCGCAATTGTTGAGACACTGATCGAAGAGGCCATGCGTATCGCGGAAGAGATGGGGGAGGCCGATGGCGAAGATGCTGTCAAGGGTAGCCCCGTGGTTAGCGTCTCGTAGGGACCCGGCCGACCCCGCCGGGCTTTCTGTCCGTATGCTCGACGGCCAGGACACCCCTGCGCTGAAGCTGCTGGCCCAGCAGGACCCGGTGACCAACGTGTTCATCCTGGCCCACCTCCGTGCCACCGGGACGGCGGGGCCCACCAGCGGCGGTGCCGGAGTGATTGGAATTTTCGACGACGGCGTCCTGGCAGGCGCGTGCTGGGCCGGAGCCAATCTGGTTCCGGTCCAGCTCGATCCCGCCCTGGCCCCGCTGGTGGCGGAAGCCGCAAGCAGCTCCGGGCGCCGGTATGCGTCCGCGTTTGGTCCAGCGGACGCGGTGCTGGCACTCAATACCGAGCTTGCCGAGCTGGGGCACCGTGCTCACGAGGTACGGGCGGACCAGCCACTGATGGTCATCGAAGGACCGCCGGTTGTGCAGCCGAACCCTGGTCTGGGCCTTGGCAACATCGCCGACTTTGACCGCATCCTCCCCGCCTGCGCTGCGATGTTCGAGGAAGAGGTGGGTTATTCGCCCTACCTGGGCGGCAGGGAGTTCTACAGCCGCAGGGTAGAGGGCCTTATCAGGCAGGGACACTCCATGGTCCATCTCAACGAGGCGGGTGAGGTGGTGTTCAAGGCCGAGCTGGGGGCAGTCACGGAGGACGTCACCCAAATCCAGGGCGTCTGGATGAATCCCCTTTTCCGCGGCCAGGGGTTGAGCGCCAGCTACATGTCCGCAGTGGTGGAAAAGGCCCAACAGATCGCACCGGTGACCAGCCTCTACGTCAATGGCTTCAACACCAGGGCCAGGTCCACGTACGAACGGGTAGGCTTCCGCCAGGTAGGCACCTTCGCTACAGTTCTCTTCTAGCCGGCGGCCGCCGGCAGCGGGCTGGATATTGGGGGACCAGTGAAGACTTTTGTGATGGGAACTTTCGGTGCTTCTGCGCTTCTTGCCGCGGCGTTGACAGCCTGTGCAAGCCCCGCGGCACCCCAGGACAATCAACCTTCCGCCGCTGCCGAAACCAGCGCCGCAACTCCTACCCCAACACCCACTCCCACGTCGGAGGCCAAAACCTACACTGCTGACCAGCTGGCTGCCATCGTGGGAAAGCTGCGGGACTCCGCGGACCGGCGGCTGTCGGTCCTGGGGAGCGCTGACCTGGCCCGGTCCATGGAAACAGCCAAGGCGGCAATTACTTCGCTGAAGGTAGCGCCGGCAGAGTGCCAGGAGCTGGCGGGCGCCAGCAACATAACCGCGTTCGATGGCGCCGCTATGGCAGCAGGGCAAAGCATCGACTCTGCTGCCGGTTCAATGTCGATGGTGACCCTGGCAGCCGGGCTGGATGAATCTGTCCTCGCCAGGATCGCAAGCGAGCAGCAGCATGTGGAGACGTGCGCCACCATGACCATGACCGCCTCCGGTGTCGACTACACGGTTACTTTGCGCCCTCTTGAAGGGGCAGGCAGCGTCCCGGGCACGGTTGCGTACCGGACGGATACCACGTCCTCCGACGGCAAGAAGCAATCCACCATCAAGGCCCAGGCGGTTCAGCACGGCGTACTGATGACGGCGGTCGCTCTTGGCGGCGAAAGCGAAGCCGACGCCGTACGACGTGCGGGAGCGCTCCTGGACGCGGCTGCCGCCCTGATCAAGTAGGCCAACGCTGATCATGTGCGTCAACGGGAACCATCAGGTTAGGGGACCGGTGAGGTAGCGCTGCACGGTGTGCGCGACCAACTGCACAACCTCGTCGGGGGCCGCAGACGCGAGCGGCTCCAGCCGGACAACGTAGCGGACCATCATCAGGCCCACCACTTGGGTTGCCACCAGGTTTCCACGCAGCGCCACTTCCTCCGGTGGCCCGGGAACTGAAGCCATGATCCTGCTGATCACCCTGCGTTCCACCATTTCCCGCAGGAGCGCCGTCTTGGCCTTGGACCCGATGGATCCGCGGAGGAAGGCCAGCAGGGCGGCCTGGGCAGGGCTCTCCCACAGTCGGAGCACGGTGCGGACGATCAGTTCCGCCCGCCGGTCCGGGTCGGCGTCGGCGACGCCGGCCAGCACCTGCTCCGGGTCGGCGGGCAGTTCCACGCTGTGGGCGAAGAGTTCATCCTTGCCCTTGAAGAAGTGGTGGACCATCGCTGGGTCCACTCCTGCCGCGCGGGCCACTTGACGCATGCTGGTCCCCTCAAAGCCATGCTCGGCGAAGAGCTTCCGGGCGGTGTCGAGGATATGTTCGCGTGACCCGGCTTGGCCGCCGCGGCGCCCCCTGACGGCCGTGGACCGGCCGGTGCGGTGGGCCGCCGGGGCGCCGGGAGTTGGCACGCTCACGATGTGCGCCGGCGCAGCGTGAGTGCCGCGAGGACCAGCACCCCAAGCGCGATGGCCGCCATGGTTGCAGCGTCCTGCCACAACCGGTCGGTTGCCTCGGCGTGGGCCGCTACTTCTTGGAGGGCGTCCACCGAATAGGTCAGGGGCAGCACGTTGGAGATTGCTTCCAGCACGTCGTTCATCCGTTCCCGGGCCACGAACAGCCCACACAGAAGGATTTGGGGGACCACCACTACAGGCATGAATTGGACTGCCTGGAATTCGGTCCTGGCGAAGGCCGAGCAAAACAGGCCCAGCGCGACGCCAAGGACAGCGTTGATCACTGCGATCAGTACCACGTAGCCCGGCGCCCCGGCGATATCGAGGCCAAAAATCCAATATGCGACGGCCGTGGCCACCAACGATTGCAGGGCGGCCATGAGGGAAAATGCCAACCCGTATCCAAAGAGCAGGTCTGCCTTGTGCACGGGTGTCGTAAGCAGCCGTTCCAGCGTCCCGGTCGTGCGCTCCCGAAGCATGGTGATCGAGGTGACCAGGAACATCACCACAAACGGAAAGATTGCCAGCATCATCAACCCGACGCGGTCGAAAGTGCGCGGAACGCCGGGCCGGAGCGTTTCGTTCTCATAGAGGAAGTAAACGGCCGTGAGCAGCAGCGCGGGCACCACCAGGATCAGGGCGATGCTGCGGTGGTCGTGCCGCAGTTGGCTCAGCACCCGCCGTGCAGTGGCGAGCATCATCCGGATATCCATCACCGCACGCTCCTGCGTTGTTCCAGCCCCGCCGGGCGGATCCCGCCGATGGTCCGATCCGGCGGGGTCCCGCCGTCGCCGTCTTCCTGTTCCCTGATGACGGCCAGGAACGCCTGCTCCAGGTTGCTGCTGTGCCCCCGCCTGCCGAGCTCGGCGGGCGTGAGTTGGGCCAGTAGCCGGCCTTCCCGTAACAGCAGGAGCGTTTCGCAACGGCTGGCCTCCTCCATGACGTGGCTGGAAACCAACAGCGTTGTTCCGGCCTCTGCCATGGCGCGGAACCGGTCCCAGAGGTCCGCCCGCAGGACCGGGTCCAGGCCCACGGTCGGTTCGTCCAGCACCAGTAGCCGGGGATGCGCAACCAGGGCGCATGCCAGGGACACCCGATTGACCTGGCCGCCGGACAGGCCGGCGGCCCTGCGGCGGGCCAGCGGTTCAAGTCCGACGGCGGCGATGGCCTCCGCCACGTCGGCCTTGCCCTTCTTGTGCATCGCTCCGAAGTACCGGACGTTCGCTTCGACCGTCAGGTCTGGGTAGACGCTGGGGGACTGGGTGACATAGCCCACCTCCCGCCGCAGGGCGGCGCTGCCGGCAGCAAGCCCCAGGACCTCAACCGTCCCGCCCGCAATGCGTTGTGTCCCGACGATGGTCCGCATCAGGGTGGTTTTGCCGCTTCCGGAAGGTCCGAGCAGCCCGGTGATACGTCCGGCAGGAATGGCGAAGTCGAGCCCGTGAAGAACGGGCAGCCGCCCCAGCCGGACGGTGAGGGCGGTAGCCACAACCGCCGCTGCCCCGTGGTGCGCCGGCCGGGAAGGTGCTGCTGACGAGTGGGACAAGTGTGCCTCCGTTGCTGCGCCTGGTCCGGCCCGGCCGGACACCCGCTTAATTCATCAGCTGATGAATTAAAGCTAGGCCTGGTCATATTCGTCGTCAACACGGCCGGCTAAGTAAAAACTCTTGTCAAACGTGTGCGCGATCACATAAATTCTATCTAGCTGCGCTGGAAGTGGGGTGGGCGGTCTCACCAGTCCTCATCAGTACTCAGGCGATAACGGCGTCGGGCCACGCCCGGATACGATGACCAGCCCTATTGGGGGGCCAGGGGCTTTGTATTCCCGGGCGTGGCCCTACTGTGTCCGGGACATTCCGGTTCCGGCTGCCGGCACCCTCCCAGTCCGTGGCGCCGGGCGCGTGCCGGTAGATTAGTACCCAGACGAATTGTCCGGCCCTGCTGACCCAGCACTTCCCCAGAAACGGATACCACCCGTGGTCCTACGACTGTCCCAGCTTTTCCTGCGTACGCTGCGCGAAGACCCCGTCGACGCCGAGGTTGCCAGCCACAAACTCCTGGTCCGCGCCGGCTACATCCGCCGCGCCGCTCCCGGCATCTACACCTGGCTGCCGCTGGGTTTGAGCGTCCTGCGCAAGGTCGAGGAAATCATCCGCGAGGAAATGACTGCCATCGGCGCCCAGGAAGTCCACTTCCCGGCCCTCCTGCCCCGCGAGCCGTACGAAGCGACCAACCGCTGGACAGAATACGGAGAAGGCCTCTTCAGGCTCCAGGACCGCAAGGGCGCCGACTACCTGCTGGCCCCCACGCATGAGGAGATGTTCACGCTCCTGGTCAAGGACCTGTACTCGTCGTACAAGGACCTTCCGCTAAGCCTGTACCAAATCCAGAACAAGTACCGTGACGAAGCGCGCCCCCGGGCGGGGCTCCTCCGCGGCCGCGAGTTCATCATGAAGGATTCCTACTCCTTCGACGTTGACGACGCCGGCCTGGACGCCAGCTACGCAGCCCACCGTGCCGCCTACCTGAAGATTTTTGAACGCCTGGGGCTTGAGGTTGTTCCCGTGGCGGCCACCGCCGGTGCCATGGGCGGTTCCAGGAGCGAGGAATTCCTGTTCCCCACCGAGATCGGCGAGGACACGTTTGTCCGCTCTGCCGGCGGCTATGCGGCCAACGTCGAGGCCGTCACCACGGTGGTTCCCGACGAGATCGACTTCAGCGGCGCCCCGGCCGCGGAGGTCCTGGACACCCCGGACACCCCCACCATCGACACGCTGGTTGCCGCGGCAAACCAGATTGCCCCGCGGGCAGAGGCCGACGGCGGCGCCTGGGCTGCGGCGGACACGCTCAAGAACGTGGTGCTCGCGGTGACGTTGCCCACCGGCGAGCGGCAGCTGGTGGTCATCGGCCTTCCCGGGGACCGCGGAGTGGACCTCAAGCGCGTGGAAGCGAACATAGGCGCTTTCCTGCCGATCGCGGGCGAGATCGGACTCGAGCAGGCCGGCGAGGAGGACCTCAAGAAGCAGCCGCTGATCGTCAAGGGCTACCTGGGCCCCGGGCTTTCCCTGGACCAGCCGCTCCTGGGTTCCGAAAGCGCCACCAAGCTGCTCTACCTGGTGGACCCGCGCGTGGTCAGCGGCACTGCCTGGATCACCGGCGCCAACGAGGCCGGCACGCACGTCTTCGGCCTGGTCGCCGGCCGCGACTTCGGCTGGGACGGCGTCATCGAGTGCACCGAAGTCCGCGCGGGCGATCCCTCGCCGGACGGCTCCGGCCCCCTGGAGACCGCCCGCGGCATTGAGATGGGCCACATCTTCCAGCTCGGCCGCAAGTACGCCGAAGCCCTGGACCTGAAGGTGCTGGACCAGAACGGCAAGCAGGTGGTGGTCACCATGGGCTCCTATGGCGTCGGCGTCACTCGCGCCGTTGCCGCGCTGGCCGAAGCCAACCACGATGACCGCGGACTCGTCTGGCCCCGCACAGTGGCCCCGGCCGACGTGCATGTGGTGGCCGTGGGCCGCGGTGAGGAAATCTTCCAGACCGCGGAGAAGCTCTCGGCAGAACTCGAAGAAGCAGGCCTGTCCGTCATCTATGACGACCGACCCAAGGTCTCGCCGGGCGTGAAGTTCGGCGACGCGGAGCTCGTCGGCGTCCCCACCATCCTGGCAGTGGGCCGCGGATTGGTGGACGGCGTGGTGGAGATCAAGGACCGCCGCACCGGGGACGCAGAGAACGTTGCAGTGGACAAAGCCGTCGACTACGTGGTCAACGCCGTCCGCAACCGGTGACCTCGGGCTTCGAGTCGATCCAGCTCACCACCGTCATCCTGATCGTGGTGGCTGGATTCGCAGCCGGCTGGGTTGACGCGGTGGTGGGCGGCGGTGGCCTCATCCAGCTTCCCGCGCTGCTGCTGGTTCCCGGCATCGCGCCCGTCCAGGCGCTTGCCACCAACAAGATGGGCTCCATCTTCGGAACCGCCACGAGTGCCGCCACCTACTACCGGCGGGTCGGGCCGGACCTCCGGACTGCCGTCCCCATGGCGGTCATAGCCCTGGCCGGCAGTTTCGGCGGGGCAAGCCTGGCCGCCACCCTGCCGGCCGGGGTCTTCAAGCCCATCATCGTGGTGGCGCTGGTCGCCGTCGCGCTTTTCACTGCCCTGAAGCCCAGCATCGGTGAGCTGACGGCGCTGCGCCACGAAGGCCACAAGCACTACGTCGTGGCCTGCGCCATCGGTGCGGTGATCGGCTTCTACGACGGGCTCATCGGGCCGGGGACAGGATCCTTCCTGGTCATCGCCCTGGTGTCCGCCATGGGCTATGCCTTCCTGGAAGCGAGCGCCAAGGCCAAGATCGTGAATATGGCCACCAACGCGGGCGCCCTGCTGTTCTTCCTGCCGCACGGGTCCATCCTGTGGGGCCTCGGACTGGTGCTCGGGGCAGCGAACATGGCCGGCGGCTACCTTGGCGCCCGCACTGCCGTGCAACAGGGAAGCAAATTCGTCCGGGTGGTCTTTCTGGTGGTTGTTGCGGCCCTGATCGTCAAACTCGGCTACGACGTCTGGCAGGAAAACTTCGCCTGATCCATCCCGGAAACCAGCCCTCGTGGGGTGCGGCTGCCCGGCCTGGCATGCAGGTATGGCACACGGCGACGACGAGTATGCCGCGGCACTGGCGGCCGCAGTGGGGCATTCGCAGGCCTGGCTGTCAAGCCTCCCGCGCCGCCCGGTGGGACCGAGTCGGCACGCTTCCGAGCTCGCCGCGGTACTTGCGGTCCGGTCAGCCATGGCGGCAGTACGGAACTCCTGACGGTCCGCGGGTTGCCAACGTTTAGCCAGCCGTTGGGCCCTGTCCAGGTTCCGGCAGCGAATGGGGATGCGGCAGGCTGTCCAGTGTGTTCCCGGCGAGGGTGCTGGCGACCCAGAGCGATCGGGCCAGATCACCCCGGTGGCCCTGCCCGGCGTACCACAGCGCATTTTCAACTTCCCTGGCGATGCCCCATTGCAGGGACACATCCGGGTCCAGCCCGGCCGCAGTGCTGAAATCGTGGCAGCGCGCAAGGAGCGCGGGCCCGGACTGGGCCGCGGGCAGGTCCCCGAGGCGGTTCCACAGCAGCGGGGCAACGGCGAACTCCGGCTCGCCGACCATTGGCTGGGGGTCGATCGCTGCGTACCCTGCCGGCGTCGGTGTTCCACCTCCGGCTGAAGCCTCCGGCCGCGCCAGGACGTTCAGGTAATGCAGGTCAGTGTGCACCAGTACGTCGTGGGCGGACCGGCGTCCCACGGCGCCGCGCGTCTGGCACACCTCCAGGGCCGCTTCCAGCAGCCACCTGGGAAACGGCCGTCCCAAGTGTTCCCAGTCATCGGGCAGGTCGTCGCTCCACTGTTCCGCCCGGGCAGCGATATGGCCGAACTCCCGCCACTCGGGGCGGTGGTTGGGGGTCAGCCCCAGCTGCCGGACCACCCCGCCCCAGGCCTGCACCGCAGCGTCCATCGGCAGGTCCGCCAGCGACCGGCCGGCGTCGAGGCGTTCCAGGAGCATGGCGCATGATTCGGCATGGGAGGCCAGCAGTGCAACAGCGCCGCTGCCGCCCCAGAGCGCCAGCGCATGCCGCTCCACTTGGGCCTCATCGTGGGGGAAAGCGATTTTGAGGGCGGCCGGCGAGCCATCTTCCTGCCGCACCGGGACCACGAGGCCGCCGTGACCGCTCCACGGGAGGCTGCCGGGCGCCAGGTCAACCTTTAGCCGCCACTGCTGCAGGCGGTCCGCCAGGAGTTCCGGAAGCCTCCCGAGCCAGGCCCGTCCCGCGCTGTTGCGGGTGTAGCGGGCCGAGAGGTCTGGGGGGATAGGGACTTCCCGCAGCAGCACGGGGTGAGGCAACAAGGGATCAGGCAACACGGGGTCAGACAACACCGGGTCAGACAACACCGGAGGCGCCGAGCAGGTTGCCGATGACGAACGTTGCCGCGAGTGCCAGGGCGCCGCCAATCACCACCCGGACAGCTGCCCGCGTCCTCGAGCCGCCGCCGATCCATGCGCCAAGGGCGCCCGTCAGTGCCAAGGCCACCAGGACTGAAACGAAGGTCAGCGGGACGCGGATCTCCGGTGGCGGAAGGAGGATGGCAAGCATCGGCAGGATGGCCCCGATGGTGAAGGCGATGGCGGAGGCGAAAGCAGCGTGCCAGGGGCTGACGATGTCCTCCTCATCGATGTTGAGCTCTGCGGAGAGGTGCGCGGCCAGGACATCGTGGGCCGTTAACTCCTGGGCAACCTGGGCGGCTGTTTCCGGGGTGAGGCCCTTGGCTTCGTAGAGGGCAGTCAGCTCTTCAAGTTCCGCGTCCGGTTCCTCCGCCAGTTCCCGGCGTTCCTTTTCGATCAGGGCCCGCTGGCTGTCGCTTTGGCTGCTGACGGACACATATTCGCCCAAGGCCATCGACACCGCGCCGCCCACCACCCCGGCTACACCCGCAGTGAGGATGGGGCCCGATTCGGCAGTGGCCCCGGCAACGCCCACCACAATGGCGGCGACGGAGACGATGCCGTCATTGGCACCCAGGACGCCAGCGCGCAGCCAGTTCAACCGGTGCGCAATGTCGTTGCCGTGCGGTTCTGTTTCAAGGTGGTTGTTCAGCCCTGGACGGCCCGCACTGGTTTCCGGACCCTCGGCCGGTTCGTCCGCGTTCATCCCTTCAGCAAACCGCCCCTGCCTGCCAGTTGCCACCCTGTTGGGGGGCTTTCTTTGCATGCGGGGGACAGGTCCGGGCAGGTCCCCTGGCAACGAAGGAGGCTAGGAAGCGGCGGGCGAAGGCGTAGGGCCATCACCGGCAGGAAGACCTGCGCCGGCAGGAAGGGCAGGCAGCTTCCCGGCGTCGAGGGTGAGGCCGGGAACAGGGCCGGGGTCTGCACCCCACCGCAGGGCCCGGGCGGCCGCTGATTGAAGGGCTGACAGCGCCCACCTCCGGTCCTGGCCCTGTGATACTGCTACGACGTCGCCATAGGCAGCCACTGTTGCCGTTTCCAGCTTGCCCAAACCTGCCGCCGGTGCTGCCAGGAAACCCGGATCGAGGACGTACCCCGGCTGTTGCGGTACGGACCCTCCGCAGGCGAGCCGGAGGCGTTTCTCCGCGGCAACGGCCAGTTCCTTGTGGCGGCCCAGGAATTCCGACGCCGGGCCGGCCAGGGCGGGAGCGAGGCGGGGGAGCGCTGCCTGGTAGCCGTAGGCCGCCTGCTGTTCCGCGGTCAATGCACCGGCCAGTGCCTGGCGGGTGCCTGCAGGAGTGCCGGGCCCCGTGGCCTCCTGGGCGGTGGCCGGGGCTGAAGCTGAAGGGCATGCAGAAGCGGTTGCAGCTGCCCCGTTGCCTTCTTCGTCCCATCCTGCCGTTCCCTGCGGTACCGGCAATCCCGCGGCGGCCGCAAGACGCCCGGCCGCGAGGAGCTGTGCCGTGCCGGTCCCCGCGAGAAGCCGCGCCATGCCGCCGTCGGCTGTTTCCGCGTCCTTGACGCGTGCGGTCCCACTGTCGGCCAGGGCCTGGACGAGCTCCGCGGCGTTGTGGGGGCCGGCGATGGAAGATGCCGGCGGGGAGGATTGCGGGGAGGCCGGCGCGGACTCGGGCGCGGGGGAGAGCAGCGCCCTGGCCTGGATGGTCAGCAAGGTCACAACCTCGTCCAACACGGTAGGATCCGCCGGGCCCGCGGAAGCCAGCTCCATGGCGGCAGCCCGCAGATCCAGGGCCTCGCTGAGCGCCGCCGCCCTGGCCCGCTCCGGGAACGGAGGTTCGGCAGGTGCAGGTTTTTCCGCGGGAATCAGGACGAAACCGAGGCTCAGGACAACCAGGGCAGCAAGGGCAAAGACGGCAAAACGGAACGGGCGCATGCGGGGGTGGGTGTCCTGGCGGGGGTCTTTCACAACAGACCATGGTGTCACGCTGAGGGGGCACCCGGGTGCACCACTGGGCCGGTAAAATAGCTACGCTAGTAAACACCACATCATCTATAGGAGGGCGGCCGGCATCGTGAGCAATGCAGAAGCCACGGCTTCACCAGACCATACCGGTACGGGAAGCGCATCCGAGCCGGCGCACAACCCCGAAGCTGCCCGGCTCCGGGGCCTCCTGGAGCCCGCCGTCCAGGCCAACCGCCTCTACCTTGAGGACGTCGCCATCATCCCCGGCTCCCACCGGGTGGTCCACGTTGTGGTGGACCTGCCGCAGGAGGAGACCGGCGGGGTGGGCCTGGACGTCATTGCGGACATCTCAAGGGTGCTCTCGGATGTGCTGGACAACGATCCCAATGACGACGGGCGTCCCTATGACCTCGAAGTGTCCTCGCCCGGCGTCGGACGTCCCCTGACGGAACCCCGGCACTGGTACCGGGCCCGCGGCCGGATGGCCAAGGTCAACGTCATCCAGGGCGAGAACGTCACCGGCCGCATCCAGGCCGTGGATGACGGCGGAGTGACGCTTGTCCCCGAGGTCGCGGTCAAGAAGGGCATGAAGCCCCGGCAGGGCGAACCCGTAAAGCTTCCTTTCGACAGGATCCGTAACGGAAAAGTCGAGATCGAATTCAGCCACCTCCCGGAGGACGGTCTGGAACCTGAACACAATGGACCTTCTGAGGAGGCCT
Organism: Arthrobacter liuii; assembly: GCF_014639275.1. Classification (GTDB taxonomy): domain Bacteria; phylum Actinomycetota; class Actinomycetes; order Actinomycetales; family Micrococcaceae; genus Arthrobacter; species Arthrobacter liuii. The sequence goes on along the minus strand of NZ_BMFW01000001.1, from coordinate 79,698 downwards.
GATGGATATTGACATGAGCGCACTGAGACTTTTGGAGCGTGAGCGTGAAATTCCGCTGGACCTCCTGATCCCCACCATCGAGCAGGCGCTCTTGGTGGCGTACCACAAGTCTCCCGGCGCCTTTGAAAAAGCGCGCGCCGAACTGGACCGCAAGAGCGGCCACGTCACTATTTGGGCTGTCGAAATTGACGACGACGGCGCTCCCATCGGTGAGTTCGAGCACACCCCCGAGGGGTTCGGCCGGATCGCCGCCAGCACCGCGCGCCAGATCATCCTGCAGCGGCTCCGCGATGTCGAGGACGACAACGTCCTGGGCGAATTCAAGGGCCGCGAAGGCGAACTGGTGTCCGGCACCATCCAGCAGGGCAACAACCCGCACATGGTCCAGGTCAACCTCGGCTCGCTCGAGGCCCTCCTGCCGCCACCCGAGCAGGTCCCCGGCGAGAAGTACATCCACGGCAACCGGCTGCGCGCCCTGGTCATCGATGTGCACCGCGGCACCAAAGGGCCGTCCGTCACGCTGTCCCGGTCACACCCCGGCCTGGTCCGGAAGCTCTTCGAACTCGAAGTGCCCGAGATTGCCGACCACTCCGTGGAAATCGTTGCGTTGGCCCGCGAAGCCGGCCACCGCACCAAGATCGCCGTCAAGGCGAACACTCCGGGGATCAACGCCAAGGGCGCCTGCATCGGCGAGATGGGCTCCCGCGTCCGCGCGGTCATGACCGAGTTGAACGACGAAAAGATCGACATCGTCGACTTCAGCGAAAACCCGGCCACCTTCATTGCCAGCGCCCTGTCGCCGTCACGCGTGAATTCGGTCACCATCACGGACGAAGCCACCCGCTCCGCCCGGGTTGTGGTCCCCGACTACCAGCTGTCCCTGGCCATCGGCAAGGAGGGCCAGAACGCCCGCCTTGCGGCCAAGCTGACCGGCTGGCGTATCGACATCGTCTCCGACGCCACAGGCAACCGCGACAAGTGAGGCCCTGGGCCGGGTGGCTGGCGCGCCGCGGCAGCCACCCGGTTTCGGGCAGAATGCCCCGGAGGGGCTAGAATAGGTAAGACCGCGCCTAACGGCCGGTAGCCGTGTGCCTTGGGCGTGCTCGTTTCCGTGACTGCGGATGCGGTAAAACCTGTGGCCAGCAGAAAGAACGTCAGGACGATGACCGTGGCAGAAGTGCTTTCCACCGGGCATCAGCCCCAACGTACCTGCATCGGATGCCGGAAGAAGGGCCCGCGGTCGCAGTTGCTCCGGCTCGTCGCCGACGGCAGCGGTTCACCCGCTGTCCTGGTGGATGAACGACGCCGGATGGCTGGCCGGGGTGCATGGCTGCACCCCAGCGCATCGTGCCTGGCTCTGGCGGTCAAGCGGCGAGCATTCGGGCGTGCCCTTCCGGGCGCAATCGGGACCGCCGCCGTCGAACACCGGATCACGTCAGGCCCGAACGTTGACGCCGCCCCGGTGGCTGCAACACCAACCGTCCAACCTGAAAGCGGGTCAGAAATCTGATGGAAACCCGATGAGTTCCCAGCGATGAGTGCGTAACGATGACAACTTTGTTGCGCTCTGCAATGGGCCCCTTCGCACCAAAAGCGGCTGGGGTCCGCAGTAAGAAGTAGACGGTTCGTGCCTGGCTCGGTGCGGACCGAGACAGGAGAAATGTGGCCAAGGTCCGCGTACATGAGCTCGCCAAAGAGCTCGGTATAACTTCCAAAGATGCAGTGACAAAACTGCAGGAACTGGGCGAATTCGTTCGCTCCGCCTCGTCAACCATTGAGGCCCCCGTTGTGCGGAAACTGCGCAATGCCTTCCCCGACGCCGCTGCCAAATCAGCGGCACCGGCTGCGGCTTCCGCCGCCGCCGCCAAAGCGCCAGCGCCCGCAGCAGAATCACGTCCTTCAGCCCCGGCCCCCGGCCCCGCTGCGCCCAAGGCTCCGGCCCCCAAGTCACAGGCCCCGGCTCCGGCTGCTCCCGCCGCACCCGTGCAGGCAGCAACACCGTCAGCGCCCGCCGCTTCCACGCCTGCCGCCCCTGCGGCTCCGTCCGCTGGCGCCAAGCCCGGTGCACGTCCGGCGCCCAAGGCCGAAACCCCGGCTCCCTCGGCACGTCCAGGTGGATCCACGCCCGGTGCGTCGGGCCCCCGTCCCGGCGGCCCCCGTCCCGGAAACAACCCCTTTGCCACATCGCAGGGCATGCCCCGCGGCCGTGGCGGAGACGGTGAGCGCGCCCCCCGTCCGGGCAACAACCCGTTCGCCACATCGCAGGGCATGCCCCGCCCGGGCGGCAGCCGCAACGACGGTGACCGGCCCGGTGGTCCCCGTCCCGCAGCTGGTGCAGGCGGACCGCGCCCCGGTGGGCCGCGTCCCGCAGCCGGTGCCGGTGGTCCCCGCCCCGCGGCTGGTGCAGGCGGGCCCCGTCCCGGTGCGCCGCGTCCCGGCGGTCCCCGTCCTACTCCCGGCATGATGCCCAACCGCACCGAACGTCCCGCACCGGCAGGTGCAGGCGGCCGTCCCGGCGGCGGCCGTGGTCCCGGGCGTCCCGGCGGCGCTCCGGGCACCGGCGGACCCGGTGCCGGCAGCGGTGCTCCCGCAGGCGGTGGCTTCGGCAAGGGCGGCCGCGGCCGCGGCGGCACCCAGGGTGCCTTCGGCAAGGGCGGCGCAGGCCGTGGCAAGCAGCGCAAGTCCAAGCGCGCCAAGCGCCAGGAACTCGAGCAGATGAGTGCCCCGTCGCTGGGTGGCGTGAGCGTGCCCCGCGGCGACGGCAACACCGTCATCCGGCTTCGCCGCGGCTCGTCCATCACGGACTTCGCCGACAAGATCGAGGCAAACCCCGCCGCCCTGGTGACCGTGCTGTTCCACCTTGGTGAAATGGCCACGGCAACCCAGTCGCTGGACGAGGACACCTTCGCCCTGCTCGGCGAGGAACTGGGCTACAAGCTCCAGGTCGTTTCCCCGGAGGACGAGGAGCGCGAGCTGCTCTCCAGCTTCGACATCGACTTTGACGCCGAACTCGAAGCCGAAGGCGACGAGGAACTTGAGGCACGTCCTCCGGTCGTCACCGTCATGGGCCACGTCGACCACGGTAAGACCCGCCTGCTCGATGCCATCCGCAAGTCCGACGTCATGGCCGGCGAACACGGCGGCATCACCCAGCACATCGGTGCCTACCAGGTCACGCACAACCACGAAGGCACCGATCGCAAGATCACCTTCATCGATACCCCGGGCCACGAGGCGTTCACCGCCATGCGTGCCCGTGGTGCCAAGGTCACCGACATCGCCATCCTGGTGGTCGCAGCGGACGACGGCGTAATGCCGCAGACCGTTGAAGCACTCAACCACGCCCAGGCGGCCAACGTGCCGATCGTCGTGGCAGTGAACAAGATCGACAAGGAAGGCGCCAACCCGGAGAAGGTCCGCGGCCAGCTGACCGAATACGGCCTGGTTCCCGAGGAATACGGCGGCGACACCATGTTCGTCGAGGTCTCTGCCCGCCAGAACCTCAACATCGACGAGCTGCTCGAGGCCGTCCTGCTCACCGCGGACGCCGCTTTGGACATGCGCGCCAACCCGAACAAGGACGCCCGAGGCATCGCGATCGAAGCCAACCTGGACAAGGGCCGCGGTGCTGTTGCCACCGTCCTGGTGCAGTCCGGCACGCTCCGCGTCGGCGACACCATCGTGGCAGGCACGGCCCACGGCCGCGTCCGTGCGATGTTCGACGACGACGGCAGCGCCCTGACCGAGGCCGGCCCGTCCCGCCCCGTCCAGGTGCTGGGCCTGTCCAACGTCCCGCGCGCCGGTGACACCTTCTTCGTGACCGCTGACGAGCGCACCGCCCGCCAGATCGCCGAGAAGCGCGAAGCCGCCGACCGCAACGCCGCCCTGGCCAAGCGCCGCAAGCGCATCAGCCTGGAAGACTTCGACCAGGCCGTCGCCGAAGGCAAGATCGACACCCTCAACCTCATCCTCAAGGGTGACGTGTCCGGTGCCGTGGAAGCCCTCGAAGACGCGCTGCTCAAGATCGACGTCGGCGAAGGCGTGCAGCTGCGCGTCATCCACCGCGGTGTGGGTGCCATCACCCAGAACGACGTCAACCTGGCAACGGTCGACTCCGCCGTCATCATCGGCTTCAACGTCAAGCCCGCCGAGCGGGTTGCCGAACTGGCAGACCGCGAAGGCGTGGACATGCGCTTCTACTCCGTCATCTACGCAGCAATCGATGACATCGAGGCAGCGCTCAAGGGCATGCTCAAGCCGGAATACGAAGAAGTCCAGCTCGGCACCGCCGAGGTCCGCGAAGTCTTCCGCTCCTCCAAGTTCGGAAACATCGCCGGCTCGATCGTCCGCTCGGGCATCATTCGACGCAACGCCAAGGCACGCGTCACCCGCGACGGCAAGATCATCGGTGACAACCTCACCGTTGAGTCGCTCAAGCGCTTCAAGGACGACGCCACTGAAGTCCGCACGGACTTCGAATGTGGTATCGGTCTTGGCTCGTACAACGACATCACCGAAGGCGACATCATCGAGACCTTCGAGATGCGCGAGAAGCCGCGCGTCTAGCTGGCCAGCCTTCGGGCAGTCAGAAGTGCCAGGTGCGGGGCCGTTGGATTTTTCCGGCGGCCCCGCCCCTTCGCCGGACGTCTTTCGATCTTTCGATCGAAGCCGCCCGGCTCCGACAGGCCCGATGCCACTCCCAGGCCGCCGGAAAAACCCAACGCAGGTCCGTCGTACACTCGCCATAGTGCGTGGCATCCCGGCCCGAGGTGCGTGGCAGATAACTGAAACGTGCGACGCGGCCTCTTTCGCCGCCGTCGTTCGTCCCTAATTTTTTCTTCTTATAGGAGTTGTTCATGGCTGATCCGGCACGTGCTGCCAAATTGGCGCAGCGGATTAAGGTTGTTGTTGCTGAGGCTCTGGGCCGGAAGGTCAAGGATCCCCGGCTGGAGGGCATTACTGTTACCGATGCCCGCGTGACCAATGATCTGCAGCACGCCACTGTTTACTACACCGTCTTCGGCGACCAGGCCGTCCAGGCTGATGCTGCCAAGGGGCTGGAGAAGGCCAAAGGGGTGCTCCGGCAGGAGGTTGGCCGGAACATCACCGTCCGCCTGACCCCCACCCTTGAGTTCGTGGCTGACCAGATTCCGGTCAACGCGTCCAACCTGGAGGAGCTGCTGCGGGAGGCGAAGAAGCGTGACGCCGAGGTTGCTGCGCTTGCAGCCCAGGCCAAACACGCCGGTGACGCGGACCCGTACAAGTCCGATGCGTCCGCCGATGTGGACATCGACGAAGACGACTTCGACGAAGAGGACCTCGACCTCGGCAGCGGCGACGAACCCGACGAAGACGGCAACAAGTAGGACGTTCACAAGTAAGACGGCAACAGGGCCCGGGAGCTGATCCCGGGCCCTGGCTTTTTAACTCATCAATGCTGTATCCGCTACCGCAGGTCTGCCTCGATCACCTTGCCCGCAGGAGGCTGGGACGGGTCGCCCAGGGCGTCGATCGTGGCGTACAGGGTTTGGCCGCTGATGTCGACGTCCGCCGGCATCTTAACTGCCAGGAACTGGGACCGGTGGCCGTCGCAGCTGAACTTCAGGATTTCGCCGCCGAACAGCGACGCAACGTAGACATCACCATTGCCGGCCACCGCCACGCCCGTGGGGCTGAGGATGTCCTCTGCCCAGAGGTCAGTGTCGCCGTTCCACGGATTGATCCTGAAGATCGCACCACGGGCACCCAGTTCAGGTCCTTCCGGGCCGCCAGGCAGCGACGTCACATAAAGCATGCCGTCAGGTCCGATCCCCACGTCGGTCGGTACACGCTCAAAGGCATATTCATGGCCCACCGCACAGGCGGGCACCTCAACGGTGCTGCCCACCATGTCAGTGGGAATCCGCAGGCCCGCCGGAATCACGGCAGGTCGAGGGGGCAGGACAGCGACAGTGTCAATATCGCCACTCTTCAGGTCGACCTTGAGGACGGCGTTCATGCCCGCATCCGCAACATAGGCGGTGTCACCGCGGACCGCCAGGGCGTACGGGTGTGAATCCACCAGGCCTTTGTAGGTGGCGGGCGGGAAGTTCGGCCAGCCGGCGAGGCACTGCGCGCTGACGTCGCCGCCGAATCCGTAGTGCTGGTCCCCATCCGGGTTGTGGCGACGCTCGTAGTCCGCGAAGTTGGCAATGGTGTCCACGTCTCCCTTACGGTCAATGGACTTCAGGTAGCCCTGGAGTGCCGCGGGGTCTCCCTGGCCGGCGCCCACGCTCTCCAGGAAATACGTCGTGTTGCCGCGCGTTTCGGCTCCGGCCACCTCCCAGCCCTGGGGAGTGTCGGTGGCAAGATCCCCGGTGGAGCCATCACGATCGATCCGGGTGAGTTTCCCGGCAAAATCCTGGGACACCAGGACCGATTTTCCGGGTCCTGCCGTGACGTGCAGCGGCGACACGAGGCCGCCTGCAAGCACCTCGTAATCCGGTGTGTCGGTGGAAGCAGCGGTAGGGCCTGCGGACGCTAAGGCAGCGGCCGAGACGGTGATACAGGCTAAGAGGGCGAGTGTTTTCTTCATTGGGTACTCCGGGGTGCGAGAGGCCCTTGCGGGCTGGATACGAAGCCTCGGCAGAGGCCAAATGTATTCCCCCGGGCGCAAGCGTAGGCCCCTACCGGCCGGTAGTGGTTGGGGGCATCCCCCTGTTTAAACCCCTTTCCATCCCCCAACGGGGCACGCGTGGCTAGGATCGTGATATGACCTCCGCGGACAACGCCAACAGATCCTTTGGGCACCTTGAACAGGCAAAGTATCTTGAACAAGCCGTGGACCTGGCCACGCAGAACGTCGGGCAGGGCGGCGGCCCCTTCGGGGCGGTGGTGGTGACGCCGGACGGGCGCGTCCACGCCGGCGTCAACAGGGTGACCAGGGACAACGATCCCACCGCCCACGCGGAGGTGGTGGCCATCCGGGCAGCGGCCGCGGCAACGGCAGACTTCGACCTCAGTGGCTCGGTCCTCTACGCCAGCTGTGAGCCGTGCCCGATGTGCCTGGCTTCGGCCTTGTGGGCCAGGATCGGCCGCGTCTACTTCGCCGCGGACCGCCACGGCGCCGCCGCGGCAGGATTTGATGACGCGCTCTTCTACGACTACTTCAGCGGCGCCACGCCGGAGCTGATGCCGGTCACCAGGGATGACATCCCGACGTCGGACGTCCCTTTCCAAACGTGGCGCGCCTTTGACAGCAGGAAGGAATACTAGCCGTGGAGCCCTCACTTGTTACCTGCCCCGCCTGCGGGAAGACCAACCGGGTGCCTGCCCAGGCTGCCGGCCATCCCCGCTGCGGCAACTGCAAGGCAGACCTGCCGTGGATCGTAGCCGCCGGCGACGGCGATTTCGCTGCGGTGGCGGAGCAATCGCCAGTTCCCGTGCTGGTTGATTTCTGGGCCGCCTGGTGCGGCCCGTGCCGAATGGTCAGCCCTGTCCTGGACAAGCTGGCCCGGGAACGGCCAGGGAAAATCAAGTTGGTGAAGGTGGACGTTGATAAGTCGCCCGGCCTGTCACGGCGGTTCGACATCCAGGCCATTCCCACTCTGATGGTGCTCGTCGACGGGAAAGTCGCGGCGCGCCAGGCAGGGGCCGCGCCGGGGGAGGCCCTCCGGACCTGGCTGGACAGGGCACTCGCCAGCGCGCGGAACTGACGGGCGCGGCCTGCCCGGCCTGTTACAGCCCGGTGCCCGGCAGCCGGGACAGTCCCTCCAGCAGGTCCTGCTTCCGGCCGCACAGCGCGATCCGGACCCACCCCTCGCCGATGGAGCCGAACGCCGTCCCCGGGGCCAGCGCCACCCCGGAGTCCGCGAGGAACCGCCGTACCCAGGCCCGCACATCCCCGCCGCTCACGTGGGACATATCAGCCCACAGATAGAACGCCCCCTGGGCCGGGAGGTAGCGGATCCCTTTCCCCACCAGGACCGCCGAGGCCGCATCCCGGTTCTCCCGGTAGTGCTGGTGCGCGTGCCGGACGTAGTCCTGCGGACCGGTCAGGGCCGCGAGCGCCGCGTACTGCGGGGCAGACGCCACGCAGGAGACGATCGATTCCATGACGTTGTCCATCTTCTGTTTAAGCCCCGGGGGGCAAACCAGCGCGCCGATCCGCAGCCCCGTCAGGCCGTAGGTTTTGGACAGTGTCAGCGAAGTGAACACTTGCGAATCCGCCGGCGTGCCGCCGTCGAACCGTGCCGGGCTGACGTGGGGCACATCGTAAGTGAATGCCTCGTAACACTCGTCCGAGATCACCCAGATGTCGTGCCGACGGGCAAGGTCCACCAGTTCCCGGACCAGTTCTTCACTGAGCACGGCACCAAGCGGGTTGGAGGGGGAGTTGAGCACCAGCACCCGGGTGCGGCTGGTGATGAGGGCCTCCACATCGGCAACCCGTGGCTGGAAGCCGTGCTCCGGGTGCAGGGCATAGCCCACCGGAACGGCGTTCAGCAGTCGGCTGGTCATGGCGAAGGTGGGGTAGCCAGGGTTGGGGATCAGGACCTCATCGCCGGGGGCGAGCAGGAGGCTCATGGCGAAGTGCAGCCCCTGCTGCGCCCCGGACACCACGTAGACGCGGTCGGCGCCGACGTCGACGCCCTGCTCTTCCCGGAACCTTGCGGCGAACGCCTCGCGGAGAGCGGGGATCCCGGCGTTGGGCGTGTAGTTTGTCTCATCGCGGTCCAGGCAGGCAATGCCCGCGTCCAGGACGTGGCGGGGGAGCGGGAAGCCCGGCTCGCCGATGCTCAGCACGACGGCGCCGGGAGTGCGCCAGGCAGCCTCGGTGATCTCGCGGATCTGGTTGACGGGCACGTCGCGGACATGGGCGGCAAGCTCAGGCATGCCAGCCATCCTAGCCGCCTGCGTGGGGCTGCCACCCAGCGTCCGCGCGGGGCTCCGTGCCGGGGCGCCAACCTGCGCCGATATACTGGGAGGCGTGCTTTCTGGACTGGTGATAGTGGACAAGCCGCAGGGATGGACCAGCCATGACGTGGTTGGCCGGATGCGGCGCCTCGCAGGTACCCGGAAAGTGGGCCATGCAGGCACCCTTGATCCCATGGCCACCGGTGTGCTGGTGCTGGGCATCAACAAAGCCACGCGGCTGCTGACCTACATCGTGGGCACCTCCAAGACCTACACGGCCACCATCCGGCTGGGCCAGTCCACGGTGACGGATGATGCGGAAGGCGAGGTGACGGCCACCGCCAGCGCCGCCGGCGTCACCGACGAAATGATTTACGACGCCGTCGCGGCGCTCACGGGTGAGATCCAGCAGGTGCCCAGCAGCGTCAGCGCGATCAAGGTCAATGGGGAGCGCGCCTACGCACGCGTGCGGTCGGGCGAGGACGTCAAGCTCGCCGCGCGGCCTGTCACCATCCACCGGTTCGAGGTCCATGGTGTCCGGCGGGACGCGGCGGCGGGGATCGTGGACCTGGACGTGACGGTGGAGTGCTCCTCCGGCACCTACATCCGTGCCCTGGCCCGGGACCTGGGCAATGCCCTTGGCGTCGGCGGTCACCTCACAGCGCTCCGGCGGACCCAGGTGGGTCCGTACTCCCTTGACCAGGCGAGGACCCTCGAACAGCTGGCCGAGGAGCTCAACGTCCTGGACATGGCCCTGGCCGCCAGGGCCCTGATGCCCAACCGTGAGCTAAGCCCCGAGGAAACCACGGAGATCTCCTTTGGACGGCGGATCCCGGCCGGCACGGCCCCCGGCCCCGGCGCCGCCACGGCGGAACACCCGGCCGCGGCCTTCGCGCCCGATGGCAGCCTGGTGGCCCTGCTCGCGGACGCGGGCAGCTACGCCAAGCCGGTCCTCGTCTTCGCCCCGGGCAACGGGGCTCCGACCGCAGCTGCGGGAGCATAAGCGTGGACGCATATTTCTGGATTATCCTTGTCACCGGCCTGGTGTCCACGGTGGTGTGCCTGGGGGCCGGGATCCTGAAAAAGGCGCCGAACGACATCACCATCCTCTCCGTCGCGGCCGTGGAAGCGGCCCTGGTGGTCTACCTGGTGGGATCCATCGTCCGCGTCATCGCCGGCGAACCCATCGCCGGCGAGGCGTGGGAATTCTGGGGCTACATGGCCACGGCCATGCTCCTGCCGCCCGCCGCCATCTACTGGTCCATCCTGGAGCGTACGCGGTGGAGCAACTTTGTCCTGGCCGCAGTGGGCGTCACGGCGCTGGTGATGGCTGCCCGAATGAACCAGATCTGGTACTGAAGTGGAAGAAGCACCAAGAATGAAAGACCAGCAGGCCACCGGCCACGCCCCCGTCCGCAATACCCGCAACACCGGACCCGGCCGCCTCCTGATTGCGGTGTACGGGGTTTTCGCTATCTCGGCCACTGCCCGTGCCGGGTACCAGATCCTCACCAAGTTCTCGGACGCGCCCCTGGCCTACCTGCTTTCGGCCTTTGCCGCCCTGGTGTACATCCTGGCCACCGTGTCGCTGGCGAAGGCAGGCACCACGTGGTTCAAAGTCTCCGTTGCCGCCGTGCTGGTTGAACTCGCAGGTGTCCTGGTGGTGGGGACCCTGAGCGTCCTGGACTCCGTGCAGTTCCCGCACGAGACCGTCTGGTCCCTGTTTGGCCGCGGCTACGGTTTCATTCCCCTGCTGCTGCCCATCCTGGGCCTGGTGTGGCTGTACCGGCGCCGCCCATCCGCGGCTGCGGCAGCACAGGCCAAGGCTGCGGAGTGACGGCAAAAGCCGCGCAGTGAATCCGGGTAACCTTAGAGAGTTCCGCGGCCGGCATGGTTCCGGAACGTCGATACTTGCAGGCAGCATAAGGCGAGGGTGATGGTCTACATCTGGAACGATCCGTCCGATGTCCCGGCGGACTTCGGCCCATCTGTTGTCACTTTCGGCAACTTCGACGGCGTTCACCGCGGCCACCAGCAGGTGCTGTCCCAGCTGATCCGTTCCGCCCGGCTCACCCAGGCCAAGGCGGTGGCTGTCACCTTTGATCCCCATCCGGCCGTGATCCACCGGCCCGAAGCCGCGCCGGAGCTCATCATGGGCCTGGACGACAAGCTGGAAGCGCTGGGAGAACTGGGCCTGGACGCCATCCTGGTGATCAAGTACTCGCTGGACCTGGCCAGCCTCACGGCTGAAGAGTTCGTGGAGCAGTACCTGGTGGACTGCCTGCACGCCAGCCACGTGGTCATAGGCCATGACGCCCGCTTCGGACGGGGCAACTCCGGCGACCTGGACACCATGAAGGCCCTGGGCGACAAGTTCGGCTTCGCAGTCCAGGTCATCAGCGAGTTCGGCGCGGAGGGCTACCCCCTGCATGACGACGACGGCATGGACCGCCGCTGTTCCTCCACCTGGGTGCGCGAAGCCCTGCAGGAGGGCGATGTCGCCACCGCCGCCTCCGTCCTGGGCCGCCCGCACCGGATGCGCGGCGAAGTGGTCCACGGAGCGGCCCGCGGCAGGGCGCTCGGTTTCCCCACTGCGAACCTCGCCTCCAATGCCACTGGGCTGATTCCCGCTGATGGCATCTACGCCGGGTGGCTGGTGGACCAGGCCGGCAAGCGCTGGCCGGCAGCCATCTCGGTGGGTTCCAATCCCACGTTCGACGGCGTCAGCCGCCAAGTCGAGGCGCACGTGATCGACAGGCCAAAGGAAGCCGTGGAGGACTTCGATCTTTACGGCCAGACAGTCATCGTTGAATTTGTGCGGCGGCTTCGCGGCATGGTGGCCTACCGTGGCCCTGAGGCCTTGGTGGATCAAATGCGGCTGGACGTGGCCCAGGCCCACCAGCTCCTGGGCGGCCACTGACTGCAGCGGCCGGCGGTGCTGCAGCAACCGGGCGACAACAACGAAAGGCAGTGTGCGTGTCCGTCGAGAAGAACACCCGCAAGCTGGACAAGGGGATTGTCAGCGACTTCAGCTCGCGGATGAGCTATGCCGCCTACCTGCAGCTTCCCACGCTGCTCAGTGCCCAGCAGCCGGTCAGTCAGCCTGAACACCACGACGAGCTGCTGTTCATCATCCAGCACCAGACCACGGAGCTGTGGCTGAAACTGGTCCTGCATGAACTGCGCAGCGCCGCCGCCTGGCTCCGGGAGGACGACCTGGGCTCGGCGCTGAAAGGCATCGCCCGCGTCAAGCACATCCAGAAGACCCTCACCGAGCAGTGGTCCGTCCTGGCCACCCTGACGCCCACCGAGTACTCCCAGTTCCGGGGCTTCCTGGGCAACTCCTCCGGCTTCCAGTCTGCCCAGTACCGCGCGGTGGAGTTCGTCCTGGGCAACAAGAACAGCAAGATGCTGCCTATCTTCGAATCCGACCCGCAGGCCCACGCCATGCTGGCGGAGCTGCTGGCCGCCCCCAGCATCTACGACGAGTTCCTCGCCTACCTCGCCCGGCAGGGGTTCGATGTTCCCCGTTCCGTCCTGGACCGGGATGTCACCCGGGCCCATGAGTTCGCCCCGGAACTCGTGCCGCTGTTCAAGCACATTTACGAAAACGCGGCAGAGAACTGGGCGGCCTACGAGGCCTGCGAGGAACTGGTGGACCTGGAGGACAACTTCCAGCTCTGGCGGTTCCGGCACCTCCGCACCGTCCAGCGGACCATCGGCATGAAGACTGGCACCGGCGGATCCAGCGGTGTGACCTTCCTGCAAAAGGCACTGGAGCTGACGTTCTTCCCCGAACTATTCGCTGTCAGGACGGAGATCGGACAATGAGCATCCACCAGGAAAACCACACCGGCGTGACCGCCGAACAGCTCCGCCGGCGGGCCGACGAGCTGGACCGCCGGGATGCCCTGGCACACTACCGGGACGCCTTCATCGGCACCGACACACCCCTGTCCTACCTGGACGGCAACTCCCTGGGCCGGCCCCTCAAACGGACCGCCGGCGACGTCGCCGCCTTCATCCGGGATGAGTGGGGCGGCCGCCTCATCCGCGGCTGGGACGAACAGTGGCTGAACATGCCGCAGGCCATTGGGGACCAGCTGGGCCGTGCCGTCCTGGGGGCGGCTCCCGGACAGACCATCATCGCTGATTCCACCACCGTGGTGCTCTACAAGCTGGTCCGCGCAGCCCTGGCCGCCGTGCAGGATCCGGACCGCAATGAGCTCGTGCTGGACACCGAGAACTTTCCCACCGACCGCTACCTGGTGGAGGGCATCGCCCTCGAGGAGGGCCTGACCCTCCGCTGGATCGAACCTGACCCGGCTGCCGGGGTGACCGTTGAACAGGTGCGCCAGGCCGCCGGGCCGCGCACCGCCGTCGTCCTTCTCAGCCAGATCGCCTACCGGTCCGGCCATCTGGCCGACCTGCCGGGCATCACCGCAGCAGTGCACGACGCCGGCGCCCTGGTGGTGTGGGACCTTTGCCATTCGGCGGGGTCGGTGGAGATCGACCTGGACGGCCCGGACGTGGACTTCGCTGCGGGTTGCACCTACAAATACCTCAACGGCGGCCCGGGCTCGCCCGCCTTCGCCTACGTCAACGCCCGGCACCTGCCCTCGCTGAACCAGCCCATCTGGGGATGGATGGGCCGCAAGGACGCCTTCGAAATGGCGGCCGGGTACCAGCCCGCCTCCGGCATTCGCGGTTTCCTCAGCGGCACCCCCGCCATCTTCGGGATGCTCGCCATGCAGGGGACCCTGGACCTCATTGAAGAGGCTTCGATGGCTGCCATCCGGGAGAAGTCCCTGGCACTGACGGCCTTCGCCGTGGAGGTCTTCGATGCCTGGCTGGCCCCGCTGGGCGCGGACCTGGCATCACCCCGGGATCCGGGGGAGCGGGGCGGCCACATCACGGTGGACCACCCGGACTTCACCAAAGCCACCGTGGAAGCACTCTGGGAAGGGGACGTCATCCCGGACTTCCGCTCGCCGCACGGCATCCGGGTGGGGCTCTCGCCGCTGAGCACCAGTTTCTCCGAAGTGCTTCAGGGCATGGCGGCCATCCGGGAACGGCTGCAGGGCTGACCGGGGCGCCGGTTGGACCGCACTGTTTCGACAAGGTTAGGCCGGGGCCGGTAAACTTAGCGATGGATCCGGCTGCAGTCCGTGGCGGCTGGTTCCTGCTGCTGGCGGTCTCTTCCGGTTTACCGGATTGCGACGTACGCGGCAGACCCGGCGGTGAGTTACTGACCTGGGCCCTCACGGCACATCCCAAGGAGTTATTGTGGCACTTGACGCCGCTGTAAAGCAGTCCATCATCAAGGAATACGCAACCGTAGAAGGCGACACCGGTTCACCCGAGGTCCAGGTTGCAGTCCTGACCCAGCGGATCAAGGATCTGACTGAGCACATGAAGGAGCACAAGCACGATTACCACACCCAGCGCGGTCTGCTGGGCATGGTCGGTCGCCGCAAGCGCATGCTTGGCTACCTCAAGAAGACTGACATCGCCCGCTACCGTTCGCTCATCGAGCGCCTCGGCCTGCGCCGCTAGTCTGGCTTTGGGGCGGCCCTTTCCTTCCGGAACGGGCCGCCTTCTTCAAATGAAAACTAAACAGGAGGATCAACCGCATCACGCATTCGCGGTCCTCGGTAGTGATCCCCGGGAACGGCTTCGTTGACTGAAGCCGGCGGCCCGTGGGTCTCGATCGATGACCGGGTGCAGGGCCAGTAGACAGATGCTGGCTGGGTTGATGCGGCTTGACTCCGTAAACCATGAAACGGAGGTGACTCTCTTGGAGGGTCCCGAAATCCAGTTCTCGGAAGCGGTCATTGACAATGGCCGTTTTGGCAAGCGCGTAATCCGCTTCGAAACCGGCCGCCTCGCCAAGCAGGCCGCCGGCGCAGCCATGGTGTACATCGACGATGACACCGCACTGCTGTCCGCCACCACCGCCGGCAAGCACCCGCGTGAAGGTTTTGACTTCTTCCCGCTGACGGTCGACGTCGAAGAGCGCATGTACGCTGCCGGCCGCATCCCGGGCTCGTTCTTCCGCCGTGAAGGCCGCCCGTCCACCGAAGCCATCCTGGCCTGCCGCCTGATGGACCGCCCGCTGCGCCCCGCCTTCATCAAGGGCCTGCGCAACGAGGTCCAGATCGTGGTGACCGTCCTGGCCATCAACCCCGACGAGCTGTACGACGTCGTGGCCATCAACGCTTCCTCCATGTCCACCCAGCTCTCCGGCCTGCCGTTCTCCGGCCCCATCGGCGGCGTGCGCGTTGCCCTGGTTGCGGACGAAAACGGATCCAAGTGGGTTGCGTTCCCCAAGCACTCCCAGCTGGAAAACTCGGTCTTCAACATGGTGGTCGCAGGCCGCGTTGCCGGTGACGACGTCGCCATCATGATGGTCGAAGCCGAAGCCACCGACAACTCCTGGAACCTCATCAAGGAACAGGGCGCCACCGCCCCCACCGAAGAGGTCGTTTCCGAGGGCCTCGAGGCTGCCAAGCCGTTCATCAAGGCACTCTGCGATGCCCAGGCCGATCTCGCCGCACGCGCCGCAAAGCCCACCGTTGAGTTCCCGGTCTTCCTGGACTACGAGGACGACGTGTACGCCGCCGTCGAGTCCGCTGCGGCCGAAAAGCTTGCCGCAGTCTTCCAGATCGCCGACAAGCAGGAACGCGACAACGCCTCCGACGCGCTCAAGGACGAGGTCACCTCTTCCCTGGCAGGCCAGTTCGAAGGCCGCGAGAAGGAACTGTCCGCAGCTTTCCGCTCCGTCACCAAGCACGTGGTGCGCCAGCGTATCCTCAAGGACCAGATCCGCATCGACGGCCGCGGCCTGACGGACATCCGCCAGCTCACCGCCGAGGTTGAGGTCCTGCCCCGCGTCCACGGATCCGCCATCTTCGAACGCGGCGAGACCCAGATCATGGGTGTCACCACGCTGAACATGCTCAAGATGGAACAGCAGATCGACTCGCTGTCCCCGGTGACGCGCAAGCGCTACATGCACAACTACAACTTCCCGCCGTACTCCACCGGTGAGACCGGCCGCGTGGGTTCGCCCAAGCGCCGCGAAATCGGCCACGGTGCCCTGGCGGAACGCGCCCTGGTGCCCGTACTGCCGTCCCGCGAGGAGTTCCCGTACGCCATCCGCCAGGTGTCCGAGGCCCTCGGCTCCAACGGTTCGACGTCGATGGGTTCCGTCTGCGCCTCCACCCTGTCGATGCTGAACGCCGGCGTGCCCCTGAAGGCCGCCGTCGCAGGTATCGCCATGGGCCTGGTCTCCGACCAGGTGGACGGTCAGACCCGCTACGCAGCCCTGACCGATATCCTCGGCGCCGAAGATGCCTTCGGTGACATGGACTTCAAGGTTGCCGGTACCGCCGAGTTCGTCACGGCCATCCAGCTGGACACCAAGCTCGACGGCATCCCCGCCTCCGTGCTGGCAGCAGCACTGAAGCAGGCCCGCGAAGCACGCCTGCACATCCTGGATGTCATCAACTCCGCGATCGACACCCCGGACGAGCTTTCCGAGTTCGCACCGCGCGTCATCGCCGTGAAGATCCCCGTGGACAAGATCGGCGAGGTCATCGGCCCCAAGGGCAAGATGATCAACCAGATCCAGGAGGACACCGGCGCGGACATCTCGATCGAGGATGACGGCACGGTCTACATTGGCGCCACCAACGGTCCGTCTGCCGACGCAGCGCGCTCCGCCATCAACGCCATCGCGAACCCGCAGGTCCCGGAAATCGGCGAACGCTACCTGGGTACGGTCGTCAAGACCACCACCTTCGGTGCCTTCGTGTCGCTGACCCCGGGCAAGGACGGCCTCCTGCACATCTCCGAACTGCGCAAGATCGCAGGCGGCAAGCGGGTGGACAACGTTGATGACGTCGTCTCCGTTGGCCAGAAGATCCAGGTCGAGATCACCAAGATCGACGACCGTGGAAAGCTTTCGCTCTCCCCGGTAGTGGCCGAGGAAGAAGCTCCGGCCGACACCGAACGTGCCCACGCCACGGAGCCTGCAGAAGGCGCTGAGGTCTAGCAGTTCCGGTTTCCGGAATACAAGCATGAATCGGCGGGACCGGTGGATGATCCACCGGTCCCGCCGCTGTTACGATGGCAGCCAGATCCGGCTGCCCGTCCTGAAAGGCATCAATGACTGTTGTACCCCTGCCGCTTGAGCAGAACCACGCCGGCGACACCCTGGTCCATGGCTCTGACGGAGGGTCCGAGGTCCGGCGTTCCGTGCTGCCAGGGGGAGTGCGGGTACTGACGGAAGCGATGCCGGGCCAACGGTCAGCCACCATCGGGTTCTGGGTGGGCGTCGGGTCCCGCGACGAGGCACCCGGCCAGCACGGGTCAACGCACTTCCTGGAGCACCTGCTGTTCAAGGGCACCAAGCGCCGCACGGCCCTTGAGATCGCTTCCGCGTTTGACCAGGTGGGCGGCGAATCGAACGCCGCAACCGCCAAGGAAAGCACCTGCTACTTTGCCAGGGTCCTGGACACGGACCTGCCCATGGCCATCGACGTGATTGCGGACATGATCACGGGCGCCGTGCTGGATCCTGACGAGATGGAGCAGGAACGGGACGTCATCCTCGAAGAAATCGCCATGGACAGCGATGACCCTACCGATGTTGCCCACGAGCACTTCGTGTCCGCGGTCCTGGGCAGCCATCCGCTCGGCCGCCCCATCGGCGGTACGCCCGCCGCCATCAAGGCAGTGGCGCGGGACTCCGTATGGGAGCACTACCGCAGGTATTACAAGCCCGAGGAACTGGTCATCACCGCTGCCGGCGGGCTGGACCACGACGTCGTCTGCGGACTTGTGGTGGACGCCCTCGAGACCGCCGGGTGGTCGCTGGAGCACGATGCGGCGCCGGTGCAGCGGCGCTCCACCGAACGCGCCCTGATCACCGGGACGGCCGGACTGCACGTGGTCAAGCGCGCGGTGGAGCAGGCCAACATCATCATGGGATGCCCAACCATCGTTGCCACCGACGAACGCCGCTACGTCATGAGCGTGCTGAACGCGGTCCTGGGCGGCGGCATGTCTTCAAGGCTGTTCCAGGAAGTCCGCGAGAAGCGCGGCCTGGTCTACTCCACCTACTCGTTCGCATCGTCCTATGCCGACGCCGGCTACTTCGGGATGTACGCGGGCTGCACGCCGTCGAAGGTCAGGCAGGTGCTGGACCTGCTGGCTGTGGAGCTGGACAAGCTCGCCGAAGACGGCATCTCCGAGGACGAACTTCGCAAGGCCGTGGGCCAGCTCGGGGGCGGTATTGTCCTGGCGCTGGAGGACACGGGATCCCGGATGTCCCGGCTGGGCCGGGCTGAACTGGTCTCCGGTGAATACCAGGACATCGATGAGACCCTGCGCCTGATCAAAGCCGTCACGGCAGAACAGGTCCAGGAGCTGGCCGCCGAACTTGCTGCCGCCCCGAGGACCGTCACCGTGGTGGGCCCGTTCGACGAGACGGAAACCTTCGGGCTGTAGCCTTTTCCCCACGGACGCTGGCGGCGAGGCCCTGCAGAGTCCATCCTGAGTGATAGGAATCTTCGGCAGGGGGTCGCGTGACGGTGCAGGAGCCGGGACTGGAGCATGGGCATCCGGCCTTATCAGCCTTGCTGGGTCACTGGCGGGGCCAGACGCATGTGGCCGCAGGTCCTTGGGGACCGGAACGCCGAGTGGATGCCGAAGTGTCCTACAGCCAGGTTGCCAACGGCCTCGGCGTGGTGCAGAGCTACCGCCACGTTGAACCGGACGGCAGCCACTTCGAAGGCCACGGCATATTCACCGTGGATCCGGTCCGCGATGACGTGCTGTGGTACTACGTCGACAGCACCGGCGTGCCGCCCGGTACCGCTGCCCGCTGCACCTGGCGTGACGGCATCCTCCGCGTTGAACGGCACAGCGCTGCCGGCTGGACGCATCACTCCATCAGGGTCGAGGACGATGCGCTGACCCACGTCACCGAGCTGCGTTCCGGGGCCAAGGCTGACGGCGGGCACGCACCAGGTTCCGGCCAGGACGGCAAAGGTCCGGCTTACCAGCCGTTTATGCGCTCGGTCTTCCACCGATCGCTCCCTGCTTACGCAGGTGTCCCCGGGAAGGTGTGATCAGCCAGCGCCAGCATCAGGTAGAACTCGGCGAACCGGTCCCGGGGCAGCTCACTCTCAGGAACCCCTGGGTCTTCGGGGATGTCGAAATCGGGCGGGTCCGCAAAGCGCACCGCCTCCGCTGTGTCGTTCCGGGCCACGTCTTGGGGTAGGCCCGGCCCCGTGCCATCCGCTGTCGACCCCAATTCCGGCCATTCCTCTGTCATGAGGGCAGGCCAGAATGGCGGCTCCGAGTCCGGGAGTTCGCTTCTATAGTGGCGGCCGGTTGGTGAGGTCCAGCCGGGTGGTTCGTTTTTCGTTGCGGCATCGGGGGTCCAGGGCCGTGCGTGTTTCAGGCGGTGGTGTTTTGGGCAGAGTTGTGCCAGGTTGCTGGTTCCGGTGGTGCCGCCGTGTTCCCAGGCTTTGAGGTGGTCGGTTTCGTTGTCTGGGGTGTGGTTGGTGCAGCCGGGGAAGGTGCATTTTCCGTCGCGCATGCGGATCCATTTTTTGATGGTTTGGGTGAGCCGGTAGTTCTTCCGGCCGATTTCCAGTGGTGCGCCGTCTCTCGGGTCGACCAGGACGCGGTAGAACGATTCCGCCCCGTCGGCGACGAGCTTGCGGGCCATCGAGGCCGGGATTGGACCGAGACCGTCCAGCATCGCCGGCTCGTCGGTGGCCCCGAGGAGGGAGAATACCGGGACCATGACCAGGACATCGGCCCGAGGGGTGGGGACTTTCCCGATTTCGGTGTGGTTCCCCTGACCGTCAGTTTCGGCGTCGGTGCCGTCGGCGGTGCTGCCCTGGGTGCCGAGGAGGAGGCTGGCTGCGATGTCGGGGCGGAGTTGGGTGATGGTGCGTGGTTCGTCGGGTCCTTGGAGGCCGCGGGCGGTGGCGGTGGTGCGGTTCCAGATGGCGCAGGCTTTGTCTCCGGGAAGGCAGAGGGAGATCCAGGCCATGCCGTCCCGGTCCGGCCTGTATTCCATCCTCCGGTCGGCAACGCTCTTGGCGTGGCGTTTTTGGATGGATTCGGGGTGGTGGCGCTCCCGCCACCCCCGGATCTTGGCCCGGAACCGGGAGGGGACGAGTTCGCCGGGGGTGGCGCCGCGGGCAGCGTTGGGGGCGTGGGGGTCGAAGAAGTGTGCCACCAGGGCGGCGGCGCCGGCTTCGGTGAGGCCTTCGGTTTCGTCGGCGAGGATGCGGGCGTGCTGCCAGGACATGGCGCCGGTGGACAGCGCTTCGAAGGCCGGAGGCTGGGAGCAGATCCGCTGTGCCTGGTCCACGAACGCCCCTGCCGCCGGGGAACTGAGCGTGAGGACCCCGGCGATTTCCTCCACAGTGGACATCTCCGCGTAGGCACGCTCATGGGCTGGGGAGTCCGGGGCGATCATCGCCTGCTGGAATTCGATGGCGTCGGCCGCGTCGCGGGCTTTCACCGCGGCCAACTGCGCTTCCAGTCGGGATACGAGCTCCAACCGTTCCAGCCGGATCCCATACCGCCGCTGCAACACATCAACATCAGCACCAACCCCCGCAGCCAGGAAATTATCCTCACGGTCCAGCGCATCAAGGGCAGCAACGCAGGCGTGAGCACCTTCCGTTGCTACCCCGACACCGCTGCTGATTCCCATAAGGACATCATCCAACGGGGCACTGACATTCAAACCCCAAGGCAGCTCCACATGCTGCGCCGCCCGAACGCCTACCCGCCGGCGAACGGGGGCAGCACGTCCACGACGTCGTCGGGGCCCAGAACCGTTGACTGGTCCCGCACGGCAACCTCATTGAGCAGGAAGCTGCTCCGCGAGAGGATTCGGTGAAGCGGCGGGGTCCCCGCGGGCGAATCAGCACGCTCCACGGCGACAACGGCTGCCAGCAGGTCAGCAACGGTGGCGCCGTGAGGCAGGTCGAACTTCTCTTCGTCAAAACCTGCGGCAGCGCGGGCGGCGGCAAAGTAACGTACAAGCATTCCTGTCAGCCCCCGATAGCGCTCATGCTGCGGTCCGGCTGGACGAAGTCAGGAGCGTCCAGTCCCACGTGGTCCATGCCGTGGGCCTTTGGCTTGATCCACATGGCGTCCTGCCACCGCTCTGCCAGCTCATCGTCACTGGCACCAGCGCGGAGCAGACCGAGCAGATCAAACTCCTCTCGTGAGAACAAGCAGCTCATGATCTTGCCCTCCGCAGTGATCCTGGTGCGCCGGCAGTCAGAGCAGAACGGCTCGGTGACGGAGGCGATGATCCCCACGGTTCCCAGCATCGGACTCTCCGGATCCGGAGAACCAGCCGCGCGCCGTCGAACTTCAAAGCGCTCCGCCGGCGCGCCGTCACGGGCCCGGGGATCGGGGCTGAGGAAAAAGTCCCGGGACAGCAGCCCGCGGATCTCCGCGGCCGTGATCATGTTGCGGCGCGTCCAGCCGTGGTCGGCGTCGAGCGGCATCTGCTCAATGAACCGCAGTTCATACCCGCGCTCCAGCGCCCAGGACAGCAGTTGCGGGGACTCGGCGTCGTTGATGCCCCGCATCAGGACCGCGTTCAGCTTGACCGGGCCCAGGCCGGCAGCCCAGGCAGCGTCCACCCCGGCCAGGACCTGGTCCAGGAACGGCCGGCGGGTCAGCTTGGTGAATGTTTCCTCGTGCAGCGAATCAAGCGACACATTGATGCGCGTCAGCCCGGCGGCCTTGAGCGCCGCCGCCTTCTTCGCCAGGCCAACGCCGTTGGTAGTCATCGAAATCGGCAGGTCCGGATGGTTTGCCCGCAGGGCCGCGATGATCTCCACGAGATCGTGCCGGACCAGCGGCTCACCACCCGTCAGCCGCAGTTCCCGGACCCCCAGCTGCTCCACGCCCACCCGGACAATCCGCACGATTTCATCGGCGGACATCACCGCCTGCTTTGCGAGCCATTCCAGGCCTTCTGCCGGCATGCAATAGGTACAGCGGAGATTGCACTTGTCCGTCAGGGACAGCCTCATGTCCGTGGCGCGGCGGCCGTACCGGTCCGTCAGCCCGGCCGGGGCATCCGCGGGCCGTCGCCCGGGCACGGCCGGCAGCGCCGATGCTGCTTCCTCCCGCGGCTGGGGCATGCCTAGCTGGACACTCATGAAATCAGGCTACGCCACCTCGGGCCGCGCATCACACCGTGACCGGCGCAGAACCATCCGGGTGCCGCGAACCTATGCTTGAAGTTGTGAAGAGTTCCCGGCATAAGGACGGGGCGGACGACGACGGTGCCGGCCTGGATCCGCGTGCGGTCAGTTCTGTCTGGCAACAGGCAGTCCAACGCGCCGAGGGCGGTTGGGCTGCCGTGTCTGGCGTGGTTTCCGCGGTCGGCGGTGTGGCAGCGGGGGAGCTGCTGGCCGGTTTTGCCAGCCCCTCCCTGTCTCCGCTGACCGCCGTGGGCGGTGCCGTCATCGACGCCGTCCCTCCCGGCGTCAAGGACTGGGCCATTTCCATCTTCGGCACGGCCGACAAAGCCGCACTGCTGGCGGGCATGGCACTGGTCATCGCAGCGCTGGCCGCCCTTGCCGGAGTCCTTGAGTACCGCCGCCGCTTCAGCGGTGTTGCGGTGATGGTCATCTTCGGGCTTGCCGGAACGGCCGCCGTCCTGACGCGCTCCCAGATGACACCGACGGCGCTGGCACTCCCGCTCCTGGCCGCGGTGGTCGCCGTCGTGCTGTTGCGGTTCCTGGTTGGCATGCTCCAGGCATGGGATGAGGCTGCTGCCAGCCACGCAGCCGCCGGCCCTCCAGCCGCTGGCGAAACCACCCATGACCCCGCATCCGCCCGCTCACGCCGCAGCTTCCTCCAGTCCCTCGCGGTCACGGGGATACTGTCAGGCGTAGGAGGAGTGCTGGCCGGGATCTGGCGCGGTGCCACCAGCGCAGTCAGCGAAGCCAGGGCCAGGACCACCCTGCCAACGCCGGCGTCACCGGCGCCGCCCGTCCCGGCTGCCGCGGAAGCCGGCGCGGCCGGAACGCCGCCGTTGGTCACCCCCAACCGGGACTTCTACCGCATCGACACAGCCCTGTCAGTCCCCGCGGTCAACCCGGACACCTGGGTCCTGAAAGTCACGGGAATGGTGGCCCGCGAAGTTCAGCTTTCCTTCGCCGACCTCCTGGCAAAGCCCTTAACCGAACGGCACATCACCATTGCCTGCGTCTCCAACGATGTGGGCGGGGACCTGATCGGCAACGCCCGCTGGCTGGGTTGGCCGGTCCGCGAACTGCTGGCCCAGGCCGGTCCCGCGCCAGGTGCGGACATGGTCCTCTCCCGCAGCGCCGACGGCTGGACCGCAGGGACGCCGTTGGATGTCCTCACCGATAACAGGGACGCCCTGCTTGCCGTAGGCATGAACGGCGAACCACTGCCGATTGAGCACGGCTTTCCGGTGCGCCTGGTGGTCCCGGGCCTTTACGGCTATGTGTCGGCCACCAAGTGGGTCACCGAACTCAAGGTCACCAGGTTTGCCGACGACGCCGGATACTGGACCCCGCGGGGCTGGTCCGAACGCGGCCCCATCAAGGCGTCGTCCCGCATCGACGTGCCCCGCAGCGGCCGCCCGGTCAGTGCAGGGACGGTGGTTTTCGCAGGCGTTGCCTGGGCCCAGCACACGGGCATCCAGAAGGTGGAGCTGCGGATCAACCGGGGACCGTGGCGGGAGGCGGAACTGGCGGAGGGCATCTCGCTTGACACCTGGTACCAGTGGAAGCTGGCCGTTGACCTCACCCCCGGGCAGTACGAAGTCCAGGTCCGCGCCACCGACCTCAAGGGCCAGCCGCAGGACGAAACCGCGCGGCCGCCGGCACCGGACGGAGCCACGGGATTCCACACCGTTAGAGTGGACGTGAAATCCTGACGGCCTCGACCAAAGGCGTACCCATGACCAGCCACCCCCCGCACGGCCATGCCCAGCACGGAGCGGAGAACGCGCGGTCCGTCGCCGGCCATGCCGCCGCCGTCGCGGAACTCCTCCGGCCGCTCCGTTCCGCGGACCGCGAAGAGACCCTGCCGCTCAGCCGGGCGCTGGGCCGAGGCCTGGTGCACGATGTCGCCGCGCCGCTCAGCCTTCCCCCTTTCGCCAATTCCCAGATGGACGGCTATGCGGTCCGTTCCGCTGACATTGACGACGGCGGCACGGACCTGCGCATCATGCCGCCGGTTCCCGCCGGGTCAAGCCCGCAGGCACTCGAGCCGGGGACCGCGGCGCCCATCATGACCGGTGCCATGGTGCCGGCGGGGGCTGACGCCGTCGTCCCCATTGAAAAGGCGGTGCCTGACCACTTCCTGGCGCCTGGTCACGGAGGCACAGTGCGGCTGCCTGCCACCGCGCCCGGAACGTACGTGCGCAT
Source organism: Arthrobacter liuii (assembly GCF_014639275.1). GTDB lineage: Bacteria > Actinomycetota > Actinomycetes > Actinomycetales > Micrococcaceae > Arthrobacter > Arthrobacter liuii. Next base: position 55,342 of record NZ_BMFW01000001.1, on the reverse strand, counting down.
TGCCGGCAGCGACATCGCGGCGGGGGAGCGGGCCCTTGCCGCCGGAACCTGCCTGGGCCCGGCCCAGTTGGGGCTGCTTGCCGCCCTGGGTATTCCGGAGGTGGCGGTGCACAAGGCCGTGACCGTCCTGCTCGTCACCACGGGGGACGAGGTGGTTGAACCCGGGGGGACACTGACTCCGGGCAGGATCTACGACTCCAATGGCACGCTCCTGGAAACCGCCATGAAGCAGGCAGGCCTCAGCGTCCGCCGCGCCGGAATCGCCAATGACAACCCGGCGGAACTCCAGGACCTGCTGCGCGCCCAAAGCCAGGGCGCCGACTTGATCGTCACCACCGGCGGGGTCAGCAAGGGGGCCTACGAGGTGGTGCGGCAGGCCATGGCGGACCAGCCCGTCGAATTCCTGCACGTGGCCATGCAGCCGGGTGGCCCGCAGGGAATAGGGACGTTCGACGGCGTCCCCTTCCTTGGGTTTCCCGGCAATCCGGTCAGCTGCCTGGTGTCCTTCGAGATGTTCCTCCGCCCCGCCCTGTCAGCATTGCTGGGGGCGCCGGCGCCCCGGCTGCCGCTGCGTGCCCGCCTGGGCCAGCCGCTGACGTCCCCCGGGCGCAAGCATCAGGTCCGGCGCGGAAGCCTGCAGCCGGACGGGACGGTGCGGCTGGAGGGTGGCGAGAGCTCGCATTTGATGCACGCCCTGGCGGGCTCGAACGTCCTGGTCCACGTCCCTGCCGGCGTAACGGAACTCGCCGCCGGCCACGAGGTGGAAGTATGGATGCTGTGAACGCAGAACAGACCCCCGCACTGACGCACCTGCGCCAGGACGGCAGCGCCCAGATGGTGGATGTCTCCGGCAAGGCCGAGACCACCCGTGAGGCCACGGCAACGGCCACAGTCCGGACCACCACCGAAGTCATGCAGCTCCTGGGTACCGGCGGACTGCCCAAGGGGGACGCGCTCGCCGTCGCCCGTGTGGCGGGCATCATGGCCGCCAAGAGGACGCCGGACCTGATTCCGCTCTGCCATCCGTTGCCGCTGTCAAAGGTCACCGTCGATTTCGAACTGGGCGCGGCCGCCGTGACCATCAGCTCCACCGTCAAGACCCGGGGCGTCACCGGAGTGGAAATGGAGGCCCTGACGGCCGCCTCCGTGGCAGCCCTCAGCGTCTACGACATGATCAAGGCGGTGGACAAGCACGCAGTCCTGACGGACATCAAAGTGCTGGCCAAGAGCGGCGGCAAGAGCGGAGACTGGGCACTGTGACCACCCCAAGCATCCTCAACGTCCCCGAACCCCACCGGCACGGCGACGTGCAGGGGCGGAAGGCCGGCGTCGTGATCGCCTCCACCCGCGCCGCCGCCGGCATCTACGACGACGAAACCGGTCCCGTGATCACCGATTGGCTTACCGAGCACGGCTTCGACGTGTTCCCGCCCATGGTGGTCCCTGACGGCGGGCCCGTGGGGGCTGCCATCCGGGCGCTCCTCACCCAGCGCCCCGCCGTCGTGATTACCAGCGGCGGTACGGGCCTGAGCCCGGACGACCAGACGCCGGACGTCACCCTGCCGCTGCTGGACAGGGAGATCCCGGGGATCATGGAGGCCATCAGGCGGGCCGGCGCTGCCAAAACTCCGCTCGCCGCCCTGAGCCGGGGCTACGCCGGAGCCGCGGGGCAGACCTTTATCGTGAACCTGCCCGGGTCACCCAAGGGGGTCATGGATGGGCTGAGCGTCCTGGACCCCGTGATCGGGCACCTCTGCGACCAACTGGAAGGCGGACATGGGCACTGAAGCATTCGAGGTAGTGCGGGCGGTCCTCAGCGCGGACCCCATTTCCGTGGACCAGGCCATCGCGGCGGTGGAAAGCGACACCGCCGGCGCCGTGGTCAGCTTCAGCGGGGTGGTGCGCAACCACGACGGCGGCAAGGCCGTCGAGCGCCTCAGCTACAGCGCGCACCCCACAGCACACCAGGTGATGGCCGACGTCGTGGCGCAGTTGGTTGCCGAGCAAGACGCTGCGGGGGATGACGCCGCCGGGGGCACCTCCGGTGGTGCGCAGAGGCAGCCGGTCCGCATCTGGGCTGCGCACCGGATCGGGATGCTGGAGATCGGGGATCCGGCGCTGGTGTGCGCGGTCTCCGCGGCGCACCGCGGCCAGGCATTCGCCGTCTGCTCGGAACTGGTGGACCGGATCAAGGAACAGGTGCCCATCTGGAAGGAACAGTTCTTCTCCGACGGCACCGTGGAATGGGTCGGCGCCGGCAGCTGATGCTGCAGCGGCCCGGGCGGCTGCCCGTCCGGCACCCAACATTGCTCCGACTGGCCCCAAGCTGCGAGGTAACGCACGCAGCCCGGTTCCAGCGCCAACCGTCCCGCCGGTAGGGTTAACGCCATGACCGAACAACACTCCGTTCCCAAGCTGGTGGCCGTCCTTGGTGCCAATGGCCGCATGGGTGCCGAGGCCGCAAAGGCCATTGAGGCAGCACCCGACATGAAGCTCGTTGCAGCCCTGGGACGGGGTGACTCGCTGGAGCAGCTGGCATCCTCAGGTGCCCAGTGCCTGGTGGACCTGACGGTTCCTGAAAGCACCGAAGCGAACGTCCGCTTCGCCGTCGAGCATGGGATCCATGCGGTAGTTGGCACCACGGGCTGGGACGCGGGGCGCCTGTCCGCGCTGGAGTCCCTGCTGGCAGGGCACCCGGACACGGGCGTCCTCATCGCACCGAACTTCGCGCTGGGTTCGGTGCTCGCGTCTGCCTTCGCCGCGAAAGCGTCCAAGTACTTCGAATCGGTGGAGATCATCGAGCTGCACCACCCGGACAAGGTGGATGCTCCGTCCGGCACCGCGGTCCGCACCGCACAGCTCATAGCCGGGGAACGAAACGCCGCGCAGGTTCCGCCCAGCCCGGATGCCACCACCAGCGAACTCGCGGGCGCACGCGGCTGCGAGGTGGACGGCATCCGGGTGCACAGCGTCCGGCTCCGCGGCCTCGTGGCACACCAAGAAGTGCTCCTTGGCGGTCCCGGTGAGCAGCTGACCCTCCGCCATGACTCCTTCGACCGCGCGTCGTTCATGCCCGGCGTACTCCTGGGCGTGCGCAATGTCGCGGCGCACCCGGGCCTGACCGTCGGCCTGGACGGTTACCTGGACATGGGGCTCTAGGCGATGAACGGATTGGCCGCCGGCTTCCGGAAGAACCGCACCAAGATCTGGGTGGGGGCGGTTACGCTCCTGCTGGTCTTCTACCTGGTGGTGTCCTTCCAGCGTTCCCTCCTGCTCCTGGCGGACAGCAACCTGACAGCCAAGGCCATTGGCGCCGCCTACCTGGTGCTGCCCATCGTCGGGGCATGGGCCCTCATCCGCGAACTGATGTTCGGTGCCCGCACCGAACAGATGGCCAAGCTCCTGGAGGCCGAAGGGGGGCTACCGGTGGATGAGCTGCCACGCACGCCCGGCGGCCGGATTGTCCGGGCCGCGGCGGACGCGGAGTTCGAAAAGTACCGTGCCGAAGCCGAGGCCGCTCCCGGCGACTGGCGTTCCTGGTTCCGGCTGAGCTGCGCCTACGACGCCGCCGGCGACCGCAAACGTGCGCGCGCATCCATGCGCGACGCCGTCAGGCTCTTCACCACGGCGTCCTAGCGCCCGCTGCCGCGTCCCATTACGGACCCGCTGATGAACTGCTGCCCTCGGTAGGTTGGCTTAGTAAACACTCTTTAGCTTTGGGGAAAAGCATGAGGCTGCCGATTCCTGCGCGCCATAGGCAAGAAGGGCCCGGTGCAGGTGGTTGTGAACGATGACTACGGCGACAAAGCCGCCACATTCACCCTGACCCCGCAATAGCCGGTCAGAACGGAACCCGTGGCGCCGTCCTGTGGCAACGCGGCGGATTCCTGTTTGATTTGCTGTGAAACCGGCAGGTCAGGGCACGGCTTTGAAGCCCCCGCGCCCCACCAGGCTCGCCGCATGGGCTGCCCATTCCAGCGGGCCGCGCCACTGCAGCCGTGCGAACACAATGCCGACAGTGATGGCAGTGGCCGCCTGGACAAAGTACATCCCGTCCTCGGTCCAGCCTCCCGGCAGGGGTTTCAGGTAGAAGCCGGAGACCACCCAGACGTGGACGGTGTACAGGGTCAGCGTCATGGCACCGGCCCCCCGCAGCGGCAGCAGCAGGTCCAGGTCCACCCATTCGGCGAGGCGCCCCAGGAGCAGGCAGGCACCAATGACAGCCGCCGCCACTCCCGACGTGTGCAGCAGGTCAAGCGGGGTGCCCGAGTGCGGTGCGGCCGACGCCAGCCACCACCACGAGCCTTCCTGCGGGATCCCTGTGAGGTTCACCTGCAGCACACTGCCCAGCGGGTAACCCGGCGAATTGAGCACCTTCTCCAGCGCCGCCCGGCCGCCCCAATCCTCCATGGCCGCCACACCCAAGGTCTTCGCCGCAACGGCCACCACGGTTCCGCCCGCCACCAGCAGCACGGGAACCAGGGCTTTGGCGAGGACCAGGCGGCCGATTGCCAGCCCCACCAGCAAATACGAAAGCCACTGCAGGACGGGGTAGTAGCCCGTGAGGAACACATCGGCGAGCAACCGGGCAGGCGTTCCGAGGTCCTCCCAGCCCGGATTGTGGCCCAGCTTGAGCGGCGGTTCCGGGGCAAGGAGCCAAGGCCGCAGCAGGTACGCCAGGAGGGGAGACGCTAAAATCCACCCGGCCGCCCACGCCCACAGCCGCTTCGCTCCCAATCCCAGGAAGGGGAGGATGCAAAGGAACAGCACCGCGTAGTGGACCAGGATAATGGCCACGTTCACTTCCAGGCCGCCCAGGGTAAACCCGACGGCGGCAATCACCAGGGCGCGCAGCGCCACGCCGCGCCGTGCCGCGGAGAGTTCGGCGCCTTCCAGCGGCTTGTCCTTTCCAGTGGACAGGGCAAGTCCCACACCGGCAAGGACGGCGAAGAGGGCGGCCGCCCGCCCGGAGAACGTGAGGCCTATCCAGGTTGGCGTGAGATCGGCATTTGATTCGAACGTCGGCAGCAGGTGGGTTGCCATCATCCCGAGTAATGCCAGGCCCCGGGCGGCATCGATGCCCCGAAGGCGCCCCGGTTCCTGCCGGTTTGGGGTCTTCCGGGACCGGGTGGCCGGGGTTCGGGACGTCACGACCAGATCGTCTCACATGGCCTCGCGGGCTGGCTTGTCAAGGCGAGGCACCTCCGCCGGCCAACCCTTGTATTCGAATATATGTTCGAATAATATGGCTGCCATGGAGATGCGATCATTCGGAGCCCCCGCACCGCAGGGGCGGGAACGCCAGCCCTCGGCAACTGTGCAGCCCCCAGCCGCTGTGCAGCCAGCCACTGTCCAGCCAGGAACCACTGCGCGGCCAGGAAGCCTGCTATCGGGAAACCCGCAGCCCAGGAGCAAGTCGGCAGGTTCCCGTCCGGCAGGCCCGCCGCCTGGAGGTGCGGACGCCGGGGGCGGGCCGCTGAAAGCGCTGAGCCCGGGAGTAGTGGACTACCTGTTCCGCCAACTGGTCTCCGGGCGCCCGGCCGAGGACGTCACGTGGGAACGCGAAGGCGTCAGCCTGGCTGCGCAGCCGGAGGGGGCGGAGCTGGCCCGCCGGCTGGCGGAAACGGATATCGACGCCCTGACGCCCACGGAGCTGTTCCACTACGTGCGGGCTGCCCAACGGCTCGCTTCCTGGGCTGAGGACCTCCGGCAGGCCGCCGTCGGCCGCTATTGCCATGCCGGAGCAGATGCGCCGCGGCCCGGGCAGCGACGTATTTGACGCTTGTCACGCCCGTGGCATTGTCCTAACCCGCGGGGGACAGGGTAACGTTTTTTCCATGGCTGATTCTTCCGCGCACATCCCTGCCCTCGGTACCCTCCTGACCGCCATGGTCACGCCGTTCACCAAGGACGGCGCCGTGGATTACGACCAGGCGGCAGCGCTGGCCAGCAAGCTGGTCGACGACGGCTGCGACGGCCTGGTGGTGACCGGCACCACCGGCGAAACGTCCACACTCACGGACGAAGAAAACCTCGGCATGTTCCGCGCCGTGAAGGACGCCGTAGGCGGCCGGGCGGCCATCATTGCCGGTACCGGCACCAATGACACGGCGCACTCAGTCCACCTCTCCCAGCAGGCTGCTGCCCTCGGCGTCGACGGACTCCTCCTGGTGACCCCTTACTACAACAAGCCCAGCCAGGCCGGTGTCCGCGCCCACTTCGAGACCATCGCCTCCGCCGTGGACGTCCCCGTCATGCTGTACGACATTCCCGGCCGGTCATCCATCCCCATCGAGCCGGACACCATGATCCGCCTGGCCCAGCACCCCAACATCGTCGCCGTCAAGGACGCCAAGGCCGATTTCACCGCAGCTACCCGTGTCATGGCGGAAACCGACCTCCTCTTCTACTCGGGCGATGACGGACTGACCCTTCCCTGGATGGCGCTGGGCGCCGTCGGCCTGGTGGGTGTCACCACGCACGTGGCCACCCGCCGCTTCCGCGAACTCATTGACGCCGTCAACGCCAACGACCTTGGCACTGCCCGCAAGATCAACTTCGAGCTGCAGCCGGTGGTCCGCGCAACGATGACCCGTGTCCAGGGGGCCGTAGCGGCCAAACAGATTCTTAAATGGCAGGGAGTCCTGCCCAACTCGATTGTCCGTTTGCCCCTCGTGGAGCCGGACGAAACCGAGATCGAAACCATCCGCGGGGATTTGGCGGAAGCGGGGCTGGTCTTCTCCTGAGGCTAAGACCGGCACCCTTCCGCCTGGAAAGAAGTGCACTATGACCCAAACTGCCCTTACCGGCCTCGTCACCCCGCCGCGCCTGCCCCAGGGCACGCTGCGGATCGTTCCGCTTGGCGGACTGGGGGAGATCGGCCGGAACATGGCCGTGTTCGAAATCGACGGCAAACTGCTGATCGTGGACTGCGGCGTCCTCTTTCCCGAGGAAACCCAGCCCGGCGTTGACCTGATCCTGCCGGACTTCTCCTACATCGAAGACCGCCTTGACGACGTCGTTGCCGTGATCCTCACGCACGGCCACGAGGACCACATCGGTGCTGTGCCGTACCTCCTGCGCCTGCGCAACGACATCCCCCTGGTGGGATCGCAGCTGACCCTCGCCCTGATCGAGGCGAAACTGCAGGAGCACCGCATCCGGCCCTACACCCTGACAGTGGAAGAGGGCCAGGTGGAGAAGTTCGGGCCCTTCGAATGCGAGTTTGTGGCGGTCAACCACTCCATCCCGGACGCCTTGGCCGTGTTCATCCGCACCGCGGGCGGCACCGTCCTGCACACCGGCGACTTCAAGATGGACCAGCTCCCCCTGGACGGCCGCATCACCGACCTGCGGCACTTCGCCAAGCTGGGCGAAGAGGGCGTGGACCTCTTCATGTCCGACTCCACCAACGCCGACGTCCCCGGATTCACCACGGCCGAGAAGGAAATCGGCCCCACGCTGGAACGGCTTTTTGGCCAGGCCACCAAGCGCATCATCGTGGCGTCCTTTTCCTCCCACGTCCACCGCGTGCAGCAGGTCCTGGACGCCGCAGCCAAGCACAACCGCAAGGTGGCCTTCGTGGGCCGCTCCATGGTCCGCAACATGGCCATCGCCGAGAAACTGGGCTACCTGGACGTTCCCGCCGGGCTGATCGTCGATATCAAGAACATCGATAACCTTCCGGACAACCGCGTGGTGCTCATGTCCACCGGTTCCCAGGGCGAGCCCATGGCGGCGCTGTCCCGGATGGCAAACGGGGACCACCGGGTGGTGGTGGGCGACGGCGATACCGTCATCCTGGCCTCCAGCCTCATCCCGGGCAACGAAAACGCCGTGTTCCGGATCATCAACGGGCTCCTCAAGCTCGGTGCCGACGTCATCCATAAGGGCAACGCGAAGGTCCATGTGTCCGGCCATGCCGCTGCGGGCGAGCTGCTCTACTGCTACAACATCCTTGAGCCGCTCAACGCCATGCCCGTGCACGGCGAAACCCGCCACCTGATCGCCAACGGCAAGATCGCCATCGAGTCCGGCGTACCGGATGCCAGCGTCATCCTCGCGGACAACGGTACCGTCATCGACCTGCGCGACCACCAGGCGGACATCGTGGGCCAGGTTGAAGTGGGCTTCGTCTACGTGGACGGTTCCAGCGTGGGCGAGATCACCGACGCAGACCTCAAGGACCGCCGGATCCTGGGTGACGAAGGCTTCATCTCCATCATCACGGTCGTCCACCGTGCCACCGGCAAGGTGGTGTCCGGTCCGGAGATCCATGCCCGCGGTGTAGCCGAGGACGATTCGGTCTTCGACGACATCATCCCCAAGATCAACGCGGCCCTGGAGGAAGCGGTCCAAAACCACGCCGACCACACGAGCCACCAGCTCCAGCAAGTGGTGCGCCGGGTTGTGGGCACGTGGGTCAACCGGAAGCTGCGCCGCAAGCCCATGATCATTCCGGTGGTGCTCGAGGCCTGACGGCCTCTGCCGCAGGCGCCGGCCCGCACTCCCCGCTTCAGGCAGGGGTGCGGGCCGGAGGTATTTAAGGGCAGGTGCCGGGGATGTGCCCGGCCCCGATATCCCCGGATTCACAGCATGCTTCCGGTAGCGTGGCTACCATGGCCACACGTACTACTTCCGCGCCCAAAGGTACCGGCAGGGGCAGCTCCGGCAGCAAAGCGGGCAGTTCCACAGGCCGCGGAACCGGTTCCACCGCCAGCAAGGCAGCACGCGGCGGTTCGTCCAGCACCGCACGTACCCGCCAGCTTCCCGCCGTCGAACACCACCAGCCCTGGCTGCTGCGCGTGGTGGGCGGAGCATGGCTGGGGGTGGGCCACCTGGTGGGCGGGGGAGTGCGCCGCATCGGCCATGACGTCAGCGACCTCCCCGCCGAGGATCGCCGCGATGGTGCCGCCCTGTTCAACCTGGCGCTGGGCATCTTCATCGCCACTTTCGCCTGGTGGGGGCTGACGGGGTGGTTCCCCGACGCCGTCTACGCCGTGGTGAACGGCACCTTCGGCTGGATTTCCCTGCTGCTCCCGCTCATGCTTTTCGTCTGCGCCTTCCGGCTGTTCCGGCAGCCTTCCGACGGCCGGGGCAACAACAGGGTGGGCATCGGCTTCCTGATCATGACGTTCGCCGGCTGCGGCCTGGCGCACATCCTGGGTGGCCAGCCCACTGTCGCCGACGGCTTCGACGGCCTCCGCAAAGCCGGCGGCATGCTCGGCTTCCTGGCCGCCGCGCCGCTGGCCGCCATCCATCCCGCCGTGCCCGCGGGCCTCTACGGCCTGCTCGCCTTCATTTCACTGCTGATCATCACGGCCACCCCGTTCACCGCCATCCCGCGCCGCCTCCGCGGAGCCTACGAGCACCTCATGGGCATCGACCTGATGGACCAGGAGCACTCCGGGGACGCCCACGACCGCAGCTACCTCGAACGCCCGGCCCCCGCCGCACCGAAAAAGAAGAAGCGCAAGCTCTTTGGCAAGAACGGGGAGTCCGAGGCCGGCCTTGAGGGCTACGTGGGCGATGAAGCCTTCGAGCACGCCGTCATTGACGACGACGAGCGCGAACCTGCGCGGCCCGCTCCCGGCGTGCGGCGGCCCACCCAGGCCGAGATCGCCGTCGAAAAGATCAAGGCGGCCCAGGGCCTGGGCCCCGCCCCGCAGGCATCGCCGCCCGAGAACGCCACCGAGGCCATCCCGCTCGTCATCCCCGGCGCCGCTGCCCCGGGCAAACCAGGCGCCGCTGCGCCCACCGTTCCCTCCAACCCGGTGGCGCCCGCCCCGCCGCCCGTTCCCATCCCGCAGCGGACCGAGCAGCTCTCGCTCGCCGGCGACGTCACGTACACCCTGCCTGCCTCGGACTACCTGACCCCTGGCTCCATCCCGAAGGAGCGCACCGAAGCCAATGACGCCGTCGTCGCCGCCCTGACCGACACCCTGACCCAGTTCAACGTCGATGCCACCGTGACCGGCTTCAGCCGCGGGCCCACTGTCACCCGCTACGAGATCGAGCTCTCGCCCGGCACCAAGGTGGAGCGCGTCACCGCGCTGTCCAAGAACATCTCCTACGCCGTGGCCTCCAGCGACGTCCGCATCCTCAGCCCCATCCCAGGCAAGTCCGCCATCGGCATCGAGATCCCCAATACCGACCGTGAGACCGTTTCCCTGGGCGATGTACTGCGCAGCCAGAACGCGCGGCGCACGGACCACCCCATGGTCATGGGCGTGGGGAAGGACGTGGAGGGCGGCTACGTGGTGGCCAACCTGGCCAAGATGCCGCACCTCCTGGTGGCCGGTGCAACGGGCGCCGGCAAGTCATCCTTCGTGAACTCCATGATCACCTCCATCCTCATGCGTGCCACCCCGGACGAAGTGCGCATGGTGATGGTGGACCCGAAACGCGTGGAACTCACTGCCTACGAAGGCGTCCCGCACCTGATCACGCCCATCATCACCAACCCCAAAAAAGCTGCCGAAGCCCTGCAGTGGGTGGTGCGGGAAATGGACGCCCGCTACGACGACCTCGCCAACTACGGCTTCAAGCACATTGACGACTTCAACAAGGCCGTGCGGGCCGGCAAGGTCCAGCCGCCCGTGGATTCCAAGCGCGTCATCCGGCCCTACCCGTACCTCCTGGTGATCGTCGACGAACTCGCGGACCTCATGATGGTGGCACCGCGCGACGTCGAAGATTCGATCGTCCGCATCACCCAGCTCGCCCGCGCCGCCGGCATCCACCTGGTCCTGGCCACCCAGCGTCCCTCCGTGGACGTGGTCACCGGCCTCATCAAGGCCAACGTGCCCTCCCGCATGGCCTTTGCCACGTCCTCCGTCACCGACTCCCGCGTGGTGCTGGACCAGCCCGGCGCGGAAAAGCTCATCGGCCAGGGCGATGCGCTCTTCCTGCCCATGGGCGCGTCCAAGGCCATGCGCGTCCAGGGCGCCTGGGTCACCGAGTCGGAGATCCACAAGGTGGTGGAGCACGTCAAGGGGCAGCTCCAGGCGACCTACCGCGACGACGTCGCCGCGGAGGCCCCCAAGAAGCAGATCGACGACGACATCGGGGACGACCTCGAGGTCCTGCTGCAGGCGACGGAACTGGTGGTGACCACGCAGTTCGGGTCCACCTCGATGCTCCAGCGCAAGCTCCGCGTAGGGTTCGCCAAGGCCGGACGCCTCATGGACCTGCTCGAATCACGCGGGGTGGTGGGACCCTCCGAGGGCTCCAAGGCGCGCGATGTGCTGGTCAAGCCGGACGACCTCGCTGCCGTCCTGGCCGCCATGAAGGGCCAGGAGGCACCCGCCGCTGCCGATTCGCAGACGGCCGCGCTCAGCGACAACGCCAATGCCAACATCGCCCAGGGCGGCTACGCCGAGGACCTGGTGGCCGCCGACCTGGACAACAGGAAGCAGAACGTCGAGTATTACGACGGCTCGGATTCCGCTCCAGGCGGGCATGGCGATGACGAGGACGGTTCCGAAGACGCCTGGTCCCTCACCGGACGCTAGCCCGGTAGCCTAGAAACGTGACTAGCACCGATGCAACCGCCGCCGGCCAGGGCCGTGCCGGGGTCTGGAACCTTCCCAATGTCCTGACCATGATCCGCATCGCGCTGGTCCCGTTTTTCGTGTGGTGCCTCGTGGCGGACGCGCCCGGGCTGCACAGCGTCTCGGGGCCGTGGCGCTGGGCGGCGGTGGTGGTGTTCGCCGTCGCCATCTACACGGACAAGCTCGACGGCGACATCGCCAGGAGCCGGAACCTCGTCACGGACTTCGGCAAGATCGCCGACCCCATCGCGGACAAACTCCTCACCGGCTCCGCGCTGGTGATGCTGTCCCTGCTGGGCGAACTGCCCTGGTGGGCAACCATCGTGATCCTGGTGCGGGAATGGGGGATCACCGCCCTGCGCTTCTTCGTGATCCGCTACGGGGTCATCCCCGCCTCCCGCGGCGGCAAGCTCAAGACCGTTGTGCAAACTGCGGCGATCTTCCTCTACCTCCTGCCGTTGGCGGCGTTCGCGCCCTGGATGTCCTGGGTCGCGTTCGCGGTCATGATGGCTGCCGTGGTGATCACGCTGTGGACCGGCGTCGAATATGTTGTGCTGGCCCTGCGCCTTCGGGCAGAGGGCAAGCGGCAGGCAGGAACCGCACAAGGACAGGAAGAGGCGTGAGCAACCTCCACCATTTGGCCGCGCAGGCCGTACGCGCGGCGCTTGAGTCCGGGCAGACCGTTGCTACCGCCGAGTCGCTGACGGCCGGGATGGTGTCAGCAATCCTGGCCGACACGCCCGGCGCATCAGGCATGCTGCAGGGTGGGGTGGTGGCTTACCAGAACTCCGTGAAGGACGCGGTGCTGCACGTCCCCACCGATCTGCTGGCCCGTGTGGGCTCCGTCGACCCGGACGTCGCCCGGGCCATGGCAGCCGGGGCGCGGACGGTCCTTGGCGCCGACGTCGGACTTTCCACCACCGGTGTGGCAGGTCCCGATGCCCACGACGGCAAGCCCGTGGGGCGGGTCTACGTCGGGATTGCCACAGTCGCCGGAACCGCAGGTTTCGAATATTCCTTTACGGGCAGCAGGCCTGACATCCGTGCCGCTGCCTGCGGGGCCGCCCTTGAAAGGCTCCTTGAGGCCTTGTCCGCCTGACCTAAGTGGTCCACGAAGTTACCGAGCGTAAAGTTGGCGGGAACAAAAGCCGGTACCGATTAGTTATTACATTGTGTCGCTTCCGGTGAGCGGAGGCGCCTAGGATGAAATGACCACGATGGTTCGCCGGCGGCGGACCTGACCAATGAGGGAGCAAGGCGATACAGATGGTAAAGCAGCCCGTATCCGTGAACGGCGTTGTCCGCTGGAAGGATGTGGGCCTCGCCGAACAGGCTAAGAGCGAACAGAAGGAGCGCAAGATGGTAGTACTTCGTCACGAAATTGGTGATGTCCTGCGCGATGTCCGCCAGCGTCAGGGGCGCACGCTCCGTGAAGTTTCGCACAGCGCCCGTGTCTCCCTGGGATACCTCAGCGAAGTGGAGCGCGGCCAGAAGGAAGCATCGTCGGAGCTTCTGTCCTCAATCTGCTCGGCACTGGATGTTCCGCTGTCAAGCATGCTCCGTGAGGTCAGCGACCGCGTGGCAGTAGCCGAAGGCGTCGCAGTTCCGGACACCGTTCCGCAGGAATTCTCCCAGCGTTACGGCCGTGACCTGGAACGGGACCTCAACTCTGAGCTGAACGACGAACTCTCCACAGGCCTTCTCTCCGGCGCCCGGTAAAGGCAGCCCCCACCCGTAGGTGGGCCTTGGATAAGCAGGAAGCCCCCGGCCAGGCCGGGGGCTTCCTGCTTTTGTCCGGGCTCCCCGTTCCGCCGTGCGGCCGGGGACCCGGGGCCTGTGTCCCGGCCGCCTATGCGTCCTCTGCCTGGGATGCGCCGGCGGCTTCCCTGGGGAACCCGTCACGCTCATAGGTGGAGTTCAATTTGGCCATGTAGCGGGCAAGCTCCTGCAGGTCCTCCACCGGCCACTCGCGCAGCCGCTCCTGGAAGACCTGGCGCCGGGCGTCCTGGACCTGGTGCATCTTCTCTTCGCCCTTCGGCGTCAGCCGGATGGACTGCGCCCGGCGGTCCAACGGATCCGCCTCCTTGGATACCAGCCCCAGGCTTTCCAGGAAGGCAATCTGCCGGCTGACCGACGGCTTGCCCACCCCGATGTTCATGGCAAGCTCGGTGAGCCGGATGGGTCCTTCCCGGCGGATAACCGTCAGCAGACCATACGCGGCAGGTTCCATGTCGGGGTGGACCTGGCGTGAGAGCTGGTTGGAGATGGCCCGGGCCCGCCGCCAAAAGAGGCTGATCTGGTGTTCGACATTCTGCAGCGCGCTATCGGCGGCATCTTTGCCTGCGTCTTGCTGCGGGAGATCCGGGGAGTTGCTCATGGCAACAATTCTAGGGTCCACGATCATGAGAGGATTTACCGATGCGAATCAGCGACTACTGGCGTCTCATGGATGACGAGTTCGGCGCGGGGTACTCCCGCGTGCTGAGCAGCACGCTGGTCCTTGCGGGCGTAGGTGGGCGCACCGCTGACCAGGCCCTTGCGGCGGGCATTGAGCCGCGCAAGGTCTGGCTTGCGGTCTGCGATGTCCAGGACGTACCTGCGGAACGGCGCCTTGGCCGCGATATCGCCCCACGCCGTGACTAACAGCGGCCCCAAAAGCCGGTTGAGCCGGCGGGTGGCGCCTGCCGCCTGACACGCCGGAGGCGCGCCACTCTTCGAATACCTGTTCGGATAACGCTATGCTTTTTCTATCGGGTTTATCCACATAGGCGTTGTCCTCCGGCCGGAATGTCAGTGGGTCCCCTTAGCGTCAGAGATGACCAATACAACGGCCGCGAAGGCCACCATCGAGAAAGCATTAGAGGTGTCAACCATGGCGGCAGCCCCGGATCGTGCAAAAGCGCTGGAAGCAGCGCTTGCCCAGATTGACAAGCAGTTCGGCAAGGGCTCGGTCATGCGCCTGGGCGACGAAGTCCGCGCCCCGATCGAAGTCATCCCCACCGGCTCCATCGCACTGGACGTCGCCCTCGGTATTGGCGGGCTTCCGCGCGGCCGCGTCATCGAGATCTACGGTCCTGAATCCTCGGGTAAGACCACCGTTGCCCTGCACGCTGTGGCGAATGCCCAGCGCGCCGGCGGTATCGCCGCCTTCATCGACGCCGAGCACGCCCTGGACCCGGACTACGCCGCCAAGCTGGGCGTGGACACCGATGCCCTCCTCGTCTCGCAGCCGGATACCGGTGAGCAGGCCCTGGAGATCATGGACATGCTGGTGGGCTCCGGTTCGCTGGACGTCGTCGTCATCGACTCCGTTGCCGCCCTTGTGCCGCGCGCCGAAATCGAAGGCGATATGGGCGACAGTCACGTGGGTCTCCAGGCGCGGCTCATGAGCCAGGCCCTGCGTAAGATCACCGGCCGCCTGAGCCAGACCAAGACCACGGCCATCTTCATCAACCAGCTCCGTGAAAAGATCGGTGTCTTCTTCGGTTCCCCCGAAACCACCACCGGTGGCAAGGCCTTGAAGTTCTACGCGTCGGTCCGCATCGACGTCCGACGGATCCAGACCCTCAAGGAGGGCGCCGATTCCGTCGGCAACCGGACCAAGGCCAAGATCGTCAAGAACAAGATGGCTCCGCCCTTCAAGGTCGCCGAGTTCGACATCATCTACGGCCAGGGCATCTCCCGCGAAGGCGGGATCATCGACATGGGCGTGGAGCACGGCATCATCAAGAAGTCGGGCTCCTGGTTCACCTACGACGGTGACCAGTTGGGCCAGGGCATGGAGAATTCGCGCCGGTTCCTCCGCGACAACCCCGAGCTCGCCGCGGAACTGGAGCGCCTCATCAAGGAGAAGCTTGGCGTCGGGGTAAAGCCTGCCGAGGATGAGTCCAAGGACACACCAAAGCTGAAAGCCGTCGACGGGTTCTAGCCCTTGACTGGATCACGGACCGGACCACGTTCACGGCGGGCCCGTTCCGGCAGCCCTTCACCGGGGCCGTCGGACGGCTTCGCCGTGCCTGCGGACCAGCAGGCCGCGGACGCCGAACCGGATCCTTTCACGCTTGCCCAAGCCATCGTGTACCGGCAGCTCACGGCATCGCCCAAAAGCCGGCTGCAGCTTGCCCGGAAGCTGGCGGAGCGGAACATTCCGGAACACGTCGCCGAAGCGGTGCTGGATAAGTTCCAGGAAGCCCGCCTGATCAACGACGCCGAGTTTGCGGACATGTGGGTCAGGAGCCGAGCCCAGTCCCGCAAACTTGCCAAGGGCGCTCTTCGGCGCGAACTCGCGGAAAAAGGCATTGACCAGGAAACCGCTGCTTCAGCCCTGGAACAACTGACAGACGCCGACGAGGAAGCCGCCGCACGCACACTGGTTGAGCGCAAGCTGCGGCCCGGGACGGATGTGTCCGTTCCGGGGGAACGTGAAAAGACCGTCCGGCGGCTGGCGTCCATGCTGGCACGAAAGGGTTATCAGCCCTCCCAGGCGTTCCGGATCGTCAGCGACGTCCTCGATTCCCTGCAGGATCCCGACGGCGGCACGCCGCAAAGCCGGTACCCTTAACGGGTGAGTTTGACCATTCCTTTCCCCCGTTCCGGCGCCACGACTTCCGCTGAAGGCGGGGCCGACCCGCAATCCGGTGGCCCGCAGCCCCGCACCTACCAGGTGCGGACCTTTGGCTGCCAGATGAACGTGCACGACTCGGAGCGGATGGCCGGCATGCTTGAGGACGCCGGCTACGTTCCGGCGGAGGGCGAGCAGGCCGACGTCGTGGTGTTCAACACCTGCGCCGTCCGGGAAAACGCCGACAACAAGCTGTACGGAAACCTCGGCATCCTGGCCCCCGTCAAGGCAGCCAACCCCGGCATGCAGATCGCCGTAGGCGGCTGCCTGGCGCAAAAAGACCGCGAAACCATCCTCAAGAAGGCGCCATGGGTGGACGCCGTGTTCGGTACCCACAACGTCGGGGCCCTGCCCGCACTCCTGGACCGGGCACGGCACAACAACGAAGCGCAGCTGGAGATCCTGGAATCACTGGATGTCTTCCCCTCCACGCTCCCCACGAAACGCGACTCTGTCTACTCCGGGTGGGTATCCATCTCCGTCGGCTGCAACAACACCTGCACTTTCTGCATCGTGCCGGCGCTCCGCGGCAAGGAAAAAGACCGCCGGCCCGGCGACATCCTCGCCGAGATCCAGGCACTCGTGGACGACGGTGCCATCGAAGTCACCCTGCTCGGCCAGAACGTCAACTCCTACGGGGTGGAATTCGGGGACCGCCAGGCCTTCTCCAAGCTCCTGCGTGCCTGCGGCGATATCGAGGGGCTGGAACGCGTCCGGTTCACCAGCCCGCACCCGGCGGCCTTCACCGATGACGTCATCGACGCCATGGCAGAGACACACAACGTGATGCCGCAGCTCCACATGCCGCTGCAGTCCGGTTCGGACACCATCCTCCGGGCCATGAAGCGCTCCTACCGGTCCACCAAATTCCTGGGCATTCTCGACAAGGTCCGGGAGAAAATCCCGCACGCAGCCATTTCCACGGACATCATCGTGGGGTTCCCGGGCGAAACGGAAGAGGATTTCCAGGCAACACTTGACGTGGTGGAGAAGTCCCGCTTTGCCACGGCCTTCACATTCCAGTATTCAAAGCGCCCCGGCACACCCGCCGCCGACCTGCCCCAGCAGCTGCCAAAAGCTGTGGTGCAGGAACGCTTCGAACGCCTCACCGCCCTGCAGGACAGGATCGCCGCGGAGGAAAACCGGAAGCAACTCGGCCGCAGGCTCGAGGTCATGGTTACGGCCCAGTCGGGGCGGAAGTCGGAAGAAACCCACCGTCTGTCCGGCCGCTCCCAGGACCAGCGGCTGGTCCACTTCTCCGTCCCGGAGGGCGCACCCGCACCGCGGCCGGGCGACCTCGTCACCGTCACCATCACAGAAGCCGCGGCATTCCACCTGGTGGCCGATCCAACGCTGGAGGACTACAGCCTGCGGCGGTCACGGGCGGGGGACGCATGGGACCGGTCCCAGGCCGCCTCCTGCGGAGCGCCGGCCCCCGGTTCCGGAGGGGGTCGGAAGGGCGTCTCGCTCGGCATGCCCTCACTGCCCCTGCGCACCCGCTGACAGGTGGCTGCCCCGCCCGTCATCGCCGTCGTGGGCCCCACCGGCTCCGGCAAGTCCGACCTCGCAGTCAACCTCGCCCTCGAACTGGACGGCGAGGTGGTCAACGCCGACGCCATGCAGTTCTACCGCGGCATGGACATCGGCACCGCCAAAATCACGATGGCCGAGCGCAAGGGAGTGCCGCACCACCTCCTCGACATCCTGGACGTGACCCAGGAAGCCAGTGTTTCGGACTTCCAGCACCAGGCCCGCGCAACCATCGATGCCATCCATGCCCGCGGCAAGCGCGCCATCCTGGCCGGCGGCTCCGGGCTGTACGTGCGCGCAGCGCTGGACGTGCTGGAGTTCCCCGGCACGGACCCCGGGCTGCGTGCGCGGCTGGAGGCGGAGCACGCCGAATGTGGCACCGAGGCCCTGCTGGCCAGGCTCGAAGCGGTGGATCCCGTATCTGCTGGCAGGGTCTCGGATGCCCGGCGGATCATCCGTGCGCTGGAGGTCCAGGAGCTAACCGGCCGGCCATTCAGCTCCTTCATGCCCCGCCGCGAGTACTACCAGCCGGCGGTCCAGGTGGGCCTCAGCGTGGACCGGGAGGTCCTGCGGGAGCGGCTGGCAGCACGGGTGCACCGGATGGTGGACGACGGATTGCTGGACGAGGTCCGGCTGCTCGACGCCCGGGGCCTGCGCCGGGGCAAAACTGCGTCCCGGGCACTCGGCTATTCCCAGTTCCTGCGGGTTATCGACGGTGAGTCAACCGTTGAAGACGCCGAGGCGGAGACCATCGCGGCCACCCGGCAGTTTGCCCGCCGCCAGCTGACCTGGTTCCGCGCCGACCCCCGTATCGGCTGGCTGGACTGGCGGGATCCTGAGCTCGTTGGCAGGGCCGCGCAGTTGTGCCGGTAGCCGCGGTTTCGGCACCGGGATCATCCGCCGCTACGCTTGGGACCATGAATGATAACCCCACGGAAACCACCGAGCCCGCCCTGAGCACGCTGAGCGGACTCCGCTTTTCCAAGGGGCACGGCACCGGCAATGACTTCGTCCTGGTGGCCGATCCGGAGGGGAACCACGCCATCGGTGCGGGCCAGGCAGCCGCGCTCTGCGACCGGCACCGCGGGATCGGAGCCGATGGCCTGATCAGGGCCGTCCCGTCACGTTTCCTGCCCGAGGGCCGGGAACTGCTCGCCGGTGCCCCGGACGCGGAATGGTTCATGGATTACCGCAATGCCGACGGCTCGCTCTCAGAGATGTGCGGCAACGGGGTCAGGGTTTTCGTCCACTTCCTGCGGGCCGAGGGCCTGATCGACCTGCCCGACGGCGGATCGCTCACCATCGGCACCCGCGGCGGGGTCAAGACCGTGGTCCGTACCGGGGACGGTTATGCGGTGGACATGGGACCCTGGGAGTTCATATTCCCTGGGGAAGCCAGCGCCAAGGCCATGGATTCCCTTGTAACTGCCGACGGGCTGGAAGTTCCCAGGCCGGCCCTCTCCGTGAGCATGGGCAATCCGCACACGGTGGTGGCCCTCGCTGAACTTGGGGAGCTCGCCGGTACCCGGCTCTTCACAGTGCCGAAAGTCAACCCGGTACCGGTGAACGGGACCAACGTCGAATTCGTTGTTCCCGCGGAGCCGCTGGTCCATGGCGGGGTCGGCTCCGTGACCATGCGGGTCCACGAGCGTGGTGTGGGGGAGACCCAGTCCTGCGGAACGGGTGCCTGTGCTGCCGCCGTCGCCATCCGGCACTGGGCCGGTGCGGAAGCCCCTGATGCCTGGCGTGTCCACGTTCCCGGAGGAGTGGTGGGCGTGAAGTTCTTCGCCGGCCCCGGCGGGCATGAGCATGTGGAACTCAGCGGCCCTGCCGTCATTGTGGCGAGCGGGACGCTTTCCTGACTTTCAGGACGCGGAAGGACTTTGACGTGGACTCGCGGGTCACGGTGAAGGAGCTGTCCAGTTCGGCCACCAGCCAGCGCTGAAGGGAATCAGAACCCAGGTTCTTCTGTACCACCAGCCACGCCGTGCCGCCATCTGCCAGGCGCGGCAGCCACAGCTTGAGCAGGGCATGCAGCTCGTCCTTGCCGATCCTGATGGGCGGGTTGGACCAGATGGTGTCGAAGCGAACGTCGGCGTCCACTGCCTCCGGCGTGCTGGCGACGACATTGGACAGTCCCAGTGCAGCCGCGTTTTCGTTGGTCAGGGCGATGCAGCGTTCATTGACGTCCACGGCGTAGACCTTTGACTGGGGGGCCAGCAGCGCCATGGTGAGCGCCACGGGGCCCCATCCGCACCCAATATCCAACAGGTTGCCCTGGGGGTGCGGGGCCGGAACTTCGGCCAGGAGCACCGCGGTGCCCTTATCGATCCCGTCCGGGCTGAAGATGCCCGAAGAGGTCTGGAGCCTGCGCGTCTGACCGGCCAAGTCCACCGTCAGGGGCTTACGGGTAAAGGGGCCGGCGGGGGACGTGCTGAAATAGTGTGCGGACTCCATAATTGGCCAGAGTAGTTCCCCTGGCAGCGTAAAGGGAAACCGTGCAGGAGGCCCTCTGATACGCTGGAACGCATGTTCCTGATCTTTGAGTAGCCGGCACGGGCCACGCCCGTCCGCAGCCTGTCCACCAGTGACAGCCCGTCCCGCAGCGACGCAGGTTTCCACACCTTCCGCTTGTGCACCGGCCGGACCATTCGGTCTTCCCGGTAGCCGGACAGTACTCGAAAGTCAGCCCCCTGCTGCACTTCCCGCCATGTCTCCGGCCCTTTTCCGCCCTGCCGCCGTCCTGACGCGGCATCCCCGGCCCCGGCATCGCAGCCGGCGGCGAAACAACCAGGAGAACTGCATGACCGCAGGCCGTCAGCCCAGCGCGAATACTTTCCACCTTCCAGCCAATCAGCACTATTCTGGAATTGCCGAATCTTCAAAGGAGACCATGACCAGCCAGCCCAACACCGGTTCCGATCCAGCCGCCCAGGCCATGAGTCCGCAGGAGATCCAGGCTGTCATCGACCGGATCCTCGCCAAGGACGTACCGGCCAAGGATGTCAGCACGTCCGGTGGTGATGGCGGCGCCAGCGGAAAAGCCGTGCTCGGCAAGGCGCAGGCCATTTCCCGCCTTGACGAAGAACACTCAACGTACGACGGCGACCAGCAGGACCTCGAGGAGCGCCGCGCCCTGCGACGCAGGGCAGGCCTGTCCACCGAACTCGAAGACGTCACCGAAGTTGAATACCGCCAGCTGCGCCTGGAGCGCGTTGTCCTGGCGGGGCTTTGGTCCGAGGGAACCCTTGCCGATGCCGAAAACTCCCTGCGCGAGCTCGCCGCCCTGGCCGAGACTGCCGGTTCAGAGGTCCTCGACGGGCTGGTCCAGCGCCGTGACAAGCCGGACCCCGGCACCTTCCTGGGCTCCGGCAAGGCGCTTGAGCTCAAGGACATTGTCGCGTCCACGGGCGCTGACACTGTGGTTGTGGACGCCGAACTGGCACCTTCCCAGCGCCGTGGCCTTGAAGACATCGTCAAGGTCAAGGTCATCGACCGGACGGCCCTGATCCTGGACATCTTCGCCCAGCACGCCAAGAGCCGCGAAGGCAAGGCCCAGGTGGAGCTGGCGCAGCTGGAATACCTGCTTCCCCGCCTCCGCGGTTGGGGTGAGTCGATGTCCCGCCAGGCGGGTGGCCAGGTGGGCGGCGCTGCTGCCGGTATGGGCTCCCGTGGCCCCGGTGAGACAAAGATTGAGCTGGACCGGCGCCGGATCCGTACGCGCATGGCCAAGCTGCGGCGCGAAATCGCCGCGATGAAGCCAGCACGGGAGACCAAGCGGGCCAACCGCCGTCGTAATGAAGTGCCCTCCGTGGCAATTGCCGGGTACACCAACGCCGGCAAGTCCTCGTTGCTCAACCGGCTTACCGACGCCGGGGTCCTCGTGGAGAACGCGCTGTTCGCCACCCTGGATCCCACCGTCCGCAAGGCGGAAACCGCGGACGGCCTGGGGTACACCCTGGCAGACACCGTCGGGTTCGTCCGGTCGCTGCCCACCCAGCTGGTGGAAGCCTTCCGCTCAACCCTTGAGGAGGTGGCGGACTCGGACCTGATCCTGCACGTGGTAGACGTTTCGCACCCCGATCCCGAAGGACAGATCGCTGCGGTCCGGAAGGTCTTCAGCGAAGTCGATGCCCGCAAGGTGCCCGAGATCATAGTGCTGAACAAGGCCGATGCGGCCGACCCCTTCGTGGTGGAGCGGCTGAAGCAGCGCGAGCCGCGGCACGTGGTGGTCTCGGCCCGGACGGGGGAGGGCATCCCGGACCTGCTGAAGGTCATCAGCGAGTCCATCCCGCGGCCCTCCGTCAAGATGGAGCTGCTCATTCCGTACGACCGCGGAGACCTGATCAGCAAGCTCCATGAGTCCGATGCCGAAATCCTCAGCTTGGACCATGTTGAGGCCGGTACCAGGGCTGCAGTGATGGTCCGGGAGGGCCTGGCGTCCGAACTGGAACCATTCGTCGTCAATGACTGACCCCGCCGCCGGCGAAGCTGCGCAGACGGCGGGCGAGCAGTTCGTTATTGAACTGCTCGACCGCGCCGTCGCCGGCATGGGCGGACAAAGCCGCACCGGACAACACGAAATGGCCAAGCAGGTGGCCCGTGCCATCGAAACGGGCAATCATCTGTTGGTGCAGGCAGGCACCGGCACCGGTAAGTCGCTGGCCTACCTGGTGCCGCTCATCGCCCATGCGCTGGAAAGCAACAAGCCCGCGCTGGTCTCTACGGCCACGTTGGCACTGCAGACCCAGATTGTGGGCAGGGACCTGCCCCGGCTCCTGAAAAACATCACCCCGGCCCTGGAACGGCCGGTCAAGGTTGCCCTGGTCAAGGGCCGGTCCAACTACGTCTGCCGCCACAAGCTCGAGGGCGGGTTCCCCTCCGAAGAGCCGTCCGAAGGCCAGCTCTTCTTCCTGGGCGAGGACACCAGCGTGCCGCACTTCGCAGCTGCTGTTGGCGGGCCCTCCTCGCAGCTTGGCAAGGAAGTGGTGCGGCTCCGCGAGTGGGCGGAGACAACAGCCACCGGCGACCGGGACGAGCTCCTGCCGGGCGTGACCGACCGTGCCTGGCGCCAGGTTTCCGTGACGTCCATGGAGTGCCTCGGGGCCCAAAAATGCCCTATGGCCGCCGAGTGTTTCAGCGAGCTCGCCCGGCAGGACGCGGCCGAGGCCGACGTCGTGGTGACCAACCACGCCATGCTTGCCGTCAGTGCCTTCGAGGGACTCGCGGTCCTGCCGGAATACGACGTCGTGGTAGTGGACGAAGCGCACGAACTGCAGGACCGGGTCACTGGAGCCGTGTCCGGGCAGTTGTCCGTGGCCATGATCCATGCTGCCGCTTCCGGCGCCCGGAAACATACGGCCATCACCGTTGATGCCCTGAACTCCGCAGCTGCCAACCTTGAACTGGCCCTCGCCGGGGCGCAGAACGGACTGCTGCCCAACGGCTTGAACGACGAACAGCTGGACTGCGTGGACCAGTTGCGTGAGGCGTGCCGGGCAGCGCTCTCCGATTCCAAGGGGGACAGCAACACCACGGCCGACGGCGGGCGGCAGCTGGCCCGGTCCCGCCTCATGCTCATCCTGGAACTGTGCGAGCGGCTGATCGCCGCCCGTGAAAACCGGGAAGTGGTGTGGTTTTCCCGCGCCAGCACGTTCGACCCCGGCCAGGGCTACTCCCAGCCCGATGACAATGCGCCGGTGCTGATCAACGTCGCACCGCTGTCCGTGGCCGGCAGGCTGCGGGAAGGGCTCTTCGCCGGGCATACGGTGGTGCTGACCTCCGCTACCCTGGCCATTGGCTCGGCTTTCGAACCCGCGGCCGGCGGACTGGGCCTTGGCGGCGACGGTGCGCCCAGCTGGACGGGGGTGGACGTAGGCTCGCCTTTCGACTATCCCAAACAGGGCATCCTCTACATTGCCGGCCACCTGCCCAAGCCCGGCCGTGGTGTTTCCCCGGAAGCGCTGGAGGAATTGGAAGCACTGATCAAGGCCTCGGGTGGGGGAGCCCTCTGCCTGTTCTCCTCGCGGCGGGCTGCCGAAGAGGCTGCCGACGCCCTCCGGCCCAAGCTCGATGTGACGGTCCTTTGCCAGGGTGAATCGACCATGACCGGCCTGGTCAAGCAGTTCGCCGATGAACCGGACACATGCCTCTTCGGAACCATGTCCCTGTGGCAGGGGGTTGACGTTCCGGGAGGCTCCTGCCGGCTGGTGGTGATTGACCGCATTCCGTTCCCGCGGCCGGACGACCCACTGATGACGGCGCGTTCGCGGGCAGTGGCGCAGGCGGGCGGGAATGGCTTCATGTCCGTTTCAGCCACCCACGCTGCGATCCGGCTGGCCCAGGGCGCGGGCCGGCTGATCAGGTCGACGGGAGACAAGGGCGTCGTGGCCGTACTGGATTCGCGGTTGGCGACCGAACGCTATGCCGGTTTCCTCCGCGGGGCCCTGCCGCCGTTCTGGGCCACCACCGACCGCAGCAAGGCGCTGGCCGCCCTCGCCAGGCTGGGTGCTGACGCTTCCCAATAACCGGGGAAGCTGCGGGATCAGTCCGGGTATACCCGTGGAAGCCAGCCGTGTGAAAGGCCGGTCAGAGGGAACGCAGGACTGAGACGACCTTGCCCATGATGGTGGCGTGGTCTCCCAGGATCGGTTCGTACTGCGTGTTTTGGGGGAGCAGCCAGGTGTGGCCGTCGCGCTGGCGGAAGGTTTTGACGGTTGCTTCATCGTCCAGCAGTGCAGCGACGATGTCACCGTTCGCAGCGTCCGCCTGGCGGCGCACCACCACCCAGTCTCCGTCGCATATGGCGGCGTCCACCATGGAGTCGCCGGCCACCCTGAGCATGAACAGTTCGCCCTGCCCGACCAGTTGGCGGGGAAGCGGCATGATGTCTTCCACGAGCTGCTCAGCGAGGATGGGACCGCCGGCAGCAATCCGGCCGACCAGCGGAACCATGGCCGTATCAAGTGCCGTGGGCAGTTCTGTAACCGTGGCGCCGCCGCCCGCGGCCTGCGGCGCAGGAGAGGTGCCCGAGGCTTTGCCGCCGCCGTCAAGCGTCAGGGGCGTGAGCACTTCCATGGCGCGCGGCCGTTTTGGATCGCGCCGAAGATAGCCCAGCTTCTCCAGCTGGGAGAGCTGGTGGGTCACGCTGGACAGGCTTGCGAGGCCCACCGTGTCGCCAATCTCGCGCATGGAGGGCGGGTAGCCGTTCTCATTGACCGACCGCTGGATTGTCTCGAGGATTTTCTTTTGCCGGGGGGTCAGGCCCTTGGCGGTCCTCTTGGGTTGCGGGGCGGTCCTGCCCCCGGCGGCTGCTGCTGCCATATTCGCCAATGCCTTTCGCTTGCCGCCGGATCTCCCGCAAGCCACTGTTCACAGTGCCGCCGGGAAGACTCCCACTGTCATTGTCAGACCCTGCTGTTCAACTTCACTGGTGGTTGTTCTTTGGTTTCAAAGCTAGGCCAGCCACATCGCTTTTTCAAACATTTGTTCTAGCGAGTCTCGACATTGTTCGTTGATAGGTGCTAAAACTTAACAAGCAAAGTTCGAACATGTGTTCTAACCTGTGGATGCCCCATTCGAAGGCGTGGCCGGAAGAAGTTCCGGACACGGTGTGAGTGACAGGGGCAGCGGCGGGCGGACACCCGGGCAGCACGGCAGGTCCAGGAGGGCTTAGTTCATGTCAGCTTTATCTCTTCACCAGGTTTCACCGTCGGAACCCGTTTCCCTGAAGCGAGGTAACCCTTCGAAGCGCGTGTCCGCACGTGGCCGGCGGGAGTCAACGGGACACCACGTACCCTCAAAGCAACGGGCGGCCAAGGCGGAACGGGGCAGCACGTTCGGTCCGGCAGCGGCTGCACCGCCGTCGGCGCCGCTTCGGTTGACCCGCCGGGGTCGGATCGTCCTGATCGGAGTTCCGGTCGTACTCCTCGCCGTTTTCCTGCTGTCGCTGTCCGGACTTTTCAACTCGCCGGCGAAGGCCTCGGATTCCGCCGCCGATCTTGCAGTGACGCCAACGGTTACGGTGACGGTGCAGGCCGGCCAGTCGCTGTGGACCATCGCGGGCGCTGTGGCTTCGGACCGGGATGCGCGGGACGTGGTGGCGGACATCGTCCAGCTCAACAACCTCCCCGCTGCAACCGTGCTTCCGGGCCAGCAGCTCTTCGTCCCCACGCACTGAGCAGGCTGCCGGGACCGGCCCAGTGCGGGGAGCGGTCTTGGCGAAAACTGCCTCATGGCAAGGCATGCCGATGGCGAACAGAACTTGTCACATTTTTGGGTAGTTGCCGCGGCAACTAAACTGTTCAGGTGAACGACCAGCTAGAACGTCTGAACCGGCTTCCCCTCCGCAGCAACCTTCGGGGGCTGACCCCTTACGGGGCGCCCCAACTGGACGTCCCCATCCTCCTGAACGTCAATGAGAACACCCATGGTGTTCCTGCGGACGTACGCGCGGCCATCAGCGCAGCAGTTACTGAGGCCGCTGCAGGGCTCAACCGCTATCCGGACCGGGAGTTCACCGCACTGCGGAAAGCCTTGGCCGAGTACCTGGGGCACGGTCTCGATGAAACCAACCTTTGGGCAGCGAACGGTTCCAATGAAGTCCTGCAGCAGATTCTGCAGGCCTTTGGCGGCCCCGGCCGCACCGCCCTGGGCTTTCCGCCCACGTACTCCATGTATCCCCTGCTTGCCAGCGGAACGGACACGCGGTACATCACGGGGGAACGCGCGGAAGGCTACGACCTGAGCGCAACGTCAGCTGCACGCCAGGTCAGGGAGTTGCAGCCCAACATCGTGTTTCTCTGCTCGCCCAACAACCCCACGGGGACGGGACTTGGGCTGGACGTTGTGGAGGCTGTGTATGAGGCCGGGGCGGACAGCCAAACCATCGTGATCGTCGACGAGGCGTACCACGAGTTCGCCCATGACGGTACGCCCAGTGCACTGACCCTGCTGCCCGGCCGGGAGAGGTTGATCGTTTCCCGCACCATGAGCAAGGCCTTCGCCCTGGCGGGCGCCCGGCTCGGCTACATGGCCGCAGCGCCGGAAGTTACCGACGCCCTGAGGCTTGTGCGCCTCCCCTACCACCTGTCCGCGATCACCCAGGCGACCGCCCTGGCAGCCCTGGAACACCGTGAATCGCTGATGGCCGATGTCCAGGACATCAAGACGCAGCGGGACCGGATCGTGGCTGAACTGACCAGGATGGGCCTCAAGCCTGCCGCGTCGGACTCCAACTACGTGTTCTTTGGCGGCCTCGAAAATCCCCACCAGGTATGGCAGGAGCTGCTGGACGCCGGGGTGCTCATCCGTGACGTGGGTATTCCCGGACACCTAAGGGTCACGGCAGGCACTGAGGCGGAAACCACGTCATTCCTGACCGCCCTGGAACGCATCCTTGCGGGCCAGGCCGCGCTTCCCGCCTAGACTTGATAGTGCGGCGCTGGACGCCTTGAACCACTTCTTCTCCCACTAAGGATCCTTCACCATGAGTACAACCGGATCGAATACGGCTGCGGCCCGGACCGCACGCATGGAGCGAGCCACCAGCGAGTCCTCCGTACTCGTGGAGATCAACCTCGATGGAACCGGCGTTTCGGACATCGATACCTCCGTGCCGTTCTATGACCACATGCTTACTGCACTGTGCAAGCACTCCCTGATCGATATGACGGTCAAGGCCACCGGAGACACCCATATCGATGTCCACCACACGGTGGAGGACGTGGCCATCACGTTCGGCGAGGTCCTGCGGACTGCCCTGGGCAACAAGGCGGGGATCCGCCGGTTCGGCGAGGCCACAGTGCCGCTGGACGAGGCCCTGGCCAACGCCGTGGTGGACGTGTCCGGCCGCCCATACCTGGTGCACGGCGGTGAGCCGGCCGGCCAGGAGTACCACCTGATCGGCGGCCACTTCACCGGGTCCCTGACCCGCCACGTCTTCGAAGCCATAACGCTGCACGCCGGCATCTGCCTGCACATGAACGTCCTGGCAGGCCGGGACCCGCACCACATCGTCGAGGCACAGTTCAAAGCCTTCGCACGCGCCCTGCGCGCCGCCGTCGAACCCGATCCTCGCGTGGAGGGCATCCCCTCCACCAAGGGTGCGCTGTGAGCGGGCAGGTCCTCAAGGACGGCGCCATCATCGATCCCACAGCGTCACGAAAACTTCCTTCACCGGAGGGCAAGCCTACGGTGACCGTGCTGGACTACGGCTCCGGGAACGTCAGGTCGGCTGTGCGCGCACTGGAACGTGCCGGCGCAGAAGTCATCCTGAGCTCCAAGCCGGAGGACGTGCTCAACGCAGACGGCCTGGTGGTGCCCGGCGTGGGTGCCTTCGAGACCGTGATGCGCGAACTCAAGGCCGTGGACGGGATCAGGCTCATCGGCAGGCGCGTTGCAGGCGGACGTCCGGTGCTGGGCATCTGCGTGGGCCTTCAGGTCCTGTTCGAGGCCGGTGTGGAACACGGCACCGAAGCCGAGGGCATTGGCGAGTGGCCCGGCAAGGTGGAGGCCCTCCCCGCGGAGGTGGTTCCGCACATGGGCTGGAACACGGTCAAGGTGCCGGAAGGCTCCAAACTCTTTGCCGGCGTCGAGAATGAACGGTTCTACTTCGTGCACTCGTACGGCGTGCAGGAATGGAACTTCGACGTCATCCAGCCACGGATGGCGCCGCCCCTGGTCACCTGGTCCGAGCACGGCGGTCCGTTCATCGCCGCCGTCGAAAACGGCCCGCTCTGCGCAACCCAGTTCCACCCCGAGAAGTCCGGCGATGCCGGTGCGCGGCTCCTGCGAAACTGGGTGGAAGGCCTGCGCAAGCCAGCCGGAAGTGAACCCGGGGCAGCGGCCGGCGCCGGCAGTGACGCCTAGATGTGGTCCGTACTCCTGATGGGCCTTGCCGGAATATTGATAGGCGGCGGCATCTCGTTCCGGCAGCAGCGCAAGCCCCTCTGGACGCAGGTGGCCTTCTACGTGCTGGCCGCCATGTCGCTGGTCGCCGCGTACCTGCTCGCGCTGCCTGCCAACTGACCGCCAGTGGGCGGCGCTCCGCTATGCCGTCCGGAACGCCTTGGACCACCCCCGCCTTTGCCCCGAACCAAAGAACCACCACGGAGGATGAGTATGACCACCGCACATGACCTGCCGGTACTTGAACTGCTGCCAGCCGTCGACGTCGTCAACGGCCAGGCCGTCCGGCTGGTCCAGGGTGAGGCGGGCAGCGAGACCAGCTACGGCACCCCGCTCGAAGCGGCACTGAACTGGCAGCAGCAGGGCGCCGAATGGGTACACCTGGTCGACCTTGACGCAGCGTTCGGCCGCGGCTCCAACGCCGACCTGCTCCGAGACGTGGTGGGGCGGCTGGACATCAAGGTGGAGCTCTCCGGCGGCCTTCGTGATGACGAGACCCTGGAGGCAGCGCTTGCCCTGGGCGTCACCCGGGTCAACCTCGGAACGGCCGCGCTGGAGAACCCCGACTGGACCCGCCGGGCCATAGAGCGCTTCGGCGACAAGATCGCCGTCGGCCTCGACGTCCGCGGAACCACCCTCGCAGGCCGCGGCTGGACCAAGGAAGGCGGCGACCTCTGGGACGTGCTGGGCAGGCTCGAAGAGGCCGGCTGCTCCCGCTATGTGGTGACGGACGTGACCAAGGACGGCACCCTCCAGGGGCCCAACGTTGAACTCCTCCGCCAGATGGTGGAAAAGACCGGCAAGCCCGTGGTGGCGTCCGGCGGCATCTCCAGCCTGGACGACCTGAAGGTCCTACGCTCCCTGGTCCCGCTGGGTGTGGAAGGTGCCATCGTGGGCAAGGCCCTGTATGCCGGAGCCTTTACACTGCCCGAAGCCCTCGACGTCGCCGGCCGCCGTTAGGCGCGGCGGCAGATCCACCCATGCCTGACATCGACGAGCCGGAGCGCCCGGCGGCCC
This sequence comes from Arthrobacter liuii, assembly GCF_014639275.1. Taxonomy (GTDB): domain Bacteria; phylum Actinomycetota; class Actinomycetes; order Actinomycetales; family Micrococcaceae; genus Arthrobacter; species Arthrobacter liuii. Next base: position 25,714 of record NZ_BMFW01000001.1, on the reverse strand, counting down.
GCCCACTGCCCGGACATATTGCGGCCGCGCTGGCCGGCGCCGGCGGTGCCACGGACTCCGCGGGACAGCCGTGGGCGGGGCGCAGCCTCACCGGTGAGGACGCGAAGATCCACAACTTCGAGGACGACGACGGTACAGCCGACGCCGGCTACCTCGCTGCGGTTGCCGCGCTCCGTGAGGGGCGCGGCGACGAAGCGGCAGTGGTTGCCTCGCTGGCAACAGCACGCGTCTTCATTCCGATCGTGGCGCAACTGGCCGAAGAGGCGGAAACCGGCCACGGGCTGCATGCTGACAAACAGGCGGACATGGCGCTGGTGACCCTGAAGGCAGCCGACGGAAGGACCGCGCTCCCTGTATTCACCTCGGCTGCCGCGCTGGCAGCCTGGCATTCCGGGGCCCGGCCCGTAGCCGTCTACGCCGCGCGGGCGGCGCTCTCGGCAGTCGCCGAAGGCGCCGAACTCCTGGTCCTGGACCCGGGAGCCGACGTGACATTCGTGGTCCGCCGGCCCGGCGTCTGGGCACTGGCCAAGCAGCATGGCTGGATCCCCTCCTACAACGACCCTGAACTGGCCGAAGAGATGGGCCGCGCCACTGCCCACTTTGCGGCCATCAGGAGCATCGAACTTTTGCCCGGCAGGGGAGTGGCCGCCAGTGCTGCCGATGGCTCGGTTGTTCCTGGCGGGGGCGCTGGGCCGGAGCTGCAGGTGGTGCTGTACCTCGAGGACGGCCTGGACGCTGCCGGTGTCCAGGAACTGGTGGCCGGCCTGCAGGCGGAGTGGTCGCGGAATGTATTGTTTGGGGAGCGCGTCGACTCCGTTGAAATCAAACTGAGGCGCGCTCCCGACTAGCCGGCAGCCGGATGGGTGATCCCCGCCACGGCTGCGGCACATCTTGAAGGACCGCCACGTGAATTTCGCTCTCTACCGGGAGTTGCTTGCCATCCGGCCAATCCGCCGGCTGTTGCTGGTGGGCATGGTTGCCCGCATCCCGCACTCGGCCGCCGGGGTGCTGCTGACCCTGCACATCGTCCTTACCCTCGGCCAGGGCTACGCGGCAGCCGGCGCTGCCGCGGCCGTGATGACCATCGGCATCGCCCTGGGCGCTCCCTGGCGGGGCAGGCGCGTAGACACCGTGGGACTGCGGACCGCGCTCATCCCCTCCGTGATCTCGGAGACGGTGATCTGGTCGGTCGTGCCGCACGTGTCCTACCCGTGGCTCCTTCCTTTGGTCTTCGTGGGCGGCCTGCTCACGCTGCCCATCTTCAGCGTGGTCCGGCAGTCCCTGGGGGTCCTGGCGGAGGGCGACCAGCGCCGCACGGCGTTTGCCCTGGATGCCATTACCACGGAAGTGGTGTTCATGATCGGACCGGCAGCGGGAGCCGTCGTGGCCACCAGCGGGTTCACCGTTGCCGGACTGACGGTGGTGGGCGTGGCCACGTCCCTCTCCGGGCTGTTCCTCATGTGGTTTAACCCGCCCACCCGCAGCGAGGGCCTGACGGTCGAATGCGCAGAGGATGAGCAGCACGCCGCGGAAGTCGCCGTCGTCTCCACGGCTCCTGCCCATCTCCAGGAAGCTGCTGCGGAACTGGCCCATGCGGGGGCAGCCGGCAGAGCTGTGGAGGGTGGCCGGCGGGAAAGGCTCGCAGGTGGCTTTTCCTGGTTCACTGCAACGGTTGCGGCTCTCTTTGCCGTGGCCGCCGGCGCTGGAATGGTCCTCAGCGGCACCGACGTCGGCATCGTCGCAGCCTTGGAAACCGGCGGACACCAGAGCGAAATCGGGATCGTCTTTGTCTTCTGGTGCGCGGCTTCCGTAGTGGGCGGACTGGTCTACGGCGCCATGCACCGGCCCATCCCGCCTGTCATCCTGCTGCTGGGCATGGCCGCGCTGACCCTGCCCATGGCCTTCGCGCACGACACCTGGACATTGGCCTTCATCTCACTCCTGCCGGGCCTGCTCTGCGCTCCCGTGCTCTCCGCGGCCTCCGAAAAGGTCGCGGACCTGGTCTCGGAGGAGCGGCGCGGGGAGGCCATGGGCTGGTATGGCTCGGCACTGACCGCAGGCGTTGCGCTTGGCTCGCCGCTGGCCGGGATCTTCATCGACGTCATGGGGCCGTCCGGCGGTTTCGTTTCCGTCGGCGCAGCGGGTGTATTGCTGTGCCTGGTGGGCCTGGCCCTGCAGCAGCGCCGACGCCGCGCGGCCGCCTAAGCAGGCCGCGGGCTCCAAACGGGTTAAAGCGCGACGGCGGGACGACCTGGAAAGGGCCGTCCCGCCGTCGGACACTGCTTTGGGGAGTGCGTCCTTAGTTGACTGCCCCGGTGTACTTTTCGCCCGGGCCCTTGCCCGGTGCGTCCGGAATCAGCGACTCTTCGCGGAAGGCCAGTTGGAGGGAGCGCAGGCCGTCGCGCAAGGGTCCGGCGTGCTGGGACCCGATTTCGGGAGCAGCGGCGGTGACCAGGCCGGCCAGCGCGGTGATCAGTTTCCGGGCTTCGTCCAGGTCTTTCAATTCAGCCGCGTTGTCTTCTGCCGCAAGGCCAAGCTTTACCGCGGCGGCGCTCATCAGGTGGACTGCGGCCGTGGTGATGACCTCAATGGCGGGGACCTCCGAGATGTCCCGGATCTGTTGGGAAACGTCCGCGCCCGCATCACCGGGCTCGAAGACGTACGAATTACTGTCTGGGGTGCTCATACTGGTAAGCTTGACACAGACCGACTGGATGTCGTTATTTCAGGGATTGTCCCAAACAATCAGGTTCCCAACAGCGCTTCGCGGCGGTGGCGGGAATTTTCTCTGTAGAATGGCATGCAGTTTGCAAGCGGAGTTCTCTCCCACCCGCGTCAGCCGTTGTCCCAAGCGTTCCTTTGGAACCCGCAGGGGACGCAAGGTTGCCGGGTACCTGGTTGGGCACGGACCGGCAGCTGCCGGAACAGTGCACGTGCAGCCCCACAGGGGGTTGCTGCGCCAACCTATCTGAGGCCTTCGATTGCTCCGGCAATTGGGGGCCTTCTTCATTTGCCGGACACAACAACAAACACAGGAGCTTTAACATTAGCGAGCCAAGAATCAATGAGCGTATCCGCGTCCCCGAGGTGCGGCTGGTCGGCCCTGCAGGTGAACAGGTAGGAATCGTCCGTATTGAGGATGCCCTGCGCCTGGCTGCCGAGTCCGACCTTGATCTCGTTGAAGTTGCACCTCAGGCGAAGCCTCCGGTGTGCAAGCTGATGGACTTCGGCAAGTACAAGTACGAGGCCGCGGTCAAGGCACGTGAGGCCCGGAAGAACCAGACCAACACTGTTCTGAAGGAAATCCGTTTCCGCCTGAAGATCGACACCCACGACTACGAGACCAAGCGCGGCCACGCCCTCCGCTTCCTCGGCGCCGGGGACAAGGTCAAGGCCATGATCCAGTTCCGTGGCCGTGAGCAGCAGCGTCCGGAGATGGGCATCCGCCTTCTCCAGCGCTTCGCGGACGACGTCGCCGAAGTTGGCGTGGTGGAGTCCAGCCCCCGTATTGACGGCCGGAACATGGTCATGGTGGTTGGCCCGCTGAAGAACAAGGCCGAGGCCAAGGCTGAAGCGCGGCGGGCCACCCAGCGCGCCGAGGCCAAGGCCCAGAACGAAGCCAAGGCCTCGGGACGCGTTGACACATCCGGCCAGGACCAGACCCCCATGACGCAGTCACTGGCGGATCTCCTGCCGGAAGGCTTCACGGTTTCCACCGAGCCGGAGGCTGCTGCCGCGGATAACGCACCGGCCGAGGCACCCGTTGAGGTCCCTGCTGCTGAGGCTCCTCAGCAGGAGGCTCCCCAGGCCGCCGCTCCGAAGCAGGAAGCCCCCAAGGCTGCTGCTCCGAAGCAGGAAGCACCGAAGGCTGCTGCGGCACCCAAGGCTGCCGCACCGAAGGCCGCTGCGCCGGCGCCCAAGCCTGCAGTTGCCGCCAAGCCGGAAGCGGCCGCTCCGGCTGCGCCCAAGCCGGCCGGTGTGCCTGCACCGCCGAAGCCGGTCGCCAGGCCTGCTGCACCGAAGCCTGCTGCCCGCCCTGCCCCCAAGGCAGTGCCGAAGCCGGCCGGTAAGAAGACCAACTAGTTCACAGCTGCCGGGGTCCGCCCCGGTAGTCAGCAACCAGCATGCTGCCCGCAGGGGCGGCTGCGCGATAGAACTGCCGGCCCCCGGGCCCGCAGAAACGTAAGGAGATCGGTTCCCATGCCGAAGATGAAGACCCACAGTGGTGCTAAGAAGCGCTTCAAGCTGACCGGCAGCGGCAAGCTGCGCCGCCAGCAGGCCAACCGCCGCCACTACCTGGAGCACAAGTCCAGCCGCCTGACCCGCCGCCTCGCCGGCGACAAGATCGTCTTCAAGGGCGACGCCAAGGTCATCCGGAAGATGCTCGGCATCTAGTTTCCAAGTTTATTGATGGACCGCTTCCTGGTAGTCCGTCACCTGCCAAACAGCCTTCTCAGGCCGCCGGAACGCCGGCAACAGATGCTTGGGATCAGATTTTCGAAGGAGTACGCACGTGGCACGTGTGAAGAGGGCGGTTAACGCCCACAAGAAGCGCCGGGTTGTTCTTGAACGGGCGAAGGGCTACCGCGGACAGCGTTCGCGCCTGTACCGCAAGGCCAAAGAGCAGCTGCTGCACTCGTTTGTGTACAGCTACGGCGACCGCAAGAAGAAGAAGGGCGACTTCCGGCGCCTGTGGATCCAGCGCATCAACGCTGCTTCCCGCGCCAACGGCCTCACCTACAACCGCCTCATCCAGGGCCTGAAGGCCGCTGAGGTCGAGGTTGACCGCCGTATGCTGGCCGAGCTTGCCGTCTCTGACGCCAACGCCTTCGCCGCACTGGTCCAGGTGGCCAAGGATTCCCTGCCGGCAGACACCTCCGCCAAGAAGGTTGCCGCAGCCTAGCAGCCGCTGCCGCCCCTCGACTGAGGGGCCCGTTCCGGAACATGTAGCAGCAGCTACTACAGTTCTTGTATGAACGAAACCGGGCGCCCGCAAGATTTTCCACTGTCCAACCCCCGAGCCGATCGGGTCAGGGACGTGGCAAAGCTTGCAGGGCGCCCGGCCCGTTTAAAGCGCGGACAGTTCCTGGCCGAGGGGCCGCAGGCCGTCCGCGAAGCACTCAAACTCCACCAGCGGCGCCTTGCGGCCGGAGCCCCCGGAGTGGTCACCGAGGTCTTCGCCAGTGAAAGCTGCCTTGACCGTTTTCCCGAATTCGAAGAGCTTGCCGAAGGCACCAATGCGCGGCTGGCCACCGATGAGGTCCTGGCGGCCATGGCCGACACCGTCAACCCGCAGGGGATAGTCGCCGTCTGCCGTTTCGTCGACGCGGCCTTGGCGGACGTGCTCGACGCCGGCCCCCGCCTGCTTGCTGTGCTGTGCCAGGTCAGGGATCCGGGGAACGCCGGGACTGTCCTGCGGGCGGCCGATTCCGCCGGTGCCGATGCCGTGGTTTTCACCGCGTCCAGCGTCGATATCTACAACCCCAAGGCGGTCCGTTCCACCGCGGGATCGCTGTTCCACCTTCCGGTCGTCCTGGCCGCTGACCCCGCCGAACTGGCCACGGCCTGCAAGGCCCAAGGCATCGGTATCCTCGCTGCCGACGGCCACGGGCATCTGAACCTGGATGTCCTGCAGGACGAGAACGCGCGCCGCAGGCTCACCGGAGCCGGGCCGGACTCGGTGTACGACCTGGCCAAACCTACCGCCTGGTTCTTCGGGAATGAAGCACAGGGGCTTTCAGAGGAGGAGCTGGAACTTGCGGACCACCGGGTGGCAGTTCCCGTCTATGGCGCCGCCGAAAGCCTCAACCTTGGGACTGCGGCCACCGTCTGCCTCTACGCCAGCGCCCGCTCCCAGCGCCGCGCTGCGGCAACGGCGGGGCAGGAACAAGCAGTTTAGGAGCGTCCGGTACAGGGAGTACGACGGCGGCCCGGCAGCGACGTTCCCAGGTCCTGCCTTTTGCGCACTGCTCTTGTGCAGGCAACGCCAGCGCCGCATGGCTGCACAGACATGCACGGGCACACGAAAACCTGGGCACACGAAAACCCGGGCACAAAGAAAGGCCCCGGAAACTCCGGGGCCCGCTGGTTATTGGATGACAGAGCGGTCAGGGTGCGCGGGTAGCCTTTCCACGACCGGTAACGGCTCCGTAGATGCCGGCAACAAGAAGGCCGCCGACGATTGCGAGGATCCAGGTGCCGAGGTCGAAGAAGGAAAGATCGCCCTTGTTGAACAGGAGGCTTCCAATCCAGCCGCCAACAATGGCTCCAACGACACCGAGGATAAGGCTGGTTACCCAGCCGCCGCCGACCCGTCCGGGCATAACGGCTTTAACGATGGCCCCGACAATCAGGCCCAAAATAATCCAAGCAAGAAAACCCATGTCTCCTCCTATTGTGACCGGGAAAAATAGTCCCGATGAGGCTCAAGCTAACATAAGCACCCCGCAAAGTCAGTAGCCCGGGGAGCAGCGTTGCTGCATCGTTAAAGCCGGTCCGGGTACGGTAATGACTGGGCGGGATCATGGCCCGCCTCCGCAAGAACCGACTTTCCACAACCGGCAAAGAGGTGAGGTCCCAATGGCTGCAAGTGGCGGTACCAAGGCGATCATTGCGGCTCTCGCCGCCAACCTGAGCATCGCGGTCCTGAAATTCCTGGCGTACGTCCTGACGCTGTCCTCATCAATGCTTGCGGAGGCCATCCACAGCCTGGCGGACTCCGGCAACCAGCTGCTGCTCCTGGTGGGCGGCAAGAAATCACAGCGTGCCGCCAGTCCCGAGCACCCCTTCGGGTACGGCCGTGAGCGGTACATCTATGCGTTCATTGTGTCGATTGTGCTGTTTACGGTGGGCGGCTTGTTTGCGCTTTTTGAAGCGTGGGAGAAGTTCCTGCACCCGCACGGCATCGAAGGCGGTTTCTGGTGGGTTCCGTTGGCTGTGCTGGTGGGTGCCATCATCGCCGAGTCATTTTCCCTCCGGACGGCCATCAGCGAATCCAACCACACCCGCGGCAAGCAGTCCTGGGTCAAGTTCGTTCGCAGCGCCAAGCAGCCCGAACTGCCGGTGATCCTGCTTGAGGATGTCGGCGCCCTCCTGGGCCTGCTGTTCGCGCTGATCGGCGTGAGCCTGACGCTGGCCACGGGCAACGGTGCATGGGATGCCGCCGGCACAGGGATGATCGGCCTTCTGCTGGTGGCCATTGCCGTGGTGCTGGCACTGGAAACCAAGTCGCTCCTGCTGGGTGAGTCCGCCACGAAGGGTGACGTGGAGCGCATCCGCGCCGCCATCGAATCGGACGGCGGCCGCGTCATCCACCTCAAAACGCTGCACCTGGGGCCGGAGGAACTGCTGGTGGCGGCCAAGATAGCCGTCAGCCGCTCCGCGACCGGCGAGGAAATAGCCCGGGCCATTGACCGCTCCGAGGAGCGGATCCGGGCTGCCGTGCCCATTGCCCGCGTGATCTACCTTGAGCCGGACCTGCACCGTTCGGCAGCCGCCGGATCCGGGGAGGAGCCCTCCACGGCAACGCCGCGGAGCTGAGCGCCTGCCGGGGAGCGGGCTTGCCGGAGGCAGGCTCCGGGCCCGGGCGGTGCGGATCAGGCAGCCAGCGGCCTTGCCGGAGGCAGGCTCCGGGCCCGGGCGGTGCGGATCAGGCAGCCAGCGGCCTTTTGCGTTCCAGCAGGCCGCTGAGGAGGGCGACGCCGAAACCCAGGACGGCGAGGACGGCACCGACCAGGGCGGGGGCAACGAAGCCCCAGCCGAGGGCGATGACCAGGCCGCCGAGGAATGCACCCAGGGCATTGGCGACGTTCAGCGCTGCATGGTTAAGGGAGGATGCAAGCGACGGTGCGTCCGGCGAGGCGTCAAGCAGCCGGGTTTGCAGGGCCGGGATCAGCATGGAGCCGGACGCTCCCACCACGAACACCATGACCAAGGCGCTCCACTGCCAGTGCGCCGCCACCGCGTAGACCACCAGGGCCACGGCAATGGCTGGGAGGACCCGGTACAGCGTGCCCATGACCGACTTGTCGGCCAGCCTGCCGCCGATGATGTTCCCGGCCACCATGCCCAGCCCGTAGAGCGCCACCACCAGAGGGATCATTGCCGAGGGGATGCCTGCCACGGCGGTCATGGTGTGCGCGATGTAGGTGTAGGTGGCGAAAAAGCCGCCGAAGCCGACGATGCCCACCAGGAGGGCAAGCCACACCTGGAGCCGCTTGAGGGCCCCGAGTTCGCGCCGGATGCTGGCGTCCGGGTGGGCGTGCTGGAAGGGGACAAATTTCCACACCATTGCCAGCGCCAGCACGCCGATGGCACCCACCAGGACGAACAGCAGGCGCCAGCCGAACGTCTGGCCCAGCCACGTGGCGAACGGCACTCCCACCACGTTGGAGACGCTGAGTCCTGCCATGACCATCGAGATCGCCCAGCCGCGCCGGGTGGGCGGCACCAGGGAGGCGGCGATCACGGCCGCAACCCCGAAGAATGCCCCGTGTGGAAGGCCGGCAGCAAAGCGGGACACAAGCATCGATCCGTAGTCGGGGGCGATGAACGAGGTCAGGTTGGCCACAGTGAAGAACAGCAGGAGCCCCAGCGCCAGGTTCTTGCGGGGAAGCTTGGCTCCGACGGCGGCCAGGAGGGGAGCCCCTACCACCACTCCCAGCGCATAGGCTGAAATCAGGTGCCCGGCCTCGGGAGTGCTGATCCCCAGGCCCTGTTCCACTTCCTTCAGCAGGCCCATCATGGTGAACTCGGTGACGCCGATGCCCACACCGCCCATGGCCAGGGCAAAGATGGCCATGCCGATGTTGGGGGCCTTGGTGCTGGCCGCCGTGGACGGGGAAAGAACGCTGCTCATATGCCTGCTTCTCAAAGGTGGAACTGGAAATGGGACGAACGCCACGGCAATGGGGCAGGAGGATCCGGACAGTGTGGCAAACCCTGGGCGGGCTGGCGCTATTCCCTCGGACGGGACATACTGTTCCGGGCCATTCCCATTGTGGCCCATAGAATGGGCAGGTGACTGGACTGATTCAGGTAGTGGGCGGAGCCGTGGTGGACAGCCTGGCCGGCCCGGCGGCCCTGTTGGTGGCAAGGCGGAGCGCGCCGGAGCACTTGGCGGGGATGTGGGAGTTTCCAGGGGGCAAGGTGGAACCGGGCGAGGAACCCGAAACGGCGCTGGTGCGGGAGCTGGAAGAGGAACTCGGAATCGGCGTTCGCTTGGGATCGGAGCTCCCTGCGGAAAAACCGGACGGGTGGCCCCTGAATGACAGGGCCAGCATGAGGGTCTGGTTCGCCGAGGTGACCCGCGGCGAGCCACTGCCCCTTGAAGACCATGACGAACTGCGCTGGGTTGATCTGCAGGACCGGGAAGCGGTCTTAGGCCTGCCGTGGATCCCGGCCGATTATCCGATTGTCCATGCGCTCCTGGGTTCCGTGGTGGTGGCTCCCGGCAGGACCCGCTAGAAGAGCGCGTCCTGCTGCGAGGGCCGGGAGGCGGGAACGGTGGCGGCGCCATCTCTACTGGTGGCGGGAATGCTGCCGGCCGGGTATTGCGCTTCCTCGGCCCGTGGATCGTCCAGGCCCGGGCTGTCCAGGTCGCGGTGGCTGAAGCCGGAGGAACGCGAAAAGCCATGGCGTGCCTTGAAATAGCGGACCTTGGCCGCGAGCCACGTCCGGTACTCCTTGGAGGCATAGGAACCGGTCCCGTAGAGCCGCCGGTAGCGGCCTGCCAATTCGGGGTGGTTGGCCGCGATCCACTTCATGAACCATTCCCTGGTACCCGGTTTCAGGTACAGTGCACCCGCGGTCACGCCCGTTGCGCCGGCCGCCGCCAGCGAGCCGAACAGCGCATCCAGGGCTTCGTCGCCGTCGGACAGCCACGGCAGGATGGGCATGGCCATCACGCCGCAGGGCAGTCCAGCCTCGCGCAAGCGGGAGACCAGTTTGAGCCGGGCCCGGGGGCCGGGGGTGCCGGGTTCGATCGCCTCCGAAAGGGCTTCGTCCGTCATGGCCAGCGAAATGCCCAGGCCCAAGGGCACCTGCGTGGCAGCGCTCTTGAGCAGCGGAATGTCGCGCCCCAGCAGGGTCCCCTTGGTGAGGATGGACAGGGGAGTGCCGGACTCCGCCAAGGCGGCAATGATTCCAGGCATGAGCCGGTACCGACCCTCGGCCCGCTGGTAGGGATCGGTATTGGTGCCCAGTGCCACCTGCTGCCGCGTCCAGGATGCCTTGTTCAGTTCCTTGCGGAGGACCTCCGCCGCGTTCACCTTCACCACCACCTGGCTGTCAAAGTCCATGCCGGCGTCGAAGTCCAGATAAGTGTGCGTTTTACGGGCAAAGCAGTAAACGCAGGCGTGGCTGCAGCCACGGTAGGGATTCACCGTCCATTCGAACGGCATCTTCGACCCGGCCGGCACCCGGTTGAGCACTGATTTGGCAGTGACCTCGTGGAACGTGATGCCGGCGAACTCGGGGGTGGTCACGGAGCGGACCAGGCCTGCCAGCGGAAGCAACGCCGGGCCTGCTCCTCCGTCCGCAGCGTCCGGCGCCGGCACGAGTGCTTGCGCTTCCCATCTCATGGTCTCTATTCGAAAACATGTTCGAATGGAAGTCAAGGCCGCAACGCCCAAGCCGCGCTAGTGCCGCAGCTCCCAGGTGACGGTCACGGCTGCCTCCACCCGGTTCTGGCCCGGTTCAACCGCCAGGTCTTCCGCAGCGGAAGCCCGCTGCAGCCCGGCAAGCGGGACAGACCCCGGCGCCGGGCGCTGGTCTGCAATGGACAGCACCCGCCCCAGGGTGGCCGATGCCAAGGCGCCGTACTGTTCGGCGGTCCGGAGCGCATCCTGCCATGCGGCATCCCGGGCCTCTGCCCGGACGGCGGACTCGTCGGAGAGGACCAGTTGAAAGTTGTTCAGCCGGACGGTGTCCCCGGCGGCGCGGACCGCCTCGGAGACGACGGTGGACGCGTGTTCGATGTCCCGCAGCCGGACCGTGAGGTTGCTGGCAGCCACATAGCCCACGAGTTTCTGGCCTTCGCCATCCCGCCAGGCGAGGTCGGCGCGGACGGACAGGCCGGCCGAACGGATATCGGCGGGGGCAATACCCCGGCTGCGGAGGACCGCGTCCACCGCTGCCAGGCGCTCTCCGGCGGCCTCGTACGCCTCGTCCACCGATTCCGCGCGGCACTCCACTCCTACCGAAACCAGCATCTGGTCCGGGGCCGCTTCCGCCCAGCCGGTCCCCGCGNCCGCCCAGCCGGTCCCCGTGGCGGTGACGGTCCCTGCGTCCCCGTGAACATGCGTTTCCTGGCCCATCACGCCTGCCTCTCGGTTGTGAGCGGGTAACCGCCGGCGGCCAGTCCGGCCCGGCGTTCGAAGATGTTCGCCGTCCCCGGATTACCGGTGCGCAGCACTGACCAGCCGGCGGCGGCCAGGTACAACGGGACGAAGGGAAGTCCCATACACCCCGCGTACTGGCTGCAGTGCCTCTCCTCGTGCCCCAGGAGTGCCGGCCGTGACAACAGGTCTTCGGCCGAGCTGCGGCACAGCACCACGTTGCCTAAGGTGTAGGCATGTGCGAAGGGAAGCCGCCAGCGGTAACCGGCGGCGATGACCAGTCCGCGCGGCCCGGCGCTGATGCGCGTCCGGGCGGCGAGGGCGACGGCGAGCCCCGCCAGGGTGCTCCCGTTGAGGAGGTTCGCTGCCCGCCTGAGCCGCTGGGCCGTCGTCGGGCCGTGAACGGAACCCGCGCGCTGCCGCAAAGTCATGAGGCCATGGTAGCCGGAGGGTTCAACTAGACTGGAGGGTAGTGGCCGCCGGTCCTGCCGGCGAGCCCTGACCTGGTCATTGAATGACACTGACGTTCAGCGCATTCATCCATGACCTGCCAGCGACGGACGCGCCGGGCGGGAAACCGCGTGTGGCTGCCCGTCTGCCGGCAGCCACGACTCGTAGCTAAGAACAGTAGATGACTGAAACTTTGCCGGGCGCCGCCATCCCGAACCCTACGGATGAGGCCGCCATCAACGCCGCTGTAGACCAGGCCATCACCGCCATCGCCGGTGCGGCCACCCTTGACGAGCTGAAGGCGGTGCGCCTTGCCCACAGCGGCGAGAAATCCCCGCTCAGCCTGGCCAACCGCGAAATCGGCCGCCTGCCCAAGGACCAGAAAGCGCTCGCCGGAAAGCTGATGGGCGCCTCCCGCGGCAGGGTCAACAAGGCGCTCGCCGACCGGACCGCGGTGCTCGAAGCCGAAAACGACGCCCGGATCCTGGTGGAGGAAACCGTGGACGTCACCGCCGCCCCGCGCCGCCGTCGTGCCGGTGCCCGCCATCCGCTCTCCACGCTGCAGGACCGTGTGGCGGACATCTTCGTGGGCATGGGCTGGGAAATCGCCGAGGGGCCGGAGGTGGAATCGGAATGGTTCAACTTTGATGCCCTGAACTTCAAGCCGGACCACCCTGCCCGCGAAATGCAGGACACCTTCTTCGTCGAGCCACCTGAAGCCCACCTGCTGATGCGGACCCACACCTCACCGGTGCAGGTCCGTTCCATGCTGGAGCGCGAGGTGCCCATCTACGTGCTGTGCCCGGGCAAGGTGTTCCGCACCGATGAGCTGGACGCCACGCACACGCCGGTGTTCCACCAGTTCGAGGGACTCGCCATCGATAAGGGCCTGTCCATGGCAGACCTGCTCGGCACCCTGGAACACTTCACCCGGCAGATGTTCGGCGAGGAGGCGAAGGTCCGCCTGCGCCCCAACTACTTCCCCTTCACTGAGCCTTCCGCCGAGCTGGACATCTTCCACCCCGGCGCCAAGGGCGGCCCGCGCTGGATCGAGTGGGGCGGCTGCGGCATGGTCAACCCCAACGTCCTGCGCGCCGCCGGCATCGACCCGGACGTCTATTCAGGTTTTGCCTTCGGCATGGGCATCGAGCGGGCGCTCATGTTCCGCAACGAGGTTGCTGACATGCACGACATGATCGAAGGCGATGTACGGTTCAGCGAGCACTTCGGGATGGAGATCTAACAGTGCGTATCCCACTTTCCTGGCTGCGTGAATTCGCGGCAGTACCGGCCGGTGCAACGGCCGAAGACGTCATGGCCGAGCTGGTCAAGGTCGGTTTCGAAGAGGAAGCGGTCCACCGCCCCACGGACACCCTGCAGGGTCCAGTGGTGGTCGGCCAGGTCCTGAGCCTGGTCAAGGAACCGCAGACCAACGGCAAAACCATCAATTGGTGCCAGGTCCGCGTCGTCCCCGAAGGACAGGAACAGACCCTTACCGGTGACGGGATCGACCCTTCCGGTGTCCAGGGCATCATCTGCGGTGCCCACAACTTCGTTGAGGGCGACAAGGTGGTAGTCACGCTTCCGGGCGCCGTGCTGCCCGGCGACTTCCACATCTCGGCGCGCAAGACCTACGGCCACCTCTCCGCGGGCATGATCGCCTCCGTCCGTGAACTGGGCATCGGCGAGGACCACGACGGCATCCTGGTGCTGTCCCGCATTGGGCTCGACCCGGAAGTGGGCACCGACGCCATGGAGCTGCTGGGGCTGTACGACGAAGCCGCCGAAATCAATGTCACACCGGACCGGGGCTACGCGTTCTCCATCCGCGGCGTGGCACGCGAATACGCGCACGCCACCGGAACCTCCTTCACGGACCCGGCCACGAAGGTGGCAGCTCCCGCGGAGCTCTCCGGCGGCTACGGCGTCAAGCTCAACGACGACGCCCCCATCTACGGCAAGCCCGGCTGCGACCGATTCGTGGCCCGCACCGTCCGCGGTGTGGATGCCACCCGGCCCACCCCGCCCTGGATGGTCTCCCGGCTCCGGCTGGCAGGCGTCCGCTCCATCTCGCTGCCGGTGGACATCTCCAACTACGTCATGTTCGAGCTGGGCCAGCCCACGCACTGCTACGACCTGGACAAGCTGTCCGGGGACATCGTGGTGCGCCGCGCATCCGCGGGGGAGAAGATCACCACCCTGGACGGCAAGGAACGCACCCTTGACACCGAGGACCTGCTCATCACCGACGACTCCGGCGCCATCGGCATCGCAGGCGTCATGGGCGGCGCGGCAACCGAGGTGGGCGATTCGACGTCGAACATCCTGGTGGAAGCAGCGCACTTCGACGCGGTGTCCATCGGGCGGTCCCGGCGCCGGCACAAGCTGCCGTCCGAAGCGTCCAAGAGGTTCGAACGCGGCGTTGACTGGCAGGTGGCGGGCATCGCCGCCCAGCGCGTGGTGGACCTCCTGGTGGAACTGGCAGGCGGCACCGCGGACGAAGCCGGCACCGACGTTGGCACCGCCCCGGAAACCATCACCATCGAGCTGCCCGCCGGCTTCGCGGCCGCCCGCATCGGCATCGACTTCACTGACAGCCAGATCGTCACTTCCCTTGAGGACCTGGGCGCCGTCGTGGTCAAGAACGACGCCGGGTGGACCGTTACGCCGCCGAGCTGGCGCAGCGACCTTGAGACCAAGGAAGACCTGACGGAGGAGATTGCCCGGCTGGTGGGCTACGACAAGATCCCCGCCACACTGCCGGTGGCACCTCCGGGCCGCGGCCTCACCCGGGTCCAACAGCAGCGCCGGCGCCTCATCCAGGCCCTGGCGGACACCGGACTCACCGAGGTCCTGTCCTACCCGTTTGTGTCCAAGGCAGCCAACGACACCTTTGGAACGGCCGAACAGGGTGCCGGGCGCAGTGCCATCAAGCTCGCCAATCCCATCAGTGAAGAGCAAGGTTACCTGCGCACGTCCATCCTGCCCGGGCTGATCGAGGTGGCCAAGCGGAACCATTCCCGTGGCTTCCGCGACCTCGCCCTGTTCGAATCGGGCCTGGTGTTCCTGCCTGGCGCGACCATGGGCACCCCCGCCATCCCGCCGCTGGGCGCCAAGCCTGCCGATGAGGTGTTGGACGCACTATACGACGGCGTCCCGGACCAACCGTTCCACCTCGCCGCGGTCCTGACCGGCCACGATTCACCTGCCGCGGCCGCACACTCCCCGCGGGCTTGGGACTGGGCGGACGCGCTGGATATTGCCCGCCTTGCCGGTGATGTCCTCGGCGTGGACCTTGTGGTGACCCAGGGCAGCCACCAGGCATTCCATCCCGGCCGCACGGCACAGCTCGCGCTGCGCACCGGTGAGGTGGTGGGCTACGCCGGCGAACTGCATCCCAAGCTGCTGGCGGCCTCGGACATGCCTGCCCGTTCAGTGGCAGTGGAGATCAATGCCGACGCCCTGTTCGAGGCAGCGCCGGACGTGATCGTGGCCCGCCACATCTCCACGTTCCCGCTGGCCACCCAGGACGTGGCCCTCGTGGTCCCGGCCGACGTGCCGGCAGACGACGTTCTTGCCGCACTGCGTGAAGGTGCCGGTGAGCTGCTGGAGGACGTGGCACTGTTCGACGTCTATGCAGGCAAGGGCATCGAAGAGGGCAGGAAGTCGCTGGCCTTCGGGCTGCGGTTCCGTGCAGCGGACCGCACCCTGACCGCTGACGAAGCCTCTGCGGCGCGCGAGAGCGCCGTCGCCCTGGCTGCCGAGCGCTTCGGAGCTGTCCAGCGGTAAGCGCGGCACGTCCACAAAGAGGAAAGAAGTCCCCGCAATCATGTTGATTGCGGGGACTTCTTCGCTGTGACCCAAAAACTAGGGCACCAGGATGACCTTCCCGGTCGTCTTGCGGCCCTCGAGGTCGCGGTGCGCCTGGGCCGCCTGGCTCAACGGGTAGCGTGCGCCGATCCGAACCTTCAGGCTGCCGTCCGCGGCGGCGGCAAAGACCTCATCCGAGCGCCAGCGCCGCTCCTCCGCGTTCCGCAGGTAGTGCCCCATGGTGGGGCGCGTCAGGAACAGCGAGCCGCCGGCGTTGAGGCGCTGCGGGTCAAACGGCGGGACGGGTCCGGAAGCGGCACCGAACAGCACCAGCATTCCCCGAACCCGCAACGCAGCGAGCGAGCCGTCGAAGGTGTCCTTGCCCACGCCGTCGTAGGCCACGTCCACGCCGGTGCCGCTGGTGATGTCCCTGACCCGCTCCGCGAAGCCGTCGTACCGCAGGACGTGGTCCGCGCCGGCGTCGAGCGCCAACCGCTCCTTCCCGTCAGTGGAGACTGTGGTGATGACCTCCGCGCCGCGTGCCTTAAGCAACTGGATCAGGAGCAGGCCCACACCGCCGGCGCCGGCATGCAGCAGGACCTTGTGGCCGGGCTCCACCTTGAAGGTCGAGTTCATGAGGTAGTGGGCCGTGACGCCCTGCAGGGGAAGGGCCGCGGCGGTGAAGATGTCAAGGCTTTTTGGTACCGGCAGCGCGGCGTCCTCGTCCACCAGCGCGTAGTCCGCGTAGCAGTCGATGCCCTCGGCCGTGGCAATCCGGTCGCCGACAGCGAAGCCGGCCACCCCTTCGCCCACCGCCTCCACCGTCCCGGCGGCCTCCGATCCGGGGGTGAAGGGGTAGGGCACTTTGTAGGTGCCGCTGCGCTTGTAGGTATCGATGAAGTTGACGCCGGCCGCCCCGACTTTGAACAGTAGCTGCCCCGGACCTGGAACGGGCGGTTCAACCTCGGCGTAGTCAAGGACTTCCGGTCCGCCTGCCTGCCGTGCGACGATTGCGTGCGTCATGGCTCTCCTTTCGCGGGTCCCGGCGTCTCCGGCCCCGGCTGCCGAATCCATCCTAGGGACACCTCCGGCCGGGACGACAAGTGTTGGCCTGATCCCGGACACCGCCTATGCATAAATATCGATGCTAATGCATAACTATTGCTGTATAGTCGAAGCATGACTATTTCTGTTGCGGTTTCGGGAGCCAGCGGCTACGCCGGGGGTGAGGTCCTCCGCATTCTTGCCGGGCACCCCGGTGTGACCATCGGCGCCATCACGGCCCACAGCAACGCCGGTTCCCGCCTCGGCGAACTGCAGCCGCACCTGCACGGGCTGGCCAGCCGCATCCTCGAGGACACCACGGTGGAGAACCTCTCCGGCCACGATGTCGTCTTCCTGGCGCTGCCGCATGGAGCCTCCGCCGAGATCGCCGCCCAGCTGCCGGAAGGGACAGTGGTGATCGACGCCGGCGCCGACCACCGCCTCGAGGACCCCGCCGCCTGGGAAAAGTTCTACGGCTCAGCCCATGCCGGCACGTGGCCCTACGGGCTGCCAGAACTGCCCGGCCAGCGGGAAGCCCTCAAAGGAGCCAAGCGCATCGCCGTTCCCGGCTGCTACCCGACGTCCGCCCTCCTCGCACTGACCCCCGGGTTCGCCGCGCACCTGCTGGAGCCCGACGACGTCGTGATCGTTTCCGCGTCCGGCACCTCGGGCGCCGGCAAGGCCGCCAAGGTCAACCTGATCGGCGCCGAGGTCATGGGTTCCATGAGCCCTTACAGCGTGGGCGGCGGGCACCGGCATACCCCGGAAATCGAGCAGGGCCTAGCCAACGCGGCGGGGGAGAAGGTCACCGTTTCCTTCACGCCCACCCTGGCCCCGATGAGCCGCGGCATCCTGACCACCGCCACCGCAAAGGTCAAGGCCGGCACCACAGCCGCGCAGCTGCGCCAGGCCTGGACCGAAGCGTACGACGACGAGCCGTTCGTCCACGTGCTGCCCGAAGGCCACTGGCCCGGGACCAAGTCCGTCCAGGGCTCCAACCACGCGGCCATGCAGCTGGCGTTCGACGCCCACACCGGACGCGTGATCGTCACCTGCGTGATCGATAACCTCACCAAGGGCACTGCCGGCGGCGCCGTGCAGTCCATGAACATCGCACTCGGCCTGCCGGAAACCGCCGGCCTCAACCTGCAGGGAGTAGCCCCGTGACCATCACCGCACCCCAGGGATTCCGGGCCGCCGGCGTCACCGCCGGACTCAAGGCCTCCGGCAACCCGGACCTCGCCCTGGTCGTCAATGACGGACCGTCCAAGGCCGCCGCCGCCGTCTTCACCAGCAACCGCGTGGCAGCAGCCCCTGTCCACTGGTCCCGCCAGGTGGTCTCCGACGGCCGCGTTGACGCCGTTATCCTCAACTCCGGCGGAGCCAACGCCTGCACGGGCCCCACCGGCTTCCAGAACACCCACAGCACGGCGGAAAAAGTTGCCAAGGTGCTGGGCATCTCGGCAACCGACGTGTTCGTCTGCTCCACCGGCCTGATCGGGGAGCAGTTGCCCATGGACAAGGTCCTGCCGGGGATTGAGGCTGCAGCGGCGGAACTCAGCACCGATGGCGGCCCGGCCGCCGGCACCGCCATCATGACCACTGACAGCGTGCCCAAGTCCGCCCTGTTCATCGGCACCGACGCCGACGGCCAGGAATTCAGCATCGGCGGGATCGCCAAGGGCGCCGGCATGCTGGCTCCCGGCCTGGCCACCATGCTGGTGGTGCTCACCACGGACGCCCTGGTGCAGCCGGAAATGCTCGACGTCGTCCTCCGCGACGCCACGCGCGTCACCTTCGACCGCGCCGACTCCGATGGCTGCATGTCCACCAACGACACCGTTGTCCTGCTGGCCTCAGGTGCCTCCGGGGCAGTGCCTGCCGCTGAGGTTTTCGGCGCAGGACTGACGCAGGTCTGCGCCGAGCTGGCACGGAAACTGATCGCGGATGCCGAGGGCGCCAGCCACGACATCGCCATCCGCACGTTCAATGCAGCCAGCGAAGCCGATGCCGAGTCGGTCAGCCGCTCGGTGGCCCGCTCCAACCTGTTCAAGGCCGCCATCTTCGGCAAGGACCCCAACTGGGGCCGTGTGCTCTCCGCCGTCGGCACCACGGACGCCGCCTTCGAGCCGGACAAGCTCAACGTGGCGATGAACGGCGTCCAGATCTGCCGCAATGGCAGCATCGGCGACGACCGGTCCCTGGTGGACCTGGAACCGCGCGAAGTGCTGGTGGAGATAGACCTGCAGGCAGGCGATGCCGAAGCCACCATCTGGACCAACGACCTCACCCACGACTACGTGCACGAAAACAGCGCCTACTCCAGCTAGGAGGACCGCGCCGCCGGCACAACCGCTGCGGAAAGTGACCACATGAACACCCAGACGCGTGAAACCACCAGCATGTCCGCTGCCCAGGACAAGGCCGCGACCCTGATCGAGGCCCTGCCTTGGATCCAGCGGTTCGCCGGCACCACCATGGTGATCAAGTACGGCGGCAACGCCATGGTCAACGACGAGCTCCGGCGCGCTTTTGCCGAGGACATCGTCTTCCTCCATCACGTGGGCATCCACCCCGTGGTGGTCCACGGCGGCGGTCCGCAGATCAACTCCATGCTGGGCCGGCTGGGCATTGAGTCCGAGTTCAAGGGCGGCCTGCGCGTCACCACGCCCGAGGCCATGGACGTGGTCCGCATGGTCCTCACCGGCCAGGTGGGCAGGGAGCTCGTTGGCCTGATCAACTCCCACGGCCCGTACGCCGTCGGCATGTCCGGGGAGGACGGGGGCCTGCTGCGCGCCGTCCGCACCGGGACCGTGGTGGACGGCGAAGAAGTGGACCTTGGGCTGGTAGGCGAGGTGGTCGGCGTCGACCCCGCCGGGATCGTGGACATCCTCGCCGCCGGCCGCATCCCCGTGATTTCCACCGTGGCCCCGGAGATTGTCGACGGCGGTGACGGCGTGGCGGGGACCGCGCGCTTCCAGCCCACTGGGCAGGTCCTGAACGTCAACGCCGACACCGCGGCGGCCGCCGTCGCGTCCGCGCTGGGCGCCTCCAAGCTGGTCATCCTCACCGACGTCGAAGGCCTCTACGCCAACTGGCCGGACAAGTCCTCCCTGATTTCCTCGCTCACGGCATCGGAGCTGCGGGACATGCTGCCCAGGCTCGAGTCGGGCATGATCCCCAAGATGGCCGCCTGCTTGAAGGCGGTTGATGAGGGCGTGGAACGGGCACACATCGTGGACGGGCGCCTGGCTCACTCCATGCTTCTTGAAACTTTCACCACCGCCGGTATCGGCACCCAGGTCGTCCCGGACGAGGAAGTGAACGCATGAACGAAACTGTTGACGTGAGTCCGGCCGGCGATGGGGGCCCCGCCCGCTTCGCGGTGCCCGACCACGCCCTGGCCCCCATCGCCGGACCGGACGCCAAAGCTTCCGTTATGACTGGGGCAGGAAGTGGCTCCGAGTGGCTGTCCCGCTACTCCTCCTCCCTGATGGGCGTGTTCGGCACGCCGCAGCGGGTCCTGGTCCGCGGCGCCGGCTGCCTGGTCTGGGACGCCGACGGCAAGGAATACCTTGACCTGCTGGGCGGCATTGCCGTCAACGCCCTGGGCCACGCCCACCCGTTCGTGACGTCGGTCATTGCCAGCCAGCTGGCCACCCTGGGCCACGTCTCCAACTTCTTCACCAGCCCCACCCAGGTGGCGCTGGCCGAGAAACTCCTGGAACTTGCCCACGCTCCCGCCGGCTCCAAGGTGTTCTTCAGCAACTCCGGCACGGAAGCCAATGAGGCCGCCTTCAAGCTTGCCCGCCGCAACGCCGGCGATGGCCCGGTCAAGCGCACCAAGATCATCGCCCTCGAAGGCGCGTTCCACGGTCGGACCATGGGAGCGCTGGCCCTCACCGCCAAGGAAGCCTACCGCGCGCCCTTCGAGCCGCTGCCCGGCGGCGTGGTGCACATCCCGTTCGGCGACATCGCCGCGCTGGAGGCGGCCGTGGATGAAACCGTTGCTGCCGTCTTCCTGGAGCCCATCCAGGGTGAGGCAGGCGTCCGTCCGCTGCCGCCGGGCTACCTCAAGGCCGCGCGGGAGCTGACTGCCCGGGTAGGTGCGCTGCTGATCCTGGACGAGGTCCAAACGGGCATCGGCCGGACCGGAAAGTGGCTGGCCAGTGAGGATGCCGGGATCGTCCCGGACGCCGTCACCCTGGCCAAGGGCCTCGGCGGCGGTTTCCCCATCGGCGCCCTGATCACCTTTGGCGGGCAGACGTCGTCGCTGTTGTCCGCCGGCCAGCACGGGACCACCTTCGGCGGGAACCCGGTGGCGACGGCCGCCGCCCTCGCTACGCTGCACGCCCTGGAAAGCCAGAACGTGCTGGCCAACGTCACGGCCCTGGGGGAGCACCTGCGCTCTGCCTTGGCTGCGATCCCCGGCGTGACGGAAGTCCGCGGGGAGGGGCTGCTGATCGGTTTCGACCTCGACGCCGATGTTGCCCCGGCCGTCGTGCAGGCCGGCCTCGATGCAGGCTTCATCCTCAACAGCCCGGGCCCGCACACCATCCGGCTTGCCCCGCCGCTGATCCTCACCACGGCGCAGGCCGACACCTTCCTCGCCGCCTTCCCGGCAATCTTCCAAGCAGCTAAGGACGCACAGTGAACCCCACAGCTTCATCCCTTGGTTCGGTGCCTGGCAGCACCCGGCATTTCCTCAAGGACACCGACCTCAGCCCCGCCGAGCAGGCGGAGGTCCTGGAGCTCGCTGCCCGCATGAAGGCAGCACCCTACAGCGTCCAGCCGTTCGCCGCGCAGGGCAGCGGCCGCAAGACCGTGGCCGTGATCTTCGACAAGACCTCCACCAGGACCCGCGTCTCCTTCGCCACCGGCATCGCCGACATGGGCGGCAACGCGCTGATCATCAACCCCGGGGAAGCCCAGATCGGGCACAAGGAATCCGTGGAGGACACCGCCAGGGTGCTCGAGCGGATGGTGTCCACCATCGTGTGGCGCACCGGCGCGCACTCTGGCCTGGTGGCCATGGCGGAGAACTCCAAGGTGCCGGTCATCAATGCCCTTTGCGATGACTACCACCCGTGCCAGCTCCTGGCCGACCTGCTCGCCGTCAAGGAACACAAGGGCGAACTCAAGGGGCTCACCATGAGCTACCTGGGCGATGCCGCCAACAACATGGCAAACTCCTACCTGCTGGCAGGGGTTACGGCCGGCATGCACGTCCGCATCGCAGGCCCTGCAGGCTACCTGCCGGCCGCGGAGATCGTGGCCGCAGCGAAGGAGCGCGCAGCCGAGACCGGTGGCTCGGTGCTCATCACCACCGACGCCAAGGAAGCGCTGCGGGGGGCCGACGTCGTCGCCACCGACACTTGGGTGTCCATGGGCCAGGAGGCCGAGAAGGAAGCCCGGATGCAGCTGTTCCGGGACTACTCCGTAGACTCGGACGCCATGGCACTTGCTGCGGATGACGCCGTCGTGCTTCACTGCCTGCCTGCCTACCGCGGCTACGAGATATCCGCCGATGTCATTGACGGCCCGCAGTCCATCGTCTGGGATGAGGCGGAAAACCGGCTGCACGCCCAGAAGGCGCTGATGGCCTGGCTGATGCACCGCTCGGGCCTGGCCTTCGTCGAAGGTCTTTCCCCAGTTGAGGGGACCGGGGAGAGCACGTTCTAGTGTCCGCCCAGCCGTCCTCCCCGGGCACCAGTCCCGCCACCAAGACCGCCCGGCAGGCGCGCATCACCGCAATCCTGACGGGGCAGTCTGTACGGTCGCAGGCGGAACTTGCCGCGCTGCTGGCGGACGACGGCGTGCAGGTCACCCAGGCAACGCTGTCCCGCGACCTGGTGGAACTGGGCGCCGTCCGCGTCCGCGGCAAGGAGGGCGTCCTGGTCTACGCAGTCCCCGGCGAGGGCGGCGAACGGGGCGCCAAGAGCGGCGTGACCCAGGAGATCCTGGACGCCCGGCTGGCCCGGCTGTGCAGTGAACTGCTGGTCACGGCGGAAGCTTCCGCCAACATCGCAGTCCTGCGGACGCCGCCCGGCGCCGCGAACTTCCTGGCGCTGGCCATCGACCACTCGGTGATGCCGTCCATCCTGGGCACCATCGCCGGGGACGACACCGTCCTGCTGGTCTCGCGCGACCCGCTGGGCGGCCCGGACCTCGCCGCCCGCTTCCTGCAGCTGGCCGAGGAAGCCGGGCAATAAGCTTGAAGACAATCAACCCAACAAACCCCACAAGGAGCATCTGAAGTGACTGAACGCATTGTGCTTGCCTACTCCGGCGGCCTGGACACGTCCGTCGCCATCGGCTGGATCGGTGAAGCCACCGGTGCCGAGGTCATCGCCGTGGCGGTCGACGTCGGACAGGGCGGCGAATCGCTGGAAACCATCCGCCAGCGCGCCCTGGGCTGCGGCGCCGTCGAGGCCTACGTGGCCGACGCCTCGGACGAGTTCGCCAACGAATACTGCGTGCCCACGCTGAAGGCCAACGCCCTCTACCAGGGCCACTACCCGCTGGTGTCCGCCATCTCCCGCCCGGTCATCGTCAAGCACCTGGTCAAGGCTGCCCGCGAATTCGGCGCCACCACCGTTGCCCACGGCTGCACCGGCAAGGGCAACGACCAGGTCCGCTTCGAAGTGGGCATCCAGACCCTCGGCCCGGACCTCAAGTGCATCGCACCAGTCCGCGACCTCGCCCTGACCCGCGACAAGGCCATCGCCTTCGCCGAGGAAAAGGGACTGCCCATCGAGACCACCAAGAAGAACCCATACTCGATTGACCAGAACGTCTGGGGCCGCGCCGTGGAAACCGGCTACCTCGAGGACATCTGGAATGCCCCCACCAAGGACATCTACGACTACACCGCCACCCCGGAGTTCCCGCCGGCACCGGATGAGGTCACTATCTCCTTCCAGGCCGGCGTACCCGTGGCGATCGACGGCGTCAAGGTCACCCCGCTGCAGGCCATCAAGGAACTCAACCGCCGCGCCGGCGCCCAGGGCGTGGGCCGGATCGACGTCGTCGAGGACCGCCTGGTGGGCATCAAGTCCCGCGAAATCTACGAGGCACCGGGCGCCATGGCGCTGATCACCGCCCACAAGCACCTCGAGGACATCACCGTAGAGCGCGAGCAGGCCCGCTTCAAGGCCACCGTGGGCCAGCGCTGGGCCGAACTGGTCTACGACGGCCAGTGGTTCTCCCCGCTCAAGCGCTCCCTGGACGCCTTCATCGAGGACACGCAGAAGTACGTCTCCGGCGACATCCGCATGGTGCTCCACGGTGGCCAGGCCATCGTCAACGGCCGCCGCTCCGAGACCTCGCTCTACGACTTCGACCTCGCCACCTACGACACCGGCGACACCTTCGACCAGTCCCAGGCCAAGGGCTTCATCGAGCTGTGGGGCATGTCCGCCAAGGTTGCCTCCGGCCGCGACATCCGCGTCGCAGGGAAGTAAGTTTCGGTGGTTGAGCCTGTCGAAACCCAAAAAACCGAAGCCACAAACACCGGCGCGCTGTGGGGCGGCCGGTTCGCCGGCGGCCCCGCCGACGCCCTCGCGGCGCTGAGCAAGTCCACGCACTTCGACTGGCGCCTGGCCCGGTACGACATTGCCGGCTCCAAGGCCCACGCCCGCGTGCTCCACAAGGCCGGACTGCTGGACGACGCCGAGTTGGAAGGCATGCTGGCAGCCCTGGCGCAGCTGGATGGGGACGTAGCTTCCGGTGCCTACGTGCCCGCTGAATCCGATGAGGACGTGCACGGTTCGCTGGAACGCGGCCTGATCGAGCGCGCCGGCGCCCAGCTGGGCGGCAAGCTCCGCGCAGGCCGGTCCCGCAACGACCAGGTGGCAACCCTGGGCCGGATGTTCCTGCGCGACCATGCGCGGATCATCGCCCGGGGCGTCCTGGCCACGGTGGACGCGCTGGTGGAGCAGGCAAAGGCGCACCACGGTGTTGCCATGCCGGGCCGCACGCACCTGCAGCACGCCCAGCCAGTCCTGCTCAGCCACCACCTCCTGGCCCACGCCTGGGCCCTGCTGCGCGACGTGCAGCGGCTCCAGGACTGGGACAAGCGCGCAGGCGTTTCGCCCTACGGTTCCGGTGCGCTGGCCGGGTCCTCGCTGGGCCTGGACCCGGAGGCCGTGGCGGCGGACCTGGGGTTCTACTCCGCCGTGCACAACTCGATCGACGGCACCGCGTCCCGCGATGTCTTCGCCGAGTTCGCCTGGGTCTGCTCCATGATCGGCGTGGACCTGTCCCGCATCTCCGAGGAAATCATCTTCTGGGCCACGAAGGAGTTCTCCTTCGTAACGCTGCATGACTCGTACTCCACCGGGTCCTCGATCATGCCGCAGAAGAAGAACCCTGACGTGGCGGAGCTGGCGCGCGGCAAGGCTGGACGCCTGATCGGCAACCTGACCGGGCTGCTGGCCACGCTCAAGGGCTTGCCGCTGGCGTACAACCGCGACCTGCAGGAGGACAAGGAACCGGTGTTCGATGCCGCGGACACCCTGGAGCTGTTGCTCCCGGCAGTCACCGGCATGATCGCCACCCTCACGTTCAACACGGAGCGGATGGAATCGCTGGCACCCCAGGGCTTTGCGCTGGCCACCGACATCGCCGAATGGCTGGTCCGCCAGGGCGTGCCGTTCCGCGAAGCGCACGAACTGTCCGGCGCGGCCGTCAAGCAGGCCGAGTCCCGCGGCGTGGAGCTGTGGGACCTGACCGACGAAGAGTACGCGGCCATTTCGGAGCACCTGACTCCCGAGGTCCGGACCGTGCTGTCCACGGAGGGCTCGCTCAACAGCCGCAACTCCCAGGGCGGCACCGCACCGGCCGCCGTCGAACGCCAGCTCGCAGCGCTGGAAGCCGAGCTTGCCGGCGCGCGGGAGTACGCAAAGTAACACCTCCGCGAGATGGCATTTCAACGCAATGTTTTTGAGGCAAAGTCATAGGGTCGTTGCAACGCTCTGATTGATGGAGCGTTAGATGGTCAAGTTGTTCCCGTCGAATGCCCGCACTGAGTTTGTTGATTTGGTGTGCGGCGGGCTGTCGATTCTGGAGGCCTC